>CAKQRD010000042.1 GCA_934271275.1 uncultured Clostridia bacterium | reverse complement strand
CCCGAAACGAAAGTAAATAAGGACTTTTTCGGGATAGAAGAGGACGGGTTCAAGTTCGTGTTCGACGTGAACTTAACGAGCGCGTTTTTATGCACGCAGGTGTTTGCGGAGGATATGGTTGAAACGGGCGGGAATATAATCAATATCTCGTCTATGAACGCGTACAGACCGCTTACGAAGATACCCGCGTACTCGGCGGCTAAGGCGGCGATAAACAACTTTACGCAATGGGTGGCGGTACACTTTGCGCCGTGCGGAATACGCTGCAACGCGATAGCGCCCGGATTTTTCGTGACGAAACAGAATAAAGATTTACTGTTCAACGCGGACGGCACGCCGACAGCGAGGACGGGGAAGATATTAGCTGCAACGCCTATGAAGAAGTTCGGGGAAATAAGCGACCTTATAGGGGCGCTGTTATTCCTTGCGGACGACAAAGCGAGCGGGTTTATAACGGGAACGATACTTCCCGTAGACGGCGGCTTCTCCGCTTATTCCGGAGTGTAAGAGCGCAAATAAAGGAAATGGATTTTTAACAAAACTATAAAAGAATTAAAAATAGAAAAAGTCGAATAATTCCGAGGGGGATTGTTCGGCTTTTTTTGTATACGAAAAAAATAATTAGCGAATTTTCATGCATTGAACAATCGGACGGCGTAATATAGGGATATAAAGCGAAGGGGAAAAATGAGAAGCCGGTATATACAAAACGACATACTGGTATTTCTTGCGGACAACAAAGTACATACCGCGCGGGAAATATCGGATGAACTGAATATCGGCATATCGACGGTGTATCGACACGTTCGGGATTTATCGATAGACTATCCCATAATTATGAACCAAGCAGGTGAGTTTCGCGGAATAAAATTATTAAGCAATGCCTTTATAGGTAAGTATTTTACGGTAAAGGAAATAACTTTTTTGATGAGATTGACGGTGAGTAGCGATTATTCGGACAAAGAAAAACTATTGAATAAATTGTCAAGTTTGCTGATATAAAGGAGGAACAAAACACATGACTTTGAACGAGATACGGGAAGATTTAAGGGATATTCGGTATTACTATTCGAGGAAAGAATTTTTAGAAAACGGTGCGAAGGAAATATCGGTAGTTAATAGTATCAAAAGGAGGGCAGAAAGGTACAATGCGGCAATGGAAAAAGCCCCGCCGAAACTCCTCGATATATACCTGAACTTATACACCAAAGGTTACACGCAGGAGGCGACCGCGGCGATACTCGGTTATTCTTCGCAGTACATAAATTTGTTGAACAATAATCTGCTGATATACCTATGCGGCGCATTGAATAATAGCGAAAAAAGTTCCGATTGATCGGAACTTTTTTCATTTTAAAACAATATTAAAACTTTTGTAGGAAAAAGTAGAGAAACGCTAAAAGCAGACTAGTGGTGCGGGAGCTGGTGTAAACGATAAAATAAAATTGTACCCGAAAGGCGAGGCGAAAGAAAAAAGAGGAGCGAAGAGTATTCGGGAAAAGAAAGGCGGCCGCCGTCCGTAA
>CAKQRD010000041.1 GCA_934271275.1 uncultured Clostridia bacterium | reverse complement strand
TTTTCGAGGGCAACACTCTCGTTCCGACGTGATGTCCTCCGTCGTGGTATACCTTATACCACCCCTCGTTCACCTTCCTCGGCTCATCAAAGAAAGGGATATACAATTTCTCGTTCAATTCAGTCAATAATGCCTGCATACGTTCCTCCTTTAACCCATTGTATCACCGTTTTTTATCGAGAGAGAGTGACCGAACCGTTACCTAAACGGCACTCTACCGTGAGTAGAACGGGCTTTTACAGGAGTTTTAACGGATATTCTCCCATAATATTCGGCAGAAAAATCAAAGCAACAAACTATCGCGTCGTCTTTGGGTTCGGGTATCGGAAAAAGCCGTTCCCGTCAAGGGTAAAAATATCTCCGCGGGTTTTTAAGTAATATTTCTCTCCCGATTTTTTTACTTTTTCCTTGACCGTCCCGCCTTTTTCCGATTGTTTTAAGGTCAAAGACGACGCGACTTTTAAGTTATTCATAGTATGGCTTTTCTGCCGATATACTCACTATTAGTTCTGCTTTTAATAACGGTTCCGTCACGATTAAGGTACTCTCTTCTTTCTTTGATTTCGTGTAACAATATATTCAACGATAGTTATCGAGGAGTTTTTGTTATGAACAATCAATTATTCGAAGAGTATCCCGAACTCGTGTCGGTTTCAGACCTTATGAACATGCTGGGGATAGGCAGAGTCCTTGCTTACAGGCTTATCACCGATAAAAAGATAAAAGCCGTCAAAATCGGTCGCGAATACAAAATAGTTAAAAACAGCGTTATTGCGCTGATTCAAAGGAGTTAAAAATGAAAGGAAAACTGTCCGTAAGAAACGGGGTATGGTACTGCGTCATTTACTTCGAGGACGAGAACGGTAAGTTCAATCAGAAATGGGTTTCCACCGGGCTTAAAGAACGCGGCAACAAACGCAACGCCGAGAAATTCCTCGAAGCGAAGATTCAGGAGCTCTCTTACCTCGAACCCGACAAGGTAATTGCGAAACGCGTGACTAGAACACCCGAGCCTCGCACCTCCTGGCTCGGGTGGCTTATCCACTACGTCAACGAGAAGAAAGATACCCTTTCTCCTACTCAACGGCACGTCGTAGAAAAATCCTACGTCAAAGCGTTCAGAGAGTTCTGGGGAGATAAAGACTTACCTCTCTCGGAGGTCAAAGCAGATGATATTTCCGCGTTTTACGAATATCTACGTTCCACTCGTCACGTTAAAAACATTACCTTAAAACACTACGCGAGCATTCTCCGTCCGGCTCTACGAAAAGCGTTT
The DNA here is from genome assembly GCA_934271275.1 of uncultured Clostridia bacterium. Lineage (GTDB taxonomy): Bacteria > Bacillota > Clostridia > Christensenellales > Borkfalkiaceae > UBA1259. The sequence goes on along the minus strand of CAKQRD010000041.1, from coordinate 281 downwards.
CTCGAAAAACGGATAAAGGATAACCCGTACGATTATCTCCCGCCTCTTAAACGCGATAAGATACCGCATAATTTTTATGACAGCAACGATATGGAAAAGTTCTTCTCCGCTATCCGCGGGCATAAACTCGAACTCGCGTTCAAGTTCCTCGCTTACTACGGGCTTCGGCGCAGCGAGTTGCTCGGTTTACGCTGGGAATCGATTGACTTCGCGAACAAAACCGTTTCTATCGACCACAAGCTTCTTTTGGTAGAACGAAAGGTCATCGTTTCCGATAAAAT
>CAKQRD010000040.1 GCA_934271275.1 uncultured Clostridia bacterium | reverse complement strand
TATAAAATTTAAAAAATTTTCTAATAAAACAAACGATAAAAAGTCGCGCGGCGTATGAATTTTCCTTACGCCGCGCGGTATATATATAAAATTTCTTCTTCGCACCTTCCTTAAAATCTCCGTTTTTACAGGGTGACGCCGGTTTTGTAAAAAGCGATTTCGCGGATATCCTCGCTCTTCGCTTCGTACTCCCCGCTTACGCACTTTATCAACAGGTCGTATAACCCTTTCTCGTCCATAGAATAGGCGCTAAAGTCTATCCAGTTTCTCTTCTTCTCCGCCAAATTATCGTTCGTCGCTATCTTCAACGTCGGCACGAACGTGGAAAACGGCGTTCCTCTGCCCGTCGTGAACAGCACGACCTGACACCCGCTCGCCGCAAGCGCGGTCGCCGCGATAAGGTCGTTCCCCGGCGCGTTTAGCACCGATACCCCGCGCCTTTCCGCCTGCTCGCCGTAATCGAGAACCCCGACTATCTTCGTTCTCCCCGCTTTCTTAACGCATCCCAAAGACTTTTCTTCCAGCGTGGTTATCCCGCCCTTTTTGTTGCCGGGACTCGGATTCTCGTACACGGGAAAGCCGTTGTCCGTATAATACTTCTTGAACTTCGTTATCATATCGAGGTACTTTTCGTATACCTCGCGGCTTTCGCACTTGTTCATCAACAGCCGCTCCGCCCCGAACATTTCCGGTACTTCGGTAAGTATCGCAAAGCCGCCCTCTTCTACTATTCTGTCCGTTATTCTTCCCACGAGCGGGTTTGCCGTAAGTCCCGAATATCCGTCGCTTCCCCCGCATTTAAGACCTATGCACAACTCCTCCGTCGAAACTTCTTCCCGAACGTAGTCCTTTGCCGTTTCGCAAAAACCTTTCAATATATTCAGCCCGTATTCTATCTCGTCCTCTACGTCCTGACAGTTGAAAAGGGATATATTATCCCGCCCGTAAGGCTTTAAATATTCCTTTATCCCCTCTATACCGTTGTTTTCGCAGCCGAGTCCCACGAACAGCACGAACGAGGCGTTGGGGTTAAGCGCGACTCCGCACAACAGTTTTTTTATGTTCGCGTTGTCCTCGCCGAGTTGCGAACACCCGAACTGGTGCGTCAGCGCGTATATCCCGTCTATACTGCCCGTTATATACTTTTGCGAAAGTTTTTCGAGCCTTCTGCAAACGTCGTTCACGCACCCCACCGTCGGGATTATATATATTTCGTTTCTTATTCCCGCTCTTCCGCTTTTCCGTTTGTAGCCCTTAAACGTCGCGCCCGAAATTATCTTCGTTTCGGGATAGCTCGGGGTGTACGAATACTTTTCCGCTTCCTCTAAATGCGATTTAAGGTTATGCGTATGCACCCACTCGCCTTTCTTTATATCCTTCGTCGCGCGACCGATTATTTCCCCGTACTTAACGACGTACTCGCCGTTCTTTATGTCTTTTAACGCGTACTTATGCCCCGCGGGTATATCTTTATCGCCCGCAAGGCTCACTCCCACGTTGTCTTTTTCGTTGATGATTATTTTACCGTTCATAATATATCCGTATCGCCGCTTAAAAGTTT
>CAKQRD010000039.1 GCA_934271275.1 uncultured Clostridia bacterium | reverse complement strand
TAAATAATAAAATACAAATAATTCGGGAGAAACCGATGAAATTAAGTAAATTATCCGCAGGCGAAACCGCAGTTATAACCGTCGTCGGGGGAGAAGGCGAACTCAGAAGACACTTTCTCGATATGGGCGTTATTCCGGGAGCTGCGATAACTTTCGTAAAGCTTGCGCCTATGGGCGATCCGATGGAATTTATGATTCACGGATACGAACTCACGTTGAGAGTAGCCGACGCAGAAAAAATAGAAGCCGAAAAATCCGATAAGGTTCAGACGGAACCGAAATTTTCTGGCGATTTTACGACTTTTAAAGAAGCCGAACACCCCGGCTACGGCGAAGACGGCAAATATCACGAAAAAAAGACGGAAGACCCGCTTCCTAAGGGAACAATTCTGACGTTCGCGCTGGCGGGCAACCAGAATTGCGGCAAAACAACCCTTTTTAATGCTCTTACGGGATCTAACCAACATGTCGGTAACTTCCCGGGAGTCACTGTAGATCGAAAGAGCGGACCGATAAAAGGCAGACCGGACACGCTCGTGACGGACTTACCCGGCATTTCTTCGCTTTCTCCTTACACCGGCGAAGAAATCGTTTCGCGTAATTTTATACTGGATGAAAAACCGAAGGGTATAATAAATATCGTAGACGCTTCGAATATCGAAAGGAATTTGTTTCTTACATTACAGCTCTTGGAACTCGGGCTGCCGACTGTAATCGCTCTTAACATGATGGACGAAGTAAGAGGCAACGGTGGAACGATAAACATAAACGCGATGGAAAAATTTCTCGGCGTCCCCGTTATCCCGATTTCCGCAGCTAAGAACGAAGGCGTAGACGAAGTAATCGAGCACGCCGTACACGTTGCAAAGTACAGAGAATGCGCTTCCAAAACCGATTTTTGCGAAAATTCGGGCAAAGGCGCGGCGGTACACAGATGTATACACGGCATAATGGAGCTTATTTCCGACCATGCCGAAGCCGCGGGAATACCGATAAGATTTGCCGCGACAAAGCTTATAGAAGGCGACAATCTCGTTATGGACGCACTTAAACTTACTTCCAACGAAAAGGACGCAATCGAAAAATTTATAAAGCAGATGGAAGAAGAACGCGGACTCGACAGAGCTGCGGCTATAGCGGACATGCGCTTTAATTTTATCGAAAAACTTTGCGCTCTTACGGTAGTAAAACCAAAGGAAAGCAAAGAACATAAACGCAGCCGTAAAATAGACGCTGTTTTAACCGGCAAGTATACGGCTATTCCTTTTTTCGTGCTTATTATGGCGACGGTATTCTTTTTAACGTTCACGGTAATAGGCGGGACGCTGCAAAAACTTCTCGAAAAGGGCATAGATTTATTATCGGGCGCGATAACAAAGGGGCTTGCTTCCGCAGGGGCCAGCGATTTTCTTATATCTTTTATCTCAGACGGAATTATCGCGGGCGTGGGGAGCGTATTGAGCTTTTTACCTGTAATTTTAACGCTCTTTTTGTTTTTGTCGATGCTTGAAGACAGCGGTTATCTTGCAAGAGTGGCGTTCTTTCTGGATAAATTGTTAAGGAAAATAGGTTTGTCGGGAAGAAGCATAG
>CAKQRD010000038.1 GCA_934271275.1 uncultured Clostridia bacterium | reverse complement strand
CGAAAGCTATCATGTATAGGTGATGGAGCAAAATAACGCGAAAGGCGGTGGAAAAAGGACTCCTTGTCAAGTAAATTGTTTTTACCACAAAAACAACTCAACAAAGGAGTCCAAAGATGTGGAAGAAAGATAGCACAGGAACGACAGAAAGTCAAGTTTCCAAGAGAGTCATCATTGGAATTGACATGGGAGGTAATCTCTGGGCGACGGTCATTCATGACTGCGTGATGAGGAAAGACCGTTACTATGGATTGAAGGATCGGGATAAGAAGCGGAAAGAAGATCGTTTTTACGATTTGCTCCGTGAATATCTTGGTCAAGGATACGCAGTGGATGTGTTTTATGAGGCAGGAAGGTATGGATTCGCTCCGGCGCGGATCATGCTGCAGCTGGGCGCGAAAGTCCATATTCTTCCGATCAACAAATTGAAGGTGATTATGTGCGGGAAGGTAATAAAGACGGATAAGCTGGACGCGAAGTTTCTGAGCGGACTGGATCCGGAGGCCGGTCTGCCGGAAGTTTACATTCCTACGGTAGAGCAGGAAAGCCGCCGCGATGCCGAACGGGAACTTGTCCGGCTGAGTACGGCAATCAATCGTGCCAATGCACAAATTCTTGCTCTGATTGCCCGCACACCGCTGGAGCATCCGCAGATTCATCGCACGAGTGAAAACTGGAAAAGGCAGGTGGCGGAATGGTCGAAAGATTCGGATTGGAAAAAGCAGCCTCCGTTTCTGCTTCTGCGCTTGAAAAATTTGATATCGGAACTGGAGCTTTTCGAAAAAGAAGCGGATTCCTGGGATCAGCTGATCCAGCTGCAGGAAAAGAAAGATGAGATGAATTCGAAGAAGCCAGACAATCGGGATAAAACGCACGAAACAGTCAGGAAACTGAAACAATTCAAATCGATCGGTCCGGATATCGCGAGATGTCTTGCGTGGGAAGTGGCGGACTGGGAACGATTCGGAAACGCGAAAAAGTTCTCCTCATTTTTCGGAATGACCCCGTGTCCGTTTTCGAGCGGAACGATCAATCGAGAACAGGGAATCAGCAAAGCGGGAAGAAAATCATTGAGAAAGAAGGCCATTGAGCTTGGCTGGCTTTGGGTCCGATGGCAGGGAGAAAGTCATCTTGTGAAGAAATGGAAAGACCGGTTAGACCAGAAAGGCAGAGTCCGGCGAATGGCAATTGTAGCACTGACTCGTCAACTTCTGGTGGCCCTCTGGAGATATGTTGTCAAAGGGGAGCCGATCGAAGGTGCAATCATGAACGATCCAATAATGGAAGGATAAATTACGGTGAAACGAACTCGTTTTTTCCTTGGCTGACAACAGCCGATCGAAAGGTTGAGAATTTCATCGTTCATTCTGAAGGAGAAGAAAAAGAATCAAAATTGAACATAAGGCCATCTCCCCGATACTTCCTGGTTGCAGAGAAGCATCCGACTTTTAAAGCCTGAGAACCTGAGTTCACGGAAACGCATGAGATAGATTATCAGCGAAAGAGATTCCACTCTTTCAGGTCGATAGAAGGTTGGGACCGATTTTCGGCAGCCCGGGCGGACGTGAAATGTTCAAAAGAGACAAGAACCAAAGGAAAGAGAAATCGTTTTAGAGG
>CAKQRD010000037.1 GCA_934271275.1 uncultured Clostridia bacterium | reverse complement strand
GCAACAAAATCGCTGAACAGATTTATAGAAGCATATAAACCGTCGGCGGCATATAAAATCGTTGACGGAAACGTCGGCACGAGTGACGTAAAACTCACTATTCCGCATTATATGGCGATGTTTTTGTAAAAACGGTTATAATTCACTCAATCGTGATTGGCGAAAAATTCAAAAAAATACGGGAAAACGGCGCAGGAAAAACGCAAAAAAATATTGCGTACAGTCGGGCGATAATATATATCCCGAAGACGGGCGATTTTCGATTGCAGACAGTAATGTTACCTATCGGTCGCTTTTGAAAGCTTTTGCGCAGGCTAACATCCGTAATCCGAGGGCGACCAAATAAGTCCGAAATCGGCTAAAAAACGCATAATTTATACTAAAATACACGAAAAGCAGTCATTCTTGCGAAAGAGTGACTGCTTTTTTCTCTGCATTTAGTTCGTCAAAACTCGAAAAATACCCTAAAAAACGGGGGTGGTCAGAAAAATGTTACACTTTCCCGTATATATTGAGTGGGTAAAAAGAGATAAAGGAGAGATGTTTTAAAATAGTTTTTCGTAAATTCTTTTCGGATTATTATCGTTCGAGAGACTCTTTTTTTGCCGCAAGCGAACAAAAACGCTTGATGGTTTTGATTTCTTTTACGTCATAAGGAAGGCCGTTAAAACGATATATGTCGTGTTGCCATTTTGTCAAATCCAGATCAGAACCTTCTTTAAGATATTCCGCATAGTAATTCCCCCAGGGTTCATATGTCTGAGAAAAACCTGCGATCAGTCCCCAGTGATAAGAACCGTTTTTTTCGAGATAGAACAACGGAAATATTTCGCATACGTTGTTCCCGGAAATGCGATTAAGCCACTCGTTATTGATAATCGGCCTGCCGTATTTTTTCAGATTTTCGATTATTATGACCATGTTTTCGAACGAGCCGTAGTAATGAAAAGTAATAACGTCGGATAATTCAATAGCGGCCTTTTCTATTTCCCGGTCCGGCACTAAGTCTTCGGAATATCTCCAGCAGTCGGCGGTAAGAGGCTGAATGGGGTTGTGCGAACGGATTATCTCAAAGAATTTCGTCATTGCTTTGAGACTGATGTTTCCTCGGTTGCCGTTGCCGGGTTCGTTCCATACGTCCCAGATCTGCAAGCGATCGTCTTTACAATATTTTGCCGCGATTTCATCAACCATTTCATAGTATTTAGGCTCAATCTCGGGATCGTCGAGCAGCGCATAGCCCGGTACGGTTGTCCCCCCGGAATGAGGACCCGTTTTGATACCGCTGTGGTAACCCCAATCGATATGTTGCTTTCCGAATACTACCGGCTTGAAATTTACTTTTGAAACCGTGCAGTCGTTTCCTAACGTAAGCATAACTTTCAGCCCGTACTTGTCGGCAAGAGAAAAATATTCTTCAAGATTTTTCATAAACGAGTCGTGCTGATAATACCAGCATTCAAACTGAATTATAGCCCGGACGGCATTGAATCCCGTTTCCTTGGCAAGATTGAATTCGTATTCGATTTGCTCAAAAACTTCTTTGTGTTCAAACTCCTGCCACATGGCGATACGGTTTACGCAATTTGACGGATAACCGTTAAAACCGCGTATCCATGGCTGGTCGTTATACCATCGCCAGGCTTGTTCTTTGCTCCATTGTCCTTTTGCGAGTTTTTCCATTTTATTTTCTCCTTGTATTTTCAGTCGATCGGATTATAAATAAATCCGGATCGGTTTATCGGAAAGAACGGAATAATTTTTGCAACTTACGACTTTTCTATATCCGATTATTAACATCATTATAGCATACGATAATTTGTTTTACAAGAGTGATAATTTATTTTGCAAGGGGGAATTTTTCGGTTTTTCTAAAAAGGCAGTCTTTTGAAAAAATTCTTTTTTCCGCCTGTGTGAATCGGCGGAAACGAACGTGAAAATTTATTGCTCGGTGCGAGCGGATTGACGTTATCAAAAGTATGTATCCGCGCCTGTAATTCCGCTA
>CAKQRD010000036.1 GCA_934271275.1 uncultured Clostridia bacterium | reverse complement strand
TTACGGGTATAAAAGAATACAATGTCGGGCTTAAAAATGTATCGGCAGAAGAAGAACACTACACTTTCAAGGATATGATTGAATGTGTTAAGACAAACAAGTATTTGTTTATTCTGCTTTTGAGCTCAATTATAACATCCTGCCTTGCAACCGGCGCAAATCTTGCGAATTTTGTTGCATATTATCACTTCGGTAATTCAATGGTATTTATAATTCCTATTGCAATTTCGGCAATTCCCGGGCTTGTTGCCCAATTAAACACCGCAAAAATCACGAAAAGATTAGGAAAAGCCAAGACGGTTGTTTTATGCGGACTTCTCGGCGGAATACCTCTGCTTTCAATTTTTTTTGTCGGTTCGAAGCACTTCATTCTTGTTTGTACCCTTATGGTTATCCAGTCGCTTCCAGGAAATGTTTCTATGATTGCAAAAAGCTTTCTTGTCCCCGATACCATTGAATACACGAGATACAAAACGGGCAAGGACTGCTCCGGCATATTCTTCGCTTTGAACTCCTTTATAACAAAGCTGACTCAGGGGATTGCGTCATCTCTCGGTCTTTTCCTGCTCGGGCTTTCGGGCTGGATTGAAATCGAAGCTACAGATTTTGCGGATATTGCCGCACAAGGTGTTCAGCAACCGGAATCTGCTCTCAATATGCTTTGGATTGTATATACGCTCATTCCTGCAATCGGTACGATTTTAGGCGTGATTGTCATTGCATTTTATCGTTTGAAGGATAAAGACGTTGAGCTTATGACGAAGTGCAACGGCGGAGAAATTACAAGAGAAGAATGTGAAGCACAGCTTTCGAGGAAATATTGATATGGTTAAAACAAATGAAATTGACAATACATTTAACAAATACATCATCGATAAGGTAATTCCATGCGGAATTTTGCTTGTAAGAAAAGACGGAAAAATCGTGTATAAAAACAAGTGGGGATATTCGGATATTGAAAATCATGAACCCGTCAGATATGATAGCCTTTTCAGAATGATGTCGATGACAAAGCCGATAACCGCCGCGGCAATAATGAAACTTTTTGATGATGGTAAAGTCAAAATAGACGATCCGATTTCAAAGTATATTCCATCCTTTAAAAATACCCGGGTTGTTTGTGACAGGCGATACCCTTTTCCGCCTAAAAATCCGATTCAGTCGCTTGTCGGACTCATAACCTACAACAAAGACAAGGTGAAAACTACACCACCGAAAAGAGATATAACAATAAGGGATTTGCTTTCTCACTCGTCAGGACTTGAACAGGGAATCGGCGGCTATGCAACAATGCTCAAGGATAAAACCGTAAGAACAACAAACGCCGAGCAGGCGGAAAAATATGCCAAGCAACCGCTTGATTTTGAGCCGGGAACCGGCACGGGTTATTCCCCGATAGCAGGATTTGACGTTCTCGTAAGCGTTATTGAAAGTGCAAGCGGAGAAAAAGCTGATGATTATTTCAAAAATCATATTTTTCTTCCGCTTGATATGAACAATTCAACCTTTCACCCGACTCAAAAAGAGAAAGAAAATCTTGTTCAAATTTATAAAAAAAGCGGAAAATCACTAAAAAATGTTACCGGCAAAAAAGCTGATATGAAAAGCTTTTTTACAATAGCAGAGGGTTCGGATTATGTAAGCGGTTCCGGCGGACTTTATTCAACCGCAGAGGATTATGAGAATTTTGCACAAATGCTTCTGGACTCAGGAGTTTATAACGGAAAGCGAATTCTATCAAAAGAATCGGTTAAACTTATGCAAACCGAAGCACCGAAAAAGCATCTTGAACCCGAACCCGGTTTTGTATGGGGACTGGGAGTGAAAATCAGGCAGGATCCGATAAAAGGAAAAACGCCTGCCACAGAGGGAACTTTCGGTTGGTCCGGTGCTTACGGTACTCATTTCTTTGTTTCTCCGAAAGATAATATGGAATGTGTGTTTATGACAAATGTCAGCAACATCGGCGGTTCTTCTTCAAAGGTCAGTCAAAAGGTCGAAGAACTTGTGTTCAATATTTTAAAATGAGGGGTAACCATGAGAATAATTAATTTTAGAATCAATCATATGAAAGAGCCTTTTGTTGACGC
>CAKQRD010000035.1 GCA_934271275.1 uncultured Clostridia bacterium | reverse complement strand
GTTAAGGGTGTACCATAGGCTTGTGGAAGCGGCGGAGCAAAGAAAAATCATTCAGAACGCCACGAGAAAAAACAAGATGAAATCCGCCGCGAACGATATGACGGACAGCGTGGAAGCCGAGGGCAATTTACAGGACGTTATAGAATTGCTTGCGGATCTTCGTAAAAGCCGCGAGTGTTTACTGCATTGCGCGGTGTTTATCGAATTAAAGGCGAAATCGCTCGAGCATTTACGAGAACTTCAAAACGAAACGCTTATGGAACTTGCAAGGGCGAAGATTACGGTCGACAGGCTGACGTTAAGACAAAAAGAAGGCTTTTTGTCTGTTCTGCCTTTCGGCGCGAATCAGTTCGGAACGCTGTATGAAAGGGTGTTGCCCGCAAGTTCGGCGGCGAATTTCTATCCGTTTGCGTTCTCGGGTAAGACCGATGCTAACGGCTTTTATATCGGAAAAGACAAATACGGCACGAATGTAATCGTAGACCTCGACCGCCGCGCGGAAGATAAAACGACGAGCAACGTTTTAATTCTCGGTAACAGCGGGCAGGGCAAAAGTTATCTGATGAAACTATTGCTCACGAATATTCGAGAATCGGGCAAGAAAGTGATTTGCCTCGATCCCGAAAGTGAGTATGAAGACTTGTGCAAAAATCTCGGCGGGTGCTATATCGATTTTTTATCGGGTGAGTATAAGATAAACCCGTTAGAGCCGAAAGCATGGACGGAAACAACGGGAGAAACGAGCGGGAGAGAAGAAAATACGGAGAACTGCCCCGAAGCGTTCAAAAAGGTAACGCGGCTGTCGCAGCATATAGCGTTCTTAAAAGATTTCTTCAAGGCGTATAAGGATTTCGACGATACTCAAATCGACACGATAGAAATTCTTTTAACGAAACTATACGAAAAGTTCGGCATTACGGACGAAACGGACTATACGCAAAAAACAGCGAAAGATTATCCGACTATGTCGGATTTTTATGCGCTTTGCGAAGAGGAATACCTTTCATACGACAAGGAAAAGAAATATCTGTATTCGGAAGAAACGTTGCAAGAAGTGTGCCTCGGGATTCACTCTATGTGCGTCGGCGCGGAAAGCAAATATTTTGACGGGCATACGAATATAACTTCGGACGATTTTTTGTGTTTTGGGGTAAAAGGATTGTTGGAGTCAAACCGCAGACTTAAAGACGCAATGCTGTTCAATATCCTTTCGTATATGTCGAACAAATTGCTCGGCGAAGGCAATACGGCGGCGAGCATTGACGAATTGTATTTGTTTTTAACGAATATGACGGCAATCGAGTATATCCGAAATGCCATGAAACGCGTAAGAAAAAAGGACTCGTCGGTAATACTCGCAAGTCAGAATATAGAGGACTTTCTTCTGCCTTCGATCCGCGAATTTACAAAACCGCTGTTTTCAATTCCGACTCATCAATTCTTGTTCAATGCGGGGCAAATCAATCCCAAAGAGTATATGGACGCGTTGCAGATTGAACCGAGCGAGTTTGAACTTATACGCTATCCCGAACGCGGAACGTGCTTGTATCGTTGCGGGAATGAAAGGTATTTGCTCGAAGTAATCGCGCCCGAATATAAGGCGGAACTGTTCGGTAAAGGGGGCGGCAGATAATGGCTGTGCCTATCATACCGATACTGAAAAAGGTCGGCGCGGCGGTGCTGTCGAACAAGAAAGGCAGGAAAACGGTTCTGTATATCATACTCACCGTAACGATAATCGTAACGTTACCCATGATAGCGGTAATGGGAATCTTTTCTAACGACGTGAGCATCGATACGAGTGAAATAGACGGCATAATGCAGGAAAGAGAAAAAATCGAGGCGGAACGGCACGCCGAGATAGAGCGAGTAATGACGGACGCGGAATATAGCGAAATAAAAATACGGGAAGCGCAGGCGATATATTCGTTTGCGCTTTTTGATATTGCGGGCGACGATTTAGCGCGAAAACTTTCCGAATGTTTTTCGGCAGAAACGGATGAAGAACTCGTAAAAAAGATAAACGCCGCGGTCGGACCAAATTTGGCGTATGAAGAAATCGTCGCCGTGTTAGAAAGCGTAAGGCAGGAATACGGATAGCGTGTTTTATCACTCACAAAGACGCTGCGTGTGAACGCGGCTTTTTTAATATAAAAAATAAAACCGAAAAGGAGAAACAAAATGGAAAACGAAAACAAAAACTTTGTATCAGAGGAACAGAAAACAGCGGAAGCGCTACGCGAAATTGACGGCGTTACCGATTATCGCTCGTATGTGCGTGATACGGTTGAAAGACAAATCGCCAAATACGAAAAAACAAAACTCGAAACTTGTTCGCCGCAGGAAATATTCAACGACGCGTTTGAATGCAACGCGTATGTTATGATTGCGGAAGCGCTTCTGGACGAGAACGTTGAGGATGAGGTGTACGAAGCATTGGCTAACGAAGGCGACGATATTCTCGATAATTTGTGCTCTGAATACGTTGATACTCCCGACGCGAGTATCAGAAGTAACGAAGATACGATTGCATTCTTAAGAAAGTATTGTCAGTCGGAATATCCCGAAATCATGAACTGCCATTCAAACGATTTAACGATGTGATTTTGGCGGGAGGAACGCAAGTGAAAAACAATGCCGTTTTACAGAGCAAAGAAACAGAATTAAAGGCAAAGTTGTATGAC
>CAKQRD010000034.1 GCA_934271275.1 uncultured Clostridia bacterium | reverse complement strand
CGAATATCGTGCCAACGCCTGAAATCGTGCGGGTAACGGTTTTTGCTTTCCGTCATATCGAGTCCGAGATACAAACATGCAGACAGATAGTCGCGGTATGAATACGGGGTTATGTGCTGAGCATTAAGATAGTTTACAAACCTTTCTATGTCAGACTTAAAGAACGTCCGAAGCTCTTTGGGTTCGGCTTCTTTGAGCAGTCGCATACGGTGTATGCGATAGGACTGCAAACTATCGAGAGATTTCCCCGTTTTGAATGCGCGGAGAATAACGTCAACGTAATACCCGTTTCGTATAATCTCCTTGCGGTTTTGCATAAGCCATTTACAAAAGCGTTTGTTCTTGCCGATTTCCCTTAAAATCTGTACGGAAAATATATATCCCGTAAACCCCGCTTTCGTAAGATACTCTATCTGCGGGTACTTTTCGTAGTAACGGAGGTATTTGAGTACGTTCACGCCTCGATAGAGATTAACGGCGGAGTATTTGTATTCGGGGAATTTATCGAGGTATTCGATGTTCACGACGGGTGCGAAGGGATCGAAGTATTTGTCTTCGGCAGAGTACCAACGCCCGTCCTCGTACCATTTGGGGTAGCGTGATAAGCCTTCTTCGTGCCAACCCACGACGTAACCAGCGATGGTGTAGTAAACGAGGTCTTTAACGAAGCATTTGTCGGAGCGTAAACCGTGTATCGCTACCTGTTTTACGAAGATTTTGTCTTTATGATTTTTTATCGCCACGGTTATCTTTACGAGTTCGCCGTCGTTTTTAGAGAGGTACGAATAGAATCGAGAGTTACCGTTACGGGTATGATACGAGGATTTATCGTAACGAATAATCTTTTTGAGTATGTATTTGGGTATAGGCTTTATTCTATCGACTTTCATAACGCCACCTCGAACGAATCGCCGAGAACGTCGCGGAGCGTTTCTACGAGCGGGGTTTCGGTGGTAGAGCAGCCCGATAATATCTCTCCCGTTTCGTAGTCGATATTCGGCGAGGGCTGTTCTTTCGGGCTTTCCTTCAAACCCTCGCAGACGGATATTTTATACCCGAGAGCAATGATTTGAGAAAAGTATTTTTCTGCGGCGTGGTAGGGGAAGCCTATCATCGGCACGCGTTCGGGAAGTCCGACTTCTCGGCTCGTAAGAGTAAGACCGAGTTCTTTCGCTAGCTTCACCGCGTTATCGCCGAGCACCTCGTAAAAATCTCCTATTCTCAACGCTAATATGTTTTCGGGATATTCCTTTTCGAGTTCTCTGTATCGTGAGTATAACGGTGATGGAGAATACTTCTCGCTCATCGCCTTGTTCACCCTTTCGCAGATTTCCTCGACGGATGGATCGTCCTCCGTATCGTCGGAAGAATTATCATCGATAAGCGCGGCTTGCGCTTCGGTAATATCTTCTTCGGCAGGCTTGTCGGATGATGGCGATGGCTCTGTTTCTTTCGATAACATATCGAACAACGACGGCTGATTGTTTTTGGGATTCGGTGTGACGGAAGCGACAACAGACTTCTTTACAGCGGGGATATATTCCGTGCCGTCGGGGTTAAAAAGCGTGCCTTCGATAGAATTTTCCTCGAAGTAGTGAATAGCCCAGCCGTAAACTACGGAATCGTCTATACAGGCACAAGCCGCGTCTTTCTCAGAAGTTTTTCTCGCTTCTTCCGCGGCGTATTTCATAAACCCCGAAAGAGTCTTTTTGTTTACGAGCGATTTACCGTCTTTCTCGAACGGCGTGCCGTTGTTTATCTTGTCGATAAGCGTTTCGCTCGCGTTTTGGCGTAAGTAATCTAAAATTTTTTGTTCTGTCGGCGTGTTTGCCGAGAGGTTAAGTTTTTTCATAATATCTCCTTTTTAAAGAGGAAAGACCGTCTCAAAAGGGGCAGTCTTTCCATAATCGTGCGTATTCTTTTTTCGAGTAAACGGGTAAAACCCGAAATTCGGCAGCATCAATAGGCGGGGAATGACTTTCGTACCACCTGACGTGCCATAACGCGTTATCGAGAGTATCGGTGACGAGGTAGACCTTTAATTTATTTCCGCCTTTTTTCGTGTAACAGACTTTGTAGCAAAGCGGACTCATTCACATAACCCTTTTGATTCCGCCGCCGAAGGAGCGAATACCTATTGTGCCGAACTCGGAGCAGAAATCGTCGGATTTGTTCCGGACGTAAGCATAGGCGTAAAACATATTGCCTTGCGGATAAAGCATTTCATCCCATTCTTCCTCGTAGTCGGATATGAAAAGGAAGTCGTAACATTCGCCGAACTCCAAGTATTCGTGCGTAACGGCATATACGAGTACGTTGTATTCTTCTTCAAATGCTTTGATTTTTGCCAGAAGCTCGGGTTCTTGATATGTCCAAAACCCGCCGAAGTTCTCGAAGAAACATATTTCGTCGCGTTCCTTAAACGCTCGTACGTACGGTTTGTAAATATCTAATTTGTTCATAAGTTCAAGTGCTTTTTCTTTTTTGTTTTCGTTTGTAATATTCATAGTAAAAACTCCTTTTATTTTTAATAAATTTCAATTAACCCGTTGCTGTATTCCTGCACGGTATAATCTCCGAGATATTTCCCGTATGCTTCAAAGTCTATAAAGTCAATTATGCTATCGGGTATTTCGTAACCATTGACGGCAAACATTTCCCTTCCGAAATCTTCCCACGAGTAGCCGTCGTATATGTTAATATCGTCATCCCAACGTTTGCCGTGGGATTTGACTTTTTCTTCAAAATCGTCATAGCAGCGAACTTCGAGGAACGCGCAGAATACTTTGTATTTGTAATCGTCGTCCAGAACGCCCGATTCTTTCAATGTATTAAAAAGTGTTTCGGGGTTCATATAATCCCAGTTTACAGAGTTATCCGAGATTCCTTCGACGTCCTGTATAAACAGTTCTTCGTCTATGCCGGAGAGCTCGAAGCCTTCCTTTTTAAGTTCATCAACGATTTCTTCCCAGTCGGAATAATCGGATAGGTTAAGCCATTTCGAGCCTAACGCCCGTTCGTTGCACTCGTTGTAGCTGCCCCACGAGCCTATAACTATCTGTATATCGTTCATAACGCCCTCCCGTAAGGTTTGGTAAACTCGTCGAGGTAGATTTTTGAGTATTCCGCGCCGTACTCGAAGTATCGTGTGCCGTGCTTGTCTTTTAGCAGGTCAAACGTTCTTTGGGATAACCGCCCCAGATTCGACACGGTTAAAACTATTTCGTTATCGTCGTAGTTCACGCCTTCGACGTAGAAAAACGTGAATGATTCTCCGTCGAAGTAATTGTTTTCGTAAAATCTTAAATCGTCGTTCATA
>CAKQRD010000033.1 GCA_934271275.1 uncultured Clostridia bacterium | reverse complement strand
AACGTGCGGAAAACGTACGATTTATTGTAATTTACTACCTTACATACCTCTTCTATTTCCACTTTTCTTTCTATGTTCTCGCTCAGAAACTCCGCAACTCTTCGAGAAAGGTTTCCGTTAAGCGCGCGGTTCGGCAAAAACTCCGTGCTTTTTCTGTCCTGTTCGGTTTCTTTTCTCATAATGCTTATAAGAAAAATTTCAAGATAATTTTTTATCAGTTGTTCGCCGCCGAGAACGGGGTTCTGTATCGGTTCAAGCCTCTTCATAGACGGGTTAAAAACTGGCATAACGAATGATTTTTTGCTTTCTTCCGTGATGGCGTAGGCGAACTTTAACAGGCTTTTGTCGAGTTTGAATTTCTTGTTTTCAAAAAACTTCATCGCGCGGCTTTTGCACACGAAGGTTATAACTATAACGCAGGGTGCGTTTTTCCCGTTTGCGGCGAGCGAGTGGCTCTCGTTCGGTCTATGAAAAATAATTTCGCCCTCGTTTAACGTAACGGGATTGCCGTCCGCGGTGAGACGCAGCGACTCCTTGTCCGCGTAAACGAGTTCCCAGAAATCGTGCGCTTCCGGACCGAACGAAAAATCTTTCTCCGGTTCTAAATAGTGTATGGTTACGATGTCGTCGATAACGAGTATTTTTTCTATTTTGTGCCTGTAATATTTTGCCATGAATAAAGCATACCATTATTTTTATCCGTACGTCAACTTATTTTCACATAAAAAATTGCGGTGTATTATTTTACCCGTTTTGAGTGCTGTAAAACATTGTAAAAAAGTACGTGCGGCGATATAATTCGGGTAAGAGAAAAAAGAAAAGGAGCGGTATGAAAAATGAGAGTACTTGCGATAGGGTGTCACCCGGACGACGTGGAAATCGCGTGCGCGGGGACTTTGGCAAAATGCGTAAAGCGCGGCGATAAGGTAATAGTATGCCACGCTTCGAGCGGGAATCTCGGTCACGTTATAATCCCGCCGGACGAACTTACGATAATGCGTAAAAAAGAAGCGGAAAACGCGGGCGCGTTAGCGGGGATAGAGGTTATATCGGGCGGATTCGACGACCTCGATATATTCGACAACAACAAAAAGAGCAGGGATATGATGGTGGACGTAATAAAGTACGCCAACCCCGATTTTATAATCACGCACAATCCGGACGATTATATGCCCGATCATACCGCGGTGTCGAGGCTCGTGTTCGACGCGAGTTTTTCGGCGACTCTGCCTAATTATAAGAGTAAAGAGGTAAACCCCGCAAAGCTCGTGCCGATATATTATATGGACACTCTGGCGGGCGTAAACTTCGTTCCGATCGAGTTTGTGGATATAACGGAAGAGATAGATTTAAAACTAAAAATGCTCAACTGTCACGAAAGTCAGATAGTGTGGATGAAAGATCACGACCGCATAGACTTTCCGGATATGGTAAAAACCTGTTCGCGTTATCGCGGGTATCAGTGCGGGGCGGAGTATGCGGAAGGCTTCCGTCAGTGCCTCGCGTATCTTAAAGGCACGACCAAGCGTTTATTGCCGTAAAAATAATTTTATTAAAACAAAAAAAGGAGAACGAAAATGGATTTTAATTCTACGGTAAAAGGAAGTTTGTTGGAAGGGTTCTATCCCGAAGGCTGGGATTTTGAAAAGATAGACGAGTGCTGCTCGCATCGTCCGGAAGAGATTACGGAAAAGCAGAGCTTCTGGAACAAAGATTTTGCGCCGATAGCGTGCGAAAGCGTTGCCGAGTTCGACGTAAAAATGGGGCACGAGATAGCGAACGAAATAAAAAAGGCTAACGAAGAAAACAGAAAAATAGCGTTCATTCTTCCCGTAGGACCTATGGGAATGTATAAATGGGCGGTGTATTTTCTTAAAGAATGGAACGTGTCCTGCAAAAACGTGTGGTGTTTCAATATGGACGAATGGGCGGATTCGGAGGGCAACACCATAACGGGCGAAGCATCTTTTCAAAACGCTATGGAAACGGCGTTTTATAACCCGCTCGGAGAACTTACCGTTCCGAAAGATCACAGAAATTTCGCCACGAAAGACAATCTACCGACCTATCCCGAAAAGATAGCCGCGCTCAAAAGTGAAGGTGCGAAACTCGTGCTTGTATACGGCATCGGCAGAATGTGCCACATAGCGTTCTGGGAGCCGACGATAGGCGCGGAATTTACCACCGACGAGGAATGGAGAAATCAGCCCTATCGCATTGCGGTAAAACTTCACCCCTTAACGGTAGAGCAGAACGCGATTACTTCTTTTAAGTCGCGCACTTCGCTCGTGCCGTGCCGCGCGAACACGATAGGACCTGCGCTTATGTTCTCCGCAGACTACGCGATAGGCGGCGCGGACGGCGCGCTTTCCCGCGGTATGCAGTGGCAGGGTATGTCCTTGTGGATGACTTTGCGCTATACGCCCGATCGTCACGTCACTTCTTCGTTTATTCCCACCATTCCCGGCAAACTGTTCTTCCTTAAAGAACTCGCGGGTCCGCTTTGCCCCGAAATGAACTGATATGACCGAAAAAGAGAAGATGCTTGCGGGAAAGCTTTATGCCCCGCTCGATCCGGAACTTCGCGCAATGCACCTGCGCGCGGAAAAGTTATTTGAAAAATATAACAAAATTTCTGCGGACAAACCCCGAAAGCGAGATAAACTTATAAAAAAACTGTTCGGAAAAACGGGCGAGAACATAAAAGTGGAAACTCCTTTTTTCTGCGACTACGGCGTAAATATCGAAGTCGGTGAAAACTTTTTTGCCAACTACGGGTGCATAATACTCGACGTAAACAAGGTGAAAATCGGCAAAAACTGCATGCTCGCTCCAAACGTCGGGATATATTCCGCAACCCACCCCGTACGGGCGGAGGAGCGGTATAACGGCGTGGAGCTGGGACTTCCCGTAACGATAGGCGATAACTGCTGGATAGGCGCGGGTGCGATTATTTGTCCCGGCGTAACCATAGGTAACAACGCGGTAGTCGGCGCGGGCAGCGTGGTGACGAAAAGCTTCGGCGATAACGTGGTAATAGCGGGCAATCCCGCAAAGGTGATAAGAAATTTATGAAAAAATTCGTAATGTACGGCGCGGGAAACATAGGTCGCGGCTTTATCGGTCAGTCTTTTTCCGCGGCGGGGTATAAAGTAGGCTTCGTCGATATTAACGAAGAGGTGATTTCCCGTCTTAACGCCGACGGAGAATACCCAGTAAACGTTGTGACCTCGGATAAAAACGAAGAGATAACGGTAAAGAACGTGTACGGAATAGACGGTAAAAATCAGGAACTCGTTTCGGAAGAGATAGCGACCTGCGATATGATGGCTACGGCGATAGGGGTCAACGTTTTAAAATTCATTGCAAAACCTATTTCGCTCGGCATAAAAAAGCGCGCGGAAAGAAACGCCGCGCCGCTTAATATAATCATCTGCGAAAATCTTATCGGCGCGGACGAGTATCTTAAAGGACTCGTAAAAAACGAGATACCCGAACTTTCCGAATACGTAGAAAAAAACGTAGGGTTTATAGA
>CAKQRD010000032.1 GCA_934271275.1 uncultured Clostridia bacterium | reverse complement strand
GAGTTTTTGTCGTTCGACGATGTGAGAAACGGAGTGCCGAAAGGAATAGACGTGATAATCAACGCGGGCGACGCATATACCGCGTTTTCCGGCGGAAAAGAGTGGAAGGACGAAAAGCTCCAAACGGCGGTAAGGAAGTTCGTATACGAGGGCGGAGGATTTATCGGAGTAGGAGAACCTACGGCTTGCGAAGGAAACGGACGGTATTTCCGGCTTGCGGATGTACTCGGGGTAGACGAAGAGATAGGATTTACGCTTTCTAACGATAAGTATAATATACAGAAGCAAGCGGACGAGCTGACGGAAGGGTTAAAAGGAATCGACTACGGTGAAGATAAAAAAAATATTTACGCTCTTGACGGAACGAAGGTTTTGGATATAACTTTTTCCGACAGATTTAAGAGGAGCGTAAACGTGGGCGAAGTAAAGATGGCGATAAACGAGTACGGCAAGGGGAGGAGTTTTTATATAACGGGAATTCCTTATAGTTTCCAAAATTCGCGGCTTTTATACAAAGCGATGTGCAGGGTGGCGAACAAAAACCTATACGAATGTTATTCGACTAACGAGAACACGGAATGTAACTATTATCCCGCGAGCGGGAAGTACGCGGTGATAAACAACGCGAAGACGGAGCAGAGAACGGAGTTTTGCGACGAAAAAGGCGTAAAAACCGAACTTACCCTTAAACCTATGGAAGTAAGATGGATAAAAGAATAATCAGAACAGAAAACTGGGATGAAGGCTTGCCGCTCGGCAACGGCTTTACGGGCAGTATCGTTTACGGCGGCGAGCCTCTTAAAATAACCGTTGACAGAACCGATTTGTGGGATTTGCGCCCGAACGAAACGACCTTGGAAAGAGGTTTTAATTATAAAAACCTCGTAAAACTGTCGAAAAGCGGCAAAGAAGAAGATTGGCGGGAGAGGGACAGGCTTTTTGAAGATATTTTTATGGGAAAGCCATACCCATCCAAAATCACGGCGGGGCGGCTCGAACTTTTCTTCGATGACGCCGAAAACGTGCGCTATTCTCTCGATTACGACAAGGCGAAAGCGGAAGTATATTCGGGAAACGAACCGATAGCGGAGATTTTTATCAGCAGGCTCGGCGGCGCGGGTATTATTAAGGTAAACCGCGATTTTACTTTCAAACTTCACGTTCCCGCGTATCTTTCGGGTAAGCCCGAGGGCAAGTCCGCGATAGCCGATAACGCCGATAAAATGTCGCTTGGTTATCCCGAAGCAAAGTTTTACGACGACGGCGATTTTAAGTGGTACGAGCAGAAAACGCATACGGCTTATGCGTTCGGCATAGTCGCGCTTCGCACGGAAAACGAGCTGCTTTATACGCTTTCTACGACGGACGACGCCGAAGATTATATCTCTTTTGCGAAAGAAAAGCTTAAAAAAGCGGCGGAAATCGGGTTCGATAAGCTTTTTGCCGCGCACGAGAAGGAATGGGCGAAGTATCGTCGCAAATCATTCGTAAAAACGGGCGATAAGCTCATAGACGAAACGTATAAAAAGAGTTGGTATTTATTTAAAAGCTGTTCGGCAAAGGGCGGGTATCCTATGCCTCTTCAAGGGGTGTGGACGGCGGATAACGACTGCCTGCCGCCTTGGAAGGGCGATTATCATCACGACACCAACACCGAGCTTTCGTATCAATCGTTTTTAAAGGCGAACAGGCTGAAAGAGGGTGAGGCGTTCGTTGATTATTTGTGGAAGCTTACGCCCGCGTACGAAAGGTTTGCAAAAGATTTTTTCGGCGTTAAGGGGCTGTTGATTCCCTCGTGTTCGACGTTGGACGGAAAGCCTATGGGCGGCTGGGCGCAGTATTCGCTTTCGCCGACAATGACCATATGGGCGGCGCAGAGCTTTGACGAATATTATCTTTATACGGGCAATGAAAAGTTTTTGCGAACCCGCGCGTACCCGTTTTTCAAAAAGACGGCGCGTGCGATAAGCGCGCTTCTTAAAGAAAAGGACGGCAAGCTGTATCTTCCGCTTTCCTCTTCGCCGGAAGTCTTCGACAACGAGCCGAGGGCTTATTTAACCCCGAATTCTAATTTCGACCTCGCGCTTTTAAGGTATTTATATCAGACTTTGGCGGGGTATGCGGAAAAGCTCGGCGAGAGTGCGGAAGGTTACAAGGAGATTTTAAACAGGCTCGACGATATAGCGATAGACGAAAACGGCGTCGTTATGCTCGATAAAACGCAGAAGCTTCCCGAAACGCACAGGCATTTTTCGCACATTATGTGTTTATACCCGCTGCACCTTATAAATTACGACAGCGAAGAACACAAGAAAATTTATGACGGCACTATTGCCGAACTCGAAGTTCTCGGTACGGGTTACTGGGTGGGCTTTTCGTTCGCGATGTCCGCAAGCCTGTACGCTATGGCAAAGCGCGGCAATTCCGCTTACGAAAGATTAAGACAGTTTTGTAAAGGCTTCGTCGCGGAAAACGGGTTTCACCTGAACGGCGATTATAAAAAGTACGGCTACACTTGGTTTCATTACCGTCCGTTCACGCTGGAAAGTCTGTTCGGATTCTGCGACTCGCTGCACGAAATGCTTTTGCAGGATCATAGGGGCTTTATAGAGCTTTTTGCGGCGATTCCCGACGAGTGGAAAAACGGAACGACGGAATTTAAGAATTTGCGTTCGAGAGGAGGGCTTTTGGTTTCCGCAAAGCTCGAAAACGGCGAAATTACAAAGCTTTCGGTCAAAGTTCCCGCGGAAAAGCAGGTCGAAATAAACGGAAAAACATACGATTTGAAAAAAGGTTTTAACAGGCTAATATAAATTATCGCAAAAATCAATAAAAGAGGTGAATTTATGTTGAAAGGAATTAATAAGCTTGTAGGTCCAGAGCTGTTGAAGATATTGTGCGAGATGGGACACGGCGACGAAATAGTGATTGCCGACGGGAATTTTCCTTCCGAGAATTTGGGAAAGAGGGTTATCCGCGCGGACGGAATAGGCGGTGCGGAAATTCTCGACGCGGTGATGTCTTTAATCCCGCTCGATACTTACGCTGAGCCGAATATGATTTTAATGAATCTTACCCCGAGCGACGAAGGAAAGGTTAATCCGACGATATGGGCGGAATACGAAAAAAATCGCGAACGAACATGATAAAAACGTAAAGCTCGGCGGGATAGAACGGAACGCGTTTTACGAGCGGGCGAAAAACGCATACGCGGTGATAGCTACTGGCGAAAAGCAGATTTATGCGAATATAATCCTCAAAAAAGGCGTTATTTAAGGGCTATGTAAGTAATAATCTGTTCCGTAAAACTTATGAACAAAGTTAAAAGCGTTCAAGTAATGCTCATTACCCGAGTAAACAGAAGATAGTATCCGGCTTTCCTTTTCGCTTAACGACTTATCATAAGTATAACCTTTCATAAATACTATTTTACCGTCTTATGAAAGCCCCGCACTCCAAAAAAATGGGAGTGCAGTGATTAAAAGATGAATAAGTAGAATTTAGTAATCGTAAAAAGCAGAAACTATTAAAAAAAATGTGAAAAAATTTTTTTCGGGACGGAAGATGAAATAAAGGCAACGGATAAAAGTAGTATTTAAGTAGAGGCGCAATAGGACTTGCTTCAGATAATTGTTTTT
>CAKQRD010000031.1 GCA_934271275.1 uncultured Clostridia bacterium | reverse complement strand
GGGAAAACGTTAAAACCTATTCTTGACGCAATGTTTGACTGGGGAACGGATTATAAAGCAAACTTATAATAATTTAACACATTGAAAAAGGCTCACGAGAAAATTATTCGTGAGCCTTTTTTATCGTTTGAAAGCGCAATTCTATAATTTAGTTTTAATAATTCCCTATGGAAACTGCGGTTTGGCGTCCTTTTTTCTACATTTCGATAGGGGACTTTTTCATTTCTTTGAGCGACTGTTCGTCCTTATAAGCAAGATATTCTTCAAGAGAATCAAAACCGAGTTTTTTCATTTCGTCGATTGCCTGCATAAGTATTTCTACGTTTTTTCTGTCTTGCGCGGGTGGCTTTTCTTCTGCGGGCTCGTCATACGCCTGCGTTAAAGTCTGCGCTACTTTTACTTTTGCACTGAAATCCAAGTGAGAATAAACGTCTGCCGTAGTTCCGAAATTCGAGTGTCCGAGCCATTCCTGTATTTCTTTAAGTTGCACTCCGTTTGCTAAAAGGTTACTTGCGCAGCTGTGCCGTAAATCGTGCAGACGGATATGTCGTAAATTTTTCTCTTTCAGCAAATCGGCAAATTTTTTCGTCATGTGGTCGGGATAGACGATTTTGCCGTTCTCCTCAACGCAGACGTAATCGAGATAGCGGGCATCGTAAGTATTTCCGTAAAACCGTTTATTCTCTTCTATCTGCGCTTTATGCTTTAATAGAGCAGATTCTACGGCAGGAATAAGCGGCAAGGTGCGATGACTTTTTTCGGTTTTCAAATCGTCGGTTAAAATAACTTCTTTGTCAACGACGAGCAGTTTGTGATTTACGGTTATCAGTTTATGCTCAAAGTCGATTGCACTCCAACGAAGTCCTAAAACCTCGCTCCGACGAAATCCGTAATAAGCAGCCAGAATAAACGGTATTTCGAGTTTGTGTCCTTTTATTGCCGCAAAGAACAATTTCATCTCGTTTTTATCGTAGAAGGACATAGTTGCTTTTTCTTTCTTAATAGAATCTATAAAATCAAACGGATTATCCGGAATAAGTTTGTTTCTGTATGCCTGTCTTAAAGCAGGGCGAAGCACACAATTATAATGTTTAAGAGTTATCCTTTTAACTCCGTGATTTAACCTGTCTTCATAAAAATCATTGATTTCTTTTTCGGTAATATCGATTAACCGTAGTTTTTTCGGGTCGAAATACGACTTAAAAAGTTTTATGTAGTGTTTTAAGTATAAACTATATACGGACGGAGATAATTCCGATTTTTTGCTTTTCACGTATTTCAGACAATAATCTGAAAACAACATAGTCGCTTCCGCTTTATCTACGTTTTTAGGCTTTGTACGGTTTTTAAGTTTGTTTATAAAACTTGTCTGTTCTTCCTCAAATTCCAGT
Source organism: uncultured Clostridia bacterium (assembly GCA_934271275.1). Classification (GTDB taxonomy): domain Bacteria; phylum Bacillota; class Clostridia; order Christensenellales; family Borkfalkiaceae; genus UBA1259. The sequence goes on along the minus strand of CAKQRD010000031.1, from coordinate 2,313 downwards.
ATTCTTTGAGCAAGAATTTCTTTTGCTTCCTTTCTGTTCCCGCGCTCCTTTAAGCCCGTCGAATACCACTTGTATTTTTGTTTTCCCGCTTCGTCTTTATAGCCGATTACCGCGTATAAATAGCCTTTTTTAGATTGTAGCGTTCCTTTTAATTCCATTACGAACAACCTCTCGACAAATACTCTATAACGGTTGATTTAAGTATTTTGTATTCACGCCCGACCTTGCGTGATTTTATTTCTCCTTCCTTTACGAGTTTATAAGCGAGAACTTGCCCGATTTGCAGCATTTCTTTTAATTGTCCGACGCTTACTACGTCGGGGTAGTCCTTAAACATCTCGTTCATAGGCAAAATTCCTCCTGTGTTTGTAATATAAAAACCGTAGTTTTGTTGAAAAAGAAAGCGGGTATCCCGCTTGTCTTGAAACGTGTGTTTCGGGCGGAAAAAGTCCGACTGAATCACACCTTATCCTGCTTGGAAAAACAGGTTTGATTTACCATTTTTTGAGTCAGTTTTATTGATAGTTCAAATCAAAGTTTGGCCCGAATTTATATCGGTAACACTCAATAATTGTCATACCACGAATATGTTTCCGACCATTTTGTCGAAGTCAACAAAATGGGTTCTATCGACAGCGGAACGCAGCGCAAACAAATCGTGTACAAATTTACTCGTTGTGCTTGTTATCGTGATGAACGGCGAGCCGTGTAAAACCGCGATGCAATGCGGCGAATTTCTCTTTGAATAGATTTTTTGTTTCCGAAAAGCGTTTGAGATTTTCTTTTCTTACTAACATTTTTTTGTTCTCCTGTCCGGTTAAAAATTTTATCCCTACACCTATCGGGGAATAAGCAGGGGTAAAAAGTAAACCACTTTTATCGTTTTTCGCAAAAATTCTTCAAAATTTTTTTTACGGCATTCTCTGAATAGTGCCGAACCGCAACTTTTGTAATGTTTAGCGTTTATGGTTTATAAGCCTATATTTTATAACAAATAAAAAAGTCGGACGTTCTTTCATAAATGTTTCAAAACAGAACAAAGAGATGATTTTATATATTTCACATAGCATAGCGCGTTAAAACTTGAAAAAACAAAAATTTTGTGCTATAATACATTTATCGGTATCCATATAGATATACCAAAACAATAGATATACCAAAACATCAAGAACAAGGTAAAGAGGCAGAACAAAAACCAACAAATTGTAAAAACCAAAAAACTCTCGACGTGAGGTAACCGCCTATGAATTACGTTTAAATTACAAGCGCAGAGAAAAATCTTTTCCCTTGCGCTTTTTTGTTTACTGAAACAATTTCGATGACAATTAACATAAATTAAATGAACTAAAAACCGGAGATTTATATGAAGAAAAAAATCGTAAAAGCATTAGTAGCCTTTTTATTTGTCATGCTCACTATGGGGTATGTCTGTCTTTTGTCGTCGTGTTCTCGTCGCGACAACAATAACAACGTTACCATTACGTTTGTCACAAACGGCGGAAAGGAAATCTCACCGATAACGCTTAAAAAGGGGACAGAACTCACTCTTCCGACGGCAGAAAAAGAGGGAAGGGTTTTTGCGGACTGGTATCACGACGAAGGTTTTACGAGCGTTTGCCCCAAAATAATAATCGCAGAAAAGGACGAAACGCTTTACGCCCGTTACGGTGCGATTTTAACTTTTGTAACCAACGGCGGTACGGAAATCGAGCCGCGAACCTACTTTGAGGGCGAAGAAATAGGAAGTCTTCCCGTATCTTATAAGGACGGTTTTTCTTTCGGCGGCTGGTATTATGATGCAGAACACAGTCAAACCGTCGGGAAAAAAGACAACATAGAATATGCTCTGACGGTATATGCGAGGTTTTCGGAAAAATCCGAAACGATAAGAAAACTTACGAGCGTAAAAAACGTTTCCTTATCTCCGGTCGTCGAAGTAAAGACCGACGGTATTGTTTTGCATAATGACAACATATCGGATTACATATCTCTCCTTTCGTCGAGCGGGGAAAAAATAAACCTCATTTGTAGTCCGTCGGGGAACGGGGCTTTCATCGTCGAACCCAACAAAAAACTTTCGGAGGGGATGTCCTACTCCGCAAAAACGTTATCTTCTTTGCTGAAATTCGTCGCCGTTGACGGAAACGACACGGAGAACGCAGACGAAGTAACCATAACAACGCATAAAGAGGAAAAAAACGTTCTTGAGAAAAAGCCGTCAATTCATCTCACTTCATCCGAACTTGCCAAATGGGAAGAAAACGTTTACGTTTATATGGACGCGGGACTTGAAAAGGACGTAAACAGAATCGT
>CAKQRD010000030.1 GCA_934271275.1 uncultured Clostridia bacterium | reverse complement strand
CTTTCTATGTCAGACTTAAAGAACGTCCGAAGCTCTTTGGGTTCGGCTTCTTTGAGCAGTCGCATACGGTGTATGCGGTATGCTTGTAATTCGGCGAGTGGTCTGCCCGTTTTGAACGCGCGGAGAATAACGTCAACGTAATATACATTCCGGATAATCTCACTGCGGTTTTGCATAAGCCATTTGCAAAAGCGTTTGTTCTTACCGATCTCCCGTAAAATCTGTACGGAAAATACATATCCCGTAAACCCCGCTTTCGTAAGATACTCTATCTGCGGGTACTTTTCGTAGTAACGAAGGTATTTAAGCACGTTTACGCCTCGATAGAGATTGACCGCGGCGTATTTGTATTCTGGGAATTTATCGAGGTATTCGATGTTCACGACAGGCGCGAAGGGATCGAAGTATTTATCTTCGGCATAATACCAGCGCCCGTCCTCGTACCATTTGGGGTAACGTGATAAGCCTTCTTCGTGCCAGCCCACGACGTACCCCGCGACGGTGTAGTAAACGAGGTCTTTAACGAAGCATTTATCGGAGCGTAAACCGTGTATCGCTACCTGCTTTACGAAGATTTTGCCTTTATGATTTTTTATCGCCACGGTTATCTTTACGAGTTCCCCGTCGTTTTTGGAGAGGTACGAATAGAACCGAGAGTTGCCGTTATGGGTATGATACGAGGACTTATCGTAACGAATAATCTTTTTGAATATGTATTCGGGTACGGGCTTTATTTTATCGACTTTCATAACGCCACCTCGAACGAATCTCCGAGAACGGCGCGGAGCGTTTCTACGAGCGGGGTTTCGGTGGTAGGAGGTTCCGATAATATCTCTCCCGTTTCGTAGTCGATGTTCTGTGCGGGCTGTTCTTTCGGGCTTTCCTTCAAACCTTCGCAGACGGATATCTTATACCCGAGAGCAATGATTTGTGAAAAGTATCTTTCCGCGGCGTGATAGGGAAAGCCTATCATCGGCACGCGTTCGGGAAGCCCTACTTCACGGCTCGTAAGAGTAAGACCGAGTTCGTTCGCGAGCTTTACCGCGTTATCGCCGAGCACCTCGTAAAAATCTCCTACTCTCAACGCTAATATATTTTCGGGGTACTCCTTTTCGAGTTCTTTGTATCGGGAGTATAACGGTGATGGAGAATACTTCTCGCTCATCGCCTTGTTCACTCTTTCGCAGATTTCCTCGACGGTAGGATCATCGGAAGAATTATCATCGATAAGCGCGGTTTGCGCTTCGGTAATATCTTCTTCGGCAGGTTCGTCGGACGATGGCTCTGTTTCTTTCGATAACATATCGAACAACGACGGCTGATTGTTTTTGGGTTTCGGTGTGACGGAAGCGACAACAGACTTCTTTACCGCTGGGGTATATTCCGTTCTGTCGGAGTTAAAGAGCGTGCCTTCGATAGAATCTTCCTCGAAGTAGTGTATAGCCCAACCGTAAACTACGGAATCGTCTATACAAGCACAACTCGCGCCTTTCTCGGAAGTTTTTCTCGCTTCTTCCGCGGCGTATTTCATAAACCCCGAAAGCGTCTTTTTGTTTACGAGAGATTTGCCGTCTTTCTCGAACGGCGTGCCGTTGTTTATCTTGTAGATAAGGGTTTCGCTCGCGTTTTGGCGTAAGTAATCTAAAATTTTTTGTTCGGTCGGCGTGTTTGCCGAGAGGTTAAGTTCTTTCATAATATCTCCTTGTGATAAAGAGAAAAGACCGCCTTAAAAGGGGCAGTCTTTCCATAATCGTGCGTATTCTTTTTTCGAGTAAACGGGTAAAACCCGCAATTTGACGTCGGCAATCGGCGGGGAATGACTTTCGTACCACCTGACGTGCCATAACGCGTTGTCGAGGGTATCGGTGACGAGGTAGACCTTTAATTTATTTCCGCCTTTCTTCATGTAACAGATCTTGTAGCAAAGCGGACTCATTCACATAACCCTTTTGATTCCGCCGCCGAATGAGCGAATACCGATTGTGCCGAACTCCGAGCAGAAATCGTCGGTTTTGTTCCAGACGTAAGCATAGGCGTAAAACATATTGCTTTGCGGATAAAGCATTTCCTCCCATTCTTCCTCGTAGTCGGATATGAAAAGGAAGTCGTAACATTCGCCGAACTCCAAGTATTCGTGGGTAACGGCGTATACAAGTACGTTGTATTCTTGTTCAAATTTCTTGATTCTTGACATAAGCTCGGGTTCTTGATATACCCAAAATCCGCCGAAGTTCTCGAAGAAACATATTTCGCCGCGTTCTTTATATGCCCGTATGTACGGTTTGTAAATGTCTAATTTGTTCATAAGTTCAAGTGCTTTTTCTTTTTTAATTTCGTTTGTAATATTCATAATTTTTAACTCCTTTAATAAATTTCTATAAGCCCGTTGCTGTATTCCTGCACGGTATAATCTCCGAGATATTTCCCGTATGCTTCAAAGTCTATGAAGTCAATTATGCTTTCGGGTATTTCGTAACCATTGACGGCAAACATTTCTCTTCCGAAATCTTCCCAAGTAAAGCCGTCGTATATGTTAATATCGTCATCCCAACGTTCGCCGCGGGATTTAACTTTTTCTTCAAAATCGTCGTAACAACGGACTTCGAGGAACGCGCAGAATACTTTGTATTTGTAATCGTCGCCCAGAACGCCCGATTCTTTCAAAGTATTGAATAATGTTTCGGGGTTCATATAATCCCAGTTTACAGAGCTGTCCGATATGCCTTCGACGTCCTGTATAAACAGTTCTTCGTCTATGCCGGAGAGGTCAAAGCCTTCTTTTTTCAGTTCATCAACGATTTCTTCCCAGTCGGAATAATCGGAGAGGTTAAGCCATTTCGAGCCTAACGCCCGTTCGTTGCACTCGTTGTAACTTCCCCACGAGCCTATGACTATCTGTATATCGTTCATAACACCCTCCCGTAAGGTTTTGTAAACTCGTCGAGGTAGATTTTGGAGTATTCCGCGCCGTACTCGAAGTATCGTCTGCCGTGCTTGTCTGTAAACAGGTCAAACGTTCTTTGAGATAACCGCCCCGAATTCGACACGGTTAAAACTATTTCGTAATTGTCGTAGTTCACGCCCTCGACGTAGAAGAACGTAAATGACTCTCCGTCGAAGTAATCGTTTTCGTAAAATCTTAAATCGTCGTTCATATGTTTTCTCCTTAAAATATTTCGTCATCGATGTTTGTGCCGTAGTAGTGAGCCTGTTCTCTTTTCTCAAAGCGGCTTATGTGTTTGCTGTTTTCAAGCGGTGTACCGCCGTTCTTGTATTTGTAAGCGATACCGTCTGATAACCCTTGATAGTAATCTTTCTGATTGTCCGTTAAACGTATTTGGTTTTTGTAACCCGAATCCGCGTACTTCTTGCAGTTTTCCATAGTTCGTTTGTTGTTGGCGTCTGCGTAGTATCCGCTGTTTGATAGGTTTTCGGAATATATCTCAATACCCTTAACGAATCCTTTTTTGTAACTGAAACTGTTTTTGTTCATAATTCTGAACTCCTTTAATGTGTTTTTTGCCTTTTTCGGCGGGGTACCGAAAGCACGGGGAAAGAATTTACCGCGCGCTGCAAGATTTGCTCCTCCCCTAAGTCAACGAGGGAGTATGAAATCGTCGCATAAAGAGAAAGCCTTACCGAAAGGGTAAGACTTAATACGAATAAAACGCGGCGATTTAATACCGTTGACTTACGGGTGCTTTCTCCGTGCTACAACTCCGCAAGAAGAAAAAGACAAAAAAGGAGTATCATCGCTTGCTCGATAAGAGTTCTAAAAGCTCGTCTACGGAAGAAAACCCGTGTTCGTAAAGCTTTTCCTTTATCTCGGATAACTCGTCTTGTTTCTTCGGAACGCGTTTTTTAGACAAGGCAGAAGAGATAACGTTTGCGGATTGTAACTTGGAAGAAAAATCGAGATGGCTGTAAACGTCTGCGGTGGTAGAAAAGTTGGAATGTCCGAGCCACTCCTGAATCTGTTTCATTTGTACGCCGTTAGCAAGCATAATTGAAGCGCAGCTATGCCTTAAATCGTGTAAACGTATTTTCTTTAAATTATGCCGACGGATAATCTTTTCAAACGAGTGAGTAAGGTAATCGGGACGGAACAATTCCCCGATTTCGTTCACGAATATGTAGTCCGCATACTTCTTGTTGTAGTCTATACCGAAATATTCCTCGTTTTTGGATATTTGCTTTTTGTGTTTTAATAGTTCACGTTCGATAGCGGGGATAAGCGGGAGAGTACGACAGCTGGATTCCGTTTTCATTTTATCGGAAACGATGACCTTTCGTTCTACTAAAAGAAGCTTATGGTCGATAGAAACGGTTTTGTTCGCGAAATCGATCGACTCCCAGCGTAGTCCGAGCAACTCGCTGCGCCGAAGCCCGTAGTAAGCGAGAAACTTAAACGCGAGTTCGAGCTTATGCCCGCGGATAGCGGAGAAGAACTTTTCCATATCGCTGCTGTCGTAGAATGAGTGCGGTATCTTATCTCGTTTAAGAGGCGGAAGATAATCGTACGGGTTATCCTTTATCCGTTTTTCGAGAAACGCTTTTCGTAGAGCCGGACGAAGAATACTCGCATAGTGTTTTAAGGTAATGTTTTTAACGTGACGAGTAGTGCGTAGATATTCGTAAAACGCGGAAATATCATCTGCTTTGACTTCCGAAAGAGGCAAGTCTTTATCGCCCCAGAACTCTCTGAACGCTTTGACGTAGGATTTTTCAACTACATATTTTTGAGTCGGAGAAAGAGAAACCTTTTTCTCGTTGACGTAGCGGATAAGCCACCCGAGCCAGGAGGTGCGAGGCTCGGGAGTTTTAGTCACGCGTTTAGCAATTACTTTATCGGGTTCGAGGTAAGAGAGTTCCTGAATTTTGGCTTCGAGGAACTTTTCGGCGTTGCGTTTGTTACCGCGTTCTTTAAGCCCCGTGGAAACCCATTTCTGATTGAACTTACCGTTCTCGTCCTCGAAGTAAATGACGCAGTACCATACTCCGTTTCTTACGGACAGTTTTCCTTTCATATTCAGCTCCTTTGAATCAGCGCAATGACGCTGTTTTTAACTATTTTGTATTCGCGACCGATTTTAACGGCTTTAACCTTTTTATCGGTGATAAGTCTGTAAGCAAGCACTCTGCCGATAGAAAGCATATTCATAAGGTCTGAAACGGAGACGAGTTCGGGATACTCTTCGAATAACGTATTGTTCATAACAAATACTCCTCGATGTGAATGTTAAAGCGCGGATAACGCCTGTTGAGTATATTGTTACACGGAAAGGGACAAAAGCGAGAGTACCTTAATCGTGACGGAACCGTTATTAAAAGCAGAACTAATAGTGACTATATCGGCAGAAAAGCCATACTTCGAATAACCTGAAAGTCGCGTCGTCTTTGCCACGAAATCAATCGGGAAAAGGCGGGACGGTCAAGGAAAAAGTAAAAAAATCGGAGGATAAATACGCCTTAAAAACCCGCGGAGATATTTTTACCCTTGACGGGAACGGCTTTTTCCGATACCCGAACCCAAAGACGACGCGATAGTTCTTTGTCAATATTTTCTGCCGAATATTATGGAAGAATGTCCGTTAAAACTCATGTAAAAACCCGCTCTACTCACGGTAGAGTGCCGTTTAGGTAACGGTTCGGTCACTCTCGCTAACTAAAAAACGGTG
>CAKQRD010000029.1 GCA_934271275.1 uncultured Clostridia bacterium | reverse complement strand
ACCTCTTGCTTGGACATAAACTCCGTGCTCAGCCCCAAGGCATCTCCTACAGCTTGCCCAAAGATGGTGCCAAGGAACCTTTCTTTTATAGTTTCATTTTCCATATTTTTTTCATTCATACAACCAACAAATCGTAAAGTCATCCATATCTGGCAATAGTGCTGTACCGATTACACAGCTCCACTTTTTTAACGACAACACATATTCCCTTTCATGCTGCTTCAGATACTTTTAGTCTAAGCCAAGAAGGGAAATATTTCCAGAGCAGATATCCCATTTTGAGTTCGACTAAACGTTCAAAAGTTCAACTAAGTTAGATTTCATCATTAGCAACTGATTTTCTGAGTATTATAACAAAGACGCAAGCTAAAGATTGACTAACTTCGACTAAAAGTTCGACTAAGTTCGACTAAACATCGTCTAAAACCCACCTCTTTCCAACAGTTAATTTTATAATTCCTTTTTTCTTAAGCGTAGAGAGGAAATTACCTATTTTACGTTTTTGCTGTTCTGTAAAAACCTTGCTAATTCCTCGTCGTATCGTATCTTTCATGTTGAAGTTTACCATACCTTGGCACAACACATAATTGCGAAAAAACTTTCGGAATCCATTTTGTTCAATAGCATTTCTTACAGTATCTGGCAAGAAGGATTATATAAAGCCGCTATTCTTCCTCCTCTGAATCACAGTCACTATCAGCGAAGCCATCATCGAAGCCGGCATCATATCCTTCTTCATACCCCAGCTCATATTCCTTCCTTTTCTTTCCCTTATATCGGCAAGCATCATCGTAAGAATCGCCTCGTATATTCTCGATACCATCATAATACCCATCCTCCTGACCCTGATCATATCCTACATCATAGTATGGATTGATGCTAAGATCAAGGGCAGAAGTGGCATCAGTTTTTTGCGGAGCGACAAGTGTGGGTTGAGAAGAATCTATGCCGACTTTTGAAACAGAAGTCTCCTGCGGCATATCTTCATAAATCATCGCAGTATCCATTGGGGCATCAGATTTTTTTTTGTTTTTGGGGGAAGAACATCCCAAAAACATCAAGACACCAATTGTTTCAACAATAAAAACAATCATAAATGTTCTTGCTCTTTTCATAACCAAGACCATACACAACTTAAAGTACTTACTATAACAGGACAAAACATTACATAACTTCTCAACAATGCACCTAATATTTTAGACAACGCATCTTTCTTAAGCGGTTCTATTATTTTGAAACTAAGTGAATTGTCCTTTGGCAGCTCTGCCTTTTCAGGTGGCTTTTTAAAAGTAGAAACGACTGCTTTTTTCCTACTTTCAAAAGGAATTTTCATTTCATATCCTTTATCAACAAAGCCAAAAGGATATACATTTGTTAATTGCTGATAGGTTTTGCTTACCAACGTTTCTTTCAACAAATGAGTTTCTTCCTTCTGAAGCATATAAAGGATTTGGGGCTTATCTGTAAATATAAAAGGCATATCCATCTTTATCCATGTAACGTTACGGTAGTGCTTCCCTGCCTTTCTCGTTGGACGATAGAAATAATCACTTTCAACTATGCCCCAAGCAACAATTGTAGAATTTGATGCACAAGCAATTATAACATCACCTCTTCTTAAAGAATTAGCAAAAGCATTATATGCAATAGGCCGACTATCAGTCCCCCGGCTACCAGGATTTTGACATTTATATTCCTTTTGGAAATCAACAAGTGAAGAATAAGACTTGAAATACTTAAAACCAGGAGCCTCCATTTGCATTTCATTTGCCAAAAACATTTTTTGCCAATTTTTATTTTTATAAAAGACAGAAGATCCCATTTTCCAAATCCAATAGCGCCCAGAAAATTTATAGGAAGCCAATACTTCCTGCTGTAATTCTTCAACAGTCAAAGTATCAGCCTCCTCAAATATATCATCTGAGATACTAAAAGATTCAGAGGAAGTTACCAAACTCGCTTGATATATTTCCTCAGAAATTTTGTACTCTTCCATAAGCATCATTTCTTTATATTCTCAAACTTTGCTTTAGTCACATCAATATTACCTATAATAGGAATGATATTAATCAAGAAGCGTTGGTTCTGCTGCTCCACATCACGCCATGCCAAGAATTCTTGCGGGGTAACCTCGTTGATGGTCTTATACTTTGCCTCATTAGGATTCAATGTGATAGGATTTTCACCACCCTTATAGAAATAACGAGGAACACCACCTTCTCCACTACCTGCTACAATAATTTCACACTTACTATCAGCGTCATTCTCACTAGTATGTTGGAACAATCCACATCCACCTTCAGAAACAGGATCTGTCCAGAATTTCCTTAAGAACTTTGCACGAAGAAATGAAAGCGTTTCATTATTTTGCCAATCATTATCATTGAAAGGTATCTTAGAAGATTGTCCCTCTATAACTACCAAGAACTTGATGTTTTTACTATCACTATTGGATTTTTCCAAATCGTAGATAATATTTTGAACCAACAAACCAGCCTGGCGGATGCTATCACGTTTCTCATCAGCTTTCCGCTTATCAGTCAAATCATACTTCAACTTACTACTAATATCATATTCTTTGTCTTGATAAGCAATACTCACCGTTAACGTATGCTTCAAATACTGAGTATCATAAGCATAATATCCGCTATTATCTATGGAATCAACGGTAGAATATACATCGATAATATCTTTGTACTCATTTACCAACATTTCCAACTGCCCTTCCTTCAACTTAAAGCGAGCATAAGAAACGGCAAACAATATGAGCATCACGGCAAACAAAGTTGTCATGATATCTACATAGCTTGGCCAAAATGATTCTTTATTTTTTCTACCTATATCCATTATTTTTTCCAAAATATTTTTCTAAACCATCCCTTTTTATTTGACTTTTCTTCCGCATCTATACCTTTATCCATAGAAGTCGGAGCAGCAGTTGGGCCATCTTCTGCTACAGTTACTTTAGAATGCTCTTCTAGAGAAGTATCAATCTGAGAACGAGAAATCGATTCGTTATTTACAGATTCATATACAGGAGAGTCCTTTTGCTGGACTCGCTGAATAACTTCCATCGCTTTTTGATCTCTTTCCTGCTCTTCTCTTATCTTTGCCAAAAGAGCTTCTTTTTCTGCTCGATCTTTCTCTGCTTGGATTCTTGCTAACTCTATAATTTTTTGCTTCTCTCGCTCAGCTTCTTCCGCCTTACGATTAGCCTCTTCTTTTTCACGCTGTGCTCTATCCACTGCGGTATTGGAATTATTGCTAAACCAACCACCTTTCTTATTATCTTCCTGAATTGCACTAATAGCATTCAATTCTGTATGAATTTTAGAAAGAGTTCTCATCAATTGGTTACCATCAACTGGATTACGCATAAGTTGTTCCAACTTCTGAGAAATATCATTCAGCTTCTTCAAAGAAGAGAATTCACTTCGTATCTCATCAACAGACAACTTCTTGTCTATAGCCTCAACAAACTCACGTTTACGTTGTTCCAGTTCAACCTTTCGTTCCTGGAGCATTTTTTCGTAATCATCAAGATAAGAATCAAGGGCTTCATTATATTTCTGCATAACACGTCCCATCTCCTTCTTCTGCGCCTCAAAATATACCTCCAGTTTTTCATTAGCTCTATCAGCATAATCCTCTGCTACCTTTTGCTTCTTTTTAATCGCAGATATATTCTCTTCAATTTGCTTTACCTCCTTGTAGGTTATCAACTTGGTTTGCGCAATAGTTTCACCAAGTCCATTAATATTTGCCTCAAACTTAGTAATTCTGTCAAGAATAGAGTTGATTTCTGCTGCAACTTGCTTTGGTACTTGCAGAGATTCATTGAAATCTTTTTGAAGATTAATGGTTTCCTGTGCTGCAATCAACATCAGTCTTCTTGCTCTTTCAAACTGATCAAGAGAACCCGTTATTTCTCCAAAACGTTTGGATGCCTCAACAAAAGCGTCCATACCCCTTATCAATTGATTACTCTTAATTGTTGCAAGCAATTCACCCTGAAGTTCAATGTTCTTATTGACTTTATTCATATTTTGTCCCATTGTGTCAACAGCAGAAGCCACAACTTGCACACTCTGACGGAATTCATTACCGAATGCACCTGTCACATTCTTGAAGGCATCTTTAAACTCAACAATCACTTTCGAGAATGTAGGTTCAAACTGATCAATAGTCTCATGAAGCTTACCTATAGCCTCAACCATACTGACATCAACAGATGGCATCAACTCGTTCTGTACCCACTCATAAAATTCATTCTTGTCTCTATCGATTTGATTAGTCGCCTCGCTAGCCGCACGGTGGCTCGATATCAATCTAGAAATTCCACACCAACTAGTAATCATTGATACTAACACTCCGGCTATCAAACTCTGAATATTTGCATCTGTGATTTCTCCAGAATACAACGTTCCTCCAAGAAACATTAACAATCCAACAAAGACACCAGCAAAAGTACCCATCAAACCTATATGTGTAGGAAAAGACAACTTTGATGTTGCGATTTCATACAACATAGAGATTCGACGTTCCGTCTTGTTTTGAATAATCGAGAATGCAACGGTTCCCTTACTTTTTCGTATATACGCATTAATGTCCTGTATCAGACTTTTCAATTCAGCGTCATCATTTGCTACATTTTTAATGACAACACTCTTTGCAGACTTATCTGTATCAGCGTCAACCGTTATACTATCATAAGTTGAATATCCTTCCTTCTTCGAAAAAAAGTTTTTTAAATGCTCTATAGCCTCCATATTTATATGGTACTCTTTGGTTTGTTGTACAATAAACCATATTGCCATACAAATAGAGATACTTAAAGAAAGAGCCAACTGTACAATATATTCTGTATCCATACTAAACTATTGTTGTAAGTTCGAAAATTTTATCAATAACAGGGATAAAGAATACAGCATCATAGCAAACATCATCGTCATTAGTATATTTCTCTTTTACATCTGAGCGATAATGGGTACTAAGATTATCATCATATCCCAATTTTACATTATTTTTGAAGAGATTCAAATCAACCGAATTGTCAACGACTCCATGTCTCTTCAATATATCAAGTACAGAGCAATACAAGTCATTCATCTCTTTATAGTTTTCTAACAATCCAGACTGTAACGACGGATCATTATTCATCTGTCCAACATTCTCATACTCTTTATCAACACCATGGTATATCAAGTTTGGTGCTTCAACTGCACTTTTTGAACGATAAAGTCCACCATAACAAGTACTTTCTTTTCGAGTTTTAGGCATCACGACATGAATCGTTTCAACTTGTCCATATACTTTTGAGAAAATAGCCGTCACAATATCCTCAATCAAAGCCACATCTTCCGTAATGAAGTTATCAATGTAACGACTACCATTACCACTGAACACAACAGAACGTGGGTATGCAAATTTTTCAAACTTATACATCTTAGCCACATAATACATGATTGCCGTAAAATGGTAAGCAAACAATGGCAAATAATCATTGTGCAAACGATCCATAATGTCATTACTCTTGCTATTACTCAACCAGAAATTAATAATATCAGTTGTAGAACATTGCTTATTAGCTTTCATCTCTGATTCCAAAAGACGAAGCTTATCATTCTTGCCCCAATTCAAGGTGCCAATGTATTTCTGATAGATACCATTTGCTCTGATATTATCAAATTCCTTATGACCATTACCCCATAATATATCACAACCAAAATGAACAGAAGATGCAGCAACAGGCTTGTTCTCATTAAAATACACATAATCAGTTGACCCTCCACCTATATCAACAATCATTACAGAATCTGTGTTCTTTACATAATCCATCTTCTTGAAATAATAGTATGGAGCCTCAGATTCTGTATAACAAGTCACATCACCTGTAAACAGAATCTCTTGAGCTAAATTCTTCCAACATCTTTCATAGATACGCTTAGAATTTCCAGAAAAACTTAATGGCCTAAACCATATTAAGCTTGTTTGGTTCAACACACCATTATGCTGTAAAATATCACACTTGATAATCAAAAGTAGTTCTTGAATGAATAGTTTGATACAATCTTCATTCTCTTCCCATTTGACATCGGTCTTACATTCCTGGAATGTAGTCTCCATCATCTTCTCATAGAAGAATGCAATATTATGGTTATCAAATAATTTCGGTTGTTCTACTATATTACGAGCCTTACAGATTGCAGTACGGATTGGGAATTTATAATCCACTCCATCTATAAATGGAGGTACAAATTCTGTCTTCATCATATCACATACAGGTTCTCCCATAGAGTCTTCTATATTTGCAACTTCTGAATATTGCGCATTACTGTCATTATCATGTAGATAAGAAACCATACTCTCTTTCATTGCAAACATTTCAGGAACATCATTAGCATTATTATCCGTTCTGGAAATAAACGTATTAGATGTACCCAAATCAATAGCATAAGTATAACTATTATTGGTACGTTGCGCTTTTCTCCATTGAGGCAACAAGAAGCCACAATCTGTACCAATAGTTAGCTTCATAGCATCAAAAGCTGTATTGAACAGCTCATAATACTTCGTACTGCAAGCTAATGCACCAACACCAGAACCTTGTTTAGAACGTACAACAGGTGCTTCAACACCATTTTGGGCACGCTCTGCATCAGCCTCATTTATCTTAACATAATTACCGACAGCATCCTTTTTGTAGAATCCAAGAGCAGTATCTTCAATCTTCAAAGTATGCCATTCACCTTCACCATTATTATTGTCAGCAACAGCCAATGCCAATTTGAAATAATTATTCTCAGTATCTACAGGTGACAATATATTAGGAAACAATCCTACATTTACGGAATGATTATCTTTGGAAAGATCACGAATTTCGTCCTGTTCACTGTATTCTTTCAAATACTCCTCACCTTTATATTTAAACTTAACAACAACACTATATGGCTTAACTTGACAGACACACTCTGCCAAGCCTTGATCCAAATAGGACAAAGCTTCGCTCTTTAATGGCAGCAGGTAATCATACGTACGTTTATTAACTTCGCGCTCATACTTAATACCTACGAAATTCTTTCGGTTCAAGCGATAAGGAAGTCTGATAAGTGTTGGCAAAAAGAAATCATTAACATCAGTCTCATCATTATATCCTACTTTCAATCCATTGATAATCAATTCTGAATTAAACAACGTCAGAACCTCATTCGTTTTTATCGAATAGTTATTTTTTACGTCAGGATCATTTTTTAATTCACGGATATAATCTCGCAAATAATCATATCGGCTATCTAGGTTAGAACCACTAAACAGCTGATACATATAATTTTTGAAATCCTTATCTCTATTTTCCAACAAGAGTATATCACGAAAATACTGTCCGTTTGTTTTACGATCAATTTTCAAAGACTCATACAAACTTCCTTGAAACTTAATTGACAATGTATTATTCTTAGAGACATCCAATTTATCCATATCTGGTGGAGTCACAAATCCCGTCATAGGAGAACTTGTACCAAGAAGATATTCCTTGCCATCCTTCTCTAGAATAACAAAGAACAACTTATCCTCCTTTATATCTTCATCATAAATAGAATTAAGAGCATTATACAAGATAGGAACTCTATCATGAAGTTCCTTCATTTCCTCTGCTTTATTCCACTCTTTAACAACAACTTTAACGTTATCCCCCCATTGGTTTTCATGATACTTTTTATTAAAAAGAATCTCAAAGACATCAAGACAATCAGAAACTAATCTAGTATAAGCCAAACCAGCATGAACTGAAGGATTACGCTTTTCCTCTGTCAGTCGGCGAAAAGCCTCTTGTACGACAAAAAAGCGCGCAAAAGGTGTTGGCAAAGAATTCAAAGCACCACTATTATCAGTGCGCTGTTCCTTGACATCATCCAGCCTGCTTGCTTGAATACCTGTATCCTGGGGAGTCCATACGGTTCCCTGAATACCACGGTCTATTATATTTAAATCTATACTTGCCATATTTATTTTATTTTCTGAGTGAAAGTATTTATTGCCTCATAGGCATATTCCAGGAAATTTCGAACTTTATTGTTTGTCATTCCCTTATTTGAGTTCTTGATCATTTCCAATAAATAGTAAGAATCGTCCTTAGCCTCCAATTCTACACTATTCTTAATGATATTAACCATGTTAGATGGATTAATATCTGCAATAGGTGCAAACGCCCTCTTCTTTGCAGACAACTCGGAATACCATTTTTCAAAAGACTCCGAGAAAGAAATTACCTTGGAAAGAGATCCCTTATAGAAACTAGCATCAAAACCACGACTTTGCTTCAATGGGAAATACTTTTCATTTGGCAACACTTTTAATAAGGTATTCAATATACAATAGTCCGCAATACATTTAACTAAAGAAGCATATCCACTACCAGCAGAAGCCAAATCCAAGGATGCAACATCATTCTCAATTGCACGAGTTAGATACTGTCTTTGCTGAGGCTTGGAACGCTGCAAGAAATCAAACAAAGCTGTAGCAGCAACAAGTTCAGTAAAGTTCGCCTCATCTGGTTGAGTTTTCTCGTTATTCTCATGAAATGCCTGCAAGGTTGTCTCGCCTACATAATAAAGCAAATCTGACTTCACCGTATGCTCATAATATGTAAGTGCCGCCTTCGCCTTAGTCATAAAATTAGCAGAATCTATTTTACTATCATTCTTCTTAGGATCTGTCAAGCCATAATATGGCAATACCGTTACAGCACCCATAAATACATCTGATACGGTCTGAGAATCGACAGTATTTCTTATCTTTCTTTCTAAAAGAGGATAGCCTGACGCTCCTGTACCACCAAAAATAGAACTTATGATAAAAACACGATCTTCTTCTCCACAATGAGTTTTGAAAGCATTATACCATGAAGCTCCTTCCAACATTTCTTGAAGCACGACAGTTCCCACATTAGGATTACCTCTGAAACCGACAGACAAATGATTATCCAGATTCTCCTTCGAGTACAAAGTCTGTATCAAGAAATTATTAATACTCTTTGTATCAAGATTACCAACATTCAAAAATTCAGCATAAGATCGATTTTCGCCCGCCGCCTTGTTGGTATTATTAGTTTGAGTATCTAAAGTATTGATAAGAGTCATTTCGGCCTCAAAGAAGCCCTTTGGACTTTTTCGGTCCTCAGATGCCTCTTGATGAATCTCTACATATTTATCTATCAGAGTTTGCAGATTTTTCTTTTCATCTAAATCCAAATGTGGATCAACAATTATTGGAACCACGGTAAAACCATTGGTATCCACACCGGCAGCCATCAGCATCGTGATACTTTTCATAACACGCTCGCCAGTTCCACCTATGCAAAAAACAAATACTTTCTTCATACTATAAATACTTACATTTTAAATAGCGATATGCATTGGTTTTACCCCATTTGCACCACCCCCAAGAAAAAAAACAATATGCCACTACAGCTAATACTGCATTTGCTAATGCTACTTTTAATTCAATCATCAATGTTCCATTTAATTTTGGAGTAGCAAAGCCCATTGCAATACCTATTGTTATTACGAAACCTAAAATTGCACTTACAGCAAGAAAACGCCACCAATACTTAGGCAAATAATGACGCCCAGGTTGATTATTAAAAGGCATATAATAATAAACAACGACTCCTATAGCTGCAACAATCGTCAGAATAAAAAATACAATCGAGACATCATCAAGATTGTCCCAAAACGAACTAGCATTGTTGCGCATAGCATCCCCCTGAAAGGATTGAAGGAAGGATGCTTTAGTGCCAATTAATGGCTGATATAACTTTATGAAATGCATAACTATAAACTATTTTTCGATATTAAAATATAATTTGGCTCAGGTTGGTGGTTTACAACTCCACCATGAGCTATACCTTGCAAGAAATTCATTAAAGAATAAGATGTAGTCACATCATTCTGTCCCTTAGAATCATCCAAGAATTTTCCCATTACATTACGCTCCACATATGGTATTGTTATATTCCACTCTAACACTTCCATATCAGCAACCATATTAGATACTTTGAGTTTAATTGTTGCAACCACAGAACGTTTCAACTCTAAATTTACGTTATTACATTCTTCTACTTCAATATTTTCAACAGTCACTTTAGAGCCATATAAAGATTTACAGATAAAATACTGTTTTAGGCTATCCTTATTAGCCATTAGCCATCTAAATGATTCTAGCTGTAATTTCAAAGATAGAGTACACTCATCAACCGATTCTCCATAACCATAAAAAGTTGGGGAACCTGTTAGTTGAGCAACGTTTTTGGGCTCACCAAAAGTATAAGGACAAGCCCCATATTTATATCCAATTTCAAGATTGTCAACAAATCGTTTCTGTCTCTGCAACATAATAGCAATTCCATTTCGAACCGCAGACACCTTATTTTGCTCACCTATAATCAAATAATAATAAGGTGATACATTAGTAACAACGCTACCATCTTTGCTTACATAATTAGAAGTTGCGCATACCAACGAATAAGCCTTTTGAGAGTCTCCTGCTATTCGTGCTATTTCTGCAGAATATTGAGTCAACAATACATTTGGAGCTGCCGACCCAACAGGACTATACTTCATATCAGAAATAAGAACAGCCACATCATTCTTTTTCAATCGACTAACAATATTTCGCAACATAACAGGAACTTGCGTAGAAGCATTACATTCCAGCGCACCAGTATTCATAGCAGTTTGGAATTGAGCCAAAGACAACTGTCCAGCAACACTTCCATCATTAGTCATAATATTCACATCCTTTGTTACAGGAGCATAATAGCTCATTACTTCATAAACATCCTGCTTAAAGTTTGTAGGCTGACCGGCTCTAAAAAAGCCATTCATGCTGCCAGATGATTCTATATAAAAATGAATAATTGAATTATAATCAAGCTTTGCAAAAGAAGGTTTCTTAACCAGTGTTCCTTCCTCTGTAAAATGTGGGTCGTTAAGAGTATTCAAACTGTCACAAGCGCTAATAGTCATTAAGGCTAACAGTGCTAATACATAATCACGTAATTTATGAAAAACTTTCTTCATAACACTATTATTTGTTTTGGTTTAAAATGGAAAAAGCGTGGAACTATTGTATGTCACAAATATTGAGGTTGTGGTAGAACCCATCTGCATGCAACAAACAATAGCCCACGCTTAGGGGTATATTATCCCCTTTACAAAAGGGTACAATAATCCTATGCGTGAGCAGTATTGCTTATCATCCTGCAGATTTCGAAACTACCACATTTCAATATTAGGATAACGTCAATACGCTCTTTAATTCGAGTCGTCATCACGCCCGTTCTTTTCCGTTCGCTCAAACTCTACCGCAAAAGTAACAATTATTATCGAATCTACAAAACTTTTAGCTAAAAAGTTTCGAAAAAAGTTGTGTGAGGGGGAATTATAATAAAAAGGAGGGGTATCAGCAGCACATGATTCTTCCAACAAAAGGGATGAGGCTATAATGATATTTAGAAGGAAGTACGCAAGCGATAAAGAACCAACAAATATACGCACGTATAAATCTTTTTTCTCGAAAAAAGTCTCAAAGTCTCATTTTTCGGCAGTAAACAATGCTTATATCTTTAATATACAGAACTTTACCACGAATGAGACTTCTCTGAAAATGGAGGGAGAAGTCTCATCGAAGTATCATAAATTAGGGAGAAGTATCATGATTTTTTGCTTGGTATCGAAAAAAATGCTTTATGAAGTGATAATAATAGCATTTTTAAGGCAATAAACAGGATATTTTTGCGTTTAG
>CAKQRD010000028.1 GCA_934271275.1 uncultured Clostridia bacterium | reverse complement strand
TTTGTCCCTTTTTTGCCATAAAAAATGCACCTCCAAAAGTTTTTCTTTTCTGTCCAACTTTTGGGGTGCATTTCATTCGGGGCGACCGCCTTTTTTTATTATTTTTTCGATTTACTTTACGGGGATTGCGAAAACGCCGTCGCCCGCGCCGAGGGAAATATTAAGTTTACCCGCGCTTAACGCTTTGACTTCCGCCATACCGTTGACGTAACACACCGCGTACGCGTAGTCCGTACCGAAGTCTATGCTTACCGTATTCGTCCTCGCGTACGAAGGATCGTCCGCGTTCACAAGCATATACCCTTTCATTTCCGAAAGCTCGAAGCATCCCACCGCAAGGTCGTAACTTGCCGTCGCGGTGTTCGCTATCGCGTCACCCGAATATCCCTTCGCGTTCCCGAAGCAATTCCCGCTCGCAACCGTTCCCGTAACGAGCCGCGTTCCCTGTCTGTCGAACGCAAGTATTACGCTCTCGAATCCTCTTATCTCCGCGTTCGCCTTCTTTATCCAGTCGTATGTCGGCTGATATGCCGCAACGTATTCTCCGCTCGCCTGATCGTAACTCCACATTACCGCCGATTGTCTCATCGTTTCCGCCGCTATGGAATTGAAATGCTCCCAGTAAGTGAAATAATCTATCCTTTCATACCCATAGCACATCGCCATATACGCCTGATAACGAATATGATTTTCGTTCGCGGTAAGGTTTCCGCTCTTATCCACTCTTCCCGTCACACGGCATTCCGCCGAACTGAAAAAGCCTGCGCTTCCTACCGCCTCGAATCTGCTCTTGTTGTAATGTGTGGTGCTTTGAAGAGCTACGCCCGCTTTAAGTCCCTGCTCCTTCGCTTTCTCCGCGTATTCTTCCAGAGTGGTGAAATAGCTGTCCGAAATGTAATAGGATGCGGTCACTCCGCTCGACCACGAACTCTTTTTAAGCGTGGTATAGAAAGGATACGGGTCGGTCATAACGTACTGCTTTCCCTTGTCCGCGGAATTATTCGCCATTCCGTTCACTACCTTTTCGAGATAATTCGTGCGGAAATCTTCGTCGGATACGACGTTTTCGGAAGTGCTGCCGCTTATCGCGTATTTTTCGGCAACTCCGAAGGTTAATACGGAGCCGACGAGCAAATCCCCGTTTTCCGCCATTCCCATATCGTCCGCAAGATAGTTATACCACTGAACGTACAAGTCCAAATCCTCGCCGAACGGCTCGTCGCGAAGCACGAAGCCCTTAAAGCAATTAAGCGGCGTTCCGTTCGTTTTCGCCGTATATCCCTCGGGATACGCGGGAACGTACGCGCGAAGTTCGTCGTACGCGTTTTTAAGAAGGAACTTTACGTTATCGTCCGACCTTACCTCGCCGTTAAGCATAAGATTCTGTCTTTCGTCCTTATCCATTATCGCGAATATGAACGACCAGTAAATTATCACGGGCGCTTGCTCGCGGTCGGTGATTACGTATTCGTCGCAATAGAGCGCGACGAGATCGAGCATTCTTTCCGCGTCGTTCTTCGTTCCCGATATTCCGTTGCCGTACTGTATGCCCTCGTAGCGATACGCGCCGTAGTCCGCCTCGTCAGCTACGAGATAGTTAAATCCTGCGTCGAAATATTTCTTTATATCCGCGGTAACCGACGAGCGATATTTGTCATTTGTAAGAACTCCCTCGGAAAGATGTATTCCGAGGGAAGGTCCGTCGTAAGCGAGAATCTGCATTTTCCTGCCGCTTCTGCCGCTTTCTTCTATTTCGTTTTGTACTCTGCCCGCCGTGAGCAGCGACGCGTCAAAGGTCGCCACTCCGTCAGAGAATGTTGCCGTTTGTTTGACTCCGTTTATCGCAAACGCAAGAACGGTAGTCACGTCGAAGCCCGAGCCTTCTTTCGCGACGAGTCTGATTTGCCCGTCCGCAAGTTTTTCTATCGTATAGCTTCTTTCCGCGCCGACAAGGTTGTAATCGTAATCTATATCGAGAACTCCGTCTATATATTTTTGCGTGTAAACGTATGCGGAAGAGGCTTTATCCTCTATATGACTTATCGCCGCGCTTGCAACCTCGTAAGCGGAACGCACGCTGTCGTCCGCGTCGTACCTTGCGAGGATAGTTTTACTCGTACCGTCCGCATAGCTTATCACAACGTAAGCGCACACGGTGAAATCTCTGTTATAATTCGCGCCCGAAAGATCTATTACGGACGAAAAATATTCGTACCCGTCGCCCTTTATCCAGCGGTTGAAGCCCTCTTTTGCGGAAGAAATTTTATAACCGTTCACTCCGTCCGAAATTTTGGTGAAGTCGCCGTTTAAGTCGGAGGATTTATAGAAGGCGAGAGAGGTGAAATACATTCCGTATTCGGTTATCGCCGCGTGCTTCGTTTCCGCTATTTTCGTGGTGAAACGCAAGCCCTGATAGTCGCTGTTCGTTCTTATATACGCGCCCGCCTCGTTGGAAATCTCAACTGTTTCCACCGCGAATTCCACCTTTTTCGGCGTGCCTTCCG
Organism: uncultured Clostridia bacterium; assembly: GCA_934271275.1. GTDB lineage: Bacteria > Bacillota > Clostridia > Christensenellales > Borkfalkiaceae > UBA1259. The sequence continues at coordinate 13,784 of CAKQRD010000028.1, read as the reverse complement.
TTTCCGCGGTAACCTTTTCGTAAATATCGGTAAGGCTTGCGTAAAGAGCTTCTCCGTAAGTATAGCCTATAACCTTAACGCCGCCCGTTTCTATCGAAGAAGCCTCAAACACCGTATTGAAATTCGCTTCGCCCCAAACGATGTTCTTAACCGCCTTGCCGCCGTTCACGGTGTAAACGATTTCGGTTTTGTCGTAAATCTCTTCGTTGCCGATATAAAAGCTTACGCTATTTGTTATATAATAATCGCCGACCTGACAGGGATTTACCGTAATTTTATATTCGGTATCCGTCGGATAGTCCGAGCTATTAAGAAGCACCGCGGATTTTCCGTCGCTCCACTGGTATAGCTCCGCAACCGCGCTCGTCGCGTCGTTCACCGTTATCGAAACGTTGCCGATATAGCGGAACTCTCCGCCGAAATCGTTGAAATATACGACGTAACGATAAATATCCGCTTCCGCGTTAGCTTGATATTGTCCGCCGTTTCTTTCGAGGGTAACGGGGGTTACGACCGAGCCGTCGAAGACGGATAAGGAAACGCCCGCAAAGGAATATTTTTCCGTAAGGGTTTGCGCGGCTATTTCCAGCGTATGATAGCCCGTCGCGGGGAGAACGTCGTAAGAAATATAAATCGCAAGATCCTCACCCCAGTTCCAAAGCTTGGCAGTCTTTTCCTCGCCGTCGGTTTTCACGATAACGTCGCAGATTTCCGAGCCGTGTTCTCCGTTACCCGTGCCGCCGTTAAGGAGCATTATGAAACGCGAACCCTGATTAACGAGCGTCTTAAAGGAAAGCGTCTCGGAGGTTACTGTTTTTTCGGTCGTGGAAATCGTAACCGCTTCCGCAGGCATCGTAAAGGAATAAATTCCGTTTTCGCCCTTCGTCACCTCTATTTCCGCGTTGCTCGCGGTTTTTACCGTGACCGTATCTACGTTCTCGAACGCGGATACGAAATACACCGTCTCGCCTATTTTGCCGACGAGCTCGGAGCTTACGTTCGATCCCGTCGCCGACCACAGCACGCCGAGGTCGTTGTTGTTTCCGTCGTAAATCTGCAAGCTTGCTTTAAGCGCGTAAGTGCCGCCGCCCCAAGCTACGCCGAACCATTTCGCGCCGAGCGAGTCCGCCGTTTCGTAACCCGTCGTAACGCCGCCGTTTCCGCCGCCGTTATCTTCTATGCCCGCGGTTTCGGTCTGCGGATAACCCCAAACAATACTGCCGTTAAGCGTTCTTCTGTGAGTAGTCGCGTTGTAATAAAGAAGTATTTCGTTGCCGTTTGCAACGTCTTTCCAAGTGCTTGCAGAACCGTTATGCACGAAATCGACAATACCGTGCGTGACCGCGTAATGCGCGGCGGTGTTTGCGTTTATAAGTCTCGTCGCGCCGTAAGTACCGCCCGCCGTTCTCGTTTCCGTTTCGATATTATATTTAACGTAAATATCGCCGGTAGTTTCGACGGCGTTCACGAACCAGCCCGCGTTTTCCCAAGAACCGTCGAACGCGTAATACGCGCCCGAATAATCTCCGCCCATTTTGATTTTTGCGTTTTCGAGCGTTATGATCTTTTCGGTTTCGATTACAGGTTCTGTTCTGAATACTTCTTCAATAGTTTCGCCGTTGATGTGAATATAAATATCGCGCCCGATTATCGCCCTATAATTACCGTTGTTCGGGCATAAAATCGCGCCTTTCGGAACGTAAATTACCATTTCCGGAACCTGCGCCGCAGAGGTTACTCCCGCCAAATCGTCGGTATCCGCACGGAGATAAAGTTTACCTTCGTGTACCCCGTACCGAACGATACCGAGTGCCGTACTCGTTTCGTTATCTTCTTTGAAATTAAGTATCTTATACGCTTCGTTGTTTGCGTAATAGTCGTTGTCCGTCGCACCGTCCGCTGCGTATTCGTTAAAGAACATACGATAGCGCGCGTAACTTGCGCTCATCTGAACGGTATCGAGCCTGTCCGTTTCCATAGCGTATATATTTCCGCTTGCTATTTCCTCGCCGACGAAAAACGTGTAATCGGTCGCCAGAACGAATTCGCCTGCCGTAGTTCCTTTCGGTATCGTAACAAAGCCTTTTTCGCCCGTTTTTGCTACCGCGCTCGTAGGAATCTGTATATCGGCGTTACTGAACGCGTTGAACGTGACAGTTATTTCTTCCGTTACGCCCGCTTTCTCCACCGAAACGGTTATGCGTTGTTGTCCCGCGGACTGTATTTCTACGTCCGTGGATAAAACGACGTAGAACCTGTCGTCGTTTACGTTATATGCGCTTACACCCGTTATATTGAAATCGGTCGCCGCATGCACGGTTTTAGCGGACAGCGTTAAGCCGCAATAAACGCATATCGCGGAACATAACGATAAAATCGTCGCTAACAATCTTTTAGTAACAGCTTTCATTTTCTTTTTCCTCCCCTCTGCTAATCCATAAATATATCGTCGCCGATTTTGTTATCGCCTTCGCCTATCGACATAACGATAACATCTTCACCGCACGGCAAAAATTCGATTTGCAGAGCTTCGTAGTGTTTCTTCATACAAAACCTCCATAAATGCCGATAAAGCGGAAGCCTGCTCTTTGCTGAGGCAAAGAGCAGGCGGGTACCCGCCTTTTTCGCTTTTTTTACAATACTATTGTATCACGCGAATTTAAGGAGGTGTTAGGTCAAACTTTGCATCTTTTTTGCATAATCTTATCATATTATGTTATTTTTTAACCGCGCGACGTCGTATACCCGTAAAAAATTCCTTTTTTCTAAAAATTTGAGAACCTATTTATGAAAAGTATTTTTTGTCGGTTTTATATAGACTGATTTGCGATATTTTACTAATGCTAAAAATTTCACAAAACCTCTCGACAATTTTACGAACGGCAAAAAGAATTAAGCTTTCTGCAACAAAATTTATCATTATTTCACCAACTTTTTTTATACAAAAAGCCAAACAATATAAGTTATGATTTAGTTAAATAGCCTATTATATGTTGTATTTTTTGTTGTCATAGAGTATAACGCGCCACCTTGATAATATACAAGCGTCGTGCTTCGCACGCCGTATCAATGTGGCGCGTTTTCCACGAGTTATGTCGGCGAAACGAATTAAAATTCGTTAGTTTGCGGGTTAATTAGTTATCTGTTGTGTAAAAAATCAATGACTTTCCGTTAAATTTTGCCTCGGTTATCTCAAAAAACGGCAGCGTTAGGCGTTAGTTATATTAAACTATATATTTTTGATTATCCACCAACCTGCCGATATATCGAACTCAATTATAAAACCTTAACCTTATGCCTACTTTTTAGCGGCTATCGCCGATTAAAAGTAATTTTACCCGTAAACGCGCGGCGGGGACGACCGCTAAACCGCTTTTTCGTCCCCGCCGCTTTTCGCGTTTTACACTTTCCCTCATCTTTCCTCTTTTCGTTATACGCCGAAAAACGCCGCTCTTACTCTCGGCGTTGTTTTTTGTATTTTTTCCCTTACGCGCTCATAAACAGTTTTCGCATAGTTAGTTGTTTCGGCTTGTAATTAAGTATATCCCTCTCCTTTACCTTTACGCATACCACAGAAGGTATCCCTCTCGAATATACTATCTTCTCCCCCGACTTCGATATATACTTCAATAAATAGTTTATCGTATTCCCGTGCGTTATCTCCTTTTCGTTTACAGGTCGGAAATCGTTCCTTCCGAATCCGTCCTCGAAAAACGTATTTATCCTTGTTATCGTAATCTTACCGCTTTTCTTGTTGTAGTCCTTCTTTTCGTAAATATTCCCTATCATCTCTCCGTCCGGTATATACATAAGCGCGTGGAAATGCAATCTCTCCGTTTCAGGCGCATTCTCGAACACTCCCATATATCTCCACCTTCTCCTTGTATGTAAATTAGATAAACACTTCCTTAACTTCTTTCTGAAACTCTCTTCCGTCTGTTTCTTATCGTCATAAGTAAAAGTAACGAAGTAATTCCAACGGTTAAGATATGCCTTCCTCTTAAACCTTTTCTTACGAACGTTTAGGTTATGAAATTTCTTATCTAATTTCCCCTGTATATACTCCGTTGTAGCGTTAAAGTCGGGGTATAGTTTTTCTATCCCCGCTTTCATAAAGTTTATCAAATCGTTTTTCTTCCTCTTTACCCCTAATCCCTTCCTCATGGCAGAAGAAAAGAGGGTATCTATGAGTTCGTATATATCCTCCCTGCTTCTCGTTTTCTTTTTACCCTTTCTTTTCGATGGCAACACTCTCGTACCGACGTGATGTCCTCCGTCGTGGTATACCTTATACCATCCCTCGTTCACCTTCTTCGGTTCATCGAAGAAAGGGATATATACATTCTCGTTCAACTCCGTCAATAATGCCTGCATATGTTCTCCTTATCGTTTCTATACGGTTTCATTTTACCGTTTACACCCGTTCCAGCACCACTAGTCTGCTTTTAGCTTTTCTCTACTTTTCGCTACAAAAGTTTTAATAACGTTTTAAAATGAGAAAAGTTCCGACTAATCGGAACTTTTCTCGCTATTATTCAATGCTCCGCAAAGGTATATCAGCAGATTATTATTCAATAAATTTATGTACTGCGGGGAGTAGCCGAGTATCGCCGCGGTCGCCTCCTGCGTATATCCTTTCGTATATAAGTTCAGGTATATATCAAGCAGTTTCGGTGGTGCGTTCCTTATCGCTCGGTTATACCTCTCTATTTTCTCCTTTATCTTACTTTCCGCCAAATCGGCATTCGCTTCTAAAAATTCTTTTCTCGAATAATAATATCGAATATTTCTCAAATCTTCCCGTATTTCGTTCAACGTCATTGTTTTTCTCCCTTATCTAATGCCGACATAAAATACTCGTATAGATTCTTCGTTAATTTTCTGACGTAATCGCAGGATATTCCCCAGTCCTCTGCAACAACCGCTTGCGTATTGTTGTTGACGTACAGCGAAACGTATAAATCATACAGCCGTATAGGCGCGGTTTGTATCGCCTCGTTATACGTCTTCACCTTTTCAACAACGGTCGAACTTCCTACCGTTCGCGCCGCGTTCTCGAAATCTCTTTGCTTCGAGCAATAATACCGTATCTCCTTCAAATCCTCTCGTACTTCTTCTGTTTTCATAGTTTTCCTCCTTTACCCCCATTGTATCACCGTTTTTTATCGAACGAGAGTGACCGAACCGTTACCGAAACGGCACTCTACCGTGAGTAGAGCGGGTTTTTACAGGAATTTTAACGGATATTCTTCCATAATATCCGGCGGAAAGTATTGACAACGAAATATCTCGTCGTCTTTGGGTTCGGGTATCGGAAAAAGTCGTTCCCGTCAAGGGTAAAAATATCTCCGCGGGTTTTTAAGTAATATTTTCCCTCCGATTTTTTTACTTTCTCCTTGACTGCCCCGCCTTTTCCCGATTGATTTAAGGGCAAAGACGACGCGACTTTTATGTTATTCATAGTATGGCTTTTCTGCCGATACATTCACTATTCATTCTGCTTCATATAACGGTTCCGTCACGATTAAGGTACTCTCGCCTTTGCTTCTTTCCGTGCAACAATATACTCAACGATAGTTATCGAGGAGTATTTATTATGTACAATACGTTATTCGAAGAGTATCCCGAACTCGTGTCCGTTCAGGACCTTATGAACATGCTTTCTATCGGCAGAGTTCTCGCTTACAGGCTTATCACCGATAAAAAAGTAAAAGCCGTTAAAATCGGTCGCGAATACAAAATAGTTAAAAACAGCGTCATTGCGCTGATTCAAAGGAGTTAAAAATGAAAGGAAAACTGTCCGTAAGAAACGGTATATGGTACTGCGTCATTTACTTCGAGGACGAGAACGGTAAGTTTAATCAGAAATGGGTTTCCACGGGACTTAAAGAACGCGGCAACAAACGCAACGCCGAGAAATTCCTCGAAGCGAAGATTCAGGAACTCTCTTACCTCGAACCCGATAAAGTAATTGCTAAACGCGTGACTAAAACTCCCGAGCCTCGCACCTCCTGGCTCGGGTGGCTTATCCACTACGTCAACGAGAAGAAAGATACCCTTTCTCCTACTCAACGGCACGTCGTAGAAAAATCCTACGTCAAAGCGTTCAGAGAGTTCTGGGGAGATAAAGACTTACCTCTCTCGGAGGTCAAAGCAGATGATATTTCCGCGTTTTACGAATATCTACGTTCCACTCGTCACGTTAAAAACATTACCTTAAAACACTACGCGAGTATTCTCCGTCCCGCTCTACGAAAAGCTTTCCTCGAAAAACGGATAAAGGATAACCCGTACGATTATCTTCCGCCGCTTAAACGCGATAAGATACCGCATAACTTTTACGACAGCAGCGATATGGAAAAATTCTTCTCCGCTATCCGCGGGCATAAGCTCGAACTCGCGTTTAAGTTCCTCGCTTACTACGGACTTCGGCGCAGCGAGCTGCTCGGTTTACGCTGGGAATCGATTGACTTCGTGAGCAAAACCGTTTCTATCGACCATAAGCTTCTTTTAGTAGAACGAAAGGTCATCGTTTCCGATAAAATGAAAACGGAATCCAGTTGTCGCACTCTCCCGCTTATCCCCGCCATCGAACGAGAACTAATCAAGCATAAAAAGCAAATATCCAAAAACGAGGAATATTTCGGCATAGACTACAACAAGAAGTATGCGGACTACATATTCGTAAACGAACTCGGAGAACTCTTCCGCCCCGATTACCTTACTCACTCTTTCGAGAAGGTTATCCGTCGGCATAATTTAAAGAAAATCCGTTTACACGATTTACGGCATTCCTGCGCTTCGATTATGCTATCTAACGGAGTACAGATGAAACAGATTCAGGAATGGCTCGGGCATTCCAACTTCTCCACAACCGCAGACGTTTACAGCCACCTCGATTTTTCTTCCAAGTTACAATCCGCAAACGTTATCTCCTCCGCTTTATCTAAAAAACGCGTTCCGAAGAAGAAGGACGAGTTATCCGAGATAAAGGAAAAGCTGCTCGAACACGGGTTTTCTTCCGTAGACGAGCTTTTAGAAATCTTATCGAGCAAGCGATGATCTCCTTTTTTGTCTTTTTCTTCCTGCGGGGTTGTAGCACGGGGATAGCCCCATAAGTCAACGGTATTAAATCGCCGCGTGTTATTCGTATTAAGTCTTACCTTCCGGTAAGGCTTTCCTTTTATGCGACGATTTCATACTCCCTCGTTGACTTAGGGGCGGAATAAGTTTTGCAGCGCGCGGTAAATCCTTTCCCCGTGCTTTTCGTACCCCGCCGAAAAAGGCAAAAAACACATTAAAGGAGTTCTATATTATGAACAAAGACAGTTTCAGTTACAAAAAAGGATTCGTTAAGGGTATAGAGATATATTCCGAAAACCTATCAAACAGCGGATATTACGCAGACGCAAACAACAAACGTACTATGGAAAACTGCAAAAAGTACGCGGAATCGGGTTACAAAAAACAAATACGTTTAACGGACAATCAAAAAGATTACTACTACGGGCTATCGGACGGAATCGCTTACAAATACAGAAACGGCGGTACGCCTTTAACCGACAGCAAACACATAAGCCGATTCGAGAAAAGAGAACAGGCTCACTACTACGGCAACAACTCGAACATCGATGATGAGATATTTTAAGGAGTGAGATTATGAGTTCTAAGATATTTTACGAAGTGATTACCAAAGACAACCTCTTACATATGGCTCAATCCATTTCCGTCGCCGCGCTTAAAAAGGCAAGCTGTAAAAACCAAAGATACCGGAATATGTACAGGAGATTATTAGACGATATTCACTCTCCGTCAATAGACCGTCCTTTATCCGACGGGTACGAGTTGGTACAAAGCGTATGCTGCGTACTCTTACAGCATTTAGGAAAGAAGCTTGACGATATTGTAGGGGTTAACAAATACAAACGCCCCGCAAGCGTGTTAAAGCTTTGCTATGCCGCAGTAAACGAAATTACCTACCGTTATACCCGAGACGCTTATCTCGAAGACTTTATCGAGGACGAAGCCGCTATTTCAAGAACGATTGAAACGGATATTACAGATACCGAAAAAGAATACGAGAAGGTGGATAAAATCATAGAACGTCTTAACCTGTCAAAAGCGGAGAAAGACACTTTAACGTTATGTATGCACGGATACGGAGCGTTTGCGGTTGCGAAAATGTTATCCGTCACTCACGGCACAGTCTGGGCAAGACGGCAACGCATAATGAAAAAATATACTGCCGTTATGGTTTAATCTCCTATATGACCTTAACCGAATATGTTTTACGATAACGCCCGTAAGAAAAACTCTCTTACGGGCGTTATTCTTTGTAATTTTTTAATACTGATATTTTTAAGCCTCGTTGACCATCTTACAAACATTTTGAATTTTTTACAATATTGCTTGTAACGAGGGTTTTGTCGGCAAAAAATTTTTTCTGATTTTCAAAAATATTTAACGATATTTATCGATTACGAGCGATACTCTTTGCACGTTTCTGCACATTTTATTGGCATTTTTTTAAAATCGTCAATTTTCAGGGCTTGCAAATTTTATATTTTTATTTCGACCCTCGGATCCTTTTTGTTACAATTTTTAATCTGCTTTTTACGCAAATATTTGTTTCGACAGGGCTTTAAAAACGACCTTATCGAAGGCTCGTTCCCAAGAAAATTTTTAAAAAGCAAAACCCTTGAAATCGTCAGTGACTTACAAGGGTTAGAGGGTTGCACCCATAAGGGACGCTCCTCCGCTGTCGCTTCGGAGGGCTTCGCCCGAATCCCCTATCGGGTTCGCACATAATCTTATGCTCTATGCAAGCAAAAAGGAGTTCGAATCCCTAGCCTTCGGTTCCGTAGACTCTCAAAATCACTGTTTTTTAGGACCGTTTAGAATTAAAAATTTACATATAATTATGCTTATTTTTAAGCAAATTTCAGCCTATTAGAACGAGTTTTGTTTATTTTTTAAGTTTTTTAATCCTATCCGTAAATAAAAGTCAACAACTAAAACCAAAGGTCAAAAATTCCAAAATACTGCACGTTTATTAGAACATTCATTAGAAAGAAACGGTTGTTTTTACTGTTGCGTATTATTTATGTTGTGATATAACTTTATGGACACTATTAGAATTAAAGAGAAAAGTGTATGAATCGTGTTGAAACATACTCTTTTTTGTTATTTTTTGATTTTATACCGTAAACCAGATGAGATACCTTGTCTTTATTCGCCTCGAAAGTCGCCGTTTGTTGGGGTATTTCACGAAAATTTTACAAAAAAATTGCCGAGATTTTTTCCCGACAATCGCATATAAAAAGGAAGTCCGATATAAATCAAACTTCCTTTTTCGTTTTAGTTGTAAATCAATCAGCCGTCAAAATTCTAAACAGACCGTTACGGTTGATAGACGGTTTCATGAAGTCTCAAAAGGTAATTCCACTTTAATTCGTCGAATCCGCAACTCGAAACGAGTTCCACGCCGTTGCCGGTTCCCACGTTCGGCACAACGAAGCAGTTATCGATTTTACCGTTATTTACGGGAACAAATCCGTCGAAATCGATGCAATCTCTGAGCGCGTCTATCTTTGTCGCTTCGGCAGGATGAGCTGCGTTAAACTCCGAAAGAGTATATTCTTCATATTCGTCCGAGTCTTTCTTTTCGGCGTTTTCGTCAAGATATATCACGCATTTTGTGGTATACGTCGGACCTTGATCGTCTTTACCCACGGCGTAAACGATATAACACGGCGTTTCCGAATACGAGATATAAGAAAGATACAGCCCCTTTTCGCCGAATAGCGTAATATTGCTAACGTTGTAGTCAAGGTATCCGTATAACGTGGTCGAGTTTTCGATAGTCCCGTCGTTTTTACCTGCAAAGCCGCCGAGCGAAACGGAATTTTCGAGATATACGTTGTCGCCTTGCGAAAGATTTATAGTTATCGCTCTTTCGGAGAAACAATTTTCGATTTTGCCCGAATTGTAGCCCGCAAACGAGCCTATATTGCAATTAAGACTTCTTGCAAGCGTCACGTAAACCGAACCGCCCCTTCCGCTTTGATTGACGTTTTTCATCGTGCCGTTGTTGGTACCGACCGTTGAGCCGACGTTAAATTCTTTATCGCTGTCGATATTTATCTCGCCGCTCGCCGAAGTCATCAATCCGTCTATAAGACCGTTATTCACGCCGATCGCACCCGAAACGGAAAGTTTTTGATTTGCTTTCACAGCAACGGTAAATCTTACGAAACTCACGCAATCGATAATTTGTCCGCTTTCCGCAACTTCGCTTGCAAATGCGCCGAGAGCAGTCGCATCGGTCGTACCGCTTATCGAGAAATAACCTACGACTGACAGATTGTAAACCGTACCGCTTATCTTGGAGAACAGCCCGAAGTTTTGTTTTGTTCCGCTTTTTGCCGAAAAGGAAATTTTATACCCGTTTCCGTTGAAAGTCCCCGAAAAACCGCTCGGATTGTTTGCGCCGATCGCCGTCCAACTTACGAGATTGCCGTCGTCCCAAATATGACCGCCGAGCTTAATATCGTTTTGAAGAACGTAATTCTGTTCGGGAGAGAGGTTGATGTTTTGCAACTCTTCAAACGTTGAAACGGGTTTTGCGTATCTTGCATAAAGTTTTTCGGCTTTTTCTATAACGGTTACGGGGTAACCGCTTTCGTTTTCGTAGTGGCTGAAAACAAGCCCCGACGCATTCGGCATAGGTTTTTCGAGTTCTTTCGCAAGTCTGCCGAACGGGACGGTTTCAATGGTCTTTTCGGTTGTTCCGTCTGCGAATTTCCCGTCGCCCGCGTTCAAAACCACTTTATAAGTTTCGGCGTCCGGTTCGTAAACCGCATAATAAGTCGTTTTTGCCGAATAAACCGTCTCTTTCAGTTTGCTTGGCGTAATGATTTCATTGCTGCCGCCCGTTCTCCACCCGACAAATTTCATTCCCTTGCAGGACGGAATTTTATCAAACGCAATCTTTTCACCCGCCGTGCCATAGTCGGTTATTTCCACGCTGCCGTCGTCAAACACCTTTAACCCCACGAGATCGCCGTCACCTTCCGAACTGCCGTAAGATTCATCGGCACGGAAAGTAAGTTCGACTTTTTCCGCCGTATCGTGGACGTAAACGCCGTAGAAAACAAGGTCTTCGGTAAAGGTTATCGTGTCGCCCGCTTTAACGGAAATAACGGTTCCGTCCGACGTCTTCGCTTCCCAACGGTCGAAGCGATAATAGTTTGCGCTGTAATAATCAACGTTGGGCGCGGTCATTGTCGAGCCGTAAGCCTCGTAGTAATTCGCAACGTGTCTGAACCCGCTCATATAACCGTTGCAAATCACTCCGTCTATTATCGTACCGTCCGGCTCGAAACATTTTCCGTCGGAGACGAATGCAATGTTGACGATTTTCGGTGTGGCAGACTTGAAAACGATTTCTACCGTCGCATTATTGTCGAAAGGTATATACGCCATATACCCGTCGTTATAGAACGCAGATCTCAGTTCTTCGCCGTCTACCGTCCATTTAAGATAATCGGGAACGAAAGTTTTGGACTTGCTGTCCACCGCAAATTCGCTCGCCGTCAGATAGTAACCCCTGCCGTACAAATCGCTTACTTTGAGTTCGGTTTTCGATTTATCTCCGCCGAAGTAAACGTTGCCGGTACCGTCGGATTCTTCCGTTTGAACTTTTCCCTTGAAAGTAAGCGTTATCGTAGCGGGAGAAAGCGAATAGTACGCATAATACGTCACGTCCTCGGTGCCGATTTTCAAATCCTCTTTGTCCACCTTGTGGTCGAGAGAATACGGGATCGTCGTCCAGCAAATAAATGCAAAATCGCCTTTTTCGTCGGAATAATTCTCTGCGATGACAGAGGATATATCCTCGCCGTAAACGCCGACCTTTTTAAGCGTTTTTTCTCCGCCCGAAAACGCTCCGCCCAAAGCCTCGAAAGTAACCGTATGCGGTTTTCCTTGTTCAATAAATCGTGCTTTGAAAACGACGTAAGTTTTTACGTTGCCGTTCCCGTCTTTTTCGGTGCCGACGACGTAGGAACTTTCGTCAACGCCCCAATCCTTGAACTCGTATTCGTAAACGCCGTTTACGTCGCCACGAGCGGGAGGATCGATTTTTGCGGATTGTATTACCTCTGCAAGCGTTTTGCCGAAGTAATCGCCCTCGATTATTTTGTAGTAATACTCATAGCCGTAGTCGCTTACGCTGACGAACGCAATTGTCGGTAATACCGTTTTTTCAGAGAATATAGGCGTATAAACTTCGTTTTTAACAAACGCTATGCGTATTCCGTAAGGATATTCTTCGCCGCCTGCGTTCTTCCAACCGTAAAACGCGTAGTATTTTTTGCCGTCGGCGTCAAAGTAATCGTTGAGTTTCGGGAGCGAATAAAACGCCGTGTCGTCGGTCGAGCCGAAAGTCCAGGTCTTGCCTTTTGCCGTATACACTTTGTCGCCGTCGGGGTTTGTATCGAAATTCAATCCGTCCGCAAAACTTTGGAGCGGATCGCTTACGATAAACTCGGCGGTAAGCTCGTTAAACGTATACGTTGCCGTCAGATTTACGGTAACGTCTTTTTCGGGCATTTGCGCAGGGATATTCGTTTCATCCCAGACGACCGAATAGGATTTTATCGTTTCGTTCAGAGTCATAAGCGGATAGCCTGCAAGCCTGCTTACAACAGTTTCGTCGGAAAAATTGATTTTCAGCAACGCAACGTTTATCGGCTCGCCTTGTTTTATGCCGAAATCGCCTATATAAACGCCGTTCGCAATTATTTTAACGTAATAAACGGGCAGTTCGTCGTAGCCTTTGCGCTCGTAAAGGACGTACCAGATTCTGTTTTTAGTCACGTCAGGCATTGAGTTCACTTCATAGAAACGACTGCTTTCGTCGTTTTCGGCGTTGATGTCGCGGTAACCTTTGATGACGTAAACGTTTCCGTTCTCGGTGAATTCTGCGCCTATCGCAAACTGTTCGGGCGGGAGCGGACGGATGGTTTTGCCGACGTAATCGAACGGTTTATATTCCGTTTTCACGCGGCTCACCGTTTCCGTTTCGAGTACGTAAGTTTCGGTGAACACGTTCTCGTCGGTGTAGGTCGCAACGAACTGCGCGCCGTTTTTAATCCCGTCAAAGTTTTCGAGATAGAGATTCGATTCGGTGTCGACGCGGATTATCGGGTAGAAGCCTGCTTCTATATCGAAGCCCTTGAAAGCGTCCGCATTCGGATCTACTTCGTAATAGTCGGCGAAGAAAGTCAGTCCGCTCGTGCTTACGAATTCCGAGTATTTTTTACCGGCGATGTCCGGCGCGACTATTTTGTCCGTAAGTACGATAAACGAGCGAAGCGACGGAACGTAAAGCATATCCGCCGAGAACAGACGTTCGGTTCTCGCGATTTCGGACGAGGTGAGATATACCGGCGAACTGAATTCGGCTTTGAAAACGCGCTGTTTCCATTTAAGCCTGTAATACGAAGTATTTACTATCATATACCCTTTATAAATGGTACTTGCGTTTTCGTAGGTAACTACGGGATAGGTTCCGTCGAAACTCTCGTCGATTTGGTCGCCTAAGAACGGGAAGTATTTTTCCCAGAGGTCGTTAAGGTCGAGATAATACCCCTGACGGACAGGCAGTTCGTCTTCGGAGAAATCGGGCGGAACGACTTGTTCGCCCTCGAGATACGAAAGCCGCGCCAGAACTTCGGAATGAGTCGAGCCGCCGCCCGCGTAATATTCGTTGCGGAATTCGT
>CAKQRD010000027.1 GCA_934271275.1 uncultured Clostridia bacterium | reverse complement strand
TCCCGTGCCTTACCGCTTGGCGACACCCCTAAAATAAATGGGGCGGGTGATGGGAATCGAACCCACGACCTCAAGGACCACAATCTTGCGCTCTAACCAACTGAGCTACGCCCGCCGTTTGCTGGTGCGCCCGAAGGGATTCGAACCCCTGACCCACGGCTTAGAAGGCCGTTGCTCTATCCAACTGAGCTACGGGTGCATAAAGGATAGCCTTTTCACCCCAAAGAATTTTGGAGCGGGTGATGGGAATCGGACCCACGCTGCCAGCTTGGAAGGCTGGAATTCTACCATTGAATTACACCCGCAGTCAGCACAACGAATATCCTTACAGACAATGCCTATAAATTGTATCAAAAAGAGTTTTGGTTGTCAACTGTTTGCGTAAAAATTTTGAAAATTTTTGTAAACAATTTTAACCCGACCTTCCGCGTTCTTTTTTTGCATTTTAATTTTTACAATTTAATGAAAATTCTTGACATATCGTGTGAATATTTATAAAATTTATATATACGCCTTATCGGGCGCATATATTTGTTTACGGAGTATTTTATTATTATGTATAAAGAAATTTACGAGGAGTGGTTGAATTCGGACGTTCTTTCCTCTGCGGAAAAGAAAGAACTTGCCGAAATAGCGAGCGACGAACAGGCTATAGAGTATCGTTTCGGCAAGGACCTTGAATTCGGCACGGCGGGAATGCGCGGCATCATCGGTATGGGAACGAATATGATGAACGTTTACACCGTGAGGCGTGCCACGCAGGGTCTTGCCGATTATATGAAAGCTCTCGGCAAGCGCGCGATACGTCGCGGGGTTGTAATTTCTTACGATACGCGCAGAATGTCTTATGAATTTGCTTATAACGCGGCGGTGGTGCTTGTGTCTAACGGTATAAAAACGTACCTTTTCCGCGACGTCCACCCCGTGCCGATGCTGTCTTTTGCGGTGCGCGAAAGACGCGCGTTTGCGGGAATAATGATAACCGCGAGCCATAATCCTAAAGAGTATAACGGTTATAAAATTTACGGCAGGGACGGAGCGCAGATGTCCGTTGAAGCGACGGCGAGGCTCGTGGAATACATAAACGCCGTGGGAAGTCCCGTTTCGGATAAAATTCTTTACGACGAAAAGAAAAACAAGAGCATTATATATACGCCGAACTCGGTGGACAAAAAATATTACAAGACGATAAAGAAGCTTTGCCTTTCGAGAAAAGAGGTTAAAGCCGTCGGAAAAACGGTTAAGTTCGTGTATACGCCCGTTCACGGCAGCGGCTATATTCCCGTTACCACCATTCTGAAAAAGATAGGCGTGAACGCTACGCTCGTTCCCGAACAGGTGAATAAAGATCCGGAATTTTCTACCGTGAAAGTTCCTAATCCGGAATATAAAGAAACTTTGGAACTCGCTATAAAAATGGCGGACTTTAAGCAGGCGGACGTGGCGATAGGCACGGATCCTGACTGCGACAGATTAGGCGTTGCGGTACGTAACGACGCGGGCGATTTCACGGTGCTTACGGGCAATCAGACGGGCGTTCTGCTTCTCGATTATGTTTTGAGAAGGCTTAAAGAAACGGGAAAGCTCGATAAGCGCGGGTTTGTGGTAAAGTCTTTCGTGACTACGAGCATGGCAAAACTTATTGCGGACGATTACGGCGTTAAATTATACGACGTACCCGTCGGATTTAAATATATAGGCGAAAAAATCAAACAGTACGACGATTCGGGCAAGGGTAAATTTTTGTTCGGATTCGAGGAAAGTTGCGGATACCTTCGCGGAACGCATTGCCGCGACAAAGACGCCGTGGTCGCGAGTATGTTGCTTGCCGAAATGGTTTGCTATTATACGTACAATAAAGAAGGCGTTTACGAGAGGCTTTCGGAGCTTTATAAAAAATACGGCTTCGTTTACGACCATACCGATTGCAAGGTTTACGGCGGGCTTAACGCGATGCGCGATATGAACGCGGTCGTCGAACGCGTGCGCGAAATGAAGATAAATAAGCTTGGCGGGCTTAAAGTGCTTGCCACCCGCGATTACGAAAAGCTTTTAAGAACGACTGCGGAGGGCGAGGTCGAGGAAATCGACTGCTCTTCCTGCAACGCCGTGTACTTCGAGCTGGAAGGCGGCGGATTCGTTTGCCTGCGTCCTTCGGGAACGGAACCTAAACTGAAAGTGTACTATTCTCTTCCTGTCGAGAACGAAGAAAAAGCCGAAAAGCTTCTTGCCGCGGTTAAAGCGGACTTCGATAAAATAGCGGAATAATAAAAAATCGTTTTTTCCGCCGCAGACGTGAAATCCGGCTAAACGAGAAGTTTTGCGGATTTTAGATAAATGTAAAGAAAAAGGAAAATCGAGATATATGATAGTCCCCGTCCGAAAGATTTCGGACGGGGACTTTTTCGACATAGTGAATTATACTATTAAGCGCAACGGTTAGATACGGCGAGTTATAACGTTTTAATTCTTATTCCCATTCTATGGTAGCTATGGGCTTTGGCGAAAGGTCGTACAGTACGCGGTTTACGCCGTTCACTTCCCGAATAATTCTTGCGGTAATATGCTGTAAAAGCTCGAAAGGAACGTTTTCTACCGTCGCGGTCATCGCGTCTTTGGTGTTGACCGCGCGAATGATGACGGGATAACCTTCTACGCGCTTGCCGTCTTTAACGCCCGTAGACTTGAAATCGGGAATAGCTGTAAAATATTGCCATACTTTGCCTTGCAGTCCGTTCTTCGCAAACTCTTCGCGCAAAATCGCGTCCGATTCTCTTACCGCTTCTAATCTGTCGCGGGTGATCGCGCCGAGGCATCTTACGCCGAGACCGGGACCGGGGAACGGCTGACGGTATACCATAGAATCGGGAAGTCCCAAAGCTTTGCCGACCACGCGCACCTCGTCTTTAAATAGAAGCTTAACGGGTTCTACAAGCTCGAATTTAAGGTCCTCGGGAAGCCCGCCCACGTTGTGGTGCGCTTTTACGCCGTCGCTTTCTAAAATGTCGGGGTAAATGGTGCCTTGCGCAAGGAAGGATATGCCTTCTAATTTTCTCGCTTCTTCCTCGAATACGCGTATAAATTCCGCGCCGATGATTTTGCGCTTTTGTTCGGGATCGCTAACCCCCGCAAGCTTATTTAAGAATCTGTCCGTCGCGTCTACGTAAACAAGGTTGGCTTTCATTTCCTCGCCGAAAACCTTTATAACCTGTTCGGGTTCGCCTTTTCTCAAAAGTCCGTGATTAACGTGTACGCAAACGAGGTTTTTGCCTATCGCTTTTATAAGAAGCGCGGCAACGACCGAGCTGTCAACGCCGCCCGAGAGCGCGAGTAAAACCTTTTTATCGCCCACCTGCTCGCGGATAGCCTTAATCTGTTCGTCGATGAAAGCGTTTGCAAGCTCCGCGTTGGTTATGCGCTGCATATTTTCAGGTCTAAATATAGTCTGCATTAGTAATTCCTCCGTGTTTTTTCAATAAAGATTATACATTATCTTTCATAGACAAGTCAAGGAAGATAAAGAAAGATAGCGGAAAATTGATAAAAACGGGATTTTAGCCTGCCAAATCTCATTGAAATAAATTCGGTACAAGGTTTTGTTTGAAAAACAGCGTTTCGGTAGATAAAATCTTATTTTTTTACCGAAGGTTACTTGCAAAATGCTTGGCGTAATGATAAAATGTACTATGTTTGGGAGGTGTGCTTATGAAGAAAAAAGTTTTGTTGACAGCGACGTGCGCCGCAATGCTTTTGAATTTTATTCTCGCTCTTTCGGGATGCGGTTTTTTGAACGGTTCCGGCGGCGCAAACGATACGGGTAATCGTGAGATAACGGCGGGAGACGGCGATACGTTTGCAGAGCAAATCGAAGATTTTTATTACAACGTATCGGGCGGCGTTTACACGATAACGGGAGTAAGAGTAGAGAATTATACGAAGGTCATCGTTCCCGCAGGTGTTTCGCACATAGAAAGCGACGCTTTCAGCAACGGACACTATATGAAGTCCATAATTATTCCGGAAGGGGTTTTAAGCATAGGCGAACGCGCTTTCGAGAATTGTCGGAGTTTAGAAGAATTGAGCATACCCGACAGTATAGTTTATTTTGAAGAAGGACTTTCCTCTTCAAACAGCCATATTAAATATAACGAATACGACAACGCGCTTTATTTGGGAAACGAAAATAACCCGTTCGTAGTTCTGGTAAGAGCTAAAAGCGAAGATATAACTTCGTGCAAGATAAACTCAGGTTGCAAATTTATTTTTGACAACGCGTTTGAAAATTGCGCGAATTTGCAGTTTAACGTATTCGACGAGGCATATTATCTCGGCAGCGACGACAATCCGTATATGGTATTGGTTAAGGCAAAGAGACTTGATATGGTGCATTGCGACATAAATAATAATTGTAAATTTATATGCGAAAAGGCTTTTAACGGTTGCAACAAAATGATTGTTATAAATATTCCCGATTCCGTTCGCGGATTAGGATACAGAGCGTTCGGGTTATGCATGGACGTCGAGGAAATTACCTTCGGGAAAGGGCTTAAAGGGATAGGAATATCGGCTTTTGGCTGTCCGAAGCTACGCAACATAAATCTTCCCGACGGGTTGGTTTATATGGGATTATGGGCATTCCTGAATTGCAGTAACGTTGTTAGCATAAATATCCCCGCAACCGTGACTAAAATAGGTCAGGACGCTATCGACAGCCCTGTGTTAAGTTCTATAACGGTTGAAGAAGCAAATCCCGTATACGGTATGACGGGAGATTGCCTTATAGAAAAAAGTACGCAAATGCTTATGCTTGCAGGGCAGAGCGGAGTAATTCCCGACGGCGTTGTTAAAATAGGACAGGGCGTGTTCAGCGACCGCAATATCAAATTCATAAAGATTCCCGACAGCGTAAAAACGATACGGACAGCAGCTTTTAATAACTGTATGGAATTAGAAACGATAGTTATAGGTAAAGGAGTCGAGTCAATCGAGCTTCGCGCGTTTTCCTCGTGTTATAATCTGAAAAAGGTTTATTTCGGCGGAGACGAAGGGCGTTGGAAAAATATTGAGATAAATACCGCCGACGACGGGAATTACGCGCTCGGGACGGCGACTGTTTATTATTACAGCGAAAGTCAGCCGGAAGACTTCGGGAATTTTTGGCATTACGACGAGAACGGAAACGTTGCGGAATGGTAAATTAAATGAAAAAAGGCTTTGCCTGTTCGGGCGAAGCCTTTTTTGCGTTTTACGGAGCGAAGCTGCTTTCGTCAACGTCGCATAGCGGAATTTAGTTTTTAGTTCCGTATTTCTCGGGAGTGAAAAGCTCGTAAATGATATTGTCCGCGACGCCTTTGAGCTTTTTCTCTGTCTTTTCGTCCGTAACCGTCCAGGCAAGGACGGGGATATTTTTTCTTTTTCTTGCGGGGAGAGGTAAACCCGTATGACGGTAGCTGATAAAATCCGGCTTTATGAAACGATTAAACGGCATGTTTTTCAACACGAATCGCGTCAGCGCGTTTTCTCCTTCCGCGTTTTCCGTGCCGAGTACCCCGCGCAAAAATTCGGGCGCGAGTTTTTTTATCGTAAGAAGATAGGCGGGAACGAAACTTTGCACCGCAAAGACTCCGCGGTAATTTTTAAGCGCGTTCACCACGCTCTCTACGAAGCCTTTTGCGGGCTGTTTTTTAAGCTCGATTAAAAGCGGACATTTGCCCTCCGCCGTTTTCAGAAGCTCGGTAAATCTCGGTATTCTTTCGTTTTCGGTGCCTTTTAAGATAAGAGAGTTAAGCTCTTTTGAACTTTTATCGTAAATGAAGCCGCTTCCGTTTGTCGTCCTGTCCAGAGTATCGTCGTGAAAGCAATATAAAACCCCGTCCGAGGAAATATACAAATCCGTTTCTATGGGAATACCGCGATTTGCGGCGGCGCGGTATGCGGGAAGCGAATTTTCCGCGACGAACCCGAAATCCGTTTCTCCCCAAAGCCCGCGATGAGCTACGGGCAGATTAAGAAGCCAACCGTCTTTGCCGATTCTTTTTTTGATATTTTTATTCACGATAAACTCCGTTTTTAATTTACTTGCAAATTTTTTTCCGATAGTATATACTTTATACGAGAAAATACGCTTTAATTATAGCGAATAAGGATAATTATGTCAATCAAGAAAGAAAATATACGGAATTTCTGCATAGTCGCGCATATCGACCACGGCAAGTCCACGCTTGCGGACAGGCTTATGGAGATGACGGGGCAGGTTTCCGAACGCGATATGGAGGATCAGCTCCTCGACAGTATGGATTTGGAGCGCGAGCGCGGCATTACCATAAAGCTTACTCCCGTAAGAATGTTCTATAAAGCAAAAAACGGCGAGGAATATATTTTTAACCTTATAGACACCCCCGGTCACGTTGACTTTTCTTACGAGGTTTCCCGCTCGCTCAAAGCGTGCGAGGGCGCGATTCTCATCGTGGACGCAACGCAGGGCGTTCAGGCGCAAACGCTTGCGAACGCATACCTTGCGATAGACAACGACCTTGAAATTCTGCCCGTGATAAACAAGATGGACTTGGCTTCCGCAAATCCCGACGAGGCGGCGGAGGAACTTGAAAACATTCTGGGCATAGACGCAACGGACGCGCCGCGAATTTCCGCTAAAAGCGGGCTTAACGTAGACGAAGTTTTAGAGAAAATAGTAACGCACGTTCCCGCGCCGAAAGGGGACGAGAACGCGCCCCTTAAAGCTCTCATTTTCGACAGTTTTTACGATAATTTCAAGGGGGTTATATGCTTCGTCCGAATAGTGGACGGCAGGGTTAAAGTGGGAACGGAAATAAAAACTTTCGTTTCCGGCAAGCGGTTTACGGTTACGGAAGTAGGTGTTTTCGCACCGAAAATGCTCCCGAAAGACGAGCTTTCGGCAGGCGAAGTAGGGTATATCGCCGCAAGCGTTAAAAACATAGAAGATACAGCCGTCGGCGATACGATAACCTACGCGGACAACCCCGCCGAAGAGCCGCTCCCCGGCTATAAAAAGGCGCTTCCCATGGTCTTTTCGGGCGTGTTCCCGCTCGACGGCAGTAAGTTTAACGACCTTAAAGACGCGCTTCTTAAATTAAAACTGAACGACGCCGCGCTTTCGATAGAACCGGATAATTCCGCCGCGCTCGGCTTCGGATTCCGTTGCGGGTTTTTAGGGCTTTTGCATATGGACGTTATTCAGGAAAGAATAGAACGCGAGTTCGACCTCGATATAATCACCACCGCGCCTTCGGTTTCTTATAAGGTGCATAAAACGGACGGAACGGAGCTTATCGTGGAAAACCCCACCCATCTTCCGCCGCCCACCGAGATAGATTATATGGAAGAACCTATGATAGACGCGCACATTTTCACCCCGCCCGAATACGTCGGGGCGATTATGGAGCTTTGTCAGTACAAGCGCGGCGTTTACAGGGATATGACGTACCTTGATAAAACGCGCGTGGAAATGAAATACGATTTACCGCTGAACGAGATTATATACGACTTTTTCGACAGCTTAAAGTCCCGTACCAAGGGGTACGCTTCGTTCGATTACGAGATAAAAGGCTACGAAAAAAGCGATCTCGTAAAGCTGGATATGCTCCTTAACGGCGAAATATGCGACGCGCTTTCTATAATCGTGCATAAAGACAAGGCGTACGAGCGCGGGCGCAAGATTGCGGAAAAACTTAAAGAAGCTATTCCGCGTCAGATGTTCGAGATTCCCGTGCAGGCGGCGGTCGGCGGCAAGATTATAGCGCGGGAAACGGTAAAGGCTTACAGAAAAGACGTTCTTGCCAAGTGTTACGGCGGCGACGTTACGAGAAAGAAAAAACTTCTCGAAAAACAGAAGGAAGGCAAAAAGAAGATGCGTTCCATCGGCACGGTGGAAATCCCGTCCGAAGCGTTTATCTCCATTCTTAAAACGGACAACGACGATTGATTATGAGCGGAATTTATATTCATATCCCGTTTTGCAAAAGCAAATGCACCTATTGCGACTTTGCTTCTTACCCGAAGGAAATCGGCAAGACGGAAAGTTATTTTGCCTGTCTTTATCGCGAGATAGAAGGGCGCGGAAGACAGCTTTCGGGCAAATTTTTCGATACCGTTTATTTCGGAGGAGGCACTCCCTCCGTCGTTCCCGCAAAGTTTATTACGGGCGCGCTTAAACAGATACGGAATTTTTTTACGATATCCGACGGGGCGGAAATCACGATAGAACTTAATCCCGGCACGGTGGACGAAGAAAAAATAAAAGCGTATAAAGCGGCGGGCGTAAACCGCTTTTCGATAGGCTTGCAGACGGGATTCGACGACCAGCTTAAAAGGCTTAACCGTCCGCACACGGCAAAAGACTTTTTTCTTGCTTGCAATTTGCTTAAAGGCGAGAACGTGAGCGCGGATATACTGATAGGGCTTCACGACCAGACTGCAGAAGACCTAAAAAAGACGATCGACCTTGCGATTGCGGGCGGCGTGAGTCATATTTCTATGTACGCTTTAACGCCCGAGGTCGGCACGCCGATTTATACCGATTATCTTAACGGAGAACTTCTTTCGGACGACGAAACGGCGGATATATACGACGAAGCGCGCGCGTATCTTGCGCAAAACGGCTTTTATCGCTACGAGGTTTCAAACTTCGCAAAGAAGGGCTTTGAAAGCAGACATAATCTCAATTATTGGCGGCGGGGCGAATATATAGGCTGCGGGGTTGCGGCTTCATCTTTCATAGACGGAAGAAGATTTACGAACACTTTCGTTATAGACGAGTATATGAACGCGATAATTTATAATAAAACGCCCGAAATATCTTCGGATATAATCGAGGGCGAAGACGCCGAGTTCGAGTTTATAATGCTGGGACTGCGTACGGAGGAAGGGATAAACGTTAAAAAGTTTAACGAAACGTTCAACGCGGATTTCGATAAAAAGTACGCCGCCGCGCTTAAAAAGAAGGAAAGGTTTTTGTTAAGAGACGGAGACCGACTTAAAATAAAAGACGAATATTTATACGTTCAGAACGATATAATTCTGGAATTTATGAAAGGCTGAAAAAAGCTTTAAGTAAAAGTCGAAAACGATTGAAAAGAGTTTGAAAAGAACGGAATCACCGCCCTCTCACGACAAGTGAGAGGGCGGCGCTTTTTTGCGAAAAAATTTTTCCGGTGATGAAAGAACATAACGATAGAGAGAGAAAACTCAAAGTCGTGAAGAATAAAAAGAACAAAGGAATTTTTTATTAAAAATATTTTTTATACAGTTACAAACTGTATACGTCCCGTAGGGCGGGGGCTAGCTCCCGCCACCAATGAGTTGTTATGCGAAAACTCCTGATTGTCATTCTGAGCCGACCTTTCTTGACGGGCTTACGAAGAATCTCTACGCAAACCCATTGTTTGTCATTCTGAGTCTCTCCTCTTGCCCCTTCTTACGAAGAATCCCCACGAGAAAGTAACTTTTGAGATTCTTCGCGGGAGTGTCTACGCAAGCCCATCTCAAAATGACATAAGCTACTATACGTTAAATGTTGTGTATACAGTTTGTAACTGTATACAAGAGAACTACGGTCAAGTTGCCGTCTGCCCCTTAAAGAATAAGGGGCAAGGAAAGTCGGAGGTATGCGCGGAAATAAAACGGGGTTTTTGAGGAGTTTTTGGAAAAGGGGTATGCCCGGGCGTAGTCCTCCGTAGCAACAGCGGAGGAGCAAGGGGAAAAACGAATTCGGAAAACAGTTTTGCCCCTTTCGGAAAAGAGAAAACAAAAGAACTGATACTTCTCCGCTACGCTACGAAGCACATTTGTAGCGGAAAACAGTTCTTCCCCTCTCGCAAAAAAGAAAAGTAAATTGTGTCATTCTGCACGCTCTTGACTTGCTGTCTTTGACGGGCATAGTGCTTCCTAATGTAGCGGAGAAGTGCCGTTCTTTCCCGACGGGCTTGCGAAGAATCTCAAAAGTTGCTTCCCGCGACTTTTCCGTTACCATTCTTTCTCTTTTCGCCGCGATACGACCGTAAAACGCTTTTTCCGCCATCAATCGCATTTCTTCGCCGTGGTAAAATCTTTTCGTGGGGAGAAATTATGACAGTCTACGTTGAATACGTTCTTATCGACAACTTCGTTATAGACTTCTTGCTGCTTAAAGCCGCGCTTTCCGTTTGCGGAATCTCCGCTAAAAAGGGGCGGCTTTTTCTTTCCGCGGCGGTCGGGGCGGCGATAGCTCTCGTCTATCCCGCGTTAAATCTTCACCCCGCGATTCTTATCCCTTTAAAAATAGCGGCGGGGCTTTTAATCGTTTTGCTTTCCGCAAAATTCGGGCGTGTGAAAGATTTTTGTATCGTTTCCGCGCTGTTTTTCGCCTTTACGGCGTTGCTCGGCGGCGCGATTTTCGGTATATACTCGTTGTTCGGCTTGGATTATACGAAAGAACTTTCCGCAGCGCTTATAATTCTGCCTGCTTATATAGTTATCAAAGCCGCGAGGGAAACGGTGCGGTTTATTTACAGAAGAAAAGAGGTCGTTTCCCTGCAATACCTTGTAAAAATCACCGTGGCGGGGGTAACCGTCGAAGCGACCGCCTTTCTCGATACGGGCAACAACCTTTACGACGGCGGTAACCCCGTAGTTCTCGTTTCTTCCTCGCTCGCGCAGAAGTTTTTCGACGGCGGGCAAAAATTCGCCATAAAAAAGCTTCCCGTAACGACCGTCGGCGGCACGCTCTTTCTTCCGTCGTTCATCGCGGACAGCGTTATCGTCGAACGCGAGGGGGAAGAGCCGCTCGAATATTCGGGCGTGACCTTATGCGCGGCAAAAAGCGGCTTCGGCACGGGTACGGACGTCATTCTTTCGCCCGCGCTTAACGGACTTCTCGGACAAAAAGCGGCAAAAAGAGCGCAAAGCGGACTTTAAACGCGCGTTCGTTTCGTGGTACAATTTTCGCACGCGGAAAATTCCGCCGCGAAATTTTACGAATAGCTCGGCTTAAAAGCTTTGCCGAAAAATTCTCACGGAAATTCTCCGGGAAAATCTTGTCCGCGGCAATTATAATTCGCAAAGGACAAGAATATATTTATTAAAAAGGCGAGTTCGGAAAGTCAGCGACGGAAAAGACGAAAGAACGGAAAAGACGCGAACGAACGGCGACGAATTAAAAAAGCGAACGGAATAAAGCCCGTCCGTAAAGGAGCGCGAAATGCTTGCGGAAGCGATAGGAAAAATCAAAACACTTTTAGGAAAATTTTCTTTAAGCGAAAACCTTTTGAGGTATATGAGCGGCGGCGAGGTTCTGCCCACCCCGTATTCCGCCGAAGAGGAATCCGAAATGGTGGAGAAGCTCGCCCACGGCGAAGAGGGTATACGCGACCTGCTCGTAGAACACAACCTGCGGCTCGTCGTGTACATTGCAAGGCGGTTTCAGAACACGGGAATAGACCTTGACGATCTTATTTCGGTGGGAACGATAGGGCTTATCAAGGCGGTCGGTTCGTTTTCTTCGGGGCATAACGTAAAGCTTGCGACCTACGCTTCGCGCTGTATAGAAAACGAAATTTTAATGTACCTTCGCCGCACGACGAAGATTAAAAACGAGGTTTCATTCGACGAACCGTTAAACACCGATTGGGAAGGCAACGAACTCGTTTTGTCCGACGTGATGGGTACGGACGGCGACTGCGTTTATAAAAAGATAGAAAGCGGTGTGGAGAACGAGCTTTTGAAGGAAGCGTTGAAAAAGCTCGGCGCACGCGAGCGCGAGATTATGGAGCTTCGGTACGGGCTTGACGGAAACGAGGAAAAAACCCAGCGCGAGGTCGCCGATATGCTGGGAATCTCTCAAAGCTACATATCCCGTCTCGAAAAAAAGATTATCGGGAGACTTAAAAAAGAATTCGCGAAAATGGTATAGTAACGGTATAGTGCGGCAGGCGATATAGCGGGATTTTCTTTCCGCCTCGATTTATTCGCCCGAGTGCGGTCGGCTTCCGTCCGGTCGGCGTTCGTTCGTGCGGAATAAAAATTTTTCTGACGAAGCGCATAAATTTCGCGGCAAAGCGGCATACTTATAATTATCCTCCGAAAGCTTTCGGTTACATAGGAGGGTTTTTATGGGTAACAAAGTGGTAATCTGCGGCGTGAATACTTCTACGCTTCCGCACCTTAAAGACGAGGAAGCCACGGAGCTTTTAAGGCGCATAGCTGCGGGCGACGAACGCGCGAGAGAAGAGTTCATCGTGGCGAATATGCGGCTCGTTTTATCGGTAATAAAGCGTTTCCGCCTTAAAACCGCCTGCTCGGACGACGTTTTTCAGGCGGGGTGCATAGGACTCATCAAGGCGATAAACAATTTCGACCTCGGCGTCGGGGTGAAATTTTCCACTTACGCAGTGCCTATGATAGTGGGCGAAGTGAAAAGGTTTCTTCGCGACGGCAATTCGCTGCGCATTTCGAGAAGCGTGCGCGACACGGCGTATAAGGTGCTTAAAACGCGCGGCGAAATAGAAAAATGCGAGCGCGAAGCCACTCTCGAAGAGATTGCCGAAAAAATGAACGTAGCCGTTTCCGAAGTGGTGTACGCTTTGGACGCGATTTCCGATACCGTATCTTTATTCGATCCCGTATACAACAAATCGGGCGACACGCTTATGCTTATGGATCAGCTCGGCGACGAGAAGAACAACGAGGAAAATTGGACGGAAAAGGTTGCGCTTTCTTCCGCGCTGTCCGTTCTCCGCGGCAGAGAGAAGAAGATCATTTATTTAAGGTATTTCGAGGGAAAAACGCAGACGGAAATTTCTTCCGAAGTGGGAATTTCGCAGGCGCAGGTAAGTAGGCTTGAAAAGAACGCTCTTTCTCTGATAAAGGAAAGACTGAAAGCTTAACGGCGGAATAAAAAAAGGAATAAAAAAACGACGGGCGGGGAAGCACGCGGAAATCGCGGCTTTCCCGCCTTTTTGTAGAATAACGGACGGGGGAGCGCATATAATGTTTTGTATGGAGCTTTCTTTTAACGATCTCAGAAAACGCGAGGTGGTAAACGTTGCGGACGGCTCTTCGTTCGGACATATAACCGACCTTGAATTATCCTTCCCCGAAGGCAAGCTCGTCGCAATCATCGTTCCGATGAAAAGAAGCGGCGGCTTTTTCGGTATGTTTTCGCGCGGGAAAATTCGCATAGACCAGAAAAACATAATCAAAATCGGCGGCGACGTGATTATCGTAAACGTCAAATGCGGCGACGCCTGCGCTTCCTCCGTAAACGTAAACCCGCTTTGCCCGCCTCCTCCGCGCCCGCCTAAGCCCCCTTGTTCTCCTTTCGCTCCGTGTCCGCCGTCACCGCCGCCGCGCCCCGAGCCGCGCGCCGATTCCGAATCGAATCTTTACGACCTCGGCAGAATAGATACGAGCGATTATTAAAAAGTCGGTTTTTCCGCGGTTTTTTTGCGGCTCTTCGCAGTTCTTCCGTAGATTTCCCGCACCGATTTTCTGCATCGAAGAGGGCTTCGGGGCGAATATTTATGCCTTCGCGCGCCCGAAAAAGAAAAGATTTTTCAATAAAAGAAAAATTTTTTCAAAAAATTTTAAATTCCCTCTTGAAATGCGGGGAAAGATATAGTACAATAGTAAAGGCGGCAAAAAGAGGAAATCCTTTTAACCGCCCGCCCGCGGCGAAAGCTCGCGGCAGAAATACTTACCGTACCAAATAAAACAAAGGGGGACTAACAACAATGGGTAAAGTATTATCGGAAAACATCAGAAACGTAGCAATCATCGGTCACAGCGGAGAGGGTAAGACCTCGCTTGCGGAAGCAATGCTTTTTAACGGCAAGAGTATAGATCGCCTCGGCACGATAGCGGACAAGAACACCGTAATGGATTACGACGCGGAAGAACTCGCGCGCGGAATTTCCATTTCTCTTTCCGCCGCATATACATACTGGGAAGGCGTTAAAATAAATATAATAGACGTTCCGGGGTTTTATGATTTCGAGGGCGAATTTGAGGAAGCTATGCGCGCGGTGGGTTCTGCGATACTCGTCGCGGACGCGAGCGGTCAGGTATCGGTCGGCGCGGAAAAGGCAGTCGAATACTGTATTCGCCGCCATATCCCGCTTATGATTTTCATAAACGGTATAGATAAAGAAAATTCCAACTACGTCGCTACGGTAGAAGCCTTCCGCGAAAAATACGGAAAAATAATCGCGACTATGCACACGCCCATAATTTCGGGCGGCAAAATGAAAGGCTACGTCAGCGTTATTTCCGGCAAAGCCTATGAATTTACGAAGGGCGGCAGAAACGAAATAGCCGTTCCCGACGGTATGAAAGAAGAGGTCGCGCTCCTTAAAGAAGGGCTTACCGAGGCGGCGGCGGAAACCTCCGAAGTGTTCCTCGACAAATACCTTTCGGAAGGCGCTCTCACAAACGACGAAATCATCGCGGGTATCAAAACCGGTCTTATGGAAGGCGGCACTATCCCCGTCATGGGCGGCAGCGCGACGCAGAATATGGGCGTTATAAACCTTATGACCGAGATTAAGGAAATTCTGCCTTCGCCGAAAGAACGCCGTCCCGTACTTGCGACCGACCTCGCTACGGGCGACGTGCTTAATATCACCTGCGACGAGAACGCGCCGTTTTCCGCGCAGGTATTCAAAACCGTCGCGGATCCGTTCGTCGGCAAGCTCAATATGCTCCGCGTGTTTACGGGAACGCTTAAAAGCGGTATGACGGTGTATAACGCGACCACGGGCGAAAAAGAGCGCATCAACGCGCTGTACCTTATGAAGGGCAAAAAGCAGGAAGCGACGGACGAGCTTTCTGCGGGCGATATAGGCGCGGTGAGCAAGCTTAACGCGACCAACACCGGCGATACGCTTTGCGACGAATCGCGCAAGATAAAATTCTACGACATACCGCTTCCGCACCCCGTGCTTACTATGGCGATTTCCGCGACGAAGCACGGTGAAGAGGATAAGGTATTCGCGGGGCTTAACCGCCTTGCGGAGGAAGACCTCACCTTTAAGGTGGAGAAGGATAAGGACACGGGCGAAACGGTTATAAGAGGACTCGGCGAAACGCAGCTCGATATTCTTTGCAAAAAATTAAAGGCGAAATTCGGGTGCGAAGCAACTTTGAGAGATCCGAAGATAGCGTTTAAGGAGACTATAACCTCTGCGGCGGAAGCCGAGGGCAAGCATAAAAAACAGACGGGCGGCGCGGGGCAGTTCGGCGTGGTCAATATCCGCTTTGAGCCGGGCGCGGCGGACGGCGTTTTCGAGTTCGTGGACGCTGTTGTCGGCGGCGCGGTGCCGAGACAGTTTATTCCCGCGGTCGAAAAAGGACTGCGCGAAGCCGTGACGAAAGGCGTTCTCGCGGGGTATCCGATGGTGAATATCAAATGCACGCTTTTCGACGGCAAATATCACCCCGTGGATTCCAAGGAAGTGGCGTTCGTTTCGGCGGCGAAGCTCGCTTACGACGACGCGTGCGCGAAAGCGAGGCCGGTCATATTAGAGCCGATTTATTCGTATAAAATCATCGTTCCCGATAATTATACGGGCGATATTTTAGGCGATATGAACAAGAGAAGAGGCAGAATCCTCGGCATGGAATCGGTTAGCGGCAAACAGGAAATTTCAGCCGAAGCTCCGCTTGCGGAAATGCTTAAATACGCGACCGATCT
Organism: uncultured Clostridia bacterium; assembly: GCA_934271275.1. Lineage (GTDB taxonomy): Bacteria > Bacillota > Clostridia > Christensenellales > Borkfalkiaceae > UBA1259. Next base: position 1,367 of record CAKQRD010000027.1, on the reverse strand, counting down.
TCGCAGTATGACGCAGGGACGCGGCAAGTTCGAGGCGGAATTCGTAAGATACGAGGAGCTTCCGTTTACCGAACAGGAAAAAATCATCGCGGCGGCTAAAAAATAACGATATATTAAAGGAGTGAAAAGCGGCGCGCGACTTAAAAAAACGAAAAGCGAGTGCCTTCCCCTTTTCGGGGGAAGGCATACTTTCGGTTTACGGAGGACGGCAGGCACAAGCTCGACATCTCGGTCTGTTGTGATTGAGAAGAGAGCGCGGAAAGCGCGGCGCGACCGAGAAATTAAAGATAATTTAACGGACAAAAAAGAAAGGAATTAAGGAAATAAATAATGATACTGACAATCTGCCCGAATCCGAGCGTTGACTGTACGATAGAATTAGACAGCCTGAACGTGGGTATGCTTAACAGGATAGACAGTAAGGTGGAAACCTATTCGGGCAAAGCCTTAAACGTGGCGATAGGCGTGGCGCGGCTCGGCGAAGAGTGTACCGCCACCGGATTTATGTTTGAAAATCACCGCAGAATGTTTGAACACGTTCTGGATAAAGAGGGCGTTAAGCACGATTTCGTTTTAAGCGACGGTTCGGCGCGCACTAATTATAAAATCATAGACAAAAAATCTATGCTGACCGAAATCAACGACAGGGGCGAAGAGGTCAGCCGTGAAAATCAGCTTAAACTGATAGAAAAGGTGAGAGGGCTTGCGGAAAACTGCGAGATAGCGGTGATGAGCGGGAGTCTCCCGAAAGGCGTTGAACCCGCGTTTTACGGCGAGGTGCTTAAAGTCATACCGAAAGACGTGAAAGTCGTCGTCGATACCGAAAAGGAGAATATGCTTGCCGCGATAGGTTCGCGGGAGATATTTATGGCAAAACCGAACGTGAAGGAGCTGGAAAAGTTCTCGGGGCGGGAGGTAAGAACCAAATACGATATGGCGGAAGCGGCGAAAAAGTACCTCGATAAAGGGGTTAAATACGTTCTCGTTTCTATGGGCGCGGAAGGCGCGGTGATAACCGACGGAAAGGAGCATTATTTCTGCAAGAGCGCGTCGGTGGCGGTCAATTCCACGGTCGGCGCGGGAGACAGTATGATAGCCGCGGCGTGCGTTGCGGAAAGCTACGGCGTGCCTATGGAAGAGCTTTTAAGGCAGGCGGTAGCGGCGGGAACGGCGGCGGTTACGACGAGCGGCACGAACCTTTTTTATAAGGAAAAATATAAGGAAATTTACGCGAAGGTTTTTGCGGAAAGGTTTTAAAAATAGTCGTAAAAATATTGAAGTTAAAGGAGAAAAATAGAAAAAGGTATTTAAAGGGGAAGTTTAAGTAAAGGTATTTGAAAGGAATAAATATAAAGCCCCGCCGCCGA
>CAKQRD010000026.1 GCA_934271275.1 uncultured Clostridia bacterium | reverse complement strand
ATCGAGATTAAACAAAATTCTCAGGTTTCTGTTGATGCGATAAGGGCGTTTACGGTTTTAGACAAAGTTGAAGATAAAAAGAGAGGTATGGGCGCCGTAGTGTGTTTATGTCCGCAACCCGGATTATTGAGAGATAACGTACTACAGTTGCCTGTATGGTACATTTAAAATAAATGAGTACAGATAAAAAGTCGAATACGATATTTTGGCAGATAAAAAGGTAGAGAAAATTAACAAGTAAAAGCGGTGATTTTTTATTAAAAAGCAACTACTGCAACAGTAAAAATGCCGGTAACGTGCAATATGGGGAAACCCCTGTATCGCACGTTATTTTTATGTATCGTATTTTCTTTCGATGAGACGGGGAGACTCAACGGTTTCTATGTGAGACGGGTTAAAGTATTTAAGATAAAAAGCAGAATTTCTAAAAGACTTAGAAGAGCAGACCGCCGAGGTAAAAAAAGTTTACGGATAAACCGAGCGATAAATACCAAATAATAAAGGAAACGTCGGGTAAAAGCAAATATTTTGAACGTGAATTTATTGTGCAAGATGGCGGGGTATCTCGTTCCAAGCATTGCAAACGAAAATTAGGCGAGGTTGCCTGAGAAAAAATATTATTTCTTCTCTTTATTCATAAATTCTTTTTGATATTGTTTCGGGGTCATACCCGTTATTTTTTTAAAATATTTGCAAAAATACGCCGGATTGTCGAACCCCGTAAAGCTTGCGAGCTGCGTGGTGGAAACGTTGTTCCGTTCCAGCGTTTCCCTCGCGCACAAAATTCTGCGTTCCAGAATGTACTGTTGCATAGATTTGCCGACTGCTTTTTTAAATCTGCGTTCCAGCGTGTTATGGTTTACGTTCAGGATTCCCGCAATCATTTTTCCGCTTATGTTTCCCGCAAAGCCTTCTTCTATAATCCTCCTCGCCGCACCCGCCAGATCGTCTGTAAGAATCGGTAAAGGCATTGATTTACCGCAATATTTTCGTTCGATTTCGGTAATAAGCAAAGAAAAATAATTTTCGGTCGCCTTTTCGTAATCGTGTTTTTGTTTCGTTTGTTCTTCGTAGATTTTATTGAGCAAAAGCACGATGTTATCGTTCGGCGAAAGCGACCTTAAAAACTCGAATTCGTCGCCCGTTTTTTGCGGTAGAAAAAAATTCTTTACGCCTATTATAAAATAGTAGAATCTTTTGCCTTTAATAATACATTCTCCGTGCTTTTTATACGGGTTTATTATATAAAAATCCCTTGCGGATAAGGTGTGTTTGACGCCGTTTATATCCGCGATTCCGCTGCCGTTTATTATATAAATAAACTCGGCGACGTAATGCGTCTGGTATACGACTTCAAGCGGTTCGCAACAAATATCTTTTATAAAATACGTCATTTTGGGCTGTAAATCGGAAGTCTTGTTCGTTTCGGAAATTAAAAAGCGTTCCATACGTTTTATTATAAACCGAGCGGGGGCGGATGTCAAATAAAATGCACGATGTATTATATAAACTGCACGTTTTGTTATTTACCTCGGGGGGGGGTAATGATATAATCTTTTCAGAAATTTAAGGAACGCAATGTTTTAAGGACGGAGAACACCGCACTATGAAAAACACTACAAGCACGGAAACGGCTATAAGAGATAAGCGGATACGGAGCTTTAAACGCGCTCTTTTCCTGCTCTCGTTTATAACGATTCCGACCGTTTACTTTTTGATTTTCTACGTTTACGTCAACGGCAACTCGTTCGTTATGGCTTTTCAGCTTACGAAGCAGGGAGTAGGGACATACTGGACGCTCGAAAATTTCGCAAGATTTTTCGGCGAACTCTCTTCTAACGGGTCGGAAATGGGCGAAGCGTTCAGAAACACGTTCATAACCTTCGGCGTGAATATGCTTATGTTCTTCGTTGGATTTTTCGTTTCGTTCTTTCTGTATAAGAAAATTTTTATGTACAGATTTTTCAAAATCTGCTTCTTTCTGCCCGCGCTTATCGCGGGAACGATAATAAACTCCGTGTTTATGCAGGTAATAGGCGTAAACGGACCGATAGCGGAAATAGTTAAAAATCTTTATCATCTCGATTATATGCCCGACCTTCTCGACGAGCCGCGTTTTGCAAACAAGGTTGTACTCGGAAACCTTATGTGGCTGAATTTCCCGATGAACATGGTGCTTCTGAGCGGTTCGTTCGGAAGAATTCCCGAATCGGTTTTAGAGTCCGCAAAGCTTGACGGCGCGAACTGGCTTCAAGAGGCGTTTAAGATAGTGATTCCTATGGTCTGGCCGACGGTAGGACTTTTGCTTATGATGAACATAGCGGGCGTATTCGGGGCGAGCGGAAACGTATTCCTTCTTACGCAGGGCAAGGCGGGTACGCAAACGCTGTCTAACTGGATGTATATGCAGCTATACAATATAACCGGCGATCCCGAGCAATCGAACGCGTTCAATTATATGTCCGCGGTCGGGCTGATGCTGACGGTCGTATCGGTAACGATAGCTTTAACGGTAAGAAAGCTTTCGGATAAAATGTTCGGGGAGGTGCAATACTGATGAAAAAACAGAATTTATTTGCGCGCCGCACCGTTTCCGAACGGATAGTTTTCGCAATCGTATTCTTAATGTTTATGACTGTGGCGTTAAGCTATATATACATATTCGTATGGGGCTTTCTGGCGGGCTTAAAAACGCACGACGAGGTTATATTAAACCCGTTCGGATTGCCGGAGACGGCGCATTTCAAGCATTATCTCGAAGTATTTACCCGCCTTAAAGTCGAGGGTTACGATTTCTTCGGAATGCTTCTTAACAGTATGTATTTCTCGATACTCGGGCCGTTGATTACGAATATGATGGCGTGTATGCTTGCTTACGCGACGACGAAATACAAATTCCCCGGTTCTAAATTATACGGAATTATAGTTACGTTTATAGTTATACTTCCGATATACGGCAGCGGCGGAAGCGCGTACAGACTGTATTATAAATTAGGACTTATAAGCTCGTATTCGCAGATAATTCTCGCGTTCGGCGGAATGAATATGACCTACCTGTATTTTCAGGCGGCGTTTTCAAACCTTTCGTGGGGATATGCGGAAGCGGCGTTTATAGACGGCGCGAACGATTATACGGTATTTTTCAGAATAATGCTGCCGCAGGTTATGAACGTTTTCGGCACGCTGTTTATACTCGCGTGGGTAGGCGACTGGAACAACTATGCGAATCCGCTTATATATCTGCCGAAGCTTCCCACTCTTGCAAGCGGTATATATCTGTTCGAGCTTAATATGACGTACGAGGTGCGTATGGACTTACTGTACGCGGCGTATATGATAACGGCAATTCCTCCGTTGATACTCTTTTCGGTGTTCAACAACGCGTTGACGAGCAATCTGAGTATGGGCGGATTGAAAGAATAATAAAAAAGCGAGGTAAAATGTATGAAGAAAAGACTTTTGGCAATCGTGTTGGGACTTGTTACGGCGGTTTGCGGTTTTGCGGGCTGCGGCGGCAATTCCGGCGCACATTCCGAAAACGAGGTCGTTATCAAGATCTGGTCTTCGGGTACGGGCATACAGTTTCTGATCAAGGCGGCGGATGCTTTCAACGCTAAAAATACGGGATATACCGTAAGCTACGAGGATTCCTCCAACTCCAAAACGATAGAAAGCGATTTCGGCAGAGAGGGGATAGATAAAGCCGATATTTGGATGTACGCGATAGACGGCGTATCTACCAAAATCGAAAAGTATGCAGAGCCTCTTAACGACGTGCTTGACACGACCTATCAGGGCGAATCCAAAACCATAGGCGAAAAGTTTGAAAAGAGCTTCCTTAACGAACTCGTTTACGAGGACGGGAACTATTATTCGCTTTCCTACGGCGGCGGCTGGTACGGAATCGTTTACAACAAAACCATAGTTGACGGCGTTAAATTCAGCGTTCCCCGCACGACTAACGAATTAGAGGCTCTCGTAGTAGGGCTTTACGAAAGCAAAGACGTGACGATGAAGCCTTGGATAAGCTTTAAGGACGAGGGCTACTGGACGCATATGCTCGAAGTATGGCAGGCGCAGTACGATTCTCTCGGCTACGTCAATAACACGTTCTGGAAATTAGACGGCGGCGCGGAAGATCCCGCTCCTTCCAAAAACGTTCTTCTGAAAGAGGACGGCAGATACGAGGCTCTTAAAGTTCTGGAAAGAATTATGAAGCCCGACTATCTGGTAGACGGTTCTAATTCTAATACGCATACCGCTTCTCAAACCAAATATCTGCATAACGAGGCGGTTATGATGCTGAACGGCTCTTGGCTTCTTAACGAAATGCGCAACACCTCCGGTGCGCGCGACAGCTTCGCTATGATGAAGAGTCCCGTTATAAGCTCTATTATAGATAAATGCCCGACGATAGACGGCTTCGACGGCGGAGAACCCGACGAAGAGCTTGCCGCGCTTATAGACGCGGTAGACAAGGTTACCTCTGCGGAAGACGTTCCGCTTTCGGGCGAAGGCTACGAGGTTTCGAGAGAGGACGCGAACAGAGTTTACGAAGCGAGAAATCTTATGGCGACCAACTTCGACGCACACGGAATAATCATACCCAAATACGCTACTTCCAAAGCGGGCGCGAAGGAATTCTTGAAATTCTTCTATTCGGACGAAAATCTTAAAACCTACTGGGAAACGACGCAGCTTCCCATGATGATAAATTACAGCAACGGCGAAGGTCCGGATATGAAGGAGTGGAGCGCGTGGAGCGTTTCTCAACAGAGCTTCTCTTCCGCGGCGATACCCGTTTATACGATAAAGCGTAATTGCAGTCCGATATTCACGCTCGGCGGCGCAAGACCTTACGGTACGGAAGCGCTTATGAAAAACGCCACTTCCCGCGGCGAGTATAAAAGCGCGGCGCAGGCTTGGGCTGCCGTCGTGGAAGAGGTCAACAGAAAGTGGAACGACTATAAGACCAACGCACAGCTTTAATAGCTTGAAGGTTATGCCGTGAAGGCAGAAAAATATATAAGGCTAAAATATATAAGGAGAAATGATATGAAGAAAACAATATGTAAAGCAAAAGTATGGCTGATACCCGTACTTTTCGTAATCGCGCTGTGTATGGGCGCGCTCGCGGTATTCGCGCCGCCCGCGGTAAAAGCGGAAGCTCCCGTCTACGAGGTGACAGGGATAGAAAAAGTTGTCGAGACTGCGGATACGAACAACAATACCTTTTACGTCAACGCTACTTCCACTTCCGATTCTATTACGGGAACGTGGTATATTCAGTACGGCGGCGCGGCTAAAAAGAACGGCGAAGATATTACTATAACGTTCAGAGTTATAAAAGAAGACAACCGCACGCTGTATTTTGAAGGCGTGGCGGCAAACGAGGGAGACGTTATCTCCGTCGGCGGCGTGTACTCGATAACCAACGTTATAGACGGTTGCCCCGTGACCGTAGCAATCGGCGATTACAGCGTAAGTCTCGAATCGGCAGAATTCGTTTATAAAGGCGGTAACGTGTGGGAAAAAGCAAAAGAGAAAGTAGACGAATTGCCTTCCGCAAATATTTTCCTCGACGCGAACGGCACAGACCTCTGGCTTTCGGGGCAACATACGGGAGTGCAGGATAATACGGATAACGGTAATTGGTGGGGCTTACTGCCCGGTTCGGAAGAAAACTTAAAGGTTTCTTATACCTCTAATGCGATTTCCGACGGCGAAACGATACAGGTAAACCTTGCAAAAAGATATAAAGCGAGCAATTTTGCTACCGTGAACGTAAAAATGCTTATCGGCGCGGCGGCGGGAGTGGTTCACACGGCGTACGCTACCGCAGATACGGAGTTTGCGACTCCTGCGGGAGCGGTTTCCACCGCTAACGCAACGGAAGCCGTGGTGTTTGAAATAAACGCTTCTAAAATAGCGGATTCGGAAGGATATTTCGATTCGTTCGTTATAAAAAGAACGGGCGGTTCTGCGGGACAGGTGTTCGTCGATTACGTTGAGCTTGTTCCCGATAAAAAGGACGATACCGTGTATACCGAAAGCGTAGTTCTCGATGCTAACGGCACGGACGTTGCGATTGAAGGTTGTAGTGTTGTGAACGACAATGAACCTGACGTATTCGGCAACGACGGAAGCACGAAAATGATATATACGGGGGGTATTGCGGACGGCGGTACTGTTACCGTAACGCTCGGCAAAAAATATCTTGCCAGAAATTTCGCTTCGTTAAAGGTCAGAATGGTTGTCGGAAGCTGGGGCGACCAGTCGAACGTCGTTACTAACACGGCTTTTGCGACCTCCGATACCGGATTTACCGCACCTGCGGGAACGGTTCAGACAGGTCACGGAAACGTAGAAACTATACTTGAAATAAACGCTGCCGTTTTGGCTGACAGCGAAGGATATATAAGCTCTTTCGTTATCAGAAAGACGGAAACGTTCTCTGTAAGCGGTCAGTTATTCTTCGATTACGTCGAGCTTGTTCCCGATAAAAAGGACGATACGGAATATAAACAGAACGTGGTTCTCCCGATTGACGGAAATTCCGTCGCTATGGACAACGGCACTTACGGCGAAGATACGTTCGGCGTTATGAGCGACGATAAAACGGCTATCGTGGCAAGCACGGCAGAGATCGGAAATAATACGGCTATCAAGTTTACCTTTAAGACTAAATATAAAGCGGCTAATTTCTCGACCGTAAGCATAACCATCGGCGCGACGAACTGGACGGCGAATAATGTCATTACGACCACTATGTACGCGCTTACCGATACCGGATTTGCAGTTCCGCTTGCAAGCGCAACGAATTCTGCCGAAGGCTTCGGTCGCGCGACTATAACCGCAAATGCGGAGGCTCTTGCAGATAATTACGGCTATATCGGCGGGTTCTATCTCGTTAAAACGCAGACGGGAACGGCAGCCGAACCCGATCCCAAGTGGCAGTTCTTTGCGGGGGCGGTAACTCTTAACGTTCCGTCTTACACGATGATGATTATAGACGGCGACACGACCGTTAAAAACGTCGTTAAGGGCGAGGCTTTCAAGATGTCGGATATAGGCGCGGTAAATAGCGCGACGCATATAGTTGCGGGTTACAAAATAAACGGCAAGCTTTATTCCAAAGATTACACTTTCGTTCCCGCTGCGGACACCGAAATAGAGGTTATAAGGGTAGCTTTCAGAGTTCTCGACGGCGCGTATATCAAATATGCGGGCAAGGGTTTGAGATTCGTTCTTTTCTTAAGCGAAGCGGATTACGAGGCGGTTAAGGCTATCGTTTCCGAGGAAAATATTTCGTTCGGCGTTATTATGATAAAAATAAACTCCGACGGTTCGGACGGAACGATACGCGTAAAGGCGGCGGCAAACTATTATCTCGAAGACGGAAACATCAAATTCAACGGACTTATAACCGAGATTCCCGAAACGGCGGAGGCTTATACCACGCAGTTCAGGGCAGGCGGATATTTGAGCATTAAATACGAGGATAAAACGGACGCGACTATGATTTATGCAAACGAACCCGCGGCGGAATATAAAATTCGTTCTATATACGACGTTGCAAAAGCGGCGATAGCGGCGGGAGGACTTACCGGCGAGGCGCTCGAAGCGTGCGAAACGATAGTTGGCACGGTAGACTTATCCTCGACGAACTTACCTGATTATAACGAAAAAAAAAAGGACATGAGCTTGATTATTTCGGGGTGGCTGATACCAAAAGGACTTGATTACAACAATGCGAAATGGATTAAAGAAGCGGGATTAGACGTTTTATTTGCCGTTCCCGCAGGCTCGGAAAACACGATTTACTTCGATGCCTATGACGAAGAAGCGAAGAGGGTTCTCGATATTCTCGACGCAAACGGCGTTAAAGTGTATATCAATACTCTTGACGGAAAGGGCGAGGACGGCAACAGAACGGCGGTAGGATTTCAGAAAGTGGCGCAGTTTCAGCACAACGCCGTACTCGGTATGGTGCTTGACGAGCCTAATAAGACGGAAATAGACAATATCGCCGCACAGGTAGATTTTTATAATCAATACGCGAACGGCAAAAACCTTTACGTCAACTTGTTTCCGTCTTTCGCGCCCGCGCTTTCGGAATTTTCGGGGCTTACCGCGGCTAAACGTTACGAGCAGTATCTGGAATATTTCTGCGAAAACGTTTTATCGAAGCTGACGACGGGCGAAAAATGGCTCTCCGTAGACAGATACCCGCTGACCTACGACGCGAAAGGGAATAAATGTCTCGACGCGGGCTGGCTTGCGGACGTTCAGGCGGTGGCAAAGGTCGCGCAAAAGTACGAAGGAATAAAAACGAACTTCTTTATTCAGACTATGCCTTACGGAGCGGATTCGGAAGGCAACGGCTACGGCGCGGTCGAAGGTTCGAGAGACAGAGTTCCTACGATAGAGGATATTCGTTTGCAGGAAATGGCTCTTATGGCGTTCGGCTTTGACGGAATAAGTATGTTCTGCTACGGAACGCCCGTTGCGAGCGGAGAATTTTCTTCGGATCAGGTCGCTATGATTGACCGCGAATGGAACAAAACGGACATTTACGAAGCGGTGAAGCAGGCGACTTCCGAGCTTAAAAAGTTCGACCACGTTCTTTTGCAGTTCGATTATCAGAGTACCTTTACCAACGACGGCGGAAAAACGGTGACCTCTTCAACGATTTTGAATACGACGAGTAACGCTTCGTTCAAAAACCTTGACAGAGTTAAAATTTCCGAAACGTCTTCGATAAAATCGTTATATACCTCGCAGGACACTCTGTTCGGGTATTTTAAGGACGTGAAGGGGAACGAAGGCTTCGTAGCGGTAAATTATAACGATACCTCGAAGAAGCGTATCGATACCGTAGAAATAACCTTTGACAGCGCGCAGTATAACGCCGCGGTGTGTTATATTCGCGGAGAACAGAAAATCATACCATTAACTAACGGCAAATTGACGTTAGAATTAGGCGTAGGGGAAGGCGTTTTCGTTATCCCCTGCCAAACAATATAAATGAAAGGTGAAAAATTATGAAAAAGAAATATGATATGCCGACGGCGGAAATCGTGGAAATTCTGTCCGACGTGATAATGATGTCGTCCATAGAGGATAAGGGCGATAACGCTTTCGATTTCGGAGATTTCAATTAAGTAAAGGTGAAGAATATGAAAGGTATTTTTACGAATAAGAAAACCGCTCTGGTTTCTCTTATTGCGCTTGTATTTTTATGCGCGCTCGGTTTCGTTTTGTCGCTTAATATCGGCGCGGTAAAAGCGGAAGCACCCGTTTACGAGGTGACGGAAATTACGGGAGTTGTTTCGGCGGCGGGAACGAGTAACGACGCGTTTTACGTCAACGCTGCTTCCGCACCCGATTCCGTTACGGGAACATGGTATATTCAGTACGGCGGCGCGGCTAAAAAGAACGGCGCGGATACGACGATAACGTTCAGAGTTATAAAAGAAGACAACCGCACGCTGTATTTTGAAGGCGCGGCGGCAAACGAGGGAGACGTTATCTCCGTCGGCGGCGTATACCCGATAACCAACGTGATAGACGGTTGCCCCGTAAAAGTCGCGATAGGCGATTACAGCGTTAAGCTCGAAGCGGCGGAATTCGTTTATAAAGGCAATAACGTTTGGGAAAAAGCAAAAGATAAATCAGACGAAGCGCCTTCCGAAAATATTTTCCTCGACGCTAACGGCACCGACCTCTGGCTTTCGGGGCAGCTCGTAGGTATGCAGAATAATACCGATAACGGCAACTGGTGGGGATTTTTGCCCGGTTCGGAAGAAAACTTAAGGGTATTTTATACCTCTAACGCTCTTCCCGACGGAGAAACGATACAGGTAAATCTCGCAAAAAGATATAAAGCGAGCAATTTTGCTACAGTAAACGTAAAAATGCTTATCGGTAACGCGGCGGGAGTCGTGCATACGGCTTATGCGACTGCGGACGCGGCGTTTGCAACGCCTGCGGGAGCGGTTTCCACCACGAACGAAACGGAAGCGGTGATATTTGACGTAGACGCTTCTAAAATAGCCGATTCGGAAGGGTATATAGATTCTTTCGTTATTAAAAGGACGGGTTCCGACGGGCAGGTGTTCGTCGATTACGTCGAGCTTGTTCCCGACAGAAAGGACGATACCGCATACGAACTTCCTCTAACTCTTCCCGTAGACGGAAAAACCGTCGTCATGAGTCCCGCGTCTTATGCGCGTGATCAATGGGGCGTTCTGGACGATAATAAAGAATCCATCGTGGCGTGTACCGAAAATATCGGTAACGGCGCGGTTATAAGGTTCAGCTTTATGACGAAGTATAAGGCTTCCAATTTCCTGATGGTAAGCGCGTATATCGGCGCGACGAACTGGACGGACGGCAATAAGATTACGATTTCTATGTACGCTCTTTCCGATACGGGGCTTACGAATCCCGTCGCAAAGGCGGAACATTCTTCGGTAAGCTTCGGTCGTGCGAACGTAAACGCAAAAACGGAAGACCTTGCGGATTCCGAAGGGTATATAGGCGGGTTCTATCTCGTTAAAACGCAGACGGGAACGGCAGCCGAACCCGACCCCAAATGGCAGTTCTTTGCCGGCAGCGTATCTCTCGTGCCTAACGATCCGTTATCGGAAACGAAATACGTTGCGACGGGATATTTCGGCGAAGGCATTGCGGAAGAAAACGAACACTGGACGACGAGACTCGAAAACGTGAACGGCTGGAAGAGCGATGAAGGCAAATACGAGCCGAAAATAACGGTAAATCCCGACGAGGACGCCGTAAACGGTTACGTATTTAAGGTCGGCTTCCACAGTTGGTTCCATACGATAGCCACTAACGCGATTATTTTCAACCGCCCCGTATCTCCGAGCGAGGCGCAGTCGGGACTGATCATAAGAATAAAAGCGCATTTATCGCCTAACGGCGCAACTTACAGCACCGCGCTCGGCGGCATACGCCTTTATTCGCTCGATTCAAACGGCGCGGCGGGACAGGGCTATATGATTCCTTCCGCTATCACGCAGGATGAATTCGTACTGCTTTACTTAAACGGCGAGGAAGCGGCTATGCTTGCAAACGCCGACGGGTATATTTACGGTATGCAGATAGGCGCGGCGGTTCAGCGCGGCGATGAAACCGACGATTTCTATATCGGCGACGGCGTTGCGTATATCGCGATAGACTATATAGAACTCAGAAAAGGCGTAAACGTTACTTATTATAACGCGACGGTTGACGGGGAAACCCAAACCACGATAGTCGGTACGGGCTTCGGTTCGGAAACGTTGTACGTAAGCCCGAAGGAAAGCGAAACGAGAAAATTCTTCGGCTGGGTAGCGGGCAAAAACGCTTCCGCGTTATCGCTCGATAACTTCTACGATTTCTCGCAGGCTCTCGATAACGACGTAGATCTCTACGGCTGGTGGGTAGACGTCGCGACGGGTACCGATTACTACGGCATATATAAGACCGCAGACGGTAAAATCGTTAAAATTTATTCCGAAGGAGTAGAACTCGAAGGCTATGCGGATTATGAAAAAATAATTCTTTCCGCAGACGGAAAGCTTTATATAAAGAGAGCTTCGGATTCGGAAATTCTCGATATTACAGATACTTCCTCGTTCAGAAAGCTGGAAGCCGTGGAAATAACCTTCGTCGCGTTCGGTAAGGAAGTTGCAAAAAAAGCGATGACCGAGGACGACGTTATAGATTATACCTTTGCTCCCGACGGCTATGCGTTTAAGAGCTGGGTAGACGAAAACGGAAAAGAAACGACGATAGCTACGGCGGGAATTACCACTCTTTACGCGGTTTGCGAGAGAAAGGAAATTGCCGCGGAGGATTATGCCGAATATTTCGGCAGATATTTGAACCGCACGACGGGCGATATACTCGACCTTAAAGAGAACAACGCCGCGGTGATAACCTTTGCAGACGGCTCGACCAAAAACATAACCTATTATCTGCTCGACAACGGCGGTTTTGCGTATATAGACGGCGAGACGGAAACGCCATGTACGTTCGACGCGAACAGAGTTCTCGTTTCGACGGAGACGGAATACGCAAAGCTTACCTCCTATACGGTAACTTTCTATGCGGACGGCGCGGAATACGCTACGGTCACGGTGAACGGCGGCGATTATAAGGTTGCCGCGCCCGAAACCGCGCCGAGCAAAAACGGATTCGAGTTTATAGGCTGGTATACGAAGGTAGACGGCGGAGAAAAGTACGATTTCGACGGTATAGTATACAGAAATATGTCCTTGTACGCTCAATTCAAAATCGTCGATAAACCCGAAGAAAAGCCTGACGATAAGCCGAGCGAAAATCCCGACGACAAACCGAGCGACGATACGGGAGACAAGACGGAAGAAAAAAGCGGTTGCGGCAGTGCCGTATCCGGCGCGGCGGGACTCTTTGCCCTCGCGGTTCTTCCTATGGCGTTTGCCGTTCATAAAAAGAAATACAGATAAAGGAACAGACGGATGAAGAAAAACAAAATTGTTACCGCTCTTTTGATTTCCGTACTGACGACGACTGCCGTAATAGGCAGTCCGTCGTCGGTAAGCGCGGGCGTTTACGATAACGAGTTATTGACGAGGGAATCCATTGACGGAAGCATAAGAAGCGATTACTGGTGGACTCCTTCCACGAACGTCGGAATGGATTACGTCGATGGAGAGGGCGTCGCTTTTACGGCGGAGTCGAGAAGAGCGAGCCGTATGATAACGGTAAACAAGGCGTATAATTTCGGCGAGTACGGATTCAAAGAATGCTTTACTGCGGATATGCGACTAAAAATCACTTCCGTTCCGGAAAACGGGCGATTCGGTTTTGTTTTCGGATTATCCACGCAGATGCTTAATCCCGCGGCGGGCGGCGCGAATACTTCGTTTTTGTACTTTACGACAAAAAACGGCGGGCTTCAAACGGGCATTAGCAACTACGTCGGAAGCGAAAAGATGGAAACGGCGGTTTTGCCCGCGGTCGAATTATCGGGAAAGCTATCAAATATTAAGGCAAGCTTTGACGTTAAGCTTAACGTTGCCGCAACGGGCGCGATAAAGGTTGAGATAACGCAGAATGGAAAAACCGCTTATTCCGTAAGCGACGAAAAAGCGAACTGCTTTACGGAAGGAAACGTAGGCTTTGCACAGACGGAGGGCGGTTCGGTAGCTGTATTAAGCGATATAAATATAACCGCGTACAAGGCGGAAAATCCCGAAAATACTAATATACTGACGCATTTCGAGGGAGACGTTTTCAATATAAACGAGTTTTATACCTCAAATTACCCGTATGCGGAAAGACAAAGCTACGTTAAAGCGGAAAACGGCGGAATGGTTTTCAAAAACACCAAAAAGGCGTTTCTTTCCACAAGACGGCAGTATTCCAACTTCGAGACCGAAATAGAAATAGCAGACCTTGCGAGAACGGCGAGCGTAAACGACGACTTGTCGTTCGATACGTCTATCGCGACGGGGTTTGCGGTGTCTCTCTCGGATTCTTATTCGAGTTCTAAATTGCAGAACAGCATATTCAGAATAGAAATTAAGCCGCAGGGCGGCAGCTCTACGAGACAGTCCGTAAATACCGTGGCAAAGCTTTATTTCGGAAATAAGCTGATAGAAAGCAAAACGTTGCCGAAGGAATTGCATCTTTGGAGCGAACAGGCTTCGGGCGGCGCAAGCGTGATGGTTAAAATTTCGTATACGGACGGAAAAATGAAGGCGGCGGTCAAGTTCGCGGGTGGGTATAATTATTACGAAATATTCTCCTGCGAGGTAGAAAACGCGAGAGCGGGGTATATTCAGATTTTGAGCAACGTTTCCGATATGACGATCGGCGTATGCGATAACTTTAAAGTAGCAACGTTGTCCGTCGTGAACAAGGATTACGAAAAACGGATAATTTCTCTCGTGAATAAAGACAATACTTCGGTGGTATACGATTACGAATACACGGATACATGGAAAGACAGCGACCTTCCGTTCGGCGGAAAATAAAGAGGAGAAGCTATGAAAAGATTATTTATAAAAGGTTGTGCGCTCCTCTTATCGGGTTGCGTTCTTTTAAGCCTCGCTGCGTGCGGCGACGGTAATATGGAGAAAATAAACGACGCGAACAATAATTATAAAGCCGCAAAAACGTACGAAGCGGGCAGTAACGACGCGATTACGTTCGAGGTTCTCGGCGGAGAAGAGGTAATGCCTCTCGGCGTTTTTTACGGCCCGTACGGATTAGGCAATTCTTCTTCCGCTTCCGAAAACGGTATCGTTACTCCCGATTATCTTACCGACGAGATTTTTAAGCTGCTGAAAGACAGCGGAGTCAATTTTATAGGACATTCGCAGGATCAGTGGAACGTGCAGAGAGAAAACGTGCGTAAAGCGTTAAGCTTCTGCGAAAAATACGGAATAGGTTATTTCGTGAGCGACGGACGACTTGCGTATACCGAGACGGCGGAGGAAATGTCCGCGCGGATAAAGGATTATATAGATTTACCGAACGTTATGGGCGTTCATTTACGCGACGAGCCGAGTTTATCCGACGCGGAGCAGTTCAAAAAGGTTGTCGAAGCGTTTAATAAAAGCGTGGAAGGCAAAGAAAAATACGCTTACGTCAATTTGTTGCCGAGCTATTCGAGCAATTCGCATCTCGGCGGAACGCATTATAACTATATGTCAACCTATGCAAAGGACGTAAATTTACCTTTCGTTTCTTACGATAATTATCCGTTCACGTTTAAGGATCAGGGAACGACCACGGCGATTCCGAACAATTATTTTTACGATTTGTCCACCGCTCGCAAGGTTGCGAAAGAGAACGGCAAGCCGTTTTGGGTATATATTCAGACGGGCGGGCAATGGGAGCCTATGGTGGGCGTTCCCAGCGACCCGATTTTCCCCAACGAAGGCGAAACTCTGTGGAATATAAACACTTCTCTGGCATACGGCGCTAAGTCTATTCAGTATTTCCCGTTTTTGCAGCCCGTTCATTTTGCCGACGCGGGCGAAGCGGGCAAAGATTATATGCGCAACGGAATGATAGGCGTCGCGGGGAACGTTAACAGATGGTACTATTACGTTCAGAAAGCGAACAAGCAAATAGACGCTATCGATCATATTCTTATGAAATCCGAAAGCAAGGGCGTTATCGCGACGGGGTACTGGAAAGACAGACTCATCAAAGAGGATAAGCCGGACGCGAATTCCGATTTTTGGAGAGAGCTTAAAGAAGTGTCTTCGACGGGCGAAACGGGCGTTATAATCGGATGTTTCGATTATAATTACGAGGGGACCAGAAGCCGCAGCGCGTATTACGTCGTAAACGGTTCTTCCACCGAAAAACAGACCGTAACGCTTAAATTCGACAATAAATACGGCTTCGACCTTATTCAAAGGGCGCAAAGTTTCGGCGTGGCTGGTAAAACCATTACCATAACGCTCGAATGCGGCGAAGGCGTGATGCTCGCGTTGCGGTAAAAATTTTTAAGATAGGTAGATAAATGAAGAAAATATTAGTTTTAATATGTCTTTTGTTAGTATGTTTAGCATTGCCGTGTATCGCATGTTCCGATAATACGAGTGATACGGTAGAAAAAGAGTGCATTCACGTTTTCGGTAAATTACAGAAGGAAGTTCCCGCAACCTGCGTAACAAACGGCGTGAAGGCACATAAGGATTGCGAAGAATGCGGAAAACACTTTGACAGAGGCGGAATAGAAATTTATGACTTGACGATAAAAGCTCCGGGACACAGTTATGGGGAATGGGTAACCGTTAGAAAACCGACCGTTAATGAAGACGGGGAAGCTCAGAGAGAATGTTCGGTTTGTATGTTTATCGAAAAAAAGATTATCGGTAAAATTTCGGAGGAAAAAACTTATAAAATAATTTATGATCTGGACGGCGGGGAATTTTTTAAGGGCGGAAATCCTAGCGAGTATAAAAATACCGACGACGACATAAGAATAGAAAACCCTTATAAAAAAGGATATGTCTTCGGAGGTTGGAGTCAAGGCGATTCGGCACCGGAAAAGAATTTTGTAATAATCGGCGGTAGCCAAGGGGATATTCGGCTTGTGGCGGTTTATAAAACAGATTCTTCGAATTATTATAATGGTAATGAAGTCGATGTTTGTCCCGGGGAGATAAAAGATTATCTCAAGGCTGAAAACAAGGCCGAATACCTTTACAGGTATCAGACAAATTATGAAACTGCTTCTAATCCGTCCGGAATTACTTTCGAGTGGAAAAACGTATACGGAGCCGATGAATTTATTGTTTCCGTAAAAGATGAAAACGGTGCGGAAATTTTTTCGGAAAATACAAATCAAACTTTAGCCGTTTTTTATAATCCGATACCGAACGTTCTTTATGACTATACAATAATAGATTCTGCCGAAAATCTGCTGAAAAAGGACTCATTTAAGGTTTCTGACCCTATTAGGACTATTTATTGTGGAAATATTTCTAACGTGAGAGACGAGGGCGGAAAAACTACGTCAGAAGGGACTACGAAATACGGTCTTATATACCGTTCGTCGGAAATAGTCGGAGCCAATGCCGAAGCGAAAGATATATTGGTAAATAAACTCGGCATAAAAACCGAAATAGATTTAAGAATCGGAAGCACTACGAAAACGATTGACGAGAGTATAACAAAGTACACGTTCGGGATTTGGCAATGGGATTATCTTTTTCCCGGTATGAACGCAGACAGACCGTGGAACGCTCAGTATACGGATAGTCTTAAAAGTATATTCAAACTATTTGCGGATAAACGTAATTATCCCATTGTTTTTCATTGTTCGCAAGGCGCGGACAGAACCGGTGCAATTGCTTTCTTGCTTAACGGACTTTTAGGCGCGTCTTATGACGATTTGGTCGCCGATTTTGAAATAACCTCTTTCTACTTCGGAAAAAGATGGCGTTCGGATATTACGGTGACGAACGGAACTTACAAGTTTTCCGACAACGGAGTTATGCAGGATGATCCGGATAACCTTGTGGCGTTCGATAAAACGTACAATTATTTAATGAAAACTTACGCGACGGAAAGCGGAGAATTGAAAGACGCTATCGCTAACTATTTAAAAACGGTATCGGGGCTTACCGATTACGATATAAACGCGATAAAGCATATTATGTACGGTACGAGTGAGCATGAATACGGCGAATGGGAAATCGTAGATAGAGGCAGTTGTCAAAAAGAGGGCGAAAAAAGGCGTTATTGCGCTTGCGGAATTTATGAATCGGAAGTTATGCCTATTACCGGACACGCGTTCGGCGATTGGACGGTCGTAACAGAACCGACGGTTGAAAACGATGGGCTTGAAAAGAGATATTGCGAATGCGGGGCTGAGGAAAACAGAGTTGTTCCGCATTATATCGGAAGAGAATACGATTTCGGCGGCGAAGGTTTAGACGCATCGGTAAATAACGAGGATTTAAAGAGGTTCTCGGCTGCGTTAAGCGGCGACGCGTCGGGTTTTCCCGACGGATATTCGGACGAGGTATATACAAAAACGGACGAGTATCTCGTGTGCGTTGGAATAGGATTTGACGACGATTATGATTTAGATAAACTTGTTTCGTTAAAAATAAGATTGTGTATACAGGGCAATTCTGCAATGCCTAAGGGCAACGTAAGAATTTACGACGACAGCGTTAACTCCATTAGGGCGGAGGGTCAATACGGTTCGTTGTCGGGCGTTTATAACGAATGGGTGGAGATCGATTTGCTGTCGCTTATAAAAACCGCAAAGGATAGCGTATGCAAAGACGGTTCGATTCAGAAGTTTGTTCTCGTTATCAGAACGGGCGCTTTGTTTACTGTTTCATTTGACAGCATAACCGTTGTAACGAAGGCTTAAGTCGAAAGGTATCAGAAAGCATATACTGATTGTAGTCATGTATTGTCGGAATTCACTTGTAAATCGGCAAAAAACGTTGAAGGAGAATATATGGACAAGACGAATATCGAACAAAGAGTTTCGACGATGATTTCTCTGGTAAAAGAGAAAATCGTTAAAATAAAAAAGCCGATAAATAATTTCCGTTTTATGGAGGTGGGGTATAAAAAGGGGAACGACGTTCCTCTTTTTTCCGATATAAATTCGGTTTCGTTCGGCAGAGAGGATTTTTGGGGCGGCAAGGCGGATTCTCACGCCTGGTTTTATAAAAAGATAACGATACCGAAGGCACAAAAAGGCATCAGACTTGAACTGTCAATAAAAACCGACGTAAGAGAGAACGAGTGGGACGCTTCCAACCCGCAATTTATCGTGTATTTCGATAAAAGCTCGGTGCAGGGCGCGGATCTTAACTATACGAGCGTCGTGCTTCCCGATAAAGACGAGGTAGAAGTACACGTTTACGCTTATACGGGAACTAATCTCAATAATCTTCCGCGTATCAAGTTTTACGCCGACGTAATAGGTGTGGACGAGCAGGTGGAAAAACTTTATTACGATCTTAAAGTTCCGTACGACGTTATGAGTTTTACCGATAAAAATTCAAAAGAATACGTCGATATTTTATCCTCTTTGAACGCCGCGCTGAATTTAATCGACTGGCGCGACGACGAAAAAGCGAGGAAGTCTTTTATCGCGGCGGACGATTATTTTGAAAAAGAGTTTTACGAAAAGTATTGTCGTAAAGGGAGCGTGAAGGTAAAGTGCGTGGGGCATACCCATATAGATATAGGCTGGCTCTGGACGGTAAAACAAACTCGCGAAAAGGCGCAGAGGTCGTTTTTTACCGTTCTCGAATTGATGAACCGTTATCCCGAATACAAGTTTATGTCCTCGCAAGCGCCTTTGTATCTTGCGGTAAAAGAAGAAGCCCCCGATAAGTACGAAGAGATAAAACAACGTATAAAGGAAGGTCGCTGGGAAGCGGAAGGCGCAATGTGGGTGGAAGCCGATTGCAATCTTCCCTCGGGCGAATCGCTCGTTTGGCAAATTCTTTACGGAAAGAGATTTTTTAAGGAAGAGTTCGGAGTCGAAAGCAAAACGCTTTGGCTTCCGGACGTGTTCGGCTATTCGGCGGCGCTTCCGTAAATACTCAAACAGAGCGGCGTGGACAGCTTCGTGACGAGCAAAACAAGCTGGAACGATACGAATATGATGCCCGAAGATACGTTTTTATGGAAAGGTATAGACGGTACGGAAATATTTACTCACTTTATGACGGCGCAGGAAATGCACGCAGACGGAAGAATAGAAAATTTTACCACTTACGTTCCGCGCGGTAACGCGAGCTACGTTATGGGCGAGTGGAGAAGAACGCTTAACAAAGAGGTCGTAAACGAAGCGTTATTAACCTACGGCTGGGGCGACGGTGGCGGCTCAACCGTCTGCGACGTGGAAATGTTAAAGCGTATGCAACGCGGTATCCCCGATTGTTCGACGACCGAATTTTCCACTACCGCGGAATTTTTGAGCGAGATGAAGGAGCAGTCGCAAGGAAAACTCGATAAATGGGTGGGCGAACTGTGATCAAAAAGAAATAGATTTGCTGTATGTGGAAAGCGATAAAATTTATCCGATTGAGATAAAGAAAAACAGCAACCCTACAAAAGCGACTAAAAATTTCAGGGTTATAGAAAAATATAAAAAAGAGATAAAGACTGGAATAATATTTGATACTTGCGAAAAGATAAGACCGATAAACGAACTTGCATATAGTGTGCCCGTAGACTTGATATGATTTTACGATTAAGAAAATAGCGCAACAAACAAACTTGATTTTGAAGTTAAAAAAGTTGAAATCATTTTTTGATAGATGTTGGTTACTGTAACAGTAAAAATGCCGGTAACGTGCAATACGGGTAAAACCCTGTATCGCACGTTATTTTTGTATATCGCTGTAATGTTATTAGGTAATGGATAGCGAAAAAATTTTAAATTTTATACTTATCTTCGATAACGAAGTCTAAACCGTGGCGATTTGCTTTTTCCCAGCGTTGAAGTATTTCAAGCGTTTCAACGTAAGCAGTCATTTCTCCGATTGTAAAATCGTTGCGAGGTGATAAGTTTAGTTCGTCTAAATATTGAGTATATAATTGTATAAGATAAATAATCGTTTCTTCTGCGTTCATAATATCAGTCAATTGTAACGGCTATTTCTTTTAACGTATTTTGTTCGTCTTCTAAACAGGCATGAAAACATTCCACTATTTCGTTTCTTAATCTGAAAAGAGTGCTTTGCGCAATATTGCAACTGCTCGCAAGCTTCCACGCGGGTAGTTTTGCTTTTTCAATATAAACAGCCTTAAACACCGCAAGGTGAGTAGACTTATGTAAGCGATAATTTATTCTGTAAAACTTATGAACGAAGTTAAAGACGTTCAGGTAATGCTCATTACCCGAGTAAACAAAAGATAGTATCCGGCTTTCCTTTTCGCTTAACGACTTATCATAAGTATAACCTTTCATAAATACTATTTTACTGTTTAATGAAAGCCCGTGCACTCCAAAAAAATGGGAGTACGGAAACGAAAGAGAAAAAATAAATACCGCGAGTGATGGGGAATTCGGTCTTACGCGGTATTTGTTTATTTCAAGAAGTATTTATTTAATATTTTTCTAAAAAAGTGCTAGGTGAAACAATAATCGGTTTTTCAATAATTACGTCGTAATAATCTTTATCTCCTGTCAAAAACAGGTCAACGTTTTCTTTTATTGCGGTGTATAAAATCGGATAATCGTTTTTATCTCTTATCTCGAATAAGTTCGGTTTCGGATTTGTCGGGGTATATACCAGTTCAAATGCCAAGTTTTGTAGAAAGGAGTCCAAAGTTTCTATATATTTTGGAAATTTTTTCCGAACAACCCGTTTACATTCATCAATTACATAGGTGCAAATTATCAAGTCATAATTTTGGATACATTTTTCAAAAGCCTTTGCTACTGCTCCGTTAGGAAAAAGAAGGGCTGATAATAGTGTGTTGGAATCAACCATAACTTGCATAATTCAGTCCTCTCTTGATTCCTTGATAATTTCCAACAATGCATCTTCGTTTTTTACATCGGCATTTTTTGCTGCGCCGGAAAAAGCGTTTTGTGCGGTTTTCAATGCAAGCATTGAAGAATTTACGACGTATACTTTTCCGTCATCACCTTCGATGAAAGCAAGCTTTCCGCCGCTGACAAGATTAAGTTTTTTCCTCAATTCTATGGGAATCGTAATTTGTCCTTTGGAAGAAATTTTTGTAACTTCTAACATATTAATAACCTCCATATAGTAAAGAAATCTTTACTTTCTTTACTATATTATACTTTACATTTTACAATATGTCAATACGTAAAAAAATAATTTTAAGTTTTAATTACAAAAATTATAAAGATTGATAGAATTAAAAAAAATATTTTGGTAGTTTTTACACAACAATTTTTTATTTAAAAAACCGCTTTTGTAACAGTAAAAATGCCAGTAACGTGCAATAGAGGGAAAACCCTGTATCGCACGTTATTTTTGTATATCGTTAAGTATTATTGTGATATATTTTTAAGGAATCGTCAGTAAAAATGCGGTTTCTCAAAAGGCTTTAATGATAATTATCGAGAGATAAAAATATATAAAAGAATAAAATTCGTGCCACTACGGAACCGGAGGCTAGGGATTCGAACTCCTTATGGTGCACCAAGCAAAAAGGATAGGTAAAACCTATCCTTTTTGCTTGCGTAGAG
>CAKQRD010000025.1 GCA_934271275.1 uncultured Clostridia bacterium | reverse complement strand
TGAAATTCTTCAACGCTGGGAAAAAGCAACTCGTCACGGTTTAGACTTCGTTATCGAAGATAAGTATAAAATTTAAAAAATTTTCTAATAAAACAAACGATAAAAAGTCGTGCGGCGTATGAATTTTCCTTACGCCGCACGATATATATAATTTTTCTTCTGCCGCAATTCCCTAAAATCTCCGTTTTTACAGGGTAACGCCTATTTTGTAGAAAGCGATTTCGCAGATATCCTCGCTCTTTGCTTTGTACTCCACGCTCGCGCACTTTATCAACCCGTCGGTTTACGCCTTTCTATCGCATAGGTCGCTCCCGTTCAAACGCAAAGCCTTTCGACCGCCCCGACGAGGGCGATCGCCCAGTAAGTATCGACCTTGAATTTTCCGAATCCGATCCGAGGGAAAAACAATATTCCGCAAATCATCAAAACGCAGGTTATCCCCGCAACGACCAAAGACGGTACCATAAAGCTCCTTTTTAATCCAGTTGTTCAAGCACGGAATCGAACCTTCGTTTAAGCCTTTCCACCTCTTTTTCGCTCGATTTCGCCCCTTTAAGTTTCATGGTAAGGTTTTTAAGCTTTTTTCTTACGATCCTTATTTCCGTAATTTTTGCGTCCGCAGCCGCTACCGATTCTTCCGCTGCGTTAAACGCGCCGAAGACTTCTTTTTTATCGCCGAGGCGTTTGCAATACTTGATTAGCCGCGCGATAAACGCTATAACGTATACCGCCGCCCCCGCAATCAAAACCGCATAAACGCCCGCGCTTGCCGCGCCCGCGAGCTTCATTATAACAGCCGCCGCCAAAAAAGGAAACAATATGTAAAAGGTTTTAAGCAAAAATATGAACAAATTATTGCCGAAGAACCCGCCGTCCGTATTTTTGAGTTTCAAAAGACAATCTCTTCTCTTTTCAAGCGCGGCGTTTTTCTCCTCGATAAGCTCGCGGTGAGAGTTTTTCACCCGTTCCTGCTCTTTAGTAAAATATTCAAGGCACTCGCGATAAGAAGCGCACTCCTTTTCCGCCTCTTGTTTACTCTCTTTTTTCCGCTCCGACTCCGCGGAATTTGCGGAAACCGTCTTTTTTCCCTCCAAAGTATCCAAGTTCGTTTCCGGAATTTCCGAGCTTATTTCCGAATTTTTCGTTTCGCCAGAATTTCTCGCCGTGCGGAGAGCTACGCGCGCAACCTTTTCGTACTTTGCTTTTTCCTCTTCGGAAGCGTATTTAAGCGCGTTTTTGTAAGCCTCGTTTTCGTAAAAATCTCCGCCCTTTGCGGCAAGCTCTTTGCCTCCTTTAACGCCGTTTTCGGCAAGAAGAGTGAACCACCAGCCCTTAGAATAATCTGGTTTTCTTTCGTTAAGCGTTCTGCAATTATCGAGCGTTTTTTCAAAATCGCCGCTCTCCAACCCGTTTTTTATCGAAATCAGGAGTTCTTTTATAGTCTCGCTCATATCAGAACGCCTCCTTTACGGATTTTTTAAAGCTTTCCGAAAGCGAAATTCGCCACGGTAAATCCGTTAAAATAAACAAAAGAACGGATAGAATAAGCGCAGCGGCTATCTTTCCGCCGTTTACGGCAAGCGAAAGCGTTTCGCCGAAATCGCCGAACACGTTTGCCGCGACTATCGCGAAAACGGAAGCGAGTATCGCCGCAAGAAGCGTCGTCCTCGCGCCCTTTATCGACTTTTGCAAGAGGTAATACTGCTCCGCGCCCTCCGCGGTCATCACGCCGCAGAATTTCGCCGCGAGCGAAAGCCACAAAAACGGAAGCAATCCGCATAAAAACGCAAGCCCGAAATTGAGTATGACCGCCACCGCGGAAGAGGGTATTCCCCACCCCTTGTCGGTATATAAAGAAGAGGAAAATATAAGACTTTCGTATCCCATACCCGTAACCGCTTCGCCCTTGAAAAAAGTTATGAAACAGCGGATAAATTCTATCGGATTTACGGAAGAAGCCGAAAATGAGATTTCGGAAAGCACGGAATATTCCGCAAACGCGCCGAAGCCTATGCCGAACGCCGCAACGATTATAAGCCCCGCCAAAGCGAACAAAACGAGCATAAGCCGCTTTTTAAAGTCTTTTCTCATAAGCCTTATCACGGCGAAAATCGCCCACACGATTATTGCGGGTTTAAAGAGCTTCATTCCGCCGAAGACTGAAACAGCCAAAGCTTCGCTTAACGCCGCCTTAAAATACAGGCTCGTTACATACGTTATTATAAGCGCGGAAACGAAGCCCGTTTTTATTTTCTTTCCATCCTTAAAAAACGCGACCAAAGAAAGAATTCCCTGAACGACTATCGCGAGAACGCAGACGAGTGCAACGACGGCGGCGGTTATCGCTTCCGCATTGCCCGCGCCGAACGCGTAAATATAATCGTCTTTAAGGTCTATTCCGTTTTTCACTATCGCGCCGACCTGCACGAACGCGAGCGCAAGAGTCGCAAAATACAAAAGATACGATAAAAGCGTTACGAATCTTTGCTTAAAAATATACTTTTTTAAGCTGCCGAAAATTTTCCCGAAAAACGAACCTATTTTGCGGAAAAACTCGGAGTTTGCCATAACGCCCGTAAGCTTTGCCGCGAGCGCGACGACAAGTCCCGACAATTTCAGTATCAGAGTGCCGTACAGCCCCGATATGGCAGGTATTGCGCTGCCGACGAACCCCGTAATTTTTTTAAAAACGTTCATTTCTTTTTCCTTTGCTTATAATCTTGATTGTGAGAGCCGATATTCCCGCTCGTTCTTTATCCTGTTATTTCCTCTTGCCGTTTTCCGCTTTCGGATAAACGACGTATACGACGTTATTTGAAGGCATCCACTTTGGAAAAAAACCTTTACCGTTTAAAAGCTCTGCGACTGCCTTGTTCTTTTTCCCGAACAAAGCTTTCGCCTTGTTTTCGACGATTCGGAGACTGCCCTGACGAAGCCTGTCCACTATGCTGATTGCAAGCGCTTCCGAAGCGCAGCGGAAGGAAACGACGAATCTGCCGTCCTCTTTTTTGTCGTAGTGTTCTGCGGCATACTTGAATATCTCCGCAAGCTCGTCCTCGTTATATCTCGTTACGAAAGCCTTTCTGTATCTGTAATATTCGTGAATATTCGCGTGCAAACCCTCGAAATTCGGATAGAATTTCTTTCTCGGAATATGATATGTTTGATATTCCGTATTACCGACGACAAACTCATCTCTCGGCACGCAAAGATAAGAATACTTTATAACGTCATCATATTCACCTTTCTCTTTCGTATCAGAGTTTTCTCCCCACGTTACGTCCACATAATAGCAATATCTGCCTATTTTAACCACGTTAAACGCGTGAGAGCCGCCGTTGTACATCTCGCTTGAAACGTACCCGCAGGTTATGCCTATCATATTCATAAGGTACTGAAAGGCTACCGCGTATCCCGCGCAGACCGTTTTATGCCTTACGAGCGAGCTATGTAAAGACCTTAATCTGTCGTCTTTGCTCGTATCGTCGTCTATTTTTGCTTTCAAACCGACCGTATCGTAATCGAGAGTGAGAATAAGCCGTTTATAAACGGTAAGCATCGCTTTATAAGGATCGGTTCTTTTGGTTATTCCCCTCACGAAATACCTTGCGCCCTTCTTGATTTCGTCGAGCTTACGTTTTATCTGCTTAATATCCAACTTCCCGTCGTTATCTACGCATCTGAATTTAATGCCGATTTCGGTATCGGTATAGCTTATCGAATTATTTTTAAGCCAGAACAACTCGGGAAAATCGTTGCTTACGAGTAGCAAAATTCTCTGCGCTTCGTCCGGCGACAGCCCCTCTCTCGAAAACGGAGACTCGTCGAAATTATAAGCGTGACGCGCTATTTCGTTATACAGCTTGATTTTTGGGTTGGTCTCCTCGTCTTTTTCATAAGGAACTTTTTTAAGTCCCGCGCTCGAACGCTTCGTTTTTATCGGTTTTTCTTTCTTTTCCGAACGCTTTTTATCCTTTTCGGGCTTCTCCTTTTTCTCTTCCGCGGTCTTGCCCTTGTTTTTGCGTTCTTCGGCTTTTTGCGCTTTTAATCTTTTGCGTTCCTCTTTTTCTTTGCGCTTCGCCTCTTTTTTCTCCTGTTTAAGGCGTTTTTTCTCCTCTTTGTCCGCGGAAAGCTTCGCGCGCCTTTCTTCCGCTTCCTTTTTCTTCTTTTCGGCGGCGGCTTTCTTCTCTTCGGACTTTTTCTTCTTTTCGTCCTCGGATTCGCTCTTTTTGTCGCCGACCTCTTCTCCTTCGGTCTTGTCGTCCGTTTCTTCGGACTCTTCGGAGTCTTCCAAATCGTCGGAATCGTCCGATAAATCGAGATCGTCCAAATCGCTCAAATCGTCGCCTTCGCCATCTTCGTCCTTTTCTGAATCGGTTTTATCCTCGGAGGCTTCTTCACCGTCCTCGTTCTCTTCCTTATCCGCGGATTCTTCTTCGTCCGCTGTTTCCTCGGAAGTTTCTTCGGAGGTTGCGTGATTTTTTTCGTCGTCCTCTTCCGAATCTTCATCGACACATATTACATCGTCCGAATCGTCCTCGTCTCCGAAAGCGGGCGGAGGACAATTCGGCTTATCTATCTCGAAATACAGCGTTTCGGGAGCGGAACAATTCGGTCTGTCTTTCATATCTTCTCCTTCCGTATCGTCCAAATCGTCAAGGTCGTCAATATCCTCTAAATCGTCTATATCCTCGTCCGTAACGGAGATACCCGGATCGCCGTCGGGATCTTCGGGGTTTTCGTCCTTTTCGGGGTTAAACTCCTCGTTTCCGTCGTCGATCTTCGCACCCTTTAAGTAACGCTTCCAGAATTTAGGCGTGCGGTCGGGGTTATAAAGCTTATCCGAATAGCCTTCGTCCTCGAATTCGACGTAATCGTTTTCCTCCTCTTCGGCGTCGGCTTCCTCGCCCTTTTTAATCATAAAGTCGAAGCTCGTTCTTCCTTCGCCCGCGCTTTCGTTCGTATCGTCCTTTTCTGCTTCGCCCGTTTCGTCGGTTTCTTCGTCCGCTTCGTCGTTTTCCGTCACCGCGAAATTCTTCACGAAGGCTTCTATTTCTTCCAAAAGCGGAATACGTTTCTTATCCGCGTTTGCTCTGAGCCATTCTGCGGATTCGGTCTCGCCGATAAATTCGAGATACTTAATCTGCTCGTAGCTGAGCTGCGCTTCCGAATATTCGAGAACGAGGTCGTTATCGTACTGCCACTTTTCTATTGCGCCGAGAAGCACCGCCACGGCAACGTTTTTATGCGGCAGCGGCAGACTGTTGATATAAACGGTCTTTTTATCCGAGTTATAGCGGAAATACCATTCGTTGTAATCGTCGTTTTTGGCGATTTTTTCGGAAATAAGTTTATACTCGGGGAGGTTAAACCGCACGTCGGGATAGGTTTTCGCAAGGTATTCCGCGGTTTTTGCAACGATGGAAGCAAGTTCCTTTTCGTCCTCGACGTACTTTCTGCAATCGACGCAGATTTTAAGTCCTTTAACGAAATTCTCGTCGGCTTCTCTGCCGCTTACGTCGAAATCGGTATCGAACGGCACTATTCTGCCGCTTTCCGCAACCTTATGGCAGAACGAACAGCGCAGTTCTTCCTCCTCCGCCTTATCTTCGCCCGCGGTTTCAAAATCGTATTTGCCGCCGTCGCTCATAATAAAGTTCAGCTCGGACAGAAGGTCGCAGCAGCCTTCCAGATCGTACGCGGAAGAAAGCTTGTCGTCCCCGAAATAAATGTAATGTTTAAGATTCGGGTGAATTTTCAGCCAGTGCAGATAAGAATAGACGTTCACGAGGAATTCCTGCATATAATTGCCCATTCTGTCGTAGAACCAGTCGAAAACGCCCGCGTCTTCGGTGCAGTCGTTTATAAACAGAAGCTGTATTCTGTTCTTTTCCGTTTCGACGAATTCTTCTCCGCAACCCGTAAGGTAAGGATAAAGGGTGCGGATTTTATCTTCCACCGTCGCCGCCTCGTGTTCCGCGTCGAAGACGAGCGGCTTTTCAAGCACGGGGCAAATCGCGACGCAGCGATACGCCTTGGGGAAAATGGTTTTTATAAACTCGTTGAACACCGCGCCGAGAAGCAGTCTCATACCGTCGTTGCATTCGGTTTGCGATATGAGGGTGGCTTTAAGGAATCTGCCGTTAGAGAGGTCGAGATTTCTGCGGCTTTCCGCGACGAGGTTTTCCGCAAGGTGCGGATTGCCCTCCACGCCGCGCTTAAAGTCGAGCGACTGGTTGTTGGACATAAGGTTATAGAACCCGTAAGTCTCGCCCGTTATTTCCGCCTTCCACATAGACACTCTGGTTTCGCAAAGCTTCGCGACGGAATTGTTTATAACGCCCTCGGGGAAGCCCTGAATCTGTTCCGCCCTGCCTATCTTGTAACGCCTTAAAAATATCGTGTCGAGAGAATTCTTGAAGGTAACGTTTTCGCGGCGCAGGAAGATTATCTTGTTATCCTCGGAAATTTGTTCTATTTCGTATTCCGAATTGTCGAACACTATACACTGCCCGACCTGATATTCGAGCGGCACGCGCGACGGGAAGGTATCTATTTCACCTATCGGTCTGTCGTTTATCTGCAAGGTTACGCGCTCGTTGCTTTTTAACAGCAACTCGTAAATTTCCTGCGCGCGCTTAAAGACTATGCGCTTTTCCTTTGCAAGCGTATAGCCGTCCTGCTGTAAGCTGTCAACGACGATATAATAGTCTTTCGCGCTGTTCGCGTAGCTTTTTTCTATCTTCGTGTCGTAATTGTCGCAAAGCCCCGCGATAAGGTACGCCGCGAAGTTCGCGAGAGAAACGTTTTTAAGGTCTCCGAAACGTTTTCCGCCCGCGTCCTCGCAGAACTTACAAAGCGGAATATCATCTCTCGCCTTAGAAAGGGCTATGACGTTAGTCATCTTCCTCTTAAAATCGTTCACGTTCATTCCGCTTACCGAAGAGGCTTCGCAGAAGATTTTAAGAAGGCTCAACTTTTGTTTGTTGGCGTGTTCGGTAACTCTCGGCTGAATGAAAGACGATCTCTTGATAAAGTTCTCTTTCATCGCCTTATACATAAAGTATTCGCGGAGAAGATAGGGCTTGCTTATTATCTGCACCACCGAATTTCTTCTGCCCCTGAATCTCGTACACGCGTAAATCGCCGCCGAAAGATTGCATCTCTCATCCGAATAAATCATATAGTTGTCTTTCGGAATTTCTTTATAGAACTCGTTGATTTCAACCTTATGTTCTTCGAGCGTTTTTCTTTCCGCGTGAGCTATGGGCGAAGAGGTTATAACCCTCACGCCGTCTATGCCGTAGTGATACGCAAGCTCCGCGATAATTCCTTCGAGGCTCGCGAGCTTCTGCATATTCTTGTTGTAAATCTTATTGTTTTTGCTTTCTCTGTTCCAAAGAACGTATTCGACCTCTTCGTTCTCGCCGCCGCTCGAAAAGCTTAAAACCTTATCCACGCAGAAGAATTTGGGAAGGCTTGCCGTGGCAAAACCGCGGATTATATCCTGCGAAAGGAAGATAAACCGAATATTTCCTTCTGTGGCGTTCTGCATTCTTATGGACATTACGGGGCATAAATAGCCTTCCATTGCGACTATTCTGTCCGCGTCTATGAATATGGCGTTGCACACCTCCTCGAAAAAGTCGGGATAATGCTCGACTATGTCGTCGCTCTTGAAATCTTCGGGAGAAGCGATAAGCACGTCCGCCTGATCCAGCCTTTCGTCGCTGGTATAAACTCTCCACGAAGAATCTCTGCTCGCGCCCGTGATTTTCATCAGCCTGTCGGAAATGTATTTTCTCAACGCTTCCCTTTTCGTTTTGTTGGAGACTACGAACACGAGTCTCGCGCCCGAAAGAAGCCTTGCAAACGCGTAGTAAATAAGATATTCGCCGTATTCCGAATAGAACGACGCGCAGAAATGCACGTTTTCGCCGTTGAACATCGCGTCGAGACTTTCGAGATAAGAATGTTTCACCTCGCCCGACTGCGCTTTCATTTTGCTCTCGATATATTCGAGCGCGCCCGAAAATTCCTTGTTGGTAAATGTATATTTATATTCCGATTCGCAGTGCTTGACGGGGTAAAAACGGAGCTTATGCTCGTCGTCGAAGCGGTTTTTGAGTTCCGCGGAAAGCGCGCGAAGCTTTTTCTTGCTCTCTTTTAAGGATTCCTCTTCTTCGCGCTTTGCGATTTCGTCCTTCGTTTCGTAATCGTTCTTTACGCCCGTATGCAACGTATTGCATATTTCCTGCAAAAAGATAAGCGAAAGGAAGGGGAAAACGTACCATTTATCCACGTTCAGAACGTTTATCATAAAGTCGTAGAACCATTTCGCCGCGGGGAAAAGTATCCATACGAACATTCCCAAAAAGCACAAAAAGTACAGGACTTCGGTAAAATATATAAAATATTGCAGAACGGTTTCTAACCTGTTCACCCAGTTTTTTGCGTATTTATAGTCGGGAGCTTTGAAAAAGAGCGACGAAATACGCTGACCTATCGCGGCAAAGAAGTTCTTTTTCTCTTCCTTCGCTTCGTCCTCTTCTTCCGCGCGGAGAACCGCCGAGCCGCCCTCTTCGCCCTCGACGCCTTCCGTAAGCCCGTCTTCATTTTCTTCCGTTTCTTCGGATTTTTCTTTCTTATCACCTTTCTTGCCCTTTTCGGTCTTTACGTTCTTTCTATCCTTTTTCTTTTTGTCTTTTTTCTCTTTAATGCCGAAAATCGGGCTTATCACTCGCTTTTTGAGTATCGCTTTCACGATAGCGTAAAAATAAATCGCGATAACGTTTACGATAAACGCGAACAGCGCGAAGAATATGAACTCCGTTTTAGTGCCTAAAATTCTTTCCGCCGCCGCGACTACGTTACCTATAAACGGCAACGAATATACGAGCGACACGAGCGAAGAAATCGCGTTATAAAGAACTATGAACAGAATAAGCTCCGCAAGCGCGAGCAGTATGAAAAACGCGTTCTTTTTGTTGTCGGGCATCTCGTAGCGCGCGGACATAATGGGAGTAACGCCCTTTTTCCCTCTCTTTTTAACGGGAAGAAGCGGAAAAAACAGCGCGAATATCATCAGAATAATACACAGAATTTTTACGAACGTTTCCATTTTCAGCTTCTCCCTTTGTTAAACAACGATTCGATTACTTCTATCGAGAACACCTTATACACCCTGTTTTCGGGCGCGAGGAAGGGCTTGGTTACGTCGAACTCGTCGCCAAGATCGTCGTAATCGGTGACTATCGGCTCTACGCCGAGGTTATTAAGCATACCGCTCAGCTTATCCTCTATTTCTTCCAGCTTTTTGCGGTGCATTTCCATATGCTCGTTTTTCGCCGCGTTAAGCTCGTTAAGATAGGTTATTCTGCCTATCTCGTATCTCAATTCCTCAATGTGGGTAAGGTCTACGTCGTAGCACTGTTTAAGGCTCGTGAACGCGTATTTTTTTATCGCCTGACAGTTAATAAAGCATTCGCGTATCTGCCGTCTTGCCCTTTTCATCCGCGATTTGATTATCGCGTAATGCAACAAAAACGCAAGAACGAACAGCCCCGTGACCACGCCTGTCGTGATTAAATATAAAACGAGAGAACCCGCGGAAAAAATTCCGTAAGGTCTCCTCTGCACGAGCGCGAACGGCAAAACCACCGTCAGCACGACGAAAAACCAGAACGCCAGATCGCCTGCGAAGTTACGTTCTATACTCTGCTTTGCGGTAAGATATTTCGCATACGCCTTGTCAGCCTTCTTTTTTTCGCTTTTATAAGCCTCTAAATTATCGCCGAGATATTCCGCGTTTATTGACTTTTTAAGAAGCGCGGCTATTTCGTCCTTCTTTTTATCTACGGCCGTCTCGAAGTCCGAGCGGGACGGGAACTGCTTCACGGTGCGCAGACTGCCGTCGTTTTTAATCAGCTCGTCGTATTCGCCCTTGATGCTCGATTCCTTGGTGTCGTCTCGCTTTTGCAGGTATTTGAGCATAATCTCGTCAAATTCTTTTTTGAATTCCGCCGACCACTCTTTTTCGGTACTCGTGGCGTATTTATAGATCACGTCGTAATCCTGCTCGACGGTATTTTCATCGAACCGTTCTTCGTGGGTAAGCTTTTCCCTCGTTTCTTTTAACTTTTCCTCTTTCGACCTTTCGTCCTCTACCTTCGCGGCGTTCGCTTCCGCCGTGTCGCCGTAGCTTTTTATATCGTAATAATCGGAATTATTCGTAACCGCCATTCTTCTCGCCGAATGAATTTTATTCCACGAGACTATGAGCGCGTTTTTGAGCCTGTCCTTATCTATTTTATCCACTACAAGTTCATTGTTCGTATCAACGACAGATTCTTCGCACTCGTACTTTTTGATAAGATATAAAAACAGCGAAAGGTTATTGAACGCCGCTTTCGCCGCGCCGCCGTCGAACGGAACGACGTATTGATGCTCGGTTATCTTGTGAAGCGTGTATTCCCTTTGCTTGAACGCAGCGAAAAACTCGCCGAAAGTAAGCCCTTTTTCGTTGGTGTAAGGATAATCGGCAAGACTGAACGTAAGGCTTACCGTGTCAGAACAATGAAGTCTGAATTTAGAATACTTCTTCTCGGGCAGCTCGACGTAAATTTCTTCTTCCTCGCCGCCTTTTTCCTTTTCCGCTTCCCGCTTTTCTTCTTCGTCGGCTTCCTCCTGACGAATTTTAACCTCTTTTTCCTCTTTTTCTTTATTTTTCTTCCTGAGCGCGGCGTCGTTATTGAAATCGCGCTTTAATTCCGCAAGCGCGGCTTCGTATTCCTCTTCTATTTTCTTTCTCTCTTCGTCCGAAACCTCGTCCTGAACGGGTGTCCATTCGACCTTTTCGTCGCCGAAATCGACGTCGCTCTTTTTCATTCTGATACGGATTATGCCCTGCAAGCTTTCCTCTTCCGGCTGCATTATAAGCTTAACCTGACTTTCCCTGTTATCGAGATGCGAAAAGTCGTTGTTTTTTACGTTTTGTATGTAAAAAACTTCTTGTTCGCAGGCTCGGAGAGACTTTTTCTCTATTTTATAAAACAAATGGTCCAAAAGGTACGCCTTGATATAAGGATAATATACGCTTATATCAACCCCGTCTTTTTCGACGGGCAAAAAGCCTTCCGAACCGTATTCGGGACGTATTTTATCGAAGGCGTAAAAATCTATCAGCACCGCAATGCGGAACTCGTCCGCGTCTATGGCGGACTGCCTGTCGCAGATCTCCTCCGCTTTCGCTTCTATGTCGTTCAGCTTGCAGTTCATCCAACGGATTTTATTATAGCCCACGAACTCGAATAGCTTATCGCTCTCGAACGTTTTGTTTTCCGAAGTATTTATAACGTAAGTAAGCATTTCGTTCCCCTTGATACGCTACCGCGGCGAAAAAATCTTCGACCTTTCCGCCTACTTTCTCAATCTTTTTTCTTTTCGTCTTGTTCTTTGCTCGTCTTTGACTTGTTTCGTCTTTGTTTTTTCGGGCGTTTCGGGCTTTGCCGAAGCTTTCCCGAAAGGCGGTTTTATTTTCGCCGCGTTAATTACTCAAGCACGGCTTTATTTTGCCGCTTACCGTCTCCCGAATTTCAAAGCTTCTTAAAAGCGGAATCTGCCGCACGCAATTCTTTATAAGTCGCACTCCGCAACGCTTCGACCGCTTCGGCGTCTTTTTTTTCGTAGAACTTTTTTAAAATCATCGTCTCCACGATTTTTTGCACGACTTTTAAGAATATCCTTTCCATCTTTTTCTCTCCACCGAATCCCGAAGAAGCGGAATTAAGCACTTCCGCCGCGTTCTCACTTTTTAGCGGCTTAAAAGAACGGATTTTTTCGAGGGCATTGCCCTTTAAGAAGGTTATCGGCGCGCTCGCCGCAATACTTTTCGCAAAATTCTTCAAACCTTTTTCGGTCACGAGCGGCACGGGTAAATTCACCGCGGCGTAACCCGTATATTCGTCGAAATTTTTGCCGTATTTATCTGCTATTTCGCCGTTTTCCGCGATATATTTCAATAATTTCGCTTTCCACTCGTCCGAATTTTTCGTTTCGCCGCCGAATGCCCGCTCGCGCGAATCGCCCGTCACAAAACATTCGTAATAAATTTTATCGTCCGAACGAATGGTTACGAAGCCCCTTTCGAGCAGATACAAAAAGGCTTTTATAACGTTTTCGTCGTAAGTTTTCTGTTTTTCGGGATTGACGAACGGAATGTCGTATTCGGAAACGTTCGCGCCGATATAAGGATTCCACATTTCGGAGAACTGCCCCGCGCAAACCGAGCGGGCTTTGCGGTAATTTTTATAATATTCCGCCTCGTCGTCGCCGTCGTTCGCCTTGTTGAACGCATAAAGCTCGAACCCCGAGGTTTCCTTTATCGCGACGATTTTATTAGGCTGCACCACGCTTGTCGAATATACTTCGTTTTCGTAGTTTCCGTGACAAGCCGCGTAAGCTTTCACAGCCTCCACACCCTTTTCTCCGTTCTCCGCGAATTTCTCCGCAAAAGCCTCCGCTTCCTTCGGCACGAGTACGAAATTACGCGTTACCGCGTGCTTTGCGCCCTCTTTTTCTGTAATATCGAACGGGAGCGCGTTCGCCGCAAAGGCTTTTCTGAACGCGCCGCTTTCGGAATTTTCGGATAGCTCGTCCTTAAAAATATCCTCGTCGTGTAAAACTCTAAAAATATCGAGCGATTTCATGCGGCGTATAACGCCGTAGCTTTCCACGCGTTCTTTGTTCTTTTCTTTGAAGCGCGAAAACAGCTTTTCGCCGATTTTACGCGCGGAATTTTCGGTATTCTTTCCGTCGCCGTCTGCGATTTCTTTTGCCTTACCGCCGTCGTTTTCTTCCTCTTCATCGTCTGAACTTTCAATTTTGTCGTTATTCCGTAAACGCTCTTCCCAAACGATTTCGCAAAACACCTTGCCAGCCGTTTCGCGCAGAGTTTGGTCGTTTTCCGCTTCTTTTTTCACTTTTTCGTAAACGGCTTTTTTATTTTCGACGGAAGCCCCGACGTAAGCCGTCACCCCCGAATCTGCCGTTCCCGCAATAAGTTTAAGTTTTTCGTCAACGTCCGCGTTTTTCGAGATAAATTCGAGCGCGCCGAAAATTTCGCGATACTCTTTCAGCACGCTTTCGACTTTTTTGCAAATCTCGGTAAAATAAACTACCGTTATATTGCTTCTTATTTCGCCGTAAAGCCTCTCGAAATCGTCCGCTACGTTCGCCCCGTCCCTCAAAAGGTCTTTGGATAAAAGCTCCGTATGCCCTTCCGCGAGCGCGAGCAATCTGTTTCCCTCGTACGAGAGATAAGCGGTGCTTCCGCCGCTTTCCAAAGCCCCGCAAACGGACTCCGGAAGCTTTCCTTTCTTTGGCTCGAAAAAGTCGCGCTTCGGAAATTTTGCGGTTTTATAAGTGTTTGCTAAACCAAGATATAAGTCCGCAAGCATTACCAAAGAGGTCGCGGGGTGTATGCGCCTGCCGTTTATTCTCGTTAAATTTTCTTTGAGCGAAAATCTTTCGGATTCGAGAAGCTCCGCCGCGCGTTTAACGTTTTCGGAAAGCGCGGTTATTTCATTTTCGTAGTAATTTACAAGGAAATTATAGTAATACGCGGCAAGGGAAACAAGCTTTCCTTTCTTCTCCTCTTTAACCGCTTTGCCATCGAAAAGCTTTATCGGCTCTAACGTTTTAATGTCTTTTCTCGCGGTTTCGACAGTTTCCGCCGCGTCTTCCTTATCGAACAGCTCCGAAAGACTCGTTTTTATCTCCCGCACGACGTCTTCGGTATCCGCAAATTTTATATACGGATCGTTTTCCGCATCGCCGTTTTCGCTACTTTCGGCGTTTTTTCCGTTTCCGTTACCCGTCGCGAGCTTTTCGCTTATCTCCGTTTCCGAGCAATTTTCTTTATAGAAATTTATAACGGCTTCCGCATAGTCTTTCGCCGTGTTTTCGGCGTTATAGCCGTTTTCGCGCAAAACCGCGTTGTGCCGCGCAAGCGTCTTTTCCGCAGAGGAATGAATATAAAGCCACTCATTCTTCACCGATTCGAGCGTCAGTTCGTACGCCGCGTATTCCGCAAACGTTTCGTAAGGATAAATCGTCTCCGCAAACGCCGCGGTGCGATAAACCGTGCGGGTTTCGGTTTTCGGCAAAAGCCCGCTTCTTATAACGTTTATTATCTTTAAAGTTTTTTCCTCGTACTCCTTAACACCGCAAAGCCCCGCCGTTTTATCTATCAGATACACTCCGTCGGTAAAAAGCGTTTTCGTCGGCGCGTTCACGCCGTCGAACAACAATCCCATGCCCTTGGAAGAAGCCGAGCCTATCTTAAAATCGCCTTGTTCGTCGTTTTCTTCAAGGTCGACGTTTTCGCCGTCCGCGCCCGTGTTTCTGGTTCCGGCGGTCTTTCCGCTCTTACCGTTATTTGCCGAATAAACGCTCAGAACCGCGTTCAGCTCGCGCAGAGCCGCGTATTCGTTCGCATAAGCTTTAACCCTGTTTTCTGCGGTAAGAAGTTCGGCGAATATATCCGCGCACGCAGAAAGACAGTAGATTTTTACGTTTTTGCCGCGCGCCTCCGCAAAGCGCTTCGCATAAAGAGCAACGGGCAGAAACGCGCCGCCGCCCGTTCCGCCGCAACCGCTCGCAACTATAAAAAGCTCGGGGATTTCCGAATCCTCGTCGCTTTCCGCGTCACCTTCGAGCAGTTTTTTAAGTTCGTAATCGAATTGTTCTTTTTTCTTTCCGTCCGCGAGCATAACCTCAAACGAAAGAAGCCCTTTAAGCCGCCAACCGTTCGCCCCGCGGGACATATCGAGACGGTTATAATACTCGCCCTCTCTCGTCGGAAACCACTCGCAAACCGTATTTTTGCCGAGTTTTTCCACTGCGTTCCCGACGGAAACGCGCTCGGTCATAGGTATTTTCGGAATATCCGCAAGGTCTTCGAGAAAATTCAAATCGGAATCGAGAGCGAGTAAGCGTGCGCAATCGGCGCTTTCGCCTTTTTGCACCGCGTATAGCCGTTCTACCGCCGAACAGCCGAATCCGCCTATTCCCAAAACCAAACTATTCATTCCGTAAACCTCTTTCTATACCGATTTTTATACCGAAATTCTCCTCTTACAGGGCGGACGCCGCCCCGTAAGAGGTTCGTTCTGATTTTAATTTGTCATTTATCCCGTTTAATCGATTCAATTATCCGAGTCTGTTTTTAATTATTCGCTCGGTTTTAGTTATCCGATTTCGCGGTTTTTTTTGCTTTCGCCCTCGTCTCCATAAGCGCGGTTCTCACGTCGGGGAAATTTTCTATCTGGAATTTCTCGTTGATGACGATATTGCCCGCTTCGTCGGTGGGTTGCGCCTCGGAAATGCAAAGGAAGGTATCGCTGCACTGTAACCAGTTGACGAGCTGATTGAAATAGAGTTCGCAATCGGTAT
The DNA here is from genome assembly GCA_934271275.1 of uncultured Clostridia bacterium. Lineage (GTDB taxonomy): Bacteria > Bacillota > Clostridia > Christensenellales > Borkfalkiaceae > UBA1259. Next base: position 8,768 of record CAKQRD010000025.1, on the reverse strand, counting down.
CCGCCTGTGCAATCGTTCTAGACTTCGCCAGCGACTCGAATATCTTGCCGAGCTGCTGCTTGTAAACATTTGCGAACACCTCCGCGTTCGTTTTCATATTAGCCCTGTAAGAGCACATATCCTTGAACACGTCGTATACCACGTCGAGAATACGCTCCGCGTCGTCGCAGTCGCGCATAGCCTCTTCGCTCGCCTTGATAAGATACGCAAATTCGAGAACGGTGTATTTATTGCTCTTCGCACCGTCGCAGAACAATTCGTCGTGGAAAATGCTCATAAAGTCGCTCTTCGTCAAAGCGGCTTCGAGTCTCGCTATTTCGCCCACGCTCGTTCCGACGATGTTGGGAAGGTCGCTCTTCTGTTTTTCGATGCTCTTATCGAACTCTTCGCTCCATTCTTCCACAAGGTCGTCCTCGTTACGAAGCCACATTAAAAGTTGCGCTATGTTTTCTTTCTTGACGACTTTGCCGTCCGCGCCCTTTATGGGAGTTTTCACGCCCTTATCGACGTAACGGAAGGAATAAACGTTTCTCGTCTGGCTCAAACCGCACTCGTAGCTTATTTTTTTGCTCTTTAAGCCGTGCAGAAGCGCTTTGACCAGCTTGTTATCCTCCATAATCTCTTTTTTCTCGTTCATATACGGGAGGTAGCCGCGTTTATAGAGGTCATTACCGATATGCGGGTTCCACATATCCGTTTTGTAATGCTTAAAGTTCCTTATAGCCGCGCAGTAATTGTTGTAATAAACGTTATCGCCCTCGTCGCTGAGTTCGTTGAACTTGGGTATGCGGAGCGGAGTAATATCCATAATTTCGCCCGTACAATAAAGCACCGTGTCGGACATGTTTTTGACTATCGCGACTCTCGCGCCGTCGTTGCCCGAATATCTGCGGATAAACTCTTCCGCGCAGGAGGTGATGACAGAAGCTTCGTTCGTCTGGTCTGCGGGAAGGTGCAGTTTAAGGTCGTCCGCGTGTTTCTTTATGTATTTACCAGTCTCCGCCGAAATCATATACACGATTATGGTAGAAGGCTGAACGAGGTCGCCGAGATCCTCTCTTCTGTCAACTTTGAGAGAAGGCGTGGCAAGCTCCTGAACGGTGGTGAAATACTGACGGAACAACGCTTCTTTGGACATTTCGGAATCTTCGTTCGCGGCTTCCATAGCCTGAACGATATTGAACTCCGCGATTTTTCCGAACGCGTCGCTCTTTCTGATATGATCGCGATAAGCCTTTATCATCTCACTGAAAATCGAGCGGTAAGCCTTGGAATCCTTATCGTTCCAGCGTGTTTCGTTCTTCGCCGCCGCAGCCGCGCCGTAAACGCTCTTGAACACGCCCTCGCCAACAAGATTATCCGTTTCGATAAGCTCCTGTTCGCTTTCGAGTCCCGCGGACTTAAACACGTCTTTAAGAATTTTATCCTTGTCCTCTTCTTTGGAATAGATATTGAGAACGCTGTCTACGAGACCGCAATCCCTTCTCTTGGCGGTTTTGGTTTCCTCAACGAGTTCTTCTTTTTCCTTCTCGAATCTGCTGAAAAAGTTTTTATATTTTTCGATAAGCAAATCAACGTCGGAAGAAAGCTTTGAAAGGATTTTATAACGAAGCTGTTTAACCGCCTCGTTGCGCATATTGTTAGCTACGGTTTCCGCGTCTTTCGTTATAAGCGCAATATCTGCCGCAAAGTTAGTTCTTCCGCATTCTTTATAACTGTCGGTGCCGTTAATAAGCTCCATAAATCTTTCTTGTCCGAGCTTCGCATAACCGCTCTTGCTTATTTTTATGCCGGAAGCTTTATCGTCTTTTCCGCTAACCTCTTCCACCATCAGACGCGCAGGGTTTATTTCAAAAATATCTCTGCGTTTTAGTTCTTCCCATTCCTGAACTCTACCTTTGCCCATTACGGGATCTTTAACGATTTCCTGTTTTAATCTGCAAAGTTGTACGAACGCCGCAACAGGGTGTATAAATTTATTTTTGTCTTTGTTGTTTTTCAACACGCTGTTTACGAGCGAAATACTATTCTTTTCAAAAACGTCTTTGTTCGTATCAAACGTAAGAATGGCTTCCGACAAACCGGAATTGACCTTTTTAATAACGTTAATGCAGTTTTTATAGTATTCAAAAAGCTCGCTCTTAATATCCTCGGCTTTACCCTGCACCGATTCTTTCGTAGGCTTATTGTCTGCATCAAACGTTATAACGAGCTGCGGCGGATTTTCTATCTTGGCGTTGATATACTTTCTCAACCTTTCAAAATATTCTGTCGCGCTGTTTTTATCGGTCTTCTTTCCGTCCTTATCGTAAATATCTGTTCCCCTGTCGACCAAAGCGGTGATTGTTCCCTTGTTATCGTCTTCATCTATTTGCAAAGCTTCGAGAACAATTTTCGCGTATTCGCCGTCTTTCGGTATATACTTACGCCCCATAGATCTCTCTTGTTGTTCGTTCTCGAAAACTCTCTTTTCAGCGGCTTTATATAAGCTGAGCCATTCATTATCGCAGGATTTAACAGCCTTGTCGTGAGCGAGATAATCTAATATGGAATCCACGGGGAAACGCATCTGCGAAGTGGATATACCCGCGAATATCGCGTTGCTGCCGTTGTTCTGTGAACGCAGAATCTCGTGGTTGGAAGCTTCGCTGTCGAATTTTACGCCTATATCGGTACAGATAAGGGTATATAAAGAGTTCGCGAGAACTATATCGTGCGCCTGAATGGAATGAAGCCCCGGAATATGGTCGAGAACGAAAATCTGATTGAACGGAGCGGCTTCCGGAGTCCAGAACTGCTTGTCGGAAGAATCGAACAACACGCCTACGTTCGGTTCGTTCGGGTGACCTATTCTGAAATTTACGGGACTTTTCTTGCGTTCCGTGCGAGTTCCCTCGTTATAATTTCTCGCAACGAGGTTTATCGCGTTGATTTCTCTTAAAATCGCGTAAGCGTTAGCGAAAATCTTCGTCCTGTTATCGGGAGTCTGCGCGTCCGCGTAAATATCGGGCAGAGCTATCATTGCGTTGATAATGGGGTCTACGCCGAGTTTTTTTCTCAAATATCTTCTCGTATAAAGCGCGATCGGAATAAACGAACCCGAACCCGTGCCGCCCGCGACCGAAGCTATAACGTAAACCTCGCAGGAAACGCCGGGATCTTTTGCCATCTCTTCGAGAGCCTTTATAAAGGAGGCTTTCGCCTGCGGTTTATTCATAAGGTTAAGAAACGCGAGGTAAGATTTTTTACGCCATTGCGCCGCGCCTCTTACCATTTCCTGATTCCTTATCGCCTTGTCGTCGCAAGGAAACCATTCTCTTAAATATTCTTTTCCTATCCTGTCGCAGATAGTACCCACGCTCGCGGGGTCCGCCATACTTACCGGAGTAGCTTTCTTTATGGACTCCACGCTTCCCTCGTCCGTATCGAAAACGATAGCGGAAATGTTGTTCTTCGTCTGCTTGCCGAGTTCGTCGATTTTCTTGTACAGAATATCGACAGCATTACTGCCCGTTCCGCCGACGCCGATCAATAAAATGTTTTTCATAAATTTTCTCCTCTGTATTTTTTTTATATAATACTTTTTATTTTTTAATATTTGTTTCGTATAAACGTTACTATTCGCTTAATATTTTGCTTTTCGTCGTACACCGCGTACCAACCGGATATACCGCAGGTAGTTCCTCTTTCAAGCTTCGTTCCGTCGCCGTATTCTTCAAAAAGATTTGCAAAATCTCCCGAAGTTATCTGCCTGTCAATGTTAGGAGAAGAGCTTCCTTTACGATAATTTTCCCAACCCCTTTTAAAATTTTCCAAAACGTTGGATTCTTCCGAGCCGTCGTTAAATCTCGTCTGCTTGACAAGAGGTTCTCTTTTTACCTTAAACTCCGCCGTACTGCTCTTTCCGTAAAAACCAAGCTCTACCAAATCGTTTGCTACCGGTTTTTGAGACTTAAACTCCATACAAGGTATGAATCTGAATAAATGCCATTTTACAAGGTCGCGTTTCATAATATTTACTTTTTTAGCCATACCCCTGACAAACATTCCTTTTGCTTGCGGTGAAACGGTAAATTTTACAATCACGCCTTTCGGGAGCTTTTTCGCCACGAAAAAGCCTATTATATATAACACCAAATGCAGGATAAACAGCAGTATCGCGAGAATTACGAGCCATCTCCATATCCTCGAAAACAGCGATACGGGCGTTATCTTAACGACGTCCGTCGCGCTCGCCTCTCCGAAAGTCAGCGCTATTTCTTTTTCGTTCGGGAATATAAACGACGCGAGAAGCGAATCGAGCGGGCTGAATATATCTTTACCGACCTTTACAGCGACGAACGCTTCGCCGTTTATTTCCTCTATCGTCGTTTCGGTCTTGCACGGAAGAAGAGTCAGCCAGCCGAACGGGCGGTCGTCTATTTTAAGCTTGCCGCCGTTTAACAGCTCTTCTAGTTCTTCCTTTTTCAAGCCGTCGCCGTCCCGCGTAACTCGGAAATATACCCCCGCGTTACACTCTTTAAGATTATATCTGTCGAATTCGCGCGTGCCGACGTTCGTCGCCGCTTCCACACCGAATTTCGTTTCGGTTATCACGAGTTCGGCTTCCGCTTCGCTCGTTATAGTTCCCGCGACCGTCGCCGAAAGCTTGATTTTCAGCGTGCCGACCTTGAAAAGACTGCCGAGGTTTTCGGTATTCGGAATATAGACGAGTTCGCCCTCTTCCGTAGTAACGCCTTCGGTCACTTCTTTCCCGTACACCGTCAGCGTGTACTTTATGATTTCGTTCTCGAAAGAAGTTTTTCTTCCGTCGAGGTAAATATCGAAATGGAAGCCGTCCTGATTATCCGTCATTCTGTAAGTCGTTTTGGTAATCGCGCCGCTTGTAAGGCAGTTTACCGTAAGACTTTTCGGCGCGTAAGTTACTCCTACGCTACCCGTTCTGGAAATTCCGCTTTCCTTCGACTTAACCTTGATATTGAATCTGTATATGCCGAAGTCCACACCTTCGCCGTCGAATTCCGCATATATCTTGCCGTCGCTCTTCATTACGGAAGGATATTTATCCGTTCTGCCGTCGGGATAAACTATCACCGTTTCGTAATCGTAATTTTTGGCGTCCGCGTAGCCGAGCGGGAAATTATCCGAAAAGATAGTGAATACTATCGTGGCTTTTTTATAGTCGTCGCCCTCTCCCATCGTGAAAGAGCCTTCCACCCTGTAATACAGCGGGTTATCCTCTATCGAACAAAGCATACTCGCGTACATAGAGAACGCGCCGTCCATAAGGCTTACCGAAACGTCTATCGTGTTGTTACCCTTAACGAGCGGAATCGGTTCGTCTATGCCGTACCTGTTGCCGCAATAAGTGACTTTTTCTACGGGCGAGCCGAATATTTCGTTTATATCCACGGGCTTTCCGTCTGCCGCGCTCATCGCCTCGTAACAAACCTTGATTTCGTCCTTCGGCTTCAAGTGGGAATTGATATATTGCATATCCGTTCTTTCCCAGTCCGTGCCGTTAAAATATTTGAGGTACGGAACGATATAAATCGCGGGTTCGAGCATTACGGATACGTTCTTCTTATCGACGGGCTTATCGAAAACTACTTCTAATTTTCCGCCGCCGAAAAACTCTTCGCTTTTAAATACCCCTATGTACCCCTCCTTAAAGCCCGAAAGCTTGCAGTCGCTCAGCGTTGAACGTTGAACGGCAGAAACCGATTTGCCGTTATAAGTCGCGAGCTGAACGACCGCGCCGCAGTCCTGCGCTATGACCGAAATCGTGTTTATGGAGAAGTTGCATTTATCGAGATTTACTACGACTTTATTGCCTTCCGTTCCGTAATCTTCGTCACTCAAAGCGTATCTTCCCGACATTTTGTTGGCGACCTGCTGCATTGCGGAAGAAAGCTTCGCCGCATCCTTAACGCAGTACGCGCTGAACGGATAGTTCTTATTAAGGGACAGATTTTCGCCCGTCAGATCGACGGCTTTATCCCCGAACGAAAGATAAACGGTGTTAAGACCGTTATACTTCTTTATATTGTTTTCCACTATATCCGCCGTCTGTCCGCCGCCCGAAAACATACCGTCGGTCAGCATAACGAGCCAGTATTCCACGTCGGATTCCTCTTGAAGCGTGGCGTCTTTGGTCTTTAAGCCCTTTTCTTCCAGCACTTTAAGCGCGTTGCCGACCGAAGCGGGAGGAGTTTCCGCACCGGAAGCGTTAAGCCTGGAATTGTTTACGACCTTTGAGTCTATTTCTCCGCGCCTGTCCGTTTCCGTTAAGTTAACGGCAATGCGCCCGCCCGCGTTCATGGGAACGATGACGAGTTCGTCTTTCTCTCCGAGGAGCGCGACGAGGAACTGAAGCGAATATTTGGCAAGCTCGAATTTAGAATTTTTTCCGCCCTTTGCCGAATCGACTTTGCCATTCATAGAAGCTGAATCGTCGAAAAGTACGGAAACGATTTTCTTTTTATAGCTGATTCGCTCGTTTTCTCCCGAAACGCGGAAAAAAGAAAATCCCACGCAGGAAAAAACGACAGCCATTGCCAGCAAAACACAAACCGCAAAAAATCTGCGCTTAAACAGCATCGTCTTTCGTTCTCCTTCTCTCATAAACTCTCGTATTTTAAGGCTCTTTTAAAGAGCTTTTTCTGTTTTTGTAATGCCCAAATTACGCCTATTAGTATATTAGGCGTAATTTATATAAAATTAGTATAACATAATGGACCTAAAAACACAAGCGATTTAAAACTATATCGCTTAATTTTTTGAAATAACGGGAAAAGGGTTGCCGTTTTTGACAAACGACCCTATTTTTTTACGCCTAATATACTAATAGGTGTAATTTTTTATTTTTAAAACAACGACGAAAAAAGATATTTGCAAAAACGTTCCGCGCGATAAAAAACGGGAAAATGCCCGAAAAGCTTTCTACGTGCGAGATTTTAAGCGGTTAACCCGCAACTAATCTCGGGTTTTATCGGATTTACAACGCTTTATAGCCGCAGCATCTACGGATTTTTGACTTTAAGAAGGCTATTCCCGAGCTTATTCATCATAGCCGCCTTATGCTCGAACAGCGAGTGCGCGTATCTGTTTAACGTTATAGCGGAATTTTTATGCCCTAATATTTCCGAAAGAGTTTTTACGTCCATTCCGCATTCCAGAGCGCGAGTGGCAAACGTATGCCGAAGCGCGTGAAATCCCCTCTTTTTTATTTTCAGTTTTTCCTGAATCGCCTCGAAACTTTTCTGATAAGTCCGTACCGAAACGGGCTTCCCTCTCGCACTTACGACGTATTCCGAATCGCCCGTTTTCATTCTTTTTAAAATTTTTATAACCTCCGAAGAAACGGGAATTTCTCTGCAAGAACCCGCCGTTTTAGGCGTTTCCACTACCCGACCGTCCTTTCCGTAGTGGCAGGTTTTGGATATTATTATCACCTTTTCTTCAAGCTTCACGTCCTTCCACGAAAGCGCGAGAAGTTCCCCTATCCGAAGCCCCGTATAAAGGCATACCACTATCCCCAAAAGCCGTGACCTTTTAGATTTAAACACACTGTTTTCTATAAGCTTCTGCTTGAAGAGCGAAAAACATTCTACTTTTTTCTCAGAAAATTTTGGACGCCTAACTTTATGCGCGGTGTATTCTGCAGTCAATCCGATGTCATGTGCGATTTTTAAGGAAGTTCTTATAACCGTAAGAATGCCGTTAACCGTGCTTACGGCAAGCCCGCGCCCCGTTCTGAAATTTCCCTCCGTCGTCAGCTCCGAAACGTTCTTTTGCAAAGCGAGCGGCGAAACGTCGTTTATATCAAGCGCGCCGAACTCGGGAACGAGCCGGTTTTTTATAATCTCCCCGTAGCGTTCTATAGTTTTCCGCTTCGCGGAAGGCTTTACGAAATTTTCGTACCACACGTCCAGCCATTCTTCGTATTTCATTTGCATCTCTCCTTTTTTTCTTCGTTTTTTATATTTTTTTTGCGTATTTTTCATTATATATGCGCATAAAACTCTCTCAATAACCCGTTCAGGTTTTCGTTTGGTCCTTCTTGCCCTGCACAGTACGGATCGGCAAAATACAAATTACAATACAATTCTTTTTCTATCTTTCACCCGCCGGCAAACTCGCTTCCTCTGTCACAGGTAATTGTTTTTATCTTGGAATGCCTCTTTAAAATGTACAGTTTCTTCTCTGTTCTCTTGAAACAGAACTTACGTTTCTTCCTAACAATTTTGCAATTTCTCTGTAACTTTTTCCTTTTAAGTAGTATTCTCGTAGCCTTTGGTTCCGTAGTGGCACGAATTTTGTTCTTCTAGATATTTTTATTCCTCTATAATTATCGTTAAAACCTTTTGAAAAACCGCATTTTTACTGACGATTTACTAAAAACATATCACAATGATATAGAGCGATACATAAAAATAACGTGCGATACAGGGGTTTCCCCATATTGCATGTTTTTGTTACTTTTACTGTTACAGTAAGCGATTTGAAATAAAAAATCACCGCTTTTACTTGTTAATTTCCTCTACCTTTTTATCTGCCAAAATATCGTATTCGACTTATTTTTTCTGTACTCATTTATTTTAAATGTACCATACAGGCAACTGTAATACGTTATCTCTCAATAATCCGGGTTGCGGACATAAACACACTACGGCGCCCATACCCCTCTTCTTATCTTCAACTTTGTCTAAAACCGTAAACGCCCTTATCGCATCAACAGAAACCTGAGAATTTTGTTTAATCTCGAT
>CAKQRD010000024.1 GCA_934271275.1 uncultured Clostridia bacterium | reverse complement strand
AAATCCATATACTTCTTGAATTTTTCCGTGGGGTTACGGAAGCAGTTATTGTAATACCCGCTGTCTACGAAATCCTCCGCAACGAGCTTTATCCCGCTCTCCTTTTCAAAGTCTTTCATAAGCACGGGGTTTGCCGTCTGCGCGTACCCGAACCATTCCACCTGCTTTTCTTTTCCTTTTTCGTTAAATATCAAGGTAAATTGATAAAGGAAGGTGGTAAACCGCACGACGCTCGTCTCGGGGTGAGCCTTGCACCAGCTTTCCATATATTCCTTGATACATTCCTTCGTAGCGGGGAACGCGGGGTCATAAGTCAACTGCTTTTCGCAAGTCCACTCGTTGGTCAGATAATTATATATCTGCACGGGGTGCCAAGTCACGCGGGCAAGGAAAGTCACCGTATACTCGTGGAAAGGCTTGCAATTTTTGACCGTCACTACGCCCTTTTTCTCGTCGTAACTCCATTCTTTCGTTTCTTCGCCCGTGGTTCTGTCGTATACCTGCCAAAGTTCCGAATAACCGTAATCGGGAGAAAACTCGTCGCCTAAAAACCCTTTCATTATCTCTATTTCGAGGGTATTTTCGGTCGCTGAATTCCTTTCGGAAAGCAAGAATATTCTCTGCGCTTCTTCGGGGTGTTTCCTCGCCCAGTCGTTGTCTCCGCGGACTACGAAATATGTGTTGTATACCTTTCCGAATCTCTCGGGGTTATCGGGGAGCGCCGTTCCGTCGCAGTCGCGCACCGCGTCCGCTCCCCATTTCTTTGCTATTTTAAGACTTTCTTCCGCATACGCCGCGTCCGCGGGTATCGTAAATCTTCCTTGCTTCATCCTTTATTGTTCTCCTTAAAAAGCGATATGATTTTGCCTTTACCGAAAGGCATCTTCGACGGGTATAAATTATCGAATTCGACCTCTTTCACGAACGGCGACAAATCTTCTATAAGCTCGCCGTTTATATAAACGTCTTCATAGCCTATATTTTCCGCCGTGGCGAAAACGTACGGATCGAAAAGCTCCAAGCGTTTCTCTTTTATATACTGAGATTTCGGTCCGACGGTGATAAGATACGAACAAGGGTATTTATGTCTGTCGAGCTTTACTCTCACGTTAAAAAGCCGCATATTTTTTACGTTTGAACCGATTTCAAACGTGGCGAAATTTCCCGTAACAGGGTCGCCTTCTAAATAATTCGGCTGTTTATCCACGGGCGAAGAGGTATCTGCGGTCACGTTTTCAAACAAAACGTTTTCTATCCGCCCGACGCCGACGTTTTTCTCGGGCAAATCGGTATACGCGGGCGTTTGGAGATACATTTTAAACGTAGTCACTCCGCTCACGTTTTTTACGGTCAGGTTCTTAACGTAACAGTCCTCTTTTTCGCCGTTTTTATAAGGGTAAACCCCCGGCTGAATCCTGAACGATTTATGCGCGTTTCTTCCGCTTTCGCTGTGTACTCCATCTATCGTCAGGTTTTCTATACAACCGAAATTTATGGTCGAATTATCCCAGTCGTAAGCGTTCAGGGCGATAAGGTCGTCCTCGGTATGCCCCGAAAGGTTTTTCACCGAGCCGTTTTTAACGCCGCCGTTTATATGCAAGCCGTCCGCGAAACATTTCTCGAATCGGATATTTTCTATCGTAAACCCGTTCACCCTGCCGAGCTGACAGGCAAAACCCGCCGTCGAACGAAAAACGAGATTTTTTAAGGTAAGGTTCTCCACTCCGCTGAATAAGAAGCAGGTCGAAACGCCTGCAAAAGAATTGTTTTCGTCGTAACAGCCGGAAGCTCCGTAGCCGAGCCGCTCTTCGTTTTCCTCACCCCACACGCCGCCGCAAACGCTTATATTTAAGTCAACTGGGGCGTCCGACGGAATTTTCTCGTTTGAACCGTCTATAACGCTTTCGTTGCGAAGAAGCAGGGTTTTCGTTCCCTTTACGAGGATAATTTCGGCTTTTTCTTCTGCAATTATCTCCGTTGTGGACGAAACGACAAGCGATTTATCTATATAATAACGCCCTTCGGGGATTATTATTTTGTCAAAATTTTTTAGAGCGGACGAGAATGCGTCGCTCCAAATTTTGCCGTCTTTATAAGGTTTTGGGGCAAGTGAAAAAAGCTCTTTTACGTTAATCTCTTTCATTTTTGTTTTTTTCTTTAAATCGCCCCGTCGGGTTTGGAAAATACCCGACGGGGCGGCTTTAAGTTTCAGTTTTTATTACCAAAGCGTAGGAATGCCGTTAACGTAATGCCAAGTGCCTACCGTTTCGGTCTCGCTGTAATAATAAACGTTGCCCGTCCAAAGAGCGTCTCCGCTACTAAGGCTGACCGTTCCGGTTGTTCCTTCAACGTAGATGTTTAATATCGTCGGATTAGGAACGTTCTCCGTATTGAATTGTCCGCAGTTTGAAGTCAATCCTTCGCTGCCGATTACTACATATTTCAATTTATTGCAGTTACGGAAGTTGTTATCGCCCCATCTGCCGTCTTCGCGAGCCTCACCGTTAGTAGCGTACATACTCTTTACGCCCTTCATAGAAACGTATTCGAGGTTGCTGCAACCAAAGAATACGTTGCCGTGGAGGTCTGTTACGCTGGTCGGCAATATAACCTTCGTTATAACTTCGTTGTTCATAAACGCACCCCATTTAACGTAAGTTACGGCTGCTTCGCCGTTGTTCGTTCCGTCGTTATATGTCGCGCGGATATAAAGCTCGCTTTCGGTTTGAGCAGAAACGCCCGTAACGTAGTAGCATTTGTTCGTCGCGTCGTACGCATAAGTTACGGTTTCGCTTTGTACTCTGCCGCAATCCTTGCAAACGCCGTCAACGAAATTATGGGAGGCAGGTCCGTGTTTAAGTTCGCCGTCGACGTAATCCCACTGTCCGCATTTGCTCGCGTCGCCTTTATAATAAACCACTCCGCTGCAAAGATTGTTAGCGTCTGCGGTTACATAATCGAGCGAAGGCGCACCGCTTTCGCCGTCCACATAGAAGTCGAGTATCTTTTTATTACCCGCATCCGTCGCGCCGCAACCGAACTGTCCTACGTTAGAGGACAACGCGTTGCTTACGATAACGACTTTTAACTTAAAGCATTCTCTGAAATTGTTGTTTCTTTCGCCGCCGTACGGACTTGCATAGTCAAGGTTCGTAATGCCGGTCATCGAAACGTATTCGAGATTAGCGCAGCCTCCGAAAACCCAGCCTTCGAGACTATCAACGCTTGAGGGAAGAATAATCTTCGTTATATTCGTATTTCCTTGGAACGCTTTGGAAGCAAGGTATTTAACTTCCGCTTCGCCGTTTACGCCGTCGTTATACTTACCTAAAATATTAACTTCCGCAACGTTTAACGCTTTGTTGTTGCCGACGTAGTAGCATTTCATTTCGGCGTTATATCCGTATACCACGCCTTGGGTAAGCTCGTCGCCGTATCTTCCGCAATTTTCGCAAACGCCGTTTACAAAGTTATGAGAGGCGGGACCGTGTTTAAGCTCTCCGTCAACGAAATTCCACTGTCCGCATTTTGTCGCGTCGCCTTTATAATAAACGTTGCCGTTGAACAGATTATCGGTATCCGTGAGTACGGGCGCGCCCGACTCGCCGTTTACGAACAAGCTGAGAGGAGATACTCCTATATCGGTATAGAACTGCTGCACTTCGGTATTGAAGTCGGGGCTTACTATAACCGTCTCTAACTTGTTACAGTACAAGAAGTTGTTGTTACTTTCGTTCTTTCCGTCAGGTCTTCCCGTTACGTTATATTTAAGCGATTTTACACCGATCATAGAAACGTATTCGAGTTTAGAACAATTCAAGAACGCCCTGCCGCCCAAATCGGTAACGCTTTCGGGCAAAACAATCTTGGTTATGGTTTGCTTGTTGAAAGCTTCTTGCGCAACGTACGTTACGGGCTTTCCGTCGTACACTACAACCGGATATACCTCGGTAGAGGGGTTGCCCTCGTATCCCGTGATATAAGCGACCGTTTCGGTCGTCGCGTATTTTATACCCGTCTGCGACTTATTGCAATTCTTGCAAACGCCGTCTGCGAAATCGTGCGTAATCTTAAAGATTTTTTCCTGCGCCGCACCTGCGTAATTAGCGGTTCCCTCGACGATAGCCTGAACCTTATACGATATGTTGTTGCCGACGATACTGCCTTTTGCCTCTTCAAGAGTGTCGCATAACTTATCGTCTGACTTAACGTATTTGATTTTCACGTCGCCGTAAGTAGCGGTAGCCGCGGGCGCAAGCGTTTCGTTACAAGAAATCGTTTCGGGAACGACAAAGCTCGTAATCGCGTTTTCGGCTTGCTCTATCTTAAAGGAAGTCGTTTTTTCCGCTCCGTCGTATTCCTCGGTCGCGGTAACGGTCGCTTTAACGTAATAAGTTCCTCCGTCGTGATTTTCAAGCTCGTTCCACGCCTTATATTCGCCGTTTTCTTCTTTGGAGAAGGTTAAAACGGGAGTGCCGTATTTTGCCTTTGCGGTAACGGAATAATCATTGCCGTATTTAACGTTTTCCGCAGAAAGCTCGGTTATGGCGTTGATATAAATTTGGTTATATTTCGCGTAAACCATCATATCCTGAGAAACGGAAGTTAAATCGGCTTCTTCATCGCCGCCTTCCGCGGTTACCCACGTCTTGAACGTATATCTGCAAGTTTCGTCCGCGGTTTTTTCGGGTGCGGTAAACGATACCCCTTCGCCCTCTTTCGCCAAAACGCTGCCGAGAACGGTTTCGCCGTCCATAAAGGTTACGCGACTAACCCTATAATTGTTTACGGGCAAGGTTTTGCCTTCCGCAAGAGCCGTGCCTTCCGCAGTATTCACGGAAGAAGCTATCGCAACGTATTTTTCGGAAAAATCGAAATCGGCGTTGATTTTGGAAACGAGTCCGTTATAAAGCGCTATGCTGTCTATATAAATCGGGAATTGTTCCGTGCCGAGCCAAGAATAACCGCCGAGATCGAGAATCTTCTGCGTGTAATCTTCGGTTTCGTCGAGAAGAGCTCTCGTCGCCACGTCGTAAACGTTTCCGCGCGCTTCGTCGTTTAAGACGGTCGTCGCTTCCACGATTTCACCGTTCATTACGAAAGCCTTCACGGAATAATCGAGTTTACGGTTAGCCTCTTTAAAGTCTACCGGACATACGTTAGCGTACCAGCTGTCATCGCCATCCGGCTGATAAATCTTTCCTTCCACGACCTCTGCTCTCAATCCGTTAGCAATGAGATATTCGTCGCCTTTATTGACGATTGCCGTGGGGGCTATATACGCAACGAGTTTAATATTTCCCGCCGCGTCGTCGTCATCGATATATTTTTTCGCGACGTCGTTAAGCTTTATAATAAAGCGCAAGCCGCCTTTTTCGTTGAGTTTAAGCGAAGTTCCGCTCAAAACCTCTATTTTTGCTTCCGCGGGGAAGCTGCCTTCCGCACGCACGTTTACGCCCGTTGCAAGCGCGAAACAGCTTACCGTCAGAACGAAAAGCAATGCTACTAATACTTTTTTCGATATGGATTTTAAAGTTTTCATTTTTTCCACCTTTCTTCCTTGATTAAAATTTGCTGAAATCCCATTCTATGTCGCGAACGTCGTTATCGTACTGTGAAGTAACCAGACAATCGACAGGCATTAGCTCCGAAACCATTATTTCGGGCGTTTCGTAACGTTTTGTTTTTTTCATTTTTTCTCCTTTACCATTCACGGTTTATGCAAACGGTTAAAATTTATGATTTAGGCGGGTATATTTTTGTAAATTCCTCGCCGATTTCCCATCTCGCTTTCAGCGTTAAATCGCCTTCAACGACGTCCGTATCGAAATTCCACTGTTTTTCCCCGACGAACCAACCCATAAACTTATATTGTTTATCGAGCGATGCTTTTGTCGGCGAAACGGGTTTTTCTACTCTTTCACCCTCTTTGACGGTGATGCTTTCCACCTTGCTGCCGCCGTCGGAATCGAACGTTACCGTATATTCTCTTTGTTCGGTCGTTCCCCCTCCGCCGGAGCTGCCCGAGCCGCCGTCCGTCTTACCGCCGCACCCTGCGAACACAAAGGCGAAAACGAGGCTCATCATCACCGCAAAAATAAGCGTAAACACTTTTTTCTGCATATAACCTACTCCTTTCATATTTTTTTACCGCGCCCGCGGGAATGCGGGCGCATTTTAACCGTTTTTCTGTTCCGGTTCAGTTCCAAAGCGCTGCCAAACCGTTCGCGTCGTAGTGCCAGAAACCTGCGTTTCTCGTGGCGCTGTAATAATAAACGTTGCCGCTGCGCAGATTGTTGTTCCCCGTGAGACTCGGCGCGGCGCTGCCGCCGTAAACGTAGAAGTCGAGAACGGGCGCATTCGGCGCGGTTATCGCCAAAAATTGCTGACAATTAGAGGTCAAGCCCGATTTCACGACCACCGTCTTTAATTTCGTGCAGTTAAGGAAGTTGTTATCGCCGTCTTTGCCGTTATACTTGCTTGCCCAGTTCATTTCGGAAACGCCCGTCATGGAAACGTATTCGAGGTTCACGCAATCGAGGAAAACTATTCCTTCAAGACTGTCTACGCTTTCGGGGAGAATAACGCGCGTTATCGAGGCGTTGCCTTTGAACGCCGCGTTTTCGACGTATTTAACGCTCTTTTCGCCGTGTACGCCGTCGTCCCAACTGTCGAACACGGTTACGGTCGCGGCGTTCCCGCTGTATCCCGCAACGTAATAGACGTTTTTAGCCGCGTTATACTGATAGATAACGCCCTTCGCGTCTTTTTCGCCGCAGATTACGCAAACACCGTCCTTGATTTCGTGCGCTTTTGCGGAAGTTATAATTTCTCCGTCCTCTTCCGTCCAACTCCGGCATCTTCCGAGCGAACCTTTATAGTAAACCGTACCGCTCAGAAGGTTATTCTTTGCGTTGGGCGCGGCGTTTATCACGCTTTCGTCCGCAGAACCGGCCGAGTATATATCGAGAATCGGCTTTTCGGGCTTGGTTATGCCTAAAAACTGTTGGTTATCGGGGTTGGCGTACAAATTGAATTTCTCGTTCACGATTACCGTTTTCAGTTTATAACATTCAAGGAAGTTGTTGCCCGTATCCACGCCGCCGCCGTATATAAGCTTGTTGCTGACGTTTTTATAAACCAACTCGGAAACGCCCGTCATAGCGACGTATTCGAGATTTTCGCAACAGAGGAACACTCCGCCGTCGAGTCTCGTAACGCTCTTCGGAAGAGTAACTTTCGTAATGGCGGTGTTTCTTGCAAACGCTTCGTTTTTAACGAACGTTACGGGTAGATTGCCGTGCGTGCCGTCGTTATATTCTTCGAGAACGACTACCTCTGACATTATTATATTACTGTTATCAGCAACGTAATAGGTCTTTACGTCTTTACCGTCGAGGTCTTTCCCCTCGTAGTAGCCGTAGCTTATTCCGAACCCGTTCGCCGCGCCGCATTTTTTGCACCTGTTTTTACCGTTGAAAACGTGCTTACCCGCGGTTATTACGGTTTCGCCGTCCTCGTCGAAATGCCATTTATAGCAATCGGTAGAATTTTCGTCGTAATAGAATACGTCGCCCGTGAGCAAAGCGTTGTTACCGGGGTTGACTTTATTCGTCAACGGATAGCTGTCGCTGCAATACTTCGTTATACTCTTGCCGTAAACGTATAAATCAGTTTGATTTTCCGCTCCTTCGGGAGTGTTTACCCAACGCATAAAAGTCGCGCCGTAGTTATCGAAGCCTTCCGCAACTATCACCTGTTTAAGGTTATAGCAATCCCTGAAATTCCAGTGCGCGTAAGAGGAATCCGCTATATCGCGGAGAATCGTTACTCCCTTCATCGAAACGTATTCGAGGTTAGGGCAATTATCGAAAGCCGCGCCCCTTAACGGACTGCTGACCATAACGCCGTTCTTATTCGTCTTGTTGAACCTTGCGTCCGCATCTACGAACTCCGTCATGGTATCGGGAAGAATTACCCTTTTAAGAGTCGTGTTAGCCTGAAACGCGCCGTAACCTATATATTTAACGGGGCGAGCGCCGTGTTTGCCGTCGTTATACTCGGCAAGAATATAAAGCTCTTCCTCGTCGTAACCCGCGTCCGCGCCGACCACGAAATAGCAATCGTTGCTTTCGTCGTAGCGATACACGACCTTTTTAGTCCTCATAAGTCCGCAAACGGTGCAAACGCCGTTTACGAAATTATGCTCCGCAAGACGGTTTTCGTCGGTATATTCTTTTCCGCAGACAGTACACTTAAAATCGGACTTACCGACCTCCGCGCAGGTATATTTTTCTATAACCGTTTCCTTATATTCGTGCGAGAACGCGGAATACGAGGGATAGCTGTCGGTATAACCGAAATCGTCTTCTCCCGACAACGCTTTGACAGCGAATATCGCGACGTCGCCGAACAGCAGGTTTTCCGCCTTTTCGCCCGCGTCGAAAGAAGTCTGCGCGGTTTTTATCCATTCCCCGCCGTTTACGCTGTACGCATAGCCGCTCGCGTTTTCTATCGCGTTCCACTTAACCGTTTTGCAGTTTTCTACGGTTATGACGGGAGCGATAAGAGTTTTTGCTTCAAGCTTTACCGCCTTTATGCGGCATTCGGCAGTCATTTCTCCGAAAGTCGCGGTCACGACGTAGCTACCGATTTTGTTTACGGTTACCGTAATCGCGTTTGCGCCGCTGTTTTTTACCGTTAAGTTCTCGGTAAGGTCGTAAGAAAAGCTTACCGCGTCGTCCGTCGTCTTTCCGCGGGAAACGACCTCCGCTTTTACGGTAACGTCGCCGCCCTCGGTCACGGAAACGCCGTTCGCGTTAAGCCTTATATAATTTTCGGCTTTAACGACGTTTACCTTGCAAATTTCCTTGCCTTCCTCCGCAGACACTTCTATAAAAGCAGTGCCGTCCGATATACCGACGAGAAGTCCGCTTGCGGACACCTTCGCAACGTTATCATCGGAGGATTTATATGAAAATCTGTCCGCGCCGATCGGCTCGAATTTATAAGTTTCTCCGACGTAAACGGTTATTTCCTTGTCAACGAGAAAATTTTTCTGTTCCGGCTCGGTCGCTTCGTTGCAACCGCCGAACCCCGCCGCCAGCATAAGACAGCAAACGAGGGATAATATACATATACAAACTTTTTTCATACGCCGCCCCCTTACCGCGCTATCGAATCAACCACGTTCACCGTGACGCTCGAAGAAACGTTTGCGTACTCCGCTTTCACGACGAACTTGCCGACGGAAGAAAAGGTGACTCTCGCAGAGTTCTCTTTTATCTCCGTTTCCGCACCCGCGGGGCTTACCGAAAATTTCACGCCAAGCGAAGTAGCTTCGCCGTTTTTATAAACGACAGCCGCAAAATCGAGCGTAACGCGCGAACCCGCAAGCACTACGGTAATAACGGAATCGCCGCCGATTTTAACAGAATAATCGTTCTTTACGACGGTGACTTTGCACATCTTTTCCGCGTCGGAAACGCCTTCCGCCTTTGCCGTGATATAGGCAGTTCCCGCCGAAACGGCGGTTACCGTGCCGTTATCAGAAACGGTCGCGATTTTCTCGTCCGAAGTCGAAAAAACTATTTTCCTGTCGCCGTAACGACATTCCAGTCTTTCGCTTTCTCCCGCTTCAAGATTCAGCTCCGTTGCGCTTATCGCAAAGCTGTAAGTTTCGTTGCGTTCCGCGTTTTTATTTTCATCCTCTTCCTTTTTCGGCGCGCAAGCGGTCAGAAAACATACGCCCGTCAAAGCGATTATCGCGACAAATACACTTAATATTCTTTTGAAATCAGCCATTGTTCGTTTTCTCCGTGCTGTTATATGCGTTATATTTTTCTCTTCCGTACATAACCAGCTCTTCCAGAGCCGCGTATTCCTCGCTGTTTAAGTAGAAGGAATATTTGGTATATTCGTTATCTTTAAGCAGGAAATACTCTCTGAACACTCTTTCTTTATACACGTCCTTTTCCGCAGAACTGCCTGCGGAAATTTTGTAATCCGCCGTTTCGAGATAGCTTTCGAGTTCTTTAATCAGCGGACGCGTCCAGTATTCGCTGCTCGTTATTTTTTTGTAATAAATATTCTGGTCTTCCGTCCCCGCGAGCAGGTAAACTCTTTCAAAGTTTTCCATAACCGCTTCAAAATATTGTCTCACTTCTTCCGCGCCTTCGCCGTAATAATGCTCTATGAACTCGTCTATAAGGTCGCGGGTATTGTAAGATGAATTCCACGCGAGTTTGGCTCTGACGTAAGCACGCATAGAAGACATCGGAGACACTCCGTTCTGCGTACAAGCCTGCTCGAAATAATATTTAAGCCCGCATCTTTCGTAAAACCTTATCGAATCGCCTATGTGCGACCAGTTGTTGAAATGATATTTATACGCGCTGAAATTCGTACCGTAAGAATACATCATAAGATTCTCGGTAATCGAAGCCCACGCTTTCATTTCTTCCGCAATGCGCGCGTTGTTGTCGCAGGTTGTACCGTCGTCCGTTATGGGGTGGGTAAAGCAGGCTTCTATCGGCGTATATAAAACGCCGACCTGAACGAGACCTTCGCTCTTGGGTATAACGCTCTCGTCCACGGCAACGTATTTGCCGTTTTCCTCGACTACCGGCGGACGGCGGTATGAATAATAAGCAAACGCAACGAGAACTATATTCTTCTCTATTCCGTTCTGCTTCATATAGCTTTCCACTCTGTTCGCGACGTCGTTCATAAAACGCATCTGCAAGCCCGAAGGTCCGCCGTATAAGGCTTCTCCGTTTCTGCAATCTTCGCAATCGCACGAACCCGTGCCGTCGGTCACTCCGAGCATAATGTACGGACCGTTGGCGGTATTAACGAACTTATCTATAAGCGTTTCCGCCGCAAGCTCCGCCGCTTCTTTTTTAGAATAACAAACCTGATTGTTGTTCCAGAGTCTTATTTTCTTAATGTTTTTCTGCCATTCCGAACCTATGTGATACGAGCCGCCCTCGTAACAAGCTTTCCAGCCGTTTTCGTATGCGGTATATCCAGCCACGTCGGAAACGGGGTTGCCGTCTTCGTCGGTTTCGAGAATAGGATTTCCGTCTTTGTCCGTTTTGTAAACGTAGTTGCCGTCTTTTATCACGGGGGTTTCTTTTCCGTCTTCGTTTACGGTCATTTCGCGGACGAATTTCGGAACTACGTTGTTCTTTAAGTCGTATATATAGTTATACAGGTTGACGACTTCGTCGTCCAAAGGATCGGCGTAAGAACTCGTAGAAGAAAACAGCTTCTGCGCGGCTTTGTTAAACCCTTTAAGGAAGTTCGCGTAATAAACCGCATCTTCTTTCGAAAGAGAGGACTTCGGAACGTAGTTGCCGTCCTTATCCGTTTCGTAATTATCCTTATACGGCTCGAATTTAGCGGCTTTTTCCGCGTCTTCCGCGTCTGCTACCCTGCCTCCGTCAAGCGTATTCGATACGATATACGGCATCGTATGACACCAAAGTCCGTTATAAAGATTGCCGTTAAGGTCGTAGCCGCCGTTTTTGGAAGCATATGCGTACATTCTCATCGCTTCTTTTACTTTGCTTTCGCCGGAAAGCTCTGCGTCTTCCGCAGTGACAAGTCCGAGCGACGGAACGTATTTATAGCCGAAAGCTTTAAGTTTGAGCGTTCTGCAATAATTTACTTCCACACAGTCATAAGCATACGCCTCGTAGCCTATCTGATAATGCAAAAATCTATAAACCGCAAAAAGCGTGCCGTTTTCCGTCGCGCCCGAAATATATACGCAGTTATCCTTCGTATTTACGGTAACGCCGTTTTGCCCGAGCTCGTTATAATCGATTTTTATATCCTTTTCCGCGGCTAAAAGCTCGTTCTGTCCGACGGAAATATATTTACCCTTATTGTTATGCGCAACGTTCGCGTCCGAATCTATCGGAAGCTTTACCGCGGTGGATTTTTCTATAAAATACCTGAGTTCTTCCGCCGCGTATTTTTCGGTTTTGGAAGCGTTTGCGCCTATAACTATTTTATAGTCGCTTGCTCCGTCTTTAACAAGATATTCTTTGGAATCGGCAACGGAAACGGGTTCGCCGCCGAGCGTGGGCTGCTCTTTTTTTGCGCAGCCTGCCGAAAAGGAGGTGCCGAACGCCGTCAGCGCGCATAAAACGAAAATCAACAGTTTCTTCATTTTTTATTCCTCCTTATTTACAGATAATCTTAAATTCCACGACGGCGAAATTCTGGTTTGCATCGTACGCGACGTATCTTACGATATATTCGCCCGCTTCGGTGAACTTATAGGTTTCCCCCGCAAACTCCTTGCGGTTGTTGCCCTTTATAACGTAAACGTAAGTTAAAATATCTTCCGAGGGAGTGTCGTTATCGGTTATCTCCGCTACGGGCAGGGTTAATTCTTCGCCTACGGAAACGACGCCCTTTATATCCGCAACCTTTATGGTAGGCGAAACCGTATCGCCGACGGTTATCGAACACATTTGCGTTTTTTTGTTGCCGTTTTCGTCTACGGCGACGTATTCCGCTATATATTCTCCGCTCTTCGTTATTTCGAGATTATATCCGCCTTCGCCTTCGTAAACTTTACCCTCTTCGTCGTATACCATAAGAGTAATTTTAACTTCGGGATCAAGAAGGTCGAACGCGCGGAGCTTCGGCAGATATACGCTGTGTCCGATATAGGAAACGTATGCCGACCTGAAATCGTCGTGCGGCATAAACACCGGCGAAGCGTAATCCTCGGTATCGGTAGTGATAATGCCGGAAGCAACCTTTTTAAGCTCGAGTTCCACCGTCTTTTTAACGCCGTTTATCTCGAAAGAAACGTAAGCCTTTCCGCTTTTGAACCCTTCGAACGTTCTGCCGTCCGCATAGTTTTTTATTTCCTCGATAAGCGCGCCGGTATCCGCGTTCGTAACGGTTCTCGACTCGTCGTTATAAGAAAGATAAAGATTGGAATAAGAGGAAAGTCTCTTTATTCTGATTCTGACGCAGTCTTCCGCTTTTTCGGAATCGGTCAGCACGAAATAAAGTTCGGAATAATCTGCGACGCTCGCCTTGGTGCTTATATCGAAATTGAGATAAGAAACGGGTATTCTGCGGGAAAACGCAAACGTCGCTTTCTCGGTTTTGTCTATTCTTACCGTATAATCTTTGTTCGCGCCGGTAAACGGTTCGCAATTATAAAAATCGAAGTAATTGTCGAAAAGTCTCTCGCCGTCGGCAAGTTCTCTTTCCTTGCCGATAAGACTGAATTCGTACTCGGTTTTCGCGCCCGCCTCGTTCGGGTTTTCGCAAACGTATTTAACGGTATGCTTGCCCGCGCGGACGTTTTCTACTTTCATATCCGCGCCGACAGTTTCGCCGTCGAAATAAACCTTTACGGGCAGATAATATTTTTTGCCGTTTTTATACAAAATCCCGTTCGTCAAAGGAAGTTCGAGCGATTCGCCACTTATTACCGAAGCGGGAACGGAAGGTTTCGTCACGACGGGCGCGGCGGAATCCTTTATTTCTATGGTTTTGGTAATCGCTTTTTCGTCGCCGACGAAATCTCTCGCGATATAGCTTATTTCGTAAAGCCCTTGCTTTTCGGGAACGAAATATACTCCCGTTCCGGTAGCTTTGAGAGCGATAGCGGATTTTTCAAGCGTTAAAGCCGTTCTTAACGCCAGGTCGCCCACGCCTCCCGTGAACGTGCCGAAATCCGCCGTAACGACAAAACCTGTCTGTGCGGCGGAGGGAACGTTCTCTCCGTTATCGTCGTAAACGATGGTATCGGTATATTCTTCGACGAAGATTTTTATAGTTTCGGTTGCGGTCATATACCCGCTTATCGCAACGTATTCAATCGTATATTCGCCGACGGATGCAGTCTCGAATCTTCCGCCCTTTTGCGGAACGGTCTGCCCGTCGGAATTTTTTACCGTAATTCTTACTTCGCTTGCCGCCGCGCCCTCGTTATCTTTTGCGACGCAGTCGAACACGGGATAAGACTTACCCGCTTTGCCCTTGGGCAGATTCTTTCCGTCGTAATCGCCGTAATCTATTTCTATGGTTACGGAAGAAACCGTTTTCTCCGCCGCGAACGCGGACACGGCAAAGCCCGCCGCACCCGCACAGAACGCCGCGCAAGCGATTATTATCAATATCGTCTTTATATAAGATATTTTTTTATTCATCATTTTACTCCTGCCGAAAATCAGCCTTTAATGCCTCCCATCGTAACGTTGCCCATAATTTTGTCCTTAAACGCGACAAACACGATGAGTACGGGAATACACGCGAGAATACTCGAAGCGAGCTTCAAAGGATCTCTTACAGAGGTCTCCGACTGGAAGCTGAAAAGCCCGTAGGAAATGGTGGGAGCTTCTCTTAAAAAGATCATCGGCGTATAATAGTCGTTCCAGTTTTCGATAAACAAAAGAATGAATACCGCAAAAATAGTGCTTCTTACGAGCGGCAGCATAACTTCGATGAAGATTCTGAAATGCCCCGCCCCGTCTATCTGCGCGGCTTCCGCATACGTCCACGAAATTCCCTTGAACGTCGCGTAAAATACGAGGAAATATAACCCCGGATATTTACAGCGCATAATGCAAACGCCTATCAGATTGTTGGAAATGTGCAGCGCGTCCGCTATCTGAACCTCCGCGGCGAGAGAGCCGATTATCGGAAGAAGCATAACGACGACAGCCACGCCGTATAACAACGTTTTGAATCTGAAATTGTATTTCGCTATGGCGTAAGCGGTTATAATCTGCGTAGCCATACAAAAAAGCGACATAAGCACCGCGTACGCGAAAGAGTTCCAGAGCATTTCGAGCAGATAAACGTCTTTTCCGCCTATCGTGGAAACGCTGAATTCGTTAAACACCGTCGCGTAATTTTCAAAATGCCACCCGAATTCAGAAGAAGGAAGCCCGAAAGGATTCATAACCCTGAAATCGGTGGGATCTTTCACGGAGTTGATAAGTCCGAAAATAAGGACGTATATCATAGACAGACAGTAAAGCGAAACTATAACGTATAAAACTATCTGAAACGCGTCCATTCCGCGAGAAATTTTATTTTTTCTTTTTTCGATATTCATAACTTAATCCTCGCTCGGTCCGTACTTTTCAAGCAAATGCTTGGTTAAAAGCGTTATCGGCGCGACTATGGCTGTAAACAGTATGCCCGCCG
This sequence comes from uncultured Clostridia bacterium, assembly GCA_934271275.1. GTDB lineage: Bacteria > Bacillota > Clostridia > Christensenellales > Borkfalkiaceae > UBA1259. The sequence continues at coordinate 9,206 of CAKQRD010000024.1, read as the reverse complement.
CCGAAATAAACGGGAAGTCGCCCTTGTAAGGAACGGTATTTCTTCCCCCCGCGACCTTTACGAAGAAATAGAAGCCGAGAGTGGAAAACTCCTGTTTCGCCCCGCCTTCTCCGCCGTAGAACGAATAGAAATGCCCGTAGTTCGTGAAAAAACCTGCTATCGCAACGATGATATACGTTATGATAGTCGGGAAAATAGACGGCAGAACAACGTACCAGAATTCTTTGAAAGAAGACATCTGTTCGAGTTCGCCGTACTCCAAAATATCCTTGGAGATACTGCACATTGCGGAAAGATATATTATAAGTCCGTTTGCAAAGCTCATCCACATTCCGAAAACCAGCACCGAATAGAAACTCGAAGAACTGTATCTGTCCAAAAGGCGAAGTTCGGGATTTCCCAAAAGCACTGGTAATCCGCGCTGAATCAACGCTCTGCCGCATATAACGAAAACAAGGCTCGAAATAATGTTCGGCAAAAAGAGAATGATTTTATAAGCGCTCGCAAGCGGAACTTTTTTGAACACGCAATACGCCACCATAACCTGAAGCGGCATACCGATAAACAATCCCGCGGCAAACTGTATGGCAGAGTTTTTCATAAGCAGCGACATTTCGCCGTTCACGAAAAAATCCTGAAACACTTTTGAAAACGTTTCAAAAGAAAAAGAATAATTCTGCGTTTCGGGATTATAAATCTGGAACGCGAGGTTAAGCGTGTTCGTTGCGACGCCGACGTAAAAAATCAGAAACTGCACAACGGGAAAAAGCAGAAAGAAAAATAAAAATACGCTCTGTCCTGCTTTTTTGTTATAGATTTTGTTCTTTTTGTTTTGTCCCGAACGCCCGAACAGTTTTACTTTAATATCGTAAAAAAACCATCTGATTCCGCGGGGTGAAGAAATTTTTTCTTTCATATACGCCTTTTACCGTTTATTCCGTCTGCTGTTTTGTGCCTTTTACCGATTTTCCGAATCCGCGGCGGGCGGTCGCCCGCCGCGGATTCGTTCGCTATTTTTTTATTTTATCGCGCCCGCTTCTTTCATAATAGCCGTGAGTCTGGTTTTCATATCATCGAATGCGTCCTGAACGCTCTTCGCGGGCTGTTTATAGAAATAGGTGAACGGATTATCCACTCTGGTATTTCCGACCTCCGTAACGAACCCGAACCCGTTGTTGCTTTCGTTAAAGCCGATTTCGCCGGTGTACGAGCGACGTTTCGTCGCTATCGCAAGGTTAGGAGCAAGGCGGGCGCCTTCTTCTATAAGTTTGAGAATGCTTTGCGCATAAGGCGTGCAAAGCGCAAGCTCTTCTTTCGTGGCGGTGTAATTATAAGGTCTTATACAACCCGTGTTAGCCGTAAACTTTGCGAGCTGGGATCTTTGCTGAACGAATTTGATGAACAGTTTCGCCACCTTCGCCTGAACTTCCGCGTTCTTGTTGGCGTTCTTTGCGCTCATACAAATGTAGCTTTCAGAATAAGACGCGGGAATAACGCGTTCGGTATTCGTCTGATCTTTTATGCCGTCAACCCCGACGAATCTCGGTATAGGCATATACTTAAAGTTTCTCTTGCCGTAACCCCAGACGCTCTGCGGTTTTTCCTTATCGAAAGTGCTTCTCGCTTCCTGTTCCCAATAGCTGTTTTCCACAAACATCGCTACTCTTTTGCCGAATCTGTGACTTTGAATATACTCGTCTTCCGCAATCTGATTGTCGTTTCCGCCGCCCGGAACGGATCCCGCCGTATAGTTGTCTTTATTTGCCGTTATATCGTAGAACGCCTTGATGGCTGCCTTTCTGCCTTCCTGATCCAGAAGCTTTATAAAGTTGTTTTCGTTTATCTCGCCGAGAGTGCTGTCTTCGCCCTTAAACGTGTAGTTAAGCATAAAATCGTCGTAACCCTCGTAGTTTGCCCAGAACACGTTGAAAAGTCTCGAAAGCTGATAGGTGCTGGGAGATTCCGCAAAAGTAAACGGCGTACAGGTCACCCTTATTCTTTCGAGAAGAGTGAGGAAATCTCCCCACGTCGCGGGAAGTCCGTCGTCCGAAGTACCTTCTTTGCCGTCGGGACCCGCCGAACAGTTGCCTGCCGCAAGGTCTGCCGCGTACGCGCCGATTTTACCGTCTTTTTTAAAGTACCAGCCGCTCTCGCCGAATAAATCTGCGTCGTAAATAAGTCCGGGAACGGAAAGCATAAACGGAACGGCGTAATAATGCCCGTTCTTTTTGAAAACTTCGGAATATCCCTCGTACATAATATCCTCGGGAGATTGCGTCGCCGCTTTTCCGGTATCCGCCGCAAGATTGCCGTCCTCGTCGAGATACTTGTCGGTCATAACGTCGGTTACGTCCGCAAGAAGCCCTTCGGAAGTAAAGTCCTCGTACGCGCCGTGATCGAGAAAATAAAGAACGGGTTCAAGGTCCTTCATAGACTGTTTAAGGTTAGTAGGGTTGAAATCGGTACTCTTTTTTCTCGTGCGAACGACAACGCCCGTCTTCCCTTCCTCGAAATGAGCGTCCGCATAATAAGCCTCGAAATCCTTTTTCATCTCGTCGAAATAGGTCGTGCCGAGACCTGCGTCGAAAACGCCTACGTCGAGATAGGTTTTAGTAGAATCTTCGGGGGTGTTGCCGCCTCCGCCGCCGTTATCTCCGTTTCCGCCGCCGCACGCGCAAACGCCGAAAGCGGTGACCGCGGCAAGAACCGTCGCTAATATCGTTTTCAATTTTTTTGCCATTTCCATTTGACTCCTTTTTATTTTTATGCTGATAAGCGGGATTTCTCGGGGCGTCAGCCCCGAGAAAGGGGTATACCCCTCCCCGATTTTCCGATTAAATTTTAACACGCACGGAATAACCTTTCAATCACACATTTATCGCTATTCGCCATTTTTTTATTATTTTTTCGTTTTGCCGTTTTTAAGGGTAAAACCTTGTTTTCGGCGGTATTTTCAGTTTTTTATTCGGTAGTTAGCGGCTTTCTTTTGTAAAAAACGTTGACAATACACCGTTTAATTGTTAAAATACAGGTATGAAAGAACACTTCGTAAAAAAGATAATTCCCAAAATGCAGCCCGACGAAATTAACACTTTTTTGTGGGACGACAACTCCGTTCTGCACCGTCACAGCGACTGGGAGTTCACCTCTACCATAGACGGAACAGGCATAAATATAGTCAACGGAGAGTCTTATCCGCTAATGCCCGGCAACTTCGTTCTTTTAGGACCGAACCACGTTCATCAATACGTTTCCGACACGCCCACGCCCATAAGGCGCAGAGACCTTTGCGTTTCCACCGAAAAAATGAAACAACTGACGACTATTTTACAGCCCGATTTATACGAAAAGCTGTGTGCGACGGATAAGCCGATAGTTATCAAGTTAAGCGTGGAAAACTTTAACGAAATTCACGAGCGGCTTAATAAAATCAATCTTCTTAACAAAGACGACAACAACGCCCACGCCGTTTCGATTTCCATCGTTATGTATCTTCTCGGCATTTATCTCGAACACAATTCGGAAAAATATATGTCTAAAAGCATACTCTCGTTTTTGCAGAAAATTTCCGATCCGGACGTGTTCTCTATGCGGATTAACGATATTATAGGTTTAAGTTCTTATTCGCACTCGCATTTCATCAAGCTTTTCAAAGCCTGCGTCGGTAAAACCATTATAGAATACGTCACAGATTTGAGAATCGCACACGCGGCAAAGCTGCTTTCCTCCACCGACCTTAACGTCATCACCATAGCCTCAAAGGTCGGATACGACAACCAGTCCTTCTTCGCGCAGAAATTCAAAAGCAAATACAACGTTTCGCCCGTGGAATACCGTCAGGCGTTCCGCGATAACAACTGATTTTTTCCGCTTTTATAATTCGACGGAGACAATCTCGGTATTACCGTCCTTTTTGCGCCCGACTATCCGCGCGTTTTTAAAATCGCAAGTATATTTCATTCCGTCGTCTGCGGTTATCTTAACCTCGGCGACTTTTTTATTTCTTCGTATGCTTATGCGGATTTTCCCGTTTTTACCCGCGTAACAGCCGTTAACGTAGTTCAATTTCTCAAAGAACGTCGGGCTTATGCAAATCGGCTTGCCCTCGCATAGTTTTATTCCCAGAACGTAAGTATAAAGCCATTCCACGCAAGAACCGAGACTGTAATGATTGAAAGAGTTCATTTCGGGATCTTCAAACCCGTCCTTTTCGGTATATCCGTTCCACCTTTCCCAGACGGTCGTCGCGCCGAGCTTTAACATATATCCCCAAGAGGGGTATTTCGTTTCCGTTATTATTTTATACGCAAGCTCGCTCTCGCCCATATCGCAAAGCGCGGGAAGCACGAACCTGCAACCGATAAAGCCCGTCGTCAGCTTGCCGCCGTTTCTCCTTATCGCCGCAACGAGTCTGTCTTTAACCTCTTCCGCGTCGACGTAACCCGCCGAATACGCAAAAACGTACGCCGTCTGCGTGTCGCTTTTTATGGTCGTTCCGTCGAAGTATATTTTTCTGAACGCATTTTTCGCGTTTTCGTAAACGTCGAGGTAACGAGATTTTCCCTCTTCGTCGCCGATAATTCCGTGCATTTTGCTCGTCAGCAGCGCTGAATACCCGAAAAAGCACTGATTTATCACGCCTACGTCCGTTTTTCCGTCTACCGACAGCCAGTCGCCGAAATTGTTGGTTATCTTCACAACGTAGTCTGCGCTTTTTTCAACGCAATAATCCACCCACTTGTCGGCAAAAGGCAGGTTATCCTTTATCACCTGCTCGTCGCCGTAATGCAGATAGTGAAAATACGGAATCACCGCTATCGAATCCGCCCAACCGGGAACGCCCGCGGTGTTATCCGCTATCGGCACGAAAAGCGGCGCGAACGAAGGAATCCGCCCGTCGGGCAGCGTATCCGTCCTTATCAGTTTTAAGAAGTTTGCGAAAAACTTTTCGCAGTCCGCGTTGAACATCGCGGTGTTGCAAAAAACTTCCGCGTCGCCCGTCCACCCAAGCCGTTCGTCCCTCTGCGGACAATCGGTGGGAATACATATAAAATTGCTTTTCTGCCCGTTGAGAGCCATTCTGTAAATACCGTTTATAAGCGGCTCGGAACACTCGAAGTTTCCGCCGTAAACGATATCCTGCGTTAAAACCTTTCCGCGAATCACCCTCGCGGCAAATTCGGTTTCGCCGCTTATTTCCGCATATCTGAACCCGTGATAAGTAAATTCGGGATTAAAATAATCGTCGTTACCCGATAAAATCAACGTATCGGTACATTTTGCGCGGCGCAGATTCGTAACGTACAGCGAGCCGTCGGGATTAAGCATTTCCGCAAACTTTACAGTAAGCCTCTCGCTGCGTTTTCCTTTTACAACGAAAGAGACTATGCCCGCAAAGTTCTTTCCGAAATCCAACCGTAAGGTTTTTTCGTTTTCGAATATAATTTCCGGAACGATTTCCTTCTCCGCGCGAACGGGTTCGTATGAATATTTCTCGCGTTCTATATCGAAATCGCAAACCTCTGCTTTTTCTTTATCAAAAAGAGTTTCGCGGGTAAAATCCACCGTTTCGCCGTCGAAAAAGTCTGCGCTCGCTATGCGGGAGGAAAAGGTATCCCAGCTTTCGTCCGTTTCAATCGTTTGCGTTTCGCCGTCGGCATAACCGATTATTATTTCCGCTCTTAAACGCCTTTTATCGCCGTATATGCGGTTGCCGCGATTATAACCGAGGTTGCCGGAATACCAACCGTCCGCAACGGTCACGCATATCTCGTTTCCCTTTTTTATTATAGGCAAAACGTCGTATTCGCATTCGTTTATATACTTATTATAGTTGCTCCAACCGGGCATAAAGTAATCTCGGAACGTTTCGCCGTTGAACGAAATACTCATAATACCCGTAGCCGTGATTTTCAATCTGCAACTTTTTATTTCTTTTTTAATATCAAAGCGTTTAACGAACACGGGCAGAAAACTCGTTCCGTTAAAATCGCTTCGTCTTTTTATCCACATATCGGCTCCCGTTGATTTTGCGGCTCAAACCGCATTTTACGTTTTTATTTTACAACGCGCAAAATATGAAATAAATCATTTTTTTATCTTTTATCGCCATTCTTTCCTTAATCGTAACGCAAAGGCTACCGCTCCGTTCCGTAGTGGCACGAATTTTGTTCTTCTAGATATTTTTATTCCTCTATAATTATCGTTAAAACCTTTTGAAAAACCGCATTTTTACTGACGATTCTTTAAAAACATATCAAAACGATACTTAACGATATACAAAAGTAACGTGCGATACGATGAACCACGTTCGCACATTATATTCTAATTTCCACAACATAATAAGTTCCAAAAATTAAACTATCTTAAGGTTTAATACAGAATAAAATTACTTATCATACTATATATTTTTTTTCATCAGAGAGTATAACGCGCCACCTTGATAATATACAAGCGTCGCGCTTCGCGCGCCGTATCAAGGTGGCGCGTTTTGCACGGAGATATGTCGGTAAAACGGGCTAATTATAGTTAAAATTCCGTTAAATTATGCCTCGGTTATCTCAAAAAAACGGCGGCGTTAGTCGTTTGGAAACAGAAAGAGCGTAACCGCGCGGCGGGGACGACCGCTAATCCGCTTCTCCGTCCCCGCCGCTTTCCGCGTTTTACACTCTCTCTCATATTTTTCCCTTTTCTTTACACGCCGAAAAACGCCGCTCTTATACTCGGCGTTTTTTTGTGTTCTTTTCTCTTACGCACTCATAAACAGTTTTCGCATAGTTAGTTGTTTCGGCTTGTAATTAAGTATATCCCTCTCCTTTACCTTTACGCATACCACAGAAGGTATCCCTCTCGAATATACTATCTTCTCTCCGGACTTAGATATATACTTCAATAAATAGTTTATCGTATTCCCGTGCGTTATCTCCTTTTCGTTTACAGGTCGGAAATCGTTCCTTCCGAATCCGTCCTCGAAAAACGTATTTATCCTTGTTATCGTAATCTTACCGCTTTTCTTGTTGTAGTCCTTCTTTTCGTAAATATTCCCTATCATCTCTCCGTCCGGTATATACATAAGCGCGTGGAAATGCAATCTCTCCGTTTCAGGCGCATTCTCGAACACTCCCATATATCTCCACCTTCTCCTTGTATGTAAATTAGATAAACACTTCCTTAACTTCTTTCTGAAACTCTCTTCCGTCTGTTTCTTATCGTCATAAGTAAAAGTAACGAAGTAATTCCAACGGTTAAGGTATGCTTTCCTCTTAAACCTTTTCTTACGAACGTACAGGTTATGAAACTTCTTATCTAATTTCCCCTGTATATACTCCGTTGTAGCGTTAAAATCTGGGTATAATCTTTCTATCCCCGTTTTCAAAAAGTTTATCAACTCGTTCTTCTTCCTCTTTACCCCTAACCCTTTTTTCATAGCAACAGAAAACAGAGAATCAACCAGTTCGTCTATATCCTCTCTGCTTCTCGTTTTCTTTTTACCCTTTCTCTTCGAGGGCAACACTCTCGTACCGACGTGATGTCCTCCGTCGTGGTATACCTTATACCATCCCCCGTTTATCCTCTTCGGTTCATCGAAGAAAGGGATATATACATTCTCGTTCAATTCCGTCAACAATGCCTGCATACGTTCCTCCTTATCGTTTTTCGGTTTCTATCAGTTCGTTTATGAAATAACTGTTCTGTTCTTTGAGTTCCTCGAAGGTCGCGCGCTCGGTTAAATATTCCTTTAACTCGTTAAGCCCCACAGGCGAGCGCAACGCCTTTTCGGTGTAATACTCGCTGAAACAGTCGGTCGCAAACCGCTTGCTGTATACCTTCTTGCTCATAAGGTAATATTTTTTGTCCTCTAAAACCCCGTCCTGCGTTCCGCTCTCCGTCTGTACGGACAAAGTACAGCACCCGAACGTGTTGTAATTCCGCGTATAATACGAATGAAGCCGCGAAGCGATTCCCTTTATGCAGTGCATTAACAGGGTATTATCGCTCCGTACATACCTATACTCGCCGTATACGCCCGAAAATTTCCCGAACACAAACGAATACAATAATTCCGAAAGCGTGAAGAACGGCATTAAAAGCCTTGTTTCTCCGCTTTCCCGTATATGCACTATATCGCACAAATCCCTTGCGTCCGCGCCCCAACTTTCGGGGCGTTGTTCGTCCGTTATTACCTTTACGAACGGGTAATTGTCCACCGTGGCGGAATGCCGAACCATTTTAAGCCAACTGTTAAACAAGTCGTTCTTCTGATTCGCGCCGCCGTCCTTTTTCTTCTTCTCCGCGTTCTCTATGCTGTTCCCGCGTTCCTTTCCGACCTCGGTTATCACCACAACCCCGAACTCGAAGCTGTCCTTTCTCGGGTTATCGGCAAGCACCTTTTTCCCGAGCCGTAACGAATCGAAATCGAGTATATGCGCGTGTCTGGAAAAACTATCGAGCAATTTGCTGTCACGCTTGAAAAAGTCGGTATCCCACGCGGGGAAGTTGCCTATATCCGACAATACGCTATCCGTCCTTATGGAATAATTAGAGATAATGAGCGAGGACTGTATTATGAATATAAAATACAACTGCGAATACGTTTCTATGACTTCCCACACGGTCACGGTTTTCAGTTTGTCGTCGTAAGTAAACCCGTACCTCTCGCAGTCGTAGTTAAAGAGTTTTTCTTTCTCTTCGTAATAACTCCAACGGGTTTTCTTTTTGTTCACCCATTTCCGAACGGTGGCAAGGTTATACACCGCTCCGTAGTTTATGGCGCGTTTCAACTCGTTTTCGAGGTTTATCCAAGGGAAATTCGGAAACTTCAAATCGTTTTCGAGTATTTTCTCGAACGCTTTATCGCGGAACATTACCTCTTGCGATAACGCCATATCCGTTATCATAGTGGTTTTCTTTTTGCCCATAGTTCCGCAGACCATTAAAACTATCGGGCGGGAGTTTATGAATCCGCGGTTTTTCATTTCGCAATGTTTAAGTCTTGCGTACCCGATTTTTCTGCGCCACCATAGTATAAAGAGGAACGCGAACAAGCCCCACACCCACAGCGGGAAGAACGTTAACACCGACCACAGGTCGATAAAGAGTTTATATACCTGTATGTACAGATTTTTCATATCGAACGACATTATGAAATACAGATAAAACGCTATCGCTTCCATAACGATTGCCGCGGCGTTGAAATACAACAGCCA
>CAKQRD010000023.1 GCA_934271275.1 uncultured Clostridia bacterium | reverse complement strand
GAGGAGTTTTCATATTAGGGAGAGCGGGAGAGGGGAAGAACGGATTCGGAAAACAGTTCTTCCCCTCTCGCAAAAAAAGAAAAGTAAATTGTGTCATTCTGAGACGGACATACAGAGACTATTCCGCGAAGAATCTTAAAAGTTGCTTTTGTGTAAGATTCTTCGTAAGTCCGTCAAGGAAGAGCGACACTTCTCCGCTTACGCTACGAAGCGCAAACGTAGCGGAAAACAGTTCTTCCCCTCTCGCAAAAGGGGAAGTAGAGGTTGTGTCATTCTGAGACGGGCAATCATAGACTATCCCGCGAAGAATCTCAACAAATAGTTTTGCGTAGAGATTCTTCGTAAGTCCGTCAGGGGGATAGGCTCAGAATGACAATCAAGGGGGGTGCGTGGAAGCCTGTCAACGGCGGGAGCAAGCCCCCGCCCTACGGTATGCATACAATTATTAAGACGGTATACAGTTGCAAACTGTATGCCTTCCGCAAGACAAAAAAATCTTTATTCACTTTAATCGAAAACGATTTCACGCTAATTCTTTCATTTCGCAATCGTTTTCTTTTCTTTCTTTATCCCGAGCTTTAACTTTACCGTCTCTACCGAAACAAGTCCGAAGCAGAGGTCGAGAACTAAAAGAAACAACGTGCTTCCCGCGGCGCATATTAAAAACGTGAAAAAAGTTCCGAAAATCGGCAGCAGAAGCTTTTCGAGCAGTACCCCGAAAACGCACGCGGGTACGACGAGCGCGGCGCACAAAAGCAAATATTTACAATATCTCGGTTTTTCGGGGCAGGTTTTATTCAGCAGCACGAAGTTCAGTACGGTGGTCAGAACATACACGAACGAAAACCCGATAAGCAGCGCGTACACACCGAAATACTTCGGCAAAAACCATATGGAAAGCACCATAAGCACCCCCGAACCAGCCGTAAACGAAAGCACCAAGCCCTCCTTTCCCATAGAATTGAGTATACTGTTCGTGAGCGCGGATACCGACATAAAAAACATCAGAAACGCCGAAGCCGTAAGGTATTTGCCGCAGTCCGCGTTGCCGAAAACTATCATTCCTATTTCTTCGCCGCACACGAAAAACGCGGGAATAAACAGCGACGACAAAAGCGCGGTGAATTTTACCGCCTTTTCCACGTCGTTTTTAAGATAAAAATTCTGCTTTTTGTAAAAGCTTTCGGAAATTTCGGGAACGAGTACCAAGGTAAACGAGCCTATCAGCGTTGTCGGCACGAACAAAAGCGGCAACGCCTGACCTACCGCCGCGCCGTATAAACTCATCGCCTGCGATTCCGAAAACCCCGCCGCTACGAGCCTTAACGGGAACACTACCGAAACGACGGAAGCCCCCAAAGCGTTCACCGTACGCATCGCGGTGACGGGGGCTGCCGAAGCTATCAGCGGCTTTAATTCCGAACGCGGGTTCGCGAGCCTGTTTCTCCGCGCAAAAAATGTTATCGTGGCAAGAGTAAAGGAGAAAACGTACGAAATAAACACCGCAAGCCCCGCGGCGTACGCGCCTTCCGCCGCGCCCGTAGTGCGGCTTATAAGGATAATTCCCGCGATAATCATACAAATTTCTTCCAAAAGCTCTATAACGCTGTACGGAAGGAAGTCTTTGTTGCCCCAGAATACCCCGCGAAGCACCGAGTATAAAGACGTGAACAAAAGCCCGAAAATTATCACCTTAAAGACGGGAATACACCGCTCGTCCGCAAAAAGAAAGGAAAATTTTCCGCACGCGAAGTAAAAGACGAGGCAGACGGGGAGAGCTATTAAAAGAGTGAAGGCAAGTCCCGAGGAAATTACGCGGAAAACCTTTTCGCGCGCGCCCTCCGAACGGTATTTCGTCATAAGTCTCGAAACGGTTATGGGCGTACCCGAGCAGGTTACGGTTAAAAGAAAGGCAAAGACGGACAGCGCTACCTGATACAGCCCCACGCCTTCCGCGCCGATAGAACGGGAAAGGTATATTCTGTATAAAAACCCCAAAAATTTTTCGCAAACCGAAAACACGGTCACGATTGCCACGGTTTTGAAAAATCGTTTCATCGGAAAGAAGCCGCCTTTTTACCTTTTATAAAAGTATTCTATTCGCTTCGCGATTTAAATATAATAAGGGTATGAAAAAGATTTTGTATCGCGCGGGGGAGGGCGACACCGCGCTTAAAATTTCCGCGCGCTTCGGCGTTTCGGTAACGCGGCTTATCAGAGACAACAACCTTAACGAGGAAATAGAGGCGGGCGACGTTCTCGTAGTGGAAAAAACGGGGAAAAGCTATACCGTAAAGCTCGGCGAAAATTATCGCTCGGTTGCCGAAAAATTCGGGCTTTCGGAGCGCGAGCTTGCCGCCAAAAACGGCGATCCGCCGTATTTATATTACGGGCAAAAAATAAACGTGTGATTTTTATACGGTAATTTTCGGCGAAAGCGTTGACCGCAAGGCTTTTTTCGTAGTACAATATTTAAAGAGGTAATTATTATGACTAAAAACGAAGCGATTAAAACGGCGAAGGAAGAAACCGAAAAGCTGATTGCGGCGGACTCTGTGTGTAAGGAAGCGAAGGCGGCGGCGGAAAAGTGGCTTTTATCGCTCGGAACGGATAACGAAAAAGCGGAAACCGCAAGCTATATAAAAGAACTCGAAGAGGATCTGGAAACGGTGGACGAGCTTCTGGAATTCGTCAATTCGCCGCTCTGCGCAAAGCTTTTCGGGGATAAAGCGGCGGGCTTTAAGGCGCACGCGGAAGAGCTTAAACGAAGCGGCGCGAAGTATTGCGATTGCCCCGCCTGCACGGCTTGCGCGAATATCCTCGCGTTAAAAGAAGATTTATTGAAATAGATTTTATCCGCAAACGTTCTTGACGGGCTTATATCTTTACGGGCGAAGACGAGAGACAAGGCGACGGAGAGAGACAAGACGATAGAGGGCTTGTCATTCTGAGACGGGCTTATGAAGACGCCCCCGCGAAGAATCTCAAAAGTTACTTTTGAGCGGAGATTTTTCGTAAGTCCGTCAGACTCGGCGTATAAATTCAAGTGCGACGAGGTGACGGAACGTGCGTTTGCGCGGGCTTTTCGTAAGCTTATCGCGCATAAATAATCGCGCAAGCGGCACACTGTCTTTATGGAAAATAACGTTCGTAAAGGCTTTTTTGCCGCATTAAAGGAAAAACGCGTAACTACCGTATCGGCGGCGTGGGTGTTCTATTTTCTCACCGCGCTTCTTCCCGTGGCGTTCCTTTTAATAGCCGCGTTCGCGGTGTTCGGCGTGGATATTGCGGACAAGGCGATAGGTTTTCTGCCTGAAGAATTCCGCACGGCGGGGGAAACGGTACTCGGCGTCGCAAAAAACGCGTCGAAAGGCGCGACGGTCTTTTTCGTCGCGACCGTGTTGTTTTCGGGTTCGGCGCTCCTTAATCAGATGAGCAAAGACGGCGAATTTCTGTACGCGGAAAGCGGCGCGCGAAGGAGAAACGGAATAGTTCGCAGATTATGGGCGATTTTCGCGCTGTGCGTGCTGTTTTTCGTCTTTCTCGGCGCGGCGTTCGCGGTGGCGTTCAAGGATATGATTTTTCCCGCTTCCGACTTCGCGGGGGAAAGCCTGCCGATACTTTCGCTCGCCTTTTCGGGTATAGTGGCGGCGGCGTACGTCATCATAATTCTGTTGAACAAATTCATCGCGCCCGTAAAACTCGGGTTTTCCGCTCTTGCGTTCGGCAGCTTTATCGCGTTGTTCGCGATAGTTTCGGGAACGATAGGTTTTACGATATATTTAAGGTTTTTCAATTCCTACAACGCCTTTTACGGAAGTCTTGCCGCGGTAATCGTATTCATTTTATGGGCATACATCGCTATGACGGGGCTGTATTTCGGCGCGTTTATATGTATGCGCACATATGAGCGGCAAAAGCTCGCTTTTTCGGGCGGCGAAAGCGTGAAAACGGGCGTAAAAGCCGATGAAAACGGCAACGGCGGGAACGACGGGAAGAGAGCGGTGACCGCCCAAAAAGAGGAAACCGAGAAAAACAAGCATACTCGCGCAAAGAGGGAAAGGACGGCGGAACGAGGGAAAATCGCGACGGAAAAGTCCGAAACGCCCGAAAACCCGTTAAAGCAAGCGCGTAAAAGAAGAAAAAAGGCAGGTCTTGCGACTTCCTGAAAAAAAAAGGAAAAACTTAAAGGAGTAATATAATGCTCGAAATTAAAAACTTTACCAAAAAATACGGCAATTTCGTAGCCGTGGATAACCTTTCGCTGACCGTGGAGAACGGCGAAATTTACGGCTTTATCGGTCATAACGGCGCGGGAAAATCCACCACCATAAAGGCTGTCGTCGGGGCGACGGGCTTTGACGAAGGGGAAATCCGCGTTGACGGAATTTCGGTTAAGAACGATCCGCTCGGGGCGAAAAGCGTTATCGCTTACGTTCCCGATAACCCCGATATTTACGACCACCTGACGGGTATACAATATCTCAATTTTGTGTGCGACGTTTTTAAAGTCGGCAAAGAGGAGAGGAACGAAAGAATAAAAAGATACGCCGCGGAGTTCGAGCTGACAGCAAACCTCGGCGACCTTATCGGTTCTTATTCGCACGGAATGAAGCAAAAGCTCGTCATAATTTCCGCGCTGGTACATAATCCCAAGCTCCTCGTTCTGGACGAGCCGTTCGTAGGTCTCGATCCCATAGCTTCGCACAAGCTGAAAGAGATTATGCGCGGCGTGTGCGAGGCGGGCGGCGCGATATTCTTTTCCACTCACGTTTTGGAGGTCGCCGAAAAACTGTGCGACAGAGTCGGCATCATAAAGAAAGGCAGGCTCGTTGCGGAAGGCACTATGAAAGAAATCGTCGGCGACAAGAGTTTGGAGAGTATCTTCCTCGAAATAGAGGGCGAAAACGGCTCTGCGGGTTCGGCTTTTTACGGCTCTTCGGGCGCATTCTCCGCGTCGGGAGCGGCTTTCGGCGCGGCAAATTCCGAAGCGGGCGCGGCGGCTTCTTCTCATAGCGAAAGCGCGGACTTCTTTGACGACGATAAAACGGATAACGCCGATAAAACGCGCGGGGATTAAAAGAAATGAAAAACTTTTTTAACCTCGTAAAGATAAATTTTATAGGAATGTTCCGCGGCGGAAAGCGCGGCAAAAAAGCCGCGAAAACAAGCGGCGCGGCGTTTCTCGGATACGCTTTGTTTCTTGCCGCATGCATAGGCTTTTGCGGGTATTATTATTCGCGGCTGTTCGGCAAGGGGCTTGCGGCGGAAGGAAAGCTCGTCGTGCTTCTTCCTTATATGACGGCACTTTCCGCGATAGCTTCGTTTATGTTCTCGTTCTTTTCTACGGGTACGGTTTTATACGGCTATAAGGACTACGATATGCTGTCCTCGATGCCGATAAAAAGCTCCGCGATAGTGCTTTCAAAGCTTTTTTATATGTACCTTGCGGACGTGGCGTTCACGTTGCTGTTCACAATACCCGCCGCGGCGAATTACGCGGCTTTCGGCGGCGTTTTGGACGGTGCGGCAATTCTTGCGATAATAATTTTCGCGATATTCGCGAGTATGATAACGCTTGCGATTTCGGTGATTATCGGAACGCTCGCTTCGGTCATCGGCTCGTTTTTCAGAAAGAAAAATATTATACAGACGATAGTTTTCGCGCTCGTGTTCGTGGGGATATTCGCGCTTTCGTTCTTTTCGGGTTTAGAGGGAAGCGAGGGAGGCACGTCGGCTCTCGAAAACGGCGTCGTTACCAAACTCTACTTTTTAACGCCGCTCGCGATAAAGGGAATGACGGATATAAAATACTCGCTTATTTTCGCGGGGATAAACCTCGTTTCGCTTTTCGCGGTGACAGGGTTCGTGTGCCTTACGTATAAAAAGCTCAATATCGTCGTCACGGCAAAACGCACGAATAAAAAGTTCAGACTCGGCAATTATAAAGGGAAAAGCACCTTTGCCGCGCTTCTCTCGCGGGAAAGAAGCAAGTTCTTTTCCTGCCCTATGTACGTTATAAACTGCCTGATGGGCGCGATTATTTCGATAGTCGTAGCGATAGGCTTTGTAGTTGTCATACGGATTCTGGCGGAAGAAGTTCCCGAGGTGGTTGCGGCAAGCGCGACTTTTACGGCGTTTGCGCCCGCGATATTCGCGTTTTCGTACGTTCTTGCGCCCTCGACCTCGTGTTCGATTTCCCTGGAGGGCAACTCTTTTTGGGCGATAAGAACGATGCCCGTAAGGCTTAACTCGCTGTTCAACGCGAAAATGCTGCTCTGCTTTATAATTTTTGCGATTTCGGCGGTCGTTTCCTCGCTCGTTATAGGGATAGGGCTTTCTTACGAAATAGCCGATATACTTTTATTGCTCCTTAACGGTTTAAGCGTTACGGCGTTTGCTTCGGCGAGCGGGCTTCTCGTGAACATTCTGCTCCCGAAAATGAACTGGGATAACGAAAATCAGGTCGTCAAGCAATCGGCTTCAGTGTTCGTTACGATGATAGCTGCATTCGTTCTGACCGGAATATACGCGTTTTCCGCGACGAAAATTCTCGAAGCGGGCTTTTCCGTGCGGTTGTTCCTGCTGATTACGGCGGCTTTCGCGCTGATACTCGCGATAGCTTGCTATATGATAATAGAGGAAAAGGGAGAAAAGCTTCTGCTAAAAAAGATAGACAAATAGAAGGTAAAAAGGCGGCGGCTGAAATTCATAAGGATTTTTCGGTCGCCGTATGAAAATTATGCAGAAAAGGAACAAGAAAAAACTTATCGTAAACGTTTGTATAACGCTGGCTACCTTCGCGCTCGCCGCGTTTTATCTTACGCGCAGTAATATCGTCACCGCAGAAGCTCTCAAAAAGGTCGGCTTCGGCGACTGTTTTCTCGTTCTTTGTTTTTTCCTCTTTTCGCTTCTTCTTTACGCCGCGACCGATTTTTTCGTTTACCGCACCGTTTCGGATAAAATGCCGTACCGAAAATGCGTTATGAACACCCTTGCGGGCAACCTCGGTTCTAACGTTACGCCATTAAAAAGCGGGCATTTCCCGATTATGGCGTATTACAAATGCCTTACGGGTATAAGCGCGGAGGAATCGGTTACGGGGCTTATAAAGTGTCAGATTATATACAGCACCACGTCTACCGCCGTATATTTCGTTCTTGCCGTTACTCTTCTTTGTACGGGTACTTCCTTCACCGTGGAAGAAACGACTATAAAAACGTGGGTGGTTATAGCGATAGGCTTTTCCTTTCACGCGGTCGTTCTCGGCGCGATACTTTTGTTGTCGTTCAATAAAAGGTTGCAGGAATTTTGCCTTAAAATCCGGTCGAAAATACTGTATAAATTCAAAAAAATTCAGGACAGGGAGGAGTATATCGGACAAAAAACCGAATGGTTTGCGCGGTACAGAAAAGAAACGCTCGCGATATATAAAAGCTTTTACCGCTATATTCCCGCCGTGCTGTGCTACGGCGCGTTTATGCTCGTGTTCGGAAGCGTTCAGTATTTTTCTTACCTCGTTTTTTCGGGCGAAGCCTTTTCCTTCGACAAAGCGTTCGTGTTTTACACCTTAAACGTCGCCGCCGCGTATATTACTAACGTGATACCCGTGCCGGGCGGGGTTGGCACGGCGGAAGTTACCTTTTCGCTCGTATACTCTTTCGTGCTTGATAATCCCGCGCTCGGCTCCGTTCTCGTTCTCTGGCGCGCGGGTTCTTATTACCTCCCCACGCTTTTAGAAGCCGTCGTCGTTCCGTTCGCGCTTTTTGCCAAAAGAAAATCGGTCGGAGCCGTTTCGACCGAAAATTCACAAAACGATAAATCCGAACCGCACGGACTAAAATAAATCGACCTCTTTTTCAAACTTATCGAAGAGGTTATAGCGTTCGGGGTGGGTGAGCGCGGTGTAAATCATTTCGCGCACGTTAGGCACGGTTTTGGAAATCTCCCGCGCGGCGTCCTTAACGAACTGCCGCTTTGTAACGTCGTTCGCTGGGCAACAGCTCTTCGTTACGGGCAGGTCTTTGGAATACGAAATTATATCCGCTTCGCGCAGCATAATCATAGGGCGGATAAGGGTTATCCCCGTACGGTCGAGATAGCTTTTCGGCGCGAAGGCGGAAAGCCTTCCCTCGTAAAAAAGCGAGAGAAGAAAGGTGTCTATAAGGTCGTCCGAATGATGCCCCAAAGCCGCCTTGTTGCAGCCCTCGCGCTTTGCCGCGTCGTACAGCGCGCCTTTACGCATTTTGGAGCATAAAGCGCACGGACTTTTTTCCTTTCTCACGTTAAAAACTACTTCCGCTATGTCCGTTTCTTCAACGATATAAGGAACGCCGTAGCCGTCCGCAAGCTCTTTTATACGCGAAAAATCGCCGCGCTTGCCGTTAAAGCCGAGGTCTACGGAAATTCCCATAAGCTCGAACGGCTCGGGAGAAAAACGGCGGTATTCGGCAAGGAGCTTAAAAAGCGTTATGCTGTCTTTGCCGCCCGAAATGCCTACGGCGATTTTGTCGCCCGCCTTAATCATTTTGTATTTTTCCACGCCCTTGCGAAGGACCGATAACATTTTCTGAGTAGTCATAAAATACCCTTTAATTTTACGGTTTATTCGGTTGATTTTTTTTACCGTTTACATTATACTGATATTTAGCGAAAAAATAAAGCAAACGGAAGGGATTATGGTAGAATTTTTACGGAACGCGATAGGAAACGACGTCTGGGCGACGCTTATAATGTCGTTCGTGCCGCTCATAGAGCTTAAAGGCGGAATAGTTTTCGCGCGGGGCGCGGGCTTCGGCTTTTCAGAAGCTCTCGGGCTTTCGTACGCGGGTTCGACGCTCGTGTTCATACCCGTTTTCTTTTTGCTTATACCCGTGCTGAAACTGTTGAAGAAAATAAAATTCGTAAACGGCTTCGCCTGCAAAATAGAAAATTACTTTGCGGATAAGGCGGCGGAAACCCTTAAAAAAGAAACCGAAAAAAAGAGAAAACGCGCTCGTTCGGAAACGTTTTATAAGGCGCTCGGCGTGTTTATCTTCGTGGCGATACCGCTCCCGATGACGGGCGTGTGGACGGGTACGGCGATAGCCGTGTTTTTAGGACTTAAATTCAGAGAAGCGGTGCTTCCCGTCGCGGCGGGAAATCTCGTCGCGGGGCTTATAATTTCCGCCCTTGCGGAGTTCTGCCTTCGCGTGTGGGAGCTTAAAGCCCTCGACTATATTTTATACGCGCTTTTCGCGCTCGCGCTGATTCTTCTCGTGTTCACTATCGTAAAGATTTCGCGTTCGGGCAAAAAAAGAGCGGCGACTTCCTCCGCCGGAAACGCCGCGGGAAACGCTGAGGGAAACGGCGCGAACGCTACGGAAAATTCTTCGGAAACCGCGGGGGAGAAAAAGGAGTAATAATAAAAAATGAGCTTTATTTCAAAGCTTTTCGGGATCAAAAAAGAACCTAAAAAAATTAAAACAGGATTAGCGCTCGGCTCCGGCGGGGCGAAAGGCTTTGCGGAGCTCGGGGCGATGCGCGCGTTCGAGGAAAACGATATTTATTTCGACTGCTTTGCGGGAACGAGTATCGGCAGTATTCTCGGCGCGTTTTTTGCAGACGGATATTCTTCCACCGATATTACGGAGCTGCTTCGCGGGGTGGATTTTAACGAAATAAAGAACCTGTTTATGATAAATATGAGTACCTCGGGGCTGTTCGGGGTGATAGACAGGTATATCGGCTCGCTTTCCTTCGAGGAGCTGAAAAAGCCGTTTAAGGCGGTCGCCACCAACGTGGAAACGGGCGAAGAAAAAGTGTTCGATTCGGGCAGCGTGGCAGAGGCTCTTTGCGCTTCTTCCGCAATGCCGCCGTTTTTTAAGCCCGTCGTTATAGGCGGCGAGCGGTTCGTGGACGGTGCGTTCACAAATTCCGTTCCCGCAGACCTCGTGCGCGGTATGGGCGCGGACTACGTTATCGCGATAGACCTTAAAAATCACGAGGAAAAGAGCGGAATGATTTCAAAGCTTATTCCGACGTTCAAGGGGAGCGTGGAAAAGCCGTGGCAGAAGGGTTACGATTTTTCGGACGTGACGTTGAAGCCGGATCTGACGGGCTTCCGCGCGACTTCTTTTTACGCGGGCGACGAAATGTACGAGATAGGCTATCGCACGGCGATAGAAAAAATGCCGAAAATTAAAGCCGATTTAGCTCGACTTAAAGGAGAAAAAGTTCGGTAACGAAAGATGAAATCGCGGTTTTACAAAAGATTGACGGCGGGCTTTACGGCGATTGCTTCGGTCGTTTCGATATGCGCGTCGTTTTCCTGCAAAACTTATTCGACGGAAATGAGCAACGGGCAAAGTTCTTTGCACGAAGAAGCGTTTTGCTCGGTTACGTTTATAGACGCTGGCGAGGGGGATTCGATTTACGTAGCCCTCCCGAACGGCAAAAATCTCCTGATAGACTCGGGAGAAAAGGACGAGGGAAATTTCCGCAAAATTTCGGAAACGATAAAGGCTTCGGGGAGAAACGACCTCGACTACCTCGTTCTCACCCACGCGGATTCCGACCATACGGGCGGCGCGGCGGATATTATCGCGGAATTTCCCGTGAAGAAAGCGTTTATTCCGCTCGTTCTGCGCGCCGAGCTGTTTACGGCGTTTGCGGCGGCAAAGACCGCGCTTACCGAGTGCGGAGCGGAAACGGAAATTTCTTCCGAATATAAAACTGTTAAGGGCGAAAACTTCTTTTTCACCTTTTTATCGCCCGAACCTGCGGGTATGAAAAGCAGCGCGTACGTCGATTTCAACGCGACCGCAACTCCGAGCGAAAGGGAGAGGAACGATATTTCCGCGGTGATTTATTTAGAGGCTTTCGGCGTGCGCTTTTTGTTTACGGGCGACGCGGGCGAGAACGCGGAAAAGCGCGTGCTTTCGGACTACGCCGCGGGCGTTTACTCTCTGGCGGGAAGAGAAGTGCGCCTTAATGAAATCGACTTTCTGAAAGTCGCGCATCACGGCTCTTCCGATTCGACCACGGCGGAATTTTTAAGGGTTTTGCGCCCGAAAAACGCCGTTATTTCCGTGGGGTTGAACTATTACGGGCATCCTTCCACCGAAACGCTGAAAAGAATTTCAGAGGCGAACGAGAAAGCGAATATTCTACGTACCGACGTTTGCGGAAGCATCAGAGTTTCCGTTCCGAAGAGCGGAGCGTACAAGATTTTTACGGATATAAAATAACGAAAAAGGGGATGAAAATGTTCGATTTAGAGGAGCTTAAAAGGGAGTTTGCAGATTGTTCCTGCGGGAAGGCGCACGAGCTTACCATAAAAGAAATCGCCGCGGGGAGCGGAATCACCGCCGAAACGGGCGAGATATTAAAACGGAACGGGTTCGGAAAAAATTTGCTTCTCGTTGCGGACGAAAACACGATCGCCGCCGCTTCGGGAGTGACCGACGCGCTCAAAATTTTTAATCTTAAAACCAAAATTTACCGCGACCTGCGGGAAGCGACCGTCGGCGAGGTAGAGGCGATAAAGGGGCTTTTGAAAGAGGTTGACGGGGTGATTTCGGTAGGAACGGGATCGCTTAACGATATATGCCGCAAAGCCGCCGCGGAGACGGATAAGCCGCTCTGCATTTTCGCCACCGCCGCGAGTATGGACGGCTTTGCTTCTTATAACGCGCCGCTCGTGAACGGGAATTTCAAGATAACCTACGCGGCGAAATCACCCGAGGTCGTTATCGGGGATACCAAAATTCTTGCAGCCGCTCCCGCCGTGCTTAAAGGCGCGGGCTTCGGCGATATGGCGGGAAAATACGTCGGGCTTATCGACTGGCAGGTTTCCTCGCTGATAACGGGCGAATATTATTGCGAAAGGGTGACGGATTTAACGCGCAGGGCGACAGACCGCATTATGAGCTTATCGGACAGAGTGCCGGCAAGGGACGAGGAGAGTGCGGAAGCGGTTTTCGAGGCGCTGCTTCTGACGGGGATAGGTATGAGCTTTACCAAAACCTCCCGCCCCGCAAGCGGCACGGAGCATATACTTTCGCATTTCTGGGAATGTAAAAAACTGCTTCGCGGCGAGCTTTCCGATTTTCACGGCAGAAAGGTCGGCGTCGCGACGCTCCTTATTATGGATTTATACGAAAAGCTTGCGGCAAAGAAAAACGTTAAGGCGCACGAAGAAATTACCGACTGGGACGAGGTGTACGCCGTTTACGATGAGCTTGCGGACGAGGTGAGGGCTTTGAATACCCCCGACACGATAACTGACGGCATAGAACCTGCGTTGATAGAGAAAAACTGGGACAGAATACGGGAAATAGTTTCTTCCGTGCCGAGCGCGGAAACGATACGCGCGGCGATGAAACGCGCGGGCGCGCCGCTTACGAATGAAGAAATAGCGGTATCGGACGAGCTAAAAGAGGAAGGACTTAAATATCATCCTTATATGCGCAGGCGTTTATCATTGCGTCGGCTCGCGAATATGATAGACTGAAAAAAGCCCGAAACAAGGTTGAAAAACGGGATAGAAAAACTACTTTCCACCCCTCTTGCAGAAAAACATAGAAACGGTGGGAGGGACCTCTCCGCCCTACGGAGTTTTATACAACGGTTGCGAGAGAAGTTACCCTGTCTTATGAGTTGCATACAGTTTACAACTGTGTAGAAAAAACAGCACGGTCAACCTGCTGTTTGCCCCTTAAAGAGTAAGGGGCAGGGTTAGCACGAGGTATGCGCGATAAGTAATGCGGGGTTATTGAGGAGTTTTCATAATAGGGAGAGCGGGAGAGGGGAAGAACGGATACTTCTCCGCTTACGCTACGAAGCACAAACGTAGCGGAAAACAGTTCTTCCCCTCTCGCAAAAAAGAAAATAAAAAAGTAATTTGTGTCATTCTGCACGCCTTTGCCCTGCTTTCTTGACGGGCATAGTGCTTCGTAGCGTAAGCGGAGAAGCGTGTTGCTCGCGAAGACTCTCCCGCGAAGAATCTCAAAAGATACTTTCGTGTAGAGATTCTTCGCAAGAAAGGGCAAGGGGATAGGCTCAGAATGACGAACAGGGGTTTTCGTGTAGAGATTCTTCGACGGCGGGAGCAAGCCCCCGCCCTACGGGTGTATACAACGGACAAGGAAAAGTCCTTTTTATTCCCGCGGACGCATACAGTTTGTAACTGTATGGAAGAAAAACATAAAATAAATATTTCTCTGACGACATAACGAAAATACTAACGATAATTCTCCCGTAGACAGGAAACAAGTTTCTTATTCGATAATTTTTCTTATTAAAAACACCCCCGCCCGCGAAAATTATTTCGCGGGCGGGGATTTTATTGTAGCCTTTAGCGAAAAAACCACCGCTTGGAGCGGTGGAATAAAAAATCTTCAGATAAAAGAAATCCTACTATGATTTCGTAAAATTTCTTTATTTCTTTTTGCTCTTATACACCCGAGTTTCAAATGGACGGAAGGCGGTCGAAAAATCGCTCCCGTCGTTATAATTACTCAACACATTTTCAAAAGCTTCGGGCGAAAGATAGCTCGGCAAGGTTACTTCGTTCGGGTGTTCGCCGTTTATCGCTACGACGAATTTTTCTTTCTCGAGCGTGCGCTCGTATACGAAGCTTTCCGAATTTTTCGTTATATCATTAAAAGCTCCGCGCTTTATCGTTTCGCTTTCGTTTCTTATTTTCAATACCTTTTTATAAAATTCAAAAACCGACTTTTCCGAAGTTTTGTCCTTTTCGAGGTTGATTTCGTTTGCGCGGGAGGGCGGCGCAAGCCACGGCGTGCCGCTCGTAAAGCCGTGGGCGGGCGGTTGGTTCGTCCAGGCGACGGGGCGGCGGGTGTTATCTCTGCTGCCGTAGTTAATCTCTTCCACAAGCTTTCCGCGCGGCTTTTTACCGAGGTTTTCTTTATAATAGTTCACCGATTCCACGTCGTTGAAATATTTTATATCGTCATAATACGAATTCGCCGAGCCGAACTCCTGTCCCTGATAGATAAACGGCACGCCCCTCAAAAGGTAGATTGCGGCGGCGTACGCGGTGGCGCATTCGTACCGAAGCGCGCCGTCGTTTCCGAGCCGTGAAATAAAAAACGGCTGGTCGTGGTTATCGGTAAACAAAATATAAAGCAGGTCGTGTTCGGCGGTGAAATTCTGCCACTTCACGAGCGCGTTCCTTATATCGTCGAAGGTGTACGGCGCGGGCGTGTATTTATCCGTTCTCCCGAGTCCTATATGCTCGAACTGGAAAACCGATTTCAGCTCGCCGCGGTCTTTGCCGCATATATCGCAGATACTCTTTACGTCCGACTGACATTCGCCCACGGTAAATATATCTTTAACCTTTTCTCTCCCGAACAGCTCCTTTATATATTCGTGCAGGCGCGGTCCGTTCAGCATTTTATTCGCGGCAAAGTCCTTCGAGATAAAGTCGAGGACGTCGCACCGAAAACCGTCCACGCCCATATCTACCCAGAAATCTACTATGCTTTGACATTCGCGTCGCACTTGCGGGTTTTCCCAGTTGAGGTCGGGCTGCTGAACCGCAAACGAATGGAGATAATATTCGTTAGTCGCCGCGTTGTATTCCCACGCGCTCCCGCCGAAGCAGGCTTTCCATTCGGTGAGCGGCTTTTCCGCCCAGATATAGTAGTCGTGATACGGATTATCCCGCGAAGTGCGCGCTTCCTTAAACCAACGATGCTCCGAAGACGTGTGATTGACGACTAAATCCATTATGATTTTTATGCCGTGCGCGTGCAGCTCGGCGGCAAGGGCTTTCCAGTCTTCGAGCGTGCCGAATTCGTCCATAACGTCGCGATAATCGGAAATATCGTACCCGTTGTCGTAGTTGGGACTTTTGTAGCAGGGGCAAATCCACACCGCGTTCACGCCAAGCTCGACAAGGTGCGGAATTTTTTGTTTTATTCCGTTCAAATCGCCTATTCCGTCGCCGTCGGAATCAAAAAAACTGCGCGGATATATCTGGTAAACTATCATATCGAGAAAATCGTTTCGCGTTTCTTGCATGGTCGTTGTTTCCTTATAAATATTTCTTTTATTTCAGTATAAGCGTTCTGACAATGGCTTGTCAAACTAAGCGCAACGTTTAGAAAGAAAAAAGATAGATAAATATATAGGTTTTTGGTAATGCAGAACTTTTTTGAGGAGAGCGTGGGAACGTTCGGGAGCCGGAAGGAGCGCGGACGGGCGTACGAGCTGCCGATAGGCTCGTTTTACGGAAGAAAAATAAAAAATCTTCTTGCGGCGGGGAGGTGCGTATCCGTCGCGGACGACGGGGCTTGGGACGATACGAGAGTTATACCCGTCTGCGCCTTAACGGGCGAAATTGCGGGCGTTATAGCGGCTTTATACGAAGATACCGAAGAAATCGACATAAAAATTATAAGAAAAACGCTTTCGGAAAGGTGATTGAAAATGCACTTAAACGAGCGTTATTCCTTAAAAACAAGTGAAAAACAGCGGGAAAAAGACAAAAAAACGAGAGGAGCTTTTAATCGGGAAGATAATAAGATTTCAAAAAAATACGATAAGTTTTCGGCTATCTTTGAAACGGGCTTGATTATATAATTGAAGACGAAAATACATAGTATAGGCGCGGCGGCGGAAGTTTGGCGGAAGTTTTGTCGCGTCGGAAGAAAGGTGTTTTCCCCGACGGGGATAAAGGAGAAAATGTGACTAAAAAATTAAAACGTATTCTTATAGCCGTTTTATCTCTTATCTTTGCGCTTTGCGGAGCGATAACCGTTTCCTCGGCGAGCGCGTATGCTCTCGAAGCCCCCGAAAAGGACGGGGCGAGAACGCTCCTTTCCGTTTACGAGGACGGTCTCGGCGAGGGAATGAAGCTTGTGTGGGGTACTTCTAACACCGACCTCGGATACGTCGATTCTTCGGATAAGCAAAACGACGGCAAGCACATAGCGATAGACTGCACTAAAGCCGATAACACCGAATTTTATATAGATTTCGGCAAAGAGTACGATATTTACAGCGGGGAAGGCTTTTCGCAGGAAACTCTCGAAAATTTCTACAAAAAATCCACCGTCGAATTCTGGATAAAGCTCAACGCGACTCCCGCAAGTTTTTTCAATATTTATCTTTTCCAGTCCCGCGGGGCGGAATACTCTTTTGCGCCTGCAAATCAGCGTTATATAAGAAGCAACGTTCAGCTTAAAACTTACGTCGATACCACCGTTATCGGCGAATGGCAGTACGTTCAGGTTCCGTTTACGGCGTTTTCCTCCGTCGGCGAGTACGTCAACGAGAAAAACGTGAAGGTAACCAACGCGCCCGTAGACTTATCCAAGGTCTGCGCGATAGGTTTTGCGCATATGCTCGCAGACAAAACCTCGGCGACTAACCCCACGATTCAATACGACGATATGCGTTTCGTATACGGCAATACCGACGACGCCAACCTCGGCGTGACGGTTATCCCCGCAAAGGACTATGAAGAACGCAAAAAAACCGCTACGTTTACTCCCATAGACATAAGCTCGCTCGCGACCTCGGGCTACTACGGCGGAAGCGGTATCGGCTGGACTAATCAGGGCAGCAACAACGAGCTGACGGGCTTTAATCTTACGGGCAGGCAGGAGTTTTTCGGCGTGCCGTTCGATATGATAGTTCAGGAAGACAACGACAACAAATCGGTTATAGGTTTAAGGAGCAGAAAGGCGACCGCAAGCAAGCAGTTCGTGGAAAGCGTTACCATACCTGTAAACCTTACCGTAGACGGTTTGTATATAATTCACAACGCGGCGTGGGCAAGTACGACCAAAAACGTGGCGGTATACACTTGGTGTTACGACGACGGAACGACCGAAGCCGTTACCATTTCTATGGAAAAGCACATTTACGAATGGTGGGGGAACGGCGAATCGCCCGTCAATCCGATAATATGGAAAGGTAGCAACCCCGAGGCTTCGAGCTACGGTCTCGGAATAAGCCTTAATATGTTCGCGTTCGTAAACCCCGAACCCGCAAAGAAGGTTAAAGAGCTTAAATGCGAAATACTTTCAGAAGAAGCGGCGTGTATGATTTCGGGCGTAACGGCGGCGTATTTCGGCGGAAAGGGTATGTTTATGGCGGAACGCGAAAATATCTATTCGCCCGATACCTCCGACTGGTACGCTTATACCTTGGCGGATCTCGAAGCGATGACAGGCACTCCGCTCGACGTGTCGTATCTTCTGGATAACAAAGATCACGGCAAGGTGAAAACTAACGGCGACGACTTCGTGTTCGAGGACGGTACGACGGCGAATTTCTGGGGCGTGAATATAAACGCGTATTCGCTGTTCCAGAGTCACGAAAAAACGGATATACTCATAAATTCGATAGCCGCGGGCGGGTATAACCTTATAAGGGTACTCGACTGGGATTCATCATTTTACTATCCGAACATATTCGGCTATAACGGAGACGGCAAAACCGTTTCGGAAGAACAGCTCGAACAATTCAATTATCTGTGGGCGAAATGCAAGGAAAAGGGTATTTACCTCGATTTCGTTATGCTCGGCGGGCGGTTCGCGACAAAAGATACCGTAGAAGGCAAGCTTACGGAAGAGGAAATCGCGGATATTTCGCAGGGCTTCAAGATGGAAATTTATATCGACGAGCGTTTGCAGGAAGCCACCAAAACCCTTCTTAAAAAGGTGATAGGCACGACGAATCCGCACACGAATACCGCGCTCGCAAACGACAGAACGCTCGCGATACTCGAAATTACCAACGAATCAAACCTGATGACGATGTACGACGACCTCGCTTCGTATCAGTTCAAGTCGGAAAAATATAAGCTTATGGCGCAGCAAAAGTACGCCGAGTTTTTGACGAATAAATATAACCCCGACGGTACGCTTACCGCGGCGCAGACCGAGGAAGCGTTGAAAGCCGCTTGGAGAGAAAGCGGCAAAACGGGCTTCGACAGCAGAAACGAAAGCCTTGTAAACGCCACGGTCAGGATAGACGGCGATTTTCTTTCCGAAAAGTATTCGGCAAAAAGATGCGCGGACGGGTTTGAATTTTTCTATACGCTTATGAAAAAATTCTATTCGGATATGTATGAATGGGCTAAAAAGCCCGTCGCGGAAGGCGGTCTCGGCGTAGAGTGTCCTATAACAGGCGGCACTAACTTCGCGGGGGACGACCGCGCCGACCTGTTCCTTAACGCGCATTACGATTATGTTGCCCGCCACACCTATCAGTCGCACCCGACCACGGGTACTGAATATCAGGTAGGCACTTCGGTACCGAGCGGCGGAAGCACTCTCGGCGATATAGGCGGCAACACCTTTGCCGCGGCGGCGTTCAGAAAGGTTATGGGGCTTCCTTATATAGTGACCGAATCGCTTATAGCAGAGCCTAACATACACAGCGTGGAATTCAATCTTATAGCCGCGGCTATATATTCGTATCAGGGTTGGAGTCTTACGGCGTTCACCTATATGAACAAGGATCTCGATAACAGAACGAATCAGATAACTAATTCGTTTATAATAATGGATCACCCCGGCAGATTTTCTACCATAGCTTCCGCGTCGCTCCTTTATCAGCGCGCGGAAATAACCAAAGCGGAAGTCGGATATTACCGCGTTATCACGGTAGACGACGCAACGGACTATAAAAATCAGCTTATGGGCTTGCCCGAAGGCACTTACGTCGTGGGCAAGACGGGCGTGTATTTCGCGGACGAAAACGGTAATTTACTGTTCCAAAGCGGAGACTTCGATATTTCTTCCGCAAAGAGCGACGCGGAAATTCTGGAAAAAATTCTCCACTCGGAGCTTATCGGCGAGGGCGGGGAGATGATCTGGAACGAAGCCGCTCAAACCTTTGAAATAAACACCGCTTCCACGCAGGGCGCGGTAGGTTATATCGGCGGAAGAAGCGTTCGCCTTAACGACGTGGAGCTTTATATCGAAACGTCTTACGCGCAGGTGACGGTCAGCGCGCTCGGCGCGAAGGAGAACGGAGTAAATCCCACGGTTGCGGAAGCGGATAAGCTGCTTATAACCGCAGTGGGGCAATCGAGAAACTCGGGCGCGGAAATATCCTCCGACGGCACGACGATAACCTCGCTCGGTAATTCCCCGATACTCGTTCAGCCGATAATCGGCAAGGTGGTGTTGAAGAGCTACGACGAATTCGAGGTGTATATATTAACAAGCTCGGGCGTTCGCGCGGAGGACAGAACCGCAACGGTAGAAAAAGACGAAAACGGCTATACCGTTATCACGCTGAAAAAAGACGATAAAACCACTTATTACGAGGTCGTGAGAACGGAGCGTTCGGACGAAAAACCGAGCTTCGGCAGTTACCGCGACGCGGCGGGCGAATACGAAGAAGCGATAGAAGCGGTTAAAGCTTATATGCCCGCAAAAACGGAGACCTTGTTCCGTACGGAAGAAAAGGTCGAGAACGGCGACTTTATAGGCGCGGTGGTAAAAGCCTCGGGGCTTACGGGCGGCAATAGAGCGTACGCGGACGCAAATTCTTATCATTGGGCGTACGAGCAATTCAAAACCGCGCGCGAATACGGACTCGTGGACGGCTTGCAGATAAAGGCTTACGATAAACTGAACTATAAAGCCGCGTACTTCGCGCTGTATAAGGCGATAACGGCAAAGGGCGTTAAGGTGAACGAAAATTCCGCGCTGCTGAAAGGCGCAGACCTTTCCGCTTGGAGCGAAGAAGAAAAAACGATGCTCGCCGCGCTCGTTTCGGTGAAAATGGTAAGTAAAGAAGAGCTTGAAAAAATCAACCCGACCGAAACGATGACGAGGGGCGAAGCCGCAAGGTATATTTACAGGCTTACCGCCGTTAAAGACGCAAGCGACGAACCGATAGACGGCGGCTCGAATATCGGGCTTATACTCGGCATAACGATACTCGTCGCCGTGATAACGATAGGCGCGGCGGTTGCGGGCGTAGTGATCGTTCGTAAAAAGAAATCGAAAAGCAAATAAAAAAATCGTATGTTTTAAGGAGAAAATATGAAAAAGAAGAGCATTTTGCCGATAATATTGTCGGCTATAACGTTCGTGTCGCTCGCAGTCCCCGCCGTTGCGACGGCTGTTGCGGATACGGCGAACGCCTCGAACGAAAGAACGATTACCGTAGATATTTTTAGCGGCAACGAAGACGGAGTAGAACTTGGCGTTTCTAAAAATACGGCGGGAACGGAGCAAGGAACTATATCCGCCGTTACCGACGGTGAAGATACCGTAATCTCGATAGTACCGACGGAATGGGGTAGCTTTAATATTGCGATGAAAAACCCCGTCGATATGAATAAGGACGGCGCGCAGATTTGCTTCGAGATAAAAGCTACGGGAAATACGACGTGGGCTGACGTAAGAGGAATACATTTTACTTCCGGTTGGAATCAGGTCGTTAAGCTTACGGGCGAAAACCTTAATTGTAAAGACGATTACGTTGTAAAAAAATACGACTTATCGCCTACGATGACGACGGGACAGCTTGCAGTGTTTAAGGGACTTTCGATTGCGACGAGCAGTCCTTTTAACGTTAAAAGAGTTTGGGTGGAATATCCTAACCCCGATTACGTTGAAGAAACACCTACCGAAGGCGTTTATAAACTTGTGACCGAACCTGTCGGTTCCGTTCAGGATTCAACTTATCAATATGCTGTAACGATACCCTCAACTTATACCGTTAAAAGCGGAGATAAAATAAAGATGTCCTATACTTTGCCGAACATTCCTTCGTCGGGGAAAAGCATAGACGTATCTATCGGCGGCGTTGCGGTTTTGGAAAAAGGTATTTGGACTACAACCGAAACGGGAACGTGGGAATATACTTTCGATAAAGAATTTTCGGGCGATATAAGATTCGGCGTGTGGAGTATGAATTTCACGATAGATTATCTTGAACTTACTATATATTCAAGCGGTACGGAAACCAAAAAGATAAAGTTCTACGACGAGAACGGCGGCGTTATCGAGAGCCTTTCAAGCGTTGAATACGACGTGGCGGCGGAAAACGTTCTCCCCGAATATTCGGCGGCAGGCAAGCTGTTTATCGGCTGGAAGATAGGCGAAGGCTTATATCCCGCGGGCGGCGCGTTCGACGTTGCGACGACCGATTCCGCAACCGCCGCGGCGATAGAATTCGGAACGAACGGCGCGTATTTCAGAATAGGCGAAACCGCAAGCGTTTCGGGAATTCGTTTCGACACCGAGTTTTCCGCGCAGGATTACGCGAATATCGGGAATTTCGTCACCGAATACGGAACTCTTATTCTCCCCGAAGATACTTTAAGCGGCAAGGAGCTTACGCTTGAAAATTTCGTCGCGCACGAAACGGTTCTGAAAGTTAAAAGCACCACGGCGACCACTGCGGACGGAAAAACTTCTTATCGCGGCGCGATACTCAGCATAAAAGGAACAAACTATAACAGAACCTTTGCCGCGCGCGGGTATATAACCGTTACTTTCTCCGACGGTTCGACCAAAAATTTCTATTCGGCGACCACCGCCGAAAATTCGGTTGCGAGTATGGCGGCTTCCTTTATGGGAAGCGAGGGCTATAATCAGCTCGGCGAAGAGCAGAAGGCAATCGTGAGAGCGTACGCGGAAGCGTATCAGGCGTAAGGAGGGGCGACGTATGAAAAAGTATATTAAACCCGAAGCGTTGATTGCGGAATTCGCGGTGGACGTTATAACGGCTTCTTACGGAACGGGAACGGATAACGGACTCGGCTTCGATTACGGCACGGATATATTTTAAGCCCCGTAATTCACGGCGAAAAGACGGAATTTAAAGACGTAATTCTTTGGAGGAAAATATGAAAAAGAAAAATTTGTTGTTGACGTTGTTATCTCTGATAACGGTCGTATCTCTCGCGTTCCCCGCGGTTTCTGCGGCGTTTGCGGAAGATTCCGCGGCGACGAATCCGAGAACTCTTACCGTAGAGATTCTTAACGGCGGCGAGGACGGGGTAGAGCTTGCCGGCGCGACTTTTGCAAAAGAGGACGGCGCGTCCGTCGTTTCTATTGAAACGGGCGCGTGGGCAGACGGTAAGATAATGCTTATCGAACCGCAAGACCTTTCCGCCGCGAGAAAAGAAGGAAAGCTTTATTACGAGTATAAAACCACGGGAACTACCTCGTGGGGCAAGATCGGTATAGTTACCTTTGCGAACTACTGGAACGAAGGCGCGTACGTAAATGACGGGGATTCGATAGGCGTATCCGAAAACTATACGGTAAAATCTTTCGACCTTTCTGCGTTTACCGCGGAACAGCTTGCCAAATTCAAGGGGTTTGCGATAGGTACGAGCGCGAACTTCGTGTTTAAGAGAATATGGGTGGAATATCCCAACCCCGACTACGTTGAACCTGCGGGCGGGATAGAGCTTATCACGGAAGAAGAGCTTGCGAACGTCGGCGCTAATCAGGGCGGCAACGTAACCGTTACCGTTTCCGAGAACAAAGAGCTTACCCTCGTTCCGAAGGACGGCGCGGGCAAAGACGTTTTCGGCAAATATACCGCGAGACTTACCAAATTAAGCAAGAAAAAGCTTACCCGCGCGCTTTTTAACGACGGCGTGGTAACGTTCGATTATAAAACCACCGACGCGACGGCGTTCGAGCTGCGCCTTATGAACGACGGAAACGGCGTGGAATGGGGCGAATATAATTTCTCGGTCGTACCCGTGGAAATAACCGCGGACGGCGAGTGGCATACCGCTACCGTAAACCTTACCGATTTGTACGGCGCGGCGGTTTACAGCGTTTGGGCAAAGGACGCCGCTCCCGTGGAAAACGCGATTTTCGATACCGACGCGATTACCGCGGTAGGTTTCGGCTTTACGAGCGGCACGGTCGTTATCAGAAACGTTAAAGCAAGCTACGAAGAAAAACGCACCGTGACGGGCATAGAGGTCGGCGGAGAGGTTAAAACGGAATACACCCCCGGCGAAAAATTCGACGCGACGGGCGCGGTCGTAAAAATCGTGTTCAGCGACGGATATACGCTCGATTGCTACGGCTACGTTTACGAAAACTCCGAGCTTACGGCAGACACTAAAAAGGTGACTTTCAGCTGGACTTATAACGGAGAAGCTTATACTTGCGACGTCGAAGTGACGGTCGCTTCCGAATATACCTCGATAAGAATAAGCGAGCAGCCCGCGAAAACGACTTATAAGGCGGGCGAAAAATTCGCGGCGGAAGGAATGAAGGTCGTAGCCCTCAAAAAAGACGAAACGGAAGAAGAAGTGACGGGCTTTACCTGCTACGCGGGAATGATCGAAGAGGGAATGACCGAAATTACGGTAGAATACGCGGGGCTTAAGGCTTCGGTCGCGATAACGGTTACGAATTTCGAGTACGGTCTTTCGATTACCGAAAAGCTTTTCGCAAAAGACGGCGAACCGAACTACGGCTGGACGGCGCAGGTCGCTTCCGCGAAGTTCGTTTCGCAGGCTAACTACGACGCCGCTTCGGACGAGGATAAAGCGAAAATGCTCGTTACTCCTAAGGACGAGGTCAAGGGCTATTACGTTTCCGCCGAGTTTACCTCTTACGGCTATCCGACGAGGGCATACGAGAACGGCGTTGCGGATTTCGCGCTCGGCGAGCTGTATGCCGAACCCGATTATAACGGCACGGTCGCGATAACTTACAGAACCTCCGATACCTTCGATAAACCCGTTCAGTTCGGGCTTCTCAATCTTTACGTTACAGAAGGCTACAATATCGGTTACCATTGCGTGGATATAACCTCTCTTATCGTTTCCGACGGCGAATGGCACACCCTGTACGTCGATATAGGCGAATTCGGCGGCGTGACGGACGGTACGGGCTGGGGAACGCTCGACAAAGAGGTAGACCTCAACAAAATCGCGGGCTTTGCGATTAAATCGGCTTCCGCGGCGCATTTCGATATAGCGGACGTTTCCGTCAAGTGGGACGGCGATAAGGACGCGGCGAAGGCTGTCGATACCACCGCTCCCGAATTTACCTATTCGGGCGAAATGACGCTTAATTTCAAGGTCGGCGACGCCGCTCCCTCGTTCGGCGACGAAAAGGCTTACGACAAAAACGACGGCGACGTTAAGGTCATCGTAGAATGGTCCGACGGCGCGGTTACGGACGGAAAGCTTAACGAAGGCACTCATAACGTAAAGCTTTACGCGAAAGACGCGGCGGGCAACCAAAGCGAACCTTATGAAATAACGGTCAACGTGACGAAGGGCGAAACGCCTCCCGAACCCGAAAATCCGAGCGAGGATACCGATAAGGGCTGCAAAGGCTCGATAGACGGCGCAGACATTGCGGGCTTCGCGGTAGTCGGGGCTATTATAAGCGCGTGCCTCGTTATAAAGAGAAAACGCGAAAACTAAACGACAGCGCGGCAATTCGACGGGCGAGCCGAAAACGGCTCGCCCGTTTTGCAAAAAGGTGAGTTTAAAGAAAATGAAAATACAAAAACTGTTAATTACGTTGCTTTTGGCGTTCACGCTGATTTTTTCCTCGGCGTGCGGCGGTGGCGGAAATTCTTCGGGAAACGAACGCCCCGACGGCGGTATAGAACGCCCTTCGGACGGTGAAGGCGGTTCTTCGGGCGAAGGCTCGTCGGGCGGAGGGAGCAACGAGAGCGGCGGAGATGGCGGAAACGGCGCGGTCAAGCCGAAAAAGGATTATTCCGCGCTTTCTTCCGTCGATTTCGTAAAGGAACTCGGAGTCGGCTGGAATCTTGGCAACGCATTCGAGAATAACCTTTCGGGCTATCCCGACACCGAATACGGCAACGCGATAGTAAACGAGCTTGGCTTTACGAGCCGCGAGGCGTTCTGCGAGGTGAGAAATCAGCAGGATATTTACCGCGGCGCGACTACGCAGAAAACCATCGACGCGGTTTACGAAAAGGGGTTCAGACTCGTGCGTATTCCCGTAAGCTGGTCTAACCATATGGAGACTAACGGAATAATCCGCGCGGAGTGGCTCGGCAGGATTAAAGAGGTCGTGGACTACGTTTTTAAGCACGAGGATATGTTCGCGATTATAAATATAATGGACACTCCGAATATCGGCGCGTACTATCTGGACGACGCGCATTACGAAAAGACGAAAAGTCTTGTGATAAACGTCTGGGAGCAGGTTGCGGAGGCGTTTAAGGACTACGACGAGCGGCTTATTTTTGAAAATCTTAACGAACCGCTCCACTCGAAGCTCGGTTGGAGTATGTCTCCGCTGACGAACAAAGCCGAGTATAAGGAATGTATCGAAAACCTGAACGAATTCAATAAGCTGTACGTCGATATAGTTCGCGGGCAAGGCTCGGAACATAATAAAAAGCGATTTTTATCGGTGTGCGGGTACGGAAATATAGGTTATATGACGTACGACGAGGGGATAAACGCGGTCGCGAAATTCTCTTTGCCGAGCGACGAGGCGGAGGATAAGCTTATTATGAATATCCACGCGTATTCTCCGAACGGTTTCGCGTTCGGCGGCGATTTCGCTTGGGACGAGAAAACCGACGAAAACAGCGCTTCGGGGATAAAGGCGATGTTCGGAGCGTTCGGGAGAAATTATACCGAAAAGGGCGTGGGCGTTATAGTGAGCGAGTGGGGAAGCGTTTATAAAAACGCGAAGGGACGGGAAACTTACCGCGAAAAGCACGCTTACTATTTCGTCAAAACTGCCGCGCAGAACGGAGTATGCACGGTCGTGTGGGATAACGATTCGAGAAGCACGTCTTGGAGTACAGAGTATTTCGGACTGCTGAATCGCCATAAGGCGAGCGGGCTTTACGACGATATGAAAAACGTTTCGGGCGTGAAGTACGACAACTCTGCCTTGTGGTTTTCCGAGGGAGTGATAGAAAATATCTTTAACGGCTTTGCCGCGGGAACGAAGGGCTGAACGAGAACGCCGAAAGTTAAGACCGAGCGATAATGCCGACAAAAAGGTAAATAAAAAAAGACTGCCGAAGCATATGAAGTGAACCCAAAAGTTTGGACAAAAATCTAATTAAATTATTTGAGATTGAGTTCGGTATTGTACCGGACTCATT
>CAKQRD010000022.1 GCA_934271275.1 uncultured Clostridia bacterium | reverse complement strand
ATTTTATCGGAAACGATGACCTTTCGTTCTACCAAAAGAAGCTTGTGGTCGATAGAAACGGTTTTGTTCGCGAAGTCGATCGATTCCCAGCGTAAACCGAGCAGCTCGCTGCGCCGAAGCCCGTAGTAAGCGAGGAACTTGAACGCGAGTTCGAGCTTATGCCCGCGTATAGCGGAGAAGAACTTTTCCATATCGCTGCTGTCGTAGAACGAGTGCGGTATCTTATCGCGTTTAAGAGGCGGTAAGTAATCATAGGGGTTATCCTTTATCCGTTTTTCGAGGAACGCCTTTTTTAGGGCGGGGCGGAGAATACTCGCGTAGTGTTTTAAGGTGATGTTTTTAACGTGACGAGTAGTACGGAGATACTCATAGAAGGATAGTATATCGTCTGCCTTGACTTCCGAAAGGGGTAAGTCTTTATCGCCCCAGAACTCTCTGAACGCTTTGACGTAGGATTTTTCTAGGGAGTATTTATGAAAAGAAAGATTACAACAAGAAAAGCGGTAAGATGACGACAACGAGGATAAACACGTTTTTCGAGAACGGATTCGGAAGAAACGATTTCCGACCTGTAAACGAAAAAGAGATAACGCACGGGAATACGATAAACTATCTGTTGAAGTATATATCTAAGTCGGGCGAGAAGATAGTATATTCGAGAGGGATACCTTCGGAGGTGTGTGTAAAGGTAAATGATAGGGATATAGCGGGAGAAATGTTCGATTACGTTGAGAAGGTAGTGTTATTCGACGACGTGATAAGCTGGGAAAGGGATATACTTAATTACAAACCGCGGCAACTAACTATGCGGGAGTTGTTTATGAGCGCGTAAGGAAAAAAGAATACAAAAAGACAACGCCGAGTGTAAGAGCGGCGTTTTTCGGCGTGTAACGAAAAAGAAAGAAGATGAGTGAGAGCGTAAAACGCGAAAAGCGGCGGGGAAAGAAGAGCGGATTAGCGGTCGTCCCCGCCGCGCGTTTACGTCCCTTTTATTCTTAAACGACTAACGCCGCCGTTTTTTGAGATAACCGAGGCATAATTTAGCCGTAAACTAACGAAGTTTAGTTCATTTTACCGACATAACCCTGTGCAAAACGCGCCACCTTGATACGGCGCTCGATAGCCGCGACGCTTGTATATATCAAGGTGGCGCGTTATACTCTTTGTAATATGACGATCAGCAATTGTTAATGGCAAAATCGTATCATCGCTGTTCTTCGTGCAAATTCTTTGTCTTGCAGTAGTTTTTTATTCTTTTTAGGAATTATCAATATTCTGAAAAAATTCCGAGCACTAGTTGTTCTTTCGGTAATGATTCGGAGAATGTCCGGTCAGAGATTTCATCGCTTTGTAAAAATGCGGATAATCCGGCATTCCTACCTGTTCCGCGATTTGTTGAAGCGACAGATCGGTGGTTTTTATAAGGTATTTTGCCTGCTGAACGCGCTTCTGTATTATATACGCCTTGGGAGCTATTCCGCGGGCGTTTTTTATTATCGAATAAAGCTGCTTTTGAGAAAGATAAAAGTGTGAACAAAGTGAACGTATCGAAACGTCTTCCGAAAGATGTTCTTCTAAATATTCGTCGAAAATATCTATGAAATCGTTCTGATTAATGAGAATGATTTTCTGACTTAACGCGTAGTCAAAAAGCGCGTATATGAGCGTTTCTATCGCGTCGTATTTGTCCTTGGAGAAAATCTCTATCGTATTGTAGGCTTCAGTCATTTTCGTTAACGAAATTCCCGTCGAGGCACAATAATCGGCAATGTTTTCGCGTATTTTTTCGTCGTCCTCCGCCGCCCTGAACGGACCGACTATAACATAGCCGTAGGTTTTGTTGTTATGGGTAAGCCTGAACGACATTTCGGTAAACCCGAAATGACATTTATAGTACAAAGAATTTTTGTTGTCGTTGATGCAGGTCAAAAATGAATCAGTGTCCGATTCCGCGCATTTATCTCGTAAATGTTCTTTTACAAACCAGCAAAACGGCGAACCGTGCGCGGTGCAGGCACACGTTCCGTTAAACTCCTCATCGTAAAAGGTTATTTCCGCGTTTATCAGGAGTTTCAGTTTTGAGAATAGCTTTTCAAAGCACTTGAAATCAAAAGTGACCATAACCGTATTTTATCACACGAAGGGAAATATGTCAATAAGTAACTCTTTTTTTCTCGCCGCGGCGTTTTAAATGTCAAAAAAAACAATAAAAAAGGCGGTTTTCTCAATGTACAAAGGCTTTTAAAAAGTTTACAATATATTATAGAAAAAAATAGGCGAATATCTCCTCGTACGCGAGACTAAAAAAACGGGCTTTATTTTAAGGATTTATGGACAAAATAAGATACGAAAACTTCGGCGCACTCATTTGCTGCGCTTCTAACGGAATAATGAAGGTCGAACGGGTTAAAGACCTCGTAGATAAGCTTGCCGCTATGGGCTACAATCTTTTGGAATTGAGCATCGACGATATGTACAAAATAGAGGACGAGCCGTATTTCGGGTATCTCCGCGGCGGGTATACCAAAGAGGAAATACATGAAATGGACGAATACGCCCGCTCGAAGGGGATAGAACTCGTTCCGTGTATTCAGGTGCTGGCGCATTTTACTAACCTCGTAAAAATTCCGCAGTATAACGATATACTCGATATAGACGACATTCTTCTCGTGGACGAGCCGAAGACATACGCCTTGATAGATAAAATGCTGAAATTCGTTTCGGAAAATTTTTCCACGCGAAAATTAAACCTCGGGTTTGACGAAGCGCACCACATAGGGCTCGGAAAATATCTCGACAAGCACGGGTATACCGAAAGGTTTTCTCTGCTTCTCGGGCATCTGAAAAGAGTGACGGAAATGGCCGTTTCTTACGGGCTTAAGCCGCACATATGGAGCGACATGTTTTTCCGTCTCGTGAACAAGGGCGAATATTACGGAAAAGGAATAAGAATACCGAAAGAAATATGCGACGCCGTTCCCGGGAACGTGGAATTGTGTTACTGGGATTATTACAGCGATAACGAAGAGTCTTACGACGAAATGTTCCGTTCTCACGAGGCGTTCAAAAGAAAGCTGTGGTTTGCGGGCGGCGCGTGGTGTTGGAGCGGATTCGCGCCGCAGAACGCAATGTCTTTAAAACACACCGAATGCGCTATGCGGCAGGTTATAAAGCACGGCGTTAAAAACGTTATTATAACTATGTGGGGAGATAACGGACACGACTGCTCGTATTTTTCCGTTTTGCCTTCGTTATACGCGGCTCGGCAGTATGCGCTCGGAAATTTCGATGAGGAAAAGATAAAAAGCGGATTTAAAGAGCTGTTCGGCGTTTCGTTCGACGATTTTATGAAGCTCGATATTCCTAATAAAAATTCTTCTAATCCGAGGCTTTATAAACTCGATAACTCCTGCAAGTCGCTTTTATATAACGATTGTTTTCTCGGACTTCGCGATTACGCTTTTGCGGAAATCGCGCCCGTTCCTTATGCGGAATACGCAAAAGAGCTTGACGAAACGGGCAAAAAAGTCGGCGAATACGCGTATTTGTTTGAAAATCTCGCCGCGCTTTGCAGAGTTCTCGAATTGAAGGCGGATTTGGGGCTTAAAACGCGCAGGTATTATAAAGCCCGCGATAAAAAGGCTTTGGAAACGCTACCCGAAATTTACGAGGAAACGGCAAGGCGGACGGAAGAGTTCCGAAAAACGCTGCGAAAATGCTGGATGAAGGACAACAAGCCTTACGGCTGGGATATTCAGGAAATACGGCTCGGCGGGCTTATATCGAGGCTTAAAGATTGCGCCGAACGCATACGCGAGTATCTTCGCGGCGAAGCGAAAAGCATACCGGAGCTTGAAGAAATACTTTTACCTTACGGAAACTGGAATTCGGGTTATAATTTATACAAAGGATTCGTTTCGGTAAGCGAATTATAAAAATGGAGGAAGCAAAAGAATGAAAAATGCGGAAACGGGCGAAAAGACCGCCCCCGTAACCGTTAAAAAGAAACGCGATAAGCAAAGAGATTTCTTCGTGTTTTGCTTTCTCGCGTTCCCCATGTTGAATTTTTTGGTTTTTTATCTGTACGTCAATCTGGATTCCTTTCTGATGGCGTTTGAAAGACCGAATTATGCCGGCGGAGTTAAATCGGTAACCTTCGGATTCGAGAATTTTCAGACGATAATAAATAATTTCGGGCTTGCGGGCGGAAAAATAATGGTAGAGGCCATAACCAACACCCTTATGTATTATTTTGCCGGTATGCTGATCGGACTTCCGCTCTCCGTGCTGATGTGCTATTTCATTTATAAAAAGATAGCGTGTTACAGATTTTTCCGTACGGTTATGTATCTCCCGAACGTTCTTGCGGCGACGGCTCTCGCGGTGCTTTTCAGATACGCGCTCGGAGACGGCGGTCCTATGGACGCGATTGTTACCAAACTCGGCGGGACATACGTTTATCCGTTCGGGGTAAAAGGTTCGGCTAACGCCGCGCTACTCTTTTACAGCCTTTCGTTCGGCTTCGGCGCGAACGTTATAGTGATAGGCGGCGCGATGAACGGGATAGACGCGGAAATGCTGGAAGCGGCGCGCATAGACGGGTGCGGCTGGCTTAAAGAACTTACCCGAATAATCGTTCCCACCGTCTGGCCGACGGTAGCCACGGTCGTTATATTAAGCACGGCAGGCTTTCTGGGCGCGACGGGTCCCGTTCTTTTGTTCACGCAAGGCAGCTTCGGCACGATGACGCTTTCTTATTATATATACGCGCTCGTAAGCGGAATAGGCGGCAATCAGGATTTATATCTCGCTTCGGCGGTAGGATTTTTGATGACTATCGTATCGTTCCCGATAGCTCTTATCGTAAAGAGAGTTATTTACGGCAAGGAGGACGACTGAAATGGCAAAAAACAAGAGAAGAGCGACCTCCGAAAAAGTGGTGTTCGGCATAGCTTTCGCGTTGTTCGTTCTGTATGCGGCGTACGTTCTGTTTTTCTTTCTGTTCGGCGGCATCATCGCGCTAAAACCGAGTATGCGGGATTATACGAACGACAGAATACACAAAGAATTATTTTCATTCCCGAAAAACCCCGCGTGGAGCAATTTCGCGCTGGCGTTCGGCGAACTCGGCGCGATAGATAATAAAAGCACGTTTTTGTCCATAACGTGGAACTCCGTGTGGAGAACGACGGGCTTTGCCGTGCTTTCTATTATGGCGAGCGCGATGGTTTGTTATATACTCGTGTTCTATAAGTCGAAATTTACGAAATTTCTGTATAATCTCGGCTTATTCGTGGCGATTCTGCCGCTTTACGGTTCTTCGGGAGCAATGTACAGACTGCTTGAAAATCTTAACCTTCTCAACAACCCGTTGATACTCGTGGTGGATTTTTCGCTTTTCGGCGGATACTTCTTTTATATGTACGCGCTATTTAAGGCTCTTTCTTGGAGCTATGCGGAAGCTGCGTTCATAGACGGGGCGGGGCATTTCACGGTGTTCTTTAAGATAATGTTTCCTATGGCGTTGCCGAGCGTTTCCGCGCTGTTCGTAATGGCGTTCATAAGCGGCTGGAACAGCTACGAAAGCACGATACTCTATATGAAGGATTATCCTAATCTCGCATACGCCGTGTACGCTTACGGAGAAGTTAAAAAATACGACGCGAACGTACCCGTATATTTCGCGGGGGTGCTCGTTTCCTTAATTCCCGCGCTTACGCTTTTTCTCGTGTTCCAGAACACCATTATGGAAAAAGTGCATCTGGGCGGACTGAAAGGCTGATTTAAAAGGTTTAAAATTTTGAAGGGTATATACCCTTCTTCTCGTCGGAAAATCGACGAGAAGAAGACGTATTTTATCGGCAATAAATAACGAAAAAATTTCTTGAAAGGAGAAAATGACAATGAAGAAAAGATTTATAACCGCGATTGCGGCGGTTATGGCAAGCTTAACCCTTTTCTGCTCGTGCGGCGGCGGTTCTTCCGCAGGCGGCGACCTGCACATAAAAGTATCCAAGCTCGGTTACGGCACGGAATGGCTTAACGCGGTCGTAAAGGAGTATGAGGAAAAAGAAGGAGTAAAGGTTAAAGTTACCGAGGTCATCGGTTCGCAGGGTATAGACGCGCTGTACAGAGAAATGGAATCTTTAAGCAGCGACGCGGATATTATCTTTACCCGTCAGAGACACTTCTTCGAGTCGGTATATTCGGGAACGGTCACCGTCAGGGGGACGAAATACGCCACGCAATTTGCCGACCTTTCCGACGTGTACGCGGAAAAGGACGCTAACGGAAATTCCATAGAAAGCAAAATGAAAGATTCCGCGAAAGATTTTTTAAGCGTTGACGGCAAATATTACGCGCTCCCGTGGGCGGAAGGCGTATTCGGAATCGTAAGAAACGAAACCGTGTGGAAAAAGCTCGGTTATACCGACGCGGACGTTCCCAAGACTACGGACGAACTACTCGCGCTGTGCAAGGATATAAAGAGCAGGGCGGCGACTTCCGCAGACGGCGAACTGAGAAGAGTCGCGCCGTTTATTTACAGCTTTTACGACGAATATTATACCACCATCGCGCCGATATGGTTCGCACAGTACGAAGGTTCGGAGGGAGTAGGCAACTTCCTTAAAGGTCTCGATCCCGAGGGAAAAGCAACCTACAATCTGTACGCTTACGACGGACAGCTTAAAGCGCTCGAATTTTTATCCGAGCTTGTTTCGGACAAAAACGGTTATCAGCATACGGCTTCCAAAGACCTTACCTTTACCGATATGCAATCATATTTCCTTATGAATCAGGCGGTGTTCTGCGTGAACGGCGCGTGGCTGGAAACGGAAATGGGTTCTTCTTACGACAACGTGGAGATAGGTTTTATCAAAGCCCCCGTTATAAGCGCGCTTTCCGAAAAACTTTCTTATTATAATCCCGCAGATAAAGCGGGCAACGATAAAAAACTTTCCGCGCTCGTGAGCTTTGTTGATGCGCACCCAGAAAACGGCGATAACGCGGAGCTTCCGGCAGGCACGACCGCAGAAGACGCGGATATAGTCCGCGATGCGAGAAAAATCGGTTCTTATATGTCCGCAAGCGCGGATCACCTCGCAACCGTTCCCGCGTATACCCAACGTCTCGACCAAGCCAAAAATTTCCTTAAATTTATGTGTTCTGACGAAGGACTGCAAATTTATTACAGAGCCACCAAAGGTTTGGTTACTCCCGTAGTTCCTGCGGGCGGCTACGACGCGAGCGTCGCGCTTTCCGATTTCCGCAAGGGCGTGAACGCCGTGACGGAAGAGGGGTATTTGCTCGAATACGACCATTCGCAAAAGCAGAAAATATATTCGCTCGGAAAAGTAGACGTTTATTTCCTTAACGGAATGGCTGTTTCCGCCGCAAAGGCGCTTATAGAAGGACAGACCGCTTCCGCTATCGTGAACAATAACCTTCAATATCTTAAAACCAACTGGAAAACCATAACCGGTTACGAAAAATAATTTTCGGGAGAAGAAAAGTGAAAATAAGCAAGACAGCTTTATCCGTCGCGCTTTCCGCAATAACGCTCGTCTCCGCGTTTTCGGGTTGTTCGGGCAAGAAAAAAGCTTCAATTGAGGCGTGGGGCGCATATAACACCCTGAAAGTGATACGGCAGACCGATAAAAACGACGAGTACGAAAAACTTCCCGCAAAGCTTTCCGCCGAGATGACGAAAAACGAATACGAGGGCGCGCAGCTTATACTGACCTCGGATAAGAGGGTTTCTTACGAGCTTATAAAGAGCGATCTCGTTTCTTCGGACGGAAAGAAATTTCCCGCGGAAAATATAAGCGTATATCATCAGAAATATATAGAAATTTCCAAAAACAACAGCGGAAACAAAGCGTACGAGTCCGGCTCGTTTGTTCCCGATATGCTTCTTCCTATGGAAAAAGCCGTTGAATACGGCGAAAATTTTATAGAAGCGAACTCGAATCAGGGCGTTACGGTGGAATTTTGCTCGACGGGTGTGGAAGCGGGCGAATATACGGGCAAATTTACTCTGAAAACGGGCGACGAGGAGCGTAAGGTTCCCGTTTCGGTAACGGTATGGGATATAGAATACGAGGGGAGACGTTCGTATAAAAGCTCGTTCCTCATTTATAGAAGAGAGCTTTTGAGTTCCGAGTACGATACGACGGACGAAACGGTGAACGCTTACGTCGATTTTCTTTTGAAATACAAGGTAAATTCTTACGTCATAAAGGACGCGGCTTCCAACACTCTCGAAGAATTCGTAAGGGAAGCGAAGAGGCTTTATCCCGACGACAATTACAGCTCCATAGTCATTCCGTACGACTTTCCGTTAAGCTATACCGCGTATAACGGTTCCGCGCTTTCTTCGGGCGCGCGGAAGGTTGTGGATTATCTCCTCGCGCTTGCGGAGCTTTCCGCGGGCGAAGACGACTATTTGTCGCTTGCTTACTTTTACCCTTCCACCTACGACGAGTCGGATATTAACGGCACGGAAAAGTATTCGGAATTATTTCTGAAAAAGGGCGGGGAGTACGATAAAACTTTGCAAGCCGCCGCCGAAGCGATTGATTCGGACGCGAGATTTTCGGGGCTTTCCGAGGAGAAAAGGAAAGAACTTAAAGACAAAATTCTTGCCGTTCCCGCGGTATTTACCAACGTGCATTTCGTAGACGATTGGGTAGGAAGTCTTTCCGCCGCCTTCTGTCCGTATTTCAGTCTGTTCGGCGAT
The DNA here is from genome assembly GCA_934271275.1 of uncultured Clostridia bacterium. GTDB lineage: Bacteria > Bacillota > Clostridia > Christensenellales > Borkfalkiaceae > UBA1259. The sequence continues at coordinate 20,250 of CAKQRD010000022.1, read as the reverse complement.
ACGGCGACTTTACAACGCTATCGGGACGCCGCGGAGAATAATTCTTACGGCGAACTCTGGGGCTATACCTGTATGGAGCCGACGTATCCTTACGGCACTTTCCATATAGACGACAGCGCGCTCGGAATGAGGCTTACGGGCTTTATGAGTAAAGCTATGGGCGTGAACGGATATTTATATTACGCCGTGAATATGGCGACGCAGTTCCGCTTGTCGCCCGAGGTGTATACCGACGTGTACGACAATCCCTTAAGGTACGAAGACGTTCCGGGCGACGGGTATCTGCTTTATCCGGGGAAGTATTACGGCAGTAAAGAGCCGTTTGCTTCCGTAAGACTCGTTTCTTTCCGAGACGCTATGGACGATTACGATATGCTTTGCGTTTACGAGCGAGAAGCGGAAAAATACGCGGAAAAGAACGGGCTTACGATAGATTTCAACGAGCTCGTGAACGACCTTTACGCAGACCTTTTCGACGGAGCGGTATATTATCGCAACGATTCTTATGTTTACGAAGCGAGAAGAGAGCTTGCGAGAAGAATTTTATCCCTTAAAAACGACGGAAAGCTTATAGAAAGCGAAGGAGAAAAGACCTTTTTCGGAGAAAAAGAGGTTTCCGTCGCAGAAGGAAGCACGTTTACGGCAAACGACGGCGTTATAGAAGCGACGATAAAAGCCGTTTACAGGGATAACGGAACGTATATAGGTTCTAAAACGAGGACGTTCAGACCGAGCGTAACCTTTGGTTCGGAGATATTGAAGAACGCGAAAAGCTTTTCATTCGAATACGAGAACGCGGGCGATACGGTTATAGAGGCTACCGTGGAGCTTGAACTCGCGAACGGCGGAATTTATTCGCTTATAACTAATTATTGTCCTATAAACGGGACAAGAAAGGTGAGCGTAGCGCTTTCCGAAAGGCTTTTATCTTCTCTCGGCGTGAACGCGGCGGATATTTCGGCGATAAGAATTTCCTTCGATAACGTTTCGTACGGGAAAAACGGAGAAGTTTCGCTTATGGCGGACAGAAAACTTGCGATAAAGAATTTCTGCGTGACGGGCGGAAGGGAGGCTTAAAAAATGAAAAACGGAAAGAAAATTTTACTGTGCGTTTTGCTTGCCTTCTGCGCCGTCTTATGTGCCGCGACAGGGTTCGGCTGCGCCAAAAAAGACGAATCGACAAACGGCGGAAACGCTGCCGAAAGAGAATATCAAAAAGGCGAAGAGGTTCTTCTTAACGGGTTTGAAAGTTATAAAGACCTTTACGTTATGAAACAGATAAACGCGGCGTACGATTCGGTAGGCTCTGCGGATATTTCCGAAGCATATAAAAGCGGCGGAAAAAGCAGTCTTAAATATACCTACGTTTCGGGCGGCAACCCGCTTTTGCTGCAAAGAACGGACAGGACGGAAAATAAAGATCTCGATTTCGCGATAGTGGGAGCGGTATCCGCTTCAGTTTATAACGATTCGGATAAGACCGTAACCGTAAGTCTGAGAATAATAATAAACGGCAACGTTGCGGTTCTCTCTTCCGAAGAGTACGAAGTCGCGCCGAAAAAATGGACGAAGGCGGAGTTCTCGCTGGACGCGATAACTCGTACGAAAAATAAAGACGAAATAGTCGGCGTGGCGATAAGCCTCGGCGTTAAGGGCGTGCCTGCCGATTATTATATAGACGATTTGACCGCGATTATAGGTGAAGCGGTCACGGACGAACAGCTTGCCGCGCCCGTTATAGAGGCGATAAACGGCATACCTGCCGCAGACGACGTGAAAACCTATGGCGACGTGATGAAGGTTCTCACCGCAAAGGGCGCGTTCGACGCGTTATCGGACGGTGCGAAGCAGAAGGTGACTAACGCCGAAAAGCTTGTGGAAAGCGCAAAAAAAGCGGAAGGCTACGGGTTGTTGTTCGACTCCGGCAACGAGCTTTTCACTATGACGACGACGTCCGGAGCGGGCTACGACTGGTCGGGGTATATGGATAACGTGACCGACGAAGTTTACGGAGGGGTTATAAATCTCGACGTTCTGTCCGTCGGCAGCGGAAACATCATAGAACTTAACCACGGCGCGTTTAAGGACGCGGAAAACTACGACAAGGCTATTTTCTGCGTATATAATCCTACCAAAACGGAAAAAACCCTTCTTTACGCTACGGGACAGGGTTGGAGCGGAAAAACGACCGCGTTCAAGCTTCTTCCCGAATGCTGGACGGAAATTTCCGTTTCCGTAAAAACGTTAAATGCGGAAGGCGGGTATCTGCTTATACAATTCTCAAAGGCTTCTGGCTGGAAATTTTCTTCCATATTAGGAATAACGGTTAAAAAGCGCGCGGAAGAGGTTAAGACTCTTATAGCCGCTCTTCCCGAAATTTCCGAAATTACGGAGGCGGATAAGGAAGCCGTGCTTAACGCGAAGGCGAGCTACGACGAGCTTTCGGATTCCGCAAAAACGCTCGTAGACAATTACGACAAGCTGTTTGCGGAGCTTAAAATTCTCGTGTACGCGGAAGAAACCGCGCCGATAGTCGAACTCATCTCTGCTCTTCCCGAACCCGAAAACGTTACCGAGCTTACGCACGTTTTAGCTGTGGAGAAGGTAAGGGAACGTTACGACGAGCTTTCGGACGGCGCGAAGGAATGTGTGGAAAACGTCGAAAAGCTCGAACGGTGCGAGGAAGCCGCTTCCCGCATATTGAGAAGCGCGAAAATCTTCGAGGGGCTTGTAAACTCTTTGGATAATAAGACCGATTCTGACGAAATAATCTTTACCGTTCTCACGGCTAAAAGCGTTTACGAAACGCTCGGAGAAGATAAAACGGCGATTTCGGAGGAAACTCTTAAAAAATACGAGAAATACCTTAAAAAGGCTGACGGGTACGTCTCGCTATACGACGCGCTCGGCGAAAGCCTTCTGACCGATCCCGCCCCCGGATATTATACGAACGACAGCGAGGTGAGAAGCGTTGCCGACGGAAATTACGGCGGCGCGTTCGCGATAAAGGTCAGTAAGCCTTATACCGGCGGGCAGGCTTCGTTCAAACCGTACGGCAGACTCGATACCAAGGGCATCGCGGCGGTTACGTTCTACGTCAGGAACGATACGGGCGCTTATCGCAACGCGCTCGGCGTGTTCAGAAACGATTACGGCGCGTCGGAAGTTGTCTGGCTCGGAGGCGAATATATGGTCGAATGCGGACTTGCGGATTCCGTCTGGACGAAAGTCACCGTTCCCGTGAACGGATATTATTCGGAGGACGACGTGTATTTCGTTCTTAACGGCGCGGGCGTCAATTTCGATGGCGATAAAACTCACCCCGTAACGACGGGAACGTGGCTCGTTACGAGCTTCGTGGGAATTACCGTCGAGAAATATAACGAAATGCTCGCGGAAGAAACCGTTCGGCTTATAAACGTACTTCCTTCTGCGAACGAAATTAAGGATTTAAGCGCGAAAACGCAGGTGTACGCGGCGAAAGCAAGCTACGGTTCTCTTCCCGAAGCGGTTAAACCGTTCGTGACGAACGCGGAAAAGCTGAAAGCTTGTCTTGTCGCAATCGAAAGAATTATATCGGATGAGGCGGATGCTCTTTCCGAAAGGATAGCGGCTCTTCCCGAAGCGGGAGATTTGAAGGCGGAGGATTTTGCGGAGTACCGCGGCAAAATAATCGCCTGCGCGAACACTTACGACAATGCGCCCGAAGAGGTGAGAACGCTCGTCGTCGGCAAAGATAAGCTCGAAGAATTGAAGAAAAAACTCGGCGAGTTCGATCCTCTTCTCGCGGATATTATGATAGAAGCTCTTCCTTCCGCCGTTTCGGTACGGGAAAGAGAGGACGTAATAAGAATAATAGGCGTTAAGGCGTTTTACGACGGCTTGACCGAGGACGGTAAAGCGCAGGTGAAAAATTACGCAAAACTTGCCGCGTGCGTAGAAAAAATCAGCGGTTTCGGAATAGCCGCGGAATTTACCGAAAATCCCTTCGGCAGATGGGATTACGGCACGGATTATTCCGTTGCGGAGGCCGCGGACGATTATTTCGGTAAAATTTACGCGCTGACTTTCGGCTCGGTACGGGAGCAATCGTTTTCCGTGACGAGGGAGAACGCGGCGGAATACGCAAGCTATGCTCTTTCGATATACAATCCGTTGGACGAGGAAGTTTTAATCAACGTTCACGGCGGATATAACGAGGGCTGGGGCTTATATTCCTCGCGCTTAAAAGCAGGCGAATGGAATACGATTGAAGTTTCTTCGGAATGGTTCTCCGTATCCGATACAGACAAAATATATATCGTTCTGACGATACCGGATCTTGAAAAAGTTTTCGACTGCGTTATAAATGTGAGTGCAATTATAGGCGTTACGGAGCAGAAGTTGAACGAAGAACTTGCGGAGGAAACGATAGCGAAAATCGCCGCCCTGCCGGAAGCAAAAAGTATAAAGGATTTCGGCGCGAAAACGGAAATTTTTGCGGCGAAAGCGAGCTACGATTCTCTTCCCGAAGCGGTTAAAAAACTCGTTTACAACGCGGATAAGCTCGACGCGTGCGTCAAGGCGATAGAATCTCTCGAAAGAGGTTTGTATGAAAAGGTCGAAAGGCTTATAGAAGCGCTTCCCGCACCCGAAGCGATAGAAGAGAAGCAGGACTTTATTATGACAATGTACGCGAGAAACGCCTTCGATTCTCTTTCCGAAGAGCTGCGGGAGAAGGTTAAAAACGCGGATAAGCTTGTTGCGTGCGTTAAAGCTGCGGAGGGTTACGGCGTGGCGTTTTCGCCCGCGAACGGCACGATTGCCAAGTGGGACTACGGCAACGCTCTGACGGTTTCTTCGGTTTTCGACGAGAAGTACGGCGACGTATTCTCCGTAAAGACCGATAACGTTAAGGAGCAAAGCTACGTTATAACGATAGCAGACCTCGGCGATTATTACGGCTTTAACTTCGCGATATATAATCCGACGGATTCGGTCGTAAGGCTTAATATTCACGGCGGGTATACTGCTTGGGGATTGTATTCCTGCGACCTTGCCGCAAACGGTTGGACGGAAATAGCTTTCGACAGAAGCGTTTTCGTTCAAGGCGACGAGGGTAAGATTTATCTTATCGCCACCGCGGCGGAAAGCGTTGCGGGCGAATGGAAAATATCCGCGGTAGTCGGCACGCCGAAGGAAAAAATCAAAACCAAAGTCGTGGCGGACGCTTCGGATGCGGCGAACCTTTCTTCGGGCAGAGATACGGGAGTCGCTTCGGCTATCGGAGTAGCGACGGACGAAACGTACGGCTCCGTGTGGACGTTGAACGTTACGGGAGCTACGACCGATTTCCACGCGGCTAAGGATATAGACGTAACCGGTTACGGAAAGATAGTTTTCAGCGTATATAATCCTACCGATCACGAGGTGTCTTTGGTCCTTTATACCAGGAGCTGGGGTTCGAGCCTCGTAATAAAAGCGGCGGCGGGCGAGTGGACGGAAATAGAAGTCGACGCCTCGGTTTACGGCGGCAGCTTCTTTATCGTAATAGCGAACAACCCCGAGGGAATTGCGGGAGAGTGGAAAGTGACGAGCTTTACGGCGATTCCTGCGGAAAACGCGTAAGTCGGCATAAGAAAATATTTAACGGCAAGCGGCTCGGGAAGAGAAAATTTTCCGAACCGCTTTGACTAAAACCCGCAGGGGAGGCCGCAAAAGTCTTTTGAGCGGGGAAAAGAAAAAAGTATAAAACGGAGCAACGATATGCTTAAAATCAACGTAGAAGAAAAGCTTTCGACGGTAGTGAACAGACTGAACGCATTAAGAACGGTAAAAAGAACGCCGATTTCGGCGACGTATTCGGATAAAGTGAACGAAAAAGGCGAATTTTATGGAAACGACGGGGATTTTCTGCCGTTTCCCGAGCCGCATACTCTTTTTGAAACGGAAAAATATTATCGATTTAAGATGAAATTTTCAACGGGCGAGATACCGCCCGCAGAAAAGGCTTATTTTTGTGCGGAAACCTTTATCGGAGGAGTGCCGAGTACGATAAGACCGCAAGGCATATTAAAGCTTAACGGAGAGCTTGCGCAGGGGATAGACATAAATCACGCCGAAGTGCTTCTGAAGGAAGGCGAATACGAAGCGGATCTGATTTTTTATACCCATCTTTTCGAGCGTTCTTTGCCGCTGCGTTTTTCGATAAGATACGAAAACGAACTCGTAAAGGACGCGTATTACGATTTTGCCGCCGTCTTATCCGCCATGAAGCTTCTGCTCGAAAAAACCGACGAATACGTTTTAACAAAGTATCATCTGGAACGTGCGATGAATCTGATTGATTTCAGGAATCCTTACGATGAAAATTTTATTTTCTCCTTGAAAGCGGCGCGGGAATATCTTAAGGAAAACTATTTCGGAAAGTATAGCGGGAATTGTCCCGTGGTGAATTGCGTGGGGCATACGCATATAGACGTGGCGTGGCTTTGGGACGAGGAACAGACCAAGCAGAAAACGGTGCGGAGCTTCGCCACGGTTCTAAAACTTATGGAAGAGTACCCCGAATATAAGTTTATGATGAGCCAGCCGCAGCTTTTCGCTTTTTTGAAAGAAAGAAACCCCGAGCTTTACGGAAAAATCAAAGAGAAGGTGAAAGAAGGCAGATGGGAGCTTGACGGTGCGATGTGGCTTGAAGCGGATTGCAATCTTACCTCGGGAGAAAGTCTGGTCAGGCAAATTTATTACGGCAAAAAGTTTTTTAAAGACGAATTCGGCGCGGACTGTTCATGCGTGTGGGAACCCGACGTTTTCGGTTATTCCGCCGCGCTTCCGCAGATAATGAAAAAAAGCGGGATAAATCGTTTCGTAACCGCAAAAATCGGTTGGAACGATACAGACCGTATGCCTTACGACGCGTTCGAGTGGCAGGGAATAGACGGGAGCAAGGTTTTCGCGTACTTTATTTCCACCTGCGACTGCGATCCGCGCGCGGGCGTGTACGATAAAACGTATACGACCTATACAGGTCCTATCGACGCGAAAGCCGTTCTCGGAACGTGGCATCGCTTCGAGCCGAAGGAATTTAACGCCGTAACCCTTTTGAGCTACGGTTACGGAGACGGCGGCGGCGGACCTACGCGTGAAATGCTCGAAAACGAAAAAAGATTTGCTCTGGGCGTTGCGGGAATGCCGAAAACGCGGCTCGCCACGTTAAGGGAGACCTTGGACGAAATAGAATCGAACTTTAACCGCACGGCAGGCGAGCTGAAACGCCGCCCCAAATGGAACGGAGAGCTGTATTTCGAATATCACAGAGGAACGCTTACTTCGGTGCCGAGAATAAAAAAGAACAACAGAAAGGGCGAATTCGCCGTTATGAACGCCGAGTTTTTATCGGCTTTTTCGAGTAAAGTCTCGGGCGCGATGTACGATAAGGACGAGCTTGAAGGGCTGTGGAAGCTTCTTCTTCTCAATCAGTTCCACGATATTCTGCCGGGGTCTGCGATAAAAAAAGTTTACGAGGACAGCGACGAGCAGTTCAAAGAAATTTTTGACGAAACGGAAGAAATTCAAAGCCGTGCGATAGAGAAAATCGCGGAAAACGTTTCTACGAGCGGCGGAACGCTGGTTATTAATCCCAACGGCTTTACCGCGGAAGGAACTATCGTTTCGGACGGGGAAATACGCGTCGTTAAGGGCGTTCCCGCGTTCGGATATAAGGTGATAAAAAGCACGGATAAGAAGCAGAGCGAAGTGCAGACGATAAAAATCGAAAATTGCGTAATGGAAAGCGATATTTACCGCGTGAGGTTCGATGAATACGGCAATATAATTTCGCTGTTCGATAAGCGCGCGGGGCGCGAGGTCGTAAAGACGGGCGAAAAGCTTAACGAATTGCGCGTTTACGAGGATATGCCGTATGAATACGACAACTGGGAAATTGCGCCTTATCACGCGCAAAAAGAGTACTTTTTCGAGAAAAAGGCGGAGTTTTCGGAGTATAGAAACGGCGCGGCGGCGGGCTTTATCATAACCCGCAAATACGGGAAATCCGTCGTAACGCAGAGGGTTTGTCTGTACGACGGGCTTGACAGAATAGATTTCGTTACGGACGTGAGCTGGAACGAAAAAAATCAGCTTTTAAAAGTAAGATTTCCGTTTAATCTACTCGTAGACAAGGCGACTTACGATATACAGTTCGGCAACGTTGAAAGAAGCACTTCGAGAAACACCTCGTGGGATTCCGCAAGGTTCGAGTGCGCGGGGCAGAAATGGGTGGATATGGCGGAAAACGACTACGGCGCGGCGCTTTTGAACGACGGCAAATACGGCTTCGGTGCGGAGGATAACGTGCTTACGATGACGATAGCAAAGTGCGGAAGCTTCCCTTACTACGAGGCTTCCGAGGATATTCCGCAGTTTACCTATTCTCTCGTGCCGCACGCTGGCGATTTCAGAACGGCGGGAATTATCGAAAAGGCGTACGTCCTTAACCGCGGTCTGATTGCGAGGGATATTGAAAAGCACGACGGCGATTTGCCCGAAAGATTCTCTATGGCGGAATCCAAAACGCGCGGGGTATTCGCGGAAACGGTGAAAAAATCGGAAGACGAAAACGGAATTATAATAAGGGCGTACGAAGCCTTTAAGGAAACGAAAATCGCGGAAATTTTTTACGGCTTGCCGATGAAAAAAGCATATGTCTGCGACCTTTCCGAAAACGTTGTAAAAGAAGCGGAAACGGATAACGGAATAATAAGGTTCGATATAAAGCCGTTCGAGATAGTAACGCTTAAAATTATATAAGAAGCCCGAAAAGGGCGTAAAACTACATAAAAAGGGCTATTTTAGCAATGGTCAAAGCCCGATTCAGGTGATACAATATTTAAGATAAAAAGTTTACAGGAGGATTCTGTAAAAATGGGAAAATACGAAGCACCCGAACTCACCTTTCTGCCCGATAACGGACAGGATATAATCGTTATGTCAACGCCGGATAACAATTTCGACGACGATTTTAATTTAGGTTTATAGGAACAGGGAGGGAGAAAAAATGAAAAAGATATTGACGGGTATACTCGGCATAGCGGCGGCTTTGTGCCTTATGATGGGAGCGACGTTTATAAGCGCGCCCGTTACGGCAAAAGCCGAAGAAAGCGCTATAAGCGAAATTCTTGTCGAAGAATACCTTAAAGAAGTAATGAACGAGAGTAACACGGAAGTTCTTTTGAACGCGGACAGCGCGGATAAGCTTGCATCGGGCAGAGATACGGGAAACGGCGCGACCATCGGGGTTGCCGCCGACGAAACGTACGGTTCGGTATGGACTCTTTCGGGAACAAATGCCGCAAATACCGATTTCCACGCGGCTAGCGTTATAGACGTGACGGGCTACGAAAAAGTAACTTTTATGATTTACAATCCGACGAGTACGGATATTGTTTTGGTGCTGTACGGACCCGACGGAAAATGGGCTAATTCCAAACGTATAACGGCAAAAGCTCAAAGTTGGACGGACATAGAAGTCGATACTTCGATTTACGGCGGAAACTTCTTCTTTATAATAGACAGTGCGGACTGGATAAACGGAACTTGGAAAATCACGAGCTTCGTCGGGGTGAAATCTTCGACTAAATTATTCTCTCCCGATAACGATACTTTTACTAAAAGCTGTTCTTACGGCGGAGCGGTAACGGTCACTGCGGAAGCGGACGAAACGTACGGAAAAGTTTTCGCCGTTCAGGTTTCTCAAAATGGCGAGCAGGGTTTACATTTGAGCAGGACGGTTGACGTTACGGGTTACGAAAAAGTAGTATTCGGCGTTTATAATCCTTGCAGTGTGGATAGAAGAATAACTATACACGGCGGTTGGGAAGCTTGGGCGAGAGTTTCGGAAACGCTTGCCGCAGGACAATGGACGAACATAACCGTTCCCGCGAGCGTTTTTACCGAAGACAAATCGGGATATATTTATATAATGTTGTCGGGGAGCGACACGGCTTCCGACGTTTGGAAAATTACAAGCTTTGTAGGAATAAATAACGCGAGCGTTGTGGAATATTTTATAGATAAGCTCCCCGAGACTTCCGAAATTACCGAAGATACCGTGTATAAATATGCGGCGCAGTTCAAAAATATCATCGGAGAAATAGAAAGCTCCTTCACGGCTTTAACCGAGACGGAAAAGGCGACTATTTCCGCGGAAAAGCAGGCGAAAATTCCCGCCGTTAAAGAAGCGTTGAGCGTTTACGGTATTCTTCTTAACGCGGACAGCGCGGCAAGCCTTTCTTCGGGCAGAGATACCGGAAACGGGGCGGCGATCGGCGTTGCGACGGACGAAACATACGGTTCGGTGTGGACTCTTTCGGGAACGAAAGCGGCTAATACCGATTTCCACGCGGCTAGCGTTATAGACGTGACGGGCTACGAAAAAGTAACTTTTATGATTTACAATCCGACGAGTACGGATATTGTTTTGGTGCTGTACGGACCCGACGGAAAATGGGCTAATTCCAAACGTATAACGGCAAAAGCTCAAAGTTGGACGGACATAGAAGTCGATACTTCGATTTACGGCGGAAACTTCTTCTTTATAATAGACAGTGCGGACTGGATAAACGGAACTTGGAAAATCACGAGCTTTATCGGTAAGTATAAAACGCAGGCTGTGGTTACGATAACGGACGAGGGCGGCAACACTCTGGCGACGGGTGCGGAAGCTCTTGCCTACGACGGAACAACTCTTAACGGTAACGACAATTATTTCGTAGGCTTCCTCTATAACGGAGAGTATTATAAAACCGTTGCCGAAATAGTCGGTGCTGCGACGGAAGAAGCCGTCACCGTGGTTGCCAAAACCCTTTACGTTAAAACGGGAACGGGTGCGAGCGTGAGAGTTACGGGTACTCCGGGACTCAGGTTCGACGCTTACGCGGATACCGAAGCGACGGCTTACGGCGTGATACTTTCCGCTCCCGAGTTGTTCGGCTCAAACGAATTCACGATAGAAGCTCTTACCGAAAACGGCGTGAACTTCAAAAACGCATATTCTGGAGCAGAAGGCTTTAAGAGCGAAGTGAGAGACGGCGTAAACTTTTACAGCATAGTTTTACAGAACGTGAAGGAAGCGAATTTCAAAAAATATTTTGCGGCGAGGGCTTACGTCACCGTTACTTACGCGGACGGAAGTTCGGTCAACGTTTATTCCGACTATTCTCACGCAGATAATTCGAGAAGTATTTCGGAGGTAGCCAAAATCGCTTACGACAACAACGGTTATGAGAATGAAACGCAGAAAAAGGTTCTCGAAAACTTTATCGCGACAACCCTCGTTTCGGCAAACGACTCTGCAAACCTTGCCTCGGGCAGAGATACGGGACACGCCGCGACAATCGGCGTCGATACGGACGAAATTTACGGCGCGGTGTGGACGCTGTCCGGCACGACCGCCGCAAATACCGACTTCCACGCGGCAACGGCGATAGACGTAACGGGTTACGGTAAAATCACGTTTAAGGTATATAACCCGACGAACGGCGATATAAATTTAGTTCTTTACACGAGTACTTGGGGAAATCAAAAATCTATTGCCGCAACCGCTAATTCGTGGACTGACGTGGAGGTTGATACGGCGATATACGGAGGGAACTTCTTCTTTATCGTAGACAGCGCAGATTGGATACAAGGCACTTGGAAGATAACGAGCTTTGTCGGAGTACCCGATACGCAGGACGGTCAGACGGAAAACAACGCGTTTACCGAAGCCGCGCTTAACGGCGCGCTCTCGGTAGACGCAAAAAAAAAATTTAAACTGACCGCTTACGACGGACCGACTTCCGGAATAATCCACGATAACCGCGCGGATAACAACGACCGGTGGGTAAAATACCGCAAGTCCGCAACCTTATCGGATATTAAAAAATATATGGATGCGGGGTTTGAATACTGGTGTGCGGATAACGCTTGGTACGGCAGAGCTTACTTAAAACAGTTCGCGGGTATGAACTACGAGCACGACGCGTACTGGGCTCTGGATATGGCGGCGGAGTACTACGCGGAATACGGAGAAAAATGCCCCGTTATCGTGACCATAGACGGGCTTGCAAATTCTATGAAAGGCACGTTCGCGATAGAAAACGTTGCGACGGACGAAGAAAATTACAAAGCGTTTTTAACGAGCGCGGTTCGTAATCTGAAAAGTTATATTCCTTCCAACGGCGGAAAAAACTTTTTTGCGGGCGTTCAGCTCTGCGACGAACCGAATATAAGCTTGACGGAATCGTATAAAAAGATATATAATTTTCTCGTAGAAGATTTGGGGCTTACTCCCGATAAATACGTTCTTAACGGGGCGTTGTTCGGGGTAGCTGCCGCAAGCGACTATATCGGCAACGATTACGAAACGTATTTCAAATCGTTTGCTTCGTTTATTCCCGAAAGCGGATTGCTTCTTTACGATACTTATCCTTTTAAGTGTAAAGAAACCTGGCTTTTCGGCGATAAAGCGATTATGGTGGACGGATATTTCAGAAACTTGCAGATTATTTCCGCATATGCAAAGGAAAAAGGATTGATTGCGGGAACTTGTATTCAGTCTATGAAGTTTAACGGCGATCGGAAGTCTTATTACCGCATAGATAACAGAGAGCAGATTAGTATGCAGGTTTATTGCGCGCTTGCTTTCGGTTACGAATACCTTAATTACTTCGTCTATACCGAGCCTTATAATCTTAACGACGCGGAAACTTATGAGGACGCGTGCGTAACGTGGAATACAGAAACAAACACCCTCGTATACAACGATTTGTACACTTGGGCAAACGGCGTGAACAACGAAGTGAAGGGTTTTGAAAACGTGCTTTTAAGTTTCGATTATCAGGGAACGCAGATTGTGAAAACCCCTGCGGGCGACGCTCTCGACAAGTCGTATTCCGCGATAACCGCGAGCGCGACTTACGCGACTCTTATAGGGCATTTCAAACAGAACGAATTGAACGGCTATCTCGTCGCCAACGCTTACGATCCGTGCGCGAATTCAAAGTCGAACACGGTCACGCTTACGACGAATACCGCTTCCGCAGTTGTGTATATAGACGGAGTTCCGCAGATTGTGAACGCTTCGGGCGGGAAAATTACGCTGACGCTTGCGGCGGGCGCGGGTGCGTTCGTTATACCCGTTCCGTAAAAAACGAAACTAAACGATAAAATAAGCTCGGGCGTCCGAGCTTATTTTTGCAAAAGCATATTATAAAAACGACGGAGAAGAAGCAACAATGAAGCAAGGAAGATTTACGATACCCGCGGACGCGGCGTTTGCGGAAGAAAGTCTTAAAATAGCAAAGAAATGGGGAGCGGACGCGGTGCGCGACTGCGACGGAACGGCGCTCCCCGATAACCCCGAGAGATTCGGAAAGGTATACAACACATATTTCGTAGTCCGCGGAGACAACGACTGGGCGAGGAAACACCCCGAAGAAGCGCAGAGAATATTCTTGCTTTCCGAAAGGAATTCAGCGACCGAAAATACCCTCGAAATAGAGATAATGAAAGGGTTTTTAGGCGACGAGTTTTCTCCCGATTACGGTTATTCGGAACTCTGGCAGGTGTTTGACAGAACCACGGGAGAAGAAACGAAGGAATGGAGTTACGACGAGAAACAAGGAATAGCGACCGTTAAGAATTGTAAGGCGTTTCACGAGTATACCGTAACATTCCTTGCCCGCGTAACTTGGCACCCCGTGCAGATATATAATTATCTGACCAACGAGTGGACTTGCGAAAAGCAATTAACGTACGACCCCGCGTTCCCCGCCACGAAGGAATATATCAAGGAATATATGGAGAACTGGTGCAAGGCTCACCCCGAAACGAGCGTCGTGCGGTTTACTACCTTCCTTTATCAGTTCACCCTTATTTTTAACGAAAAAGGAAAAGAAAAGCAGGTGGAATGGTTCGGGTATGCGCAGACGGCAAATCCCGTGCTTATCAAGGACTTTGAAAAGGAAAGCGGAATAAAGCTCGTTGCAGAGGATTTCGTAGACAGCGGGTATTACAATAACTGCTTCCGTAACCCCATGGAAAAATTCAAGAAGTATATGGATTTCGTGGAGCGGTTTGTAAGTAAAACCATAAAAGAACTTGTAGATATATGTCATAAATACGGCAAGGAAGCGATAATGTTCCTGGGCGACGACTGGATAGGTTCTGAGCCTTACGGCGAGCATTTCAAGGAAATGGGTTTGGACGCGGTGGTAGGCTCCGTCGGAGGCGGAGTTACCGTGAGAATGCTGTCCGAGATACCGCACGTCAAATACCGCGAAGGGAGGTTTTTGCCGTACTTCTTCCCAGATACGTTCTTTGACGGAAACGAGGAAAACGCGGTTGCGGAGCTTAATAAAAACTGGCTTACGGCGCGCCGAGCGATGATGAGAAAACCGCTCGACAGAATGGGATTCGGGGGGTATCTTTCGCTTGCGGCGAAATTCCCCTCTTTTATCGACAGAGTAGAGGAAATAGCGGACGAATTCAGAACGATATACGAAGCGATAGACAACAAAAAGCCTTGGTGCAGACTGAAAGCGGGATTACTCAACGCTTGGGGAAAAAAGCGCAGTTGGATGAGCCATATGGTGGCGCACGAGCTGTGGTATCAGCAGATATATTCTTATCAGGGGATATTAGAAGCGATTTCGGGGCTTCCCGTAGATATAGAGTTTTTATCTTTCGACGAGGTTAAAAACGGAGTACCGAAAGGAATAGACGTGATAATCAACGCGGGCGACGCATATACCGCGTTTTCCGGCGGAGAAGAGTGGAAGGGAGAGAGATTACAGGTTTCGATAAGGAAGTTCGTATACGAAGGCGGAGGATTTATCGGCGTAGGAGAACCCACGGCTTGCGAAGGAAACGGAAGATATTTCCGGCTTGCGGACGTACTCGGAGTAGACGAGGAGATAGGTTATACCTTATCTAACGACAAGTATAATATACAAAAACAATCGGACGAGCTGACGGAAGGGTTAAAAGAAATCGACTACGGCGAGGATAAGAAGAATATATACGCTCTTGACGGAACGAAGGTTTTGGATATAACTTTTTCCGACAGGTTTAAGAGAAGCGTGAACGTGGGCGAAGTGAAGATGGCGATAAACGAGTACGGGAAGGGCAGGAGTTTTTATATAACGGGAATACCGTATAGCTTCCAAAATTCGCGGCTCCTATACAAAGCGATGTGCAGGGTGGCGAACAAGAATCTTTACGAATGTTATTCGACGAACGAGAACACGGAATGTAATTATTATCCCGCGAGCGGGAAGTACGCGGTGATAAACAACGCGAAAACGGAGCAGAGAACGGAGTTTTACGACGAAAAAGGCGTAAAAACCGAACTTACCCTTAAACCTATGGAAGTAAGATGGATAAAAGAATAATCAAAACCGAAAGAAGAGGAGAACGTATATGATTTATTCCTTTAAAAACGGAGGGAAAATAACCGTCGATTTTGAAAAGGCGGCTATAACGAGCGCGTTTTATAAAGAAAATGAGTTTGTGAGCGGAACGGTGAGCCTTTTCGCGATAAAGCTTCGCCGCCGCGACGGAAGCTCCCGTATTTTCGACGCGGAAAAATTTCGCTTTACCGGTTTTGACGGCAAGATTGCTACGTACGAAAACGACGAAATTTGCGTTGGGTTAATAGTAGAAGAAAAGAACGGAGGGCTTGCTTTTCGTCTTAACGCGGAAAACAAAACGGACGAGCTGCTCGAATGGGCGGAGCTTCCGTCGTTTTGCGTGTACGGAAAATTAAAAGGAGAAGAAGGTGGGCGCGGCGAAATAGTGTTTCCGTTCAACGAGGGCGGACTCGTTACCGATATGCGTATGCGCGAGAGTATGCCGCTTTGCTATAAAGAACCGGATTATCCTTCCGAAAGCCTTTTCGATATTTTTCCGAACGTTATCTGCTCGCAATTTATCGCGTACGGCTTAAACGGTGCGGGGATATTTTCGGGATTATTTGACGAAGAGCGTACTACGAAACATATAGATTTTCGTTATCACGGCGAAAACATCAAGATACAGACGCGCGTTTTTTGCAACGTTGATTACGGCAAAAGCTATACTATGCCGTTCGATTGCGTTCTGTCTTTTTACGACGGAGACTGGCACGATGCGTGCGAAATCTACAGAGAATGGTTTACCTCGCATCTTCCGGAAGGGCTTAAAAAGATAGAGGATAACGAGTCTTTGCCGAAGTGGTACGAGGAGTCGCCGCTCGTCGCGATTTACCCCGTGCGAGGAACGCGCGATACCGGAGATATGTCGCCGAACGGGTTTTATCCGTACGAAAAGGCTTTGCCGTTTTTATCAGATCTGGCGGAAAAAACGGAGAGCAAGGTTATGGCTCTTTTAATGCACTGGGAAGGCACCGCGCCTTGGTGTCCGCCCTATTCGTATCCGCCTTACGGAGGAGAAGAGGTTTTTAAGAAATTCGTTTCCGCTGCCCACGCGAGGGATATGCTCGTGGGGCTTTATTGCAGCGGACTCGGGTATACACTTAAAAGCAATACGATAAAAGAATACGACCGCGTTGCAAACTTCGAGAGGGATGGCGTGGCGGAAGCTGTTTGCGCGAACAGCGACGAAAGCTTTTCGAGTAAAATCTGCAAAGGACAACGTGACGGCGCGGATTTATGTCCCGCGTGTGAAAAGACTTGCAGAATCATCAAAGAAGAGACGGAAAAAATTTGTAAAAGCGGCGTGGATTACGTTCAGATTCTCGACCAGAATCACGGCGGCAATTCTTATTTTTGTTACAGTTCGAGGCACGGACACGTTCCCGCGCCCGGAAAGTGGCAGGCGGAAAGCGTTAATCGGCTTATAGACGGAATAGACCGTTACGGCGCGGTTTTCGGTTGCGAGTCCGCCGCGGCAGAACCGTTTATATCGCGGCTTGCGTTCAGCGACAACCGTTTTGAACTGAATTATTATATCGGCACGCCGATACCCGTTTATTCTTATCTTTATCACGAATACGTTAACAATTTTATGGGAAATCAGATATGCTCGATGATAGAGAAAAACGAAACGAATTTTACGATGCGTCTTGCTTACGGCTTTGCGGCGGGCGACGCGCTTTCGGCGGTATTTTTAGGTGACGGCGAAATGCTTTTTTCTTGGTGCGACTGGATTTCTCCGAGAGAGCGGAACGTGGATAAAGCCGTAGCCTATCCTTTTATGAAAACGCTTAACGGCTGGCGGAAAAGGGGCGGAAAAAACTATCTGCATTTCGGGCGGGCGGTAAAACCCTTGACCTTCGTTTGCGGAGAGAATAAATATAAATTAGAGGACGAAAGAAGCTATCTGAAAGTGCCCGAAGTTACATCTTCCGCATACGAATATCGCGGCAAAACCGTTCAGTTTCTCATAAATTACAATTTTCACAAGGTTACGGCGGAACTGTCGAGAGAAGTAACCTTCTATTTCGACGACAAATTAAAAACGGCAAAAAGGGGTAGAACAATAGAAATTCCCGCACTCTCCGTCGTAATGGCAGAAATTTCGTAGTTATAGCCGAAAAACGAATTTTGTTGTATGTCGCTCTCTATGTGTTTTAAAAGTATTCAGTAAAGCCCTTCTAAATTTTGAGTGTATAATTGTATAAGATAAACAATCGTTTCTTCTGCGTTCATAAAATCAGTCCATCGTAACGGCTATTTCCTTTAGCATATTTTGTTCGTTTTCTAAACAAGCGATAATATTTGATTTTCCTTCTCGCTTAACGACTTATCGTAAGTATAACCTTTCATAAATACTATTTTAATATTTAATAAAAGCTTTGTATTCCAAAAAAATGGGAGTGCGGAAAACGGAAGAGAAAAAAATACCGCAAGATAAGCGAAACTTATAAACATCTTTCTAAATGACACTATTCCGATTTTATGCAAAAAATCCAAAATGTGCAGTCTGATTTTATGCAAAAATGCGCAATTTGATATCCAGATTTTATGCAAAATACTTGACTATATATTAAAATTGATTTATAATTCTCTATGTAGAGGTGAAAATATGCTTAAAAGAAAGGTGTATAGTGAACTTTTGGAATGGAGAAGCGAGCGCAAAAATGGGTTAAAAAAATGCCTTCTTGTTAAAGGAGCAAGACAGGTGGGAAAATCGTATATAGTGAAGGCATTCGGAAAAGCGGAATATAGGTCTTTTATTTATATAGATTTTTTCAGGCAGCCGAATTTGAAGGCGATTTTTAACGGAGAATTGTCCGCCGAAGAAATATACAAGCGGATGACGGCAAATATGCCGGAGATAGAGTTGATTCGCGGCGACACTCTAATATTTTTAGATGAGATTCAATATTGCGGCAACGCGAGGACGGCGATAAAATTTTTGGCGGACGATATGAGATACGACGTAATTTCCTCCGGTTCGTTGCTTGGGCTATCTTATGGCGACGATGACGACGATAGTGTTGAAACGCCGAGTTCGATACCGGTCGGATACGAAAGGCAGATAGAAATGCGGTCGCTGGATTTTGAGGAATTTTTGTGGGCTTACGGGTATAAAGAAGAAACTATTGCAGAACTCGAAGGGTATTTAGATAGCGGGGAACAAATTCCTGAAAGTATTCATAACAGATATGAAATGCTTTTCCGTGAGTTTATGGTTGTCGGCGGAATGCCCGAGGTTGTTGCCGATTTTGCCGAGAATAAGGATTTTAATCGAGTGGCAAGGATTCAAGCCGATATTCTGGCGGAATATCAGGACGATATTTCCAAGCACGCAAAAGGAAAAGAAAAACAATATGTCAGAATGTGTTACGACGCCGTACCGAAGCAGCTGGCGAGAGAAATTAAAAAATTTCAATATTCTACGGTGGAAAAGGGGCAGACGAGAAGGAAATTCGGCGGCAGCATAAAGTGGCTGAAAGACGCTAATATAGTTAACGCTTGTTATAACGTCAGAGAACCGTATTTGCCGTTGATGGCTAATGCAGACGAAAATCAGTTTAAGCTATATATAAACGATACGGGTTTGCTTACTCGAATGTACGGCACGGAAATAAAACTTGCGATTCTCAACAATACCATTAAGGGTAATGCCAAGGGAGGCATATACGAAAACGTTATCGCCGAATGCCTTGTAAAAAGGGGATATGCGCTTTATTATTATAAACCGGACGATAGTCACGAAATAGAGTTTATAATAGAAAAAAATTCGGGTACCGTACCGATAGAAGTAAAAGCGGGCAACACTGCCTCGGTTTCTCTCAACACGTTTATAAAAGATTTTTCGCCGAACATTGCGTATAAATTGATAGGAGGAAGAAATGGCGTTAACGGCGTGAAATATACCTTGCCACATTATATGGTAATGTTTTTGTAAAAGATAAACCGCTCTTGTAACAGTAAAAATGCCAATAACGTGCAATATGGGGAAAACCTTGTATCGCACGTTATTTTTATATATTACTTTAATGTTATTAGGTAATTGTCAGTAAAAATATTAAATTTTATATTTATCTTCAATAACGAAGTCTAAACCGTGATGATTTGCTTTTTCCCAGCGTTGAAGTATTTCGAGCGTTTCGACGTAAGCGGTCATTTCTCCGATAGTAAAATCGTTGCGAGGTATAGCGTTTAGTTCTTCTAAATATTGAGTGTATAATTGTATAAGGTAAATAATCGTTTCTTCCGCGTTCATAAAATCAGTCCATAGTAACGGCTATTTCTTTTAACGTGTTTCGTTCGTCTTCTAAACAGGCGTAAAAACATTCAACAATTTCGTTTCTTAATCTGAACAGGGTACTTTGCGCAATATTGCAACTGCTCGCAAGTTTCCATGCGGGCAGTTTTGATTTTTCAATATAAACGGTCTTAAACACCGAAAGGTGATTAGATTTATGTAAGCGATAATTTATTCTGTAAAACTTATGAACGAAGTTAAAAGCGTTCAGGTAATGACTATTACCCGAGTAAACAAGCGATAATATTTGTTCTTCTTTCTCGCTTAACGACTTATCATAAGTATAACCTTTCATAGATACTATT
The DNA here is from genome assembly GCA_934271275.1 of uncultured Clostridia bacterium. Classification (GTDB taxonomy): domain Bacteria; phylum Bacillota; class Clostridia; order Christensenellales; family Borkfalkiaceae; genus UBA1259. The sequence goes on along the minus strand of CAKQRD010000022.1, from coordinate 211 downwards.
TTACTGTTTAATGAAAGCTTCGCACTCCCAAAAAATGGGAGTGCAGTGATTAAAAGATGAATAAGTAGAATTTAGTAATCGTAAAAAGCAAAAATTATTAAAAAATAAATGTGAAAAAATTTATTTCGGGACGAAAGATGAAATAAAGGCAACGGATAAAAGTAGTATTTAAGTAGAGGCGCAATAGGACTTGCTTCAGATAATTGTTTTT
>CAKQRD010000021.1 GCA_934271275.1 uncultured Clostridia bacterium | reverse complement strand
AAGCGCAAATAAAGCCGTATTTTGAAATACTGCGCTCGAAAACCCTTGCGAGCAAGTTTCCTCGCTTGTATTATAACGTTGCGCGGCTTGCAAAGATAAATCTTTGCTCTTGCTTACGCAAGACTTATTTGCTAAGCGCAAATAAAGCCGTATTTTGAAATACTGCGCTCGAAAACCCTTGCGAGCAAGTTTCCTCGCTTGTATTATAACATCTTGCCGTTATATTGTCAACTGTTAGCGGTTATAAATATATCCAAGCGGTGTTATAAAATAAAAATAAATAACCGCTTTTTGGGGGTAAAAATGGATATAGTTAAAAAAATTGATGCACTCAGGAAGGAAAAGGGTTGGTCGGTTAACCGTTTGGCGTTAGAAGCGATGCTGACGCAAAGTACCGTGTCGAATATGTTTATTTCGGGTTCTGAACCAAAAATATCAACGCTTCGGGCGTTATGTAACGCCTTGGGTGTTTCGTTATCCGATTTTTTCAAGGAAGAGGAGGTTACGGACGAGCTTACGAGTGCCATAAACGGACTTAACGCCAGACAAAGACAGCTTTTGTCGGAGTTTATAAAAAGCTTTTGACGGAAAATATTCGGAACGGTTTTGGAGCGGGCGTAAGATATTGTTATGTAGTCAATATCGGCGTTTTTGAAGAATAATAGTTTGAAAATATGATAATTTACTAAAAGGCGTTTGTTCGGTCAAACGCCTTTTTCTTTTTCGTTTAGGGAGATAACGTATTTCAGTGCGCCTTAAAGGACGGCGGTTGTTTTCCCGCCCGCATTTTTTATTCAACGCGGGCGATTTTTAATTTACGCCTCTCGCGTATATATTTAAAATAGTTTTACACAAAAGGCTTTTTGCCTTTTTTTCATTCAAAGCCGAAAAGGTCGTTTGGCGTAATTTCAAACAGCTTGCAAAGATAAGCAATTTTAAAGTAATCAAGCTCGATTTTACCGCTTTCGTATTCGCTGTAATCGGGCTGAAATTTATTGAGAAGCTTTGCGACTTCTTTTTGCGTATAGCCTTTGGCTTTTCTTGCGTTTTTCAGGTTTTCTCCGACTAATTTTGCTAATTCTTTGTTATCCATAAAAATACTCCGATGATTTTTTATAGGAAAAAAGTCAATATTATGCTTGACTTATAGGAAAAATTCCTATATAATTATTACCAACAAAGAAAAGAAACAGGAGAATTTTTATGAAAAAGATTGTAATAAGTTTATAAGCATTAACAAAGGAAAAAATTTATAAAGGAGATATACTAATGGAAAATTTGTCTAAATGGCTTAACGAAAGCTGTGCAGGGTTGGACGGAGGCGTTTTTGCCTTTATGCACAATTGTGCGGAGAACGCGGGTGACCTTTTGACTCCGCTTTCAAAACTTATGACGGCGATAGGCGAAAAGGGGTTGCTGTTTTTCGGTATAGCGATAATCTTTATGCTTTTTGCTAAAACGAGAAAAGCAGGTATTTGCATTTTCGGTGCGGTTGCCTGCGGCGCGCTTATAACGAATATTATTTTGAAAGGTTCCGTAATGCGCGAAAGACCGTTTTTAGACGCCGCATACGAAGGCTATTGGAAATTCGTAGGTTCGCCGTTCGAGGATGATTATTGCTTTCCTTCGGGACACGCTACCGCTATGACCGCGTTTGCTGTTGCGCTGTTTATTATGTGCAATAAAAAGTGGAGTTGGGTAGGCTTTATCGGGGTGATAGGAATGGGCTTTGCAAGAGTTTATCTTATTGCGCATTATTTTACCGACGTTTTGGCGGGCGTTGTCGTCGGCGCGATTTCGGGAGTTGCGGCGTGGCTCATCACGTTGCTGATATACAAGCTTTTGCATAAGTATGAAGAAAAGAAATTCTGTAAATTCGTTTTAACCGCAACGTTAAGCTCTTGGGTTGCGAAGGATAAAGAAGGTGAGAAAAAATGAAGAAATTCTTGACGGTTATTTTGACGATAATATTGACGACGGCGTGCGTTTTTGCAGGCTGCTCTAATAAAGACGTGTTTGAGGGCAATTATATCGAGGTTTCCGAAGAAAAATTCAAAGAATACGCGGGAAAGATACAAGAAAGCGAAACGTCGGTCGATTATGAAAATGGTTATCGGTTGGCAATGAACGGTAATTGGAAAAAGAATCTTAACGAAAAAGAAACGAGCGACGTTTACAACGTAGAATATTTTATTAAGCGTGTAAACAATGAGCTTTTAATGCAAGGCAATGAATTTAAAGAGTACAATAACGAGTATGGGTATGGCGGAATTGAACGACAAAAACTCTTTTACAAGGATAAAACATTGTTTTCTAATTGGGATGGTTTTCGTTATGATGACCGTAACTATGGCAAAAAAGAGATGGGAGAGGATAAGTTAGTTAAAGAGTTAGGAGCTTTTTTGTCTGCAAATATTAAAGGCATATATATGAATACGCGAGGGGAAGACGTTAAATATTACATCTGCGAAACGAAAGACAATGTTAAACTAAAATTAGAAAGAACTATGAAAGATTCGGATGTCGGCGATAATGCGGAGATGTTAAATTGCGTTTTTGATAATAACGGACAAATTATAGCTGTTTTATATTCAGCTTCTTCTCTCTCGAAAAAGGAAAATCTTTCTTTTGATATGACGATAGTGCCGTGGAATGGAAAATTTGATTTTCCGTCCGCGCTTGAAAAAGCGGTTTACGGTGAATCTATTAGATTTTTCAGTGACAGTCCGTTTTTAGGTTAATTTTAAATAACGCCGTTAAAAATGAGGAAAAAGAAGATATAAAGTAAAAGCGGGCGGGAGAAACGTTTCTCCCGCCCGCTTTTACTTGCTGAAATTTCGGACGGGCGATAAACTGTCGAGAACTTTTACGAGAAGCTTTATAAATTCGTACCAAAAGCCGTTTTTTGCACCGAGGTAAAGAAAAAGCCGCGCAAATCGCTTGATTTTTGTTTTGAAAGATGTTATTATATATGTGCTTGATGATAGACTTGACGTATGAGAACGGAAGCCCGTTCTCATATTTTTATGTGAGGTACCGTTTTGAAGGTTAAATCTATAGAAGAAATTAAGGCTTTTTGCGAAAAATACGCCGCGCCTTTGGGACTTTCCGTCCCGAAGGTAGAGTTTAAGCAGGGCAAAAATCCCGCGCTTACCGTTTTTATAGATAAAACCGGCGGGGTAGACCTCGATTCGTGCGAGGCATTTCACCGCGCAATATACGAACCTATGGACGAGTTCGATCCCACGTTCGGAGAACCGTATACGCTTAACGTTTCTTCGCTCGGCGCGGACAGACCTTTCGTCACCGAAGAAGATTTTTCTTCTCACATAGGTAAAATGGTGGAAATTCGCCTGAAATCACCCGTGCACGGCAAAAAGTATTACGAAGCCGTTTTGCTCTCTTACGGCAACGGCGCGATAGCCTTTAAGGTGAACGAGAAAACGGCTTACACCGCGGATATGAAAATCGTGGAAAAGGTAAGCGAATATATAGATTTTGAATAATTAAATTCAATAATAATTCAAACGTAAAAATTCAAATAATTTTGAACGACAAGCGATACCCAAAAACACAAAGGTATACGTTTTAAGGAGATAAGTATGATAAATCAGGATTTTTTCCTTGCTCTCGCAGATTTGGAAAGAGAAAAAGGCATTTCGCAAACGGAATTCATTTCCGCGCTGGAAGAGGCTATGGTCGTCGCTTATAAAAAATCGGCGGGCGTAGCGGGGGAGCTTTCCATTAAACTCAATCCCGAAAAGAAATCTATCAATATTTTCAGCGTTCGTCACGTCGTGGACGAGGTGGAAGATCCCGATAAGGAAATTTCGGTTGAAGAAGCGAGAGAGCTTAAAAAGACCGTTAAGGCGGGCGAAGATATTACGCAGGAAATAAAGTCCAAAGACTTTTCCCGTATCGCCGCGCAGACCATTAAACAGGTGCTTACCCAAAAGCTTCGCGAAATCGAACACGCCAACACTATGGGCGAGTTCGAGGATAAAGAGGGCGAGCTTATGCAGTGCATCGTGAGAAGAATCGAAAACGGCAACGTATACGTCGAAATCGGCGGCAAGGATATCGAGGGCGTGCTTATGCCGAAGGATCAGGTTGCGGGCGAAAAGTACGAAGTAAACGAAAAGCTCAACGTTTTCGTCAAGAGAATAAAAAATACCGGCAGACTTTCGCAGATTATGGTTTCGCGCTCGGCGGCGGGACTCGTTTCCAGACTGTTCGAGAACGAAGTTCCCGAAATCAAGCAGGGTATCGTCGAAATAAAAAGCGTTGCGAGAGAAGCGGGACAAAGATCCAAAATCGCAATCCGCTCGACCGATCCGTCTGTTGACGCGGTGGGCGCGTGCGTAGGTAACAAGGGCGCGAGAGTGAACGCGATAGTCGCGGAACTCGGCGGAGAAAAAATAGACATCATTCCTTGGAGCGAAAACCCGCTCGAATATATAAGCAAGGCACTTTCTCCCGCACCCGTCATCAAGGTCGTGCAGACGGGCGATCTGAGCGCGATGGCGGTCGTTCCCGACGATAAGCTTTCGCTCGCGATAGGCAGAAGCGGTCAGAACGCGCGCCTTGCGGTGAGACTTACCGGCTGGAAAATAGACGTCAAGAGCGAAAGCGCGGCTCTTAAAGAACTCGGCGAGTACGAGGAAGTTGCCGCGGAAGAAGCGGAAGAACACGCCGAAATAGATTCGGTAGAATAATTCGCGTTAAACGGCATATAAAAAGCATAGAATTGCATATTAAGGGCGAATTTTAAGTCAAAAACTTTTAAGGTTGAAATTATGGAAAAGAAAACGCCTATGCGTACCTGCATCGCGTGCAGGGCGGTTAAGCCGAAACGCGAACTTATAAGAATTGTTAAAAGCGGAACGGAAATTTCGCTCGACAGGACGGGTAAAAAGAACGGGCGCGGCGCGTATATCTGCGACGATATAGAGTGCTTTAATAAGCTCAGAAAGGGCAAACTCCTTTCCCGAACCTTTTCCTGCGCGGTGGACGAATCCGTTTACGATAAACTTTCGGAGGAATTCCTTGGAAAATAAAGGAAAGGCGGAAACCTATATAGGTTTTGCGATAAGAGCGGGCAAATTCCGCACGGGTATGAATTCGGTGCAGACCTTAAAACGGGCAAACCTCGTTATAATCTGCCGCACCGCTTCCGAAAATACCGTGAAAGAAGGGCTGAAAACGGCTAAAAAGCTGAACGCACCCGTCCTTATAACGAAAACCAAAACGCTTGAAGAAATGACTCACAGAGAAAACGCCAAAATTATGGCGGTGACCGATATAAAGCTTGCGGAAGCGATAATCCGCGAATCCGAAAACGATTTTTTGACTTCCGATCAGGAGAAAATTTATGGCTGAAAAGAAAGAATTGCGTACCGAAAACATTAAAAAAATTACCGAGATAGTCTCGGGCGGCAAGCTTAACGAGCTGTCCCGCGCGCTCGCGGAGGGAAATAACGGCGTGAAGGGGCTTAAAGCCTCGCTCGAAGTAAAGCTTTCCGCATTCCTCGAAACAAAGCGCGAACAGGAAGCTGCGGAAAACGCGGCGACGGAAGCCGCGGCTTTGCCCGAGAACCGCGCGGACGCAAACGAAGCCGCTTCCGAGCAGAAAACGGCAAACGCGGCGGAGATTTCTTCCGAAGAATCATCAAAAGCGGATAAAAAAGTCAAAAAAGAAAATAAAGGGAACGCGGAGGTAAGCTCCGCAAAGACTGCTTCCGAACCGAGCGTCGAATCTTCGACCGCTTCTGCCGATAAAGCGGAAAAAGCCGATAAAAAAGAACCCGACGCGGTAAAGTCGGAGAAAAAAACCGCTTCCGATAAGAAGGAAAAAGTCGCGGAAACGAAAGCTCCCGAAAAAACCGAAGAAAAGACGACGACTGAAAACGTCGTGAAAACCTCGGCGGAGAATAAACCCGCGGCAACTCCCGCGGAAGGGACGACGACGGGAAAGACGACTTCGGCAAACGCGGCGGCAGGCAACGCAAGTTCGGTAGCCGCAAACGGGGAAAAGAGCGCGACGGCGACTGCGGCTACGGGTACGACACCCGCAGAACCCGCGAGAAAATATCCTTCATTTATAGTAAGAAGGGAATCTCCGTACGTCAGCCCCGAAAGAAACAAGCAGAGAAAAGAATTCGTTCCTTCGGGAAATACGGACAGAAGAAGCGAGGGAAGAACGGGAACGTTTGCGCCGCGTACGCAAGGCGGAAAGCCGTTTAACGGAACGGGCGCGGGCAAACCCGCGTTCGGCGCGAGACCTGCGGGGAAGAAGCCCGCGGCGACCTATATCGCGCCGCCCGTGCTTCCTTCTGCGGATAAGCGTTCGTTCGGCAAGAAAAAGACGACCGAAAAGTCTTACGAAGAAAAGCATACGCTCAATAAACGTTCGCTCATCAAAAACAACGTTTCCATAGAGGATTTCGACGAGAACAAGACGGGTTACAGAAAGCTTCGCCCCGCGAAGAAGAACAAGGACCGCGTCGAAGCGAACGTTATAAAAATAGAAAAAGCGGTTATCAATACCGAAATAATTCCGCTTAAAGTGTTGAGCGAAAAGATAGGCATAACCGCCGCGGAAATTACCAAGCGACTCTTTAAAGAGGGTATTTTCAAAACGATAAACGATTCGATAGATTTCGATACCGCGGCGTTCATTGCGGACGACGTGGGCGTTGAACTCGAACTCAAACTCGATAAAACCGCGGAGGACGTGCTTTCCGAAAACTTCGAGGGCGCGCCCGACGAAGAGAAAGACCTCGTACGCCGTCCGCCGGTCGTCACCGTTATGGGACACGTCGACCACGGCAAAACCTCTATTCTCGACAGAATAAGAAAAACCAACGTTACCGCGGGCGAAGCGGGCGGAATAACCCAGCATATCGGCGCGTATCAGGTTACGGTAGGCAAAAACGCTATAACATTCCTCGATACCCCCGGTCACGCGGCGTTTACCGCTATGCGTGCGCGCGGCGCGCAGGTTACGGATATTGCGGTTCTCGTAGTCGCGGCGGACGACGGCATAATGCCGCAGACGGTGGAAGCGATTAACCACGCCAAAGCGGCGGACGTTCCGATTATCGTCGCGGTAAACAAAATAGATAAACCCGAAGCGAATATAGAACGCGTAAAAACCCAGCTCACCGAAAACGGGCTTCTTCCCGAAGAGTGGGGCGGAGACGCGATTATTTGTCCCGTTTCGGCAAAAACGGGAGAGGGCTTCGACGAGCTTTTAAACAGTATCAATCTTCTTGCGGAGATAAAAGACCTTAAAGCAAACCCCAAGCGCAACGCGAAGGGCGTGGTTATAGAAGCGAAGCTCGACGCGAACAAAGGTCCTATCGCAACCGTACTCGTGCAGAACGGCACGCTCAAAGTGGGCGACAGCTTTATCGTCGGCACGGTAACCGGTAAAGTCCGCGCGATGGTAGACGACAAGGGCAGAAGAGTCAATTCCGCAGGTCCTTCCGTACCGGTTTCGGTTATGGGCTTAGAAGACGTGCCTAACGCGGGCGACGTGCTGTACGTCGGCGAGCAGGATAAGCTCGTCAAGATGGTTGCGGAAGAAAGAAAGAACAAAGAACGCGAAAATATGATAAAGGCTTCATCCAAGCTTACGCTTGACGACGTGTTCGGCAAGATGGCGGAAGGCGAAATGAAGGTTCTCAACATTATCGTAAAAGCGGACGTTCAAGGCTCGGTCGAGGCGGTTAAGCAATCGCTCGAAAAGCTTTCTAACGAAGAGGTAAAGGTGAACGTGATTCACGCGGCGGCGGGCGCGATTAAAGAGTCCGACATTATGCTTGCGGAATCCTCCAAGGCGATAATCATCGGCTTTAACGTGCGCCCCGACAGCAACGCGAAGGCGATTGCGGAAAGAAGCGGCGTTGATATAAGACTTTACCGCATCATTTACGAGGCGATAGACGACGTTAAGAAGGCTCTTAAAGGTATGCTCGCGCCCAAGATTACCGAAACGTATCTCGGAAAAGCCGAGGTTCGCGAAGTGTTCAAGATTACGGGCGTCGGTCAGGTCGCGGGTTGCTACGTTACCGAAGGCAAAATTCTTCGTACGGGCAAGCTCCGTATTTATCGCGACGACGTTATGATCTGCGAAGGAAACGTTCTTCAGTTAAAACGCTTTAAAGACGACGTGAAAGAAGTCGCGCAGGGCTTCGAGTGCGGTATTTCGATAGAGAAGTTCAACGACATAAAGATAGGCGACTTTATCGAATGTTACAGCGTGGAAGAGAGCAAGGAGTAAAATGAGAACGAGGGCGAATAAATCGGTGTCGAGGACGGACAGACTTAACGCCGAGTTCAAAAAGGAAATTTACGAAATCATTTCGAGGCGGCTGAAAAACCCGCTCGTTACCGAAATGTTTTCGATTCTCCGCGTGGATTGCACCAAGGATTTATCTCACGCAAAGGTGTACGTAAGCGTGTTTTCGACGTCAGATGAAAAGCGCGCCGCCACCTTTAACGCAATAAAAGCGGACGCAAAGAAAATCCGTCAGGAGCTTTCGCGTTCTATGCACATAAGAACCGTACCCGAACTCGACTTTCTCCTCGACGATTCTATGGAATATTCGGCGAAAATGGATAAGATTTTTTCGGAGCTTACTTACGGCGAGCATACGGAAGAAGAAGCCGAAGACGGCAACGCGGACGACGGCGAGTCGAATGGCGGCGAACAAATATAAAGAGAACGAAAAATTTAACGGGAAGTAAAGATGATAAGCATTGAAACGCTTGCGAACAGACTTAAAAACGAGAAAAAGGTCGCTATAATAATACACGTTCGCCCCGACGGGGACTGCGTGGGGAGCGGCGTCGCGCTTAAACTCGCGCTCGAAGCCTTAAGCGTTCCTGCAGAAGTTTTCTGTTCGGACGATATTCCCGCAAGGTTTTTCTTCCTCGAAGAAGCGAGAAAAATCAGAAAAGATTTTTCGCCCGAAGGTTTTTCGGCGGTGATAGCCGTGGATTGCGCTGATTTGTTCAGGCTCGGTAACTTTGCGGAAAGCTTCCGCGTGCAAAAGAATACTTACGAAATAGACCACCATATAAGCAACACGCATTTTGCGCGGCATAACTACGTTATGGAGCGCGGCGCGAACTGCGAAAACGTGATGGAGATAATAAAGCAGACGGGAGTAAAAATAGATAAGAAAATCGCCGATTACCTTCTTATGGGAATAATGACGGATACGGGCAATTTCCGCCATAAAAACGTTACGCCGGATACTCTTTATAAAAGCGGAGAGTTGCTTGCGGCGGGCGCGGATATGAACGAAATAGCTTATTATATGTTTTCCGCGCAGAGCAAAGAGCGGGCTAAACTTTTCGGAATGACGATGTCCGCCATACGATATTTTGAAGAGGATAAAATAGCGATAGCTTCGGTGCGGCGCGATATGCTGGAAGAAGCGGGCGCGCGCGCGGACGAAACGGAAGGCTTTATAGATTTCGTGATGGGCGTAGTCGGCGTAGAGGTCGGCGCGTGCGTTATGGAGATAGAAAAGAACAAATTTAAGATAAGTTTAAGGTCGAAGAGCGCGGACGTGAACGCGGTGGCGGGGGTATTCGGCGGGGGCGGACACGTTCTTGCGAGCGGTTGTCAGGTTTTCGGCGAATACGAAGAGGTTGTAGACCGTCTCGTTTGTGCCATAAAACGTTTTATATAGCGGTTTTTTCTTCGGTAAACGAATTGTTTTTACGTTTTAATGTATTACGTTTATATACTTACGAATAAGAACAAAACGACTCTTTACGTCGGAGTAACGAACGACTTGGTTCGGCGCGTTTACGAGCATAAAAACGAATTAGTCGCAGGTTTTACTAAAAGATACAACGTGTGCAATTTGGTTTATTATGAGGAATTTTCCGATATAAACTATGCAATATCGCGGGAGAAGCAGTTAGAAAGCAAAACCCGTAATAAGAAGGAAACGCTTATAAACGACTTTAATTTGCAAAGGAAAGACCTCTATTACGAAATCATATAGCATAATGTGTCATTCTGAGACGTACTTGCAGAGACGTTCCCGCGAAGAATCTTAAAAGCTGCTTTTGTGTAGAGATTCTTCGTAAGAAGGTGCGAGAGGCAAGGCTCAGAATGACAGTCAATGGTCGTACGTTCGGCATAGGGAGAAGAGACCAAAAAATTATGAAAGGCTTTATCAATCTATATAAGCCCTGCGGCGTTTCTTCTGCTTTTGCCGTCGGCGCGGTTAAACGAAAATTAAATACCCCTTGCGGGCATATGGGTACGCTCGATCCCATGGCTTCGGGAATCCTTCCCGTCGGTGTGGGCAAGGCTTCGAGGCTTTTTCAATTCATTACCGAAAAGAAAAAAACGTATCGGGCGAGGTTTAAGTTCGGCGTTTCGACCGACACTCTGGACGTGACGGGAACGGTGGAAAAAACTACCGATATTATCCCGACCGAAGAGGAAATAAAAGCAGCTCTCTTGTCGTTTACGGGCGAAATTATGCAAAGACCGCCTAAATACTCCGCGAAAAGCGTTGGCGGCAGACGCGGCTACGAGCTTGCGAGAAAAGGCGTGGATTTCGACCTTCCCGAAAAAAAAGTGTCCGTTTTCAGGTATGAATTTCTCGGTAAAACCGAGGACTGCGGCGAAAACGAATATGCGTTCGAGATAGACTGCGGCGGCGGAACTTATATTCGTTCGCTCGCGCGGGATTTGGGCGAAAAGCTCGGCTCGCTTGCTGTGATGAGCGAGTTGGAGCGCACCGCTTCGGGAATATTTACTAAGGAAAATTCGGTGACGCTCGAAGAATTCAAAAACTCCGACGATCCCGAAAAATTTCTTATAAAGTCCGAGCTTACGGTGAATTTTCCCGAAATAATTTTAAGCGACAGGGAAGCGACGAGAATACTCAACGGAATCTTCGACTATCGGGTAGAAAAAGACGGATTATATAAAGTTTTTAACGAAAAAGAATTTCTGGGCGTGGGCGAATCCGCGAACGGAATATTGAGGATAAAGGCGTATGTCAGATAATTTAACAAAAACGGTACTTGCGCTCGGTTATTTCGACAGCGTGCATAAGGGGCATAGAGCGGTCATTGCGGCGGGCAGAAAGCTTGCCGACGAGCTTGGCGCAAAACTTACGGTTTTCACTTTTAAAGGAAACCTTAAAGCCGCGCTTTCGGGCGAAAAGGATAAATACGTTTACGGCTACAAAGAGCGCGAAACGCTTTTCCGCGAACTCGGTGCGGACGACGTGTTTTTCGCGCCGCTCGACTTTAACTTTTTGTCGCTCGGGAAGCTTGCTTTCCTTAACAAAATGAACAAGAAGTTTTCGGTCGTCGGATATGTTTGCGGCGAGGACTACTGCTTCGGCAAGTTCGGCGAAGGAAAGGTAAAGGACCTTACCATTTACGCGGAGCAAAAACAGCAGAAGCTCGTCGTAGTTCCGCCCGTTTTAACCGACGAGGGCAGAAAAATTTCCACGACATACATAAAACGCTTGCTCGCGGCAGGCGATCTTAAAAAAGCCAACGCGCTTCTCGGTCGTCCGTATTCCTTTACCGGGATAGTGAAAGAGGGCAGAAAGGTCGGTACGGAAATAGGCTTTCCCACGGCGAACGTTATTCCCGACAAGGAAAAACAGCCCGTGAGAGACGGCGTTTACGCGGGGCATCTTTTTATAGACGGCACTTGCTACAAAGCCGTTATAAACTACGGCACTCGTCCCACCTTCCACCTTTCGGACAAGCTTGCGGAAATTCACGTCATAGATTTTGCGGGCGATTTGTACGGACAGGAAATCACCGTGTTTATGGACGCGTTCATAAGAGAAATTATGAAGTTCTATTCGGAAGAGGACCTTGCCCGCCACATAGAGCAGGACAAAAAAGAGGTTAAAGAAGGGAATTTCGGCGAGTTTTAACGTCGACGCGACTTGCAAACCCTTATAAAAGACAAGAAAAGGCGTAAGAAAAAACGGAAAATCGGGAGCGATTATGATAGAATTCGGACCGAGCGGGAACTCCGAAGGGTTTTCTCTCGCAGGGAAAAAAACGAGCGAGGAATCCGCGCTTTGGGTAAGGGATATGGGACTCGATTGCTTTGAATATTCCTTCGGCAGAGGCGTGAGAATGACCGACGAAAGCGCGCTCCGCATAGGCGAAGCGTTTAAGCGCGCCGCCGTGGACATAAGCGTTCACGCGCCGTACTACATAAATTTCGCGAACCCCGACGACGAGCTTATAGAAAATTCGTATAACTACGTTCTCGATTCCGCCAAAAAGGAAAAGCTTCTCGGCGGAAACAGAGTCGTGTTTCACCCCGCGAGCCAAGGTAAGGCTACCCGCGAGGTCGCCGTGAATCTGACCGAAGAAAGACTGAAAAGGCTTTGCGAAAAGGTTTACGCGGCGGGGTTGGAAGATATAAAATTCGCGCCCGAAACGATGGGTAAGCTCGGGCAGATAGGCACGATAGAAGAGATTACGCGGTTTTGTAAAATCGATAAAATTTTCGTGCCGGCGGTAGACTTCGGCCACGTCAACGCGAGAGAACAGGGAAGCTTAAAGACCGAAAAGGATTACGAGGACAGGCTTTTATATATGATCTCCGAGCTGGGCTACGAGAAAATGAAGGGCTTCCACGTCCACTTTTCCAAAATCGAATACGGCTCTAAGGGCGAGATAAGGCATCTCACCTTTGCGGACGACAAATACGGACCGGAATTTCCGCCGCTTGCCGCCGCACTCAAAAAATTAAAGCTCGAACCGTACGTTATCTGCGAGTCTGCGGGTACGCAGGATATAGACGCGCTCACGATGAAAAAAGAGTATTTCGGAGAATAAAAGAGGCGATTTTATGAGATATTTAAAGCTTTGCGCGGGTGAAGCCGCGCTTATCACGGACAGACTTACGAGAAAATATCTTGCAGGCTTCGACCTTGCCGAGGGCGTGTTGGTTATGGAAAGTGACCGCTCGACTTATTTTACGGACGCAAGATACTTTCACGCCGCAGAACCGAAAATCGCGGAGGCGGGCGCAACTCCCGTGCTTCTCACGGGCGGCAAACAGCTTGAAAATTTTGTAAAAGACCGCAAAATTACCGCGCTTTACATAGATTACGACAGAACTACCGTCGCGGAGTACGAGCGGTATAAGGCGTTCGGCGCGGAGATAAGAAACTGTGCGGAAGATATTATGGCGATGCGCGCGATAAAAAGCGAAGAAGAACTCGAATATACCCGAGTCGCGTGCGATATAATACAGAAAGCCTATTATTCGGCGATAAAGCTCGCAAAAGTCGGCGTTACCGAAAGAGAAATTGCGGAAGCGATACGCGCGGAGATAAAAAGACTCGGCGGCGAAGGCGAATCGTTTGAAACGATAGTCGCGTTCGGCGAAAACGCCGCGATTCCGCACCACGAAACGGACGATACGAAGCTAAAAGAAAATTCGTGTATTCTCGTCGATACGGGTGCGGTGTATAAAGGGTATTGCTCGGACTTTACCAGAACCTCGTTTTTCGGCACGCCGAGCGAGGAATTTATAAAGGCTTATGACGCGACGCTTGCGGCAAATCTCGCGGCGTTAGATAACATAAAAGAGGGAACGAGCGGCGTGACCGCGGACGCTTTTGCAAGAAATTTGCTTGCGGAGCGCGGCTACGGCGAATATTTCACTCATTCTCTGGGACACGGCGTGGGAATGGAAATTCACGAACGCCCCACCCTTTCTCCGAGGTCGAAGGACACCTTAAAGGAAGGCGCGGTTTTCACCGTAGAACCGGGGGTATATTTAAACGGAAGATTCGGTATCAGAATAGAGGATACCGCAACCATTAAAAACGGCAAAGCGGAAAGATTTTTTACCGACGGTAAAGAGCTTTCCATAATAAAAGCAAAATAAACGTTCAAGGAGAACAACAACAATGATATCAGCAGGCGAATTCAGAAAAGGCGTAACCTTTGAATACGAAAGCGGAATTTACACCATCGTAGATTTTCAGCACGTTAAACCGGGAAAAGGCTCGGCTTTCGTAAGAACCAAAATGAAGAACGTTATCACGGGCGCGGTACTCGAAAAAACCTGGAACCCCACCGAAAAAGTGCAGGAAGCTCATATCGAAACGAAAAATATGACCTATTCTTACAACGACGGCGAGCTTTATTACTTTATGGATCAGGACTTCGAGCTTGTTCCGTTAAATCACGAACAGGTAGAAGACGCCCTTCGTTACATCAAGGAAAACGACAATGTGGTCGTAAAATTCTATAAGGGCGCGGCGTTCTCCGTCGAATGCGAAAACTTCGTAACCCTTCGCGTAGTTCAGGCAGATCCCTCCGTCAAGGGCAACACCGCTACCAACGCTACCAAAGAAGCGGTTCTCGAAACGGGCGCGAAGATTCAGGTTCCTATGTTCGTTCAGGAAGGCGAGCTTATCAGAGTCGATACCAGAACCGACGAATATATGGAACGCGTTAAAGGCTAAACGTTAACGGGTTTTTCGGCGTTTTGATTTTAACGAAGATAATCGACGAGAAAACTACGGAAAATTTTACGGAACAATCGGCAGACTGAAAATGAAAACCGCGATTATTACGGGCGCGAGCGGCGGCATAGGCGCGGCTCTCGTGAAAAAGTTCGTCGGCGAAGGCTATTTCGTCGTCGGCGGGTATAACCAAGGAAAAGATCGCGCAGAGGAGCTTATTCGCGAACTCGGCGGGTGTAAAGATTACTTTATGCCCGTCTTTTCCGATTTATCCGAAAAGGGCGGCGCGGACGCGCTTTACGGAGCGGCGATCGAGAATTTCGGTCACGCGGACGTGCTTATCTGCTCTGCGGGGGTTGATCTTTATAAACTTGCCGAAGAAACTACCGAAGAGGATTTCGACAAGCTTTTTTCGGTGAACGTGCGCGCGGAGTATCGGCTTGCTTCGCTCGTTATTCCCGAAATGCAGAGAAGAGAATTCGGCAGAATCGTGTTCGTATCCTCGATGTGGGGAGTTGCGGGCGCGGCTATGGAAAGCGCGTATTCCGCTTCTAAATCCGCGCTTATAGGTCTTTCTAAGGCCCTCGCGAAAGAAACGGGCGGGAACGTTACGGTAAACTGCGTTTCTCCGGGCGTTATAGATACGCCTATGAACGCGCGCTTCGATAAGGAAGAAATGGCGGAACTGATAGAGAGAACGCCCGCGGCGAGACTCGGAACTCCCGAAGAGGTTGCGGAGCTTTGCTTCTTTTTGTCGGGCGAAAAGGCAGGCTTCATTACGGGGCAGAACGTCGTTATAGACGGCGGCTTTATACTCTGATTTTTTCTCTCTGATTTTTTGATGATTTCATACGCGCGCATACGGAAAACGTCTGTTTTTGTATGAGTGTACATATACGTTATACGCACGGTCGTTTGCTATAAGCCGTGCGGAGTATTGCGTGGTGAATACGGCTTAAAAACGGCTTTTATAAAAGGAGCTTATTATGAAAAGAAAAGACGGCTTAAAAACGGGCGCGCTTATCGCGGACGCGGAGAAGTCGCCTTTTTTTCATATAGCGATAGTCGCTCTTCTCGCGATAGGTCTTTCGTCGCTTCCCATAGATAAGCTCTTCACCCGCAGTCTCGGAGAGGGAAACGCCTATCTTCTCGGCGGCGCGCTGATAAGGCTTCTGCTTTTTGCCGCGGCGGTCGTGTTGTCCTTTAAGTACGGGTTCGATAAACCGTATAAAACGAGCGGGGGCTTTGCGAGATACGCGCTTATTTTTCCGCTTCTGCTAGTTGTCGTCAACAATTTTCCGCTTTTGCCGATTTTTTCGGGGAATGCGGGGCTGACCGCGGACGGAACGCGCGCCGCGCTGTATATTTTATATTGTTTCTCGGTTGCGGCGTTCGAGGAAACGGTTTTTCGCGGAATAATCTTCCCGCTTTCATATATCGCGCTGAAAAATAAGCCGAAACGGCTGTTTTGGTCGGCGGTTTTGTCTTCCGCAGTATTCGCGTTGGCGCATATATTCAATCTCTTTGCGGGGGCGGGGTTCGGCGCGACTATCCTGCAAATCGGCTATTCCTTTCTGATCGGCGGACTGTGCGCGGTGAGCTTGATTGCGGTCAAAAATATATACGTTCCCGTAATCTTTCATTTTATTTATGACCTCGGCGGATTTTTCTGCGACGAAAAAATCGGCGTTGCGGGGTGCGCTCGCTGGGATACCGTAACCGTCGTTCTGACTGCTGTTCTCGGCGTAATCGTATGCGCATATACCGTTATTCTCGCGATAAAACTTGAGAAATCGCAAATAGAAAACCCGTTTTCGGACGAGAGATCGGCGGAAACCGAGCAGACGGAGCGGACAAGCGCGGGCGAGAAAACGGACGAAGAACGTAAAAAAACGGAAAAAACGGGTGAAAGCCCGAACGATGACCGAAGCGGCACGGTATAAAAAAAACTAATCTCGCGGGGCTTGAAAAGTTTTCGAGATTGTAGTATACTATATGCGTAATCGTGCGGGAGACCGCGCGGAACGAAAAATAAACGTATTCCTAAAAAGGAGAAAAAAAGAAAATGCTTACGGCGATTTGCGGCATTAACTGGGGAGATGAAGGCAAGGGCAGAATGGTTGACCTTTTGTCCGAGGACTACGATGTCGTAGTCAGGTATCAGGGCGGTAACAACGCGGGACATACCGTCGTCAACGAGCGCGGCAAGTTCATTCTGAACCTGCTTCCGTCCGGAATTCTGAGAGAGAACGTAGTCAACGTTATCGGTAACGGCGTCGTCGTGGACGTTAAACACCTTGTCGAGGAAATGGGGAGACTCAGAGACGCGGGAATAAAAATCACGCCCGAAAATCTTAAAATAAGCGACAGAGCGGTTATCTGTATGCCGTATCACGTTATGCAGGATTGTCTCGAAGAAGGCAGACTTTCGGATAAGAAATTCGGTTCTACCCGCCGCGGTATTGCGCCCGTTTACGGAGATAAGTATATGAAAAAGGCTATCCGTATGGGCGAGTTGTTCGATATGAAAGCTCTTAAAGAACGCCTTGCGGACATTCTGGAGTGGAAAAATCTTACCCTTTGCAACGTTTACGGCGGCGAACCCGTTTCTTTGAACGGTATGACGGAGCATTTAAAGCGTTACGGCGAACAGCTGCTTCCCTTTATAACCGACGTCGGCTTGTATCTTACCGAAGCGGAAAAGGCGGGCAAGAAGATTATGTTCGAGGCACAGCTCGGCGCGCTCCGCGATATAGATTTCGGTATTTATCCGTACACCTCTTCGTCGAACGCGATCGCGGCTTACGCTCCCGTCGGCGCGGGCGTTCCGAATCTCAAACTCGACCTTTCGATAGGTATAATGAAAGCTTATTCCACCTGCGTGGGCGAAGGACCGTTCACCGCGGAATATTTCGGCGATAAAGCGGAGGATTTAAGAAAGGCGGGCGGCGAATACGGCGCGGCTACCGGCAGACCGAGAAGAGTAGGTCCGTTCGACGCGGTTGCGAGTAAATACGGTATCCGTATTCAGGGTGCGGACGAAATCGCCCTGACGAAGCTCGACGTTTTGAGCTACGCGAAGGAAATAGAAGTTTGCGTCGCTTACGAAAAGGACGGCAAACAGACCACCGACTTCCCGTTCCCGCAGCACCTTGACAGCTATAAGCCCGTTCTTAAAACGGTTAAGGGCTGGAACTGCGACATCAGCGGTTGCAGAAAGAAAGAGGATCTTCCCAAAGAAGCGAGAGAATATATCGAATTTCTGGAAGCGTCTATCGGCGCGAAGATTAAATACGTCTCCGTCGGCGCGGAAAGAGAAGCGTATATAGTAATGTATTAAGAATAAAAAGTACTTGCGGGCGGCGAACTTCGCCGCCCGCAAATTCTTTTTTATACGAATCTATATGAAATGCGGCGCGTACCGTAAAGCCTGCTACTTTCAGCGGCGCGGCTTCCTATACGCAAAAACCAAGATTTTTACGCACCAAGAGTTTTACGCAAAGGAAAAAAATTTATGCAAAGAAAAAGCGGTATTCTTATGCCCGTGTTCTCGCTTCCGTCGGAGTTCGGAATAGGCGGGTTCGGCAAGGAAGCCTATGATTTTATAGATTATCTAAAAAAAGCGGGGCAAAGCTACTGGCAGATTTTGCCGCTTGCGCCCACGGGCTACGGCAATTCTCCGTATTCTTCGGTCGCGGCGGATATTATAAGTCCCTATTATATCAGCCCCGAAGTTCTGAAAGAAAAAGGACTCGTTACCGAAGAGGAAATTTCGTTTTCGCGCCGTCAAAGCGGCGGGGACGACGGAGACGGCGATAGTCTTCGGGCGGATTATATAGATTACGGCTTTTTATACGCCGTGCGTTTTCCTCTTTTAAGAAAGGCTTTTTCGCGCTTCGACAGGAAGAACGCCGCGTTTTCCCGTGCGCTAAAAGAGAAAAAGTATCGCGATTACGCGCTTTTTATGGCTATAAAATACGCTTCGGGACAGCGCGATATGACCGAGTGGGACAATGGACTGAAATTCCGCGACGAAAAGGCGATAGAAAATTTTGAGAAAGACTACGGCGAGGAAATCGTTTTTTGGGAATTTACCGCTTTCGAGGCGGAGTCGGAGTGGCTCGCGGTCAAAAGTTACGCGGCGAAAAACGGCGTAAAAATTATAGGCGATATGCCGCTGTACGTTGCTGGCGATTCGGTGGACGTGTGGAAAGATCCTAAGCTTTTTATGCTTGACGAGGAGCTTAAACCAAAGCTCGTTGCGGGAGTGCCGCCGGACTATTTTCAGAAGGACGGGCAGCTTTGGGGAAATCCCGTGTACGATTACGCCGCGCACGAGCGTGACGGCTTTTCCTGGTGGGTGCATAGAATAAAAAAGGCTCTTTCGCTGTTCGACGTCGTGCGGATAGACCATTTCCGCGGGCTTGACAGGTTTTTTGCGATAAAGGCGGGCGAACCGAACGCCAAAAACGGCAGGTGGGTGGAAGTACCTTCCGAAAAGCTTTTTGCGGCTATCAAAAAAGAAACGCCCGAAGACTGCATAATTGCGGAAGACCTCGGCATAATAGACGACGGCGTGCGCGAGCTTCTGAAAAAAACGGGCTACCCCGGAATGAAAATTTTGTCTTTTGCCTTTAACGGCGAACCCGACAACCTTTATCTGCCCGAAAACATCGAAAAAAATTCGGTGTGTTATACGGGAACGCACGACAACGACACGCTTATAGGACTCATTCGCGGCGCGTCCGAATGGGATTTCAATAATCTCACGCGCGGCGTGAAGAACAGCGCGGAAAAGGTGCTTGAAGAGGAGCGGCTTTTCAGCTCCGACGAGGAACTTGCGGATACGATTATCGAACTCGGGTTTGCCTCTCGGGCGTATACGTTTATAATTCCTATGCAGGACGTGCTTAAAAAAGGCGGCGATTATCGCGTGAACGAGCCGGGAACGGTTAAGCCGCAAAACTGGGCGGTGAGATTCGTTAAAAAAGATTTTTCGGCGGACAGCGCGAATAAACTTTACGAGCTTACAGAAAAATATAAAAGACTTTAAGGGGATCAGCTGTTGAGTAAGGGTAGAAAAACAGGGATAATAATATGTTCGGTGCTTATTGCGGCGACTTTGGCGTTTATCTGGGGCAACTCTGCGGTAAGCAAAGCCGAATCGGCGGAAGAATCGGGCAAAGTTTACGGCGTATTTGCCGAATTTTGCAACGCGATTTTCGGCGAAGGCGTTATAACTCATAAAATATTCCGTAAAATCGCGCATTTTTCGGAGTATGCGCTTTTGGGCGTAGAAATTTACGCGCTTATATCGCTTACGCTCGGCATAAGACCGCTCGTCGTTTTGTCCTCCTTTCAATTCGGATTATATGCGGCGGTTATAGACGAAAGTATTCAGATACTTTCCGAAAGGGGCGCGCTCGTTTCGGACGTGTTGCTCGATTTTTGCGGATACGCCTTCGGAGCGGCGTTGTTTCTCGTCGTTTTTCTTATCGTAAAAGCTATAAAACGCAATAGGTTGCATAATGATGAAGTCTGAAATTTACTTGCGATTTTTGACGTTAATTGTCTTATTGTGCAACAAGTTGCATAAATGCGCAACCGGGGTATATAATTATACGAAGCTTTTATTGCGTCAGGGGTGAGTGCAGTTGAGAGCTGTGCGGAAAGAGGAAAATCTTTATAACACGATAAAAATTCTTGCAAACCCGCAAAGAATATGATAAAATATAAAAGTTGAAAGACAGATTGACTATTATATAAAACGGCTCACACTTCTTTCCCTCATTTTAATGGCGTTGTTGCGTTTACTTTTTAATAAGCGCAACAACGTTTTTTTCTTTATAGCGTTATTTTCGGTTCTGATTTATGAGAACGCCCTCGAAATACGGGGTAAAGCCGCTTTCGCCGTAACTCAAAAATTCCTGCGTATAGCCGAAGGAGTCTGCCGAATATAATCCCGTAATTCTTCTTAAAACGAGCAGGTCGTATCTGTTTTCTTCCGCCTGAAAGAAGGGGAGAACGGTGTTGACCGCGGAAACTTCTGCAGTTACGGGCGTTTTCAGCGTGCCGTCCTCGTTATAAAGTCCGCCGAGATACTCTTCGCCTCTGCCGCTTATATCTATATAATAAACCGCGCCCGTCGCCGTGTTTTTTACGACGACTTTATAATAATTCGCGTACTCTGCGGCGAAATCGTTCTGCCTGTTTTCAAAATCGAAAAGCGTTTCGGGTACGCCGTCCTTTACCGAATAAACGTAAGAATAAGAAAACGCGCCGCTTCCGCCGCCGTTTGCCTGATAAAAAATCTCTTTAATACCGTCGCCCGTGAAATCCGCAAGCGTGACCGCGGGGGAATAGCCCGAATTTTCCTTCGGGGTTATGGTAATTCCCGCCTTTCTGTTTTTAAGGTCGCGCACGATAATTCTTATATCTTCGACGTATTCCCCGTCTTTTACCTTGTTTCCGACGACTATAACCTCGGAAACGCCCTCCTCGGTAACTCTGCCGATTGCGCGGGAAAATATCGTGCTTCCGAGATATTCCGTTTCTCTTTCCGGTAGCTTGCCGTCGTTCGGCTTTTTGGGTTTATACGTTTGTTCCGAGTTTTGCGCCGTTTCGGCATTTACCGAATTTGCAAGACCGATCGCGCCGAAAACGGACGACAGAAAAGCCGCGAAGAGAAGCGTTATCGCCGCGGCGAAGGTTAATAAAACTATCCGTAATTTTTTGTTTTTTTCAGTCATATAAATTCACCTCGAAGCTATTATGCGCCAAAAAACTACTTTAATACGAGAGAGTATAACTTGCATGAAAATAAGCGCGGGGCGATTTCTTCGCCCCGCGCAAACGGAAACGTAAACCGTAAATCAAAAATCAGATTTTCGGCAGGGTTTCAAAGGCTTTTTCAAGCTCTTCGTCCGAAGGGATATAATCGGACATTTTGCCGTCGTTATATTTTTCGTAAGCCGTCATATCGAAATATCCCGTTCCCGTAAGTCCGAAAAGAATGGTCTTTTCTTCGCCCGTTTTCTTGCAGTTAAGAGCTTCGTCCACGGCGACTCTTATCGCGTGACTGCTTTCGGGCGCGGGTAAAATGCCTTCCGACTTAGCAAAAAGTTCCGCCGCCTCGAAAACCTCCGTCTGCTTTACGGACACCGCTTTCATAAGCCCTTCGTCGTACAGCTCGGAAAGGGTGGGACACATTCCGTGATAGCGCAGTCCGCCCGCGTGGTTTGCGGAGGGGATAAAGCCGCTTGATAACGTGTACATTTTAGCAAGCGGGCATACCTTTCCCGTGTCGCAATAGTCGTACGCGTATCTGCCGCGCGTAAGGCTCGGACAGGAAGCGGGTTCTACGGCTATAAATTCGTAGTCCGCTTTGCCTTTCAGCTTTTCGCCCATAAACGGCGCGATAAGCCCGCCGAGGTTAGAGCCGCCGCCCGCGCAACCGATTATAACGTCGGGTTTAACGCCGTATTTATCCATAGCCGCTTTGGTTTCGAGACCTATCACCGACTGATGTAAAAGCACCTGATTCAGAACGCTCCCCAGAACGTATCTGTACCCCTCGCGCGTGGTTGCGGCTTCCACCGCTTCCGAAATGGCGCAACCGAGGCTTCCCGTAGTTTCGGGGTATTCGGCGTTTATTTTCTTGCCGATTTCCGTCTCAAACGACGGCGAGGGCGTGACGGACGCGCCGTAAGTTCTCATTACCTCGCGGCGGAACGGCTTCTGCTCGTAAGAGCATTTTACCATAAACACCTTGCAGTCAAGTCCGAAATACGCGCACGCCATAGATAAAGCCGTACCCCATTGCCCCGCGCCCGTTTCGGTGGTGACGCCTTTAAGCCCCTCTTTTTTCGCGTAATACGCCTGCGCGATTGCGGAATTAAGCTTGTGGCTTCCGCTCGTGTTGTTGCCCTCGAATTTATAATAAATCTTCGCGGGGGTTGCGAGCTTTTTTTCGAGACAATAAGCGCGAATCAAGGGGGAAGGGCGGTACATTTTATAAAATTCTCGGATTTCTTCGGGAATTTCTATAAACGGCGCGGTGTCGTCAAGCTCCTGTCGCACGAGTTCTTTGCAGAAAACGCGTGACAGCTCCGCTTCCGTCATAGGTTTGCGCGTTGCGGGGTTTAAAAGCGGCGCTGGCTTAATTTTCATATCCGCGCGAAGATTATACCAGTATTTCGGCATATCTTTTTCTTCGAGATAGATTTTGTACGGAATTTTTTCTTTTTCGTTTGCCATTGTTTCGTTCTCCTTTTGATATATAATTATTCTTTGCGTTTTCAGGGACGAAATATCAAAAAAAGTAAAAAAACGCGCTCCCGTCCCCGAGATAGGGACGAGAGCGTTTAAGATTCCCGTGGTGCCACCCTGATTCGGCGAAGCTTTTTCAGCCTTGCGCCCTTTAACGTACAATCATACGCGGTCTTTTGTTTACGGAGAGAACCTTGCTCCGTCTTGCATACTCTTTTTCCGTTCTCCTCGTCGGCTTTTTCAATCGCCGCTTTGCGTAGCCGTCATAGTAGCCGCGGTCGTTATAATCGTCCGCAATCTTTGCCGCCTTGTCGTTGCCGCGCCGCTAAACGTTTTTTCGCGCGAGTTTCGGAAAAATTTCCTTTCGCCCTCGGAAGTCCATTCGACTTTAACCTTTTCCGCCGCGCTTCCACCGTCCGCGACTCTCTGTAAGAAAAGCAGAAAAAGTTTACTCACTCTTCCTCTTCGGTTTTTTGAAATGATACCACAAGAAAACGGATTTGTCAAGGCTTTGCGCCGATTTCGTAAAAATTTTTATTTTACGGGAAAATAAGTAAAAAAGATAATAAAAATTAGTCAAATATTTCGATTTTGACTATTGACAAAGGTATGTTCCGGTGTTAAAATGATAAAAAAGAAAGCAACGGGTAAAAAGCTCGTTCTTAAAGGAGTACGTTATGTCGAAGAAATTGTTAGTCACTTTGCTATCGGTTATTCTGGCTCTTTCGTGCGCGGGGCTGTTCGCCTGCGGCAAAACCGAAGAACCCGAAGAAACAAGCTACACGATAACCTTCGTTGCGGAAGGCGTTACCGTCGGTACGCAGACCGTTAAAGAGGGTAAATACGTTAATCCGCCTTCCGATCCGACCTCTTCAAAAGCGAATTTCGTGTTTGACGGTTGGTTTAAGGACGAGGCTTTTACTAATGAATTTAAATTTACCGAAAAGCCGACTTCCGATATGACGCTTTACGCTAAATTCATAGAGAAAATAGACCTTACCGTTGCGGTTTGGAGTAAGTATTTCGCAGAAGATTACGCTTCTTATCTCACGAAAATCAAGACCGATTTTGCGGCGAAAGAGAGCAAGATAAACGTTCTTTATCGCGAATATGCGGGCGAAGATTACGACAGCGTTGAGCTTTTCGGCGCGGCTATAAACGCGGCGGGCGATATTGACGTAATACTCGGCTCGGGTAACAACATCGTAAGCAAGGGCGGCGTTCAGGGCGTTGTCGCAAAAGCCGCTATGAAAGACGAATACAAGGCGAACGATAGACAAGCCGCGCTTCTCGATTACGAAAACGAATACGCGGTTGCCCTTTATACAATGGTTACGGGCATTACCTCGGAGACCGCTACCGTAACTCTTCACGGAACGGAAGGGGTGATTGCTTCGGGCAAGCTTTCTTCAATACTCGGCGATAAATTAGAATACGACGCGCCCGTGAAAAGCGGCGAAACGTTCGTCGGCTGGGCGACTACCGAAAGCGCGACCGAAGCGGAAATATCTGCGGAAACCGAGATTACCTATAACACGATAAAGAATCTCGTTAAGGACGGCGCGGTAAATCTTTATCCCGTGTTCTCCGTAGCTTCTTTCGATATTACCGTATACGTTTATCTCGATAACGGCAATAACAAAAACTATATCACGGCGGAGGAATCCGCGGCTATGAAAGCGGCGTTTGTTGCGGCTCACCCCGATAAGAAGGTAAACTGGGTGGAAATAAACGAAGGCAACGCGGCGGCGTTCGGTACGAAGGCTACCGAAGGCAAAGCGGACGTAGTTATCGCGGGTAACAACGTCGGAGACTTTGCGGTTATCGCCGAAGGCGACGGCGCGAAGGTAAAACTCGGCGCGGGCTGGACGGCAAACGATTCGAGATATATCGCCGTTGCCGCTGGTAGCGAAAACACGGTCGCGATAGACCTCTGGAAGATTTTAACCGCTGCGAAAGCATAATAAAAAAATAAACTGAAATGCGAAAACAAGCGTCCTTAAAACAGCCGCTTGTTTTCGTAAAACGGAAAAAATATGAAGAAATTTCTCGTTATTCTGCTTGCCGCTTTTATGTCTTGCACCGCGGCGATAACCCTTGCGGGTTGTTCCGTGTTCGGCGAAAAACCGATAGAAGTGCAGTTTATTTATAACGGCGAGGTCGTTGCCGAAAAAACGGTGACGATATTCAAAAATCAGCTCACTCCCGAAGCGGAAGCCGCGGGAATAACCGTTCCCGCAGGGTATAAGTTTATGGGGTGGTCCGAGGATCCCGAATGGACTTATTCCAAAAAGGACGAAAAACCTACCGTCGGCACCGTTCTGCACCGTTCGGACGTGGAAAAAATAGCCGAAAACGGCGTGGCGAAATTGTACGCCGCGATAATCGCAAAATCGGAAATTCCGAAATCCGACCTCGTTGTCGGCTGGTACGCGAAAACTTCTACCTCGGGGCTGAACTCCGCTATGATAGAGGCGACGGAAAAAGCCTTCCGCGAATATATGAAAAACAACGCGGATAAATTCGCCGATTATCTGACCGCGAACGAAAAAACGCCGGAAACGCTCGACATAGTGTTCAGAGCTTACGAGGGCGACGTTGCTACGATCGGCGCGAACATAAACGCAGACGAGGACGTGGACGTGCTTCTCGGCGTGGGAGCGAATATTTCCACGACGGGCGGCGTGACCGTTTACGAAAAGAAGGGGAATATCCCGATGGGCAGTAAAACGCGTTATATCGCGATGATACCCGCGCCCGATCCGAATATGGAAACGCCCGCGACTATCTTCTACGCGTGGGCGCAGACGCAGGAAGCTTTCGACTGCTGGAAGGCTTAAAGGAGGCAAACGATGAACGTTAAGAAAAAACTTTTTACCGCCGCCGAAATATGCCTTTACGTCGGCACGTTCCTGTGGCTTTTAGCGGCGGCTTGCGAATTTGCGGTTTCAAACGCGATTTACTATCTTTTCGCCGCGTTCGGAATAATCGCGGTATGCACGGGGCTTTGCTCTTCCACCCTTAAAACGAGGATTAAAAAAGACGACTTCGATAAAAAGGACGATATAAGATTTATAGTTTATACCGTGCTTTCGATAGTGGTTTTTCCCGCGACGATTTTATATATCGTCGCGCGCTTCGGAAAATTCGCCGATAAAGAGATAGCGGCAGAAGCTCCGAAAAACGCGGGGAATGCGGAGAACCGCACGCCTGCCGATAAAACTTCGGAAAAGCCTGCGGCTGATGCTTCCGCGAAAAAACAATCGATTTTCAAGAAAAAGAGCTTTATAGTTTCGGTAATCTGCGTTGCGGCGATAATATTTTCGTCTTTCTCCGCGATGTTGTTCGAGACCTCGGGTTTTTTCGTAAAGGTAAACGATTTTAAGCTTACCAAGGAGATGACGGAAGAATATAACTCGAAGCCCCTGAACGGCAAGAGCTGGGTGATTCAGAACGACGCGCTGTCTTATACCGTCACCGAGTATATTCCCAAAACCGCCACCAAAGAAAACCCCGCGCCCGTGATATTCGTTATGCCGGGCTTCACGAGAACCCGTACGACTATGGCGCAGTACGCGATAGAATATTCTCGTCGCGGCGCGGTCGTGTTCGTGATAGATCCGGGTTGTCAGGGTGGCACGACCTATTCCGGGTATAAAGAGGACGGCAGTATGATTTCCTCTACCGTCGGCGCGAACGGTCTCGATTATCTCGTTCAGTACGTTTACGCGAATACCGATAAATACGATTTTATCGACAGAGAAAGTATCGGCGCGATAGGACATTCCGCGGGCGGCGGCAACGTCGCGGACGTGGCGGAACAGTTCGCGGGGTATAA
Source organism: uncultured Clostridia bacterium (assembly GCA_934271275.1). Lineage (GTDB taxonomy): Bacteria > Bacillota > Clostridia > Christensenellales > Borkfalkiaceae > UBA1259. The sequence continues at coordinate 3,304 of CAKQRD010000021.1, read as the reverse complement.
CTACGGCGACAGCATTATAAAGTCCTTGTATATTTCGGGGTACATAAAGGTGTCCTCCGCAAACAGGTATAAAAATCTGCGCTGTAACGCGGGACTTTCTTACGCTTATTACGACGAGGGCGAATACCGCTATCAGTCGGATTCCGCCGCGTTCGAGGTCATCGCCTCGCGTTTCGTGAACGAAGTTTATTATTCCTCGTCGAACTGCGCCGTTCCGAGCAAAATTTACGACGTAAAAGAGGATTTCGGCTACGGCAACAAAGAGGACGGAACGTACCGTATAATTCACAGAGAAAAGACTAATCACTGCTTTGAAATGTACGACGCGTTAAGTATTACGAACAGTATTTCGTTCTTTACGGAGACGCTTGGGTTCGGCGGGGATATAAAAGTTTCTTCGCAGACTTGGTTCGGAAAGGAAGCGTTCAACGGTCTCGCGCTCGTTTCCGCAATGACGCTTATCGTGGCGTTTGCGTATTTCCTTATGGAAACGCCGTTCTTTAACACTATCCGCACGAAGCGTACCAAACGCGTGGCGGCGGCTTATGCGGAAGGCGAAAATAACGGAAATGCGGTTGACGACGCGCTGTCTTGCGGCGAATACGCCGCTGGTATAGAGGGCAAAGGGAAGAGAAAACCGAACGCCGCGGATAAGATTACGTTCTGGCTGTCTATGATAGTTTCGGGCGTTATCGCGTGCCTCGACTTTATCCCGCTCGCGAACGTTTCGATAGATATGTTCCCCGACGCGGCTTCAAACACGTTCACGTTCTTTTTCCCCGCGAGAATGGTCAACGCCGTTCTTTTGTGGGCGGTCGTGAACGGACTCGTCGGACTTGCGATATTCTTCGGTACGGTTTTAATCAAGAACCTCGTGAGAAAAGAAAAAGACTTTTCGCAGCTCGAACCGCTTAAAATAAACGGAATACAGCTTCTTAAAACCCTTCTTCTCGCGGCGATACTCGTGGCAACGTTCTACGGACTCGACCACCTGTCGATAGCGGTGTTCCACGAAGATTTCCGCTTTATGCTGATTTCCGCTTCCGCGCTTACGCCGAGGTATATCGTTACCGCGCTTATGTATCTCCCGCTGTTCTTTATATTCTATATACAGAATTCTATAAGGGTGAACTGCGGCGTCGGCTTCGAGGGTTGGAAAGAATGGAAGGTGCAACTCGTGGGCGCGCTTGCGAACAGCTTGGGACTCGTGTTCATACTCGTCATAAATTATTTCTGCTTCTTTACCACGGGTTCGGTGTTCTACGGTTATATGGGCGCGGGCAACGAGGTGTGGCTGTATATCAATATGGTGTTCCCGCTCGTTATAATGATGGCTCTGCTGCCGATTATGAACAGGCTTTTCTATAAGAAAACGCATAACGTGTGGCTGGGCGCGATAGTATGCTGTCTGATATTCGTCACGATGACGATGACGGCTTCCGTGTCTTATATAGCGATGTAGGAGGGCGCAGGATATGAAAAGATTTACTAAGCTTTTATCTGCCGCTTTGTGCGCGGCGTTATGCGTGATTTCGTGCGCGGCGGGGCTTGCGGGCTGTACAAAAATTCAGCCGAAGCCCTACGAAAAAGGCGAGTACGAAAAGGAGATTTCGGAGCTTTCCGAGGTGAAAGGCGAAACGCTCGTTGCGAAAAAGCCGCTCGTCAAGTGGAACGGTCGTTACGAGTACGTTAAAGAAGCCTCCGCCAAAATCGACGGCACGGCGGGCGGCGCGGTTATGCTTTATAACACAGCTACCGGCTTTACCGTGACGTTTAAGGGTACGAGCCTTACCGTAACGTTTTTGCACAGCGCGAGCGATATTTACTATAATTTCGCGGTAGACGACGAAACGCTGCCGAATCCCGCGGCGGGCAGAAGATTTTATCTTCCCGACGGGGAAACGGTCAGCCGCGTAACCCTCGTTTCGGGGCTAAAAGACGGAGAGCATACCGTTACCTGTCTTAAAACCGACGAGGCGGCGGACGCTTATACCGCGGTTTCCGCATTTGAAACGGACGGCAAATTCGCGTACAGAAACGTGGCTGAGGATAACGATACCCTCAAATTTATGTTCGTTTGCGCTTCAGGCGGTTCTGGACACGGCTCGCTTTATTACAGCGAAACGGCTACGGCGGGGAGAGTCGGCAGAACGAGGAAGAACAGCAGCAGTCTGCATTCGTTCAATTATCTTACGGCAAGAATGTTCGATGCGGACGTGCAGTTCGTGGCACAGTCGGGCTGGGGCGTACGCTATCCGAAATCTATGTACGAAGTGCTTGATTATTCGGGAATAACTCCGGGGAACACCGTTTCGGAAGCGAAAACCACCGCGTTGTGGGATCGCACGAATTATATTCCCGACGTGATAATTCTCAATATCGGCGGCAACGATACGACGGCAAGCGGGTTCGAGAAAGAAATTTATCAGCAATATTGCGGGCTTACGGTCAAAAAACTGCACGAAAATTACCCGAACGCGACTATTATCTGGACGCATACGGGATCTAAAGCGGGAACGTATGCCGCACAGGCGTTTGCCGCGGACGCGGAACTTTCGGAAGCAGATTATCTGCACGAGTGCGTTATTCCGCAGAAGGGTTACGGCGTGACGGGCAGGGGAACATACGGCGCGAACGACCATAACAGCATAAAAACGCATATAGATACGGCGGCTGTGCTTTCGGCGTATCTGAAAAAACTCGGATATTACCCCGTAAGGGAGAACGTGACGTTTGAAAGTCAGAAGAGCTTTTTGGAGTTCGATGCGGGCGTGACGGGCGAAACCCCTTACGCAGGCACGGAAGAATTGTATTGTTATCCGCTGAAAGGATAAAATGGCGGAAGAAATCGAATAAAGAAAAAGATAAACCGCATATCCGAACCCGCGATGAGGGGTAGGGTATGCGGTTATTTTTCGGCAAAAACGGGGAGAAGAAAAAAATAAAAAAAATTTTGTAAAATAGGGGCAAATATATTTGACAATATTTGCAATATCATATATAATAACAAAGCATTTTACAGCAAGGCTGTAATAAATGGCGGCGTAGCTTAGTTGGTTATAGCGGCCGGTTCATACCCGGCAGGTCGTTGGTTCGAATCTGACCGCCGCTACCAGTCAATAACGGCTGTAAGCCGATAAAATATAGCGGAAGCGCTGTTTGAGCGCGGAAGCAACGCGGCCCCTTGGTCAAGCGGTTAAGACACCACCCTTTCACGGTGGTATCATGGGTTCGATTCCCGTAGGGGTCACCAAACAAGTTAAAGGCGAACCCGTTTCCATTAGGAGACTGATTCGCCTTTATC
>CAKQRD010000020.1 GCA_934271275.1 uncultured Clostridia bacterium | reverse complement strand
CGTTCAGAATGTTTTCTGCTGTCTGCTGTGGTGTTTGGTTGGAATTGTCCAACCAAAAGCCGATCCGTGGTGTTGTTTGGTTTTTCATAACCAAATTACACCTCTATTATACTCAGGGCAAAATCATTTGTCAAGGGGTTTGAGCAAAGTTTTTTGGTTTTTTATAACCATTTTTCAATTTTCTTTCTTTACAGCTCTTCGAATTAGGAAAAACAAGACCGAAATCACTATCGTAGGAACGCCCAAGTAAAGTGCAATCATTCCTGCGGGTGTAAAATACCCCATCACTTTCTTGATTTCGAGAATTGCAGGCAAATTATCCCATATGGCCGTGCCGAACGCTTTCATCGTTCCCCAAAAGGCTTGCCATAATACTGTTATTATTTCAAAGAGTAAGGTGTACAAGTTAAGCGACACCATAATTTTGAGCGTTTCTCACGGTTTTTGTTAATAACAAAAAAGACCACCACCCGTTTTATCGAGTGATGGTCTTGTCTTGTTTAGTTCATCTTATTTCTTTTTGGTGAAAAGTGCTTTGGCTCCACTTATAGGACTCGAATATCTGCCAATGTATCATTATTCTTCCTTTATCCGTTTCGTTCCCTTGGCCCAAGTATCCAAGAACATATAGTACTCGCTACCATTCGACAATCGACATATTGCCAACTTATTTGTTACAAGTTCTATTTCGTCCACGATATAACGCACTAAGTCTTCGTTGAAGTGTTCATACAGCGTTTGCAACTTCAACCTTTGAGATATTTCTTCTATTCGTTGCTCAATTGGTGCAAGACATTTATTTTCTTGTATCATTTCCTCTCTTTCCAATTCAAGGAATGGCTCAGTATGTATAAATTGACGAGATAAGTGGCAATATTCCTCATACGTAATCGCATCTTCTATATAATCGTCTTTTATTTGTTGTATTTGTCTTTGAACCCTTTTGATTTTTGCATTTACACTTTTTATGCTACTCTTGTGTGCTTTCCTTGCAGAATTGATAATCGTATCCGTCATCTCTGTGTACAACGGCTCTTTTTGAAACAATATCTGTCGTATAACCATTTGAAGCCCATCGATTATCACTTTTTCTTTTATTTGCATCATAGAACAACTGCCTTGGTCATGTCTTTGGCAAACCCAATATCCGATGCCACCACCTTTACGGTATTGAACATGTCGACGCATTACACCACCACACTGTCCGCATATAAGCAATCCGCTTAAGCAACTCTTCCCGCTATATTTACTTGGATACGCTTTCGAACCAGTTCGCAAGTCTTTTCTACGTTGCATCTCATTTTGAACCTCATCAAACATTGCTGATGATATAATTGGCGCATGGTGACTTTTTACGTAATAACTGCGAAGTTGTCCTGTGTTTTTATATCGTTTGGAAGCCAAGAAATCCGGGGAATAAGTTTTTTGCAACAAGCAATCGCCCTTATACTTCTCGTTCTTTAATATAGATAAAATTGTGCTATCTCCCCAGTTTTTATTTCCCTCCGGCGATTCTATCTCCCTTAGTTCCATTTCCAAGGCAATTTGGTGAATGCTTTTTCCGTCCAAGTATAACTGGTATATACTCCGTACAGCCAAAGCCTGTTTGGGAATTATAATAATTCGGTTATCTTCTTCTCTTGAATAGCCGAGAAAGTGTTTTGTATGTATTAAATAATGGCCTTGAGCAAACTGTTTTTGAATAGCCCATTTGATGTTGTTGGAAATGCTTCTGCTCTCTTCCTCGGCTACTATTGCCATAATTGATAAGACGAGAGCACTCTGCGGAGAAAGCGAATCAATCCCTTCTCTCTCAAAATATACGCCGATACCTTTTTCCCTTAAATCTCTAACAGTTTGAATACAATCAATTGTGTTACGCGCGAACCTACTTATAGATTTTGTAATGATTCTGTCTATTTTCCCAGCATGGCAATCATCTATCATTTTGATAAACTGTGGACGCTTTTTGTTTTTCCCACTCAACCCGAAGTCAGAATATATACCGACAAACTCCCAATCGGATCGTTTCGAGATATAATCCATGTAGTAGTCTCTTTGATTTTCGAAACTGTATTCTTGCTCCTCTTTTTCCGTTGAAACCCGCGCATAGGCGCAAACTCGAAGTTTTTTCGGCTTATGCTCCTCCGATTCTATTTTCGCCGATTCTTGGATTATGGTTACCTCAGGCAATACCGAATAGTCTTTTTCACTACTCATTGTCTTCCCTCGTAATTCTTGGCCGTGGGTACTTTCGTTCAATAATTTTCAATACAAATTCGGACTCTGCCTTCGTCAGCAATTTTTGTTGTCGCAGAGAGAACACGATTCCTTTTATAAGTAGTTGCAAATCTTCTTGCCCCATAGTACTTTCCGCCTCCTTTTGCAATTCAGCATAATACCATTGTTTTGAGAAGATATCCAGTGAAAAATGCTACGATTCGTGAGATTTTTAAGAAAAATTTATCACGGTTCAAATCCCCGTGGACGCCTACCCTGTTTTCGGCTTAAAAAGACGCTCCTTTTTGTTCGTCATTGACAGTTGACCACTTTTAATCGAAAAATGCGATTAAAAGTGGTTTTTTCTTTATCTTTTCGTCTTCTAATGCCCGATTTTTAGGGTGTTTTGACCACCATTTTAAAAAAACGCGCTTTTTAAATCCCCGTTTTGTTACGTAAATTGTTACTCAAATTTTATAGCTATAAGGATAAAATTCTTTGCGTTCTGTACGCTTTAATTAGGACTTTTAACGGAGAGCTTTGAGTTTTACGCTCTATACGCTTCCGTTTCCTCGTTCCTTTTTCAGTCATTTCGTTAAAATTTGCGTCAAACTTTTCAGATTAAGCAATTTTTCCAAAAGATTTGCAGGAGTATAATAGTAATGATTAGTCATTTCAAAGCCTATTTTCGCGTCCTTCGTCGTCAGCTCGTAAAGACTAACCGTGTTTTTATACTCCCCGTCGATTATTTCCTTTATCCTCTTTCCGTTTGCTTTTACGTCGTTTTTCAGCTTAACGAACTCCGCGTGCAGAAGCGCGCTGTAAAAATGAAAATAGCTCGCCTTTGCCATTCTCGCATACTCCTCAAAAAGCGCATTCCCTTCGGTTTTTTCCAGAATTTCAAGCCCCTTCTTCCAGCCCTCGCAAAGCTTTTTATACTGATTTATATAAATATCCAAGCCGTACGGCGCGGACCAGACCTCGTAGTCGTCGAAAGAATAACAGACCATTGTGGATTTTCTTCCGTCGGGCTTCAACGACCACAAATTCGCCGCGCCCAGCGTTTGCGCACCTTCGTAAAGGCTGTTCACGCTGAACGGATATTCGCGATACGCTTTACAAAACAGCTTTGACGCACTCTCCGCCGCCTTCGCCGCCGCACCGTAATTTTCCGCATAAAAGCGCGCGGAATCGAAGCCTTCTTTTTTACAAGCCCTTGAACATGCGGGCAACGCGCCGCCGGTAAAGCCGCCGAGACTCCACCCGAGCATCAGCCCCGAAACTCCGAGCTTTTTAACGTTTTCTATATGCTCGGTCATCAGCTCGAAAACGGGAAGATACGGAACGGCGGAACATTCCCAGCTGTTGTTCACCTGCACCTTTGCCCATATTCTATGTCTGGTTTCCTTTGCCTTTTTAAGACACTTCACCGTATACTCGCCCGGTCCTACGACCGAAATCGAATAGTCTATCACCCGCGAGGTCACACCTCCGCGAGTAAACTCCTTATCGAACTCGCTCACGCTCATCACGTCCGCGCGAACGTCGAGCAGCTCTATACACGACAGGGTATCTTCCATAGACCAGCCCATATATTCCGCCCAGCCCCAAATATTCGCAATATACGCCGTTTCGGGGTTTGCGTCCTTAACCGCGCGGCACATTATGTTGTTCAGTTCGGCGACCACTTCGTAAGGCTTTCTTTTCCCGCACCTCGGACAATCGGTATGCCCCGTAACGCCGCCCCATTCCTTGGAATAGCAATGCGTGGGATTTTCGCTCATCGTTATGGTGAAAATCCCTTTAAGCAGAGGCACGCCTTTCACGACGGAGTTTACCGCTTCGTAAACGTACTTTTGCACCCTTTCCGACGACGTGCAAAGACAATATTCGTTTCCAAAAGCCTTTTGCCCCTCAATATCGAGATATTTATCGAAAAACTCCGCGGGCATACTTCTCGGCTCGTTAAAGTAAAGATAAATTCCTACGCCGTGTTTCGCGGCGCGTTCCGTCAGCTTTTTCAAATTTTTTATTCTTATTTTATAATCGGGCGAATAGCGTTCGTCAAACGGAAACGCCGCAAGATTTTTAAGCGTCTCGTGCAGCCACAACCCGTTCACGCCCGTCTTTTTAAGTCTCGCCAGATACTCGTCCGAATAATCGGCAAGCTCGCCGTCCAACAACACATCCGTATACCGCGCGCAATAGTTAGAAGTAAATCTGTCCGTCACCGCGTATTCGCTTTCGTCGTCGCACGCGCTTTCCCCGCCGTATTCATCCTTATCTTGCTTCTCCGAACCGCACGGTGCAACGGCAAAGAAATCGAAAGGCTCGACCTCGGGCTTTATGTACGTTTCGTCTACTAATTCCTTTATTTTCGCAAGCCGCTTTTCGTCCGACTTCGGCTTACCGTACACGGGCGGCTTGAACTTCGGTTTTTCGCCGAGCTTAACGCCGAGAAAATCGTAATCCGCTAAAAGCGCGTCGAACTCCACTTCGGAAAGGCCTATAAGCTCTGCTATTTTATCGTTCGGGAGCAAATCCCAGTTGTTTCTTATAATAGTTACGAAGCCCTTTTCCTTCCACGCGGGATTGTACTTGAATTTATCTATCCCCGTCGCCCGCGCAAAAGCTTCCGTTTCTTCCTCTGTCGCGGAAATTGCCGAAGCAATCTTTGCGGTTTCGACATAAGAATAATTTCTGAAAATCACCTTTTCCCATTCGTGCATATAACGTTCGTTTTCGGGTTTACTCATAAAAACCTCCGTTTAATTCTTTTTCACCTTGAAAAGCGCGCTTCCGTGCGGAGGAAGAACCGCGGAAAGTCCGTCCGAAAAAAACTTCTCCCCCGTCCACGCGTTCTCGTATTCGCGCTCTCCCGAAACGCCTATATCTGCCCCCGTAAAAGATATTCTCTTTTCCATCTCCGAGGCGTTGAAAATTCCTACCGTTTTATAGTCTTCGTCGGGCGCGTCGAACGCGGAATTTATGTATATTATTTCGGGAAGAATTTCTCCCGCTTTTCTGTAATCGTATTCGGCGAAATAAACATTCTCTCCGTTATTCAGATATTGCGCGGCGCATTGAAGCCTTTTCAGTCTCGGCTCGTCACCTTTAAGCCGTGAAAATCTGCCCGATATTTCTACGAGCGTTCTCGTTATTATCTGAAAATTTATAATAAACTCGAAGTCCGCGTCCGAAAGATTAGGAAGCATACCCGCGGAATCGCTGTTTGGAATAAACAGGTCGCCCGTTTGAAGAGAAAGCATCGCGACCGTCCAGAACGCGACCGTTTTTATATTATCCCATTTACCCGCGCCGACGTCCAAACCGTAACGGTAATTGTTGAAATATTTGCCGATAAACGGATTCCCCATAGAAATATCGCAGCCCGTTTCGACGTAGCCGTATTCCGGCAAGCGTTTTCTTATTTCGTTTTGCCACCACTCGCGCATTTCATAGCCCGAGCGTTCCTTGTTTTTATACAAATCGTGCTTATCCTCGAAGGCGTACGTCCAGAAATCGTGCTTTATCCCCTCGAACCCGTATTCGTTTATGAACGTATCGAGCGCATAGGTCATATACTCCCGCACCTCGGGAATACTCGGATCGAGCGGCTGAGAAAATTTTACGCGGTAAGAAAGGTCTATAAACCATTCGGGGCGTTCGCGGTATATTTGGGTTTTAACGGGGCAGAACCCGCCTATCCAGACGGCGGGCTTTAACCCGAGCGATTTTATTTTATCGGTATAAGCCTTTAAGCCGTTCGGGAATTTTTTCTTATCTATCCCCGCCTCGCCCTCGTAGGGTACGCCGAGTCCGTGCGCGTCCAAATCGACGTTTTCTTCGCAATAAGCGGAATACCCGTCGTCAAGCTGAAACCATTCCGCCGAGGGAAAATACTTTTTCACTGCTTTTGCTTCGTCTACGAGCATTGTTTCGGATACGTCTCTGTATATTCCGTCGTTCCAGCTGTCCCAGATAAGAGTGTGACGGTTTACGCCGCTCGCCCCCGCAGAACCCGAAAGCCTTTTTCGGAGCGCGTCCGTATACGGCGCAAATATACCGTTTATATCGCCCGCGCGCGGATTTACGCCGACAAACCATTCGTCTACGAGCGTTTCGCCCGCCGCGACCTCGCGATAAGCTATATCCTTAAAGGAGGAAAATATTTCGACGAAAACCCTGCCGTTTTCGTGTCCCGCACGATAATTGTGATAAAACACGTTCTGGGAAAGGCTTCCGATAACCGCGCCCGTTTCGCTTTTGTAATTAGATAAAAGTATCGCGGGAAAGGTCTGATACGGGCAGGAACATATTCTGTCCGATAAAATATCGACGTCCGTCCAGCGACGGCTCGTAGGTATGCCAAAACGAGCGTTCGACGATTTTTCGGGGAAGGTTCTGTCAAAATCTATCGGCAGAGTGAGCGTGCAGAACAATCTCGCGTTCTCGTTGGAATAATAATAGTCCTCTTCGGGATTCAGGCCTTTTCCGAACGACAATCCGCTTACACGGAACGAAAGCTCTTTGAGCTTAACGGTTTTTTCGGTAAGATTTTTTACCGTACGTTTTATCTCGTACCCCTCGCTCGTCTTTTTTATCACGACGCAGTCCGAAAACGAGTCGTTTTTCGCGCCTTTTTCAATAAAATACGAACGACTGCAAAAAAGAGGACTTCCTTCCTCGCCGCAAAAAAGCTTTTCTCCCGAAGAGGGAAATTTCTCGCCCGAAGCGGTAACGATTTCTGTAAATTCAATCATAGCCTTCATAGCTTTCTCCGTAAAAATTCGGCGTCGCCGCGGTAAAGAAAAATTCTTGCGCACGCCTGCGACGCCTTTCAAAGTACGTTTTAAGTATAAATTAAATATTTATAATTGTCAATAGCGATTTTACCTATATTATTTCCGTATACACCGAGCTTACCTGCGAGTTCGCCCCATCGACCGAAAATTCTACGTTGATGTAATACCCCTTTGCGTCTTCGGGGATACTGCCGATAAGCCTTCCGTCCGCCGTAATCGTAACGGCGGTCGAAGAAGTCTGCCACGTTTGGGTAAGAAAAGGATATGCATTGCCCCAACCGAATTTATCGAACACGGTATATGTCATTTTTTCGGTAATATAATATACGGTTGCGCCCGTAACGACAGCCCCTTTTGGAATAACGAGCGCGCAGTTTATCTCTCTGCCGCTAGGCTGATTGTCAAACCTGACGAACCCCGCGCCGCCCTTTACCACGGAATCCGCAAACACCGCGCTGTATTCGTTTTCGTAATAGAACACAGAACCGTGACTGTGCGACCAATTTCCGAGCATAACCAAAACGTCTTTTTCGTTGTTGCGAACCGAATGAACGTAAGAGTTTACATACGCAGGCACGGCGAAGTTGTTGTCGTCGTTATAAGCCCACCACATTACGGGGTTTTTAAAGTTATCGAGTCTGTCTTCAGCAGCCCACAACGCGTGAACGTATTCGTTGCCGAACTTATCGAAAGAATGCATTTCTCCACCAAGGTACGCCGTTCCGTACACGGGTACTGCAAACGCGTATCTTGTGTCGTAGCCTATCGCCAAAGACGCGGTAACGCCGCCCCACGATACGCCCGTAATGCCTATTTTTTCGCTATCGACTCTTTCGTCCGAGCGAAGAATATTGTGTGCGTACTCCACGCAGGTAAGCCCGTATATAGCCCAATGCTTATCTATTTCCGCGTAACTTACGGGGAACTCGCGACGGAGAGAGTCCACATACCCGTCTTCCTGAAAATCGGAATTAGAACCTAACCCGTAAACGAAGTTGTCGTTGTCGCTCTCGTTTATGCATACCTTCCCTTTTTGAGGAAAACAACCCGTCGTTTCCATCGCTATCGCGGCGTAGCCTCTGTCGTTCCACGCCTTAACCCATTGCAGATAAGGATGACCTCCCCCGCCATGGACGAGAACTATCGCCGGCACGGGCGAGTCTTTGCTTGCGCCGACGGGAAAACCGACGTAGGCAAACACCTTCGTCTTGCCGTTCCCGAAAGCGATTCCGTCGTAAGTAATCGCCTTTATATGCTCGTACCCCGCGAGAGAAGAAGGACTGTATTCCGTTTCCTCTTTCGTTTCGACTTTTTTATAAAGTGCGGCGTCTAAAATATTTTCTATCTGTCTTTTCTGCTGTACAATCGTCTTTTGCGCTTCATACAAGCTTCCGTAAACGTTGTCGGTCAAAACTATGCTGTCTAAAGTGTAATAAATATACTCCTCGCCCGCGTTTCCGCCGAAAGTCACGCTCGACAGTTCGGTTACGCCTTCGGGAATCTCCCACGCCAGATAACCTTCAAATCCCGCAAAAACGGAATTGGCGGTTTTTCCTTCTTTGTCGGTAATAACGGGTAGGATATCAATCTCTGATTCGTTAATCCCTGTCAGCGAAAAATCTAACGTGCTTAAACCGGAATTCCTCATAAAAATTCTTAAATAAGCCTTGCCCGATCTGTCGGTTTTACCAAAATTCACGGTAACGAAATGTTCTGCTCCTGCGGACAACGGTTTTATGCGCAGTCCGTTGCCCGTATCGGAGGCAACCGTTTCCGTCGATACTGATACCTCGCCTGTAACGGAGTAGTCGGGCGTGTACTCGTCAAAGTCTTCGAGCGTTATATCCCCTGACGCTTTGGCAAGAATTTCTTTTAAGCGTTGTTGTTCCTGTTCGCTAAACCCGCCGCTTTCAAGCGCACGCTCTGCCACATAAGAAACGCTTCTCGTTACGGCGTCGGAATAACTTACGATTTCGGTATCAGAATTCAACCTCTTATAAACCACATAAGCTCTCGCCGTTATTTTTTCGTTATATCTCGATTCGGGTATTTTTGTCAACACCCCTGTAAAACAATGCGTTTCGCTCTCGTCGTCACCGTAATAATAATTTTTTGCGGGGATATCCAGAACTTCCGCGGTAGATAAAGTCAATTCTTCGTTCAACAAACGTTGCGGTATTATCAAAGTTCCTTCGCAAACGATTTCGATTTTATCGTTTTTGCTCACGACCGTCTGAAATCGCATTCCGGTTTCTCCGTAAAGCCTTATAGATGCGCCCGTCATTTCAAAATCAACCTTATACTGGTCAGGATTTTCGCCGCAGAACTCAATGTTGTCGATGTAGGTCGTTGCCGTGGAAGACTCCAACGCAAGATAAATATATTCCGTCCCGTCCGTTTCGTATCCGTCAAAAACCTTATCGGTATAAAGTGCGGTGCCATCTATCGCGTAAGAAATTACTCCGTCTTTTACCTTTATTACAAGGTTGTGTTCCTGTCCGTCACAAAAATTCATGGCGGCGGAAGCCTGCCACGTTGTCTGCGAAAGCGAGCCGCGATAAACGTAAGTGCTCTTATTTGTCGGATTAAATACCAGCGAATAGTCCACGCCGTGATTCGCAGTGTTTACATCCTTTAAGAAGCCTACCAGAAAATACGCGTCACTTTGCACGCAGAAATCGAGAGAGATATATTTCTCCCCCACGGTGGGAATGGCGATGTTCAATGCTGTTTTCGTCCATTTTTCGGCACAAAATTTTCCTTCATTAACGCTCCACTCTTTATTTGCGCCAAGTGCTTCTATAAAATAATCTTTATCGTCTGCGCTTTCAAAAGTTATCAATTGTGAGTCCGCTACCTCTTCCGAAGGAGCGAGTTTAGAGAATTTTACGTTGTCTATGTAGGTCGTTGCCGTGGAAGACTCCAACGCAAGATAAATATATTCCGTCCCGTCCGTTTCGTATCCGTCAAAAACCTTATCGGTATAAAGTGCGGTGCCATCTATCGCGTAAGAAATTACTCCGTCTTTTACCTTTATTACAAGGTTGTGTTCCTGTCCGTCACAAAAATTCATGGCGGCGGAAGCCTGCCACGTTGTCTGCGAAAGCGAGCCGCGATAAACGTAAGTGCTCTTATTTGTCGGATTAAATACCAGCGAATAGTCCTCGCCGTGATTCGCAGTGTTTACGTCCTTTAAGAAGCCTACGAGAAAATACGCGTCACTTTGCACGCAGAAATCGAGAGAGATATATTTCTCCCCCACGGTGGGTATGGCGATATCCGATGCGGTTTTTGTCCATTTCTCAGCACAAAATTTTCCTTCTTTAACGCTCCACTCTTTATTTGCGCCGAGTGCTTTTACAAAATAGTCTTTATCGTCTGCGCTTTCAAAGGTAATTACCTTTTCTCCGAAAGCTTCGGCAGCTTCGGTGTTTACGGGTAAACAGAAAAATAGCGACAAGGATAAAAACAACAAGCAAAACAATATGCCGGAAAGTATCTTTTTCGTTTTCATATCATATCCTCCTGCTTACATCCACTTATATTCGCCGTCGTTATCGATTTCCGCAGACGCTTCCAACAAATTTACACCAATCGGCAATTCGATTATGTCAACCGATATTCTTTCATAACGTTTTTTCATAATTAAACCTGCTATTGTAAAATTATTCCGTATAAAAACTCTTACAGACTGTCAACCTTTACGACCGTCATATTTTCGCGCGCTTCGTCTGCTGCGTAAACGCAAAGGTGTCCGTTTATGGAATCCTCTATCGAGGTGTATGCGGGAGAAGGCTTTTTGCCCTGTACCATCTTTATAAAATCGTCTACGAGTCTGCCGTCGCCGCCCATATGCCCGAAATTAACGCCGTCCTCGCCGCTCAAATCTATCACCTGCTCGGTACAGTAATTCGTTTCCTCGAATTTTCTCAGAACTATTCTGCTGTCCTCGAACGTACCCTCTATTTCGCCCGCCGTGCCGACTATGTGAATATCGCGCTTGGGCTTCATCGCGCCGAGCATCAGCGCGAGAGATGCGGTGCTTCCGTTTGCAAACTGAATTATCAGCATCTGATTGTCTACCATATCGCTGTCCGTTTTATAAGCGCAAATTCCATGCACGTTATCCGTCGCAAGCGATTTTACCCGTTCCTCGGTGGTAATGCTATCGTAAGACTTATCTATCGTTTCAAACGCGTAATAGCTGAAAAGCGTGCTTTTTATGTAATCGCGATACGCCGACCATTGACAGGTTTCCTGATGCGGACAACCGTCCATACAGCGCATGGGCGCGTCCTTCGGGGCTTTTTCGGGAACGACGAACGTTCTCGCTCCGAAAGAAGAAACGTACGCGGGCTTCGTAGCGTTATTCAGCCAGCAAAGATAATCGAGGTCGTGGCAGCATTTCGCCATCAGAAGCGTAGAGCCGTCCGTTTTGCTGTTTCTCCATTTACCCCTTATAAACGCGCTGGAAGCGTGAATGACGCCGACGTTTTCGCTCGCCTCTATCGTCATAATTTCGCCCACCTCGCCGTCGTCTATAAGCTTTTTGATTTTCGAATAGAAAGGCGTATATCTCAAAAGGTGGCATATCATAAGGATAACGTGGTTTTTCTCCGCCGCTTCTTTAAGCTTTAACAGTTCCGTCTTATCCGAGGTGACGGGCTTTTCCAAAAGAACGTGATAACCGTGTTCGAGAAGGGGCATCGTCGTTGCGTAATGCAGCTGGTCCATAGTGCCGTTTATCGCGCAGTCCGCGATTTTTCCCGCCGCCATAGCTTCTTCCACCGTCTTAAAGCACATTTCGTCTTTAAGATTAAACCTCTCTTTCGCGAGATTTCTTCTGAAATCGTTCGGTTCTACGACCGCGGCTATTTCCACACCCTCCGTTTCCGCAGCGAAGCCCGAATACAGCTGGCATCTGAAACCGTAAGACACAAGTAATACTTTTAACATCTTTTTTCTCCTGATTTTTTAAGTTTTTTAATTTTGTTTTTGTTCGATAAACGTCTATTTGTATTCGGGAATCCATTTCCCGTGCGCCGCGAAAAGCTCGTCGCAAAGCGATTTTATGTCGTCGAGAGACAACTCCGCCGCGGTATGCGGATCTAAATACGCCGCCATATACACAAGCTCCTTTTTACGCGTTTTTGCCGCGAGAATAGCCATATTCTGCACGTTTATATTCGTTCTGTTAAGCGCGGCAAGCTGCTCGGGAAGCGCGCCGTAACGACAAGGCGTCACGCCGTTTTTATCCACCACGCATTTAACCTCTACGCACGCGTTTTCGGGAAGATTTGTTATCAAGCCCTTGTTCAGAACGTTGCCGTTTATCTCGTAAGGCTTGCCCGTCACGACCGCTTCTATTATTCTCGAAGCGTATTCGCGGCTACGCTCGTGTTCTACCCCTTCGGACAGAACCTTTTCGCGCATTTCGTTCCATTCGCGTATCTGCTTCACGCAACGGCGCGGATATTCGTCGAGCGGTATGTTATATTTTTCTATAAGTTCGGGATATTTCGATTTTATGTAATAAGGCGAATATTCCGAGGTATGCTCGCTGGACTCCGTGTTATAATACCCGAATCTTTTCATTATATCGAGCCTTACGCGGTCGTTTTTCGTGCTTTCCCGATATTCTTCAAGCTCCGCTCTTCTCTTTATTTCCGGATAGAGATCGAAGCCGTTCTCGTCGCGGATTTCGGTAAGCCACGCCTGATGATTTATCCCCGCGATTTCGTACCTTGCTCCCGCGATTTTATCGCCGAGTCCAAGCTCGTTAAAAAGATCGGGAACGCAGACCTGCACGCTGTGACAAAGCCCCACCGTTCTTACGCCGAGATACCTTTCCATATACCCCGAAAGCATAGCCATAGGGTTGGAATAATTGAGGAAAAGCGCGTCGGGACAAACCTCCCGCATATCGCGGGCAATATCTTCGAGAACGGGTATCGTTCTTAACGCTCTGAAAATACCGCCCACGCCGAGCGTATCGCCTATCGTCTGCCGCAATCCGTATTTTTTCGGTATCTCGAAATCGGTTACCGTACACGGTTCGTATCCGCCGACCTGTATCGCGTTGATGACGAAATCGGAAGAAGCAAGCGCGGCTTTTCTGTCCGTATAAGCCTTTATAACCGCTTTCCCGTTATATTTTTTGTTTATGTTTTCAAGCATCAGGCGCGAGTCGTTAAGCCGTTCTTCGTCTATATCGAACAGCGAAATCTCGAACTTGCCGAGACTTTCTGTCAGAATACAGTCTCCGAGTACGTTTTTTGCAAACACGGTGCTTCCCGCGCCTATGAGAGTTATTTTAGTCATTTATTCGGGGTTACTCCTTTTCTCTCTTTTTTGCTCTTTTATGCCTTTACCAGTCGAAAATGAAGTCGTCCTGACTGTCCGAGCCTATATCGCCCGGCGCGCTCATTGCTATCGCGTCCGCCGCGGCAAGTCTTACTATTTCAACGTAAATTCCGTTATATTTTTTCTTTTCCATAATGATTTTCTCCTTTTCGGAAGCCATTCTCCGTCTTTAAGCGTTTGCCAAAGCTTTTATCTCGGCAAGTATCTCTTCCGGCAGTACCGAATACCCGTTTTCCGTTTGAGTGGCGTACACTTCTGTTCTGACCGCGCAGACGTTTTCGAGAGCGACTTTCGCCACGTCGGAAACCGAACGGTCGTTATCGGTCACGCCCGCGTAGAAGGTCTTATTCGTTCCGTCCGCATAGCTTACCGTCATAAAGCCGCGCGCCGCGAATTTTACGGAAGCGTCGGAAACGCCGACTATCGCGCCGTTGAACGTTATATACCTTCCGTCGCTCGAAGAAACGGTGCAGTATAACGCTTTCAGGTTATACGTCGTAAGATTTTCGAGCGTTAAAAGGTTCAAATCGGTTTTGCCGTCCGTCGCCACGTCTGCGGAGTGCGCGAGAATCGTACCGAGACTTAAATTCGCTTCGCCTATAAAGCTTACGGAGTTTTCGTCAATATAGCTCGTAAATCTTATGCCCTTCGGAGAATTGATTCTGACGGACGCGCCGTTAAAGGTCGTAAACCTTGCGAACACCGCCGTCACGCTCGCGCCGGCGAGAGTATCGACTTCGTAGCCCGCGGGATAAAGCGAGTCGCCTATCTTATACCCCACGAAAACGTGACCGCTCTTTTTAAGCTCGGGAAGCGCGCCCGTTATCGCCGTTTCGCTCTTTAAGGCTATATCGCCGTAGTTGTCGTATACGGTTATCGCCGACTTCACGAATTTTGCCGTCGCGACGTTCGTTCCGTTCACCGTGTCTCCCGCGGCGTATTCCGTACCGTTTATATCGTATCCGTTAAAGGTATAGCCTTCCTTTTTAAGCTCGGGCAGAACACCGTCTTGCTTGCAGGCTTTAATCGTATACATCGTCTCGCCGCTCTCGTCCTTTACGGTGAGAGTATAGCCGAAATAATTTGCGATGTTCGCGCCTGACGGGAAATAATATCCGAAGGTAAAGCCGTTGTAATTCTTCGTTTCGGAAGCCGTTCCGTCGTTGTTTTTGCCGCCGTAGCCCGCTTTCAGTATCGCCGCGAGCGCATCTTTATTTTTCCATACGAGCGAATAGCTTGCAACTGTTTCTCCGTTCGCCGTTACCGTGCCGCCGTAATCTTCAAGAGATTTACTGCACCACGTTGCCGCCGTCGCATAGAATATAAAGGTAATTTTATCGCCCTCGTTCACGTTAAGCGAACCCAAAGCGTTGAACTTAAACTCTTCGTTCGCGGTAAAGGACGCAAATTCGCCGCTCGCAGGATATAACCTTCTCGTCGTTCCGTCCGTAGCCTTGGTCAAATAAAGTCCGAGATAGAAATCCTTATCCGCGGTAAACAAAGCGTTCTCCGCAAACTCGAATACACCCGTTTTATCTATATCGAGAGTAACCGCTTTAACCGCCCAGTTCGTACCGATTCTCTGTCCGTTCGTCTGCCAGTAAAGCTCTTTTCTGTCGTCGTAAATAGTTCCGTTATCGACCGAGGTCGCGTACGCCTTGATTGCGGGGAGCAGATATATCTCTCTGTCGTCCGTTTCTACGGGTTCATCCGTACCGCCGTTAAACGCCGAATCGTCAAGCTCGAACGAGAACTGATTCACGCTTCTGAAAAGCTTGCCTTCCGAGGGAGAGTAGTAATTCACGCTTACGGTTTTGCCGTCCGAAGCGAAACGCATAAACGCCATAACGCCCGTCTGACGGCTACCCGTAAATTCCATTGCGGAAGAATCTATCATAAACGTTGCAACCTTGCTGCCGTTCTCTCTGACGAACTCGTTTCTCACTATATCCTCGCCGTCGTCGTGACCGCAAAGTGCCATAACTACGTTAGGACATTCGTTTACGAGCTTCGTCCAGATTTTCACGCCGCTGTTGTGCGTGGAGGAATCGCCCATATTAGAAGAGTTAAGCTCCGCGTTTCTCGTCATAAAGACGTGAGTGGATATTATAACTCTCGTATCTGCATTCGCGTCTATAACGCTCTTCGCCCACGATATGTCGTCGTCGGTCGGTTCGAGATCAAGTACGACGAGTATATATTTTATTCCGCCGACCTCAAAACTATAATACGCGTTACGCATTTCGTTTTCGTGACCGTCCGCAATCGAGCCGTATTTTTCCGCAGAATAATACGAATCCCATTTCGCAAGTCTTTCCGCGGTGAAGCCGCCGTCGTGGTTGCCGCGGTTAAGCGCGAAACGCACTCCGCCTTCTGTGAGATAATCCATATAAGAAAGCCCTTTTTCAAGCTCCCTCACTCCCTTGGTTTCCCACGCGGAATAATTCATAAAGTCGGTAAGATCGCCCATATGCGCAACGAGCTGCAAGTTGAGCATATCCTTGTTTTCCACAAGCCAGTGCGCGTTTTTATAAATGAAATTGTCTTCGTCTATATATTCGTCGCTGTAAAGGTCGTTGCCGTTTCTGTCCTGCGCCTTGGACAAAAGCATCTGCGTATCGCCCATTACTGCAAGAGTAAATTCGCCGTCCTTCGCGGCAAGCTCTTCTTTATCTATCGCTTTCCACGAGAAAGCGTCCGTCGCGTTATCTCCCGAATAATCGTAATAATCGCCGTTTTCGCCGCTGATAAAATCTACCGCGCCAAGCGTTCCGCTTCTTCTCGCGCCGTTCATTATTTCTTTTATTTCGGAAGCGGAAAGCACGTCGGAATAAGCTCTCGCCTGCGCGATATAGCCGTTGAAATCGGGCGTAAAGCTCAATGCAAGCACTTCTTCGTCAGTATAGTCGCTACCTATCATAACCGGCTCTAAAAAGCTTATATCCGCCAAAGCTTTGGGGGATATTCCCGTCATTTTAGCCGCAAGTTCGCCGTTGACGTAGCAGGAAATTTCGCCCGCCGCCGCGTTCACCGAGAACGCTACGTTAAGCCATCTGCCCGTTCTCACGTCCACGTTCTTAACCGTGAACGCCGCCTTTTCCGTTCTCGAAACGCGCCATTCAAATCTCGGATTGCCGTTCGTGGTCACTTCCATGGAAAAAACGTTGTCCGCATCGTATAAGGACGAACCGAACATATCCCTGCGCATATTGCCTATGATAGTACCTATATGCACGTTATCGCCTATATTTCTGCTTACTCTTATCCACGCCGCAACCGTCCTCGGAGAAGTCTCGAAAACTTTTCCGAATGCAACGCCGTC
The DNA here is from genome assembly GCA_934271275.1 of uncultured Clostridia bacterium. Lineage (GTDB taxonomy): Bacteria > Bacillota > Clostridia > Christensenellales > Borkfalkiaceae > UBA1259. The sequence goes on along the minus strand of CAKQRD010000020.1, from coordinate 16,930 downwards.
CGTTCCCGTAAAGTCCTTTCCGTCGGAATATACCGAAGAATCGAAGGTCAAGCCCTTAAACGCTTCTTCCGCCGCGGTAAGCTCGGCAAGATTCGTTACGTTCGCCTGCTCCGCCGCGGTAAGAGCTTCGTACTGCGCTCTCGCAAAGGCTATCTGTCTCTCGCTGCCGACGGTCACGTTGCCGATACGTTCGATAGCGGTGATTACTCTGTTTGCCGAGTTTGCAACGCGGGGAATATACGCGCCGTAAACGAACGGATCTCCGAACGAGAACGTTCCCTCGTTTGCGGAAGAATCCGCCGCGAAATAGTATACGTCGAGCCACGCCGCTTTTTCGGTGTTGAACGCGTTCGCGTCGTCGGTGAATTTATCGTATTGAACGTTATTAGCTTCCCAGTCGAGAATTTCAAACGAATCGAGCGGGATTATAACGTTTCCGACGAAGTTTGCGGGTATTTTCGCATAACCCTTATTATAAATCTTGCATTGTTTGAGCGAGCCGACAAGAACGCTCCCGTCCTCGCTTTCGAGATAGTATTCTCTCCTTTCCGCAGAAGTCCACCATCTGCCGTGATCCGCGCTCACCGCAGATGCGCCTTCTTTAAGATCCGCGTAAACGCCCGTAACGAATTCGGTTTCGTTTTTGACGGGAATGGCAATATATTCCGTGCCGACGATATTATAGCCCGCCGACCAGAACGCATCGCGCTCCGCCATTTTCGACTGTTTAAGAGCTTCGCCCGAAATGCTGAATTTGGAAACGGGGTTGTTTGCATTAAGTCCCGTGAATTTATCGAGCTTCGTAAAATCCGCGTCGGAGCTTAAAAGCGCGTCCTCGCTTACTTCTCTGTAAACCTTGAAATTATCTATATAAGAACCGCTCATCGCGCGGAAAGCCACGCGGAAATTCTGCGGAACTTCGTATTCGGTCTGCGAATTATTAACGTTTGAAAGCACGGTTCCGTCTATCGAGAAGGTCGCTTTGCCCTCTTTAATCGTAACCAGCACCTTATGCGCGGCGTCTACCGCTATATCCTGTTTTACGTTGCCTACCCACGCGGACGCACCCAAGTTGTTTGCAAAATAAGAAGCAGTCGCCCCTACTCTCATTTTTATGCCGATAGCGGTTATGCCCGCAGTACCATGCAGTTCGGTATCCTTATCGGCAAGCACGAAATCGAAGTAATCTGTCGTTCCGTCCATATATCCGCCGCTGCTCGCGCCGTACATATCGAATTCGACGTAAGTGACGTAGGTATCGCCGAAAGACGAAATATCGAAGGACTCCTTCGTAACCATAATCGAATAGTTTTTGGCGTTAAGCCTTCCGCCCGAAATCGTCCAAGTACCGTTTCCGCTTTCGTAGACGAAGTTGTTTATATCGGAAGAGTTTTCAAAATTCACCGATACGCCGAAGCTTTCCTCCGCGACGGCGCGCCTGATTTCCGCAAACGCAAGAAAACCTGCCGCTATAAAGCACAGAACCGCCGCCGCAAAAAGCGCGGTCAATGTTTTTACCCTTTTTATCATTTTTCGTTCTCCTTTTTGTTTTTATTTTTCCTTGTTACTATCGTTATCGCAACGAACACCGCCGCAAACACTGCGGTCAGCACGCCGCAAACGATCGCTATAACCGTTTTGGTACGGTCGGCGGTTTCCTTAACCGCGCCCGAAATATTTTCCGTTTTGCCGTCGTTATCGTTCTTACCCGTATCGCCGCCGTAAGAAATATCCCCTTCGCCGCTCGGAATATTAAGAGATTCCGCCTTATTCTTTATCGAAAGAGCCTCTATTTTCGTTTCCGTAGAGGTTGACTGGAAGGTTAGATACCCCGCCTCCGAGTTCACCGCGACATTCTTGAAAATTATTTCGTTATCTATCACGACCGAAAGGGTTTTATCCTTAATTACTATCTTCACCGAATGAGTTTCACCGTCGAAGAAATTCTTTGAGGAGCTGTCCGCTATCGCCTCGAACGGATTGCCGAACCAGTAGCTCACGTTGAACTGAACGTTTTGAGGCTTATAGAGGTGCAGAGTTACGCCCGAGGACGGAACTACGCCATCGCTCGCAAGCCCGTTCACGAGTCCCACGTTGAACTGCGAACCGTTATCGTCCTCTTTTGCGGTAAAGTTAAATTTTATGGTCTTTTCTCCGTCAAGCGGAATAACTTTTCCGTACTGTGCGGTCGCCCACGCTCTCGAAGGAGAGAACGCGCCGTTTTCCGCAACCCAGCCGCCGTTCGCGCTTGCGATAAACCCGCCGTCGTCCGCAAAGCCCGTCTCGAATTCCTCGAAAGCTTCGTACGGCGCAGGTGGTTCGTAAGCTATATCGTTCTCGCTCACGATAAAATTATCTATACGGCTCATGGTTTCGGTGCTTTGGAACGCGAGATACACCTCGTTTTCCGTTACCGTAACGTCGAATTCCGTTCTGCCGTCGGCAAACGCGATAATTTCGCCGTCCAGATAGTAAGAAACCTTACCCTCGCCCACCTTGATTTTCATATTGTGAACTTTGCCGTCGTCCCACGCGAAAATGCAGTCCGCAAGCCAGCGGTCGCGGGAAAGACTTTCGTTGGCGGTGATGACCGCCGTTTCACCCGAATAATAGGCGTGTATTCCGAAGCCGTTCTGCGAATCGAAATTCGGCAAAAACGCCGCGCTGAACTGCGATTCCGATTTGTTTTTCCCGTTTATCGCCGCAAAGAAATCGAAAGCGATATACGTCGTTTTGTCAAGGCTTATCGGCTGAACGACCTTTACCGTCGCCCAAGCCGCGGCGGGATAAAAGCTTCCGCCGTTCGCACGCCAACCCGCAGACTCGAATTCGGCAGCGAAATATTTGTTCTGCGCCGCGTCCGAAAAATCTACGTTAAGCTCTTTGTAACGGTTATCGGGCTGAACGGGTTCGACGTATTCCACGTCGTTTTCCGAAACGATGAAATTATCTATATAAGACTTTTCGCTCGCCGCGCGGAATACTATTTCCGCTTTGTCCGAAAGCGTTTCTATATCGAGAGGAAAGCTCGTAACCGCGCCGCCGTTGAAGGAAAGCGGGGTTTTTTCTCCGTCCGCATAGAACGAAATCGCGGAATTTTCTATTTTGATTTTTATATTGTGCGCCTTGCCGTCCACAAAATTTCTGACGTGGTCTCCGAGCCAATCGTTCTGATCGAGGTTTTTATTGACGGTAAACACCCCGCCCGCAACCGAATAAAGGTGCGCGCCTATGCCCGCCATAGTCGTTTCGGAATCCTCCGTCATAAAGAAATCGAAGGGTACGGAATCGGCGTAAAAATCGAACGATATATAATTTACGGCTTTAAGATTGATTTTCTTAACCGTTTTCGTTACTGCGCCCGCCGCGGCAGGATAATATTTCCCTTCGGAAATCACCCAGCCCGCAGTACCGCGCCCCGCGGAAAAATTCTCCGCCTGCGAATCCTCTGAAAAGTCGAGCGAGACTTCCCACGGCTCTACGGAAGGCTCGTCGGGATCTTCCGGCTCTTCGGGAGTGGGAGGAGTCGGCGGCGCGGGGGGCTCTTCTTCCTCATCCGTCGCGCTTATGATAAGATTGTCTATAAAGCTGTTCTCGCTCGCCGCGCGGAATATAAGCTGCGCTTTATCCGAAAGCGTTTCTATACCGAGAGAAAAGCTCGTCACCGCGCCGCCGTTAAACGCGAGCGGAGTTTCGCTTTTGTCCATATAAAAGGACATTTCCGAATTTTCTATTCTGATTTTAAGGTTATGCGTTTTTCCGTCCGCATAGTTGCCTATATAGTCGCCGAGCCAGTCGTTCTGATCGAGATTTTTGTTCACCGTAACGACGCCGTCAGCGATAGAATAGAGATGCACGCCTATTCCCTGCCAAGAGGCGTTCAGATTTTCCGTAAAGAAAACGTCGAACGGAAACGCGTCGGTGCAAAAATCAAAGGAAACGTAATTCGTGGAAGTCAGCTCTATCTGCTCCTTCGTTTTCGTAATCGCGCCGCCTTGCTTCGGGCGGTAAACGCCGTTTTCGACTATCCAGCCGCCCGCAGAATGTTCGGTAAACGCGCCGCCGTCGTCCTTTTCAAAGTCGAGTTTAAGCTCTTTAAGCCCTTCGGCTCTTGCATTCGCAACGCCCGTAAAGGAGACGAAAAACGCCGTAATCGCAATCGCTAAAATCACGAACAGGGTTATAATCGCCCGTTTTTTGTTTAGTCCCTTAACCATCCTTTTCCCTCCTCGTCGGGTTATTTATTCGCGAGATATTCGTCGAATTTCGCCTGCTTTTCCGCAAGAATTTTGTCGAGACCGTTCGCCCTTAATTTCGCGTTAAGGTTTTCGACGAGCGTTTCCGCAGTAATTCCGCTCTGGAACGTGCCGTTTAACAGCTGTTTTATGACTATGTCTATTTCTCTGCCGCAATCAGACTGGTATTTCGCGACCGATTTGCTCGGCACGAACGCAAATCCGTTACCGATAGAAACGAACGCTTCTTTGTTCAGAGTTTTTATTCTGTCCGCCATATCCGCGGGCTGGAAAATTTTTCTGTACGCGTTGAACATCGTAGGGAACGCCCAGTCGGAGTATATACTGTAACCGTTGCCGGGGATATACTCTATATAGTCGTATTCCTCCATAACGCCTTCGTCGTTTTCCATTTCGCCCTTCGTCCAGTTATATTCCGCTCTTTCCTCACCCATCGCGAGAAGATTATAAAGCGTTTTGTCGGTATACAAAAGGTTGAGAAGTTTAAGGCATTTATCCGTTTTCGTACTGTTCACGCTTATCGCCGTGACCGAAGAGGTAACGTTGTTAGTCGTGAGCATAGGCACGCCGAATCGAAACTGCTCGAATTCTCTGCCGACCTGCGTATAAAGGTCGGATTCGCACCCCGGTTGATAAGTACCCGTAAGTCTTACCCTCTGGTTTTCGGTTATATCGACCGTTTTTCCGTCGGGAATATAGCCTTTTTGGTGCATAGACATACAAAACTCCGCAAATTCCTTAAATTCCTCGGTTTCATACTGATTTATGACCGTAGAAGCGTTTTCCTTTGCCGTCGCGCGGATAACGCCGGGGTATTCGGAAGCCGTTCCCAAGCTGTCGAACGAGTAATTCTGCATAAAAATATCGTCGTAAGGATTTCCGAGAATAAGCGTGCTTTGCGGAACTTTACCGTTAGGCGAAATTTCGGGGTTATTCTTGATATACTCCATCGCTTTGTTGATAACTTCTATGTAGGTTATTCCGTTTTTATCTATGTTTTCCTGCGTAAGGTCGTAACCGCCGTCGCGCAAAGCCTTAACAACGGTTTTGTCTATCGCCACGCCCGTGCTTCTCGCAAAAATCTGCTCGTTCACGACGCCGTAAATTTTTCCGTTTACCCTTGCCGCGTTCCAGACGTCCGCGGAAAGCGAATTATAAATATCGGGCGCATATTTCGGAAGATCTTCGGTTATATCCTTGAAATACCCCTCGCTCGCGCGGAGAGAATACGGGTTGCCCGTAAGAAGCGAGCCAATATAGCACATATCGAAATACTCGTTCGTATTAAGCTTTAACCCGAGCTTCGTGGAATATTCGGTATACGGAACGTAATTGAGTTCGACGTGGAAGCCGAGCTTATCGAAAACGTATTCGTCCACCTTGTTCTTGATACGAACCGCGCCGTCGAGACTGCCGCCGCCCGTATATACGATATACTGCACGGTATCGGACGAACCGCCGTTCCCTCCGCCGGAGCAAGCCGCAAATCCGACCGCGCCGCTTATAGCCAAAAGTCCCGCTGCGATTATCGCCGCAAATTTTTTCATTGTTCTTTCCTCCTGCTTTTATTTTATATCGGGGTGCTTTCCCCGTAAAATTTCAATATTATTTCGGTAATCTCTCCGTAATATTTCGTTTTTCAGCCCTTGACCGCGCCGACCGTCATACCCTTCACTATGTATTTTTGGAGAGCCATAAATACGCCCATTATAGGCAGAGTGCCGAGTATGCAGGTAACCATAACTATCGAATCGGAGCTTTGATTCCCCGCGAGCTGACCGAGATTTTTCTTCCACTCCTGCGCCTGCTGCACGAGGTTTATCATCAGCATCTGCACGTTCCACATACGATTATCGTCAACGTAAAGATACGCCGTTCCCCAGTCGTTCCAGTATGAGAGCGCGACGAGAATAGAACAGGTTGCGAGCGCGGGAAGCGAAAGAGGTATGGTAATCGTCAGAAATTCGCGGAACGCCGAACAGCCGTCCATCTTCGCGCTTTCGCCTATTTCCTTGGGAATGTCCGAGAAAAACGTGCGGAGAAGTATTATGTAAAACGTAGTGCCGATTTGCGGAATTATCATAACCGCGAACGTGTTTTTCCATTTGAGATACTGCGTGATAAGTATATAAGTCGGCACCATTCCGGGGGAAAACAGCATCGTTATGAGAAGCATTATCGTCACCGCGTTTTTGAACCTGAAATGCGGCTTGGACAAGGGATACGCTATCATCGCCGTTAAAAACACGTTGAGTATCGTGCCGCCGCCCGTTACGATAAGGCTTACGCCGTACGCCCTTAAAAGCGGCGTAACGTTGCCGAACACGACCTTATAAGCATTCAAACTCCATTCCTTTACGAAAAGCGTGTAACCGTAATTTTGCAACGCTTCGTCCGCGGAAAAGGAAGCCGAAATCATTATTACGAGCGGAATCAGGCAGAACAGCGCGAAAAGAACCATCCATAAAACGTTGAAAAAGTCAAAGACGACGGAACCGCCTATTTTATTCTTGTTTTTCATTCTTCTCCGCCCCCTTAAACAAACGCCGAATCCTTGTCTATTTTCTTGACTATCCAGTTAGAAAACAGCAACACGACCGTACCTACCACGGACTGAACGAGACCTATCGCCGTACCCGCGCTATAATCGGTTTCCCTTATGGAAAGCTGATAAATATATGTATCGAGAACCTCCGTCGTTTCCAGAAGCGCCCTGTCGGAATCGTTTTTGGGAATAAACCAGAACAAACCGAAATCGGAACGGAATATCCCGCCGAGCGACATAATAAGAAGTATCGCGATGATTTTTCTTAAATGCGGCAAGGAAATATACCACATTCTCTGCCCTCTGTTCGCGCCGTCAAGCTCCGCCGCCTCGAACAGCTCCGTATCCATTCCGCTGAGGCTCGCGTAATCCATGATTATCGCGTAGCCCTGCCCCTTCCAGATGTTGCATATAAGCAAAATCCACGGCCACGCGTGCGCGTTTGCCGCGTCGTAAAACTTCACCGTATCGAGGCTTAAACTCGTAAGCACCGAATTTATCAATCCGTTCGCCCCGAGTATCCCCTCAACGCAATACTGCGCCACCGTCCACGAAATAAGGTACGGTATAAAATATATCGTCTGAAAAAGCTTGGTCGCAAACCTGTTTTTCATCTCGAACATAAGCATCGCCATAAGCGCGGTGCTGGGCGTGCCGACGAGAATAAAAAGGAAGTTGAGCGCGATGGTGTTCCATATAACGTGCCAGATTATTTCCGACCTGAAAAAATATTCAAAATTCTGAAACCACACCCATTCGCTGCCGAATATACCCTGAAAGCCCTTATAATTTTCAAACGCCATAACGAGCCATAAAAGCGGAAGTATGGAAAATATAAGCGTTTTTATTACGACGGGCAGACACATAAGAACGTACGAAACGTTTTCTTTTGCGTAAAGGTCCTTGCCCTTTTCTCCTTTCGGCACTAATTTTTTCGTCATATTTTCTCCTTAAACTCTTCTTTTTCAGGCTTTCGGCGGAACGAGCATTACGTCCGCTATGCAAAGGAAGTGATCCGCGGAAGTGGATTCCGTCTTTTGTACCTTTACGGAATATATAAATCTGCCTTCCGCCGCAGTTCCCGCAAGGTCTATAACGAGTATTCCGTTCGCGGGATAATTATCTTCTTTCGTGACGTTCTTAACGACTATCTCCGCAAATTCCGTCGCGGATTTTTTGACGGTTACGATGACCGTGAGATTCTTTCTGCTTTCTTCGTCTCCGCCGCCGTCCGTACGCGCCCCGAGAATGATTTTGTCTATCTTTTTACCGTCTACCGTTATTTCTATCCACGGATCGGGATCGTTTATCGCGTCGCTCGCCCATATGGAACCGGTATTTCCGTCGAGAACGTACGAAGCGGAAAACGCGCCGAGGGTGCTGCTCGCCTTCACCTTGCTCTTATGCACGGAAATTCTCTGCGTCTGCAAATCCTGCACTATGCCCGAAAGCCCGCCCCACTTTTCAAACTGTCCGCTCATACAGAACTTTCTGTCAACGTTGAGCGTCGCGACGACGTAATTAGAAGCTTTTCCTTCCTTGTCTATCGCAAAAATTTCGCCCGAACGGTAAGACGAACTCTTAAACCTTACGCAGGTATCCGTCCATTCTATAATGTCCTCCGCCGCGAGCTGAACCCTCTTGCCGTTCTTGCCCGTAAGCACGAGCGCGGCGTCCTTCTTGGTTTTCAGTCCGTTGCCGTACACGGCGGAAACGGTCGCGCTTTCGGTACGCGCTCCCCATAACACGCAGCCTTCGGGGATAAGCGTAAAGCCGTCTTCCTTAACGCCCGAAGCCTCGTAAATTTCGTTCTTTTTGCTTTCGGGCGCGTCGTTTATAACGAAATAGAAAAGGTCGTTTCCGTTTTCGTCCTTCAACGGTTTCTTTCTCGCGTTCACCGTCTGATACGCCTGATCGAGGGTGTCTTTCGCAACGTAGTTGTTTTCCACCACGAAGCCCGTTCCGTCTCCGACCGCGCCGCCGCTCGTGTTATCGAGATAAATTCCGCAGCAGGCGTAATATTTGCCCGAAGAATCGCCCACGTCGTCAGGATAAGTATATACCGAACTGTAATTTTCGCCGACGTAGTTGTCGTGAATACGCGCGCCCTGCTGAACGCCTACGGTATAAATCGCGCCGCCGTCCGCAAGCAGATTCATTACGCCCGTTATTCTGTTGTAGCCTATTTCGATTCCCTTATAGAAATCGTAAGAAGTGGCGGTCGTATCCCACCCCCAGCCGGAACTTATACCCGTATACCGCACGTTGCTTATAGTGTTTCTGTTTATCTTACTGTTTACCGAATAGGTATAAATTACCGCGCACGAGCCGTATTCCTGCCAGCCTATATCGGTCATATAATTGTTTTCGGTATAAACGTTTATGTTGAACTCTCTTTCATCGTCGTGCGGAATTATCCACGTTTTGTTTCCGTTTTCGTCCTCATTATACATACCCGTATAGGTAGGTCCTACCAGAACGCCGTTGCCGCCTACTCCGCGGAAAAGATTTTTCTCTATCCTTATATCCTTAACGCCCGAAACGCAATCAATCGCCCCGCCGCCGAGACAATAAAAGATATTTCCGGAAAAGCGCACGTTTTCGGCATTGGTAACGGCTATCGCCGCGATAGGTCTCGCGTCGTTCGGCCCGCCCGTAAAACGCTGCGTGAAGGCGTTATCGTTTCTGTTGCCCTGTCCGCCGATTTTCCCGTCAACGTAGGTGTTTGCGGTATACGCGAAGTTTACGCCCTCGAATATCACGTTTCCGATTTTATCGTCTTTTTCGCCGCTCGCCGTTACAAGAACCTCCGAATACGGAATTCTTATAATCGAATTTTCAAGCGTTTCATTAGCGCGCGGAAGATAATAAACCGTCTTTTCCGACTTATCGTAATACCATTCGCCTTCGGCGTTCAGAAACGCTTTGGAATTTTCAAAGTGGAACGCGCAGCGCGAGGTTTCGTTTATGCGAAGCCCTTCTCTTGCGAAAACGCGGGCGTCCTCGCCTTTTATGCGAACTCTCCCGAGCGTTCTTTCCACACCGCCCGCGGACATTTCAAGATTAACCTTTTCGGTTTTTACCGATTCGATGCGAAGATAAGATTCCGCCCACATAACGTTCACGGTCATAATCGCGCCGTCGAAATCGCTTTCGCTGAATTCCGCAATCGAATCCCCGTCTATAAGAATATCCTTGTAAACCTGATCGGTCGTCATTGCGCGAAGCTCTTCGCCCGCGTCGGGATAACGCGCGCGCACGGCGTAGTTTTCTCCGACGTAAAGCTGATTTATATAGTTCTCGCAAGGTATTTTCCACACTCTTCCGAGCTTTTCGTCGCTGATTTCGGTAACGGCGGCGGAGTCAACACGCTTTGAACCGCTTATCGTAGCTTTATTGTGATTTTCGGCTCGTATGTAAAGCGCGCCGCCCGCGGTCTCTTCCGTCGTAAGCTCCAAAGGCTTGTCAAGGTAATATTCGCCGTCGCAAAGCATAATCGAAGCGTCGCCAGAACCGCCGTTTCCGTAATAATTTCTGACGAGAACCTGCGCTCTCTTTAAGGTGCGCACGGCGTTTTCCTTATTTTCTCCCGCGCGGGAATCGTCGCCTTCGGGCGATACGAACACGCAGAATTTAATATCCGCCGCAGAATACGGCACGTTCACGCGCGAGGAAAAAACCTCCGCGCTACCCGAAGAAGCGGCGGGTACGGACTCGTCGAATTCCAAGGTCTTGTCGTTCAGCGCGAAAACGCTCGTCACTGCGGTTGCGGCAAGCGCGACAAGCGTTAAAATCGCGGTAAAAGGCTTCCAGAATTTTTTCATTAAAGTTCCCCCGTTTATTTATTTTCGTAATAAATTTTAACACCGAAAACCGTCCGTGACAATAGCCAAACATTGCACAAAATTGTCGTTTTGTTGCAATTTTTCCGCCCGTCGACTCTTAAAAGCCGAGGCTTATCCTGTTGTTTCGGCATTTTTCGTAAAATAAAAAAAGTTCCGGAATTTTTCGGAACTTTTTTATTATGCCCGCAGGCTTTTTATAAATTTTTTATTTCAATTTTTCTATTTTCTTTTCCGCGGCTTTTGCGGCTTCTTCGCACAGATACCCGCATTTTATAGAAAAGACGGCTTTTCCGTGCGGCGGAAGAATTTTAATCTGCCCGTTCTTCCTCATATGCGCAAGCCCGAGATGCTCGCCCGTCGCGGGAAGAGCCATTCCCAAAGCCTTTTCGTCGGGCGTAGAAGAAATCCATCTTATAACGAACGGCAAATCGTTCACGGGGTGTTCGACGTAGCACGCGCCCTTTCCGTATTCGCGTTGCAGGGTATAACCGCGCCCCGCTTCGTCCGCCTTATACTTAAACGAAAAACACAGCTCGGGATCATAAACCTGCCCCGCGCCGCAAACCGTATCGGAAACGGTTACGTCCTTTTTAAGCTTTTCGACGTATTCGCCGAGCGGAAGTCTTAAATCTTCTCTTACGGAAAGCGGGTTATAATAAATCTTTTCGCTCCCCTTTTCCGCGGCGTAAATAAGCTTTGCCCCCGAAAAAGGCTGAAAATTTATATGGCACAAATAGGAATACTCCATAGGCGAGCCTTTAAGATTTTCAAGCGCGACGCGGTAATCGAGCAGCCCCGAATTTTCATAAATTTTAAATTCGGGGTTAAAAGAATAGCTTGTTATAAACGCCTTGTCGTAAACGTATTTTCCGCCGAAAACGGCGTACTTTCCGCCTTCGTCTTCTCCGAAAATCATATACGCGGAATCGTACTCCGCATTAGGCAACTCGCCGTGCTGCGGGTGCGAATCCTCCTTTGAGGGAACGCCGAACGCCGTTATTCCGCAATGATACAAAAAGCCGCCGTAATTGAACAGGTATTCATTAACTCGCTTCGGCTCTTTCACCGTGGAGGTCATAGAAATTCTTCTGCCGTCGTACTTAAAATCCCAAATTTGTTGCCCGACGAAAGGCAGAAAAACAAACTCCGCCTTACCCGTGTTCACTCTCAACGCTTCGACGCCGCTTTCATACTTAAACGCGTCCGCAGTTATTTTTCCGTGTTCCGCAAGCCGATATCCGCGCACGGAAAACGCTTCCTTTGTTAAATTTATTCTCATATTTCCTCAGCGCGAATAGCGCACTTTTATACCGAATTTTGGCAATTTATGCAACTAAAACGCAATTTCGGAAGGGGCGTTCGCATTCCACGCACCCGCCTGCGACCTTTAATCGCGCGATTATTTCCCCGAGAAATTCTTGCGAAAATTTTTCGGAGTTTCCAGAAAAAACATCTTAAATTGCCTGCAAAAATGCGGATAATCGGGCATACCTACGCGGCACGCGACCTCGTATACGGGCAAATCAGTGTTGCACAAAAGGTTCGCCGCCATATCCATTCTGAAATTCTGAACGTACTGCCATACGGAAACGTTCAGCTCTTCCTTAAACAGCCTGAATAAATTCGAGCGGTGCATATTCACCTGTTTTGCCACGTCGTCAACTTCAAGCTCTTCGGCGTAATGGGCTTTTATATAGTCTATCGCCTTATTAAGTGCGGCTTTTCTTTCGTTCTCTTCCGCATAAACGGCGTAGCCTCCGCCCTTTACAAGCTCCGCGAACAGAAGATACAGCTCGCCTATCAGTCGATAGTTGCCTCCGCCGGATTTGTTCAGCTCCTCGTCCTTTATTCTGACTATGGAGTTCATAATTTTTCGTATTTCGGTGTAATTTTCGGGCGTTACGACGTATCCGTCCTCCCACGCGACCGAACCGACAATCTCTTCCGCGAGTAACCCGTTAAAAGCAACGAATTCGTATTCCCACGGAGTTTTTTCGTCGGCGCAGTAATACGTTTCCTCGTTAGGACGGATTATAAAGCCTTGATTTTTGGTCAGCTCGAACCGTTTTCCGCCCGCGAGGTATACTCCCTTTCCGCTTTTTATAAAATGGAAAAGATAATAGCCGCGTTTAGCCGGTCCGAACGCGCCGCTTGCATTCACCTGATGCGAACCGTAATGGCAGACGTAAAGCTCGTTATTGACTTTATTTTTGGGAAAAACAAGTTTCGCGTATTTCATCGCCGCCCTCCTTTTTATCCATTATGAACCAAGTCGGAATTTTTATCCCGAACTATTTAATGCGTTCTTCCAGAGATTTTAAGGAAAGTTCTACCATCTTGTCGCCGAGTTCCTTGTTCGCTTTTCTCGCGCTTTCGGTAAACCAGTGCTTAACGTCGTCTATCCTTTCTTTTTTTACGCAGTCGGGATATAAAGACATTAAAATGCTGCTTTCGAACTCGCCGGCGTGGTCGTAGCCGGTGGCGTTCTGAACCTCCGTCGTCATTGCGGGTATAACTTTTATCCAGCCGAACGGGTTGTTCGCGCCCTCTAACTGTTCGTAATAATCAGAGTAACTTTCGCTGCCCCACCAGCCCTCGCCGAGCGTTTCTTCGAGATATTCCATAGTGGCGCGTTTTGCCGCGGTGCGGTAACAAAGCGTCATCGGCATTTCCGATTCCTGCTCGAACTGATGATGAATCACAACGTAAATATTCCTGAACCCCGCGTAAAGAAAGCTTTTGAAAACGTAATAAACGTAGTCCTCGAACGCGCGCTCGGGGACGTGCACCGTGCCGCTTTTTCTCCCGCCGACGGCGTAAGACGAGGGCGAGTAAGAAATGGTCGGGGCGATCATTATTTCTTTTCTCTTTGCAAGTTCGTTTATAAGCCCCTCGACTACGAGGGTATCGCAACCGTACGCGCAGTGCGGACCGTGATATTCCACCGTGCCGCCCGCTATGACGAGCGGTATGTTGTTATCCTGAACGTACTTTACCTCTCTCGGAAAAGATCTGTCCAATATCATAATTTTTACCTCTTTTTATTATTCGGAAAACCCTAACGTGGTATAATACGCAAGGTTTTTTTGTCTGTTATCGAGTCTGCCGTATTGAAGAACAATGTTGCCGTCGGCTTCTATTTTCATGGCGTACTGCATATCGAACGGAACGACGTACCCGCTCATATCGTTTACGTTGTTCATTCTGAAACACCTCACGGACTTCGCCTTTACCGTCCATTCTATTTTATCATAGCACGGCGCGTCCGTAAAGTAAAGCGTGACCTTTATTTTCACGTCCCTGTCGTTATCGTTTACGATTATAACGCTTTCGTGACCTTTCAATACCCCTTCGCCGGGCATGGGCAGTTCACAATCGGGGATTATCCATTTTTTCTTTCCTATTGCCATAATTTTTTATCCTTTAATTTTTTAAGCACGTTTCGCGGCGGGTTTTGCTTGTACGACATCTAACCTTTTTATGCTCACGCAAAATATTTGCCTTTGCAAAGATTTTGCGGGAAGAGGAGCGACCTGCCGTAAAGCGCGTAAAAGTATGCTTGCGTACTTTTACCGCCAAAAGGTTGCGTCGCGACGAGAGCGGAGAGCATAGTTCAAAGATGCGCCGCTAAACCGTTTACTCTTAAAAGCGAGAGAGTGGTGCAGATTTGGACAACTGCCGACCGAACCCCGAAGGGCGTGTACAATATAGTACACAACCGAGGGTGAGCGGAGAGCGTAGTTCAAAGATGCGCCGCTATATCGCTTTTAAAACTCCAACTCGATTATTCCTTTTTTCAGATAATCCGTATAAGACTCGTAACCGTTCTCTTTTACGGCGATACCTTTTTCCCAACGGCAACCGAAAGTCGGTCCGGAAATAAAGGTATCTACCTGAAAGGTCATATTCTTTTCGAGCGGATAATCGGAGGTCGTTTCCATCCAAGGCGCTTCCACCTCTATCATCCCCGTGCCGTGGCAAGGTCCGTATACGAAGTTCTTTTCGTAGCCGTTATCCTTGAACGTCTGATAAAATCTCTTTGCGACGTCGCTTGCGATTACGCCCGTCTTAATCTGTTCGCACGTCCATTCGTGCATTTTGCGGCAGAATTCCACGAGTTCGCGACGTTCGCCCTCCAACTTACCCATAACGACGGGCAAGCCGATTGCGGGAGAATATCCGTCGATTTTCGCGGAAAGATTAAGCTGGACTATATCGCCCTTTTTAATCTCTCTGTAACGGGAACGGCTTATCGCGTGGCGGGTGCTTTCTTCGCTGAAAACGTACATAGGAAGCCCTTCGTATTCCGCGCCGTTTTCGTAAATTACGCGCTGCGCGACGCCTACCATTTGCAGCTCGGTTACCCCCGGTTTAAGGTATCTGATAACTTCGTCCGTCGCGAGTTCTATTATTCTGAACCCTTCCTTAATGCAGGCAAGTTCGTTTTCGCTCTTTATTTTGCGTAGGTCTACCATTATGTCGTTGCATTTTACGATTTCCGCTTTCGGAAACGCGTTTTTAAGCCCCTCGAATATCGGCAGAGTACATTCGACATAAGAGCCTAAACCGATTTTAATGTTTTCGCCTGTTACTCCTATCGCCTTAAACACGTCGTTAAAAGTGCTTGCCTGAAGCTCGGGATAAGAGGGGTCTGCGGATTCTCTGAATTCCTTTAACACGAACACCTTGTCGAGTTTGCCCATATCTCTGCCGAAAATAGCGGATTCGGGACCTACCAAAAGCGCCGCGTCGCCGTTTGCGGATATTGCTACGCCCGCCCTTTCAAACAGCGGCCAGAAGCCCGAGAAATACCTCGCGTTGGCATAGTCGCTTTCGGTGGAAGCAACCACCATTACGTCCAAGCCTCTTTTTTGAAGCATCTTCGCCGCGCGGGCTATTCTTTCGTGATATTCGTAATCGGGTATACAGATTCTTTGCATAATCTTTTTCTCCTTTTTTGTTTTTTCTTTTATTTTACCACCCCTCTCGCCCCTTGTCTTTACAAAATCGTAAATCCTTTTTAACAAATCGTAAATTTATTGACAATAAGTAAAATTTTAGATATAATTTTTCGTATGGAATACAAACTTAAAAAACTATCGGACGCGGTAAACGTATCGGAAATAGCAAACGTACACTTTTTCGAGTTCCCGAGCGACTTTTATACGGGAACGGACAGTCACCCCTTCGCGGAACTCGTTTACGTTTCCTCGGGCGCGCTTAAAATTTCTTCGGAGGGCTTTAACGGAATTCTGGAAAAGGGCGAAGCCGTGCTGCACGCGGCGGGAGAAAAACACGCGCTCTCCTGCGTTAAGGGCGCCGCCCCGACCGTAATAATTCTCGGCTTCGCGTGCGACAATATGCCGCCGTTTATTACGGACAAAAAGCTTTCCGCCGACGCGGAAGAAAAATCGCTGCTTGCGGAGATAGTTAAAGAAGGCAGAAACGTATTCTCCCCGCCGTACGACGTTCCGACTTACGATATGCGTAAAAAGAAAACCGCGCCTTTCGGCGCGGAACAAAAGCTTAAAAACGGTATAGAGTCGCTCGTCATAAAAATAGCGAGAAAGCTGTGCGAGAACGACGACGGAAAAAGTCCTGCCGTCGGAGATTTCGACGCAACGGAAATCGTACGTTACGTCGAAGAAAATTTCAAAGAAAAAATCACGATAGACGAGCTGTCGTTTTTATTCGGCACGAACCGTTCTTCGTTGTGCAAAGCGTTCAAGAGAACGACGGGAAAGAGCGTCAACGACTACGTTTCTGAAAAAAAGCTTTCGGAAGCGAAGCGTCTTCTTTCGGAAACGAGCGATACCGTTACCGAAATCGCGGAAACGCTGAATTTTTCTGGAATCCATTATTTCACCGCGTTTTTTAAGAAAAACGAAGGGCTTTCCCCCGTGGAATACAGATCAAATTACAAAAATAAAAATCGTGCGAAGTAACGTTTTTTCGCGCGATTTTTTAGTATTATCATTTTTATATTATCCGAACTATCTCGTTTTAAGAGTATTTATAAATTCAACGGTGTCGGTGCGGGATTTTATGCCGTCCGAGGCGTTTTCCGCAGATAGCGAGGTTGCCGCCACCGCCGCGGAAAAGGTAAGGAGTTCTTTATCGCTCATACCTTCCGCTAGTCCGCAAAGCGCGCCCGCGCAGAACGCGTCGCCCGCGCCCGTGCTTCCTTTTATATAGCCCTCGGGCAATACGAAAGACGGAACTTCTGTATACCCATCTTCCGAAAGGCACGCGCCGAGTTCGGGGGTATGCACGATTACGCGTTC
>CAKQRD010000019.1 GCA_934271275.1 uncultured Clostridia bacterium | reverse complement strand
AACCCGATAGGGGATTCGGGCGAAGCCCTCCGAAGCGACAGCGGAGGAGCGTCCCTTATGGGTGCTACCCTTTAACCTTTGTAAATTACTGACGATTTCGAGGGTTTTGCTTTTTAAAAAATTTCTCGGAAAAGAGTCTTTGTTAAGGTCGTTTTTAAAGCCCTGCAAAAGGAGATTTTACCTCTTAAAGCAGATTAAAAATTGTAACAAAAAGGATCCGAGGGTCGAAATAAAAATATAAAATTTGCAAGCCCTGAAAATTGACGATTTTAAAAAAATGCCAATAAAATGTGCAGAAACGTGCAAAGAGTATCGCTCGTAATCGATAAATATCGTTAAATATTTTTGAAAATCAGAAAAAATTTTTTGCCGACAAAACCCTTGTTACAAGCAATACTGTACAAAATTCAAGAGGTTTGTAAAATAGCCAAGAGCGGTAAGATGACGATAACAATGATAAACACGTTCTTTGAGAACGGATTCGGAAGAAACGATTTTCGACCCGTAAACGAAAAGGAGATAAGGCACGGGAATACTATAAACTATCTGTTGAAGTATATATCTAAATCGGGAGAGAAGATAGTATATTCGAGGGGGATACCTTCGGAGGTGTGCGTAAAGGTAAAGGAGAGGGATATAGCGGGAGAGATGTTCGACTACATTGAAAAGGTGGTACTATTTGACGACGTGATAAGCCGGGAGAGGGATATACTTAATTACAAGCCGAAACAACTAACTATGCGGGAATTGTTTATGAGCGCGTAAGAGAAAGGAATAAAAAAACAACGCCGAGTGTAAGAGCGGCGTTTTTCGGCGTATAACGAAAAGAGGAAAGATGAGGGAAGGCGTAAAACGCGAAAAGCGGCGGGGACGAAAAAGCGGTTTAGCGGTCGTCCCCGCCGCGCGTTTAATCTACCTATTACTTTTAATCGGCGATAGCCGCTTAAAAGTAGGTATAAGGTTAAGATTTTATAGTTGAATTTGTCAGAACGAGGGAATTATATACCCCAAAAAGCACATAACAGCTATGTAGTTTAGATTAAAACTAACGAATTTTAGCTCGTTTTACCGACATAACCCTGTGCAAAACGCGCCACCTTGATACGGCGTGGCTAGCAACGACGCTTGTATATTATATCAAGGTGGCGCGTTATACTCTTTGACAAAAAAGTTACAATGAATAAAAGGTTATTTTAACTAAATTCTAATTTCATTGTTTGAAATTTTGAACAAATAAGAAAAGGCAGGATAACAACTAATTTTGTTGAAGAAAGCTTAATTTGGTTTGCCACCATAAGATAGTCGGGCGGTTTTGCGCAAAGCCTATTCTAATTTCTATGGGTAAATTCGTTTATATTTTCTTTTCATTAAGTTTTTAAAGGTTACTATTTCTGCGTTTTGAGCGTGGGATAAATTATAGAAAAACGTTTGTCCGTAAAAAAGCAAAAGTAGTTATATTATATTTTTTGCAAGAAAGAGTATATTGTATTTCAAAGTTTTTTTTGGTAAAATAAAAAAAATAATAGGTCTTGTCGCGCATTTTGTCGGTTGCGCGCGGGGCTGAATTATTATTCCTAAAATGGAGGATAAAAATGAAGAAAGGTAAAATTAAGGCGCTTTTGTTGTTGGCGGGTTTAGTTTGTATTTGCGGGGCTGTAACCGCAAACACGCTTTTCGTTTCTGCCACGACCTCTGTGGGCTTACCGACGACGGCTTTGTTCACGGACGATTCGGGAGTTGTTTCTACGGAACAGGGGTTAAAGGTTAATACCAAAACGGATACGGCGACGATTAGCGGTACGTTAAACGGGGATTTGTCGATCGAATATATTTATTCGCAGTCGGGTTACGGCGAAACCGAGTTTACGTTCTACGATAAGGACGAGCCGACGACTAAGGTATTTTCTTTATACAGATCGTTTTCCGTAGACAAAAACAGCGGTTGCGCGTGCGTAGTGGACTACAGGGGTTCCGATACGGCGGAAAAAATTCTTTATCTGGGAGAGAACTCGTGGGAAAACAGTTTTCCCGATGTTTATCGTTTTCAGTATAACGGCTTCGGAAGCGTGTCTTCCGAAGTATATCCGTCCTGTGCCACAGGTTATTACAACGTGACAGGTAATTTACGGCTTACCTGGGAAAACGACACGGTAATTATAAGCGTACCCGTCGGGGCGAACGGCGAAATATCTTCGCAAAAAACCGTTGCGACGCTGGAGATCCCCGGTTTTAAGGACGGATATATAATGAAGGTAGAAGGTTCTACACTTATACGGGGTAAGGGAGGCGACGACAGCATCGTAATAAAGACGATAAACGGCGTAAGCCTTACAGATTCTACCGTGTCCGTTGCCGTTCGGGACGGCGACGGAGAAATATATTATGACGGCGAATACGTTGAAAACGGTAAAAACATTATAAAGGTTGTAAAAGGGGAAGCAATCGGGAGCTTTTCGTATTCCGCGTACGTTGAAGTCGGCTCGTTGAAATTGTCGAATCCCGTTCTGATTGAAAATTTCGCGGGAGCGACGGATATTTCTACGGCAAAGACGGGTGATTTTCAAACTACCGTGAGCCATAGCGGAATAAGCAAGGCTTACACGGTGCGCGTGCTCCCCGCAATTAACGCGACGGATATTTTCACCGGAAAATCAGAGACTGCATTCACGACGGTTACTTCAGGCTACGGAACGGTGAGCGGCGTGAAGGTTGTTCCCAGAAAGAAGGCTGCGGCGTTCAACGGCGTGTTTAACGGTAACCTTGAACTGCAATACGCTTATGCTTCTGCCGGTTACGGCGCGGTCGAATTCAAGTTTTACGATAAGGATAACGACAGAACGCCGGTATTTTCCGTGTACAAATCGAGATATACGACGCAGAATACCGCCTATAATACTTACGGAAACGCGTTCGTTATTTACGAAGGCAAGTATTATGTGTTCGGTCAGGGTTACGACACCGTAGCCGAAGCCGAAGCGGCGGCTGTCGCAAACGGCGATTGCAACTTTTACCCTGCCAACAACACTTCGGCTACGGGAGTTGACAAGTGGGCGGTTCCGGGAAAAATCATTCTGGAATGGATTGACAATCAGGTAACGATAAAATTAACGACCGGCGTAGGCTTAAATATTAAAAGCGTTGTGACGATGGCAACCTTTACTCTGGACAATTTCAGCGACGGATATAAGGTTACGATAGAGGATTCGCCTAATATCGCAAACAGGCAGCACGAAGATCCCGTAGTGATAACTTCTATTAACGGCAAGAGCTTCGATAAAGAGGTTTTGGAGGCTGCATATTCTACTTCCGGTATTTTGTACGAAGGAGAAGAAACCGATACGATTTATGCGGTTCAAAACGGGGAACTCGGTAAGTTTTCCGCAAAAGCGAATACCGTCGTTTACGCCGACGGATTTTTCGGCGAGGCGAGCGCGGAAGCGGTTGAGGAAGGTTTTGAAGCAGTATATAACGCAGATTTGCAATCGGTCGGAAGCGGCAGCGTTTCGGTCACTACAAGTTTATACGGCTCGGTGGGCGAAACAAAAGAGTATACGCTCGTTGTAGTTCCTTCCGTGGCGATAGAAACGGGTGACGGCGCGTTGATCCGCGTAAGGGAAAATATGGAAAACTCGGGCATTAAATTCCTGGGATACGCGTCGATTTCCGATTTAGAGAGTTTAAGTGCAGACGAAAACGTAAAGAACGTCGAAGTAGGAATTCTGATAACCGCGACGGACTATCTGAAAGAAACAGCCTTTACGGTAAACGCTTTGAAAGCTGCGGGAAAGAATTATAAAAAACTTGCTTGTAACGAATATTTGAAGGAATCGACGGAAAAAGTCGGCTATTACGAGTTCGACGCGTCGATTATAGATATTTTGCCTTATAACTTTACCTTGAAATTCTCCGCAAGAGTATACTTGTGCGTAACGATGCAGGATAATACAAAGCTTTTCGTATATTCCGCATACGAGCAAAGCGTGAACAGCAGAAGTATTTACGAAGTAGCAAAAACTGCGTATGAATTGCATTACGAAAGCGGTTCGATCGAAACGATTCTGCTTGCCTATATAAACGGTTTTGTAAATTTAAATATAAGCGGCGGAGAGATTTCGTATGCAAATGCAAGCGAGAAATATACGCCGGTATACACGGCGAGTTACGAAAACGGCGTCTTAACGATTACTTCCGAAACGAAAATCTGTCTGGTAATGGTCAACGGAAAGTATTGTCGGTTTGAATTGAACGGAACGGCAGGCAATTATACGGTATCCCTGACGATTTCGGAATAAGAAAAGGAGAGCTGAAAACGATGAAAAAGATATATCATAAAGTTATAGCGGATATTTGCGTTTTTACGAGCGACGTCATAGTAATGTCCGGTCCTGCGATTAAGGATGATTTTACGGATACGGAAGAAAGATTGTATTTCGGATATAATTCTTTTTAGAAACACGCAAGAATAAAAGGAAAACAAGTCCCGTTTTTTCGGGACTTGTTTTCCTTTTTTCGGATAAACGTCTATACTAAATGATTAACGGAGTTTTTCGGTGCGGTCGTTTTTTCCGCTTCTTTTACCTGCGTTATATACGTTTTTGGACGAATTTTCAAGATTCGCAAAAAACAATCGGAAAAATAGTAGGGAGAGAGAAAGCCGACCGAATCCGAGAGTTGTTGAATATTATAGACGCCGGAGCGAATCAGCGAAGTCGCTTTTTGTATTCTGAAATCCATTAAAAACAGCGAAAAGTTTATACCGGTGGCAACTTTGAAATATCGCGAGAAATATGCGCTGTTTAAATTGCAATGCGCGGCGACCTTTTTGATGTTAAGACAGGGATCGGCGTAATGTTCTTCGATGTATTTTTGCGCCTGTTCGACGTAAGACGAGGATTTCATTAGTTTTTTAGCGTTATCGGAATTTTTAAGCAATGCGAATAAAATCGAACCCACGGTGTTGGAAACGAGAAAGCCGGAAAAACGAAAGTGCGAGTTTATGGTATTGAACATATTCCAGAACAGGTTGGTGATTTCGCTGCGATTTTTAACGCGTACGAACGGCGATTTGTGCGAAACGTTTATGTGTGTAAGTATTTCGGTTATTCCGCCCATAAAGTTAATCCAACAGTACGTCCAGGGATTGTTCGGATCGGGGCGATACGAAATTCGTTTGTCGTATGGTAAAAGAAAAAACAGATCCCCCGCTTTAAGCCGAATTTCGGGATATCCGTCGTAGCGAAGATACCCCGCCCCCGATAAAATAAAATGTACGGAATATTCGTACTGGTGATTGTGCAAAAGGGTGCGGGTCGGTTTTTTTTCAAAGCCGTAAGTCGTTGCGTGTAAAGAAAATACGTTTTCCTGTTCGCAGATATTGATAAATGTATCCAAGTTTTCAAAACGCTTATCCATACAATTATTTTAACACGGTTTATGTATTTACACAAGCTTTTGTCGATAAAAAATAGAATTTTGCCCATGATAAATATTAAATAAAAAAGTAGAAAAATTATATTTTTGTGTATTTGTGACGTATTTACTTATATATAATTTGATGATATAATTATTAAGAAAATTTTAGAAAAAAAGAGAAGAAGATGATGGGTAAACTTTTAAAGGCGACGGTACTTTTATGCTTGACGACAAGTATATTATGCTTTGCAACGAGCTTCGGTTTGAAACAAAGCAAAAGAACGGCTTATGCGGAACCCGGCAGTACGGTAAAAGTCGAAACGACTTCTCTGTTTACTCCCGACTCCTACGTCGTTCACACTTATAAGGGTATAAAGGCGAACACCAAAGAAGACGCCGCAACGCTTAACGGCACGTTAAGCGGCGATTTTTCGTTAAAGTACGCATATTCGCAGACGGGTTACGGCGAAACGGAGTTCGTCTTCTATGATAAAGACGAGCCGGCAAGAAAGGTGTTTTCTTTGTATCGTTCGTTCAGCTCGGAGAATCTCGGCAGCGCGTGCGTCGTGGATTATCGCGGGGCGGAAAAAGAGTATTACATTCTGGGAAACAGAGTTACGGGTTCGTTGAACGTTTATTTTTGTAATCCTTCCGCAAATACCGCTGACAAAAAAGAGGTTTACCCTGCCAACGCTAACAATTTTTACGGCGTGGAAGGAGAATTGTCGTTGAAATGGAACGGCGATTCGGTATCCGTAGGAGTTTCGAGAGGTTGGGACGGCGCGGTGGAAGGTTTGGACGTTATGGCAACCTTTGAATTGCCCGATTTTAAGGACGGATATATCGTGCGAGTAGAAGACTCGTCTTTAATCCGCGGTAAAGGCGGCGATACGAGTATCCTGATGACCGAAATGAACGGGATAAAGCTTTTTGAATCGACGATAGAGGGCGTCCTGACAGACGGAAAAATATCGTATGGCGGCGAATACGTTGACGATAACGGAGATCCTGCGATAAACCTTACCGTCGGCGACGAGCTGAAAGAATTCGTTTATACGCAGGGAATCGTGGCGGATTGTACGGAGAACGGTTTCGGATATATATACGCGGAAACGAAACGGGATTCGTTTTATGCCTCGGTTTCGTACGTGGATAAGGCGGCGGGGCGGTATTCGGAAAAAATAGAGGCATACGGAATAGCAAAGCGTTACGCCGTATACGTTTCGGATAGCTTTTCGGTATCGGCCGAAACGTTATTTAAAGAAAACGTCGGAACTGCTTTTATAGCGGGAAAAGGCGTTCAGATCAATACGAAAGTAAGCGCCGCGGAAGTAAACGGAGTATTAAGCGGGGATTTTTCTGTTGAATACGAATACGCTTCGGCAAGCTACGGCGAATCGGAGTTCGTTTTTTACGATAAAGACGACTTAACGAAAAAAATATTTTCCGTTTACAGATCGTTTGCTAACGGAAATTACGGCTGCGCTTGCGTTATAGACTATCGGGGAGGCGCGCCCGTATATATCGCGGGAACGACGAGAAACAATATAAATATTTATTCTTGGGAATACTTCTGCGGTTCCGGCGGATTCGGGATTGCTTCGGAGGAGGTATATCCTTCTTGCGGAGGACGGTATAACGTTGCCGGTGAAATAAAACTGACGTGGACGGGGGACAGCGCAGAGGTCGGCGTTTCGGTCGGTACAAACGGAGTCGTGACGGGAACAAAAACGATGGCGACGTTGAATCTGCCCGATTTTAAGGACGGGTACGTAATGAAAATAGAGCCGTCCGCTCAAATGAGAAATAAAAACGGTCACGACGGAATTATTCTTAAAACGCTCAACGACGTAGATTTAGGCGCAGAAAATATAACGGCAACGCTTAAGGGAAAAGATATATCCAACGGAAACGCCCGCGCGGTTAACGGAAAACAAACTATAGATATTATTCAGGGAATGCAGTTACCTGATTTCACGTTGCATTATATTTGCACCGTTGCGGGTTTAAGTATTTCCGTTCCGTATGAAAAGTTCTCGTCGCCCACGGATACTGCCGCGCTTGCGGCAGGGGAACATATCGTTTCCGTTTCGTATAAAGGAATAACACGCGACTTCGTTATAAACGTCGGCAGAGGGTGCGCCGTGAGCGAGTTGTTTACTTCGGACTCTTGTGCGGAGTACGTTCAGGCAGAATCTAACACGGGCGTTATAAAAGGTGTGAAGGTCGTTCCTAAAAATAACCCCGCGCGCTTTAACGGTACGTTCAGCGGCGATTTAAGCATAGAATACGCCTATGCCGCAACGGGCTACGGCGCGGTACGCTTTGATTTTTACGATAAGGATCAGCCTTCCCGTCCTGCGTTTTCGGTATACAGGTCGAGATATACCACGCAGACCGGAATGCAAACGTTCGGCAACGCGTTCGTTATTTACGGCGGAAAATACTATGCTTTGGGCAACGCTTACGATACGGTAGAGGCGGCGGAAGCGGCGAGCAAAAATTACAATTTCTATCCCGTAAACAATGCCAACGCGCAAAATACGGGAACGGACAAATGGGCGATCTCAGGACTGATCGTTTTGGAATGGTCGGGGAACGCGGTAACAGTTAAACTTTCCGTCGGCGCGGGGGCCGCCGTTACCGGAGAAGTGGCGATGGCAACTCTTACTCTGGATAATTTCAGCGACGGATATACGATAAAAATTTCGGACGCAAAAGAAGTTGCGGGAAGAGATCACGCCGATCAGATAGTTTTGCTTTCCGTCAACGGAAAATCGTTTGCAGAGCCTTTTATGCAATACGAATATCTTCCGGTAGGAGTGACCTATTCCGGAGCAATGAAAGACGGAGTAATCTACGTTGCTCAAAACGGTAACGTCGGGGAATTCGGCTCGGAGAGCGGCGAAGTTTACTATGCGGACGGCTGGTATAAAGAAAGTATTTCACTTGACGAATTAAAAAATTCGGGGCTTGAATTTGATTATTCCGCAGACTTTTCTTCCGTCGGAAGCGGCTTTTTATCGGTTACGCCGATATTGAACGGAAAGAGAGGAGAGGCCGTTTCGTTTCCGCTCGTCGTAGAGCCTTCCGCCAAAATAGTTTTAGCGGAAAAAAACGGAACCGTTATCCGTACTATTTATTACTCCGAAAATACTTGGCAAGTCGATTTGCCTGTACCGCAAAAGGAAAATTGGAAATTCGGCGGTTGGTACGACGAGAACGACGAATTGACAGAGCGGCTCGAAGAATTTAAGGGGCTTGTAAATATGACCTTTACGGCGCATTGGTACGACGACGTCGCGCCGGAAATATCGCTTAATGCGGACGTGCGGGACGTTACGAAAGAGTTGGGAGAATTGCTGACGAGCCTGAACGTCGGAGCAAGCGACGTAAACGCCTACGATAAGGCTACAAACCGTTATTTTAACGAAGCGGAAATAAAGCTTTTCGTAAAAGAACCGAACGGCGAATCTTTTATAGCGTTAGAAAATTTTGTTTTTGACAATGCGAAATACGGCGTTTACGTGATTCGCTACGAAGTTACCGACAACTGGCTTGCAGTCGGCGACGCGGTAAATAACAAGGGACATAAGCAAAACAATACCGCCTTTATCGAAAGAGTTATTTACTATGCCGCCGAAAGGCCCGCAATAGAAGTAAACGGCAACGTCGACGAAATTTCGTACCTTGGCGTAGAGATAAATCTCCCTGCAGCGGTCGCAAAACGAGGAGAAGATATATTAGACGCGTTAATTAAAGTTTCGTTTGTTTCCGTTGACGGCGAAAGCGAGGAAATCGAATTACGAAACGGAGCGTTTACGCCGATAAAAGAAGGCGTGTATTCGATTGTGTATTATGCGGTTGACGATTGCGGACAAACCGCAAGTAAAAGATATTCTATGCAAGTCGTCGAGGACACGGAAAAGCCGATAATCGAGGTTTCGTTCACGCAAAAGACGGCTCGCATAGGAGAAACGGTAAGCTTACCCGCCGCAACGGCAACGGACGCCGTAGACGGAGAAACGTCGGTTATTACAGAGGTTTGGTTTAAGGGCGAAAAAATTGCCGACGGAACGTTTAAGCCCGAAGCGGAAGGTTTGTACGTGATCCGTTATATCGCGACAGACAGAGCGGGAAATACAAATTTTGACGAATACGAGTTAGTTGTTACGAACGGTCGGACGAGCGGGCAAAACGATAACGTATGGATTTATATCGTCGTTTCGGCGGTTGTCGTCGTGCTCGGAAGCGTAATAGCCGCCGCAATCATCGTCAAGAGAAAAATTAAAAGGTAAATAAAAAGGAGCACAGCAGTATGAAGAAATTTTTTAAAAAGAGCGTTATTACGTTGCTTTTGGCGAGCATAGCAATGGGAACGGTCGGTTGTTCCGACGGAAAGAAGAATACGGGAAATCGTACCGTATTGGACGTAGGCGTAACTAACGGCGGACTCGGTTATCATTGGGCGGAGCTGATTGCGGAAAAATTTGAGGAAAAATACGCGAACGTAAGCTTTGAGGAAGGCAAGAAGGGCGTATACGTGGATATAAACCCGCAGAAGAACGAATTTTCCATCGATTCTATTCAGGCGGCTATCGCCAACGAACAAGGTGCGGAAGATATTTACTTTACCTTCCACGACGTCGGTTTGAAATTCGCAAAGCTCGGATATGCTAAAAATATCAACGATCTGGTGTACGAAAAGGCGTATACCGCGGACGGCGAAATCGCGGAGTGGAACAGCGAAACGAAAACGTACGTAAACGCAACGATGTCCGTTTACGATAAACTTTTCCCTGTGCATCAGGAGTCTCATAATTTTTCCGACGATAAATTAGACGGTGTGTTGAGCGGTGCAAAAGACGGTATCGCCGACGATTTAAATGGCGACGGAGTCGCAAACGACGCAGGGTTTTACGCATTGCCTTTCGAGGACGAGTTGTCGGGATTTATTTACGATTACGATTTGTTCAAAGAAAAAGGCTGGTTAAACTACGACGGCATAGACGGCTTGCCCGACAACGAAGAGGACTTTTTCGATTTGTTCGACAGAATCGTAGATGCGGGTATGATTCCGTATACGACCGGCGACGTTACCTGGTATATGCAGGAAGGGTTTCAGGACGCTTTTTTTGCACAATACGAGGGGTATGATAGTGCCGCGCTTAATTACACGTATAACGGAGAATACGTTTTTGCAAAAAGCGATTTGCCCGCAGATATAGTGGATAGTATTAAAAACGAAGATTATTTCGAGGAAACGCCTGAGGGGTATAAGGTACAAATCACGGCGAAAAACGCGTGGCTTTTGGTTTATCAGCCCAGTAAAGCCGCTTATGCGAATTTCGTTCGTCGGTTAACCGATACCGATTATTACGATATGGCGAATTATCACAAAACCACTTATTCTTATACGGACGCGCAGCAAACGTTCGTTATGAGTAAGTTAGGAAAGCAAAATCAAAAACGAATCGCGATGATACAAGAGGGCGAGTGGTGGGAGAACGAAGCCCGCGTGTTCTTCGATTATACGGGCGGATACGGCAGTCGCGAGTTCAGATTCTTCCCGTTGCCGCAGATAAACGGGCAAAAGGACGCAAGCGTCCGTTCTCTCGGCAATTATTCCCGCGGCACCGATTTGTTTATTAACGCAAAAACCAAAAAGTACGATCTCGCAAAGCTTTTCGTACAGTTTGCTCATTCGGAGTCGTCGTTAGAAACGTTTACGATGGAAACGGGCATAACGAGGTTTTATAAATATGACTTAAGCGACGAGCAGCTT
The DNA here is from genome assembly GCA_934271275.1 of uncultured Clostridia bacterium. GTDB lineage: Bacteria > Bacillota > Clostridia > Christensenellales > Borkfalkiaceae > UBA1259. Next base: position 25,259 of record CAKQRD010000019.1, on the reverse strand, counting down.
GCAAAAATGACTCCGTTCGGTCGCAACGTTTACAAAATCAAAATGACGGATACCGGCGGAGTAACGGTTTTTACGGCGAAGGATAAAACGGAAGCCGATCCGTTTTATAATTCAAGCAAAATGACTATGGGCGGTATGGGAACGTGGATCAGGGTGTTGGAACCGGGCAGTTCTACGAAACTGATAACGGAAGATACCTTTACGGCGTTTATCAATCGTTCCGGAGCTCCGGGAACGATAAGACTTTCCGCCGAAGATTATATAGACGGAATGAGAAGATATTACACGAAAACGGCTTGGGAGAACGCATACAGAGCCTTTATCGGATAATAAAGGGAGACGAAAGAAGATATGAAAAAAGCCGATACGACGTTAAAACGCAAAACGAAAGAAAATATATTTTGTTTTTGCGTGGTTATAATATTCGTTTTGCAATGGCTTCTGTTCTGGCTTTACGCTAATTTCAATTCGATAAGGCTTGCGTTCACGGAGTTTAACCTTCAAACGGAAACGCACGTTTATTTACCGTACGAAAGATTGTTTGAAAATTTTAAGAATTTTATAGGCGACGTGTTCGATAACGTAGGCGGAAAGTATATATTAAACGGAGCCGTAATGCACCTTCTGAATACTTTGGTGTGTTTGCCGTTCAGTTATATGATAGCCTTCATAATATACAAAAAGCTACCGGGAACGGGATTTTTTAAGGTAACCTTGTATTTGCCATCTATTTTATCCGCAATGGTTACGACTCTTTTGTTCAGACATTTCGTAGAGGGTTTTCTGGACGAGGTGTGGTTCAAATTGTTCAATAAATCGTTGCCGTTCGTTATGATAGATCCGAAATACAACTGGTGGGTAGTGGGAACTTATATAGTATTCTTCGGTTTGCCCGGCAACCTTTTGATAAATATCGGTTCTATATCGCGAGTTCCGCCGGAACTGGTGGAATACGGCGAATTAGAGGGTATTTCGCTGTTTAAGGAGTTTACGACAATCACTCTGCCTTTGGTTTTTCCCGTTCTGCAAGTGCAATGCTTGGGGCTGTTCGTCGGATTCTTTACGGCAGAAGGTCCGCTGTATTCGCTATACGCGGGCAAAGCTCCCGAAAATCTGATTACTTTCGGGTATTATATGTTTACGTCCGTATACGAGGGCAGGGGCGGAGTAAGGCCGGAGCTTATGTACGGCTACAATTCGGCGGCGAATTTGTTAATAGGAGTGTTGTCCGTTCCCATCGTTCAGATTACGAAGAAACTGTTTGACTTATTCGATCCGGAAGCGGAATATTGAGGTTACGCCATGAAAACTAAAAAATGGGCAAAAAGAAACAAATCCTTCTTTTCTATCAGCGTTTGGACGGTCGTTCTTATTTGGTGTATATTGTTTTTCGTTCTGCTCGGGTGGGGAATTCTTTCCAGCGTAAAAGACCTCGGCTTTTACTGGATGGATCGAGTGGGTTTTCCCACTCGCGCGCAGGACTGGGCGTTCGATAATTATACGATAGCGTTTAAATCGATGAAAATAAAAACGAACGACGGGTGGGTGTTTTTTCCCGAAATGCTGTTTAATTCGCTCGTTTATATAACGCTTTACGGCGTGCTTAACGTAGTCAGCCCTATGTTGTGCAGTTACGTTTACGCAAAATACGGCAAGCGCGTTAAATGGGTAAAACTGCTGTGGGGTATCGTGCTGGTAAATTTATACGTGCCGCTTAGTTCCTCGCTCGCCGCGTCGTTAAACTTCGCGATGCAGCTCCGTATATACGACAACCTATTTCTTTTCTCGACCAGCGCGTTAAACGGTTTCGGCGGCAACTTTCTGATATACTACGCTATTTGGAAAGGCGTTTCCTGGGAGTTTGCCGAAGCGGCGTTTATAGACGGAGCAAGCGACTTTAAGGTTTTGGTAAAGATAATGTTCCCGATGACGATTACCGTGTTCGGCGTGTTGTTTTTGACGCAGGTAATCGCTTTATGGGCGAATTATGCTACGCCGATGTTGTTTTTACCGAGCTACCCGACGCTTGCCTACGGGGTGTTTGCGTTTCAACAGACCAACGAAGCGGGCGCGAGCATGGTGCCGATAAAACTCGCGGCGTTGATAGCGGTAGCGTTGCCTATATTTACGCTTTTTATGATTTTCAAAGAAAAAATGATGGGTTCGCTTACGATGGGCGGCTTAAAGGGCTAATAAAAATAAGGATAATAAAGATGAAAAAGACAAGAAAAATAAAGGCGTTATCTTTAATCGTCGGATTACTCGCGACGTGTTTCGGCGTGGCTGCTTTTAATATTCAAAACGGCGACGCGGAGGAAGCGCCTACGAACGCTTCGATTACGTCTTTGTGGTCTTACGGAAAAAATACGGTACTCAGCGGAAACGTCGACGCGCCGGAATACGCCGTGCAAGGATATTTCGGCATAGGCGAAAACGACTACGTATCGAAAGAACGTTTGCCCGAATGGAGGAAAAACGGTATCCACGTTAAAACGTCGTCCGATATAGAGGATTTAATCTTCAAAAATCCGATCAGCGTGGAGGAACTTGATAAAAACGTGCCGCTTATAAGCATATTGCCTTTAACGAGCAGTCGTTTCGTGGCGGCTGATTTTAAGGAACTTCAAATACGTTTGACGGATGCCGACGATTCTTCTAATTATTTCGATATTTATATCAGTACGAATAATTATCAGGATCAGTTCGTGCAGTCTGATTGCACGCACTTTTTCTTGGGTTCTTCCAAATACGAATTAAAGCCTGATTTCGGTAAGTTGCGTTCGTATATAAACATGAACGCGTTTTACGGCGTAAACCACTATATAAATTATCCCGCTATGACGAGGCGCGACGAGCAATTGAAAGCGGAAGGAAAAGAGCCTTTAGGTTCTGACGTAAAAATATATTATCATCCGGACAGCGAAAATATAGTTTCTCCGTATAATTTGTATTATAATCCGCAGACGCAGGAACTTTCCGCGGAGAATAATTTCGGCGAAAAAATGAAATTGTACGATTTGGACGACGTTAATCTCGTGGGAGAGGGCAACGCTTTTACAGGCTTTAAAAACGGCAGATTCATATTGTCCGTCGGAGTCAATAAAATGACGAAGATGAACGTGGAATATATGATATTTTCCGTTGCGGGCTACGGTATGAACGGCGAAAGCGTCAAAGACGACCGCGCTCCTTCGTATATAGAATCTTTGCCTTTATTTAACGGCGAACTACCCGTGGCGGAAGCGGGCAAACCTTATCCGCTTTATTCGGTTGAATTTTACGACGCGATAGACGGAGCGGTTTCTCACACGGTAAAAGTGAAGTCCCCGCAAAACGGAATTTTCGAGGAGATTTCCGGCGAAACGTTTACTCCGACGGTGGCGGGAGAATATACCTTGCGGTATACGGCAACGGACGCGGCGGGAAATCGCCGTGACGCAGACTATACGGTGTGCGCAAAAAGTAAGGAATCCGTCGAGCCGTTGAGCCTTGAAATAAATCAGACAAAAACGGAGTATTGTATCGGAGAGGAGATTTATATCCCCGAATATAAGGTGTACGGCGGCAGCGGAAAAGTAACTACCGAAATTACCGTGGAGCGATTGTCGGACGGCGCGTCGGAAAACGTAGAAAGCGGAAAGTTTATCGGTTATTTTGAAGGCGCGTTTGAAATTCGCTACGAAGCGGTAGATTATATCGGTAATACGGAAAGCGTTTCCGTATGGTGCAACGTTTTTGACGAGCATCGCCCGATAGAATACAGCAAGCTTATGATGTATCCGAGTTTCGTAGACGGAAAAACAGTTGAACTTCCTATGCCTAACGCATGGGATTATACGGTGTGCGAAGGGAATCTGCTTAACGCCGCCGCGGAAATAACGGTAAAAGGAACGGGCGAAAAAAGCGCGTATGAAGAAAAGCTGAACGGATACGTTTTTACGCCTGTTCGGGAAAAATTCGGAGACGAGGTTATCGTCGAATACGAAATATATTGCAATAAATATCCTGCCGAACGCGTTAAACATATATTCAGGGTTAAAATAACGGAAGCGAATTATATTCACGAATATTTCAGCTACGACGGCGATTCGATGTCCGTTACCCCTAATCCGTCAGAGGACAGAGCAAGCGGCTACGTTAAATTTCAGACGCTATCGGCGCAGAGTGAAGTTTCGGCGAAATTTATTAACCCTTTACGGGCGGAAAACTTCGCGGTGGCGTTTTGCGTGGCGGAAGAAGAAAGCGAATTCGAAAGCGTAGGATTCCGTTTGTACGACAGTTTCGACAGCAGAAAACGGATATCTTTGAATATTCGCAAAAAGAGCGCAACAGAGTCCGTTGCGGAGTATAACGGCAAGGAGTACGTTATAAAAGGCGGTTGGGGCAAGGATTCGCTGATTGCTTTCACGTATAGTCGGAACGCTATCTACGACAGCACGGGGAACAAGTTGTTCGACCTGGATGGTTTCGGGGGCTTCGGCAGCGGAAAAGTATGGGCGGAGATCGTTCTCGAAAACGTTTTCGGCAACGCGGCCGTGCGTTTATCCAAATTAGGATCGCAGCCTTTGTCCGGAAGGTATCGTAAAGATAAAGACGGAGAATATCGGTTGCAAAAATTTCAGGATACGCTCGCGCCGGAAATCGAGGCGCAAAACACGATTAAGAGGGAATTTTCGTTAGGAGACCTCGTTAGAATCCCTTATGCAAAAGCGTACGACGTGTTAAGTCCTTACGTAGAAGTAACGTTTTCCGTTAGTTTCCCGAACGGCAGCAACGCGTATAAGGACGAACCTATGGCGGCGAACAAAACCTTTTACGCTACGGAATACGGCAGATACGTTTTAAGTTATCGTTCCGCGGACGCCGCAGGTAACGCTACGGAAATTACTTACGATATAGACGTTCTGGATAAAAAAGCACCGAGTATTTCTTATACGGGAAAAAGCGAATACAAAATATCCGCGGGCAAAACGATGAAGATAATTTCCGCCAAAGCGTTCGATTCGGTTGACGATAATCCGACGTTAAAAATATTCGTTATCGATACCGATTATAATTATCACGACGTAACGGAAACGAGAGAATACAAGTTTACAAAGAGAGGCGAATATATTATTCGTTACTTTGCTTACGACGATTGTTACAATATCGCAACGGTCGACGTGCGCGTAACGGTTGCTTAAAACAAACAGAAGGAGTATATTTTAAGTCATGAATAAATCTATAGTTTACAGATTTATTGCAATAATTTTGTGCGGCGTTATGATTTTCGGTTATGCCTGCGGTAAAGAAGCGGAAACGCCCGAACCCGACGGCAAAACGGTTATCGACGATACCGAAATCGTACTTTGCGAAAACGGTCAAACCGAATATATAATAGTTTTACCTACGGAAAGGACTCCCGTTATCGAATACGTTGCGGAGGAAATCAGTTTATTTTTATACGAGTCTACGGGCGCGAAATTAAAAATCGAAACGGATAGGAATACCTATAACTCGGAAAGTAAAATAATTTCAGTCGGAAAAACGAGTATTTTCAAATCTTCCGGCGTCAGCGCGACCTTTGAAGAACTGGGGCGCGACGGATTTAAAATAGTAAGAAAAGACAACAACGTAATTATCTGCGGCGGGGCGGATTTCGGAACGGCTTACGGCTGTTATGAATTTTTGTCGCAGGAAATTGCCTTCGAGCCTTATTCCGTAGACGAAATTTATTATGAGAAGCACGACGTTCTGAAAGTAAAGGATTTCAGTTTAACGGAAATACCCGATATAGGAATGCGCACGACCAACGGCGTTTTTCAGTACGAAGTGGAATCCGGTTTCCGTTTAAGGGTATTAACCGATTACTATTTTATGCCGGAAAATATGAACAACGGCGCGTCTTCCGAGTGGATTCCCGCGGCGGATCATACGATTAAGAAAATAGTTCGGTTTTCAAAATACGGCGATAAACATCCCGAATGGTTTATCGACGGCGACGCCGTTGCGGGGCAATGCTGTCTTACAAACGACTCGTTTGTGGAAACGTTTATCTACGAAGTAAAAGAACTGATTAAAACTATGCCGGACGGGAGAATAGTATCGATTACGCAGAACGACGGGGCAAACTGGTGCCATTGCGAAAAATGTAAAGCGGAACAAACCGCCTATAATTTCAGCGGCTACTTCGTCCGTTTTTGCAATAAAATAATCAACGGCTTTTCGTATGAAAAAGACGGAGAAACGGTACGGGTAGAGGGCGTGCAGGAATGGGTGGAAAAGAACTATCCGAAAAGAGATATTATATACACTACCCTCGCGTATGTAGACACGTTAAAACCGCCGACAACGGACGAGGGCGAGTTGATAGACGAAAGCTGTATCCCTGCCGATCGGCTGTATATTCGCTTCGCTGCGTTTTGTTGTTATTATCATCCTATAACGGACGCGGAATGCGCTAAAAACGTTTCCACCGCGACGTATTTAAGAAATTGGGCAAAAATAAGTAACAACAGATTGTTGGTTTGGGACTATGCGGCGGATTTCGGTAACTACATGATGTTTTTCAACGATATTTACGCATTGAAAAAGAACTTGCAAACGTATAAGAACCTGGGCGTAATTCACGTTTATCATCAGACGGCGGCGGGAACGAACGTATACCCGTTTGCAAATCTGCGCTTGTATCTGTACGCAAAACAGGCGTGGAACGTTAATTTAAATACGAAAGAGTTGGCTGATGAATTTATAGCGCGGTATTATAAGGACGCCGCGCCGTACGTAAGCGAGTATCTCGATTTGCTTCTTTCTTTTTGGGCGGCAAAAGACGAGGAAAAGGGGCACGGTTTCCACGCAATAAACATAAACGGTTATCCGACGGCGGATTGGCCCAGAAGTCTTGTGGATCAAGGCTTAAACGTCTTGCAAAAAGCTTTAGAGGCGTGCCGAGCGAACGAAAACGCGGGAACGGCGGAAAAACTTGCCAAACGCGTTTCGTGCGAAATGCTGTTTTTAAGCACGTTAAAGCTCCTTAATTATTCCGAATACGGTTACGACGAAAAGGGTTACAACGCATACGTGGCTTATTATAAAGAACTTGCGCTTTTTACGGGCGTTGTAGGGTACAAAGAATTTTATTCTATGGCGGATTTTTTGAAAAAGTATTGATATGTTCAACGTTTACGAGGAAATTAAAAACGAAATAGGATTCGAGTTTCCGAAGGACACGGAGTTTGTGCCGTGTTCTTCGGGCGCGCTGAAAATTCGGCGGACAGATGGAAAAATTACGGTTTTTTACTCGCAGAAAAGGCATATTCCGCGCGCGGCGTTACTTATAAAGGCGCAAAAGGGCGTAACGGAATATGAAATAAACGAAAGCGAGGATTTTCGCGACGTAACGCTTATGGCGGACTGTTCCCGAAACGCCGTTCTGTCGGTTAAGCAGGCAAAGCGCACGATACTGATGGCGGCTATGCTCGGTTATAGTTCGTTTATGCTGTATACAGAAGATACCTACGAGGTTTCCGGCGAGCCCGTTTTCGGGTATTTAAGAGGACGATATACAAAAGCGGAAATAAAGGAAATAGACGAGTATGCGCAAAATATCGGAATCGAACTGATTCCCTGTATCCAGACGCTGGCGCATTTAAGCGGCTTAAAGCGCTGGTACAAAGATTTGCGCGGTTTGTTCGATATCGACGATATTTTATTGTGCGGCGGAGAGAGAACGAAAAAACTTATCGAAAATATCTTTGCTACTCTCGAAGAGTGTTTTTCAAGCCGCAGGGTGCATATCGGTATGGACGAAGCCCCGAGGATAGGGCGCGGAGCTTACTTGGATAAAAACGGATATAAAGAGCCGTTCGATATCTTTTTGAAGCATCTGCAATTTGTGGCGGGAACTGCGAAAAAACACGGTTTTTCCGTAATAATGTGGTCGGATATGTTTTTCAAGCTGGCTGACAGAAAAGGGTATAAAGACGAAAACGGCGAACGAACTATTCCGCCTGAAATCATAGAAAAAATCCCTGAAAACGTTTCCGTGTGTCATTGGGATTACCGCGATACCGCAGACGAAAGTTATACGGAGAATTTCAAAATTCACCGCTCGTATACAAATATTCCCGTCTGGTATGCCGGTTCGTCGGTGAAATACAGCAGTTTTTTCCCTGCAAACACATATAGTTTGCGCGCGATTCGTCTGGGTTTGTCTACTGCTAAAACCTACGGCATCAAAAGCGTGATAAATACTTTGTGGGGCGATATAGGCGCGGAATGCTCGAATATGAGCGCGCTTCCGAGCGTGGCGTTTTTCGCTTCCTACGCCTTAGGTATGGATATAGAGCAAACGAAAAAGATTTTTTCTGCGCTTACGGGAGAAGAATTCGATAAGTTTATGACTTTGGAATATCCCAACACTCTTATGGGAAAGGAAACGATTGACGTTTCTTCCCCGACGAGTTATTTCCTCTATAACGACCTTTTTTCGGGGCAGTTCGATTTTTACGCAACGCCCGAATACACGAAAACGTTTAAGCAATGCGAAAGACTTTTTAAGGGTTTCAGAAAGGGTAAATACGGTTATATATTCGATACGGCTTATCGTTTAAGCGGAGTGCTGGCGATTAAGTGCGAACTCGGAAAACGTTTGCGCCTCGCATATCAAAGCAAGAATTACGACGCGTTAAAGAAAATCGTCGGCGAAATCGATGAATTGATTTTTAAGCTCGGCAAATTTTTGCAGACCGTTCGCAAACAATGGAACACGGAAAACAAACCTAACGGACTGGAAGTGCAGGAATACAGAATAGGCGGGCTTACGGAAAGGTTAAAGGGCTGTAAACGGGTAATAAATCAATATATCTTATCCGAAATCGAAGAAATACCCGAATTGGAGATAACCTTATTAAACGACGTTTTGGACAGCTGTTCGCCTTACAGAATGAGTTATAACAGTTTTATTTTAACCGCTACGAACAACAATCTTTAATTATATAAAAATATGGATCTTGGTTTATTGGAAAGCGCAACCGCTTACGTCGGCGCGCAACCGTTCAGAAGTTATTATATACCCGCAAGCGATTATTACGACGGAATCGACAAAGGAAAGTCCGATCGCGTCGATCTTTTAACGCAATGGAAATTCAAATATTATCCGCACTACGTCAAAGAAGCGGAAAGCGAAATACCCGAACTTTCCGTTTCCGTGCCGTCGTGTTGGCAAAAGCTGGGCTTCGACGTGGAGCAATACACGAATATAAATTATCCCGTTCCGTACGACCCTCCGTTTATCGACGTGGAAAATCCGTGCGCGACCTATTACACGGAGTATTGTTTAGCGGAAAAAAAGGGTAAGTACTATCTCGTTTTCGAGGGCGTGGACAGCGCGTATTTCTTGTTCGTAAACGGCAAGGAAATCGGGTACGCCACAGGCTCGCATTTAACTTACGAGTTCGACGTTACCGAAGCTTTGCACGTCGGCAAAAACGGAATCAGGGTTATAGTTTTCAAATGGTGCGCGTCTACCTTTATAGAAGATCAGGACAAGTTCCGTCATTCGGGCATTTTCAGGGACGTTTATATGTTGCGCCGCCCCGCGGGGCATTTTACGGACTACTCGTTTACCTCGCGCGTTAACGGAACACAGGGCGAACTTACCGTCCGAAGCGATAAAGATTTGACCGTACAACTTTGGTTCGGGAAAAAGAAAATCGCGACGGCGACCGGTAAAGAAACGTCTTTCGTTATTGAAAACGTAAAACTCTGGACGGCGGAAACGCCCGCTTTGTATAAGGTTCGTATTCGATATTTAGACGAACGCATAGAAGACTATGCGGGGTTCAGAGAGATTTCGATAGACGGGAGAGTGTATAAAATAAACGGCGTTCCCGTCAAGTTTAAAGGCGTAAACAGACACAGCGCAACGATAAACGGCGCGGTAGATACGCTCGCGGACGTGCAGAAAGATTTGAAGATTATGCGCAAGCACAACATTAACGCCATAAGAACATCTCACTATATGCCGACAGCCGTTTTACCCAAGCTTTGCGATAAATACGGCATATATCTTATGGAAGAAAGCGATATAGAAGCGCACGGCGACGGGTTTTCTAATTTCGGAAAAGATTGCGCCGTATACAGAAGCCGTATCGCAAATTCCGCCTTTTATACCGAGCAGTTCCTCAATCGTATGCGCAATATGTACGAAAGAGATAAAAACAGAGCGTCCGTCGTTATGTGGTCTTTGGGAAACGAGGCGGCTTGGGGTGAAAATTTCGTAAAAAGTTCGGAGTATCTGAAAAAAGTCGATAATCGTCCCGTCCATTACGAGCAATCGAGATTAGTTCGTCCGACGGGGTATAATTTCGACGTAAAGGAAGTGGACGTTTATTCGCTGATGTATCCTTCGTTCGATATGTGCGAGGAAGTATTGAAAAGCGAGGATTGTAAAATTCCGTTCGTACTATGCGAATATTCGCACGCATCGGCAAATTCCTGCGGCGACGTGGCGGATTATACGAATACGTTCTATCGATACGACGGCTTCTTGGGCGGCTTTATATGGGAATGGTGCGACCACGTCGTAAAAAAGGGGAACAAATATTTATACGGAGGAGACAGCGAGGCTTTTCCCGATTCCGGCAACCGTTGTTTAGACGGAATCGTAGACGCGGACAGAAAATTTTTGCATTCGGCAATAAAAGAAGTCAAAGAGGCTTACGCGCCGATTTATATGGAAAAGCAGGGCGAAGAGTTTTTGCTGACAAACCGATACGATTTTATTTCGCTTAACGGGATAACGTGCAGATATACGGTAGAGATAAACGGCGAAAAGGTATATGAGTCGCTTTTGGATATAAGAGATATATTGCCGAGAAAGACCAAAAAGTTTTCTCTCGATTTAAGCGCGTTTATTCACGATTATTCTACGGTAACGTTTGTTTTTGGAAAAGGTTCTCACGTTATCGCCAAAAGGCAGTTCCTTTTAAGCGACCGTTACGAGCTGCCGCTTAAAAGCGATTATACCCGCGTAAGAATTACGGATTTAGGCGACCGTGACGCAAAAGCGGAACTTCCGCAAACGGAAATACTTATAGAAAAAGGGATGCTTTCTTCGATTCGCAGGAGCGGCGTCGAGCTGTTGAAAGAACCGACGGAGTTAAAAATCAACAGAGCGTTTCTGGATAACGACGTAAGGTTTAATAACGTTACGGGCGACGGAAATAAATATCGGTTGTCCGATTTTGTCAAGCACGCGAAATTTTTTGCAAAAAAGGTTGCTTGCGGCGAAAACGAAGTTCGCGTAAGCGGAGTGTACGCATTGCCCTCTTACGAATATAAATTGCTGGTAAATATTGTTTACGTCTTTTATAACGACAGAATTCACGTCCATTTAAATGCAAAACAGATTTTCGGCGGGTTAAAGGATATGCTTACGCGTTTCGGGTTTGAATTTTCTTTAACGGACGGCTTCGAGCGTTGCGGTTATTTCGGAAGAGGCGAAGAAGAAACCTACGAAGATAAAAAGCTATGCGGCGTCGTGAGCAGATACGAGAAAAAGATCAAGGATATGTTCGTTTATTACGTCAAACCGCAGGAAGGCGGCAGCCACGTTAATACCCGCGAAGTAGTTTTATCCGGCAGAAACGGGAAAATAAAAGTGTTTTCAGATAAGGATTACTCCTTTTCTCTTGCGCCATGCAAAGTGCGTGATTATCCCACGCATCTGCATCTTATGAAAAAGAAAAAAGATACCGTGCTGAACGTAGACTACCGTATGAGGGGAATAGGAAGCGCTTCCTGCGGACCCGAACTAAACGAAAAATATCAGATTAACGAAGAAAATATAAACTTTGATTTCGACTTGATTTTGTAGACGAAAGAACGGAGCAAAAAGAATGAATTACAATGAGAAGGAAGCTTTGCACACTTTTACGAATCCGTTGGCGTTGCCGAACATTCCGAGAGGTACGGACGATTGGATGAAAACGGCGGAGAAAAAGTTTAATTATAACGACAAGCCCGCTTCGGTCAAGAGTAAAGATTATCGGTCTATCAGCGACCCCACGGTGTTTTATCACGATAACAAATGGTATTTATATCCGAGTTACGGCATGGCTTGGGTTACGGAGGATTTTGAAAGTTGGAAGCACGTTCGCACCGAGCCGTATAATCTCAAATACAGTCCGTGTATAACTAAGTGGAAAAATAAGTTTTTAATGACGTCGTGGCTTTGCGGGCTATACGTTTCCGATGATCCGTTGGGACCGTTCGGCGAGCTCGGCAAGTTTATTATGCCCGACGGAGAGGAGTTCGTGTTAATCGATCCATGTTTGTTTACGGAGGGCGACAGGCTTTATTTATACGGCTATATAAACAGTCCGTCAAAAGATAATTGTATGGGCTTTTCATGCAGCATAGTCGGTTACGAATTAGACTACGAAAATCCTCGGCGCGTTATACGCGGACCCGTCGAGCTTATTAAAATGAATCCCCGCGTTAAGCCTTGGGAGCGGCACGGCTTACATAATCAGGCGTTGACGTACGGCTGGTGCGAGGGACCTCATTTATTGAAGCATAACGGGAGATATTATTTGATTTATACGGCTCCCGATACTTGCGACGCTTCTTATTGTATGGCTGTATATTATTCCGACGAATCTCCTTTGACGGGGTTTAAATGTCAAAAAAGAAATCCTTTGACGGCGCACAGGCACGGAATGGTCACCGGCGCGGGACACGGTTGCGTGGAACACGGTCCGAACGGAACGCTGTGGGCGTTTTATACGATTGCCACGCCGTATATGCACAAGTACGAAAGAAGAATCGGAATGGATTTGGTAGCGGTGGACGAAAACGGCGAGTTATACTGTCCTTTCGGCGTAACCGATACGCCGCAGTATGTTCCGGGGTATATATCCGATCCGCTGAAAGGGAATTCGCCCGGATACTGTTCTCTGACGGGCGGGATACGCCCCGTCGCTTCCTCTTGTAAAGAAGGCAGAGAGGCGCTTTATGCCGCGGACGAAAACAATCTTTCTTACTGGGAGCCGGACGACGAAGACGAAAGACCGTGGATAGAATTCGATCTGATGGGAGTTTTTGCCGTTGGTTCGGTGCGTATTTTCTGGCGGGAGTTGGCGTTGGATTACGCGAAAGGGGTTTTGCCCGTACCCGTAAAATACGTCGTTGAGGGACTATGCGACGGACAATGGGTAGTCCTCGTGGACAAAAGCCGAAACGAGAAGGATATGAATATAGATTATCAGGCTTTTGAATTGAAATTGTGCCGTAAATTAAGGCTGACGATAGTTAATCGCGCGGAAATTCCGCGTACGGGTTTAATCGATTTTGCCGCGTTCGGAAAAATGCTCGACGATAAGGAATATCGGGAGGAAGAATAATGAAACTTGTAGTAATAGGAGATTCCATAGTCAAGGGAACGTATACCGCGCCGCAAGACTTTTGCCCGTCCAGCGTGGCTAAACCTGATTTTTCGGAATTGCTGGCGGACGCTTTACGTTGCGACCTTGTAAATCACGGCGTAAACGGCGTTTCGTACAGTTCGCTGTCGTCTGTTAAGGGAGAGCTTTCTCTTTCCGAACAATGTGAAAAATTTGAAACGGGCGACGTGATACTTATTTGCGCGGGGACAAACGATTACGGAACTAACGTGCCGTTAGGAGAATATTCGGACGAGCGCGATATATCTTTTTACGGGGCGGCGGATATTGTGTTCAGAACCATAAAAGAGCGTAATCCTTCCGCTTCGATTTACGCGGTTACTCCTTTGCCGAGAGCTAACGAAGAGAAAAACGCGGCAGGGTATACTTTAAAAGATTATCGGAAAGCAATAACTAAAAAAGCGGAAAAGTACGGACTTGTTTCGATCGACGGGGAAAAGTATCCTGTTGACGTACACGACGAGAGGCAAAGGGAAAAGTATATGTTCGACGGAGTGCATCCCACCCTTTTCGGACACAGAGTATACGCGCAACATATTCTGCGAGCGATGCGCGGCGAGCCGTTAAAGGCGATTACCGCGGAAGAGTTGATTTCACGCTGTCAAAATGCGAAAAACGGAGATAAGATAATTTTACCCGAAAATTGCACGATCGACGTGTGGACGGACGATTGCCTTCACGTTTTCGGTTATTATTGCAGCAACACCGCTTCTTTTGAGGAAAACCCCGAAGGCGAACGCCCCGTGGCGCTATTTTTGAAAGGCAAAAAAAATGTCGTTATAGACGGCAACAACTCAAAAATCGTTGTTCACGGCATATCTACGCCGTTTGTTTTCGACCGTTGCGAGAACGTAACACTTAAAAATCTTACAATAGATTACGCTCGCCCGACGATGAGCGAATTTACAATTCTTTCTTCCTTGTCGGAGGGTGAATATTTAATCGAATGCGCTAAGGATAGTTTTTTCGATATCGACGGAGACAGGCTTATATGGCGCGGGGAAAAGCGAGCGGACGGCGAATATTTTTGGTCGCACGACTACCGCGACGCGAGATGTATATCGATGTTCAAAGATCCGGTTACCGACAGAACTCAGATGATGGACTCTGATTCTATGCACAAAATGCCTTGCGTAGGCGAGTTTGCCAAGATAGAACGCGTAGACGGGCGAAAAATCAAAGTTCTGTTGAAGGATAAAAAAGCCTTTTTCCCCGTTGGGGCAACGGTTCAAAGCCGACTGACCTTGCGCGAGCAGTTGGGCGGATTTTTCGAGCGGTGCAAAAACGTCCGTATGGAAAACGTAACGATAAGAGCGATGCACGGCTTGGGAATTTTAGCGCAATTTTGCGATAACGTAACCTATAAAAACGTTAAAATATTGCCGAAAGAAGGAAGAACGATAGCAAGTAACGCGGACTTTTTTCAAGTGTCCGGTTGCAGAGGGCGACTCGTTTTTGAAAACTGTCGTCTTGCAGGCGGTCACGACGACTTTATAAACGTACACGGAACGTACTTGCAGATTGTAAAAAAGCAAGGGGCGAAATTGCTTTTACGGTTTAAAAATCCGTACAGTCGCGGTTTTCAGGCTGTTGAAACGGGCGACGTTTTGGACTTCGTAAACCGAAATACTCTTATTCCGTACGCAAGCGCGACCGTAAAAACGTTTAAGAAAATTTCGGATAACGAGATTGAAGTCGTAACCGAAGAAGAAATTGCCGCGGAAGCGGGCGATTATGCGGAGAACGCAACCTGGACGCCGGAACTTCTGATAAGAAATAATTTTTTCGGACCCTCTATGAGCAGGGGTATTTTGTGCGCGACGCGCCGTAAAACGCGTATAGAGAACAACGTTTTTTACAGACTCGGCGGAAGCGCGCTTTATATAGAAGACGATTGCAATTTTTGGTTTGAGTCGGGATATACTGCGGACGTTGCTTTTAAGAATAACGCGGTTATCGAAAGCGGCTACGGCTATTCCCGCGGACGAAACGTCCCGATTATACAGGTTAATCCGCAGGTAATGGATAAAGAGTCCGAAGAATGCGTTCATAAAAAATTAGTTATAGAAGGAAATCGGTTTATAAATTTACCGTGCGGAGCGTATGCGATAGACGTAAAATACACGCAAAATCTGCGGATAGAAAACAACGTATCTCATTGCCCGCTGAAAATAAAAACGCATCGCGTAGAAAACCTTATCGAAAAAGGAAATATTTATGGAAGTTAAACAGGATTATATAACGGAACGCTTCGAGGTGGAAGGTTTCGCCGCGACGGTGATTTTGCCGCCGAAGCCTAACGGAAAATGGCTTTGGAAAACCGAATTTTTTTATGCGTTCGACGCTTTGGAGAGAAAATTATGCGAGCGCGGGTATACGAGGGTATATTACGCCGTTTCCGATCGATACGGAAGCCCGAAGTCGATAGAACTAATGTACAAATTTTATCGCGAACTTTTACGGCGCTATCCGTTTTTGAATGAAAAAGGGTATATAATAGGTTTTTCGCGAGGGGGATTGTATGCGTTTAATTTTGCAATCGCTCATCCGGAATGCGTGAAAAAGGCGTATTTCGACGCACCTGTATTAGATTTAAGATCCTGGCCGAGAAAGGAAGAGCAATTCGGAGAACGGCTTCTGCGGGAACAAGTCGCGAAAGAATACGGCTTTAAATCCGATTACGAATACGAAACGTACGACAAATATCCCGTAGAGTGCCTCGACGACTATTTTCGGTTAAAAATTCCTACGTTATTGGTCGCGGGCGACGCGGATAAGGTTGTTTCTTTCAGCGCAAATTCGCAGAAAATGATTAGCTATTGTATTAAAAACCATATAGAAGGATTCATATATTACGTTAAACACGGCGCAGATCATCATCCCCACTCGTTCGGCAACGTATCGGGAGAGGATTGCAAGCGCGCGGAGGTGTATTCTTCCGAAATAGTCGGTTCTTCTTTGGAAAATTTACGTAAAATCGAAAACGACGAAAAGATTTTAATTCCTTTTTTCGAGGACGAAAACAATGAGTAGATTCTATTACACGAAAGACGAATTTTTATTGGACGGAAAAGCGTTTCAGATACGCTCCGGCTCGATTCATTATTTCAGAATGCCTCGCGAATATTGGTACGATCGTTTGTTAAAGCTAAAAGAATGCGGTTTTAATTGCGTGGAAACGTATCTTGCATGGAATCTGCACGAGCCGCAGGAAAACGTTTTTCGCTTTGACGGCGATTTGGATTTTATTCGTTTTATTAAAACGGCAAAGGACCTGGGGTTATACGCTATCGTGCGCCCCGGTCCGTTTATTTGCGCGGAATGGGAAGCGGGCGGCTTGCCCGCATGGCTTTTGCGTTACGAAGACGTGCGTATTCGTTGCAATAATGCCGTGTTTATGGAAAATGCAAAAAGGTATTTGGATACTGTCTTGCCTATGATAAGACCTTACTGTATCGAAGAGGGCGGAAACGTTATTATGGTGCAGATAGAAAACGAGTACGGAAGTTACGGAAACGACAAGTCGTACCTGAACGGGTTGTATGATATTTTCAGAAATAATCTTCCCGACTGCGTTTTTTTCACTTCGGACGGGACGGATATTTTCAGACTGAACGCAGGACGAATCGAAAATTGCTTATCTATGAGTAATTTCGGTTCGAGCGTTATACCTTTGATGACCGGTTTAAAGTCGAATTTCCCCGAACAGCCCGCTATGTGCGCGGAATTTTGGTGCGGTTGGTTCGACCATTGGCACGAAAATCACCACAGGCGTTCTGCGGAAAGTCTTGAAGCGGAAATAGACGCCGTTATGAAAAACAAATATAACTTTAACCTGTATATGTTTTTCGGCGGAACTAATTTCGGTTTTATGAACGGTGCAAACTACAACGACGGTCAGTATATGCCGACGGTAACGAGCTACGATTACGACGCTCCTCTGAACGAATCGGGCGACAGAACGGAAAAATATTACGCGATAAGAAACGTGATAAAAAGGTATATTTCCGTTCCCGATTTAACGGCGAATGACAGCGAAAAAAGAGACTACGGAAAAGTGCGTTTTACCGCGGGGCTTACGCTTACGGAGTCCCTTAAATATATCGGTAAAGAGTATACGTCGCCCGTAACCGATAATATGGAAAAATTCGGCGTCGCTTACGGCTATATTCTATATCGGACGCGTTTGGCTGCAACGAACGTCGAAAAGCTTCTTTATCTCGACGATTTGCACGACAGGGCGGTAGTTATGCAAGGCGGCAAAATTATCGCCGTTCGCGAGAGGGGTGTGGACGAAAGCGCCGTTCAGCTTCCCGAAACGGACAAAGAAAGCGAATTGACCGTTCTGGTGGAGAACATGGGCAGAATCAACTTCGGTTACGTTATGTTCGACAAAAAGGGCGTACGGGCAATCCGTCACGGCAGACAAAACTTGTTCGGGTATAATATAGTTCCGTTACCGATGGACAATCTCGACAAAATCGTATTTTCGGAATCCGTCGAAGTGCCTTTCGGGGTTCCCGCCTTTTATCGCGGCGAATTGACTGCGGATAAAGTCTGCGACACCTTTTTGCGGCTTGACGGTTTTTCGCGCGGGTTCGTTACGGTAAACGGCTTTAACATAGGTCGATACGATACGAACGCGGGACCGCAAAAGACGTTATACGTTCCGGGCACGCTTTTGCATACGGGCGTTAACGAGATTATAGTTTTTGACAGTCAGGCAACAAACGCAATGGACGCAAAAAGCGTTTCCGTTGCGGAAATTTGAAAGGAATCAAGGAGAAACAATATTATGGTTTATACAGTTGCGATTATAGGGTGCGGCTCTCGCGGACACGACGCTTACGGCGTACCCATACATAAGAAGAAGGAGCAATTTAAGATTGTTTCCGTTTGCGATACTAACGAAATTATGCTTTCGCACGCAAAGAACGATTTTGAAATATCCGACGAAAACGCTTTTCTTTCCGACGAACAATTTTTGGAAAAGAAAAGGGCGGATATTCTGGTTATAGCGACGCCCGATCGCGATCACGTCCGGATTGCCGTCCGCGCGTTGGAATTAGGGTATCATTTGCTGTTGGAAAAGCCGATTACGGGCTCTGAAGAACAATTAAAAGAATTGTTGGAAGCGCAAAAAAAATACGACAGAAGGGTTATCGTTTGCCATGTATTGCGTTATGCGCCCGCGTTTATGATGGTAAAAGATATTTTAGACGAGGGAAAAATCGGAAAGCTCGTCTGCATCGACGCGTTAGAGCAGGTGGCTTTCTGGCATCAGGCGCATAGTTTCGTCCGGGGGAATTGGAGAAACAGCGACCTGTCTTCTTCTATGATATTGCAAAAATGTTGTCACGACCTCGATTTGCTGCAATATTATGCGAATTCCGAATGCGATACGGTATATTCGGTCGGAGATTTGTCGTTTTTTAACCGCGACAATCAACCGGAAGGGGCGGCGGATCGCTGCGCCGATTGTCAATTTATAAAAACTTGTCCGTACAGCGCGGAAAATATTTACGTCGGCAGATGGGATAGAGCAAACAGAAGGACGGAGTGGCCTTATAACGTTGTAGACACTACCAGACCGATTACCGAAGAGTCGTTGAGAAAGGCTTATCGGGAAGGACCGTACGGAAGATGCGTTTTCGCTTGCGACAATAACGTAGTGGATCACCAAAAGGTTTGCATGCGTTTTAAAAACAACGTCAAAGCGTCGTTGACGATGACCGGTTTTACGGATAAAAGCGGAAGAATCATGACCTTCCACGGTACGTTAGGCGAGATAGAACTTAACGAAAATCTTGGCACTTTAAGGCTCGCCGTTTACGGTAAACAAGCGGAGTATTTTAAAATATCGGAGATAATCAACGCAAAGGTAAAAGACGCGTTCGGACACGGCGGCGGCGACCAGAGTATGCTGGATACCTTATACGGCGCCGTGGCGGGAACGGCGGATTCCCGTACGGGGTTAAAAGAGTCTGTGGAAAGCCATTTGATGGCTATAACCGCAGAGAAGTCAAGACTTAGCGGAAACGTCGAAAAGGTTCATCACCTGGGAGAAGAAAAGTGAAGATTATAGAAAAAATAAAGGCAAAACAAGCAAATATCTGGGACGCGCCTCCCGTTACGATTGCGTTCTCGGGAGACAGCGTTACGCAAGGTTGTTTTGAAAGTTATCTGACGACGCCGACTTCCACCGCGACGGTATTCGAATATGAAAGCGGATATACGGTACGCCTGAAACAAATTTTAAATATTCTTTATCCTAACGTGCAAATCAACCTCGTAAACAGCGGGGTAAGCGGAGCGACGGCAGCGGACGGACTGAAACATTTAGACAGGGACGTTTTATCGCATAATCCGGACCTGGTTGTGGTAGCCTTTGCGTTAAACGATAGTTGCAACGGTTTGGAAGGTTTAAGCACGTACAGAGAATCTCTTAGCAAAATCGTGCAGAAGGTTTTAAAAAGCGGGGCGGAGTGTATTGTTCTTACGCCGAATATGATGAACGATAAGAACAGTCCGCATTTAAGAGAGCCTCGAATGTTTGAGTTGGCAGAACAATTTTCCGCAATTCAATGCGGCGGGGTTTTGGATACCTACGTGCAAACTGCGAGAGATATTGCCGTGGAAAACGGATGTATTCTGTGCGACGTGTATGCAAAATGGAAAGCAATGTCTGCCGCGGGAGTAGACACGACCGAACTTTTGGCAAATAAATTTAATCATCCTATCAGACAATTACATTATTTGCCTGCCATTATGCTTTGCGAACGTATGTTGGAGTCATAATAACAGTTTGTGATGTACATCAAGATAGACGAAAGATATACGGGGCAAAACGGGGATTTTTCCGCTGCTGACGGGACGGGATTAACGGACGAAGAAAAGATAGAATTTTTAAGCAAGTATTCCGCGTACCTCGAAAAAAAGAACGGGAAAACGAAAAAGGTTCTAACGCCCGAAGAAACGGAAGCGGGACTTAAAAAAGTCAACTACGCCGTGCCGCATAAGGTAAGAAAACGGATAGAAGTAAAAGAAGCGACGTTAAGAACCTACGAAAAGCCGCAAAGTTACGAGGGCTGGCAGTTCTATCAGACCGTAAAAGAAGAACGCGGCACGCTCGTTTTAACGGACGGGATAATCCCGCCCGTACCTTGCGCGAAGTTCGAGTTTTCGGCAAAAAAGTTTAGTTCTTTGGAGTTTTCTTTCCGAGTCGATAAGGATTTTGTCATAGAAGAAAAGGCGGCGAAAAAGGACAAGCCGCTTACGACGGACACGGGCAGGATAATAGAACTGCGCAAAGGCGTTACGGAGGTAATAAAACTCCAGATCTACAGAAACGGCGAGATATACGCGAGGGTAGGCGTACCCGATCCGTATCACCACAGGGATTTCAAAATAGGCGAATTTGTCGGCAAAGAAACCAACTCCGTAAAAATAGTATTTTCGTGCGACAAATATAAGGTGATATATAACGGTAAAGAAGCGGGAGAGTTCGAGCAGACTAACAAAGTCTGTCCCGACACTTTGTTCGTTTCGGGCGGAATGCACCCCGCGGGCGAGTGGCGGTTTACGCCCGAAAGAATAACCGCGGACGGGAAAGAGATAACCGACTTTTTCGTAAAAGCAAAGGGAAAAAATTCGGAAAAGACGAATCCCGAAACGGTAACGCTCCCGTACAAACTCGGCGGAGAACGGAATAAGGACAGAGTAATAGAACTGACAAAAACGTTTTGTTACGAGAAAGGGAGAGCGGTACTTAACGTCGGTTCGCTCGATCCCTCGGGCGAGGTATACGTAAACGGAAAACTTGCGATAAAAACGGAGAATTTCACCGCGCAAAGAGCGGATATAACGGAATTTCTTAAAATCGGCGAAAACGAACTAAAACTTCTCGTATTCCCGCGCGCGCCCGAAGTAAACTATTCCTGGCACAGGAACAAAGATCCGTATATCGCGTGGCTCGTCCGCGACGTGTATATAGACTTTTACCGCGGCGCGGCGATAGAAAACCTCGTCGTAAAAACCCGCGAGGTCAAAAACGGAAAAGTAAAAGCGGAAGTATCTTTCGATATACTAAACCCGGAAAAGGACTTAAAGGTAAACGTATATCTTTCAAAATCCCCCGACGGGAAAGAAACCCCGATCTACGCGGGAGAAGCGGAAGAGAAGTTCTGCAAAGAACTCGAATTCGAGGCGGAAGCGTGGGATACGGATAACCCCGCGTTGTATATAGTCCGCGCGGAGATTGTTAAAAACGGAACGCCCGTAGACGACGAGGTTACGGAAACGGGCTTCCGCACGATAGAACAAAAGGACGGGGAAATACT
The DNA here is from genome assembly GCA_934271275.1 of uncultured Clostridia bacterium. Taxonomy (GTDB): domain Bacteria; phylum Bacillota; class Clostridia; order Christensenellales; family Borkfalkiaceae; genus UBA1259. The sequence goes on along the minus strand of CAKQRD010000019.1, from coordinate 3,475 downwards.
CTTAAACGGGAAACGGATACTCCTTAACGGCGCGCTGTGGATGCAGTTTTTGCCGCCTTACGAAAACATAGTGTTAAGCCACGTTTGCCCTACGACCGAAGAGATCGTGGAAGAAACGCTTTTAACCAAGGCGATGAACGGAAACGTCGCGAGATTCCATTTTCTGGGTTACGGTGGCAACGATCCGCGCTATGCGGAGGTGTGCGACAGGCTGGGGCTTATGAATATCTGGACCACGCGGCTGATAGACTCCGCGGAAACCACGGACGTAAACAGAGGCTGGCCAGCGGGCGAAGAGTACGTTCGGGAAATGCGCGAGGTGATAAACCACCCGAGCATAATAACGTGGGAAGGCTCCAACGAATTTCATTCCTCCCGCACGGTGCTCGACAAATTATACGACGAGTTCGTGACGAAGGTAAAGGCTGCTGACGATACGCGGCTTATCTGCCCCGTGTCGCACCTCTACTACGGCGGGGGATTATACGGGAACGAGGGTTTTTACTATCAGGACGACGGAAAAGCGGATCAGGATTTCAACGCTATGGAAAGTTCGTACGGCTGGCGCGACGAGAGCGTGGTGAGAAGTTCGCATAACTACGAGATACTTTTAGGGTACGGCAATCGCTGGGATACGTTCAGAAAACAGGACTGGAAATCACAGCCCGCGCTGCTTAACAGCAAAAAGCACGCGTATATAATTTCGGAGTTCGCGGTTATCGGCAGACAGGACGATACCACGCCGGAGTGTAAGGAGTACGTCAAAACGGATTCTTACGAACTTGCGGATGAAAAACGCGCGTTCGGCGCAGCGTACGACGGACTGAATTTTAAGTTAAGCCAGGCGTATCAGGCGTTATGCGCGTATAATACGGTAAAGTATATGCGCTATCTCGGCGCGGACGGACTTATGTGGTGCTGTCTTTCGGGCGGGGCGAACGACGGAAGTTACTTAAAACCGCCGATAGATTTTTACGGGTACGCAAAGCAGGCGTTTTACGCGCTTAAAGAGAGCTTTCAAAAAACGATATGCTTCGATAAAAAGGTCGGTGTGGTATATGGCGGAAAGTTTTTATGCGAACCGGTTATAACGGGTGCGGAAACAGGGAGAAGCTACCGCGTAACCGCAGAGATAAAGGACGAGAACGGCGAGCGCGCGTTGTTGAAAGAGTACGAAGTCGCGGCAACGGCGTTCACGTTCGATTTAGAGCCGTTTGAAGTAAATTTGACGAACGGATATTATTCCTTAGAATATACCGTAGAGGAAATATAACGAAATGATAAAAGTATTGCAATTCGGAGAAGGGAATTTTTTGCGGACGTTTGCGGACGCGTATTTCGACGCGCTGAACAACGAGGGCGGAGAGTACGAAGTAAACGTAGTAAAACCGCGCGCGGGCGGGAGTCTGGAAAAGTTCGTAAATCAAAACAACCGTTACCACGTTATTCTTCGCGGCGTGTCGGAAGGTAAAGCGGAAGAAAAAGCGGTGGAAATAACCGCCTTAAAAAGCGTGTTTTCTTTGTCCGAAAATCCCGAACGGTATTTTTCGCTCGCAAAAGAGGAAGAACTTAAAGTAATAATCTCCAACACGACCGAGGCGGGGATACGCTTCGACGAAAAGGACGGGATTTCGGATATAGCGAACGCGACCTATCCCGCGAAACTGACCGCGTTTTTGTACGAACGGTATCTTGCGGGCAAGGCGGGGGTATATATACTCCCCGCGGAACTCATCGACGACAACGCAGAGAAGCTTAAAAACTGCGTGAACGAGTATATCGGACTCTGGAAACTTCCCGAAGGGTTTAAAAAGTGGAACGAAAAAGAAAACTATTACTGCAACACTCTGGTAGACAGAATAGTATCGGGCTATCCGAAAGACGAAGAAACGGAAAAGCACCTGACCGAACTTATCGGGGAAAAAGACGCGCTTATGACTGTGGGAGAGCCGTTCGGGCTTTGGGCGATAGAGAAAAAGGGCGAGATAGAAAGGTATATAAAGGCAGGAAAACACGATATAGAAGTCGTTCTGACGGACGACGTAAAATACTACAAAAAGCGGAAAGTGCGCGTTTTAAACGGCAGCCACACCAACCTCGTTTACGCGGGGCTGTGGCAGGGGAAACATACCGTATACGACTGTATGACGGACGAAAAACTGCTTAAATTCGTGAACGATACCTTAAAAAAGGAGATAATTCCGTTTGTTTCGAGCGATATAACGGCTACGACGGAGTTTGCGGAAAGCGTTAAGGAACGGTTTTTAAACCCGTATCTTAATCACGAACTTACGAGCATCGCGCTCAATTCGATAGATAAGTGGAAAGCGCGTGTACTGCCGAGCTTTAAGGACTATTACGAAAAGAACGGAAAAGTACCGGAGAACTTAACCAAAGGCTTCGCTTCGATAATGGCGGCGTATAAGGTCGCGAAGAAAGGCGAGAACGGGAAGTATTATGCGGAACTCCCCGCAAGAACGATAGAGATAAAAGACGACGAAAAATACCTCGGATATTTCGTAAGCGGCGGGTGCGTGATAAAGTTTATGCAGGACGAAAGCGTGTGGGGAGAGGACCTGACCGAATACGCGGGGTTTGCGGAAGCGGTTAAAGCAACGGTCAAAAAGCTTCGGAGCGGCGATACGGATATATTATGAACGGGAATGTTTAAAAACAGTTCTTGAAGCGAAAAGAATAAAAGAAAAAATTTGGAGGAAATATATATGAAAAAAGTAAAAGACAAATTTCTGGTAGTCGGAGCGGACTTTGCGGGCTTTCCGCTTAAAGAAGCCGTCGTCGCTCATCTCGAAAAGAAGGGTTGGAAGATTCTCGACCTCGGCGTGAAAAAAGACAGCGATCCGAAAGATACCGACCTTATGTTCCACAGAGTCGGTCTGAGAGTCGGCGCGGAAATATCCGAAGGCAATTACGAGCGCGCGCTTTTGTTCTGCGGTACGGGTATGGGAATACATATTGCGGCTTCCAAATGCCCGCACGTCCACGCGGGTGTGGTGGAAAGCGTTCCCGCGGCGAGAAGAGCAATAACGGGCAACGGGGTAAACGTTCTCGCGATGGGCGCGTTTTACGTTGCGCCGGCAATGGGCTGCGACATAGCGGACGCGTATTTATCCGCGGAACTCGGCAGCGATCAGAAGTGGTGGCATAATTTTTACGAATTTCACAAGCTTGCGATAGACGAACTCGAAGCGTTCGATTACGAAGAGTATAAGAAGAACGGCTATAAAGTAAAAAAACAGGGCGATTTCGATCTGGTTTTAGAAGATAAACCCGAATAAGGCATAAACGTCATCCTCGTATTTAAAGTAGACGAAAGCGTATGGGGAGAGGACCTGACCGAATACGCGGGGTTTGCGGAAGCGGTTAAAGCTACGGTAAAAAAACTTTTAAGCGGCGATACGGATATATTATGAACGGTAAAATAATCATCAACGAAAAAGACAACGTGGGAGTGAGC
>CAKQRD010000018.1 GCA_934271275.1 uncultured Clostridia bacterium | reverse complement strand
CTTTTTTGCAATTTGTAAGTTTGAAAAAATTTCTTTCTTAACATTGCTTTTTTGCTTGACTTTTAATAGTTAGTCTCGTGTAATAAATATATCACACTTTTTCGATTAAGTCAATACCTGACTACGATTTTAATCGCATTTATGCAATGTTTTGTAAATATCATTGCAGAATAATGTTTTTTCAGAGAAAATATGTACACTTCGGCAATTTAATCGATATTACTCGACCTATAACATTACTTAGAGTGATACTTCGATAGGATTTTTCGTAAAAAACTGTTATCAAAGTTAATCTTTTGTTCGATTTTATACTTGTGATAATGAGTTATTATTATGATTTCTTCTTTATAGTTCCCCGCGCTCCCATTTTTTGGGAGCGCGGAGCAATTCATAAACATTAAAATAGTATCTATGAAAGGTTATACTTATGATAAGTCGTTAAGCGAAAAAGAAAGCCAAATACTATCTTTTGTTTACTTGGGGAATACTCATTACCTGAACGTCTTTAGCTTCGTTCATAAGTTTTACAGAATAAATTATCTCTTACATAAGTCTAATCCCCTTGCGGTGTTTAAGACCGTTTATATTGAAAAATCAAAGCTTCCCGCTTGGAAGCTTGCGAGCAGTTGTAACATAGCGCAAAGCACCCTTTTCAGATTAAGAAACGAAATAGTGGAATGCTTTCACGCTTGTTTAGAAGACGAACAAAATACGTTAAAAGAAATAGCCGTTACAATGGACTGATATTATGAACGCAGAAGAAACGATTATTTATCTTATATAACTATACACTCAATATTTAGAAGAATTAAACTTATCATCTCGCAACGATTTTACTATCGTAGAAATGACCGCGTATGTTGAAACGCTCGAAATACTTCAGCGCAGGAAAAAGGCAAATCGCCGCGGCTTAGACTTCGTTATAGAAGATAAGTATAAAAATTAATCATTTTTCTAAATACATTTAAAACGCCCATCGCAAATTGCGAGGGGCGTTTGTTTTTACCGTTCGTTTGTATCGTTAGTTTTTATCGTCTATCTGCAACGATTATTCATTTCTATATGCAAATCCAAATTTTTCATATCCGATAATTCTTCTTTTTTAATCGAGATTTTTCCGCCGTTCGTTTTCAAAGGCTTTCCGTTAAGAGTAGCGGATTTTACCTTATTCCCGAATCCGTCGTATTTTATTTCAACGGTCTTATCTTTATATCTTGTTTTAACGAATGCGTTCGCATATTCTTTCGGTATACACGGCTTTATATTCACTTCGTCGAGCATAAACCGAACTCCGAAAACCCAACTATACACCGCCAGCTCTATCATCGCCACGCTGCCGGTAAGGAACGAAAAGCCTGCCCTTCCGTAAAAGGATGGCACGAGAAGATAGCAATTCGTTATGGCATACGGCGCGGTGCACACTTCTTTCTCAACGTGTTTATTCCCGTTGAAAGGCATAGCGAAGTTAAGCACGTCGTATAACTTTTTATACTCTCCCGCCTCTGCGAGCGCGCGTGCGTAAAACAGCTGCGAGCCGTGATTGTATACGCTCGCGTTTTCCATAAAATACGGCAAGAAATCGCCCGTTCCCATTTTACCTATGCCGTCGATTTGCTTTTTTCCGAAAGGAACGGAAAATAATTTATAGCCCTTTTCCGTCTTCAGCGTTTCGACGTTTGAAATTACTCTTTTTTCTTTACCTTTCGCAATGCCTCCGATTATAGCGAACGAATTCGTCGGAACGTACACCCTGCATTCGCCGTCGGGATCTGCGTCCGAAAAAATCCATTCTCCGCAATCGGTGAACACGGCGTTATAAAAGCCTTTTTCGTTAAAAGCAACAGCATTGACGGTCTTGCCGAGTTTTTCTGCATACTTACGGTACTTATCTGCGTTTTCGCCGCGCTTTTCGCATATTTCGGCAACGTATTTAAGACACAAAACGAGTTGGCAGGACACCATAACGCTTTCCCCGCGCCCTTTTTCGCCCGCGCCTCTTAAACAATCCAGCCAGTCGCCGCCCCAAAGCTTAACCAGTCCGTGCTCGCCGACGTTTTCCTTTTCGGTAAGATATTCGACGCCTTTTTTCAGATGCTCGAAGCCGCTCTCTTTTACGTCGGGCGCATCGTAATACCCGAACTCTTCGTCAAGCACGCCTAAATCGTCGGTTGCGGCGAGATATTCGTACACAAATTCGGTAAAGAAGCATACGCCGTCTATAAAATTACGCAAATCGTATTTGTCTCCGCCGAAAGGAATCTGCCGCGGATACCATCCGTCGCTTCTTTGTCCCGAAAAAATTCTTTCGATTACTTCTCGGCATTTTTTTGCGGAATAACAGAGATACCCTTCAAAATCGGCGGAAGCGTCGCGCACGCCCCTCATTCCCGTCGGCCAACCGCGATCAAGCGCGCATACCCAGTCGAGCTCTAACGGAAGAAATCCGTTTACGAATTTATTAAAGTCTTCGTCTTTCGTTTTTACGGTGTTTACGGCGAATAGTTCGTTAAACTTTTCATCAAGCAATTCTGCGGCTTTTTCCTGTTCCGTCCCGTAGAGGTAAGCCTTTGCGCAATCCGTTATTTCTTCCTGATTCTCGCCGTATAACGCAACGGCAAAAACGTTGGTAAAAGAAAACTCCTCGTGCGGATTTATCGCGATTTCGTTAAGCCCGGCAAAACACTGCCCGAAAGCGTATAATTCATCCTGCGTTTTACCGCCGATTTTATCGGGAATCACGGAAAAGTTATCCGTCGCATAAATCAATCTTTCGTCGCTTAATTCAAACGACGAAACAGGCAAATCCGTAACCATAAAAAATTTACGCCTGTCCTGTTTTTTCCCTTGAACGCTATATCTTTCGGTGCTGAAAACAGGGTTTTTCCCGTTCTTAAATTCGGTACGCGTATACCATTCGGGTTTATCCCACGGCGCCATCATAAGCTCGTTTGCATACGGATATACGACGGGCATTATTTTAACTCTTTGCATTTTATCGGTCAGATTTCTTACCGTGGTTTTAACGATAACGTTACGCCCTTTTATCGGCACGAATAGCCGGGTAACGACTTCCGTTTCCACGAAATTAAGAGTATAAACCGCCTTTTGCGGAGTATACCCTATTGAAATTTTTTTCGCTTTATAAATATCGAAATTATTGAAAACCTTCTTACCGACGGAAAAATACGTTTTTATCGGCGAACCGATTTCTCTTCTTTCGCGTTTTACGAGCGCGATTCCCGACGGCGGGTCTATCTGACACGTCTGCACGCCGTACTGGTCGAGTTTGAGAAGTATTTCGTTATTTTTATATATGTATTCGTAAAGTCCTGCTTCCGGAATTTTGGTAAGAGTATAACAACCGAAACCATCTTCAAAACGCCCGAATTTTAAGTTTCCGTTTTTCATAAAATCTTCCTTATTATGGTTTTATAGAGATTCTCACGGCAAAGAAATTTACCCCGGATAAGACACCGCGGGAACCATATCTTCTTCGTCGATATATATTATCTGTCCGGGCGCAAGCCATAGCATACGGCTTTGCTTTATAAACGCCCCGCCAAACCGCACTTCGATTCTTACAGGCAGTTCCATATCCGCATTGACAAAAGTATATGCGTGCTTACCGTCGTCTTTTATCCATCGCGAAATACACACGGAACAATCGTTAACCACGTTTTTCACGCTTATGATCTCGTCGTCGCCCTTAAAAGGTTTTCCGAACGGCTCGCCGTGATAAGAAACGCTATCAAGACTACACCTTTGCAATTTGTCGGAATAATACTTCATAAACACGCGGTTTTCGTAAGACAATACGTCGTACATATGCGTGCGTTCGCCGAATAGATTTATAGGCATACCGCGATAGTTTTCGTCCAAAAACCGCTGATAAAATAAAAACCAGAATATTCCGGTCGCTCCGTGTGCGACGCAAACGCCGAGCTGCCACCTTATATCGTCTTCGCTCGGGACTCTGTAATTCCAATGTCCCGCCGAAAGCACGGAAACGAACAACTCCGTTCCCGTTTCTTTCGCGACTTCTGAAAATAATTGTAAATTCCGAATGAATTCGCCCTTATTATATTCCTTTTTCGTATACGCGCACTGCGTGTACGCGTCGAAAGAAATCATTTTACTACCCGTTTCGCGGATAAAATCTATAAGATTTTTCTTGTACCCTTCTATATCCGTACCCATAACGTCCTTAAAATCAGGCGTAAGCCAAGTAGGATTCATATTGATGAACGGGTTGAGCGAAGGACAAGCATCTCTGACGATTTTAAAAGCCGTTTTTGCTCTTTCCCAAGCGGTTTTATCAGGTTCGTCGCCAACGTGAAAACCGTAAACCGCCGGATGCGAGCCGAAGTCCGCGACGGCGGATTTCACACCCTCGCGGAATTTTTCTTCGCCTTTTTCGTTCAGGGCGTAATAAGTAGTCCTCTCGTCACAGACGATCGCCTTGATATTTGCCTTTTCGCACTCGTCAAGCAGCTTAATCATTCGCGATTTGTCTTCCGTTTCGGACAACTCAAACGTCATCGCTAGGTTAATACCCGCCTCTTTCCAGTCGCGCACAGCCCTCGCTTCGTCCCAAACGCCCGTTCTTTCGTAATTCCAGAAACTTATTTTATATTTCGACATAACCGTTCCGTTTTTATTTTAAAATTTCTATTTATAAAGCCTTATCGCATCGAGAAGAGGGCTATGCTCGCCTTCCGCGCTTCGGTAATCGTAAACCGTGTTGTAATTTACGCCGTAAGTGCGTATCGTAAACGAGTTTTCCGTAACCTGCACATACGCGTACATCGAGTACGTTCTTGAATCCCCCTCTATCGCCATACCCGAACCGCCGCTGAGCAAATTGCGATAATAGTGTTTGTTTGCAAGATTTTCCTGCAATTTTGACGCGGAAAACGTATTGCTGAATTGTCTGCCGGTCGTCCCTATCTGGTGAAAAATCGTCCCGTCTTTTCCCGAACGATAATTTTTGAATACGTCTATCTTTTCCGCCCTGCCGAATTCGTTGGTTTCGATTTCGTTCGTATACTCGCTCGTGACGATTCTAACCAAATCCGCAATACCGTCTCCGTCGAGGTCTTCTCTGACCGTAGGATCGTATACGAGCGGGAACGTACTGTCTAAATAATGATTGTGTCCGTTGAACACGACGTCTACGTCATACTCGTCGAAAATCGGCATCAACTGCGGTCGAAGCCATAGTTGATGATTATTAAGCGACGAAAGCGAAGCGTAAGTAGGCACTATTATTCCCTCGTGCATAGACACGACCGTCCATTTCTTTTCAGGGTCGGCGTTTGCCTGACGCAAATCGTTTTTAAGCCATTCTATCTGTTCGTCGGACAGCTTATTCAATTTTTCAAACTGACCTTTCGCGTCATAAATCATAGTGTCGTTGGTGCTTAACACTACGAGGTGCATACAGCCTATATCGAGAGAATAGAACAGACCTCTGCCGACGTTGCTCTGTTTCGGATAAGACAAATTGAACATTTTAACCAGAACGTCGGGAATGCCGCCGGCATAATAATCGAGGTCCTCGTGGTTTCCGGTAGTGAAAACGATAGGTTTAGAAGTGATATACTTCTGCATGTCGCCAAGCATTTCCCGCCAGTAATCCATATTCTCCGAGTAATTTATAAGGTCTCCGACGTGTAAAACGTAATCGTAATCGAAACGATTCGTTGCATCAGCAAGAACCCTTGCAGTATCCGTTTCCGGAATACCGTATTGAGTTTGTCCGTTTACTACTATCGTATCGCCGTTTGCGTCCGTCTGCGGCGTGTTCTTGTTCAAAAGCGTTTGCTGTGTATCCGCAATCATCAGGAAAGACGTTTCCGCAACGTTTTTGCGCGTTTTATAAGAGAACACCTGACTCCAGACGTCTGCAAAGGCGTCGCCCATACGGTAATAGTACTGCGTATCGTAATCAAGGTTGTCGATTACCCCGTGACTGACAAAATGCTGCTGCCATTCGACCGTTTCGCAGTCGACCGTAACCGCATTGCTCATATCGGGCGTTTTCGCCACGCGTATTTCGGGCGCAAGCGTTTCGTCCTCCGTGTGGAAACTTACTCCGAGTTTCGTGGCGAGTTGGTCGTAATACGTTGCCGTAATCGAATACGGATTATAATTTCCGCCGTCCGTCTGCGACTTTTCGTAATACCTTGCATAAAGCGTAATTTCGCCGAGGATATTCACACGGGACGTCGAAACGATTTTTTCGGCATTTTCATCCTTTGAAACGTACCAGCCCTTAAACGTCAAATCGGAAGACGGCACAGGCAACGCCCCGAACTTTCCTCCGTAAACGACGGTTATCGGAGCGATTTGTCCCTTCCCGTCCGTATCGAAATTTACGGTTACGCTCGTTTTGGCGAACTCGGCACGAACGATGACGTTTTCCTTAACGTCGCAAAGAGTATACACCCCGCTTTCGGGGGTATTACCCGCTTTGCCGTTTACTTCAAATGTTTTTAAAACGTAATTTTCGTCAGGCGTAATTCTGAAAGTAACGTTATCTCCGTCATCGACCGTAGTTTTATCTGCGATAACCTCTCCGTGCTCGCCCGACACAACGGTTACCGAGTAAGAATTTGACTTCTTACACGAAACGAGCGAACAAACCAGCAGCAACGCCGCCAGAAATATAGTCGTATATCGTTTGAAAATGTTTTTCATTTCACTCTTTTTTGTTTCGGGGGAGAGGGACAAAAATTTCTCTCCCCTGAAAACTCCTTAAATTCGTTTGCCCGTTATGCGTTAGAGGTTATAGTCGCCGGGAGAATGAATATGCTCGCATTCGCATTGATTCTGCCGCCGCCAAGCTCGAACCGCAAGTAGATATATTCTCCGCTCGCCCACTTGTCTAAATTAGCGAGCCACGAAGCGTACGTTACGCCGAAATTCGTCCATTCCGTATCGGGATCCCATAATTGTCCCGAATTCTTTAATGCAAAGCTTTCGGAGGCGTTAGCGTATTTGCCCTTTTCGTAATCGGAATAAAAATACGCGTTAGTTCCGTTGTTTTCGTTGCCCTTTACCCCGAATCCGTAAACGAGATTGTTCGTAGTTGCCGCAAACAACTGATAATAAGCTTTGCTGTGGCGGGGTTTAACGTAGAAATTATAGAAATAATCGCTTCCGTCGGAGATCGTCTTTATCGAAACTTTTCCGTCGGAGGTATTCGTAAATTCCGCCTCCGTTACTCCCGAACCGTCGGACTTCGTATACGTCACTTTATAAGCATACCTGCTGTCCGCCCAAGTTCCGTTTTCCCATTCAAATACTCCGGCGGTATAAACGTCGATAACGCTTACCTCCTTCTGCCCGTTTGCAGCCGTTGCGTATATATAATAAACGCCTTCGGGGATTTTCGTCAGATCGAGTATTTTACTTTCGGGTAAAGCGACTTTCTTGCCGGACAGTTTACTTATAACGCTCGCGGAAGAATAAGACGAGAGGTCGTACGTTCCGTTTTCGGTTTTATTTAAAAGCGTAACGTTAGTTTCGTCTACCTGCAACTGAGTTACCGTTGCGGGAAGAACGTAAATTGACGAACCCGCACTCATTCTCTTGTTCAATTCAAACTTGAATACGGGATACTCGCCGTTTGCCCACTTATCGAAATTTTCCATCCACCGTCCATACGTCAAGCCGTAATTGTTATAAGTATAAGAAGACTCCCAGAGTTGTCCGGAATCTTTAAGTCCGAACGACGTGAGCGTACCCGTACCGGGGCCGTTATATTTTTTGCCGTTGGTTTTTCCGCCGTCATAATCCGAATACACATAAACGTTCATACCGTTTGAAATATCTCCGTTTGCGGCGTATCCGAAGTTAAAAATCAAATTTTCGGAAGTATCGGCAAACAGCTTATAGTACGTTTTGCTGTGACGAGGCGTAACGTAGAAATAATAGTAAACGTCATCGGAAGTAGACAACGTCGTTACGGAAACCTTTCCGTCGGTATTAGTAAACTCCGCTTCCGTTAATCCCGAATCGTCAGACTTCGTATACTTCACTTTATACGCGTACTCGCTGTCCGCCCACGTTCCGCTTTCCCATTCAAACGCTTTCGCGGAATCGTAAATATCTATCTCGTCGGTAAAAGTCTGCCCGTTTTCGTCCGTAAACGTAACGATATAAACGCCTTCCGGATAAGCGGTAAGGTCAAGGACCTTGCTTTCTGGAATATCGACCGCAAGTCCCGTACGCTTACTTAGCATCGATACGGACGAGTACTTCGCAAGACTATAAATCACACTCTCGTTTTTATCAAGAAGCGTAGTTTCGGCAACTACTTTATAATTGAGTTTTTCGGCAACGGTATTAACGGTTATCGTCGCTTCCCCGACCTTTTTCACGGTAACGTTTCCGAACTTATCGACGGTTGCGACCGAAGGATCGGAAGTATCGTACGACGCGGGGAAATCGATGTCGATAGTCTGACCGTCCGCAGTATAAACTATATCGTTTTTAATCGTCTTTCCTACCGACGAATTGACCGTTGCCTGCGACGTTGTCGCGCCGACCTCGGGTATCGTTCCAGCGGCAAGAGCGGAATCGTACTCTTCTTCCGTCTTGTTCAGAGCGCGCATAGTCGCTTTTCCGATATAGGCGTTCATTATTTCTTTTTGCTCCGCCGTGTACTCTGCATTTAAATCGGTATAAGCGTAAGAAGCAACTTCCGCGGAATTTCTTGCTATATCGTTCAGATTTGCCTGCGCGTATTCATAAGAAACGACAGAACCTGCCGAATTGACCGTTTTAACGTAACCTATTCCTACAAAATCGCGGTCAATATTCCCGTAACGAATCCCTATAATCGCACCGCTTACACACCAGCCGTATTGAGTATGATTATACGCGGTTAAATCGTTGATTAAACACAACTTGTCGTCGGTCAGACCGTTGACGTTCAACTGCTCTATGTAATTGTCCGTTATAGAATATTTGTTCAATATATCCATAGGAACGATAATCATTCCGAAAGATTTTGTTTTATCCGCAGCCACTTCGTCCGCAAGCGTTTTATCCATTTGCGCTAAAAATCTCAAACCGTGAGTTTCTTTGGCCATACGGAGGAACGCGCCCTCTGCCATTCTGAAAGAATTAAGGGAATCGTCCGCTTTAACGCTATTCGCGCTCGTTACCAACGCCAGCGACGCGCAAAACATCAAGCATGCCGCCAAAATCATTACTGCAATTTTTTTGATTGATTTTTTCATTTTAGCTCCTCCTTATTTCCCCGAATCAGCGAACCATCTATCGCCATACGGGTCTGTTCCCGTTCCGTCTTTAAAACCGGATTCCGACAATATTTCCTTCGTCGTGAATTCGATAAGCTCAAACTGCAATCGTAAATACTTTTTCTTCATCTTATCCTCCCGATAATTTATTCTATCGCGTGCAACGAACGCGTTTTATCTTACGCTCGTCGCCGCGAAAATTTTTTTACACTTTTGCGCCCTTACACGCTGTCGTACGGATCGGGCGCGATACCGTCGTAGATTTCCTCGTTCCCTGCGATTCTGAGCGACTTATTTATTACCGTTCTGTAAATTTTTCCGTTTTCGGTAACGTAATCGACTTTAATTTTTATTTTCACCGTCGTTTCGGCCGTCGCCACGAGTATCCCGTTGCTATACTCAATAGCTGCATTTTCTTCTATCTGCAAGGAGTATGACGCAGGCTGCAACGCTATGCCGTTTACCCTCACCGAAAGTTTGCTCAAATCTATTTCCGTGTTAACCGTAAGATCTTTTTCGTTCTCTAATTCGGCGGAAGCCGTTTCCGGCTCGAATATAAACTCGGGCATCGTCAGATAAATGGTGATATCGGCGAAAATATCGTTCTGAACGCCTATCAGGGAGCATTTCGCCACGTCAGACGTTTTACTCGGCGAGCCGATAAGGTAATCGTAATATTCAACGATATCCGACGCGGGAATTACCGCCGTATGCCAGGTGTCGAACGACGTGTTCGTCTGCACCGATGAGCCGAACAACTGAACGGGCAACTTCGCTATGGGACTTCCGTCCGAAACTCCCGTTATATAAAACCCGAAAGTGAAGGTAGCGCCTTCATCCGCAATTCTCTTGTAATATTCTTTGCCGTATTGAGGCTTGAACTGAACGTTGAATAATTGATAGTTCGTAGTCGCGCGAATCGAATCGACCGATTTCCCTCCGACCTCGTGAACTCCGACGTGAATTTTGCTGCCCGTATGACCGCCCCAGTAATAATCCCATAAAACCACGTCTTTTCTTCCCGACTGACCGTTCAGAGAGTTATAAACGTACATGCTTTCGCAATAATCGATTTCCGCTTCGTAAAAAAGTTTGCGTCCTACCGTCGCCGAATCGAGCGCCGCGTATGCCCTGAACGTATAAGTTCCGAATCCGTTGAACTTTTCTACACGCACGGTATTGCCGCTTACTTCAATCGCGTTTTCCACTTCCTTGCCCGTATCGTCTATAAGCAAGTATTCTACCGAATATCCGCCGCCTAAATCCGGAATATCGGAAACCTTCACGCCTTCTCGGGTTGCGTATATCGCTTGCCCTTTTTTAAGCTCCAATCCGTCCTCGTAATGACCTGAATACCGTATTTCGGAAAATTTATTTTTGGCGCAAGCGCTAATGATGAAAGTATAATCTCCGCCGAATGCAAGCGTCATCGTATTTCCGACCGCGTACGTTTTACCTTCGTATTCAATCGTTAAAGAAAGAATATCCGCTTTCTCGCCGCCAATAGTCACGGCAAACGCGTCTTTAACCGCTATCGTTCGGTTTATCGTCACGTTATCCGCAGCAACTTCTCCCGTTGCCGTTTCGTACAAACGAATTTCCGGCAAATATAATTCGGTGTTTTTAGCTTCAGTAAATACGTCGATAAAACCGATCGTCCCGCCATTCCTTTTGGGAGCGCTCTCGTACAACTCGTAGCAGGTATCGAAGTAAGAATCTAAATATTCTTTTAATCCGATTTCGCGGTATTTCCAGACGTTTGCGGTCTCTTTCGCAAGACTCGTTTCGTTAAGAGCGAACGCCTGCGCGTGAGTATACGACTCCGCCGTTTTCACATAGTACGGAAGAACGATTTTCAGTTCCGGATTTTCGGCGACAAGCGCTTGATAGTACGATTTCGTATAAAGAGGTTTTACGACTGCTCTTATGTCCTCGCCTTTTGACGACAACTTTACAAAGTTACCGGTTCTGCCTCCTATCTCCGTCGTTTCGTCCGAAACGGAAACGTTTCTGTCCCAGTTATATCTCTTGGATCCTGCCGTCCGTTCCGCTTTCGGAGAAAAGAACAAATACTTTGTGTCACCGTCGAACGCGTCGAGGTAACCGACAAATCTGTCCGTGAGCGTTTTACCGTTTTTCTCGTACGAAACGTAAGTTTTGATTTTGTAAATCCCGCTTTCGTCGGCCGTGAACGCGCCGTTCTCGTCCGATACTTTCAGGTCGTCGCGGTACACCGAATATTCAAAACTATTCACCGCGGCAGGCGCGCCGCTTTTGTCCGTAAGCTTCGGAATAAGCTCGGCGGGCGAAATCTTCTGCGATTTATCTCTGTTCCATACCGTTTTTTCAAACACAAAACTATGTGTCGGCTCAACGTTTACGACTACGCTTTTTTCTCCGAAGTAACAACCGGTAGTATAGCGCGCGGTCAAAACGTATTTGCCCGAGGTCGAAAAGTCAATCGCCCCTTCTTCTCTCGTTACCCCGTCGTCGTCCGAAAGGAAATATTCGGCATTTAACTCGTCCGTCGGCAAATCTTTTACGCTTCCTATTTCCACCGTTCCGTATTCGGGCAACACGGGGGTTCTCGTCTTGGTTACATAAATATCGCCGATGTAAAGCGTTATCGTCGATTCGCAGGTCGAACCGTAATTGTCAAGCCAGAACAACGGGAATTCCTGCGAATAAATCCGTTCAAACGCGGTCAGGAAAGACTTCCTGAAATCTTTTCGCGTATCTTCGAGGTTTATATGGAACGCCGTCCATCTTTTCGGTTGAAGATTGATTGCGGGAAATTCCTCGTCGTTTAAATCGTCTTCCGTAGAATATCCGCCGTTGGTATACTGTTTATACACCTTGTGCGCGTTGTTGCTGTCAAGGTATAACCATAAAGTCACCGCGTCAAAACCTTCGCTCGCCATTTTTGCGTAATACTCTTTGTCCATCGCGGGTTTGAAATAGTACGGAACGTACCAATCCGTAGAAACGGCTTTTGCCACTTCTCCGACAAAGGAAGAATATGCGCCTATTCCCTCTTGTTCGGGATTTACTTTTTGAAAATCAGACTCGGAAGCCTTTTGTACAAGACCTTTTTCTTTTGCGTCTATCGCCCTCACGAGATATGAAACAGACTTTTCCTCGCCGTTTAATTTACCGATAATCGTTACGGAATACACTCCGCCATCGGCAAGCAGAAAGCGTTTTCCCGACTCGTATTTTCCTTCTTCGATTATTTCCGCAGTCTGATCGTAACGGCATATTTCATAAGTGAATTCCGCTCCCGTCGTTTCGGAATAAACGTCGGGGAGAGCAAGCGTTTCGCCGCTTTCGCATCTCGTTTCAAACTCGCCGAGCGAGAAAACCGGACCTTTCGATTTTATTACTTCGACGGCGGTATACTTTACTATTTTCTCGCCGTTTACCGTAACCGAATACTTAATAGTATAACCGTTTTCGTCGTTCGCCGAGAATTTCCCACCGATGACTTCCGTTTTTTCCTTTAAGCAGTTATATACGAGCGACGTTACTTCGTATAAATTTCCGTCGTCGTCTTTAACTATCGGTTCTACGATTGAAAAAACTCCGCCTTGTTTTATAGACTCCTTCTCGCTGACTTCGAATCCGTGTATATTTACCTTCTTGTTGCCGCACGCGCCGGCAAGCAGCGTCAGCGACGCGGTAAACAACACGAAAACCGCAAAGAAAAGCGTTTTTATCGTAATTTTCCTTATCTGTCTCATTTATTTTCCCCCGTTTCCATTCTGAAATTGTCGAGGTAGAAAACTCTGTCTTCGCCGACGAACTCTCCCCACAAAACCTCTATTTTTGCCGTAGAAGCGAATCCTTCTTCTATGGGAAGTCTTCCGTTTATTTCGCTTACGGGAATACGGATAGTCGTCCACTTTTCGGGAATTACCTGCTCGCCGAACATATAATCGAAATATCTAACTCCGAGATCGTTTGTAAGAACAAGGAACAGGTCGGTTATCTTCATTGCGTTCGCGCTGTAAAAATCAAAGCACAGATAATCGTCGGAATCGTAATTTTTAAACGGCACGAGCGAAAGAATTCTCTCCGAAAGCCCGATTCCGGGATAATTATACGACTGCGGATAGACAGCCACGCCGTGTCCGGCATAAATTTTCAACGCGTTGCCTTTCCCCGTAGAAGTGTTCTCCGAAGTCATTTCGGTATCAACGCTTCCGCCGTCCGTTACCGTGGTCAAAAGCCCGATCTGTTCGTATCTGTCGAAAGAACAGATTTCGTTTTCTTCTAATTTCGGATTGATTTTTTCATACGTCGAATCCGTCCGGTAAAGACGGAAGTTGTCGAGATAAAACGTGTTTACTCCGTCTTCCGTTGCGTCAAAATAAACGTACGCTCCGTTGCACTTATCCGAGGTCATATATTCGCGATAGTTGGTATAATACACCGTCGTCCACTTTTCAGACGGTAAGGTATACTTCGTTACCGCGTTTTCTCCCGAAGCGTAATCCAGCGAAACATATAAGTTTTTCGTTTCCGCGCAGGCGTTATAAACGTCTACGCCGAGCATTTTTACAACGGAGAAAGAAGTATAATCCCCGAATCTGTGGCTGAAAGTCTGATACACATACGGTCTTCCCGAAAATATTTTAGAATTTCCGACCTCAACCTTCGCGCTCTTTTCTCCTTTGGTTACATATCTCCCGTCGTTATTTTCGGTAATGACTCCGAGATAGTTGCCCATAAGCATAGACGAATATTCCCAAGGCGTTTCGTAGTCGTTTATAAGTACGTCGCGATAAACGGAACTTTCCCGTTTGCTTTCGCCGCAAGCCGAGAACGACGCAACGGAGCATGCGACGCATAACGTCGTCAATATCGAAAATATAGTTTTTAAACGTTTTTTCATTTATCAACCCCCGTCGTTATTTTTGAATCGTTACCTCGCCAATCGCCACCGCACGCGCACGGCCGTCGAATCTGAATCTCAGCGCTTTTACCATTTCCGCGTATTTGCCGTCCACGATAAGTTCGATTTCATTCCAGCCGTTTTTCAGCACGGAAGTCAAACTGATGCTTGCTCCGTTTTTCATATCCGCAAAGAACCTTACTTCCGTATCTTCACCGCCGTTATAAATTTTCACGGTGATTTTGGTCATTTCTCCCGCGTTTAGGGCAACGGTATCGATAGAGAGGTTATGAACGCTGTCCGCGCCAAGGTCGGACATTTCCGCTTTCAACACCGCATAGTCTGCTCCGAATCCCGTCGTTTCAACCGATATTGCCGAGGTTTTACCGTCGAGAGTCGTCGCCTTTGCAAGGGTTTCCGCCCCGAACGAAACTATTTTACCTCCGAGATAAAGCGATAAGCTTTCTTGCTTTCCGTCTACGCTCGCACTCAAATTTAAATAATTCGATTCGTTATCGAGCGTTTTTTCCACGCGATAAATATTCCTGTTACCGTACGAGCCGCTCGGCGAAAGGTCAATGCCGCTCTCTTTAAGTTTGCAGTCGGCATCCGTGCTTATCTCGAAAACGTATTTTCCGTCTGTTTTTTCAACGTTTTCTATCACAACCGATGCGTTTTTCTCAATCGTAAGAAGCTGGGAAAGGCTTTTTCTGACCGAAGAAAATCTTGCGTTCATATCCCCTTCCGTGTTTACCTGCGTACCCGCGTACAATTCGCCGTAAAGAAGTTGAACCACGTTGTCGAATTTCTCTTCGGTTACGTCTATTCCGTTTTCTCCGTACGCTTTTTCAAGCGCGTAAAGAAGCTCGTAATCTTCCATTCCGTCGCGAAAACTTTGAAGACGAATAGTTCCGACCGGACCGTCTATTCCGAAAGGACGTCCGGGATAAAGCAAATATCCGTCGCCGTTCGCGCTCGGATAGCGGTTTGCCGCTCCCGAATAGTATTCCCAAATAGGCAAATCTTCGAATTCATCTACCGTCAGATCCCTTCTCGCATACAACGCCGTATTCCAATACAGTGAACCGACTATATTGTAGTTATACATCATCCAGCCGAGCAGCCTCGAAGTAAGAAGATAGTCGTCCGTATGAAAAGTCGGATAAGGAGAATTCGGCTGCAAACAAGTATAAGTCCACAGTTCTCCGTCGTCGCCGTAAAATCTTTTGTCCGCGCTTTCGTACTGCGCTCTCGACGACGGCGTGTCGTACTGACTTATGAGCGGCACGTACTGCGCGGGCTGAGTCAGCTCGTCGGTGTATTCGTCCACGAATTTATGTTTCACTTTACGGAAGCTTTCCAAAACTTTTTCTTTGAACGCCTTCTGTTCTTCTTCTGAAACGTTTTCCGCTTTACAAACGTACTCGGAAGAGTTTTCGTCGAACGCTTTCTTGAATTTTTCGTAAAGCTCGTCCTGGATACGGTTTACCTTTTCAAAGGTATAATTAGCCTGATACACGAGCCCGTTGATTACCGCCTCGTCAAAATATATGAAATATGTTCCCGCTTTTTCAAACAGATCGACCTGTCTTTCGACGGAACGTTTCATCATTGCAATAAGTATAGTTTCAAAATCGTCGAAATTCATCGACGCGAAATCTACGCCGTCAACCGTTGACACTCCCGCGTTATAAGGAATCGTATAAGACGAACAGCGGACGTCTTTACTGTATTTTTCCGCCTGTTCGAGAAAAGCTTCGAGGTCATAAACGTTTTCAAGCTCGTTGCCGGGGAGATGCTGAGGCTGCGCCCTGTAATCGAGCAGATAGTCGACGTATTTTTCAACCATTTCCACCGTGCTGTTCTGTTCTCCCCAGCCCAGATGTTCTCTGTACACCGCATATGAACCTTTGCTGTGACTTTCGTCGCAAATCTCAAAATCGTAAACGGTGACATTTACGGGAATTCCGACGGTTTTGCCGCCTGTTCTTAACGTAAAACTTCCGTTGTAGCTTCCCGATTTCTGACCTTTCGGCACTTTCAGCTGGACCCAGATTCCCTGATTTTCGCCCGCTTTAACAACGTTTTCGCCGTATTGTACCGCAACGTCGAAGGGAAGCAAAGCGTCGGGATACATTCCGAGTTGCCAATTGCCGTTTTTATTATAGATTTTGATAACGTTTATATATTTCTGATTGTATAAAGTAAAGCAGTCGGATGAAATAACGCTTTTTCCGTCCGTATGTTTCAAATCGCTTTTCTCAACGACGTAAGATTTAACGTCGGTTTCCGCAGAGATGATAATCTGCGCGCTTTCGTATTCGTTCTGAAATGCGTTTATCGTCAACGTTTTTTCTTCCGTTCTCGACGAATAATCAAAGCTCTGCAATATTTTTTCCGTCCCGTACGCGGTCCAGACGGAAAATTTTTCTTCCGTCCGACCTTTATCGCACCCGCAAGGAACAAAAGCGAGCATCGCGGCAAAAATCAAAACGAACGCTTGTCTGATTCCCTTTTTTATCTTACTCATTTTCTTCTCCGATTTCAGTATCCCATATTAGTCAGAACGCTTTTCCAGTTTTGTTCGTCGTTTTTAGAATAGTATTCGTAATCTGCGTCGAAAATCTGCGCAGGCGTTTTTCTGTCTTTCGGGTTAGTCGCGCAGAAGCAAATTTCGAGAACGTCCGTCGTGCGGTTTATATAACGCACGCCGCCGTAATAGAACAATTTATAATTGAGTCCGTTGGGGAAATACGTCGCCGTTTTGTCGATTTCTATGCGGTCTTTATGCATTTGCGAAAGCGACGCGTAAAGTTCGGGATTTTTCGTTTCAACGTCGTATTCGAACGGAAGGCTCGAACCGCCCGTAGAACGCATAAAACTTTCGCAAGCCTTGTCCGTCGCCATAAAAATCAGAAAGTCTTTCGCAAGTCCTTTCGCGACGGAATATTCGGGAATATACGCCCCGTGCCCTCCGAGAGGATACGCCATACTTCTTGCGTCTTTGATGCGCGCAAAATCCGAAGCCGTCACGCCCTCGAACTCCGTTTTCCCCTCGTCTACGGCTTTAACGACGTCGGCAAGGAGTTCGTCCGTCATAAACGCACCGTCCTTTCTGTATTGAAGTTTTTCTACTATCGAACTGATTACGGGCGTTTTCATAAACGTAATAACGCAATCGCCCGAATCCGAAACGTTTTCTTCGTTCTGAAACCAGTCGCCGTTAGGCATAAATACGCCGGTGCCGTTTTTAAACCTCGTCTGCGCCTGACGATAGGTAAGCTCCGTGGCAAGCGAATGACTGTTCGTTACTTCCGTACCGTTTTCGATTTTATAACCGATAAGATCTTCTATTACTTCCATTGATTTCACACGACCTTTCTGATTGAAAATTTCGCAGGAGAAATCGCCGAAAGCATCTTTTCCTTCCCAAAAATTCGTGTAACCCGTAAGACCTTCGTACTGCGCCCACCAGACGAGGAACATAGAGCTATCCCAGTAACCCGCTTCCGCGGAGAACATAAACGGAACGTTGTTCTTCGTCTTTCTTATATCGTCGGCAAGAGCGGAAAACTGATCGGTGGTCAACGGAAGGTTAAAATCCGCACCGTAATATTTTTCCATTAACGATTTATTGTAAATAAGCCCCATCGTGCCCGCAACCCACGGCATCGTGTACGTTTTTTCGTTGCCGTCTTTATCGCGAAAAACGCTGTTAGCCTTAAAATTCGGATTCATTTTTTCTCCGACGGTTACGCTTTCTCCGGGGACCTGTGCAGCGTATACGTCGGAGATATCCTCGTACGCGCTTTTGTTGTTTTCCTTCTGGTCGATAGACGCAAAGCACGAGTTCGTAGAGAAAAACAAATCAATCGTCGTATTGCGCGAAATTATAGTGTCTTCCGTAAACGTTTCAAGACTGTTTTTGCTTAAAGATACGTCAAGATTCGGATATTTTTGTTTGACGTACTCCTGCTCCTTAAAAAGAGTTATCATATCGCTCATCCATTTGGTACCGTAGCCGAAATCGGCAACGAATATTTCAAGATACTGCTCGTCGTTACGGGTATTGTTTCCGCAACCCGAAGTCATCGCGCACACGCCTGCCGAAAGAGAGGCTATAATCACCGCCAGAGCTTTTTTTATTTTTTTGTTCATACGTTTTCTCCTTATTTACATACAGTTTGTTTCCGTTGATCTTATTTGCCGCGACGGTTAACCTTTTAATCCGCCTAACGAAATACTCGTCATTATTTTATTTGCGAACGCCGCGAAAAGAGCCACCGAAGGCACCATTGATATAAGCAACCCCGCTATGTATACGGGATAGTTAAGACTCCTCATATTGTTCGCCTGAAAACTATACAATCCCGAAGCGAGAGTCGGAAGTTTAGGCGTGTAAAGTATCATCGTTTCATAATCGTTCCAACCCGCAATCGCACCCGTTATTATATAGGTTAAAATAATCGGCGTAGCCTGAGGAAGCATTATTTTGAACAGAATGGTATAATCTCCTCCGCCGTCTATCTGCACCGCTTCGGCGTAGCTCCAAGATACGTTTTTGAAAAAACCGTAATACACGAGAAACGTTCCGCCAAACCCTCCGAGTCCGGTTATAAAAACATAAAGAGGCGAATTATAAAGTTGCAGCTCTCCGATAAGCTTTAAATTGCTGGCGGTATTACCGACTATGGGTACCATCATGCTTGTTATCGCCGTAGTAAAAATCAGCGAACGTAATTTAAAATCGTATTTTGACAATATATATCCGGTAAATGCAGGCACAAGCGCGCCGAGGACGGAATATGCAACGGTATACCATACCGAATTGAATATCAGACCGAAGAAACTCGTATCGGCATCATTTAAATCTCTGAATGCCTGAACGTAGTTGCTCCACATCGCTTTTTTAGGAAAAGTAAAGGTCGAATCGATTTCGTATTCGCTCCATTCTTTGAGCGAATTGATTCCCATCCACACGAAAATCGACAACAGACTTAACGCTTCTATCAGGAAAATTACGAAGAACACCGCGTGCGCAACCTTCTCGCCTTTCGTCAATTTATTTCCATTGCCCTTAATTTTTGTTTTAATCGAATTGATGACGTTCATTTTCAAACCTCAATACTCCACCGCGGGAATAACCTTATCGAACAACCAACTGACAAACAATACAATCGGCACGCCTATGCAGGTAAAGAGAACGCCCATCGCCGATACCGCGTTGTATTGCCCCGAACCGCCGTATAAAACTTTGTGGAAAATCCAGTAACTGAGCGTCCACGTTTCGTACGATCCTTTCGTTCCGAAAAGAAATATCGGTCCGGACGCATTGAAAAGTCCCGTGGCATAAAGAATAAGCAACGTGGAAATAGTCGGCCATATCATAGGAACGATAAGTTTCGCCAACTCCCCGACGGGGCTTACGCCGTCGAGCTTCGCCGCTTCCAGCACTTCTGCGGGTATACGCTCGAATGCTCCGCCCAGAACGAGCATTTCTCCGCCCCAGCCTATCCATATCGTAAAAAACATTATCGTTCTCGTTGCATACCGCGAATCGCGAAGCAACTTCGGGAACACCATATCGGCCTGTTCAAACAGACCTGCAATCACGCCTTCCGAACCTATTATAGCTCGAAACATAGTTACCATAGTGACGGAACTGATAATCGCCGGAAGATAAAATACTATTCTGAAAAACTTATACCCCGCTATTTTTTTGTAAAACAAATAGGCTATTATTAACTGCCAGAACAGCATTATCACGTCTTTTATAAAGTACGACAGCGTATTTTTAAGAGCTATCCCCAAATCGGAACTCGGCTCTGCAAGTTCGTTTATCACTTGTCTGATAGTTTCAATCGACCAATTTCCGTTCGGCAACTTAAACGCGAGCAAAATCGAATTAAAATTGACGTATAACCAGAATACCAGCCAATGAATAATCGGAATCGCAAGAATCGAAGCGATAAAAAGGGTTCTTTTAAGTCTTCTCTTTTTCTTATCCTTTTCTGCGGTTTTTCCGTCGAGAACCCGAGCGTTTCCCATAAGTTCACCTCTTTGATTGCTATTTTTTCAAGTCTTTGCGGTATCCGTCGATTTTTTCGGAAATCAGTCTGATGCCGAGTTCGTTTTGTTTTCGGAATTCCTCGTCGCTCATATTAAACTCGGAGACGGGATTTTTCCCGACGTATTCTTTGAATCCGAATTTGCGGTAGATATTCACCGCACTGTAACACCAACTTTCCGTAATAAGGTAAATAAAACCTTTGTAACCGAGATTGTTGTATACGTCGAGCAACTTCGTTACGATCGCTTTTGCAATTCCCTTTCCCTTACACGACTCGTCCGTCGCTATCCAGTGCAATCTTTGTCTTTCCTCTCCGAGATAAATCCCGTTCCAAAGAGTCCCTGTCGCAACGACTTTCCCGTCTTTATCGCGCACGAACAACATTCTTTCTTCCAAAGGAAAATTATGCCCTTCAACGAATTCTCGCCGAAAACATTCCAGTCCTTTTTCTATGCAATCGTACTGTCCCACCGACACTTCAAGCTGCGCCCATTCAAATTCGTCTCCGTCTTTATAAGTCGAAAACGAGTATCCTTCGGGCAATTCGTAGCGAGGGTAGTTTTCCGTATCCGTTTTGCACATAATAATAAAACATAACGGCACGCTCTTATCAAGCATAATACGATCTCCTCATTTATTAAATCAAAGCTCTTCTTTAAGCAGTTTTTCGTACGCTTTCTTTACCTTTTCGTAAGCGTCCGCGGGAATATCCGGTCTGCCTTTTGAATACGGCTCGACGTACATTTCTCCCGCAACTTTTTTATCCGTACAGAAAGTGTCGTTTCTCCATTTTTCGCGTTCGCTTTTATCCCGGAAGTTTGGCACGTCCATACACGCGTTTCCGTTCGTTATCGACTTATAAGCCATAAGCCCCGGCAGGAACATATCGAGAGCTTCGTAAATATCTATACTGTTTTTGCCCTCTTTCCTTCCGAATATTTTCTGAATAAAGTAATACATAGTATAAAAATCGCCGCCGCCGTGCGTATTAAGTTTTTTGGCAAGCGTCGTATCGTTTGCGGGCTTGGGCGCGTAAGACGTTTCTTCCACGTCGCCCTCCATATAGAGGTTGACGCGCTCCATCGTTTTTCCCCAGCGATCCGACTCTATACTGCCGTTTTTCGCATACATCGAATACCAAACGGAGCTCGGCTCCCGTATCAGACCGCAACCGTGAAAACTCTTTATCACCGCTCCGTTTTCAAGCGTTACCATTTCGATACCGCCCGAACCTAAACCGCCTTTGCAGCCGAGATCGGACATACGTTTCGGAATAGGCAACTCGAAACCTACCACCTTGACCGGACGCAAACCGCAAACGTGAATAATCGGACCTAAACTGTGCGTGCAATAAAACGTAGCGTACGCGTTATTTCTCCAATGATTCTCTTCGCCGTAAGTTATCTGCGACCATATATCGTGACAATCGTGAACGTATTCGCCTTCTCCGTATTGAAATTCTCCGAGTTTGCCAGATTTATACAATCTGCGCATTTCCGTCGGAGCGGGCATATAGCAGTAATTTTCCGCATACGCGTAAACTTTACCGCTTTTTTCGACCGCCTCGACGAGTTCGACCGCTTCTTTAAGAGTCTGTGCGGGCAACACTTCGCTTAAAACGTGCTTACCGGCGTTTAAACATCTGATCGCAAACGGCGCGTGTTCGGTCGCGTAATTAGCGAGTACCACCGCGTCCATATCGTGCTTTAAAAATTCGTCGAAATCGGTATACATAGTCGGATTACAATCTGAACCCGTTTCACGAATTTTCTTTTTACATTTTTCGAGAGCGGGCTCGTACTTGTCGCAAACCGCCACGAGTTCGGCTTCTTTACACTGTGCGCAGAACCCGATCATAGTTAATCCGCGGTACGCTCCAAGAACGCCTATCTTTAATTTTTTCATAACCGCTCCTTTTTTCAATTATCTTTTTTGCTGTAAGTCGTAGTGAGGGTCGTACGCTTTTTCTTCGTCTGTGAACTTACGCAGCGTGTTTACGACTTGACCTCCGTTCCACTTTCTGTCGCCGACCGACTCGTTCGTTCCCATAACGGTTACGTTAAGTTGTCTGCGGCGAGCCCTTACGCAATCCCAGTCAACAAAATAAATATGAGCGAATTCGCCTCCGTCAAGCACTCCGTCCTTTATCGTCATCGTTTCGCTTCTTCCGAAAAATACCGAACGCAAATGTCCGTCGGTGTTAAGACTGGTAAAATCTCCCGGTTCGTTAACGTAACGCCCGAATTGACTATGTATAGGTCCGGGGTGACGATATTGATGTTCTTCGTCATAAGACGGAACGAGTTTTTTCATAATATCGAGAAGGTCGTGTTGCAGATATTCCAGATCCCATTTATCTATATCGTGAGAACATTCCTGAACCATAACCGAACAGGTCGTGTGATGAGAAGCTATGCATACGGTGCCGTTAGTAACACCGGAGGCTTTGACTATTTCGATAATTTCTTTCGATACGTCGTGAAAAGTAGGCTCGAAGCCTCTCGACTGCAATTCCAGCTCTTTTTGATAAATTTTAAATTCCATTGTGTTTCTCCTTTTCATTCTATAATTGTCGCGCGCCCGACGCTTGCGTTGTAGCGCGAATATTTTTCTTCATAAAATTCGACCGGTCTTTTGTCCGGTACGATTACTTTGCACGTCAAACTCTTTGCCGAATAATTTCCGCTCGAAAGGGCAGCGGCACCCGCAGCGCATATATCTTTTTCGGACAATACGAAAATCTCTCTACCGAGAACCGCGGCGAGAATTTCGACCCACGTTCCGTTTTTTGCTCCGCCGCCCGCGATGGTTATCCTTCCGCCGTTCACCCCCGCCGTTTCAAACTCTTTAAGAAGCGTTTTTATCTCGAACGCCACGCCCTCCATTGCCGCGCGAATCACGTCGAACCTGTCGTGTCCGAGCGAAAGTCCTATAACCGACGCCCGAACGTTTTTTTCTTGTCTGTAATCTCCGCATCCCGTCAAAAAGGGATACACGAACAAATTACGGTCAGGTTTTCGTTTTTTAGTCTGCTCTTCTATTTCTTCAAAAGATACGGAGAATTGTTTTCTTAACCATTCCATAATCGTACCGGAGCTTACAGCCGAACCGATTACCCCGTACCCGCCGAACGGGTGTGGACACGGCGACAGATACCCCTTTGAAAAACACAACTCCCGACTTATTCCGAACGCCACCCAAGTCGTACCCGCAGAAATAAACACGTCGTTTTCCCGCACCGCTCCCGAAGCGATCGACGAAGCGTACTGGTCGTGAATTCCGCAAACGACCGTCGCTAAATTATTTAACCCAGCTTCTTCGGCTACGTCTGCCTTGATTGTGCCTATTTTTTCGCCCGCATTCATAAGCAACGGCAACTGATTTTCGGATATTCCTACGATGTCTATCAGTTTTCTGCTCCATTTTTTCTCTTTTATATCGAAAAGCCCCGTAAGGGCAGCGCTCGTATAATCAATAACACGTTTGCCCGTAAATTTATAATGAACGTAATCGGAAGTCGTAAAGAACGCGTCCGCCCGATTAAAAACGTCAGGCTCGTTTTCTTTCAGCCACAGCAACCTGCAAAACATAGAAGATGGTGAAAGGCGCCAACCCGTTATTTTATAAAACTCGTCGGGAGAAATAATTTTTGAAACGCGAACAAACTGTTCGTTCGCTCTTACGTCCATCCACGTCAGAGCGTCGATAAGAGGAAAAAACGTCTCTTCTCGTTTTTCGGCAACGAAAAAACTTCCGCCCTGCGCCGAAAACGAAACCGCTTTTATCCTGTCGGGGTTAATTCCCTTTATAGCCGTGCGCACGCTTTCGATCGTTCCTTTATACCACTCGTTCGGATCCTGTTCGGACGCTCCCTCAAACGGAGTAATCAGCGGGTATCCGTAATATCCTTTTCCGAACGCTGTGCCGTCAACGTCCGCGACGACGCTTTTCGTTCCCGTCGTGCCTACGTCTACTCCTAAAAACAAATCGTTCATCAAATTACCACCGTTTTTAAATCCAGAAGTCTTCCGAAATATTTCATTGCCTTAACGCTCGTATCGTAAACGATAAAACTGTGATGCGTACCGCCGTTTTCGCTCAAAGCTTCAAGGAAATCCGACACGCTTGCGTTTTTCGGCTTGAACCATCCGCGAATCGCCTGCGAAAACGAATCGTTACCGACGTCCTGCATTTCTATTTCCGACAAAATAAGTTTCCATTCGTCGTTCGCTCCGCGACACACGTTGCAGAAAATCGCGTTTCCGCCTTTAAAACACGCGTAACCTTTGAAACAGTCAGCCGCATCGGAATATATAAATTCGCATTGTTCCATAACCGGCTTTTCGCTTGCCACGGCGTAATTCATTTCGCCCATATGACTTATGAACAGTCTGTCGCCCTTCCAGTCCGGACAGAAAATTTCGGCAAACGACGTTTTGTCGAACGCTTTTTCCATAGCTCCCGCAAAAGACGCGGTCAATATATCGCCTTCTCCCGCATATCCGATTCCGCGGCGCATAGCTTCGCAACATTCTATAAACGGCACGGTGGAAAGATTCTTTGAATTTATATCCATAAAATTCATTGTGAACGCGTCAAGTCGTTTTCTTTCTATCCATTTCCGCGTCGCTACGTTAGCAGTCGCCGTCACGTCCAGAAGCTTTTCGTCAATCGCACCGCGTGTCCTGTAATTTTCGGCATAATATCTTTTTTCCGCCTTTATTTCCTCTTCGGACACTTCGCGTACAAGCGTTTTAAGTTCATCGTCGCTCGCACGGACTACTTCTATACCGAAACGTGATTTAAGCATATCGTCTTCGGTAATAAAATCGCCCATACCGGCAAATCTTCCGCCGATTACGCCCGTTCTGCTACCGAAAAGCGCACGCGAAGCAACCGCGGCGCGAACGAGATCGAACGCGCGTTTCAAAACGTCGCCGTTAATATGCCCCGCAACGACTGAAAACTTTTTGTTTCCGCGTTCCAACAGACAGCACATATCCATTACGCCGTGTATTCCGTGATTTCTCATAAGTGCGTCGGGATCGGTGCTTGGCGAAAACTCGTAACTTTCGGTGGTATCAAGCACTACAACGGGGAGTTTTGTTGCGCAAAGCGCGTCCGCACATTCGAGCGACGGCGAATAGGCAAGATGCAGCGTGACTATAACGTCTGCCTCCTTATTTTCAAATTCGCTTATCGTTTTCGAAAAATCGCCTTTCAGGCGACACACCGCGCCTCTGATTACTTCGAGTCCGAACTCTTCTTCGAACCGTTGCGCTATTTCTTCGTAAAATTTTTCCAGCGGTTTTCTGTCCACTCCGACGTCGTCGTATAACTTAACGTAAAAAGGTAAAAAGCCTATTTTGATTTTTTTCATAATGTATCACCTGCTTATATCATCTGTCTTCCGCTTGTAACTATTTTAGTAATTTATCGTTACGTCGTTTCGATTTATTCATCAGTTTGACCGGCTTCCGGATTTACCATAACAAAGCCGTTATTTTCACAGATTAAAAACCTTTTCCGCGTTGCGGCGCATTATAAATTCGACGTCTTCCTTTTTAAGCGAAAGATCTGTTGCGCATTTTTTAAATGCGAGCAACTCTTCGTACATAAAGTTCGTAACGTTTTTTTCGTCCGTTTCCCTCATATGCGACGCGTTTGAAAGGTCTCCGTAAAGCCCCCTCGGCACGACGTTTACATAATTTCCGTTTTCGGTAACCCGATACATTTTCATTTTGGTTATAGGCAGGTCCGAACCGAACATCAGTCTTTTTACGCCGACCGCTTCGACGCATCTTTCCATAGCCGCGCTTAAAGTGTTTGCCGTGAAATCAAAGAGCATCTTTTCCGATTTTTTCAGCGTGTCGAATGCGTCTCCCAGATCTTCCTCGCAATAAGCCCTGCCCACATGAGCAACGATAAGCTTAACGTTCGGATATTTCTGTTCTATTTCCATAAGTTGTCGCACGTTCGATTTGTCGCGCAATCTTGCCCTTTTGGAAACGTGAAGCATTATCACCCAACCGTATTTATCTGCGATCTCTAAATGCTCGTGCGGTAAAAAGTCAAAAATATCCGCGTCTGCGGGATCTGCTCCGATGCGGGCATTGCAAAAATACGGTTTTAATCCCATAAACCCGCCGTTTATCACGTTTCTTTCCAACTCTTCTCCCGACATATTATAATGAGTAAGATAAAGAGCGTGTAATTTTTCGCGCTTTGATACGCGCGAACAATACTCGTTTCCCTCGGCAATATCCCCTTTCGGATTCCCGAAAATAACCGGCGTAACCTTTTTGTCGGGAAACATATCCGCATAGGTCTGTTTCAAATCTTCGATAGGATTTTCAAACGCCACCCTGTCGGGCCAGTAATCGGGTTCTCTGTTTTTCATTACCGACGCGGGATAAACGTGCGTGTGTGCGTCGATAAAAGAGTCGGGCAAAAAATCCTTTAATTTCTCCTCGTAAACGTGCTTATCGTATTCGCTTGAAGCGTATCCGAACATAAAAGGCCTCCCTGATATGCCCTTATCGTAACACATCGGGAAAGCCTTGTCAAGCGATTTTTAAAATTTTTGACCGTTTCAATCATTTTTTTGCAACTATAACCGGCACTCCCGCGTCGGTAAGCATTTTTTTATGCTCTTCCGTCACCCCGTCGTCTATAACGACCGCAGAGATATTTTCGCCCATCGAGTAGCTTATAGTAGCGGGGTTATCGAATTTGTGAGAATCCATAAGGACTATCACGTTATCGGAGCGGGAAATTGCCGCTTCGCAAATTCTGGCGGTATTAAAATCGGTGGTTGAAAAACCGCTTTCCGCGCTGAAACCGTCCGTCCCCAATATACACCTGTTATAATGGAATTCTTTTATGACTTTTTCAGTAACGTAACCGCAAAAATCCTTCCTGTGAGAGCGGTACTCGCCCCCCGCAAGATTCACCGAAATCAATTGATTCAAATTGTCCACAATCATAAACGAATTTGTAAAAACCCTAATATTTTTCAAGCGTTTTTGCTGAACTTCCTCGTTAAGAGCGAGCGCGAACAAGAAAACCGTCGTTCCCGAATCAAGAAAAATCGTGTCCCCTTCGCGGAGCATTTTCACCGTTTCTCGCGCAATCGCCCGTTTTTCTTCGACGTGCATCGATTTTGACGTATCGTAATGATAATAATTATACGTGCTGCTGGGAAGCCCTATCGCTCCGTGAGATCTTATCGCCAACCCTTTTTCTTCCATTCTCGTAAAAAGCCGTCTTGCAGTAGATTCCGACAAGCTCATCTTTTCCATTGCGTCTCGTATCGATATATGTCCGCTTAACTGCAATTCTTTAAGTAAAATAGTTTCCTGTAACTTCGTTTTTTTCATTCTGTCTCCTCTTTTACGACTATTATATTACCAAACGGTCATTTTGTCAAGGGAAAACGGTCATTTTATCAAAAAAATTATTCAAAATTACTGCTAAACAAACAATTTTTATTGACTTACAAGTTTTAAGCGTGATATACTTTTAACATAGCAGTAAGCGATAAAGGAATTATAAGAATGAAAAAAATACGAACTCCGTTTTTTGAAATCGGCACCAAAAATTATATCTACGGCGATAAAGTTCTCGAACTCGCCAAGGTTGCGGACGCCATGTCGAAAAAATACGATATAGACGTTTTGTTTACGACTCCTTACGCAGACATACGCACGGTTGCGCAAAGCACAGAAAATCTTATTATAATAGCGCCTTATATGGACACTCTGCGCCCCGGCAGAGGAATGGCTTCAATACTGCCGGAAAGCCTGAAATGCGCGGGAGCGCACGGAGTCGTCGTCAATCATTGCGAAAAACCGATGTCTCTGCCTCAGATTAAAGAAACCATAAAAAGAGCGAGAGAACTCGATTTTCTGGTTTTTGCGTGCGCCGACACAACGGAAGAAGCGGAAGCGCTCGCCCACCTGCATCCCGATATCATCAACCCCGAGCCTTCCGAACTTATCGGCGGAAACGGTAACGGTACGGTAAGCGATATGGGGTTCGTAAAGCGCACTATCGGCGCCGTTAAAGCAATCGACCCCGCCATTCTCGTCGAACAGGCGGCAGGGATCACCGACGGGCAACAGGTTTACGATTTCATTATGGCAGGCTCGGAGGGCGCGGGGGCAGCTTCGGGAATCATGAACGCGAAAGACCCCGCCGCAAAAATCGAAGAAATGATTCGCGCGACGAGAAGAGCGGCAGACGATTTAAAAAACTTAATATAAAATAGGGAGCGGACAATGATTTATAAAAACAAAATTCAAGTCAGGTCAAACGACAAGATCGTTACTTTTCACAACGTAACGGCACAAGTTAAAGACGCTATTAAAAAATCAGGCATTAAAAACGGAATAGTAGTCGTATACTCTCATCATACCACCTGCTCGGTGATCACGCAGGAATGCGCGTTCGATACGTCAATGACCGGACTCGAAACGTTACAACAGGATTTAATCGACGTATTTGAAAAAATCGTTCCTACTTGTTCACGCGAGGGAATTTATTTGCACCCCGGCGTCAAAGCGTTGAAATTTGCCGAAGAGCACGGCGAGGACGCCCGCGGTTGCCACAATACCGACGCTCACCTCATCTCTTCCATTATCGGGAGAAGCCTGACGGCGGTAATTGAGGACGGAACCCCCGACCTCGGCGAATTCGGCTTTATTTACTTTATCGACTGGGACAAAACGCGCGCACGCGAGCGTACGGTTCAAATAATGATACTCGGTGAATAATATGAAAAAACTGTCGATGGCGAAAAACGCTTTTTTGACGGAAAGCGATGCAATAAAACGTGCGCTCGAACTTTTCGACGAGCGCGAATACGATAAAGCGGTAGAGCTGATTGCCGCGTCTCCGCGAATAGGCAGTTCGGGGTGCGGTCACTCGGGAATTGTTTGCGCCCACTTCACCCACCTTATGCGTTGTATCGGGCTTACGGCAAGCTTTCTTTCACCAAGCGAAGCGTTGCACGGCGGACTCGGTTTCCTGAAAAGCGGGGACGTTATGGTACTTGCTTCCCGTGGAGGAAAAACCAAAGAGTTGCTCCCGATAATAGCTTTTTGCAAAAAAGAACAGGTTCGCATTATCGCTGTTACGGAAAACGCAGAGTCGGAACTTGCCAAAAACGCGGATGCTCTGCTCTTAATGAAAGTTACAAAAGAAACAGACAAATATAATTCACAGGGAACGACATCTTCAACCGTTCTCGCAGTGATTTTTCACGCGCTTCAAGCGGAAGTCATTGAAAGAATCGGATTCAAAAACGAAGAATTCGCGGTAATTCACCCTAACGGAGCGGTCGGGGAAAGATTAAACAAAAATAATTTCGAAAAAAGGTCTGATTACGGAACTACTTTTTAACAAAGCAAATTTAAGTGGTCTATACACGCATTTGCTTCTATTATTTCTACACCGTCCATTCTTTCGCATATCTTTCTTAGTATCTTACCTATTTCTACTCGATACTTTCCATATACTATTTTTCTTCGATATTTCGGTGCGAATACTATGTGATATTGACATCTCCACTTTGTATGTGTTAAACTTGTTATGTCCTGCATTGGACTACCTCCTATGTGTTTTAGATTCTTTGCGATTGTCAGTCGCTTTCCTCTTACCATAGGAGTATTTTTTTGTCCATAGCTCTAAGCTTTTTATCCACTCGCTCAGCGAGTGGTTTTTTAGCCAAGCAAAACCCTCGAAATCGTCAGTGATTTACAAGGGTTAAAGGGTAGCACCCATAAGGGACGCTCCTCCGCTGCCGCTACGGAGGGCTTCGCCCGCACGCCTTGACCTTCCACTCATCGCGCTTAGTGCTTCGCAGCGCAGCGGAGAAGTATCCCTAGCCTCCGGTTCCGTAGTGGCACGAATTTTATTCTTTTATATATTTTTATTCCTCGATAATCATCATTAAAACCTTTTAAAAAACCGCATTTTCACTGACAATTTACTAAAAACATATCACAACGATACTTAACGATATATAAAAATAACGTGCGATACAGGGTTTTCCCCTTATTGCACGTTACTGGCATTTTTACTGTTACAGTGGCATGTTTTCTGTTTTTTTCATTCTATCATTATCAAATAATAATATTTACTCTCGACAGTATAAATCAGCGTTCAATCAACAGTTATTCACTATCCTTAACTTTCCAATAACCGGTTCTGTTTGAACCTTCTCTCTCTATCAGTCCTTTATCGATAAGCGACGAGATAATTCTTTGAACTGTCTTTTCGGATTTATCTATTCTAAAACCGATTTCTTTCTTGCTTATTTTATAGTTGTTATGAATTATATTTAATACTGTTTCCTCTTGAATGGTCAACGCAGTATTTATGTGGACGTTTATATGGACATTTGTCCTGATAAATTCAAAGAAAAAGCCATAAGCCTCCTTACGATAGTTCCATGAAACACCGTTTTCGTTACATAAACTGTTTACCCTTTGAAACCCTGTTCCGGCTTTTTCAACGTCCTTGCTTCTGAATAATACGTCTAAAATAAGTTTATTCCTTTTTATCGACGGCATATTTTTGTTGATAAAATCAAAAGGCGTTAACTCATCGGGAAACGTTCCCGGATTATATATTTCAATGAGTCCGGGATGTATTCCGATTTCTATTTCCGGAATGCTTTCATAATCCGCATGTGCAAAGCTGTTAACAATTATCTCTCGTAATGCCCTTTCCGGAATTTCAGGTATCTCTTCTCTCTTTCTTGAACCGATGGCGACTCTCCACTTTATATTTTCCAGCACATATTTCAGTGCAGAATTTACGAGGTTATAAATATTACCGTGTATAAGTTTCAAATCTGTAAAAGTAACTTTGTCATCGGTGGCATAAGTTGCCAACTTTAACCCTATTTTGGCATCTTTCCCAAACAACGCCATACCTGCGTTTTTCAAATGCTCGCCGTCGCATAAATCCAATACCGATAATAATTTTCGCTTGTCATATACGGGCAGTTCCAATCGTCCGTAATGAATTGCCGAATTATAAAAATCAGTTAACGCATTATCATCGATATCATCTATTGTTTTAGCACTAATCTCCTCTTCCCATTTAGAAGCATAGTCAGCTCTTTTAATCAATTTTCTTAATTCATCGGTTGACATTTTTCTATTTTCCGTACCTGTACGAATTAAGTAATCACCGTTCACCGAATATGGTCGATTATGCCCCGAGAAACTTACTTTTATTATCTTTCTTCCGTCAATATTTTGAGCTTCGATTGTAGGAGTAATTTTAGGATAAATCGACTCATATATCCATCTGGAAACATCCTTTTTTGTTGAATCGGAAACTTGTTGTCCTTCTACATACCCGTTGTCATTAACGCCAAAATATAAAGTCCCTCGGCAATGCTTGTTTAATATCGCGCAAATCGACTCCATTGCTTCTTTTTTCTCTCCGGTAGTCTTTTTAAATTCAATAACTTCGGTTTCTTCTCCTATAATCATTCTTTAACCTCCATAATTGTATTATAACGTTAAACGGCTTGAAAAAATAAATTTTTGCATTGCTTTTGCAATATATTATTTGCTAATCGCAAATAATAGCCGTTCGTTGAAATAAGGCGCGAAAAAGTCCTTGCAAGCAAACTTTTTCACTTGTATTATAACATATAGAATTCAATATGTCCATATATGCGTCCACATTTTTGTCCATAATCTTTAATAATAATTTGCTGTTGGTAATTTCTATTTAGAGTTTAATTTAAATTGCTGGTTTTTTATTATAAAAAGAATATGAACCCGCAACTTGACAAGGTCCTTAATATCATATATTAGACACTCCCATTTTTTGGGAGTGCGGAGCAATTCATAAACAGTAAAATAGTATTTATGAAAGGTTATACTTATTATAAGTCGTTAAGGCGAAAAAGAAAAACAAATTTTATCGCTTGTTTACTCGGGTAATAGTCATTACCTAAACGCTTTTAACT
This sequence comes from uncultured Clostridia bacterium, assembly GCA_934271275.1. Taxonomy (GTDB): domain Bacteria; phylum Bacillota; class Clostridia; order Christensenellales; family Borkfalkiaceae; genus UBA1259. The sequence continues at coordinate 5,761 of CAKQRD010000018.1, read as the reverse complement.
TCGTTCATAAGTTTTACAGAATAAACTACCGCTTACATAAGTCTAACCATCTTACGGTGTTTAAGACCGTTTATATAGAAAAATCAAAACTACCCGCCTGGAAACTTGCGAGCAGTTGTAATATTGCGCAAAGCACCCTTTTCAAATTAAGAAACGAAATAGTGGAATGTTTTTACGCTTGTTTAGAAGACGAACGAAATACGTTAAAAGAAATAGCCGTTACAATGGACTGATATTATGAACGCAGAAGAAACGATTATTTATCTTATTGAATTATACTCTCAATATTTAGAAGAACTAAACGCTGTACCTCGCAACGATTTCACTATCGGAGAGATGACCGCGTACGTTGAAACGCTTGAAATACTTCAACGTTGGGAAAAGGCGAACCGTTACGGTTTAGACTTCGTTATCGAAGATAAGTATAAAATATAATTATACTTTACTATACAAACAAGCGATGCGAGACTTGTTCCCGCATCGCTTGTTTGTATAGTGAATCAAAAACTATCTTAAATAACGCCCTTTTTCAATATTATATTAGCGTAAATCTGCTTTTCGCCTGTTGCTATCACCGCATACGCGTTTTTCGCCCTTTCGTAAAACGCATTCCGCTCTATCCCGCCAAGCTTCACGTTTTTATCGTGTTCGTTCGCGATTTTTTCGTATTCCGCCCATATAGTCGGATTAACCTTTCCTTCGTCGCTCGGAGTGAGATTCATTAAAATCATATTAAGCTCCGCGTAAGTATCGAGCGGAATAAGCGACATCACCGCGTCGAGAATTTCCGCGCCGCCTATTCCGTCCGCGCGGATAACCCTCTTTCCCAAATTCGCGGAAGGAAAATTCCCGTCCGCTATAACTATTTCGTCGCCGTGTCCCATCTCGCACAATACCTTCAACAGCTCCGGACTAGCCAGTTTATTTATATTTTTCAGCATTTCGTTTTCTCCTTTATTTCTCTATTTACAACACTCGTTAATAACGTATGCGAGGGCAGCCGCAAAACCGTGGTTACAGCTTGCCGTAGGCTCGAACTTTTCCCAAATCGTTCCGGTACAAACAGACATATCATAAAAATATGAGACGATTTCTTTTTTTATTCTATTATTTTCATTCTCTTTCAGCAGCCAAAAAATCCTCAGAAAATTTCCTATAAACACCGCACTTTTGGCTACCCCTCCCGAATTTTCCTTTTCGGAAAGAGAAAATTCATTCGCCATTCTTTCTCGAAATTCCGCGCCCTTTGCGAGTCCGAAAAACAATGCGTAATACTGGCACGTCTCTGAAATATGCTCTCTGCAAGCAAAAAGTTTTCCGCCCGTCCTCTGCGCATTATCACAATAAAAATTCCCGTCAAACGACAGTTTATTGATAGTGTTGACGAGCTTACGAGATCGAATCGTAAATTCTTCTTCGTCATAAAGCTCGCCTGTCAATTCAAGCATTTTCGCATACAGCATATTAGTCGGAAAAGAAACGCCTTTGACGTATTCTTCGCTCCCCGCCTTACTCCATTCCACAAATACCCACGACGGCAGATTTTCCAACAGTCCGTATTCGTTCTCATATTTTCGGAGGAATTCCGCAAGTCTTAACACTTTTTCTTTTGCCGCAAATACAAGCTCTCCGTCGTTTGTATCTTTATAGTATGCGTAAAGCTCTACAACGAACCACATCGCCCAATTCGGTATAAACGTGCCGTCCGTATGTCTTGCGGGATAACACATCGGAAGCATTCCGTACGGAACGTCCGTACAATTCCCGACTATGAAATTCTCCAAAAAATTCCGTTCGATCCTTCTTTCACCTGTAAAAAATTTTTCTGCAAACCCTAAAAAGAACGAATCGCACAGCCACCCTGCACGCTCTCGCCCCGGACAATCGGTAAAAATATCGAACGCATTTTGCATAAACGTATTTCTCGCAGCGTTTGCAATAGCGTTTATCCTCTCGTCTCCGTAATCCCGCAAAACTTTCGCCCCGTCGTTCTGAATCGCGACAAGAGAAACGTCACTGCACATAATCCCCTCTTCTGCGATTATCGTAACGTATCGCAAAGTATACGGAAGCGCGGAAATTATTGTGTTTTCTCCTTTTTTAAGAACGACCTCGATCAAATCGTTGCAACCCGACCTGCCGAAAACAAGCTTCCCCTCAGGCAAATATTCGTCAAAAACCAAAAAAGCTTTTCTCCCGTCCTTATCAGAGAAAATATTCGCTTTTATAAGTCCGCTACGGTCTTGCTCAAAATCGTAATCGAAACGCCGATACCCGCCTCGGGCAATTCCGTTCAGTTCTCCGTCTATATCATAACTTCCGAAAATCTCAAACTGCGGAAGAGTCAGCCACGCTCGCTCTTTAATTTCGTCAAAACCCGAAAAAATTTCTTCGCCTGTTTTTTCGGGTGTAAATTCGCCGAATCTGCAAAAAACGTTCGCAGGTCGTAGTTCTTTCGGCGAATCGGTTTCTTTAAGCGGGAGATGCCTGTTTTTATCTTCGCGAAAATCGTATCTCTCCACAAAGCCTCTTTGCGGGGAATATTTACACGATTTCAAAATACGTTTCGGATTGTTTGTAACGATAAAATCGGTCGCATCCCCGATTATCTCCCCGTTTTCTATCAATTCCAGCCCGATAAAAAACTGTTGCAGCTCTAAATCAAACGTCGGTATACCGTAATGATTTATTCTTATCGTAAGACGAGCAGGCTTGTCGATTGCAACGGTTTTTATTCTCGTAAACCCTTTTGCGGTTCTCTCCGGGCCGAAGTCTATAACCTTTTCATCTGCAAAAACAGTATAAAAATCCGAACAACTTATACGCAATTCGTTCGCATACGGCTTTCCTATCGAAAAAATAATTTCGGAATTTTGCTCTAATCCGTCAATCGTAAAATGCTTCATAAGCTATTTCCTTTTCTGCCGTCACTTCAATAATTTCACCGATTTTACTATCAAAAGCGCAAGCCTTCCCGTCAACGAAAATCGTCGGAGCGGTCTCAAAATCGTTATATATTTTTAACGCCTTCAAAGATTTAAGTTTTATCGAGAAGGTAAGCCGCCCGTTTTTATATTCCGCACTAACTCTATCGTCTCCCGAAAGACGAAGATTATCGAACCTTACTCCGTTTTTCTTAAAGCACTCCGGAACGGCGGGAAAAATCGAAACCACACCGAAAACCTCTTGCAAACACATATCCGATAACGATCTGACGAAGCCCTCGTTTGCCTCCAAGGTGAGAACTTCGCCTTTAAGCGCGCTGTAACCAAGATTTTGATAGTCAAAATTCGCGTGAAAGCCATTCGGGTAAGTGAACGCCTTTTCAAAAATTTTAAGATGACGATACGCATTCTCTCCGTCGTGAACGTAGGCATACAGCCCCGCCGCTTCGACGAAAGAAAAACCTACCCATTGCGAGTATCCGAGCTTTTCCAGTCTGTCAATATCCTTTTTTATCGTTTCTTTTTCGGCAAACGGATTGCACTGCTCGAAATTTTTATAAGAAAGTATATGCGAAAAATGCCTGTGCGACATATCGTATTCTTGTCTTGCGGAAATTTTCGCTTCGCCGTTTTCATTTCGGTAACAATCTGCAAGTTTTTGGTAAATTTCGGCATATGTCGTTGCATTTTTGCCAAGCTTTCCGCAAAACTCTATAAGAGCGCCGTACAAAAATTTAAGAGAAGTAAGCTCGAAATTCGTCTGTTCTGCGAATACGGACCGTTCTCCGTCTTCAAAATATTCGGGCGAGGAATGAAAATTCAACTCGTAATACCCCTGTTCGTTCAGCGAAAGATACCGCCGAACGCATTTCTCGGTATCCCTGAAAAACGGATACGCGATACGTTTCAGATAGTTTAAATCTCCAAAAAATTTATATCTGTCAGAAAGCGGTTTAAGCGCCCAAATCGACACGGCGGGACTCATAGCGTATTGCGGCCAACCGCCGAGCGGCTCGCAGGTTTTACTCATTACTCCGGGAATGAGGAGCCCCTTCGTCTTCATAAAACGCGAAGCAAAACGCTTGAATTTTCTTTTATTACGCGCTAAAAAATCGGATAAAACAAAGCCCTCCTCGTAGTTCCCCGTTTTAAGATACGCGTCGTAAGTCATCTGCACGTTTATATCGTTATGATAATCGGATTTCCACGGAGGCAAATTTCCGTCGTTTCTCGTCCAGACTCCTTGAAGCGTCATTGGTACTTTTCCTCGCGAATTGCAGCCGAAAAAATATCTGCCCTTTTCGTACAGTTCGTTTATACCTTTGTCGCAGGTCTTAATATCCGACTGCGCGTAATAATTCCTCCAAAACGTCAGATGTTTTTCATAATATTCGGTTTTTTCCCCGCTATACTTTTTAAGAAGATTTTTCGCCGCGCAAAACCCGCCGTTTTTATATACGGTTATATATAACGCGCATCCGTTCGGCTCTTCCGTTCTGTAAATAACGATTCCGAACTTGTTTTTTCCATAAGTTCTCTGCTCGACAACAAAAAAGCGTCCGTTTTTTGAAATTGTACAAGACGGATAACCAAGTCCGCGTTCGGTTATCGGACGACTTAAATATTCTGCGGGTTTATAGCAAAAATTAACGCCTTTTTTAATTTCAAGAACGATAATCGGCTCGTTCGCGTCGGCATAGCCTTTTATCACGCTTTGCCCGCCCGCGTTATACCCAAGCGTAGCGGTTTCGGTATCGAAAAAAAATTCTCCGTTTTCCGAAACGCTTTCTCCGAAAATCAAACTTCCGACGTTTACCTTTGTAGGATAAGAATGATTGTAACAGCTGTCAAACAGCCTCGAAGCCTCTGCTCGGTTATTTTTCAGACATTTTGAAAGATAGGGATAATTAAAGTTTTTATCCCTGAATTCGTTCGGCAAACGCTCGTCCCACAGATCTGATCGGTCAAGCGAAAGCGTAAGATATTCGTCTCCGTACAGCATCGCGCCAAGGTTACCGTTACCGGTCATAACGCCCTTATGCATTGCGTTTATTTTTCCGTCGATTTTACAAATCATTCCGTTACCTTTCGCGTTTTTATTCTTTTATCCATCTTACTTCCATGGGTTTAAGGGTAAGTTCGGTTTTTACTCCCTTTTCGTCGTAAAACTCCGTTCTCTGCTCCGTCTTTGCGTTGTTTATCACCGCGTACTTCCCGCTCGCGGGGTAATAATTACATTCCGTGTTTTCATTAGTCGAATAACATTCGTAAAGGTTTTTGTTCGCTACCCTGCACATCGCTTTGTATAAGAGTCGCGAGTTCCGGAAGCTGTACGGAATTCCCGTTATATAAAAGCTTTTACCTTTTCCGTACTCGTTTATCGCCATCTTCACTTCGCCGACGTTTACGTTTCTCTTAAAGCGGTCACTAAAAGTTATATCAAGCACTTTCGTTCCGTCAAGAGCGTAAATATTCTTTTTATCTTCGCCGTAGTCGATTTCTTTTACCCCTTCCGTCAGCTCGTCAGGCTGTTTCTGTATATTATATTTATCGTTAGATAAGGTATAACCTATCTCCTTGTCTACTCCGAGTACGTCCGCAAGCCGGAAATATCTTCCGTTTCCTTCGCAAGCCGTGGGTTCTCCTACTCCGATAAATCCTCCGCCTTCGTATACGAATTTCCTTATAGAAACCTGCAATCTCTCGTCGAGCCACTCTTCTCCGCCAGAAAACGCGGTGTATGCGTCGCCCGCGTTGATTATCACGTCTATTCCTTTCGGCACTCCGTTTCTCACATCGTCGAACGACAAAAACTC
>CAKQRD010000017.1 GCA_934271275.1 uncultured Clostridia bacterium | reverse complement strand
CATAACGTCAACGCAAACTATATCTGTATAGGCATAGCGGCGGCTTTGCTGTTTACGCCTTCGGGCGACGATTCGAGCGCGGAATTATACGCGTATGCGGAAGAGTACGGCGCGGCGGCTACCCTAAAAAAATATTCCGGGTACGACGGAAAATATCTCCCGCTGATAGAAGAGCTTTACGGCGAATTAAAGCACGGGCGCGCGCTTTCCGCGCTCGTAAAAAAGTGCGACGCGCTTTCGAATAAAACCATAAAGGTATAAAATATAATGAAAAGAATAGTCGTTGCGGGAAGTATTCTCGTAGATAAAATAAACGCCATATCCGCCTATCCCAAAGCGGGCGAGCTTACAAAAATAAAAAGCGTGCGCCTTGCCGTCGGCGGGTGCGTGCCAAACGTTGCCAACGACCTTGCCATTCTCGGCGGGAACGAAATTTTCGCGTGCGGCAGCGTAGGTAACGACGAAGAGGGCGAGTTTGCGATAAACGAAATGCGCCGCCGCGGCGTAAACACGGAGTTTGTGACCGCGACCGAAAACGAGAAAACGAGTTTTACCGAGGTAATGAGCGTAACGGGCGGGGAAAGGACGTTTTTTACTTACCCCGGCGCGAGCGCGAACTTCGGTCACGACGAAACCCCTCTCGAAAAAATGCGAGCGGATATGTTGCATTTAGGATATTTTCTTCTCCTCGACAAAGTAGACGCGGGCGACGGATTAAGGATATTGAAGTGCGCGAAGGAACTCGGAATAAAGACCTCGATAGACCTCGTAAGCGAAAATTCCGATAAATACAAAATCGTGGTGCCGTGCTTAAAATATACCGATAACCTTATCGTGAACGAAAAGGAAGCCTCGGCGATTGCGGGCGAGGAGTATTCTAGTGAAAGGTTGCCCGATATTTGCCGTAAATCAAAAGAATACGGCGTAAGAGAACGCGTAATCGTGCATACCCCCGAACTCGGCGCGTGCCTTTCGGAAGATGGGTATACAGAAGTTCCGTCTTTCGTGTTGCCCGCGGGCTACATAAAGGGAAGCACGGGCGCGGGCGACGCGTTCTGCGCGGGCGTGCTTTGCGGACTAGCGGAAGCTATGAGCGATAAAGAACTTCTTACCTTTTCCGCGGCGGTTGCCGCGACCTCTCTTGCGGAGGAAAACGCTTCGGACGGCATAAAATCCCGCTCCGACACCGTTGAGTTTATGAATACTCTTAAAACAAGATAAGCATAAACAGAAATAAAAAATTGCGGAGGACGAAAAACCTTCGCAATTTTTCAAAGCGTTTCCTTATAATTGTGAGTAAACGACTGTTTGGGGAGCCGGCTATAAAAGGTTAGCTATCTGATATGCCTATAAGATAATCCGTCTCTGTTTTATTTTATTTTTAGCGAGTATAAATATTTTTTCCTTTCGTCCGAAACCCGTAAGCTTTCTCTTGCTTTTTGAATAGCCTTATTATGCACTAAAACGTTTTTAATCAGGCGCGTTTCAAAGATTTTAATCGTGAAATCGTAATATTTGACGAGCATAACGCTGTATAGCCAAGCGATTGCCATATTTATGTAATATTCTTCCGTTTCGAGCGGAAGAGTGATCCGTAGAATTTCATCTAGATATTCTTCTTTGATAAAATAGTCGAGAAGGGTAACGATGCCGAATCGTACGGCATAAACCATGTCGGAATCAATCGATTCGCGCACAAAATCGAGGACGGCGGTTTCGTCTTTTTTGAAAGCTTTCAGCGAGGCAACGACTGAATCGCATATTGCCCAGTTGTCTATGTGTGGCATAAACGCTTTAAGTTCTGACAGTAATTTACTGACGTTTTCCTTTTCTTGCGCGATTATCAAGCCGTGCAAAAACCATTCCTCGTAATAGTGATGTTCTTCTTTTAAAAATGCGGTTGAAAGAGCTTTGTCTTTTGATACGGTCTTAGCAAAGCCCCTTAACACCGGTAGCTTTACTCCGATCATTTCGTAAGAAGTGTCGGGTACGAGTTTTTTATTGAACTCCCGAAATTTTTCGTCGGAATTGTTGAAAAGAAAATTTTCTATTTCTTTCATTTAATCTTCTCCAAAACTTTTTGAATGACGGCGGGGAAGGCGTTTCTTATCGCTTCCATATTCCGATTAAATTCTTCCGCTTGTATGCCGCTACCTAAAACGTCGCTTACCGCTTTCACGGCATAAAAATTTACGCCGTTCGACGAACATACCTGAGCAATCGAACAGCATTCCATATCCGTAACGGCGCAACCGAGCTTTTTAACCGTGGCTACGTCTTGTTCTGCGTGGGTAAATCTATCGGAAGTGGCAAGCTTAATTTCGGGTAAAAAATTCAAGCCCTCGGTATTTGCCCTAAAAAATACCGTGTCGTAATCCTGAATATAGCCGACGGGAACGTCGTCGATAGCCGTTAAATCGAAATCGTATTGACAGCATTCGCCGATGACGTAAAAATTCTTTGCCGAAACTTTTTCGCCCAGTCCGCCCGCAGTGCCGAAGTTTAAAACGTATTCGGGAAAATATTTATCGATAGCCGCCTGCGCCGCGATTGCCGCGGAAACCTTGCCGATTCCGCTTATAACGAGCATGACGCTTTTGCCGAAAAGCTTACCTTCGTAAGCCGTTTTTCCTGCGATTGTAAGTTGTTTTTTTTCTGAAAACTTTTCTATCAAAGTCGCGGCTTCTTTTTCCATTGCCGCAATAATAACTATCATTTTGAATTGCCTTTTTGTTTTTTCTTAAATTCTAACATTTTTCGAGCAGATTTGTCAATACGAAAATATATAAAAATCAAGCAGAAGCAAAGGCTAAAATGCATTTTTTATTTTACAAAAGGGAAAAAATATGTTATACTTTATATAAACAAAAAAATACCGAAAGGATTGAAGGAGCGCAATATGAAAAAGATCGGAAAAAATAAAGCGTTTTTACTCGTTTCAATTGCAATACTCGCCGTCTCGCTCGTAGTAACGTTGTGCGACGCGCTCGTGCCGTTGGATATCTGGGTTCACCCGATATTGACTTTTCTTTTTTGCCTGTTTGTCGGCTTCGGGGTTGCGCTCGTTATACTCGCGTTTATCGCACGTTCGCCGTTTTATTTCTTTTTGAGTGCGGGACTTTTGGGGTTTGCTCTTTTCTACGTTCTCGTAAATTATATGGAATGGTGGATAGGGTTAATCGCGCTCTTGGTAACCTGGGGCGTGTTCGCTTGCCTTTCATTTCTTGTGAACGGCAACAGAACCGAAGATATAGCCTTAAATAAATCGGAAAACTATAAAGACTATAAAACGAGAAAGGCCGAAAAAGAGACCGCGGAAGCAAAAGAATCGGAATCGCAAAAAGAGCTTCCTGAAATTAAAACTTTTAAGTAAAAATAAATACTATAAACAAAAAGAACAAAGAATTTACGGAGAAAACGTAATTATGGCAAACGACAGAAATCTTACTCTTTTAACCGACCTCTATCAGCTCACGATGATGAACGGATACCTTAAAGAGGGAAGAAAAGACGAAATAGCGGTATTCGACGTGTTTTTCCGTCAAAACGGAATGATAACGTATTCGGTGGCGTGCGGTTTGGAGCAAGCCGCGGACTACGTTACGAATCTTCGCTTCGGGGAGGAAGAGCTTGCGTATCTCAAAGGACTCGGAATTTTTTCGCAGGAATTTTTAGAGTATCTTAAAGACTTCAAGTTTACGGGAGACGTATACGCAGTTCCCGAGGGGACCGTTGTTTTTCCGGGCGAACCGATTTTTACCGTGAAAGCCCCCATAATGCAGGCACAGCTTATTGAAACGGCCGTTCTTAACATTATAAACTTCCAGACGCTTATCGCAACTAAGGCGGCAAAAATCAGATATGCCGCTAAAAACGACCTCGTAATGGAATTCGGACTTCGCCGCGCGCAAGCTCCCGACGCGGGTATTTACGGAGCGAGAGCTGCTGTTATAGGCGGGTGCGATTCTACTTCAAACGTGCTTGCCGGCAAAATGTTCGATATTCCCGTTTCCGGTACGCACGCGCACAGTTGGGTTATGAACTTCAAGGACGAATACACCGCATTTAAGGCTTACGCGGACGTTTATCCCGATAACGCGCTTCTTCTTGTCGATACTTACGACACCTTAAAGCAGGGTGTGCCGAACGCAATCAAGGTGTTCGACGAACTTAAAGCCGCGGGGTACAAGCCGAAGGGTATAAGACTCGACTCTGGCGACCTTGCGTATTTATCGAAAAAAGCGAGAGCAATGCTTGACGAGGCGGGTTATCCCGACACCGTGATTTGCGCTTCCGGCGACCTTGACGAATATTCGATAAGCTCTCTGAAAAATCAGGGGGCGACGATAAACAGCTGGGGAGTTGGAACGAGGTTGATAACGAGCGCGGATATGCCTGCTCTCGGCGGAGTGTATAAGCTTTCCGCAATTATAGAAAAAGACGGCGAAATAGTGCCGAAAATAAAGGTTTCCGAGAATGCGGAAAAAATAACGAATCCCGGATTTAAGAACATTTACAGAGTATACGACAAAAAAACGGGACACGCGGAGGCGGACTTTATTTACCTTCGTAACGAAAGACCGTACGACGAGAGTAAACCGCTCGTGCTGACTCACCCTACGGACAGATGGAAAACGATAACGTTCGATAATTACGAGCTGCGACCTTTACAAATAGACGTTATAAAAGACGGAAAAGTAGTATACGATAAGCCGAAGCTTTCCGAAATAAAAAAATACGCCGAGCGCGAACTTTCTACGTTCTGGGACGAATATAAAAGGCTCGATAAGCCGCACGTTTATAAGGTAGACCTGTCCGAACCGTTATACGAGCTGAAAACCGCCATGCTGGAAAGTATTCGGTCAAAGTCGTAAAAGGGGACGGGAAAAGTGCAGAAACTCGATAAAAAAAAGTACGGCGCGGCGGAGGTCGAAAAACTTCTGACGGAAAATTCCGCTGATTATAAAGAAGAACTGTTTAAGCAACGCGACAGAATAAACGCACTCGTCGAGGAAAACAGAAAATTGCTCGGCGAGTTGGAACATTTTAAATTAAAGGAAGATTCTATCGTAAGAGCGTTGGTGGAGTCGGAAAATAAGGCGAAAGAAATTACGGATAAGTCGGAAACGGAATATGCCCTGACGGTTTTAAGCCTTAAAAAATTTGCAAGCAGGTGGGAAGGTTATTTCGGCGAGTTAAAAGACAAATATCCGTTATATCCCGCCGTCACGCAGGCGATTAAGCTTAAAGAAAAGCTTTCAGAACTTTTAAAAACGGGCAACAACAAGCTTGTAGTCGATACTCTTTCGGAAAAAATCGACCGCGCTCCGAAGCCCGCGCCGTTTGATCCGAAAAGTAAAATGGACGATTATATCGCCGCCACGTCGGATAACGGGTTTAATCTTGAAGAGGTTCTGAACCCGGGCGAACTGCATTTGGAGGATTTATGCAAAGAGCTTGGTTTAATGGAAAGCGAAGAACAATAATTTTCGTTATCTCTTCCGTAATTTTTGCGTCGGTGTTGATTGCGGCGGATCAACTTACCAAGCTGTATTTCACGAACGCGCTAAAAAATGACGAGAGAATAGACGTTATTCCCAAGTTTTTTTATTTTACGTATGTTTTGAACGATGGGGCGGCGTATGGAATTTTGCAAGGGAAAAGGACTCTGTTTTTAATAACTACGCCTATTGCAATCGCGCTTTTCGTCGTTTTTTACGTTTACGCGTATAAAAAAAATTACAAAACGTTGCTCGTTGCACTCGCACTCATAATATGCGGGGCGTTCGGCAATTTCATAGACAGAGCGTTTATGGCTTCCGTAAATTATGCTGTGACCGATTTCATTTGTATAGAGATTGCAGGGAATCGGATATTCGGAGTGTTTAACGTTGCGGACGTGGAGCTTTCCGCGGGCGTCGTTCTCGTTGTAATTCATCTTCTTTTCCTCGATAAAAACGCGCTTTTCAAGGGTAAAAAAGAGGATTCGGAGGCTGAAAACGGTTCTCGGAAGGATAAAAACGAAAACGATTCGGAAGATTTTTCCGAAAAAGGAATGAAAGAAAATTCGGCGGGGCAAAATAACGATAGCACGGTTGCCGATAAAACTGCTGCCGAAGCGGAAAATGATTCGGACGGAACGAATAATGATTAAGAATTTCGCTGCGGACGTGAATGGCGAGCGAGTCGATGGTTTTCTTGCGGAAAAAACCGATTTATCGCGTTCGTTTATCAAAAAACTTTGCGACGACGGCGAGCTGTCGGTGAACGGAAAAATTCAAAAAGGCAGCTATAAGATAAAAATCGGCGACGAAATCGTTTTCAATGTTCCCGAAAACAAGGAATTAGGACTTACGCCCGTAGATATTCCGCTCGATATTATTTATCAGGATGACGATATCGCAGTGATAAATAAGCCTCAGGGGCTTACCGTTCACGCGGGCAACGGCACGAAAGACGAGCCTACTCTCGTAAACGCGCTTTTGTTTCATCTCGATAAGCTTTCGGGGATAAACGGTGTAAATCGCCCGGGGATAGTGCATAGAATAGATAAGAATACTTCTGGACTTCTGGTTGTGGCAAAAAACGACAAGGCTCACGCTTCGCTTTCTAAGCAGCTTGAAAATAAAACGTGCAGGCGGGTATATAAAGCTCTTCTTTACGGCACACTTAAGGAACCGAAAGGGAGGATAGAAACGTATATAGACCGCGATCCTAAAAACCGCACGAAAATGGCGGTTTCGCGTTCCGGCAGGCTGGCGGTAACGAATTATAAAGTTTTAGAAACTTTTTCGGAATATACCTTGTGCGAATTTTCGCTGGAAACGGGGCGGACGCATCAGATCCGCGTTCACGCAAAGTATTTAGGACATCCTGTCGTCGGGGATAAGGAATACGGGTATAAAAACTGTAAATTTAACCTGAACGGTCAACTTTTGCACGCGGGCTATCTTGAATTTATACATCCGACTACGAAGAAAAGAGTGAGTTTTACCGCGCCGCTTCCCGACTATTTTGAAAAAATTCTTGAAATTTTAAGAAATAAAAAATTAAATAAGGAGTGAAAATATTATGAAAAACACAGAAAAGGATTCAAACGTTTTAAGGCTTTTTGCATTTATTGCTTTGATTATTGTTGCAATTTTACAGGTTTTCAGCGTTTTATCGAAATTTGGCATCTTATCGGTAACGGGATTTTTGCCGAATTTTCTCGATACGGTAAAAAATATTTGCATTTGTATCGTAATCGGCTTCGTCAGCTACGGATTTGTAAAGAATAAATCCAAAGGTTTTAGGATTACGTTTTGGGTGTCGCTTGCGATTATAATAGTAGGAACGATACTGATTTGGTTTGTAAAACAATAGATTTTTTAACATCAGATAATATTTTACAAAAAGAGGATAAAACGATGGCAAAGCCGTTGGTCGCGATTGTAGGAAGACCTAACGTAGGCAAATCAACATTTTTCAATAAAGTCGTCGGGAAAAAGCTTTCTATCGTAGAAGATTTCCCCGGCGTAACGAGGGACAGACTTTATGCCGACGCCGAATGGTGCGGAGAATATTTTACGCTTGTTGATACAGGCGGATTAGAACTAAAATCCACCGATCAGATGTGGAAGCATATTCAAAAACAAGCGGAAATAGCGATAGAGACCGCAGACGTGATAATACTTTTCACAGATGCAAAAACCGGGCTTAACGCGTCCGACGAGGACGTGGCTCAAAAACTTCGTAAATCGGGTAAGCCCGTCCTTCTTGCTGTTAATAAGCTTGATAATTACGATCCGTCTAAGCTGTTTGAGTTCTATAATCTCGGACTCGGCGAGCCGTTCGGGATTTCTGCCGAACACGGCACGGGGATAGGCGAGCTTTTAGACGAAGTCGTGTCTTATTTCGATAAAACCGGTAACGCGGAAACGGACGATTCGATAAAGATTGCAATCGTCGGAAAGCCTAATGCGGGGAAATCGAGTTTATGCAATAAATTGCTGGGTTTTGACAGGACGATTGTGTCTGACATAGCGGGTACTACGAGGGACGCGATAGATACTCTTTTTGAGGTTAACGGTAAAAAATATACGCTTATCGATACTGCGGGAATAAGAAAGAAAAAGAGCGTCGAAGAAGACCTTGAATATTACAGCGTTTTGCGCGCGCTCGGAGCTATCCGCAGAGCCGACATATGCGTTATGATGATTGACGCAGAACAAGGCGTAACGGAACAAGACGTAAAAATACTCGGGTATATCCACGAACAATGCAAGCCTTCTGTGGTCGTAATGAATAAATGGGATTTAATTGAAAAGGATTCCAACACGATCAATAAATTCAACGCCGACCTTGCGGAAGCCCTGAAATTTATGGACTATTTTATTCCGATATACGTTTCGGCAAAGACGGGGCAGCGCGTGGACAAAATTTTATCCGTCTGCGAAACCGCGATAGCAAACTCCGAAAGAAGAATTCCTACGGGGCAGCTTAACGATCTTATTCTTGATTGCGTCAGGGCGAACGAGCCGCCTTCGTATAACGGAAAAAGGCTTAAAATTTCTTACGCGACTCAGGTGGGAACGCGACCGCCTTCGTTTGTTTTCTTCGTCAACGACGCGAGCTTATTGCATTTTTCATATAAAAGATATCTTGAAAATTGTTTGAGGAGAGCGTACGATTTTACCGGTACGCCCATTAAAATAGGAGTAAGAGAGAAAGAGGAATGACAGGACTGTATCTCGCGCTTCTTGCGATAGCATCGTATTTCGTAGGCAACGCAAACTGGGCGATAATAATTTCAAGAACGCAAAAAAAGGATATACGCGCAATGGGTAGCGGAAATCCGGGAACGCTTAATATGAGCAGAAATCTCGGACTGAAATTCGGACTTTTAACGTTTTTTCTCGATATAATGAAAGGCGCAGTACCCACTCTCGTTGCGTTTTTTGTTTTTCGGGGGCAGAAATTTGTCGGTTCGGAGTTTTTGATTTCAGATCTGGCTATTTATCTATGCGGTTTTTGCGCCGTGATGGGGCATATTTATCCAGTTGTTTATAAATTCAAGGGCGGTAAAGGCATAGCTTCCACGATAGGGGTTATGATCGTCTGTGAATCCGTACACGGCATAGGTTGGGCGTCCGTGATAATTATGGCTCTCGTTGCCGCGGTAATATGGATATATTTTACGGAATTCGGAGCGATGGGTTCGTTTATCGCGATAACTCCGCCGGCAATAAGCGGTAGTATAAGACTTCTAATCGACTATAAGGATTATACGGATACGACTACCGTTGTTTTTCGAGTGATAACAAGCGTTCTTATTCTGGCGATTTGTTTTTTCACTTGGTTTGCGCACAGAAAAAACATAGAAAGAATGCTTGCGGGAGAAGAGCATCCGACGTCTATAAAGGAAATGGTTGTTAAGGCAAAGGCTAAAAAGCTTGCGCAAAAGAAGGCGGAGGAAGAAAAACGTCTTGCCGCGATTAAAAGCAACGAGGGCGGTGAAAACTTCGGCTCGGGCGGTTGTGCGGCGAGCAGAATCGAAGAAGATGAAAAAACTCAAAAGCCGCCGATTATTCATAGATAAAATTCGTTATAATTAAAATTAAATATATTCTGATGATTTTGTTGTGTGTAGCAAAAATCGGACGATATAATAAAGAACGAAAAATAAAATGACAAAAAACGCGAAAGCGTACATAAACGAAATATTGCCTCTCATATATTACTTTTGTAAAGTATGGGAGGTTTTTTATGGATAAGTTCGATATATACAGAGATATTTCGGAACGAACGGGCGGGGATATTTATTTGGGCGTGGTAGGACCTGTCAGAACGGGTAAATCCACGTTTATAACGAAGTTTATGGAAGCATTCGTTATGCCGAATATAGGGAATAAACTTCAACGTCAGATAGCCACGGACGAAATGCCTCAATCGGCAGACGGTAAAACGGTTATGACGACTCAACCGAAATTCGTTCCCGCAAACGGCGTTAAAGTGCAGTTTAAGAATAAGGCAACTGCTAACGTGCGGCTTGTAGATTGCGTCGGTTATCTTGTGGACGGTGTGAACGGTCACGAGGAAGACGGAAAACCGCGCCTTGTGAAAACGCCTTGGAGCGACGAAGACATTCCTTTTGAGAAAGCGGCGGAAATAGGCACGAGGAAGGTTATCCGCGATTATTCCACGATAGGTATTATGGTTACGACCGACGGAAGTATAAGCGAAATCTCTCGTGAAAATTATATTGCGGCAGAGGAGCGCACTGTAAAAGAATTAAAAGAGTGCGGAAAGCCGTTTATAGTTTTTCTTAACTGTAAAAATCCTAAGTCGGAAACCGCGCAGTCTCTTGCGAGTAATCTCGAAGAGAAATACGGCGTATCTGTGGTTTGCGGAAACGCTTTGGAGCTTAATGCGGCAAGCATCGGGGAAATTATGGAGAAAGTTCTTATGGAGTTCCCGATGAGCGGCTTTAATTTAAGGCTTCCTAAATGGATGCAGGCGCTTCCTGCAGATAATAAGCTTATCGAAAAACTTGTTTCGAGCGTTAAAAAAGCCTCTGCCGATATGTGTAAAATGAAAGATTATCCCGTGCTGAACGGATTCCTTTCCGACAGCGAGGATTTTAACGGAATAGAGCTTGACGAATTGCAGCTCGGGTGCGGCGTTTCCGATTATAAACTTGCGGCGAAAGAGGGGCTTTTCTATAAAGTTCTATCCGATGAATGCGGCGAGGATATAAAAGACGAATATGAGCTGATGGGCTACGTTAAAGCGTTTTCCGAATCCAAAAAGCGATTCGGAAAAATCAAAGATGCGCTCGATGAGGCGGAAAACGGCGGCTACGGCGTGGTTATGCCGACCATCGACGAAATGAATCTCGATGAGCCTTCGCTTATCAAACAAGGCGGTAAATACGGGGTAAAGATCAAAGCTTCCGCGCCGAGTCTGCATATTATGAAAATCGACGTTTCCACGGAGGTTTCTCCGATAGTAGGCAACGAAAAACAGGGCGAGGATTTCGTAAAATATCTTAAAGAAAAGTTCGAGCAAGATCCGAGCGAGCTTTGGGACACGAATATGTTCGGAAAATCTTTGCACGATATGGTGAGCGACGGACTTTCGGATAAATTGACTGCTATGCCGAAGGAAGCTCAGGGAAAAATGCGAAAAACCGTAACGAGGATTGTAAACGAAAATAAAGGCGGGCTTATCTGCATATTGCTTTGACTTATGGATAAAAACGAAAAGACGGGGCGCGCAAAGTCGCCCTCGTCTTTTCGCGTTTACAATGGATTATTTATAACGTATTACAAGCTTTTCGAGAAGAGCTACGAGAGAATACATTACGGCGGCGAGGACGCATAACACGACGGTTGCAGCCATAACGAGGTCAAGTTTGAACACTTGCCCGCCGTATACGATAAGGTATCCGAGTCCCGCTCTCGAAACGAGATATTCGCCCATTATAGAACCTATCCAAGCCATGCCGACGCTTATTTTAAGCATACTGATGAACGTGGGAAGGCTTCCGCATATCACCAGCTTCGTCAAAATCTGAAATTTCGTCGCACCCATAGATTTCAGAAGCAGGATTTTATCCTTATCCGTAGCAAGAAAACCGTTCAGCATCGTTATAATCGCTACGATTACGCCGATTAACACAGCCATAAATACTATCGCTTTGCTGCCCGCGCCGAACCATACTATTATTATCGGACCGAGCGCGATTTTCGGAAGGCTGTTAAGCACTACTATATACGGTTCTAAAACTCTTCTTGCGGTATCAGACCACCATAAAACGAGGGCAACCGCATATCCGAAGGCAACGGCAATCAGAAAACCTAAAAAGGTTTCGTAAAGCGTTACCATAGAATGATATAAAAGATTGCTTTCGGCAAACAGGTTCTTTATAGTTACGGCGATGCGTGACGGGGAACTGGTTATGAACGGATCTACGACGCCCGTTGCGGCAAACAGTTCCCATATTCCTAAAAGCAAAATAAGTATTGCAGCTCTTAGCAGGTGAACGGTAAAATTTTTCCTTTTTATTTTTTTGATATACGCGACGTGTTCCGCGGAAAATTTGTTTTCATTCTTCATCAGTTCAATTCCTTCCATAATTTTTCAAACCATACGCCGAAATCGGGACTCTCTCTTTTTTTAAGCGGAGACGCTCCTTTTATTTCCGGTCGATGAATAGATTTCACCTGTGCAGGTCTTGCGGAAAGTACTACGATTATGTCAGACATAGAGATAGCTTCCGATATATCGTGTGTAACGAGAACGGCTGTTTTGCCTTCTTCTTTTATAATTCCGTAAACGTCGTCGCACACGGAAAGCCGCGTCTGGTAGTCGAGCGCGGAAAACGGTTCGTCTAAAAGCAGGATTTTGGGATCTGCCACGAGCGTTCTTATGAGCGCGGCGCGTTGCCGCATTCCGCCCGACAGCTGGTCGGGGTATTTATCCTTAAAATCTATCAGCCCGTACTTTTTTAAAAGGGACAGAGCGTATTCTTTGTGCGGTTTGTCGTTTATTTTTTTTATTTCGAGCGGAAGAAAAACGTTTTTCTCTATCGTCCGCCAAGGAAAAAGCTGGTCTTTTTGCAGCATATATCCGAGATTATCAAGGCTTTTGTCGTTTTCTTTGCCGTCGATGAGTATTTCGCCGCCCGTGGGCTTGATAAGTCCCGCGATAATGGATAAGACCGTAGTTTTTCCGCACCCCGACGGACCTATGAGGGAGAGAAATTCTCCCTCGTTGCAAGAAAACGACAGATTTTTTATCGCTTCTATTTCGTCCGTTTCGGTCTGATAGTTCATAGACACGTCTTTTAATTCTAAAAGTTTATTCATAGTTTTTTCCGCCGTAACGTTCTTTTTATATTATTTTATGATTTTCAGCCGAAAATCTCCTTTGCAAGACTATTGTCTACGATTTTAGAAAACTCTACCCGCTTCGGAAGCTCGCCTGAATTTTCCATAACGTCTTGAAGTCTTGTAAAGCTCTTTTCGGTGGCCTGTAAATCGGTTTTCCAAGCGTCTATTTTCTTATAGTTTTTGACCGACGTTTCGAGGGAGGAGATGCTTGTGTTCGGGAATTGTTTTACTATCGCTTCCGCAATTTCTTTATCGGTTTTTTCCGTCATAAACGCGTGTGCCTTTTTAAGAGCTTTTAAGAAGGATTTTATCGTTTCGGGATTTTTTTCGATAAAGCTTCCGAGCGCAATAAAAGAGGTGTAGGGGATTTCTCCGCTTTGCTCTCCTACGCTCGCGACGACGTGCCATTTGCCTTCCTTCTCGTATTCGGAAGCCGTCGGCTCGAAAACCGTACAATAATCCGCCGTTCCCGAAACGAACGCGCCCGTCATCAGATTAAACTGTACGTAGTAATTAAGATTATAATCCGTGCCGTTTTTCATTCCGAGTTCTTTTAGAACGTATTCAAACGTCATTGCGGGGACGCCGCCGAGTCTTCCCGCAAGTATTTCTTTTCCGCACAGATTATCCCATTTGAAATCAGGCTCTGCGGCTCTCGAAACGAGGAAAGAGCCGTCTCTTTGCGTGAGCTGACCGAAGACCTTGGGGTAGTCGGTTTTGCCCTGACAATAAACGTAGATAACCGTTTCCGGTCCCATAAGTCCGATTTGCGCCGAACCCGATAAAACCGCGGTCATAGAGTTATCCGCGCCGCCGCCGTTGGTCAGGCTTATTTCAAGACCTTCTTCTTTGAAATAGCCGTTTTCGATCGCGACGTATAACGGGGCGTAGAATACGGAATGAGTTACTTCGTTCAGTTCGATTTTTTTAAGTTCGTCCGTTTTTCCGCACGCGGTAAACGGAACGATTGCGAATAGAACAGTCAAGATAAGCAGTGTAAATTTTTTCATTATGATTCTCCGATTTAATGTTAAGATTTATAGTTTATTTTATGAAAAAGGTCGAATATTTGACAACGTATTGCGATTATTGTTTGACTTTATAAAATAATTTCAGTATAATAAAAAAGTTATTTATAAGGAGAAATGCTTTATGGATATGGAGAAGACGTATAATCCGTCCGAATTCGAGAGCAAAATCTACAAGGGATGGGAGGAGAAGGGATATTTTAAGGCGAAAGTCGATCCCGACAAGCTTCCTTTCACGATAGTTATACCCCCGCCGAACATAACGGGGCAGCTTCATATGGGCCATGCGCTCGACGAGACTTTGCAGGACACTCTTATCAGATTTAAGAGAATGCAGGGGTATAGTGCGTTGTGGCTTCCGGGGACGGATCACGCCTCCATCGCTACCGAGGTTAAAATCGTAGAACAGATGGCGAAAGAAGGGCTTACGAAGAACGACGTCGGCAGGGAAGGCTTTTTGGAACGCGCGTGGGCGTGGAAGGATAAATACGGCGGAAGAATAGTAGAACAGTTAAAGCTTCTCGGTTCTTCCTGCGACTGGTCGAGGCTTTCTTTCACGATGGACGAGCGTTGTTCCCGCGCGGTAAGAGAGGTTTTCGTAAATCTTTACGAAAAGGGACTTATCTATCGCGGAGACAGGATAATCAACTGGTGTCCCGAATGTAAAACCGCTCTTTCGGACGCAGAGGTCGATTACGTCGAAGAGGACAGTAACCTTTGGTATATAAAATATCCCGTAAAAGATTCGGACGAATTCGTTACGGTAGCAACCTCGCGCCCCGAAACGATGTTCGGAGATACCGCGGTCGCGGTGAACCCCAAAGACAAACGCTATGCGAATATGAAGGGCAAAACGCTTATTCTGCCCATAGTTAATAAAGAAATTCCCATAGTATTCGACGATTACGTTGAAACGGATTTCGGCACGGGCGCGGTAAAAATCACGCCCGCGCACGATCCCAACGACTTTGAAGTGGGACTTCGTCATAAATTGCCCGTCGTAAAGGTACTTAACGACGACGGTACTATGAACGAAAACGCGGGCAAATATAACGGTATGCCTTCGCTCGAATGTCGCGAAAAGGTTGCGGATGAGCTTAAATCTCTCGGACTTCTGGTTAAAACCGAGCCGCTCCATCACAGCGTAGGGCATTGCTATCGTTGCAAGCATACGGTAGAACCGATAGTATCCAAGCAGTGGTTCGTTTCGATGAAACCGCTCGCAAAGCCCGCTATCGAAGCAGTTAGAAAAAAAAGCGTGAAATTTACGCCCGACCGTTTCTCTAAAATATATTTCAACTGGATGAAGGATATAAGGGACTGGTGTATATCCCGTCAGCTTTGGTGGGGACACAGAATACCCGCGTTTTATTGCGACGATTGCGGTGAAATGACGATAAGCAAAACGGACGTCAAAGTTTGTCCGAAGTGCGGCGGAACGCATATCCGTCAGGACGAAGACGTGTTGGATACTTGGTTTTCTTCCGCATTATGGCCGTTTTCTACGCTCGGATATCCCGAAAAGACGGAAGATCTGGCGTATTTCTACCCGACGGACGTACTCGTGACGGGTTACGATATAATCTTCTTCTGGGTTGCGAGAATGATATTCTCGGGTTTGGAGCATATGGGAAGAATACCGTTTAAGGACGTACTTATACACGGACTCGTAAGGGATTCGCAGGGCAGAAAGATGAGTAAATCCCTCGGTAACGGTATAGATCCGACCGAGATTATAGCAAAATACGGCGCAGATACGTTAAGATTTTCGCTTATCAACGGAGTTGCCGCAGGCAGCGATATGCGTTTTTCCGACGAAAAACTTGAAGGCGCGCGCAACTTTATGAACAAAATCTGGAACGCTTCCCGTTTCGTTTTATTGAATGCGGAAGGCAAAACCGTTCCCGACGTTAAAGACTGTAAACTCACGGCGGCGGATAAGTGGATTATAACGAAGCTTAACAAAACCGTTAAAGAAATTACGGTCAATATGGAAAAATACGAAATGGGCGTAGCGCTCGCGAATTTATACGATTTCGTGTGGAGCGATTTCTGCGACTGGTACATAGAGTTTACCAAACCCGTTTTGTACGGAGAAGACGAAAAGAAGGCTTCCGACACCGTAGGCGTGCTTGTTTACGTCCTGACCGAAATATTAAAGCTTTTGCATCCGTTCGTACCGTTTATAACCGAAAAAATTTATAAGAGCATACCGAACGCGGGCGAAACGCTTATGTTGCAGGAATTTCCGAGATACAATTCGAGGCTTAACTATTTCGGCAGCGTAAAGGAAATCGAACTTGTTAAAGAAATAGTGAAGAGCGTGAGAAACGTTAAAGCTAAAACCGGCGCGCTTCCTTCTAAAAAGGTTAAGCTTTACGTCGCGACCGAAAACGTTAAAACCATTAAAAACGGCGCGGCTATGATAAAGCGTATCGCGGGCGTAAGCGAAATAATTTTCGTTGAAAACAAAGCGGCGATAAACGGTAAAGTCGTGGCGCAGGTCATCGACGGCGCAGAGTTATATATTCCGCTCGGTGAACTCGTTGATTTCGACAAGGAGCTTGAAAGGCTCAAAAAAGAGCTTGAAAACGTTGAAAACGAGATAAAGAGAGCGAACGGGAAACTTTCAAACAACGGCTTCCTCGAAAAAGCTCCCAAAGCGCTCGTAGACGGAGAAAGAGCAAAACTTAATAAATACCTCGATATGAGAGAGAAGCTTATCAGGCAGATTGCGGATATAAGCTCGGACTAATAAAAAAGCGCGGCGTTTCCTTTTTCGGAAACGCCGTTTTCCGTTAGATTCTTTACGTAACCATTGTTTCGCCGCAGACTAAAAAAGGCTACCGAAAAACAGACGGACGGATAACCGATTTTTTGCAAAAAAAGATTTCTTCGAGCATTTTTTGCCGAAAGCGCGTTTATAACAAATATTTAAAAGTTAAAAACTTGGTAAAATGCATAAAATTTAGAAATCGTGTATTGACATTTGTCTTATTTTGTATTAGAATATATAAAGTAATAAACTACGAAAGATAGCTTAACGAACAAGGAGATTTACTCAAATGAATTTAGAGACAAGAAAAAGCTTGGAGCTTAAACTCGATTATAACAATATGATGGCGGAATTCGTCGGTAAAGAGGGCTTTACCGACGAGGAACTCGAAGAAGGCTTAAAGCAGGCGAGAAGGGCTTACAGAGCGGTTATGACGAGCCGCGGAGAGGGTATGACCGGTTGGATGGATTTGCCCGTCGCGCAAACGGAAATAGTCAAAGATATTATGTCTACCGCGCGCGAAGTAAGAAAAAAATTCGATAACTTCGTCGTACTCGGAATAGGCGGTTCGGCGTTAGGTCCGATAGCGGCGTTTCAGGCTCTTTGCCATTTGAGACACAACGAACTTCCCAAATTCGACAGAAAATACCCGAAGCTTTACGTTGAAGATAACGTAGATCCCGAAAGAATGGCTGCGCTTTTAGACGTGCTGGATCTTGATAAAACTATGTTCAACGTAGTCACGAAGAGCGGCGCGACGAGCGAAACTATGGCTCAATATCTCATCATTATGGATATCCTTAAAAAGAAATTCGGCGATAAGGCGAAAGACCATATGATAGCCACCACTTCCGAAAGCAAGGGTAACCTTATAAAAATAGCTAAGGCAGAAGGACTTAAAACCTTCTATATCCCCGATAACGTCGGCGGAAGATTTTCCGAGCTGTCGCCTGTCGGGCTTCTTCCCGCGGCAGTCGTCGGAATAAACATAAAAGAGCTTTTAGAGGGCGCGGCGCATATGAGAAAAATATGCAAAAACCGCGAGGTCAGAAAAAATCCCGCACTTTTTTCCGCATATTTGGAAGTTCTTTCAATGAAACGCGGTAAAAATATTTCCGTGATGATGCCTTATGCGGACAGCCTTAAATACATTGCGGACTGGTACTGTCAGCTTTGGGGTGAAAGTCTCGGCAAGAGAGTAAACAAGCTCGGAGCAAAGGTTTACGCGGGACAAACGCCCGTGAAGGCACTCGGTGTTACCGATCAGCACTCGCAGGTTCAACTTTACAGAGAAGGACCGTTCGATAAGGTTATAACCATAATCGGGGTGGAAAAATTCCGTTCGGAAGTAGTGATAAGCGACGGCTATGCGGACATTCCCGACGTGTCGTTCCTTTGCGGACATACTTTGAACGAGCTTATAAACACCGAAAGAGAGGCTACCGAATACGCGCTCACCGCGGCGGGCAGACCTAACTATACTATTATGCTTCCCGAAGTAAACGCTTTCACCATAGGCGAGCTTTTGTATATGTTTGAAATGGAAACGGCGTTTGCGGGAGAAATGCTCGGCATCAATACTTACGACCAGCCGGGCGTTGAAGGCGGTAAAAACGCTACTTACGCGCTGTTCGGAAGAAAAGGCTACGAAAAGACCAAAGCGGAAATGGAAGCCGCTCCCAAGAAAAAAGAAGAATATACTATCTGAAAATGAGTTTGAAACGGACGGACAGCATAACGGAAAAGCTCGCAAACGACGAAGCTCTTCCTTTATATCTTTTTCATCAAGGAACAAATTATAACGCCTACGAGTTTATGGGCGCGCACTTTACGCACCGAAAAAACGCCGTCGGCGTTATTTTCAGAGTTTGGGCGAAAAACGCGGATTCGGTAGCGGTCGTCGGGGATTTTAACGGTTGGGACAAGACCAAAAATCCCATGACGAGAATTTCCGAAGGCGGAGTATACGAACTTTTTATCGAAGGTCTTAAAGAGTACGATAACTATAAGTATGCGGTTATTCATGCGGGGAAAACGGTTTTGAAAGCCGATCCGTATGCTTTTCACGCGGAAACGCCGCCCAAAACCGCTTCTAAATTATACGATTTAACGGGCTACGAGTGGAAAGACGAAAAATATATCGAAAACAGGTCGCTTCCTTACGATAAACCGATGAATATTTACGAGGTGAATTTCGCCTCGTGGAAAAGGCATTCGGACGGCGGCTATTATACATATCGCGAATACGCAAGAGAGCTTATTCCGTACGTTAAGCAAGAGGGATATACGCACGTAGAGCTTATGCCCGTTTCCGAGTATCCGTTCGACGGTTCGTGGGGGTATCAGGTAACGGGATACTACGCGGTATCTTCTCGCTTCGGTACGCCGAAAGACTTTATGTATTTTGTAGACAGTTGTCACGAAAACGGGATAGGCGTAATACTCGACTGGGTTCCCGCGCATTTTCCGAAAGACGAACACGGACTTTTCGAGTTCGACGGAACGCCTTCGTACGAATATCAGGGGATAGACAGGCAAGAGCACAAATCTTGGGGAACGCGCGTTTTCGACTGGGGAAGAAACGAGGTACAAAGCTTCCTTATATCTAACGCGAAATTTTATTTCGACGTGTACCATGCGGACGGACTTCGCGTAGACGCAGTTGCTTCTATGCTGTATCTCGATTACGACAGAAAGGCGGGAGAGTGGATTCCCAACGAAAACGGCGGAAATTATAATTTGCAGGCGATAGCCTTTTTGAAAAAGCTTAACGAAGTAATATTCGGGGCTTATCCGTACGCTCTGATGATTGCGGAAGAGTCTACGGCGTTTCCGCTTATAACGAAACCGACGGACGTAGGCGGACTCGGTTTTAATTTTAAGTGGAATATGGGCTGGATGAACGACGTACTGTCTTACATGCAATGCGATCCTTATTTCCGCTCGGCTAATCATAACAAGATAACTTTTTCTATGTTCTACGCGTTCAGCGAGAATTTTATTCTGCCCGTTTCGCACGACGAAGTCGTTCACGGCAAAAAATCTCTTCTCGATAAAATGTGGGGCGACGTTCCGCAAAAATTCGCGAACTTGCGCGCGTTCACCGCTTACATGTATGCTCACCCCGGCAAAAAGCTTACTTTTATGGGGAACGAGTTCGGACAATTTAAGGAATGGAACTATAAAGAGGGACTTGAATTTTTTATGACGAAATTCGAGCTTCACAAAAAGCTTTCCGATTATAACGTTAAGGTGAACGAGATATACAAGTCCACGCCCGCGCTTTACGAAATAGAGGATTCGTGGGACGGATTCGAGTGGATTTCCGCAGACGAAAAGGACAATAACGTAATTTCGTTTATAAGGAGAGATAAAAAAGGAAGCGAGCTTGTCGCCATTATAAATTTCTCCGGCAACGAATATAAAAAATACAGACTCGGCGTTAATTCGGGCGTATATAAAGCGGTGCTTTGCTCGGACGATAAAAAGTTCGGCGGTGAAGGCAGAGTGACGAAGAAAACGCTTAAAACGGCAAAAAAGAGCGCACACGGCAGACGGAATTCGATTTGCTTCGACCTGCCGCCGTTTACCGCTGTTTATTTTGAAAAAATATGACGGAACAAATTTACAGGAGTAACAAAATGATAAGGAAGAAAAAATGCGTCGCAATGCTGCTTGCGGGCGGACAAGGCAGCCGTTTATACGCGCTGACGAACAATATCGCAAAACCTGCGGTATCTTTCGGGGGTAAGTACAGAATTATAGACTTCCCGCTTTCCAACTGCGTTAATTCGGGTATAGATACGGTAGGCGTATTAACGCAGTATCAGCCGCTCGTTCTAAACGACTATATAGGAAACGGTCAGCCGTGGGATTTGGACAGAGCCTTCGGGGGGGTGCATATTCTCTCTCCGTATCAGGCTAAAAATTCTTCGGACTGGTATAAAGGTACGGCAAACGCCATATATCAGAACGTTCATTTTATAAAACAGTTCGATCCGGATTACGTGCTGATTCTTTCGGGCGATCATATTTACAAAATGAATTATTCGATAATGATAAATTATCATATCTTAAACGACGCGGATTGCACGATAGCTGCCATCAACGTGAAAAAAAGCGAAGCTTCGCGCTTCGGCATTCTCAATACGAGAGAAGACGGTTCTATATACGAGTTTGAAGAAAAACCCAAAGAGCCGAAATCCACGCTCGCTTCTATGGGAATATACGTTTTCTCCGCGAAAAAACTTTATAAATATCTGGAAGAGGACGCGAAAGACGCAAAATCTTCTAACGATTTCGGGAAAGATATTTTACCGAAGATGCTTGCCGCGGGCGAAAAAATGATGGCGTACGAGTTTAACGGATACTGGAAAGACGTGGGAACGATAGACTCTTTATACGAAGCAAACATGGACTTGTTAGGCGACGATCCAAAGTTTCACGTTGCGGACAGCAGTTGGAAAATTCAGTCGAGAAGCCCGCTTGCTCCGCCGCATTATATCGGAAACGAAGCTAAAATAGGCAACAGCATTATCATGAGCGGTTGCGAAATTTACGGTACGGTAGAAAATTCCGTTCTTTCAAGCGACGTGATAGTAGAAAAAGGCGCAATCGTAAAAAACAGTATTATTATGGCAGAATCCAAGATTTGCGCAAACGCCGAAGTAAAGTTCTCTATCGTAGACGAAAAAACGACGGTCGGTAAAAACGCAACGGTCGGGGAAGAGGTTGTAAACGGAAAAAACAAGATAGCCGTACTCGGCAGAAATCTTTCGGTTGAGGCGGGCGCAAGCGTTCCCGCCGGAGCAATCGTAGACAATAACGTTACGAAGGAGGAAAAATAATGAGAGCGGTAGGTATAATTTTTTCTAACATTCACGATAAAAGTATTCCCGAACTTTCAAGGATAAGAACTCTCGGTTCTATACCTTTCGGAGGAAGATACCGTCTTATCGATTTTCCGCTTTCCAACATGGTAAATTCCGGGATAGATACCGTCGGTATTATAACGAAAAACAATTATCAGTCGCTGATGGATCACGTCGGAAGCGGTAAAGACTGGGATCTTGCGCGTAAAGACGGCGGCGTTATCATACTTCCGCCGTACGGCAACGCGGAAAACAGCACGCTGTATAACTCTCGGTTAGAGGCTCTTAAAGGCATAACGAACTTCCTTTTCCGTGCGGACGAGGATTACGTGGTTATGACCGATTGCGACGCGGTTTGCAGAATAAATTACGGCGACGTAATAGATTTCCACGTAAAAAATCAGGCAGACGTGACGCTCGTTTACAAGAAACGCACGATAAACGAGGGAGAACGCGCCACGGTTTTCAGACTTTCCGGCGACAGGGTTGCAGGGGTGAATACGGAAACGAACGAAGACACCGACGAAGAAAACGTTTTTGCAAACGTGTTCGTTCTTAAAAGAACGCTTTTGCAAAACCTCGTTATGGACAGTATTTCGCATAATTATACTCATTTTATGGGCGATATTATTTCTAAAAACCTCGAAAGCATGAAGGTTTGCGCTTTCGAGCATAAAGGGTTTTATGCGGGAATAACTTCTATACAGTCTTATTACGACAGTAATCTTGCCATGCTCGACAAGAAAGTGAGAGACGAGATTTTCGGCGACAGAAGCGTATTCACTAAAATACGCGACAGCGCGCCTACCAAATACGGCAATGCCGCAATCGTAAAAAATTCTATGATTGCCGACGGCTGCGTTATAGAAGGCGAAGTGCAGAACAGCATACTTTTCAGGAACGTTAAGGTAGGAAGAGGTTCGGTTGTAAGAAACAGCATCGTTATGCAAAACACCGTGCTCGGAGAAAATTGCACGCTCGACGCCATTATAACGGATAAAAACGTTACTATAACGGACAGGAAAGTTTTGTCTGGCAGCGTTAATCACCCGTTCTATATCGGCAAGGGAATTATGATTTAAGAAGATTAAAGGAGAAGTAAAAATGACCGAAAAATCAGTTAAACATACGGCTGCCGTTGCAACCACTTTACCCGTACGCACGAAAACAAGCGAATCCGCTACGAAAAAAACGGAAAAATCGGCTAAACCCGCCGTCCCCGCAAAAAAAACGCCGGCAAAAAAAGCACCCGCGAAAAAAACCGTCGGGACGGAAAGAAAAACCGTTAAAAAAGTTGCGGAGGCAGTACCTCTCCCCGCAATCGGCGGAAAGCCCGTTGCAGATAAAGCCGTAAAAGCGAGTGCGAAACCGCTTCCCGAAATAACGGTTACGGAAAAGAAAAAGATAGTCTTTTTCGGTTCGGAAGCCGCACCGTTTATCGCGACCGGCGGACTTGCGGACGTTCTCGGCTCGCTTCCGAAAGCTCTCGCAAAAAACCCCGACAACGACGTAAGCGTTATAATTCCTTTATACAAAGCGATTTCTAACGAATATAAGTCCAAATTCAGATTCCTTACGAACTTTAATGTCAGCGTCGGTTGGCGCTGGCAATATGCGGGCGTGTTTTATTACGAACACGAGGGCGTAAAGTTTTATTTTATCGATAACGAATACTATTTCGGCAGGGAAGGCAACGTGTACGGTTTTTACGACGACGGGGAACGTTTTGCGTTTTTCTCGCGCGCGGCTCTCGATACGCTTGCACGCCTCGATATATATCCGGACGTTTTGCAATGCAACGACTGGCAGACGGCGGCGTCTATCGTTTACCTTAAAGGAATGTATTACGCCGACGAAAAATACCGGAGAATAAAAACGGTATTCACCATTCATAATATCGAATATCAGGGTATATTCGGAATGGAAACGTTCGGTTCTCTTTTCGGCTTTCCCGATAATCTGCGAGATTTTGCGGAGTTTGACGGAAACGTGAATCTTATGAAAGCCGCAATCGAAATGAGTGACCTTGTAAACACGGTAAGCCCGACGTACGCGGAAGAGATTAAAAACGCGTTTTTCGCGCACGGACTCGAAAATATAATTGCAAGAAATTCCTACAAGATTTACGGTATACTTAACGGTATAGACTACGATTACTATAATCCGGAAACGGATAAATATCTTTTTAAGAATTATTCGGTAAAAGACCTTTCGGGAAAAGCCGTTTGCAAGGCGGAGCTTCAAAAACTTCTGGGTTTACCCGTGCGTGCCGACGTGCCGATTATCGCGGTTATTTCGCGGCTTGTTTCCCATAAAGGGCTGGATCTTATAAGAAGCACGATAGAAACGCTTTTATCGCAGGACGTGCAGGTCGTAATACTCGGAAAAGGCGAGATCGCGTACGAGAATTTTTTCACTCATACGGCGTATTGTTACCGCGGAAAATGCGCGGCGATAATTGCATATAATCAGGATTTGTCGCGCAAAATCTATTCGGGTGCGGACATTTTCCTTATGCCTTCTAAAATGGAACCGTGCGGGCTGTCGCAGATGATAGCTTCTCGCTACGGAACCGTACCCGTCGTCAGAGAAACCGGCGGACTTAACGACAGCATAAAGGCTTATACGGGCGATAGCGGCAACGGTTTTACCTTCCGCGACTACAACGCGCACGATATGCTTTACGTAGTGAACGAAGCGATAAGAACTTATCACGACGCGAAGAGTTGGAAAGTCGTTCGCGAAAGGGCGATGACTTCGGATTTTTCCTGGAAATCTTCGGCGGAAAAATACGAATGGTTATATAAGCAATAAATTCTACTTGATTTTACTTTAACGGAGCAAATAAATACATGAACAAAATAACGGAAAACGAAGCGGCAGGACTTATTAAAAGCAAACTTTCCAAATACTTCGCCGTAACCCCGCAGGAAGCGACGAAAGAACAGATTTACAAAGCGACAGTAATGTGCGTAAGAGATATTCTTCTCGAAAAGCGCAGCGCGTTTAACAAAAAGGTTTATAACGAAAAGGGCAAAAAAGTTTATTACCTTTGTATGGAATTTTTGCTCGGACAATCGCTTAAAAACAACGCCTATAATCTCGGCGTAAAAGATTCCTTTGAAAAAGCACTCGAAAACGAGTTCGGTTGCAGCCTTGAAGAACTTTACGATATAGAACCGGACGCGGGACTCGGAAACGGCGGTCTCGGCAGGCTTGCGGCTTGCTTTATGGATGCGCTCGCAACTCTCGACTATCCCGCGATGGGGTACTCTATCCGCTACGAGTACGGACTTTTCAAACAAAAAATAGTAGACGGCTGGCAAACGGAACTTCCCGATATATGGTTGCCGGGGGGTGAGGTTTGGCTCACTCAACGCCCCGATAAAACCTACAAAGTCAAATTCGACGGTTTTGTAAAGGAAAACTGGACGGAACAGGGCTTAAAAATCGAACACGCAGACGCAAAAGAGGTAGAAGCCGTCGCATACGATATGATGATTTCCGGGAAGGATTCCGCCGCCGTTTCCGTTTTAAGACTGTGGAAAACGCAAAATATCCACAAGTTCGATATGAAAACCTTTTCGCAGGGCGATTATATGCGCAGTATGCAAGAGGACAACGAGGCGGAACTTATTTCCAAAGTTTTGTATCCCGACGACAATCATTTCGAGGGTAAATCGTTAAGGCTTAAACAGCAGTATTTGCTTGTTTCTGCCGCTTTGCAAGACATAGTAGCCGATCATAAGAGAAGATACGGTTCTCTCGATACGCTTCCCGATATGGCGGCAATACACATAAACGATACGCACCCCGCGCTTTGCATACCCGAACTTATGCGTATTCTTATAGACGAAAACGGTTATTCGTGGGAGTCTGCGTGGGATATCGTGACGAGAACGGTCGCTTATACTAATCACACCGTAATGAGCGAAGCTTTGGAAAAATGGAGCGAAGACCTTATCCAGAGAAGACTTCCGCGTATTTATATGATTCTTAAAGAAATCAATCAGCGTTTTTGCGCGGATATGTGGAACAAATTCCCCGGCGACTGGGACAAGATAGAGAGAATGAGCGTTTTTTCTCACAGTCAGGTGAGAATGGCGAATTTAAGCGTTATCGCGTCTCATCACGTAAACGGAGTTTCCGCTCTTCACAGCGAAATTATTAAAAACAGCATCTTTAAGGATTTCAACGACGTTTATCCCGAAAAATTTACTAACGTTACCAACGGCATAGCGCATAGGCGTTGGTTGTGTCAGTCTAATCCGGAACTTTCCGCACTTTTGACCGATTGCATAGGAGACGGATTCGTGCTTAACGCCGCAGAACTTTCAAAGTTCAAAAAATTCGAGAAGGACGAAACGGTGCTTAAACGTCTTAACGAAATCAAAAGGCATAATAAAGAAACGTTTTGCGCTTACGCAAAGAAGCGTCAGGGCGTTATAATAAATCCCGATTCCGTATTCGACGTTCAGGCAAAAAGATTGCACGAATACAAGCGTCAGCTTATGAACGCGCTTTATATTATTTCTCTTTACAACGAGCTGAAAGAGAATCCCGACAAGGAGATGACGCCAAAAACTTTTATATTCGGCGCGAAAGCCGCTCCCGGGTACTATTTTGCAAAGCAAATCATAAAACTTATCTGCTGTTTAAGCGAGGAGATTGCAAAAGACCCCGTTATCGGCAAGAAAATAAGCGTAGTCTATATGGAAGATTACTGCGTTTCTATGGCGGAAAAGCTTATGCCTGCAACCGAAATAAGCGAACAGATTTCTCAAGCCGGAAAAGAGGCGAGCGGTACGGGCAATATGAAGTTCATGATTAACGGCGCGCTTACGATAGGAACTCTTGACGGGGCAAACGTAGAAATGAAAGCCGCTTGCGGCGACGATAATATCTTTATTTTCGGTTTCACGGCAGAGGAAGTAGACAGACTTTGGGCGCACGGGTACAATTCAACCGAATTTTACGCAAATAATCCGAAGCTCGAAAAAGTTATCGCCGCGCTGAACAAAGGTTTTAACGGACAATCTTTTTCGGATATAGCGGGTTATCTTTTAACCGGAAGTCCCGTTGCCGATCCGTATATGTGCCTTGCAGATTTCGGGGCGTTTTGCGATATTCATCAAAAAGTCGACGAGGTTTATAAAGATAAACTTTTATGGGCGAAAAAGAGCCTTAACAATATCGCGGCGGCCGGTATATTCTCCGCGGACCGCAGTATAAAAGAGTACGCAGATAGAATCTGGCATCTTAAACGGATAAAATAATGACGTTGTATAATCCGCTCGACAAATTTTATAAAAGCGTTACGGGTGCGGTGCGCTCGGATAAAGAGATAACGTTCAGAGTCAAAGGGAACTTCGACTCTGTCGTTTTCGTTTACGAAAAAGACGGAGTCGCCCTTACCGAAAACGTGCAGATGGATAAGAGAAACGGTTATTTCGAGTGCCGTATAACCTTTCCTCGCGGACTTTATACTTATCGTTTCGTGATAGGCAAAAATTTGTATATAGGTGCGGGAAAGGAACTTAAAGGCGTTGTGACGGATGCGCCGGAGAGTTATTATATAACTTCTTTTTCACCCGAATATAGCGTTCCCGAATGGCTTTGCGGCGGAATAATTTATCAGATTTTTCCCGATAGATTTTATTGCAAGAACAAGAATAAACGTATCCCGCAGGGTAAAATTTACCACGAAGATAAATCGGACGTTCCCATATTTACCCCCACGCCAGAAGGCAAAGTTTTGAATAACGATTTTTTCGGGGGAGATATTGCGGGAATTATAGAAAAATTACCCTATATTTATTCTCTCGGCGTTACGGCTATTTACCTTAATCCCGTTTTCGAGGCGTACTCTAATCACCGCTACGACACGGGCGATTATATGAAAATCGATTCGCTGCTCGGAACGGAAGAAGATTTTAAAGAACTTATCGAAAAAGCAGACTCATACGGGATAAAAATTATTCTGGACGGTGTTTTCAATCACACGGGCGATGACAGCGTTTATTTCGACAAATACGGAACATACGGCAACCACGGTGCGTATGGCGACGCGAACTCTCCGTATAGAAGCTGGTACAAATTTATAAAATATCCTACCGAATACGAAAGTTGGTGGGGAATAACGACTCTACCCGCAACTAACAAAGAAGATTCCGGATATATAGATTTTATCACCGGCAAAAACGGAGTGCTGTCACGATATACAAAACTCGGTATAGGAGGTTGGCGACTCGACGTCGTGGACGAATTGCCTGCTCCTTTCGTTCGTAAAATCAGAACCGCGATAAAACGCGAAAACGAAAACGCGATCGTTATAGGCGAGGTCTGGGAGGAAGCTTCCACGAAAATATCTTACGGTGTTCGGCGAGAATATTTTTTGGGGGAAGAACTCGATTCCGTTATGAACTATCCGCTTAAAAACGCGATAATTTCT
Organism: uncultured Clostridia bacterium; assembly: GCA_934271275.1. Classification (GTDB taxonomy): domain Bacteria; phylum Bacillota; class Clostridia; order Christensenellales; family Borkfalkiaceae; genus UBA1259. The sequence continues at coordinate 10,868 of CAKQRD010000017.1, read as the reverse complement.
TTCGTGAAGCAAGGAAATTCCGAGAGAATTGCCGATTGCGTGAGAGAACAGCTCGACAGATACCCGTCGTTCGTGCTTAATTCGGTTATGAATATTTTAGGTACGCACGATACCGCGCGTATTCTTTCCGCCGTGGGGGATTTCAATTCAGACGGAAAGACGAAAGAAGAGCTTTCGCGTGTGCGTTACGATGGGACTGAGTACGAACTTGCCAAAAACAGAGTAAAAGCCGCGGCTCTTCTTAATTATACGCTTGCAGGCGTACCGTGCGTTTATTATGGCGACGAAATAGGTATGCAGGGCTTTACAGATCCGCTTAACAGAAGATATTTCGAGTGGGATAATCGGGACGAAGAGCTTTTGTCGTTTTTCCGTCGTCTCGGAAAGCTTCGCAAGACCGTATCGGCGTTAAAGGACGGGGAGCTTAAAATTCTTTATTCGTATAACGGCGCGTTTGTTTTTAATAGAAAGGACGAATACTCGGAAATTCTCGTCGCCGCAAATTTCGGCGAACGGGAAAAATATATAAGATTTGACGGAAAACTTAAAAATGCGTTGACGGACGAAGTCCTTGAAAACGAAATAATATTGAAAAACGGCGAATTTGGAGCGTATTTTACGATTTAAGCAGTATCGTTTTTGTAAAAATACGGTTTTTTGCTTTATTTTGTTGCAATAAATTAAAAAATATATTAAACTATAAAGGTAATGCAAATCTAATTGCGGAGGATATTAAATGATTACGTCAGAAAAGATAAAAGAGCTTATCGCTAAGCAGCTTAATAAACCCGTTTCGGAAATAACCGACGAAAAAGAGGTTGTAAAAGATCTCGGCGCGGATTCTCTGGACGTTATGGAAATGCTTATGAACCTCGAAGAAGAGTTCAATATAACCGTTCCCGAAGAAGACGCCGTAAACATTAAAACGGTCGGCGATATTGTTAAGCTTATCGAAAGCAAAAACTAAATAACGACGGCGACGGAACTTAGTCTTCCGCCGCCTTTTTCTTTGTGAAAATTATCGGAATTGCGGCGAGTTTTTTTGGATAAACGCTTGCCGAAAGCGCGATATTTTGTTAATATATAAGCGTAGCGTAAATGCGGTTTTTCCGCTGAAAGGAGCTTATTTTGAAAGAAGATTTATCGACTGTACTTAAAAGCGAAAAAATCAGCGAATACAGAGCGATTCCTTTTTGGAGCTGGAACGACGAGCTTGAAATTCCGGAGCTTGAAAGACAGATAGAGTGGATGAAGCAAGCGGGTTTCGGCGGCTATTTTATGCACGCGAGAGGCGGACTTACGACCGAATATCTCGGCGAAAAATGGTTCGATTGCGTAAAAGCTTGTTTAGATAAGGGCGCGAAAGAGGGAATGGAAAGCTGGGCTTACGACGAGAACGGCTGGCCGAGCGGGTTTGCCGGCGGCAAGCTTTTGTCCGATCCCGAAAACTGCGACCGTTTTATAACTTATACTAAGGGCGCGTACGACGAAAACTCTCTCGTATCTTACCGTATAGACGGTGGAAAATTCGAGCGCGTGTCAGGCAAATCGTGGGAAACGGATGCGGACGGCGAATATCTTAATTTATACGAACGTATTTCCAACTCGACCGCAGATATTCTTAACGGCGAGGTCGTGGATAAATTTATTTCCGAAACGCACGAAAAATATAAAGAACGCTTCGGTAAAGATTTCGGCGGAAAATTGAAAGGTTTTTTCACCGACGAACCGCAATATTACAGATGGGGGCATCCTTATACGAAGGTTCTTCCCGCGTATTTTAAGGTAAAATACGACGTTGATATTTTAGACGGTTTAGGACTTATGTTCGTCGAACGCGACGGGTACAGAGCTTTCCGTTATAAATACTGGCTTTCTATGCAAAGCCTGATGCTCAATAATTTTGCAAAGAGAATTTACGACTGGTGCAATAATAACGGTTGCGAATTTACAGGACACTACGTTGAGGAAGTATCTCTTCAATGGCAGGATATGTGTTGCGCGGGCGTTATGCCGTTTTACGAATACGAAAGTATCCCCGGAATAGATCATTTGGGAGCTGTCGTTTCTGGCGTTATCGCACCGAAACAGCTCGGTTCGGTAGCCGCACAGCTCGGCAAAAAGAAAGTTCTTACCGAGACTTACGGCTGTTGCGGTTGGGGAGTAACTCCCCGTAGGCTTAAACGTATTGCGGAAAGTCAGTACGTTTACGGCATAAACCTTATGTGTCAGCATCTTTTGCCGTATTCGGAACACGGACAGAGAAAACGCGATTATCCCGCGCATTATTCGTGGGCAAACCCTTGGGTAAGGCACGATCTCAAATCATTTAACGACTATTTTGCAAGACTCGGCTATCTTCTCGGCGAAAGCCGCGAATTAGTGAACGTCGCTATGTTCTGCACGGTGAGAAGTTCTTATTTGGAATATAAGAGGGAAGAGCTTGAAAAGCTTAAAGATATAGACGTTTCTTATCTTAACCTTGCAGATAAGCTTGCTAAAATGAATATACCTTTCCATCTCGCGGACGAAACGATTATGGAAAAGCACGGAAAGGTTGAAAACGGTAAACTCGTTATAGGCAACTGCTCGTATGAATACCTTGTTTTCCCCGAAACTTACACTATGGGGAAATTTACGAAAGAGCTTTTGGACGAATTCGTGCGTCATGGGGGTAAAATTCTTTTTACCGCAGGCGTTCCCGAATATCTCGAAGGCGAACCGTTCGATTTCGGTTACGGTAGCAACGTTTCTCTCGAAGAAATAGCCGCGGCGCAGGAGTTTACGATAAACGATACCGAAACCGAAATTCGTTCTACGCTCCGTGAAATAAACGGAAAACGTTTTATCTATTGCGTAAACGTGGGCGAAAAAGCTTACGACGTGAAATTTTCGGGCAATTTCAAGGGTTTTACCGAGCTAAACCTCGAAACTCTCGAAGAAAAGCCCGTTTCCGAGGAGCTTCACTTTGAATCGGGTGATTCGCGCGTATTGTTCTTCTCAGACAAAGAAACGGCGAGAGAAAAAGAGCTGCCCGAAATCACTCTTGGCGGTGCGTTTAATGTAGCTTCCGACAGCGGAAATTATCTTACTTTGGATAAGCTGTCCTATTCCTTGGATGGGGAAAACTATAGCGAAAAGCTTCGTTATATGGGGATTTTCTGGGAGCTTCTGAATAAACGCCACAACGGCGCAGTCTATCTTAAATACGATTTCAGAATAAAAGATATTCCGGAAAAGCTTTATTTCCTTGCGGAGGATATGCACAACGAATGGTGCGAAATAAACGGGTGCAGAGTAGAGTTTGACGGCGAATCTGATTTTGAGAAAAAACTGTATAAAGCCGATATTTCCCGATTCCTAAAAGAAGGCGAAAATACCGTCGTTATCAAGATCAATTTCTACGAAGCCGAAAACGTGTATTACGTTTTGTTCGGTGACGTGAACGAAAGCCTTAAAAACTGCCTCGCATACGACACGACGATAGAAGCCTGCTATTTGTTCGGCGATTTCGGAGTATATGCGGAGAACGGATTTAAAAACGGCAAAACTGCAAACGTTCTTATCGGCAACGACTTCTATATCGGCAAGAAAAAAGACCTTTTATATGATTTTGTAAAGGACGGGTATCCGTTCTTTGCGGGCGAAATTACGCTTGAAAAGGATTTTGAAAGCGACGGAAAACCCGTGATTTTGAAGCTTTCCGGCAATTTCTGTCTTGCGGATATTAAGATAAACGGCAAAAAAGTCGAAAAATCGTATTTTGCGGATAGGGTAAATATAACAAATTACGTCGTTAAAGGTAAAAACCACGCCGAGATAACTCTTTACAGCGGAAATCGTAATTTGTTAGGGCCGTTTCATCTCAAAAACAACGAAGATCCCGAGAACGTAGGACCGTATACCTGGGAGCTTGCAGGGAGCTGGAAGGACGGCGTTTCCCGCGACGAGGTTTCCGAATATGCTTTCGTGCGTTTCGGACTTTACGAATAAACGAATTAACGAAAAATAAAAATTAAAAAACAATAAAGGCGGATATAACAATGAGTAATTATCAAAATGCAAAGCTTGCGTTCGCTAAATACGGCGTAGACGCAGACAAGGCACTTGAAACGCTTGCTACCATTCCGGTGGCAATACACTGCTGGCAGGGCGACGACGTTATCGGGTTCGATCACGACGGACCTCTTACGGGCGGAATTCAGACCACCGGTAATTATCCCGGCAGGGCAAGAACGCCCGAGGAACTTATGGCTGATCTTGAAAAAGTTATAAGTCTCGTTCCCGGAGCGAAGAAAATAAACGTTCACGCTTGCTACGCTATTTTTGAAAAGGACGAATTTGCAGACAGGGATAAGCTCGAACCCAAACATTTCAAAAAATGGGTGGATTTTGCAAAAAAACACGGAATGGGACTTGATTTTAACCCCACGTTCTTCTCGCATCCTATGGCTGCTTCCGGACTTACGCTTTCGTCTCCCGATGAAAAAATCAGAAAGTTCTGGATTGCTCACGGCAGAGCGTGCGTAAGAATTTCAGAATACTTCGCAAAAGAAACGGGGATTCCCTGCGTTATGAATATCTGGACGGGCGACGGTCTTAAAGACGTTCCCGCAGACAGAATTGGACCCAGAATGAGATACGAAGATTCTATCGACCAAATTCTCGATGGGTACGACAAAAATCTCGTTAAACCCTGCGTGGAAAGCAAGGTATTCGGTATCGGCGTCGAAAGCTATACCGTCGGCAGCGCGGAATTTACTCTTTCATACGCCGCTAAAAAGGGTATACTTCCGCTTATGGACAACGGACATTATCATCCCACCGAATACGTTTCGGATAAAATTTCCGCTCTTCTTACGTTTTTCCCCGAAATCGCGCTTCACGTCACCCGCGGCGTGCGTTGGGATTCCGATCACGTTATCGCCCTCGACGACGAAACGAAGGAAATTGCAAAGGAAATCGTTCGTTGCGGAGCAAACAGAGTTTATATCGCCCTCGATTATTTCGACGCGAGCATAAACCGCATTGCGGCGTGGACTGTCGGCGCAAGAAATATGCAAAAAGCTCTTATGTACGCGCTTTTACAGCCGAATTCGCTTCTTAAAAAACTTCAGGACGAACACGAATATACGGAACTGTTCGTTACGCAGGAAGAGCTTAAAACGCTTCCTTACGGCGACGTGTGGGAAGAATATTTAAGTCGTCAGGGCGTACGCGGTGCAGACTGGTTTGAGGAAGTAAAGAGCTACGAAAAAGAAGTTCTTTCCAAACGCAAATAGTTGAATCAAAAGCCGCTCCGATTTCTTAACGACGTTTCGGGGCGGCTGAAAATATGAATAACGAGGAGAAAATAATGAACGAAACGATTAAAGACCTGATAGAAATATCTCAATACGCGGGAAGTCGCGCAGATTATACCCAAGGCGGTGGCGGAAACACTTCCGTGAAAAATGCCGAAAAAGATTTGATGCTTATAAAAGCTTCGGGGTATAGACTTAAAGATATTAACGAAAAAACGGCGTTCGTAGCAGTTAAAAGGAGTGTGATAGCAAATTATTACGCTTCGGTTGATACGTCGGTCAAAAAGGACTACGAAAAGGAAAGCGCGGAAATTTCTAAAAACTCCGTCATGCCGATTGAAGGGCTTGCGACTCTTCGCCCGAGTGTAGAGGTAGGGTTTCACGCCGTTTTGAAAAAATACGTCATTCATACCCATTCCGTTTATGCAAATATCCTTACTTGCAGCAAAGAGGGGGAAGCCTTGGCGAAGGAAATTTTCTCCGGAAAAGATTTCGGTTTTATCTTTTTGCCTTATATTAACCCCGGTTTCGAGCTTACCCTCGCAATGAAAAACGCAATCGACGAATACGTTAAAAATAACGGCTCTTATCCGGAAGTTATTTTTATGAAAAATCACGGTCTTGTCGTAACTTCCGATTATTTAAACAGGGTAATTTCAGTAAATACTGCGGTAAACGAAGCGATTATGGCTCGGTTTAATTTAGCGGACGATTTCCGTGCGGTTACTCTTAAAGAAGTTGACGGCGGGTTTGTTTCCGAAACGCCTATTGTCAGGACTTTCGTAAAAGAGAACGCTTTGGATAAAACGTTTCTCGACAAATATCCGCTTTATCCAGACCAACTCGTTTACCTGAATAATATTCTCGCTCATTCACCTGATACGCTCGTCATGAACGGAGAAGAAGTTCGGTATAATACGGATATAAAACAAGCCACCACTCTTGAGGAAACGCTTGCCGCGTACCTTTTCGTTATGGAAACTATAAGAAAGGCGGGGCTTACGGTCAATACTATGAGTGAAAAAGAGGTTGATTTTATAAATAACTGGGAAGCGGAAAAATACCGTCGCTCGGTAAAATAACCGTAATAAATCCTAAATCAAAGCAACGTAAAAGCTCGGCTAACCGTAACGTTTGCCGAGCTTTTTAATTGTAGCATTTGGCGAAAAACCACCGCTTTAGCAGTTGAATAAAAAATCTTCAGACAAAAGAAATCCTATTATGATTTTTGTATATTTTTATTCGCTGACCGTTATATCGAAAGAAAATTCGTATGATTCGCCGTTTTTAAGATGGATAAACTCTTTTTTCGTTGCAAAATCGTCGATTACGCCTTCGTCCGCGGGAACGCCGTGCCACGGTTCTATACAAACGAACGGGGTATCGTCCGCGCGCGTCTGCCATATTCCGAGATGGGTAACGTCTTTGTAGCCGACCTTAACGAATCTGTCTGTTTTATCAGATTTAAGAACGGCGTAGCCGTCTTTTTCTACGAAGAACAAGGCGTCGTCGTCAAAAAGCTCGTGCGTAAGCATAAGCTTGTCGCCGCCCTCTAATTTATAATCCGTCGTCGTTCCGAGATCAAGTCCGTTAGAGGAAAATACGTTTTTAAGATGCGAACCCTTAGTCGAAAACTCTATATAATGGTCTGAAAACGAGAGTCCGTTTTCAAGCGGAACGGCAAATCCGGGGTGTCCGCCGAGGGAGAAGGGAAGGTCTTCGTTTCCCGTGTTAAACGCACAAACAGAAGTTTTCACGGTCGCGCCGACAAGGGTATAGGCTACCCTTAAAAGAAATTTGAACGGATATTGTTTCAAGGTTTCCGCATTTTCTTTTAGTTCAAAAACAATTTTATCCGCCGTTTTTTCCGCTACGATAAAATCGCTGTCTTTCGCAAAGCCGTGAATATTCATTTCGTATTCTTTTCCGTTATAAATGTATTTACCCTTATAAAGTCTGCCGCAAACGGGGAAAAGAATTATCGCGCTTCGATTCCAGTAATCGGGGCTGCCGTGCCATAAATACTCAAAATTGTCGTTTTTGCCAAAAATTGACTTTAATTCCGCACCGTGATCTTCGATTTTTACTCTTAATATGTTGTTTTCTAAAATATGAATCATATAAAAATTCCAGAATTCGCCTTTTTTCGATGTTTTGCATAGGCGATTTTTTAATAAATTATTTTGCCGTAAGCTCGTATAAATGCGTTTTATAGCTTTCCATAGAGGCGATTATAATTTTAACTGCCTCGTCTTTGTCGGCGGCAACGTCTACGCTGGTATGCTTGTTTTCAAGTTGCTTGTATACGGAAAAGAAGTGTTCCATCTCCTCAAAAATATGCTTCGGCAGGTCGTGAATACTTTTGTATGTATTATAGGTAGGATCAGCGAACGGGATCGCGATTATTTTTTCATCGACCGCGCCGCCGTCGTTCATAACGATAACGCCGATAGGATAGCAATTTACAAGGCTCATAGGAACGAGACTTTCCGAACATAATATCAAAACGTCCAAAGGATCTCCGTCCGCCGCAAGCGTATGCGGAATAAACCCGTAATTTGCGGGATAATGGGTAGAGGTATAAAGGATTCTGTCAAGCCTTAAAAGTCCCGTCTTTTTATCCATTTCATATTTTTGTTTACAGCCCTTGCTTATTTCAACGACTGCTATAAAGCTTTCGGGCGTTATTCTGCTACTTTCGATGTCGTGCCAGATATTCATTATTCTCTCCTTTTGTTTATTATATCATAAACCCGTTATTTTATCAAGTCTTTTGTATTTTAATATCCTCTTTATTTGCTCTTTAAATAGATTAGTGATATACTTATATGCGAGAAAAATGCTATGTATATCGTAACCTTAAAAAAGAATGAAGAAAAAAGAATATTGAACGGCTTTCCTTGGGTATACGCCAACGAGGTTTGTAAAATCGAAGGCAAGGATAAGCAGGGTAGCGTCGCGCGGGTAGAAGCGTCTGACGGACGATTCGTCGGGATAGGTTTTATAAATCATCTTTCCAAAATTCTCGTGCGTATTTTGTCTTTGAAAGAGGAAGTCGTTAACGAAGAGTTTTTCAGGAAAAGAATTGTCGCGGCAAAGGAATACAGAGAAAGCCTCGGTTATTTTGACAATTATCGTGCAACTTTTTCCGAATCCGATTATTTGTCGGGTCTTATCGTCGACAAATACGGGGATTATCTATCGGTGCAGTTTTTGTCGCTCGGAATGGAAGTGCGTAAGGAGCTTATCGTAAAGCTTCTCGTCGAAATATTTTCACCGAAAGGAATTTACGAGCGTAGCGACGTGGCCGTGCGACTAAAAGAAGGTCTCGAAGAGCGCAAAGGGTATCTTTACGGCGGCGAATTTAACACGCTCGTGCCGATAGTCGAAAACGGCGTTGAGATGCTCGTTGACCTTGAAAACGGACAAAAAACGGGTTATTTCCTCGACCAGAAGGAAAATCGGGACAACGTTAAGCATTACGTTAAGGACAAGACCGTTCTCGATTGCTTTTGCAACGTCGGCGGATTTTCTGTGTGCGCGGCAAAATATGGAGCGAAAGAAGTTACTGCGGTCGATATAAGCGATACGGCACTCGACCTTGTAAAGAGGAACGCCGAGCTTAACGGATTTAATATAAATACCGTTCGGGCGGACGTTTTTGAATTTTTGAGAGAAGCGCGCAGAGCAAAGAAAAAATACGGCGTGGTTATTCTCGATCCGCCCGCGTTTACTAAAACCGCAGATACGGTTAAACAAGCGTGCAAAGGGTATAAAGACATAAACGTTCAAGGGCTTAAAATAACGGAAAAGGGCGGATATCTTATTACTTGCAGCTGTTCGCAACACCTTTCCGTGCAGAACTTTCTGGACGTTATCAAGGAAAGCGTATTTGAAAGCGGCGTTCATGCAAAACTCGTGGAATTCCGTACTCAAAGCAAGGATCACGCGACTCTTATAGGACTTGACCAAAGTCTTTATTTGAAAGTCGCCGTACTTAAAATTATTTAAAGGAGCGTTTTTATGAGCGAAAATTGTTCTCACGATTGTTCTTCCTGCTCGGAAAGTTGTGCGGAAAGAGAAATACAGAAGGAAAAGCCTAACGAAAATTCCAACGTGAAAAAAGTTATAGGCGTAGTCAGCGGAAAAGGCGGAGTAGGCAAATCTTTAGTAACGTCGCTTCTTGCCGTTTCGGCGGAGAGAGACGACAAAAACGTAGCGGTGCTTGACGCCGACGTCACCGGACCTTCTATCCCGAAGCTTTTCGGAATAAAGGATAAAGCTTATTCGCCGGACGGAAAATATATTAACCCCGCGATTTCCAAAACGGGTATAAAGGTAATGTCGGTAAACCTTTTGCTTGCGGACGACACGGAACCCGTTGTCTGGCGCGGACCGATTATCGCCGGTACGGTAAAACAGTTCTGGACGGAGGTAAACTGGGGAGACGTAGACTATATGTTCGTCGATATGCCGCCGGGAACGGGGGACGTTCCGCTTACCGTATTCCAAAGCCTGCCGCTTGCGGGAATAGTCGTAGTTACTTCTCCGCAAGAGCTTGTTTCGATGATCGTCGGCAAAGCGGTGAAAATGGCGGAACTGATGAACGTGCCGATTTTGGGTATCGTTGAGAATATGTCTTATCTCGAATGTCCCGATTGCGGTAGAAAAATTAACGTTTTCGGGGAAAGTCATTTGCGAGAAATAGCCGAAAAATATAAAATTGCTAATCTTTATAGTTTGCCGATAAACCCAAATTTTGCAAAACTTGCAGATAACGGGGATATTGAAAGTGTGGAAAAAGACTATTTAAGCGATTTATATAAAAAATTATAAAAATCATAAAAACCAAAACCTCGCGGGTAAGTTTTCGCGAGGTTTTGGTTTTAGAAACGATTTATTTTCACGATTATCGCATTGATATTTTTTGCAATTCTATCACGCGAAGTGTGAAAATCGTCGGCAATCCATTTTTCATGCACGTGCGTTTAATAGTATAATTCACCAACCTTATAATGAAAAAGAGATACGATAATGTATCTCTTTTTCTGGTGGAAGGGGGTGGATTCGAACCACCGAAGTCGCTGACGACAGATTTACAGTCTGTTCCCTTTGGCCGCTCGGGAACCCTTCCGTATTAAGTTATTTAGCAGGGTAGAGATTTTGTTTGGAGCTGGTGACTGGAATCGAACCCGCAACCTGCTGATTACAAATCAGCTGCTCTGCCAGTTGAGCTACACCAGCAAAGAAATAAGGCTGGTGCCTCGGGGCGGAATCGAACCACCGACACGGGGATTTTCAGTCCCCTGCTCTACCGACTGAGCTACCGAGGCAGATAATTTTTTCGGATAAATGCTTGCCTTAATTGGGGCAAGCATTTATCCATTTAATGGCGACCCGGAAGGGGCTCGAACCCTCGACCTCCAGCGTGACAGGCTGGCGTACTAACCATCTGTACTACCGGGCCATATAGAAATTTTTAAGAGTGGTGGGCCTTCACGGACTCGAACCGCGGACCAATCGGTTATGAGCCGACCGCTCTGACCAACTGAGCTAAAGGCCCTT
>CAKQRD010000016.1 GCA_934271275.1 uncultured Clostridia bacterium | reverse complement strand
ATTTTACGGACGAGTCTATCCGCAAACAACTCTTCAAACTCCTCGATCGTTCCTTTTACTATCAGGTCTTTTTGACATAACGTATAATCATAAAACGGATAATAATATTTTATATAGTAAAAATCACCACCGTCAATAACAACTTTCACTTCATCGATTCGTCTGCTGTTATAAGCATCTTCTCCTTTCCCGTCCGTTATCAGCTTACCGTCCTCGACTACCACGCTTATCGGATAATAGTCTTCTATCATCTTTTGATTGTAATGTATTCGTGGACAAAAGCTCATAATTATAAACACAATCAAATAGAAAACCGATACGAATATCCCCATCTTAATATCCGCCACAAAAACAGGTATAATCACCAAATAAGCCATAATCGGTAAGATCACCCATATTGCCCTATAACCTTTATCTATTTGCTTGTTTATATAATTTTTACTTTCCTGTGAAATTTCACCTTCAAACTCAATAGTTGTCATAATTCCCCCGACTATAAAAATTTATAAACCGTTTTAATCTTTTGCCGTTATTCTTTCCCTCCCCGAGGGGAAATATCTTCCCCTCGGGGAGGCTTCGGGCTACTTTGTTTTCCTGATTTTACGGACGAGTCTATCCGCAAACAGCTCCTCAAATTCTTCGATCGTTCCCTCCACTATTAGATTCTTTTGACAAATAAAGAAACAGTCTTTATGCGGAAAATAGAAAATTATTTCGTAAAAATTGCCTCTGTCTATCACTTTTTTTACATCTATAACCTCTCTGCCCGCATAGTTTTCTTCACCGTTTCCATATCTTCTCAACGCCTCGTCATCTATCGTAACTCTCGTCGGTAAATGAGCGATAATGTCATAATATTTATTTGAAATAACACTGTTTGGAAATATAAGCATAACCACCGTAAAAGCTGTCAATAATCCCCAAAAGATTCCAAACCAATAGATTTTCGATCCAATCCAAAATATTAGTAAAAATCCTGTCTCAAACACCCAAGGCAAAAACAATGCTATTCTCGATGCTACATTTTGAGATTTAATTATTTGATGATAATTACTTTTATCTATTTCACCATTAAATTCAATGTACATCACACATTCTCTCCTACTATATAATACGATGAAATATCTCTTGAAATATTAGGATTTGTATTTATCGGATCATCATTACCGCCGCCTATTTCTATCATTTCAAACTGTCTTCCGATCAACGGACCTATAATCACGCCCATAATATCGTATACTGCCGCACCCAAAGCAAACGCCCTCTTCACCGATAGTCCGAAGAAAACTGTAGCATTTCCTATAGCACCATAAATCACTGCTACTCCAGCAGCAAACAAACCGCCCGCGGCAAGCCCTATTCCGGTCCATAAGGCAATGTCTCCGACTAAATCCCAGCCCGTATGCCCTAAAACAATCCCTCTAACCGTACCAACACCTGCTCCGATAAGAGTAAACGTTGCCAAGATAACTATTAAGGCAACTATTCCTTCGCCGCTCAAATCAACGTTCATAAGCGGGTTATTGTTGGCATAAGCATATAAGTTCAGTTGTCCCAAAGTTTTTGCTAATACCGGCAGTAATTCGTAATTATCCGCATTGATAAACCTTCTTATCGTCGGATCGTAATACCGAGTTTGCAAATAATAGAAGCCTGTTTCGGACTGCTTTAAAGATTTTTGGAGCAGGTGATGGGAAACTCCTCCGCTATCGCTGCGGAGGCAGAGCCGAACTTAGTTCTCCCCCGCTACAACCCTTTTCAAAAGAAAAAACACCCCGCTCGGGTGCTTTTTCTTTTGGAGCAGGTGATGGGAATCGAACCCTTTCTCCGCTCTTAAAATCGCCAGTATTTTCCTAACGATTTTTAATTCCTGTGACAATATTGTGACAAAATGAAAAACCGATAAAAATATACCTGATTCATTACCAAGTAAAACCTTATCTTGTCATTTTCTATGCAGATACCCATATTGATTTAATGTCGCTATATCGTTCGCAACAACCCGGCGAATCACACCGATACCACGTTCGGCAAGTGCCGTGCGTATTTCGTCGGCATTCATTGCGTGATCTTCATCGGTATTCATTTTCAGAATATCCCATAATACGAGCAACTTGATTTTTTGTTCGCCTTTTTCCATTGTTTTAATCCCCCTATTAAACAATATTATATCACAATAGAAAAAATTTTAAAAGCGTGTTGCAACCAAACCAAACAAAAATTCAAATTTCCACACCGGAATAATGGTTTTACAAACCTAATTCCTCTATCAATCTTTTTGCCGCTTGTTTCTTTTCCTCAGAAATACTTTGATTAAGTTTTATTTCATTCATCGCGGCTTTTCTTCCACCGCAAAACAAGATTCTAAACCATCGCCGAACCTGATAAAAAGGAAACAGTATAGGACATTTTTTCACCGAAGGATAGTAAACTTTCATCTGCTCGTATGAAAGAAATATTTTGCTTAAAAGGTGTCTGAATTTCCCGCCCTTTTTATTCTGCGACATCGCAAGTTGCTGTTCCAATGTGCCGTACACGCCACCTTGCAGAATGTAATCTTCCATTTCCTGCGTTACTTTGGAATGTTCTTTGCCTTCAAACCACACGTTCACCAAATCTGTCGAACGCTCGAAAAACGCAAGCAGTCCGCTTTCTTGTAACATTTTTTGCGCTTTTTCCTCGTCAAAACCTACCTTGTTTTTAATTATCCATAAATCTATAAACGGCTTTATCCCGCACCCACCGTGGATAAAGTGCTTCGCCATATGATAAAGGTGGTACAGTAAAAACAACTCTTTACTCATTTGATATTCGCTATCCGAGAGTAAAGAAATTTCATCGCCGCTCCAAACGTCAATCAAATCTTTTACTTGCTTGAAGTCCGAATCCAACAACTTAAAGTGCAACTCAACGTGTACGTTCGACGGAGAGAAAAGGGATATATCGTGTTGCCTCTTTTCCTCGCAACGATATTGCAAACGAGTCTGCAAATCTTCCGCCGCATTGTCCGCGTCTTTCTCTTTTACGAGAATGTCTATGTCGCAGCTCGTTCTCTGCCACGGTTCGGGGTAATATTTCCTTATCACAGAGCCTTTGAGCGGAATAAACGGTATTTTTGCCTTGCCTAATATCCGCCGAATTTCTTTAAGCTCGTTATTTATGTTCTCGTAGCGGTACACCGCCGTGAATATTTGCTCGTCGAATTTAGTTTTAATCTTCGCAATCGCTTCACGCTCGCTTTCTTCTATATCGACGGGCAAGTGTTCAAATGCCCCGCATTTATTCAGTGCGTTACCTACAATAGGCGCAATATCGTGTTTTTTGGAAAGTCTGAATAAATCAATAAAAAAACGCGCGAAAACGTCGGTCAAAACGATTTTATCTGGTTGCTCGCAAATCTCGTATTTTATGCAATTAAATATCGTTTGCGTTACAATATTCATTATATTTTCTCCTAAAACAATAAAACAAATACTATATATTCTTCATTTTTTCCAAACCGCAAAAAAAATAATGACATGTTTTCTATCTATTTCTACACATATTATATTGTACTAATTCTTTTTACGGCAAAAAATAGTTTCCGTTAATTGTTCAAGCTTTCTATCCCTTTTTAGTATGAATATAACACCTTATTTTTTTCCATGTCAATTTTGCCGAACTATAATCTACAACTACGAAACAAATTAAACAAATACAAACTTCTATTATAAAAACAACAAAAGCAATCAAAGCCCATAAAAACATGCTGAATTCAATTTTAAGCATCATTTTCTGCGCAACTAATCCATTCGCTACAACAAGCAAAACAATTACACATTGGTAAATAATAGTTAACTTAACACCATTGTGCAACAAACATTTGCTATTTACCAGCGCAAACCAAATATTTCTTTGTATTGAAGCAAAAATCATAACAACAAGCAATCCGCTGATTCCCCAAAAAAACGCACCCACAATACCGGCTACAACTTGAAATACAAGATTAACGATATTTGACACTCGGTTTTCCCTGTATATACCTGCCGCATTAATAACTGCCGTCATAGGGATTCGATACGAATACAAGGCTGCCCAAACTGATATCAAAACCGCATACAGCGGATAAATGTAATTTACATCATCAACGACGCTTGTATATAGTTTGACGAACGGAATTGTCATAACTACCATTGTTGAAAACACAATTGAAATTATTAATGAAACAGCAAAATCGTATATTCTATACGATTCGGTAACATCCTCTCCTCGGGACAAATTTTGCCCCATTTTAGGTGCAACTCCCGAACTCAAAGCAGAAACAATTGAGATCATGGTCGATGCGATCATACTGTATACCGCATATACATTTGCTTCCTTAAATCCGAGAATCTGTGAAATAATAATTGTTGGAAGTGAAACACTTGTATTTATGGATATTTGTAGGAGAAGAGCATCCCATCGATTGTTTGTCATAGAAAGATCGCACGTCGGTGAAACACCATAGTCCAACTTTGGATAATTACGTTTTATATAGATTCTCAGTATCAACGACCGCACCAATAGTGTAAATATAGGAACAATTTTAACAAAAACGACGCTTATGTTAAATTGAAGTAGTAGCCAGACAAAGCAAAAGCGAAGCAACTGCGCAATAATAAACGCATTTGAAATGACATATTCTTTTCTATCAGCCGTAAGCAAAACACGATACTTTGCCATAGTGAAAAAATCAAGTGCCCCATATGTCCCTATAACAAATACTAGTGATATAAACTCCCATCGGCTTAACGCATCAGATGAGGAAATAATCGGGAAAAGCAAAGAAAGAGCAACAACAAGGATAAAATAAATTCCGCTTATACGCCGATATTGCTTGCGAGAATACGAAAGAATGCCATTTGTCTGCTTAACATTGTTTTCGGCGAGCGGCTTAAACAACGAATGTATCAGGGTAAGCCCAATACCAGCTTCAAGGTAGGAAAAATACGAAATAAAACTATTTGCCGTCGAAATGATCCCATTCACTTCCGAGCCATATACTGCAAGATATAGGTGCGGCAAAAAAAGTCCCACCAATATATTGACGATTTGCAATACTGCGTAACTCGCCATATTTGTAATAAGACGTCCCTGTTTTTTATCTTTGTTCTTCATAGTGTCTCTTGATCTATTATTCTAAGCAGTTCTGGTGTCGATATAAATTCCACGTCCGGAACATTTTTAATAATCGCGTGTAGAAGCCATGATAACCCTTTCAAATTCTCGCACGAATTTTCTCGATTGATTGAACCGATATAATTGAACCGATGACTGTTGATAATTGCAGGCTTTCGATTCTGAAATGCTCTAATAATTTGGTTATAGCACTCTTTTGCGCTTTTTGTGGAATTTTGTTGGTATGCCGGTTCGTATGCGCAATTTCTAACTGTATAAACTTGTCCAATGCGATTTTTTTGTCCCAAAAAGTGCAACCGGCGTTTCATAGCATTACCGTTTTCGAAACCCGTAGGAACATTTTGCCAGCAACCGCTTTGTATGCCGCGTATTCCGACTCCCGCAAGTGAATCTTCCAATGAATCATCCCAAACAAAGCACGAAGCAACAAAGGTCTCACTTTTCTTGCCAAATGTTTTTACAAATATTTCCATCGCCTCGTACACAATGTTTGAGAGTTCAGCACCCGATGTAAAATTAGAGTTGAACGCATCCATGTAACCGAATGGATTTTCTTGCGAAAAGGAGGACCCTATTCCAATCATATGATTTTGGAACGCAAGTACAGTATCATTTTTTTGTTGCTTCAAATCCTTCATCCAGCGGTTGACATTCAGGTGTTCTCTGCAATGAAGCTGCGGAACAAAACAAGATAATTTTCTACCCTCTTGAACACAGGCAAACACATCTTGTTCGGGATAATAGCGTTGATAGGTGTCGGTAAACAGTTCAAAAAAATAGACTTCGTTTATCGGATCTATTTTGTCAAAGTCCGGATTTGCCATTGCAAAGTTAGCAGTCATAACGGCAGGACTTCCATTTTTGTCTTTGATAGATGTCAAAACCGCAAATAAGGCGGTAAGATCGGCTGCATTTTCCAAGCAGTCATTCCGCAAAAATGCATCGTTCTCCGGATGATCTTCGGCTTTTTGCAGTTTTCGATACACCTCTGCAGATGGCATCCGAATACTTCCCCAGTCATCAGATTCGATCACCACCAAATGTCGTTCGGTATGAAAACCCCGGCGAGCGATATACCAATCCTTACATTTTGTCAAAAAGCTTGACATGAACCACTACTCCTTGTCTGTTCGATAAATTGTGCAACCCTTTCTGCGCCTGCTTTCCGGCGGAATTTCCATATAATCCACACCATATAGATGCTTTAAATATTCATCTGTCCGCTCCGGCACATAAAACTCCGCATCCTCGAACCGATGCAATGTAGGGGTACCATAATATGTTCTCGGCATTGTCTGCTTTTTAAAAGAATACTGACTGCACATAGAGCAAATATAACCTGTTTCCTTACCCACATAAGATTGCATCAACCTATCACAGTCGGAGAGAAGTTTTTCTCTCCGGAATGCAAACATAAGAGAATATATTTTCTTGCAAAAGAGAACACACTTTGAGTTATTCGTATTTCGTACATCGGCATAATAAATCTGCCGTTTCTTCTTCAATATTTTTTGTTCCAATTCGTTACGTTCACGCTCTTCGTCAGGTGCATTATCAAGAGGAAAAATATCAAAATACAGCCGTTTATCCAACTTGGTATTCGCAATACTTTTGTTGTCAATCATTGTATTTGGAAAATAGATTCTCGTAAGGCAAGTATCACAATGCTTGTGGTTATGGTAATTAACAATCTCATATGCACTGTCAAAGTCCACACACACATCCAAAAATCTTTCATAATCATGGCGAAACATTCCGATATCTATATCATCATCCCACGGGATAAAGCCTCCGTGGCGTTTCGCGCCAAGTACACTACCCGCTATCATGTAATATGGGATACCTTTTTCGGAGAGATATTTGTGCACTTTTTTCATCAACTCAAGCTGTATAGCCTGAACCTCTTTAAGTGTTAAAGCCTTCATATGTGACCTTTCAATTTTTGATATACTCTTTTAATAATATCAGGCATTCTTGCCCATAGGAGATTCTTTTTTATATCTGGGCAAGACATAGCACGAACCAAAGCCGACGCCCCGTCTTTTTTTAAAATTTTGACCAATTCACGCTTTTTAAGTGGATAAGGCTCTGGTTCGCGATAGGACTGATTGTTTTTCGCAGCAATGTGTAATGCATACGAATAAACTTTGCAAGAATCCTGTACCAAGTCGAACAGCAACTCTCCTTTTTCAGAATTAACTGCAATCATTGAGACACCATCTCTGTCATCTAAAGATGAATTATAGTGCTTAATTCCCCAGAAATCGCCCAAGGTAATATCTCCTACACGTGCATTCTGAGCATATGGACAGAAATAACATGCATCATTGAAAATCGTATATTTAATGAATGAATAGTAATATGGAAATTCAAAATCATATCCTGAAATGGTTTTCTTTTTTCCGTCACATTCAATCGTATAGGAAAAGCTGTGCTCCGCCTTTCTCATTTTGGCACGAAAGCAAAAATCAGTAATGTGTCCACCACGCTTTTTTTCTTCTTCACGAATACAAGCATTGAAAACAAGTTGTGTTCCCGTACCATGGCATAGAAAGTCCGCAATATAAAGTTGTGATTTGTATCGATTGACAAACAGATTTTTTACTGCGCTCGCCTGACACGGTGTTCCAACAAAGAAAACCTTTTTGCCATGCTTCAAATCACTTTTTATGTTGCTGTATACCCCAGCCATATCACTATGAATATACTTGCTCTTGCAAAGCGGCATCAGTTCTTCGTTTGTAGTAGCGCGTTGATGAATTAATTTCAAATTCTTATCAAATGCAGCTCCGTAGACCACACCGCCGTCACGAATAAATCGGCTGGCTATTTCATAAAAAATGCCGCCGGAGGAACCTGTGTTGCGATGTTTGTTTGAAATAGCTGCACTTACAGTTTGCGGAATCGAATTTAATTCAGCATTAAGAGCTGGACATATCCGGTTGCAAGAACCGCACATAATACATCTGTCGTCATTTACAGAAGCCCGACCTTCTCCCCATGAATCATGCAAAAAAACAATTGCATGAGTGGGGCAAGTTTCAACACAAGCCTGACATCCTATACATTTTTCGGTATCAAGCATGATTAAACCTCCCCAGTTTTTTCAGAAGCAAGGCTTGTGTAATTGAAAGTCAAGGCTACAATCATAATATAAAACGGCAATGCATAATTAACAACACCTGCTAGAAATCCAAACATCAGCAGAAAAAAAACAAGTGGCAAATAGTTTACAAAGTGACGCTTGACCCGTTTTTTCTCTTTCGATAACGTCGCCACAAGTGTTCCACCATACACTCCCGTCCCTACAATGCCCAGTTTGTATAAAACTTCTATATACAAACAATGCACATTATTACTTACCCCACTAAATCGATCAGCCGATATACCATCACCAAAGAGCAACACCTTTGTATTGTCATAAATGTATTGCAGATAAGCTTGGTTTAAAGCTGTTCTGCCTGTGGTCAAATCTCCCTGTGCGAAGCGCTCGATAATCTTGTTTATTATTTCAATCTTTCCATTTGCTACAAGCCAAACTGTTACCCCGACCCCGACAAGTGAGATTAAAGCCCAGCACTTATGCTTAGGCAAAAGAACAAATAATATGAGCATTATCACAAAAAAAGCAATACACAAAAAATACGATTTGCTATATGTCAAGAACCCCAGCGGCACAAGAAAAGCAGTATGCAACCAAAATTCTGCGCCAATTGCTTTATAGTAATATAAGACACAAAGCATTGATAACACTAAAACAATTAAAACTGCACAGTAATTAGGGTCACCGAAAAAACCGCTAACCCTAAGCGTATCCGTCGCATGACCGGTAGAGTCAATATAATAATTCAAATCAGTAAAGTAGTTTTCAACATACGAAAGATATCTTTGATTGGTAGAAAGAAGAAGCATTACAATCGTACTGAATGACAATAATCGTGCAGATTGTTTTAACCCATATTGTGTAAATGAAGATATCGCAAAACCAATTAAGAAAAACCCAACAACTACCTTAATAATCGTTAAATAATTCAAATTGTTAAGTGAAAAAATAATTAAGTAAATAGTCAAAATCGTCAACATAAAAACTTGCGATACTTTTAGTGGTTTTTTTAACAACAAAAAATATATCACCATACCAATTTCGCAAATTGTAAACAGGCTCATTGATGATGTTGACAATTTAAAAATATTTGCAAATGGCATTAATCCAAATAGCAATGCGAAAACTTCTTCTGTTTGAAGAAACAAAAAAGCAACAAAAAACAACAAAAGCGAGATAATAGACAAGTATGGCGTCGCAACAACACCGAGAGCTATACATATAAGTGAAATAAACCAAATCAACAACAGCTTCCGATTTGAATGCACGCTTATTATCTTTTTTTGTTTCAAATTAAAGGTGTCGATCATCTATAACTTCACTCACTTTATTTATTTTGTCTTGGTTCGTAAATTGGCGTTGCTTCAACGTTTTTTTTATTTCTATTAGGCTATCCGGGTTCTTTAACACTTTTATCAACCCATCGAAAATACCCTCCTGCGAATTTTCACATACAAATCCTGAGCCGCTCTCCGTAATCATTTCCTCTGTGGAGGTTGTTTCTGTTGCAAGTACAGGCAATCCCAAACAAGCCGCCTCGTCAAAAACCATTGGTGCTGCTTCGTGATATGATGGAAGCAGAAATAGGTCGGCATTCTTCATGTATGGATACGGATTGACTTGACTTTCATAAAATGTCACGACATTTTCTAATCCATAGTCTCTGGTAAGATTTTTGAGATGCTCTGATTGATCGCCCGAACCAACAATGTGATAGTGTAATTTATAACCCTTCTTTACGCAACACTTGACTGCCTCCAACGCTCGTTCTATGCCTTTTTCTTTTGATAAACGGGCAACTGTTACAATGTTGAATTTCGATTTATCGTACAACACTCCATCACCGGCGAGTCTATGAATATTATCGTAATTATTGCAGTTACGTATTGCCACGCACTTATCCTCAAACTGTGGCATACAGCGTAAAAACGCTCGTTTTGCCCCCTCCGAACAAGCAACAATTTCATCAAACTGTCGATATATTTTCTCACTTGCTTTGCTGTTAGCACCGCATAATTCAAAATCACAATGTAGCCAAGTTACTTTCTTTTTTGCCTTGATTTTTTTAAGGACAAACTCATTGCACCCGCCGTAAAAATTTCTTTGCGGTGCCTCATGCAAATACGAAATTGCACAATCGTAATCCCCGAGTTCTTTTTGAAACAGTAGCATAAGCCGTATGGCAAACGAACGACCAAACAACTTAATAAAAACAGCCCAAATAGATCGCGCCACATACTGCAATGGTCTTTTTTTTAACTCACCTTGAGCCACCCCGAAATAGCGAAAAGGGGAACGAGGGACAATAAGCTTGACATTCGCTGGTAAAGAATTTACACCACTATTATAAAAGCATACAACCGATATGTCATATTTGCTATGAATTTCCCCAATTAAATTAAGGAAGCTACTTTGCACACCACCGGTATTGAAGTTGTTGATCACAAATATAATTTTCTTCATTTTTGTTTATTATTCTTGGGAAAATCCCGAAATGTAGCAAACACAAAGCAGTTTTCTTCATACTTTCGGCGTACTTCCGGCGACGAAACAAACTTCCATTCCTCTACTCTTTCTGTTGAAATATTACCAAAGTACGGACTATCTGCAATAGTTGCAGGGTGAAAAACGACTTCTATAAAGTCGCGCCCGTCTTTCTTCAACGCATTAAGAAGCACATCTCCTTCGGTTTTGCTGACCTTGTCAAAGCTAACAACCCGTGCTGTCGGCATCTTAAAATTTTTGCGTATTTTCCTGAACCACAGTTCAAAAAAACTTTTTACGGCAAATTCTCTGAGTTCCCGTTTGAACCCCAGATCAAACTTATCGTAATACACACGTTGAAATGTCCTTGTAGCCGGAATTTCGTGCTTTAACGCAACCTTTTCAAAGATTTTGTAAGCCTTTGTTTCAAGCGAGGAGTTTTCATGTGTGTTCCAATAATCGGGCTTTCCGCAAGTCACTTCAAACAGCGAATACTGCGCTTCCAACTCTTTTTCAAGGTCGGCAGAAACAATTTCCCCTTTGTGATATCTCTTTTTAAAAGTGCCGATCGACCAAAATGCGCCGTTTTCATCTACAAGAGACGGAACTGTTTTCGGGTCGCTGACGGGTTTTCCCGTGGTAACATTCCAATGAATCCCCACGGAAAGGCTCGGGTATCTTGTACGAAGATCCGCTGCGTCGGAAAGCGTTTCCATATTCAGCATCACGTTGGTGCTGGTAATAAACCCGTTCTCAATTCCCGCTTCAATGGCGCGGTCTACCTCGTTGCACATTCCGTAGTCATCCGCCGTAACAATAATTATCTGCATAAGCCACCTTAAATTTCCTTAAACGCTCGTATTCCTTGACGCATTAAACGGCAAATTTTTTTAAAACTATAATCCTTTGAAACATTTCTTAATCCATACGCAAAATGGTATATAAGCAAGTTCTTTAAACAAGGAAATGCATTAGCAAGCAAAATCCCTTTATCAATAAAAAATTTATCATTATAGCCTTTAAACCAAGAGGATTCTTCTTGCTTTACTTGAGCAATCGTGGTCGGGCAAGTATATATTCTCAGTCCCTTTCTAAGTGCTTCACGAATAAAAAGAGAATCCTCTCCTGAGCTAAATTTTGCACCACCACCATATAATGTAGAAAATGATAAGCAAGCCTTATCTATAGCATCTTTTCGCATCGCAACTCTTGCAGTCCCATAGCGCATACAGTTCCATATATGCACGCGACAAAATTTTTTTGGTTCCTTCCTCGGCGGAGTAAATCGATTTAAATAATCCAAACGAAAAACAATAATGTCCGCTCTATTACATTTCTTAAATGCATTTTCTATAATATCCGCATAACCGTCAACATAAATCATATCTTGATCGGCACAAAGCAAATATTCTCCACCCGAAAAATATAAAGCCTTATTTCGATTTTTTCCGACACCGCGATCACCTGTGGATACCAGCTGCACAAGGTTTCCGTCCGGCTCCCTATATTCACGATATTCATAAACATCGCACTGATTGGCAAGTACTGCATCGGTTTGCAGATTCATCGTTTGATACAAACCATCATCTTTTTGCCCCATACAGGCAACTAAAACCTGAACTCGACTCATTTTTTGCCACCCTTACAAAACATATTCTTTCGGATATTTTGGCGTATCCTTCAGATATTCCCGATAATCCTTTTCCGTATCCCAAAGCGCGGCGTGCTGCTCTCGGCGAATTTGCGCCAAATCGGGAATTTTCATATAATCCCCGAACCGTTCCCGCAGAAAATCCTCCACACCGACCGGAACGTTTAATGAAACAGTTTCAAACGGAACCCTCTTAGTGTTGTCAAACCATTCTTGTTTGTAAGTGCCGCGCTTGTATTTTGCCTTTCCCAAATAATTGCAGTAGAATGAGGTTTTTTTATCTCTGTACTTATAAACCTGTTTCAAAGCATGACGAATCAAAAACCGACGCGGGAAAATTTTCAGCACTCGCAATATTGTACGAAGCCAAAAACCATATCGCGAAAGGTCTTTGTGCGCCTGTGATTTGGCAACAATGTATTTTGCCCATAAGTACTGATGTATGCGCTGAAATTTGTTATTTGGGCAAATATGTAAAATAAAAATATCCAAATAGATGTTGTGAGAAATATCGTAATCCTTTAGACTTTCCTCGACATAAGTCGTGTTCTTTGCACGCACCTTGCCCAACGTGATCATATTATCGGTTTGACCAAATGGCTCAAGGAAAAAGCGTTCACGGTCTCCTTTCTCCTCGAATAAATGTACAAATTTTTCATAGTTATCAGGAGTCATAAAGAAATCTAAATCGTCATCCCAGGGAATAAAACCACCATGTCGGATTGCTCCCAAAGCGGAGCCCCCCATTAAACAATAGTCAATTCCGTTTTCTGCGCAAAAAGAATCCACATACACCGCAATTTCCAGAATTTTATCTTGCAACTGTTTAATCTTCCAATCATCCGGTGTTTCCTTTCTCATATACTTAAACATTTTTACCTCTTTCGCAATTTCTTCCTTAAATTTCGAATTCCCACAGGAAGCAACATGTAGAGTTTTTCCAAAGCAGTACAACTGAAATATGCGTGCGCCGTTGCCTCATAGCCTTCGGCGTTTAGGCTCTTTATAATAGCATCTCTCTTCACCGGTTTTTTGGTAGCTTTCGTTAGGCAATAGTTGGATTCCACACCGTATTCTACGGGAAATTCTCGCCAAACCAGTTCCGGAACAACAGTTTCAAATGCATTTTTCCCAATGTCTGTATTAGTAATAATCATTGAAACGCCTTCATCACTATCTGCAGGAAATGGGTATTTTTCAATTCCCCAAAAGTCGCCGAGCGTAATGTCCGATACTCGATCCAATGTTGCATACCTGCAAGTATAGCAACTTTCTCGAAAAAAAAGATATTTTTTAAAAGCGTTATAGTAAGAAGACTTCAGGTAGATTCCATCAATTTTCTTTTCTTTTCCATCTTTTTCGAGGTTATAAGAAAAACCATGCGCATGACGATATTTGTTATCCTTAACGCGGAAAGAAAAATTGTGAATTTTACCGTTTTCTTTTTCTTCCAGCATACGAATATACTGATCAAATGTTTTTTGAGAAGGAACACCATGGCAAATAATGTCCGCAGTGATAAGCTGTTTCTGCAAATTTTCGGGAACTAAATTTTTCATTGCCGACACCTGACATGGCGTTCCGCAGAAAAACAGTCGCTCTCCTTTTCTCAATAAAGAGAGACTTTCCTGATATATCCCGGTTGTATCCGACTGAACATATTTAGATTTCAAAAGCGGTGACAGTTCTTCTTCGGAATGAATGATGCGATGACGTAATACAGTTCCATCAAAGGCGGCACCGCAAATAGCATACCCTTGAGAAAGAAAATGCTTTGCCAACAATTCAAACACTCCGCCCGAGGAGCCGTTGTTACGCGTTTTCTCGTTTTTTGCATAAGCAGCATATAAATGTCTTTCTCCGCCGTTTTTTCTGTGCGTTTCAATCGGACAGACTGAAGAACATTTTCCGCAATGCGCGCATTCGGCATTCGAAATTTCGACATAACGAAAACCGTCTGAACGAGTCACCGGCTGAATACACTGTTTCGGACAAACATCAGCACAAGCCATACATCCCGTGCAAAGATTTAAAAAATTTTCAACCTCATCTATCCGCATTTTCATTTATTAACCTTTTCACGGATGATTGTGGAGCTGATTCCGTCCGTATGCGGCAAAAACACAACATCCACGCCGACCTTTTCAAAATCGGCAACAATTTTTTCGTACATTTCGCTCCCTTTCCAGTCACTTCCATGAAACAAAACATCAAATTTCAAAGCTTTATATGCTTCCATTTTGTTCATAGAGGTTTGTGGTATAACTTTATCCACATATCTAATCGCCTCCACGATCGCCATTCTTTCATCAAAGGGAATCACCGGGCGTTTATGTTTATATGTTTCGACAATCTCATCTGTCGAAACACCAACTATAAGATAGTCGCATTGTTCCTTTGCTCGCTTGATAATATTAAGATGCCCGACATGAAACATATCGAAAACTCCAGTTGTATAGCCAATTTTATATTTCTTTTTCAACATTTTTTATAATACCTTTTTTGATTAATTATTCCTGAAACACACATCTTCAGCTGATATAACCGCATTATGGTTTTGCGCAATGAAGAATACATCCATTTCAATTCAATAGGTTTGAGCCTTTTAATTAAGCTTTTACAAACTTATCATTTTTAATATAATTTAATACCAAGCATACCTATTATTGATCCAAGTCCGTACACTGCGTGAAACAATGGGTACATCGTAAATTTATACAATGCAAATTTCTTTTTCCCCTTAAATAAAGAAAAATAAAAGTCGATTGATAGATATAAGACACATTCCGCAATAAAACTCCACAAAGCCAATGAAAAAAATATAGAAAGTATAGGCATTACAATCAAAGATAGAACAAATAGAAATGGAATGTAATGTCGCAGGCTCATAGCTTTTGGATTCTTTTTAAGCGTCAAAAACAAAGCATTACCATTTTTTATCGCTTGTTCTAAAAGCCCTCCCGCTGTGTTTCGACAATAATACGTAAACTTTATATCAGATGAAAGAAAAACCTTTCCACCTTTTGCCCTTATTCTGCTATTAAAATCGTTATCTTCACTTCTTGGAAGCTCAGGATTAAATAAACCTACTTCATCAAATATCTCTCGACGAAAAGCTCCAAAGGGTACAGTATCAACATATCCGCTTTTACTTTCCGTTCGAAAACTTGAATTTCCAACACCAAACTTTGATGACAAAATTTCCGAATTTGCTTTTCCCACAAACCCTTCTCCGCTTGTTATAGCAACACCGCCAACATTATCTGCATCTGTCGTTTTTAAGTAAAAAACACATTTTTCAATATAATTTTCTGAATATTCAGCATGAGCATCCATTCTTATGATGAATTTACCAATTGCATTTTTTATGCCAATATTCAAAGCATATGTAACTAATCTTTTTTCGTTTTGCAGAATCGAGCAATTCAAAATTCCATATTGTTCGATTTTTTCAACGGTGTTATCGCTTGATCCACCATCTATAAACAACCATTCGACATTTTCTTTAGGATAAGTTTGCTTTTTTAATGATGCTAAACATCGATCTATATATTTTTCCTCATTGTAAATCGGCATCACAACAGATACTTCTATATTTCGTTCCATACAATAAATTTACCCTTCCTTTTTAGAAGTAGAAGCAACCGCCGCTTCGCTTTCAACTGCTGTCGTTTCGATTTTCGGCTCGACATAATCGCCTTTATACTCTTTTCCGAGTACGGCAAATACTGTCATAAACATTGTCTTTATATCCCGCCAAAACCCAAACTTTTCAATCGCTTTCAGATTGTAATACATTTTAGCGGGCAGTATCTTTTCGATGTAAACCTTATCGGTAGCTTCCGCCCCATTCAAGAGTTCAGCCTCGTCCTTATAGTAAATACTCGCAAGGCTTGTAACGCCAGCAGGCATTAAAAGCGTCGCCATCATCTCAGGCGTATACCCTGCAACATATTTCGGTACTTCTGGTCTTGTTCCAACGAACGTCATCGTGCCGCGGAAAACGTCAATCAACTGACTTACCTCGTCGAGGCGACACTTACGAATCAGCCTCCCCATCCTCGTAATGCGCGAGTCTTGGTCCACGGTAACCTGTGAACCTTTATCAGCATTCACAACCATCGAACGAAATTTGAACATTTTAAAATGTTTTCCGTATTGTGTAACCCTCTCTTGCCGATAAAACACAGGACCTTTACTGTCGATTTTTACCGCAACCGCCAAAATAAGAAACAGCGGCGATAGAATAACAAGCATTAAAGCCGAAACAAAAATATCGAAAACGCGCTTCCAGAACAACGAAAAATTTTTTTTACGCAAAATATCATAATATTTCCGCACTTCGTCCGTCTGCATTTCAGGCGGCAGTTTCTCCCATTTGCAAATCAGCATCAAAGGTACCCCCGCAGAATAACCACGAAATTATCGATTACATATTCTACCTGTTCATCAGTCAAACAAGTGTGCAAAGGCAACGTGATTTCGTGTGCAAAATGGTTGTAAGCATTCGGATAGTTTTGAATATCGAATCCGAGTTCCTTATATGCCGTGTGCATAGGAAGCGGCTTATAATGCACGTTGCAGGCAATGTCGCGTTCCGCCATTTTCGTAATGATTTCGCCGCGCTGTTCGTATGTAATATTCGGTATTTCCGTAATATACAAATGTCCCGAAGATTCGTGTTCGCTTGTATAATGCGGCAACACCTTTACCCCGAGCGGTTTTAACGCCGCGTCATAACGCGCGATAATTTCTCTGCGTCGTTTCAGCATTTCGGGATAACGCTCGAACTGCTTCAACCCGATTGCCGCAACGACATCCGTCATATTGCATTTATACCAAGTACCTACAATGTCGTACTCCCAAGAGCCAAGCTTTGTCTTTTCCAACGCACTCTTCGACTGACCGTGAAGGCTTAGAAGTTGAAGTTTATGATAAATATCTTCATCGCTGATTCCGTCAATCATTTTCCAAGTAAGCGCGCCGCCTTCTGCCGTCGTAAAATTCTTTACGGCGTGAAAACTAAAACTTGAAAAATCGGCGATGGAACCGACCATTTTTCCGTGCCATTTTGCGCCAAATGCGTGCGCCGTGTCCGCACAAACGACAATTCTGCCGATTGCTTTCTGAATCTCGTTCGACGGCTTGAATAAATGCCTCTTTTTCTCTACGATTTCAAAAATACGGTCATAATCGCAAGGCACGCCGCCGAGGTCGACGGGGATAATCACCTTTGTTTTATTCGTAATCGCCTTTTCAAGCGCGTCATAATCCATTTCAAGACTATCTACTTGTGAATCGATGAGTTTCAACGTTGCGCCGACGTGACAGACAACGGAAGCCGAAGCCGTATAGGTATACGCGGGAACGATTACTTCATCGCCCGCCCCGATGCCGAGGATATGTAACGCCATTTCCGCGCAAGCCGTTTGCGAATTCAGACATACACATTTATTTACGCCTATCCATTCGGCAATTTCTTTTTCAAGTTGCTTCGTTCTCGGACCGGTTGTAATCCAACCGGAACGCAATGCATCTGCTACTTCATTTATTTCAAGCTCGGATATATCCGGAGGGGAAAAAAGTACTCTCATTTGTAAAAACTCCTTTTACATTCCATCTTCAAAACAATAATTATTCCCTTCGGGCGTTTTCTTTGCGAGTTTGTTCCCGTAACAAATTTGCCCGTGCTTTACTTCCGTTTGCGGCTCCACATAGGTATTGTCCACAACAGTTGCTCCGCAACATATCGTAGAACCTCTGCCGACTTCACTTCCGCAATCGATTGTTGCATTTGCACCGATATAACAGCAATCATTGACAATCGCGCCGCTATTCACCGCCGCGAAAGGCTCTACCATAACGCCTTTTCCTATTTTTGCAGTCTTGCTGATATACGACTTCTGGCTAATCAAAGTAACAATCGTATATCCGCACTCTTCAAGTATGCCTGTAAGTCTTAACCTTTCCGTCATATCCGCTACCGCAACAAAAGCAAATGAATATTCTGTTATTTTGTACCTATAGTTCACATCATCAGACAAGTCATCAAGCAATGCTACTGTTTCAAACGTTTCGCTTTGCTCGGCGATTTCTTTTGCGACTTGTCCGTACTGACCTTCGCCCACTATCAAAAGATTCTTATTTGCACTCATTGCATCGCACCTCCGGCTAACCCTGTGCCACACGTTTTTTGTTGGACTGGCGACGTAACCGTTTCTGTGTAAGTTTTTTCCGGCAAAACAAATCCTATAGACTCCAGCCGCGCAATCTGATTTCCGTTTTCTCCACTCGTGCGAAGTTTTATCTTTCCGGTACGCACTCGCCAGAGCCACATTCCAAGTTGAAACCCGTCCGGTTCTGTGTAATATAACGGTACGGTCAAGTTCCCGTGATTTTCGTAATACCGCTTGCAAGCCTCAAAATGCGTTTCCCACGCTCGCGCAGGCGGAGACATCCAGTCCATACCGATAGCATTGAGTTTTTGTGTTTTGTCTATATCAAGTTTTCCCTCGGCGTATAGTTTTCGTTGAGAAGAAACCCAACTACCAAGACCATATCCGTCGGCAGTTTTATATTTCTGTCCCACTTGCAAATTTCCGTGTTCTTTGCGGTATTCTGCCGCCAAATCGTAAAAAGCCTTCCAGCGTTCATCCAACGCGCTCCACACCATACCGATTTTTTCGAGCCGTTCTTTTTGTTCGTCGGTTAGTTGTTGGTATTTTCTCGGATTTCTGCACATATTCCGTTGATTACTGATCCAAACGCCAAGTGTAAAACCGTCCGTGCATACATAACTAATCGGGACAAGTAAATCCTTCTTCTCGCCGTAATACGCCGCCGCATGCCGATATCCGTTTTCCCACGCGTCATCAGGATTCCATATCATTCCGATAGCCGAAAGACGGTCAATCTGGTCTTTTTTCAGTTTCCCTTCTGCGTAATATCTCCGTTGCACGATAATCCACGTTCCAAGTTTTTTCCCGTCTGCGCCGACATAATTCGTCGGAACGATAAGGTCGCCGTGCGTGTCGAAATAGCGTTTCGCTTCTGCATATCTCCATTCCCACACATCAATGTTTCTCTTTTCAATTGAATTATCCCATACCATTCCTATGGTGCTTAAACGAGAAATTTGGTCATCCGTCAACCGTTTCTTTCCTCTGTTGCCAATATAAATCGTTGTTCATTCACCCATTTTGAAAGCCAAATACCGTTGGCTTTATGTTTTGACGGAATATCGAGATTTCCATGTTCTTCGTAATATGCTTTTGCAAGCGCATATCTGACTTCCCACGAATCGGTCTTTTCAAAATTCACGCCAAGTGCAAGCAGTTTTTCCTTCTTCTTCGTCGAATGGTTTTCTCCAATGTCTATTTGACGACGAATCCACACGCCGAGCTTTATGCCGTCCTTGCTCACATACGCCACAGGGATTTTCAAATCGCCATTCTTTTTCTTGTATTCGCAAGCCGCCAGATAAGCTTTATCCCACGTATTTTTGTGCCGTCCGTCCCAAGAAAAGCCTAATTCGTCAAGCCGTTTGATTTGTTCTTCCGTAAGTTCTGCGCCCTGCCCGATTTTCTTTCTGCGACTACGGATGTTAAACACCCACGTTCCCAAGCGCAAGCCATCCGCCGTCACATAGTAACAAGGCACGTCGGCATTCCCGTTTTCCTTATAATAATCAAGAAGCGCGGCATAGTTTTTCTCAAACAGATAATCGGGAACATCCCAAACCATTCCGATTTCGTCGAGCAGCTTTATTCTTTCATCCGTCAGATAATTACCGCAAATTCCGCTTTTTCTGTAACTGCGAAGCTGTGCTATCCATCGTCCGAGTTCAATGCCCTGATACGCTTTATCCGCTACGCTCGGGAGCAAATCGCCGTGTTCTTCGTAATATTCCTTCGCGGTCGCGTAGTTTCTTTCCCAAGAAATATCCCGCGAACTCTCCCAACGCATTCCGATAGCATTCAGTTTCTCTATCTGTTTTTGAGACAAATTGCCCCGCGATTTTCCTGAATAAACAAGTCTTTGCGTATTCAGCCACGCGCCGAGCGAATACCCTTCTTTCGTAACGAACCGTTTTTCGACCTCTAAATTACCGTGAGCATCGTAGTATTCTTTTGCAACTTCATACATACATTCCCACGATGCGGAAAGCGTGTCGTTAAGTCGATTGAAAAGCTCTCCGCACTCGCGTACCTCGTCGTAAACGCGAAAATTTTCAACTGCAATCTTATCGCCTTCGCCGTGGCTTCGGTAATACGCGGTCGCCACCTGCATTTCGTCTTCAATCGAGCCGATACTGTACAAATTTTCAATGTTCAGAACAATATCGAAAATCACGGGCTGTGTTTTCTTGCTTGCAGAAAGCGCACGCCCTATCTGCTGTTTATATATAATGGGCGATACCGTAGGACGAAGCAAAATCACTCCGCTTACGTCGTCAACGTGAACGCCTTCGTTCAGCATATCGATACAAAAAAGAAGCTTCAAATGTTCGCTATCGTCTTTTTTGAAAGCCGTAAACGCCTCGTCCGTAGAAGGATCTTCCGAATAAGCCTTATAAATATGCGGGTTTCCGTCAATTTCGCCGAACCATTCTGGAACTTTATCCGTCATTTCGCAAAGACGTTCGTAGTCAGAGCAAAAAACTATATATTTTCCGCTTTTGTCCGTGATATGCTTCTTGAAAATTTCTTCGATTCCTTCCGCCTTATCCAAAGAAAGGCGCAGCTCTTCGAGATATTCCTCCGCCGCGTCACGCGTCGCCTTGCTTTTGGCTCTGCGAACCCGTTCCTCGTATTTTTTCAGACTTTTTCTGCACGAATATACGGATAAAACGTATTTAGGAGCATTTAAGATTCCGCGAACGATTGCTTCGCCGAGCGTCATATAGCTCGCGATATTGCCACCGAAAAGCTCGTCCGCCATATCCCGTCTGTTATCGAGATATCGCACGTTCGTCGCCGAAAGTCCGAGAGCGGGAATTGATTTATATGCCGAAAGCAGTTTTTGAACGCCTTTGCCCCACTCTTCCGCACCCGCACGATGGAACTCGTCGAGGACTATATAATCGGGCTGAATTTCGACAATTTCCTTATCCGATAAATTCATCAGCCGCGCGTAAGTAAAAAACTTTACGTTTTGCGGCCGATAACCGTCGGAAACGTCCGCAAGGTTTTCAAGTTGCGTTCTGAAAATATATTCGGAAGGAGAAAGCCAGCAAACGACTTTATCCGAAAAATCTTCACATAACTTAAAACCGATAAAGGATTTACCCGTACCGGTTGGATGAACGATGGCGGCTCTGCCCGTTTGTTCTAACATTTTAAGGGCAGACCTATAAGCTTTTTCATTATGCTCAAATAACGAAACAGCCACGATTTGCCTCCCGACACGCTTCTTTCCCTTTATGCGTTTTTACACCTAATACTATATTAGGCATACTTATTTTTTATAAGTATAGCATATCGCTCATAAAATTACAAGCAAAATAAACATTCGGTACAAAATTTCGACAGTTTTACGCAACTTGAAATAGCCTTAACTTACTAACCACACCTATTTTTTACGCCTAATATAGTAATAGGCGTACTTTTTAATTTAAAAAATTTTTATAACGAAAACTATATAGATGGATTACATAAAAAATGAGTCAGGCGAAACACCAAACTCATTTTTTAATTATACAATTAGTTTTAAAAATATCTCTTAATGAAAATTTCATTGTAACTTGTCGTTTTCATAATAAACCACGAACTTAAACAGCTCAACTCCGACATAAAATCGGCGGCATTAAACAAGTCAATGCCGCCGTCTTTTCTGATAAGCTATGTTATAAAAACTAATCGCTGCTTTCAACGTACTCCAAGAGATAGTTTTCCGATACGTCGTTATGTAATCTGTCGTATATTATAACAGAACTCAATAGTTTCTCGACCGAATCGAAGGTCTCGCTCGGGGCAACGAAATTATGCCCGCTCAATAAGCCGTTATAAACGCAACGCAAATCCGAAAAAGAATACCCTCCGTTTTTCTCGTCAACCGTAAACCTGACGATTCGCTTTTCGATAATCATTGCTCCGCTGCATTCCGCCTCGTAACAATAGCTCATATCCTTTCCGCTCGCGCTTACTATTTTCGCTTCGCCGACGGATAAATATTCCCCGACTTTTACGGCTCTCGTCTCCGTTCCGTCCTGCATCGTTACGATATTATATACCTTTTCCACAAAATCACCGTCAACGGTTTTATCGTTCGGTAGCCAAAAATCATTTGCGCCCGGCACGGAAAGCACGCTTCCGTCATATTGTTTTCGCCGTTCGAACAATGCCACCTTTATCGGTTTAGGCGCTATATGCAACGCACCGTCTCTTACGGTCACGTCATAATTCCCCGTAACGTCTTCGCGATTTTCGTCGTATATCGTATAAACTTTTATAATGCTTTTACTCGCATACACGTCGTTTCTATCCGCTTCCGACTCACCCTCTATAACGTGATCGTCCGCCATATCATAGGGGCTATCCATAGTCGCAGATATTTTTACGTCCACTTTTTTCGTTCCGTCATAGATTCGCTCGTAATCGTTCGGAGCTATAATTATCTCTCTTTTTAATATCGAAACGTTGCAATCCGAATATTCGACGCTGTAATTTTCGGTAACCTCGACGCCTTCTTCGTCGTATATTCCGAAAGAGGTTATCTTTCCATTTGCCGCGCGTATATCCTTTCTGTCCGCTTTTATTTCGCAAGCGGCAAAGTGTCCCGATACGAGCGGGTACTCTCCGTCTCCCGCAGTAGCGGCTTCGGCTGCTATATCGTACGTTCCGTCGTAAACCTTTTCCGCAACGGGAACTATAAGCTTAACAGATCTCTTCGATACTTTTAGCTCTCCCGCAACGTACGTTATTTCGTAATCGTCCGTTACGTCCGCAAGCTTTGAATCGAAAATTTTCAGTATAAGTTCGTTATCTATCGTTCCGACGTCGGTTATGCTTCTGTTCGGAGTTGCAACGATCGTTTCGCCGTCGGCAAGTTTTCCTTCTGTCATCTCATATCTATCCGAAAACAACGGTTGTCCGTCGTAAACCTTTTCCGCGTCCGTCGCTTTAATTACAAGCTTCATTTTGTCGAGCAGCAAGCGGTATTTCTCTATCTGAAACTCGTAAGCCTCCGTAACGTCTTTTCCGTCTTTGTTCCGCACCTTCAAAGAAGCCTTCTTAACAATAACTTCCGCGTCTCTTTTGGAAAAATAGTTACACTCCAACTCGTAATTCGTTATTTCGTCTCCGCCGACGAGCGAAGCGTATATTCCGACGTCTTTCGCGTCATAAAGCGGTCTTTTATCCTCGTACCCGATTTCCACCGCTTTCCTATTGATTTTAAGCGAAACGGGCTTACCTACGTCCTTTCTTCCGAACGCTCTTTTGCTTACTGCTCTCACCGAATAATGGCCCGGAAGAAGCGGACTTTCTTTATTCCAACTGCTTCCGCCGTCGCTGCTGAACTCATACTCCGCTCTGCCGCAAAAGCATTTTGCACCGCTTACGGATATTTGTTCGCCGTAAGTATATACCAGATCTCCTTTTAAGTCCGCAGTCATCGCGCCCTTAAAAAACACGAACGCGCCGATAGCCAGAAGCAAAACGAAAGCGACGGCTATTATCAGAAACCTGTACTTTTTCACGCCCAGCAGGAATTTCTGAACTTTCAATATTCGTTTTTCGTAATTTTCGTATAACATTTTACTTTGCGGGAGGATATACGGTGAGAACCCCGCTTTCGGTTTTCACCTTGTAATTCGTGGTAACGTCGTTGCCGTTTTTATCGCAAATTTTAATTTTTTCCATAACGTTTTCGGCTGTACCCGGAAGAATCTGGCTACTCGAATATTCTACGGAAACAATATCGCCGTTCACGAGCGAGCCTGAAATTATCTCAAAATCCTTACAGGTAAGCGGCGCTCCGTCGTACGTCTTGTTTGCCGATTTCGATTTAATCGTTATCTCCCTCGCATCTATAACGAGAGCGTCTCTCGCAAGGACGGAATCGTTAACCTTGTAGCTTTTGGTTACGTCGTTATCGTTTTCGTCAATCACCCTGACGTCGCTTGCATAAAGGGAATAATTTCCGACGTTCTTATATTTCTTTTCGATAACTACTTTATGTCCGGCGAGCAACCCTCTTACGCTGCTTATCTCAAAGCCTGCTTCTTCTCCGTCATAAATTTTTGTACGTCTCGCAACGGTTATATTTAATAAAATACCGTCTTGTTCATCGCCCCATTTCATTTCATCGCCCGAACCGCTGCCGGAACCACTACCCGAACCGCTGCCGGAGCCGCTGCCCGAACCACTGCCGGAGCCACTGCCGGAACCGCTGCCCGAACCGCTACCGGAGCCACTACCCGATCCGCTACCCGAACCGCCGCCTGAATTTCCGCCCGTCACTTCAAGCTGAATCCATTCACCGTTGACGTATATTTCTACCCAAGCGTGTCCCTTTTCTTTTGCAATTTCCACGTCCTTATCGGCTTCCGTTTCTCCGACGTACCCTACGCAATATTTTGCGGGAATTCCCATTGCGCGATAAAGCATAACGGCGGCGGTCGCAAAATGTCTGCACACGCCTTTTGCGTCCTCATTCGTCAGAAAATACAAAATTTTATCCTCGCCTTCGGGGAAAGAAAAGTTCTCATCGTATTTGTCAAGTCCCCTCAGCCATAATGCCGTAGCCGCAATATTTTCGTCAAGATTGTTTTCTGCAATCACCCTTAATAATTCCGACCTCAGGTCATCGCCGATAGAAAGGTAATCCTTGAATTCAAAATCCATTCCCGACAGATCCTCCACAGGCATATACTTTAATTGCTCCGTAAAGTCGTAAGAAAAATAATTGATATTATATTCGTGTTCGGTTATCTCGGGTACGTTATACGCATAATACGGTATACAAGCGTATCGTTGAGGAATTATTTCCTTAATTTTAACGTTCGCGGGTATACTCACGTCTTCCAAAGAGTCTTTAACTCTTTCCATATTCGTTAGCGAAGAAATACTCGTACTGCTGCTATAATTCGTCTCGTCCCAGTTGCCGATAACTTCGTCATAACAGAAATACTCGGCGACCTTCAAGTAAATAGTCCCGCTTATATTTGAATTGATTATCAATACCAAGCTCTTTTTATCGTAAAAGCCGGAATCACCTTCCGACAAATCGGGATCGTTGGGATCTATCGAACCGCCGCCCGAACCGCTGCCCGAACCGCTGCCCGAACCACTACCCGAACCGCTGCCCGAACCGCTGCCCGAACCGCTACCGGAGCCGCTACCCGAACCGCTGCCGGAGCCGCTACCCGAACCACTTCCGGAGCCGCTGCCCGAACCGCTGCCGGAGCCGCTACCCGAACCACCGCCCGAACCGCCGTCCTGATCACTGCCGCCGATTCCTCCTCCGCCTTGACCGATGTTTCCTTCCGTCGAAACGAGCAGCGTTCCGAGGTTTTCTTCTATTTCGTAAAATTCCGAAACGTCTTTTCCGTTTCTGTCGACAACTTTAACCAGAACTTTGTTATCTATCTTTCCTATGTAGGTAAGCGAAGCGTTCGTCGAAATAACAAGCTTATGCCCATCAAGCAGCTCGCCGTTTTCCAAACCGCAAGCACTGCAAGTCAGCGGAGTACCGTCGTATTTTTTATCCGCGCTGCCCGAATATACCGTAATTCTTATCGGCGTGACCGTTATCGAACCGGAAACGTAGGATATGGAATATTCCTTGGTAACGTCGGTCTTATTTTCGTCTAAAATAGTAACCGTAGCACGACTTTCGCTGCTTCCTACGTTCGTTTGTTCTCCGATCGAAGTTATAACGGCTTTGTGTCCGTCCTTCAAAACGCCGTCTGCGATGTATCCCTCGCCCGCATAGAGAGGCGTTCCGTCGTAAACCTTATCCACGCTGTATACGGATACGGTTATGCGCCTTTGCTTTACGCTTATAACGCCTGAAAGTATCAAAACCAAATATACGGCAAGCAACAGCACAACGGCAAGCACCAAACTGCCTATAACGTACGTCCTTATTCTTCTCGATTTCATATTCTTACCCCTCGACTTTAAATAGTCCTTTCGAGACGTGACAAATATTCTTTACATTCGGGCATCTTATTCTCCCCGAATATCTCCTCTATCTCGTCGATAAGCTTCCCTATCGTCTTTCTTATATATACCGGATTTTGAGATTCGAGCTTCCTTAATACCTTCTTCATTATTATATCGTCTATCGCTTCCGTCTCTTCCCCTCCGCACGCAATATACACGGGAACGTATTCTTTTATCTGCTTCATTATTCGGTTACCGAACGTTATATGATAGTTTTCCACCATATATTTATCGAGGGCGGCTATCTTCGTCAGGCTTCTCTCCGTAATGCCGTGTTCGCGTTTGGCTTTTGCGACCTCTCTTTCCCATTCGTCTATATCTATACTCACTCCGTCGCTGTCCGTGGCGTTGAATTCCTGCGCTTTGCTGTCAAGATTCATTATCATCGCTCTGTCGTATACCTTGTCCGATATAGCAAACGTACTGTCGTCGTTGTTCACCGTTCCGATATACCACATATTCCTCGGAAGCTTCAATCTACCGTCCTTTAATTTCTTCGGATCTCCTGCTCTTTTATCAGAAATTATATCTATATATCTTCCTTCTTCGTTAGGTATTTCAAGTAGCGACAAGAACTCCGCAAAATAATACTCCACCCTCGCTATGTTCATTTCGTCGAGCACCGTTATGTATATTCCTTTCCCGTAGTTCGCTTCGTACATCTTTTCGAGAAGGGTGGTTTCGTTGAACTTACCCGTAAATTCGTTGTAATACCCTACCAAGTCCGTCCTTTCTTTCCACATAGGCTGTATCGGCACTATCGTAGAGCTGTTCCCCAAAAACTCGCCGAACGCATATGCTAAAGAGGTCTTGCCCGTTCCAGACATACCCTGCATTATCATTATGTGCGTTACCGCAAGCCCCGATATGAATTTCCTTATATCCGCTTCGCTGTAATATAGCTTTAATCTGCTCGCACTGTAATTCCTGAATTTCTCGCACAGCTGCTTTAAACTCAATTCTTCGGTGTAAATTTGCTTTCCCCTTGCATTTGCCGCGTCTATTTCGCTCAACCTGCTGAATCTGTTCTTCCCTTCTTTTTCAGTCTTCTTTTCTCCCGATATCAAAGAATCGTAGTCTTGCCCCGAGGGGTTTAAGTCGTCGACGTAATTTTGTATTCTGATTTTTCTTCTTTTGCAAACGATTATTATCATTGCAAGTATCGTTACAGGTAACAAAAGCATCAAAAATATAACGATATACAGCGTTTCGGATCTGATAAGAGAAGAATCCGTATCGCCGACGCTATCGGAAAAAATAATCGCCGCAAGGAGCAATAAGCCGACGCACACCACCGCTATCAGCAATGCTATCAGAGCCTTCTTGTTTTTCTTCTTCATTTCTTTTTCCCTTTCTCTTTATCCGAGCCGTTTTCGCCGATAAGCTCCTTTGCCAGACGGTTTATTCTTATCTGCTTTTTAACTTCCTTCCATTTTCCGTCAAAGAATTTCGTAAACGCGCGATACTCGTTTTCCAACTGCAAAAAATGCTCCTTCGAGGTGTAGTCGATATCTTCGGTCGCTACCCCGCCTTTCTCGGTCAGCAGCCCGTGCAGTCTCGCGCTCAACATAGTTTTTTCTTCGTTTAGCGCGGAATTTTCCGCAGAAAGCTCTGTTTTAAGCTGCTCGAATTTTTTATTCAATTCGGTTTCGCGTTCCATAAGCCTTGCGCTATGCTCCGAATTAAGCTTATCTATCTGCGTTTTATGCTCCGTTTCGCTTCTCTCTAACCTTGCTTCCAACGCTTCGCCGTTATTTTTTAAATTTGAAATCGAAATACGCATTTCGGCGTTCTGCCCGTTCAGATTCGCGATATTCTGCGCAAGCTGTTTCTCCCGCGCCAAAGAAAGCTTCAATTCGTCGCTGTCCGCTTGAAGCTTTTCGTTGCGTTTTTCAAGCAGCAGGGCGTATTCGGTAAGTTCCTTTCCCGTTTTATTCAAATTATTTTTCAGCCTTTCGAGCGCAAGCTTTTCCTCAGCTTCTTTTTCGGCGACTCTCCTTGCCTCTTCCTCTTCGTACCTTTTCTTTACGGAAGAAATAAGGTCTCCTCCGTAGGCATAGCAAAGAAAGGAAATCGCGTTCACTATATTCGCTACGTCCTCCGACGGTTCGTCCGTAAAAGGATTTATGACGTTTTTAATTTCTTCTATTCTGTACCCGTCCTTCTCGTATTCGGAAACGAACTCGTAAAGTTCAACGGTCTTTTTGAAATTCGCGTCCATTTTCAGAACGTTGGTTTTCACTATAGGCGGCTTTATCATAGCCACCTTTGAAACGCTCTGAATAAGCTCCGTTGCAAGCAGGGAGCTTATGTTTTGCTGAATATCTTCTATTCTTCCTATCAGATTACCCGTTTCTTCGTCGGCGGAATTTTCGTAATAGCTTTTATTTTCCTCCTGAAATTTTATTTCGCAGGAAATTCTTCTTTTACTTAAATTTACGTTTTTATTTATTCTGAAATCCGAAGAAAACGAACTGCCGAGTTCCGCTATCTTTTCCGCTCTTACGTTAACGAAGTCGCGTAAAAAAGAAAGCAGAAAATACAGAAATTTATTTTCGTAAACGGCAAAATCGCTCAGCTTTTCCTCCATAAAAAGCTTATCGGGTATCAGGTCGTCGTTTTCGTTTTCCGGCAGATGCGTTATAAGGTTACTGTGCTTTGCGAGATGCACGGTAGAAGCCTTAGACACTCTTCTGACCTTTTCTATCGGAACGACGTTACCCTCGTTTGCGATGAATTGTCTTTGCTCTTCTATCGCCTTACCTATAAACGGCAAACCCTTCTCGATTGCCTCTATCCAGTCCTTTTCTATGATGCACTTGGTTCTCTTGGCTTCTATGCTGTCCTTATCTTCGCTTGCCTGACGTATAGCCTTTAAAACCTTTTCGTTATTCTTTTCCTTCGATGCGGTTTCGGACAAATCCTTAAAGGCGCGATAATATAAATCTAAAAAATCCATATTTATCCCTCGGCTTTAAATCGTCCTTTCAAGACGTGACAAATATTCCTTACATTCGGGCATCTTATTCTCCCCGAATATCTCCTCTATCTCGTCGATAAGCTTCCCTATCGTCTTTCTTATATATACCGGATTTTGCGATTCGAGCTTTCTTAACACCTTCTTCATTATTATATCGTCTATCGCTTCCGTTTCTTCCCCTCCGCACGCGATATACACGGGAACGTATTCTTTTATCTGCTTCATTATTCGGTTACCGAACGTTATATGATAATTCTCTACCATATATTTATCGAGGTTTCTTATTTTTTCCTTACTGCGCCGCGTTATCCCGTATTCGCGCTTTGCCCTCGCGACCTCTCTTTCCCATTCGTCTATATCTATACTCACCCCGTCGCTGTCCGCGGCGTTAAATTCCTGCGCTTTGCTGTCAAGGTTCATTACCATAGCCCTGTCGTATACCTTGTCCGATATAGCAAACGTACTGTCGTCGTTGTTCACCGTTCCGATATACCACATATTCCGCGGAAGCTTCAATCTCCCGTCTTTTAATTTCTTCGGGTCTCCCGCTCTTTTATCAGAAATTATGTCTATATATCTTCCCTCTTCGTTAGGTATTTCAAGTAGCGACAAGAACTCCGCAAAATAATACTCCACCCTCGCTATGTTCATTTCGTCGAGCACCGTTATGTATATTCCTTTCCCGTAGTTCGCTTCGTACATCTTTTCGAGAAGGGTGGTTTCGTTGAACTTACCCGTAAATTCGTTGTAATACCCTACTAAGTCCGTCCTTTCCTTCCACATAGGCTGTATCGGCACTATCGTGGAACTGTTCCCCAAAAACTCGCCGAACGCGTACGCCAAAGAGGTCTTGCCCGTTCCCGACATACCTTGCATTATCATTATGTGCGTCACCGCAAGCCCCGATATGAATTTTCTTATATCCGCTTCGCTGTAATACAGCTTTAACCTGCTCGCGCTGTAATTCCTGAATTTCTCGCACAGCTGTTTTAAGCTCAATTCTTCGGTATGAATTTGCTTTCCCCTTGCGTTTGCCGCGTCTATTTCGCTCAATCTGCTGAATCTGTTCTTCCCCTCTTTTTCCGCCTTCTTTTCCCCCGTCAATGAGGAAGGCAGATTTCCGGTAGTCGAAATCGTCTCGACACGCTTGTTCTCGTCGTTAATAATAAAAATTATCAATACCACGATAGCCGCAAGAATAAGTATGACGTAAATCGCAAGGGCTGCTTTATTCGTCAAAAGTCCCCAAAGAGCTTCTAAAAATTTCATTACTCGCTAACCTCCTCTTTCCCGAAAAAGCCCGTAAGGCGCGTCATTACCGCACACGCTTTTTTTGCTTCCGTCATATCGTTTCCCGAAAAGCTTTCGCCGAATCCCGTAATAACGTCTTTGGCGCAAACCGAAAAAATCTTTTGATTATATAGCGCATAGCTCGGTACGATTATGCTTGCGAAAGCATTGTCTATCGCGGCTTTCTGCCCGCCGCCCGAAGCAAGATACACGGCAACGAATCTTTCCGTTGCGAGCGCGGCGTTATTATTAAGCGGACAGCCGAGCTTATCCTTAATCCACGCCGCATACCCGTCGATTTTTTTCCAGACGGCTTCCGGCAAATAGAATTCCTCTTCCGCCGAGGAAACTAAGATTCTAAAATCCTCGAAGCTTATCGCGCTCTTCGCTTTTCTTATTCCGTCAACGCTTCCGTTCACGTCGCCGACGGTAATAAACGCGGCTTTATCCGCCAGACATTCGGCAACGTTATTGAGCGCGTAATTCCTTTTAACGTTAAAAATTATAAAGAGGTTTTCGGGAACGCCCAAACGGTTATTTTTTATGAGCTTGCCGTCTCTGAACTCTCTTCCGAGATTTATTATTCCGTCCTTGCCGTCAGTTTCGACTATCTCCGCGAAATCCGCAAAATAAGCGTTCAAACCGTCGAAATCGTCTATCTCTATTTCCGCAATCGTCGGCACGCCGGAAACTTCCGCATCATAAACAGCCTTAATCGTTTCCGAAGGGCAAAGCGCGTCCCCTTCCTGCTTGTTCAAAATAAAGCTGTAATTTTCCTTCCAATATCCGTTTTCTTCTTCCCTGTAAAAATTACCGCCGAAATACGCCGCAAGAAGTCCGGTCAACCTGCTCACGTTTTCGGGTTTTACGGAGCTTGCGACGATTATTCTTTTCGCCGCCATCGCAGACAGTGCTTTCCGCGCGTCGTCGTCTGTTATCGTCACTCCCGAAACGCTCGCAAACGCTTTGAAATCGGCAAACAACTCGGTCGGCATAAGCTTTTTATAATCGGGCTTTATCGTCGGTTTAATCTCGGAATCAAGATCGTATACGCCGTAATACCCGCTATAAACCTCGGACTTCGGAGAAGCGTTTTTCTGCGCTTCGTATTCCTTGTTTATCTCCGAATACTCTTTCTCGAATAAGAACTTATTGATTTTTTGTCTCCAATAAGTGTATAAAATGTTTATTACCAAATACACGGCGGCAAATAAATAAGTATATTTCTGGTGATATTCTTGCCCGAACAAAGCAAAAAGCACCGCAATTCCTATTGCTATATAATTGAACACTATGGGCGAAAGCACAACCTGCCTAACTTTAACGCGTTTTTTGATTTTCATCGGAGTCGCATACTCGTAATCTGCCGAAACGCCGGGTACGCACAGCTTGAAAAACGTAATTTCTCCGCCTATAACGCACGCCGCCATATGCATATACATACCGTTCATATCATAGTGAAAAGCGGACGTAATAAAATACGCACACTCAAACAAAAGCTGCGTACCGTAAAACAGGAGCTTTCTCCAATCGGCTCTGAAAGTTCCGTATGCCATAAAAGTTATCAAGGCTATCACCAGCCCGAAAAACAGTCCGACAAAAATATACAGGTCTTCGCCATATATTCCCGACTTCATCGACATAATGAAAATAAGAGACAATAAACAAGACGTTAAAATGAGATAAAATCGAAGAAGCGAAATAGGGGCCTGAACTTCGCCACGGAAAAATTTCGCCAATAAAAATAAGTAATATATACCGAATACGACTATGTAAACGCAAATACCCGAAACGAGTAATTGAAGAAATGCGTTTTGAGCAAATACGTCGGAAAGCCTGAACTGTATCTGTATAGTAAAAATAAAAAACGCGATAACGGACAGCAAGCCGTAGATTACGAGGGGAATAAAGCCCTTATAAACCTTGCCCTTCGGAGAAGCGTTCTTGCCTCCGCCCGACGCGTTTTTTGAGTTAGTAGCAGCCATAGAGTTATCGGCAGAAGCAGCAAGCTGCTCTGCTCTATCCAAATTTCCCATAAAATTCTTCCTTGTTAGTAGTTTAAGGCATTTTATCCGACGTTTATCGACAAACGAAAACACACTATATTTTTATGATAGCACTTTTAAAAGAAAATCGCAACCGTTTCCGTAAATTTTAATGAAGATTTATAACAAGCTTATTAAAAACAGATAAGTTAATTGCCTGCAAGATTATTTTCCCTATCAATTATTAAACGACAACTATTTTCGGTACGTTAACGCTGTTCAGAATACCTTTTTGTCTTCTTTGCAAGCGAATCCTGCAAGGATTCGTCATTTTTGTTTTTTATTTGCAGATAATCTTCTATTATGTTCTTTTGCTCTTGTGTAAGAATTTGCAATTCTTCTGCCGTCTCTAAATACTGTTCGCAATAAACCTGTCCACAAACGGCAAATAATTTTTCCGTATCGGTATTTCTCCTTATCTCTACACATTTTAATATGGTAAATACAACATAAAATAACGCTATAACGACTGACAATATCAGAAAAACTTTGCCAATCGTTTCATACTGCGAAAAATTATTTGACATATCCGATAATAAAAACGCACTACCGCTCACAATTGACAAAACGCACGAAATTATGGCAATAAGAACATATTCAAAAGCCATTTTCTTGCCTTTTGTAAGATTGAAATTACAATGCAATAACTCCCAGCCAAATAAATCCGACCTTATACTTTTGTCCTCGCATTCTTCCGTTTTGTTATCGAAAAAGGATGGAGCCTCGTAAAAAACTCTTATATAAGAAGAGATGTTTACAAGCTGTCGTATATTATCGTTATACTTAACGGAAAACGCCCCAATTATAAATACAGGAACGCTTGTTAAAATCATCACACCCAACAAAACCACCCCGTCTAAAAATCCGTATCTGCCCATAATCGTATTGGGATCAACCAACATTTCGTAAAATGATTTGATAAATAATAATATTCCCGATATATACACGAGCATTATAGAGATTATTGTATAGCCGTGAGAAAACGCCATCTCTATACGTCTGTTCTGTTCGTCTCGCAAGCATTGAAATTCTGTTTCGCTCATTCGCTTACCTTTTCCGCTCATCAAATTTTT
This sequence comes from uncultured Clostridia bacterium, assembly GCA_934271275.1. Lineage (GTDB taxonomy): Bacteria > Bacillota > Clostridia > Christensenellales > Borkfalkiaceae > UBA1259. The sequence continues at coordinate 8,133 of CAKQRD010000016.1, read as the reverse complement.
CATTTGTGCTGTCATGCTTTACCTCCACGTTATAAAAAACAACAAAATTTGCAAAACTTATTTAGCTATTTGACAATACGCCTTAAAATCCGATATTGTACCGGAAATATAGCTGTCAGTACACTCGAATCTAACTACTATTGCCTTATTTTTATACACTCCTCTATTGACAAACTACAATTAAACCTTTTATTTTCAGTAGTATTTTTTAGAACTGATACCGTTTCATTATGACACTCTCTTTTAATCGAACGCTGATATCGAAGGTTGTATGCGTATGCCAAGCTAATAAATGATTATCGGCGGTAATGTTAATCGAACAATCCATATTTATTGTTTTATACTCCAATTTAAATCTTTTCGTCTGTACGGTAATATATAGCAACGTTATACGAAATGTATTCGTTATTTATTTTATTCCACTGTTTCAGCGTACCTTCATAATTTATTTTTCTTATTGCCGTACGAGAAAACGCTCCAAAACATATATTGATTACACTGTTGGGAATAATTATGTTCGTGAGCGAACTGCAACCCTCAAACGCATACTCGCCTATGCCCGTCACACCGTTTCTTATAACCGCCGTAGAAATGTCTTTCTTTTCTACCCCTATTATCCAATTATTAACATAGCTGATTCCGTTTTCCATTTCTATTATTTTAGTACATCCATTGAACGTCCCTTCGCCTATGCCCGTCACACTGTCGGGTATAGTTATACTCGTGAGCGAACTGCAACCACTGAACGCATACAAACCTATATACGTCACACTATCAGGTATAGTTATACTCGTGAGCGAACTGCAATCACTGAACGCATACAAACCTATATACGTCACACTATCGGGTATAGTTATACTCGTGAGCGAACTGCAACCCTCAAACGCATACTCGCCTATGCCCGTCACACTGTCGGGTATAGTTATACTCGTGAGCGAACGGCAACCACTAAACGCACTTCTACCTATACTCGTCACACCATCAGGAATATTTATACTCGTGAGGGAACCGCAACCATAGAACGCTCCACTACCTATACTCGTCACACTGTCGGGGATTGTTATGCTCGTAAGCGAAACACAATCAGAGAAAGCTCTTTCCCCCACTCTTTTCACACCATAAGGTATAATAAATTTATCTCTTGATTCTTGATTTAAACATTTTATCAGTGTTTTCCCATCTGCACTATATAAATCCCCATTTAACAACTTGTAGTATTTATTATCATTTGATATGCTTATTGAATTAACTTGATCACACAAAAACAAAAAGCCCTCGCCAATACTTATCACGCTATCGGGAATTGATATATTCGTAAGAGAGCAGCAATTCCAAAAAGCATACTTACCAATTCTCGTCACTCCTTCGGGAATTAGTATATTCGTGAGAAAATAGCAACCAAAGAATGCGCTATCAGCTATTCCTCTCGTTCCTTTTCTTATTATCGCTGTAGTAATATTTGTATCTTCAACTCCTATCACCCAATTACAGACATATCTTATTCCGTTTTCCGTTTCTATTATTTTAGTACAACCACTGAACGCCCCTTCACCTATACTTGTCACACTATCGGAAATTGTTATACTCGTAAGTGCTCGGCAATCAGAAAAGGCAAAATCTCCTATGCTTACTATACCATTCTTAATAATTATACTTGTTAATGAATAACAATCTCTAAAAGCATAATTTCCTATTTTTGTTCCATTATTTATAATTACCGTTTTTAACGAATTAGGTACCCCAAAATTGGAATCAAAAAATATTTCATAAAAACAACCGTCTAAGTTAACATAAGGTACTTCCATTCTTTCAAGTGAATTACATCCATAAAAAACCCATTTTCCCATACTTGTCACGCTATCGGGAATGGTTATGCTCGTGAGTGAACTGCAATCATAGAACGCATGATCGCCTATATACGTCACACTGTCGGGGATTGTTATGCTCGTAAGCGACCGGCAATTTTCAAACGCACCGTAACCTATACTTGTCACGCCGTCAGGGATAGTTATACTCTCAAGAGAATAACAAGCAACAAATGCGAGCTGAGCTATTCCTTTCGTCCCTTTTCTTATTACAGCTGTAGTAATATTTGTATCTTCAACTCCTATCACCCAATTACAGACATATCTTATTCCGTTTTCCGTTTCTATTATTTTAGTACATCCATTGAACGCATCATGTCCTATACTCGTTACACTATCAGGGATATTTATACTCGTGAGCGAGCAACAAGACAAAAACGCATCCGAACCTATGCTCGTCACACTGTCGGGGATATTTATACTCGTAAGCGAAGTGCAACTATAGAACGCATTATGTCCTATACTTGCCACACTGTCGGGGATTGTTATACTCGTGAGCGAATAGCATTTATAGAACGCCCAATCTCCTATACTCGTCACGCTGTCGGGTATAACCAAATCGGTTACTAATTCGTTATTTAAATATAAATTATGTGCATAAGATAATGGATTGCTACAATTCCAGCCAAACCAAATATTACACCAAGCCGCTATATCCGTTATATACACTCCCGTGAGCGAATCGCAACCACCGAACGCCATATAACCTATACTCGTAACACTGTTGGGAATATTTATACTCGTGAGCGAGCAACAAGACCAAAACGCATCCGAACCTATACTCGTCACACTGTCGGGGATATTTATACTTGTAAGCGAACCGCAACCATAGAACACATAATCTCCTATACTCGTCACGCTGTCGGGAATAACCAACTCGGTTACTAATTCGTTATTTAAATATAATTTATGTGCATAATATAATGGATTGCTAGCATCACTATCAAACGTAATATTACACCAAGCCGCTATATCCGTTATATATACTCCTTTGAGCGAACTACAACCGTAGAACGCATATTTGCCTATACCTGTCACACTATCGGGAATTGTTATGCTCGTAAGCAAACTGCAATTATAAAAAGCATATTTATTTATGATATAACTCTTTCCATTATAGTCATTCGGGAGCAGCACCTCTTCTTCTCCTCCTATGTAACTAATAAAATAATCGTCACCATCGTCACCCGTAATAAACAAATATCCATCTTCGTTGACTACTTTGCTTTCTCCTTGATGCATTGTTAAAACAAAAAATTTATTAAATTGTCTAACATTTATAACGCTTTTATTTATTATCTCCACGAGCCTAACACAATCATCAAAGGCATTAGAGCCTATATTTGTCACACATTCGGCAATAGAGATACTAACCAACGAGTAACTCTCACTAAATGCGTATTCTCCGATACAGGTAGTTTTGATACCCAAAGTCACCTGCACAAAAGAACTCTGATAAAAGGCATATTTATAAATTTCGTACTCCTTACCCGCAAAGATATTCGGCAATTTAAGCTCCGTTTCAAAGCCCGTATAACCGATTAAGTAGTTAACAGCTTCGCCTTTATAGAACACAAGACCGTCTGAAAGCTTAATCAATTTAGACTCCGCCTCTATTTCAGAATAAACGTCTAACGCATATTTATCTAAATAGTCGTTGTTCACCGATGATAAGTTATAAACCTCTACAAGCTTATAGCTTTCACGAAAAGCATCATAGGCTATCTCGATTATGGTATTCGGAATAATCACGCTCATAAGGTTATACTCTTGGGCAAAGCCCTCTATACGAGTAACCGGCAAGCCATTATACTCCGAGCCTATGACTATAAAGGAAGTATTTGCGCTGCCCATCCCCACGCATTTATAAGACATACCGTCTGAATTCAGAACGTATTCTAACCCTTCGGTTCCGAGTTTTGAGTTCAAGCCGCAACGAGTGCAGATTGCTTCTACAAAGTTATGTCCCAATGCGGGGATTTCCTCCTGCTCCACATAAATCTTACCGCATTCGCCGCAAATTAAGCCCGTTGTATACCCTATGCTCGTACACGTCGGCGCGACCGAAGCGACAACCTCGTATTTGCGATGAGTATCAAGGGCAATTATGGTTCTCTTTGAATATTTGCAAAGCGTACAGCTGTCCGTTATTTTAACATAGCCGTCGGAGGTATCGTAAGCGCGAACAAGCGTATGAGCCTCTGCGTTTTGCGTAGCCGTGCAATTATTGTTCTCACATTTTTGCCAATGACTATTATCGTTAAACGCATTGAATTCTGTGGGGAAATTGTGTCCCGTAGCAGAAATGATAAGCTCATCTAACGTTGATTCCGTATACTCGGACAAATAAGCAAAATAATAAGTCCTTCCGTCATAATTTAAAACATTTCTGGTTTTATTAAACTCGCTAAAATATTTGCTGCAATTTATACAGAACCAAAATTCATAATTTCCGTCATTTACGCAGGTTGCAGCCTTATATAAATGGTTTGTCGTATTATGATTTAAACCTAAATTAAATTCTTTGCTGTAACCGCATATTAAACAAGTGTATTTAATCCGACCTTCCTGCGTACAAGTAGGTTCGATTATAACAACTCCGTCGTCAAATTTATGCAATTTAGCCAACTCAACGTCTTTGATTCCATCACAGCCTGTTCTTTGACATTCATAATGCTTATTACCCAACTTATAGCAATCGGGTTCTATCGTAACGATACCGTTGTCCCAATTATGACCGAGAGCTTTGGTAACTACCTCTTTCGTCGCCACACAACGGGTACATTTATATAAATCCAAGCCTTCCGTAGTACAAGCTGCATCTCGAATAACAGAATCGTATTTATAATCGTGTCCTAATTTAACGGCAACTTCTGTTTTTGTCTTTTGACAAATAGAACAAGTATAAATCGCCACTCCGTCTTCAATACAGGTTGGCGCTTCTTCATATTCCGTAAATTTAAAATCGTGTACAATCGGCAGTTCTTTTTCTATATCGAATCCGCATTTTACACAAACGCCGATTGCTCTGCCCTTTTCATAGCAAGTAGGCTCCTGTACTGTTGTCCAATCAAAGCAAGTATGTTCCTCGTAAACCTTTTCTCTACACCTGTTACAAATCTGATAATGCTTTTCTCCGTCAATAAAGTATTCGTATTCTGATAAATCATGTCCAAGCGCATCAATCAATTTTTCCGTAGCAACGAATTGACATTCTTTACATTCAAATCTATATACTATCCCTTTTTCAATACATGTTGCGTCTTTCGTTATAAGCTTAAAATCGTGAGGATGCAATAAATCCGTATCGTCCTGCGAATCAATAATATAGTGAGCGCATTTTTTACATATTTTTACGCTATAAGGAGTTGTCGCGCAGCCGCCTGCTTTTACGCTCAACCAATCTGTATAATCGTGGGATTCTTTTGCGGGTATCGCTAAATCGTCGATTAAATTATAATCCTTATCAAAATTTTGCAGACATACAGAACATTGATAGTGTCCCAACACACCGTTTTCGCCACAAACCGTATCTACCTGATTTATCCAAGTTCCGTAATCATGATCCGACGGAATACCGACTTCAAAGGTTTCCGTTCCTTTCTTTCCGCACTTACAAGAATAGTAGTAGCTTCTCCCGTTTTTACAAGTTGCCTCGCGCTCAAAATAAAAGTCGTCCTCTTTCTCTTCCGTAAATTTATGTTCGTGAACGCCGAGATCCACGTCCATTCCGACGATATACTGTTGGACTAATACTACGTCTCTCGTATTGATTACGCCATCGGCATATACGTCGGCAAATACCTTCTGCCTGTCTTCAAGCTCAGTCAACCCTACTATCGCTTGCTTGATTAAAACCACGTCTCTGGTATTAACGACACCGTCAAGATTTACGTCTCCCATCGCATACTCGACGAAGGTTTCTTCCTCTGCCCGCACCGTAGTCTCTTCGGTCTCAACTCCCGCCGTTATTCCGGTCACCGTGATTAAACCCAGTAATATCAACAATAAACCGCGTTTCTTCATTTCTTTTCCCTTCATGTTTATTTAAGTTTAAGGCTCTGTCCTATTACTTTATACGTTACCGATTCAAATTTTTCGTCAAAGCAATCCGCTATCTTCAACTCGGCTTTTCCGTCGGCGGCAGCAGCCGTCAACGTAACCGTTAATATCGTCTCTCCCTTCGTTACGTTCGTCGCATTGGAATATGTTATTTTGACCGCATTTCCGTTGGTATTTATTAAGGCATAATTAGATTTCGCTTCCGCTTTCGTCATGGTTAACCCTTCAAACGAAAGTTCACCCTCGAATCCTGCCAGACAAACGCTTCCGGTAAGCGTCAGTGTCAACGTAACGGTATTCCCTGCAACCTTATACGATATATCGAATATGTTATTGCCGTTAATCAACGTATATTGCGCCGTCACGGTTGTATCGCTCGTTATATTACTTAACGAACCGCTCCAACCCGTAAACGTATATCCCTCTCTTTGAGGCGTTACGGTTGCCGACGCATTATTACCCTCCTTTACGTTCGTCGTACCGAGCGTTAGTCCGTTGTAATCCTTAAACGTAACCGTAAAGTTTTTCTTTGCTCTGTAAATCGCCGTTACCACAGTATCTTCGGTTATTTTATCAAATTCTTTATCCCACCGTTCAAATACCGTATCTTCCCTTTTCGGCGCGGTCGGCGCAGTTGCCGATCTGCCTGAAATAACGTTCTGCGTTGACAAAACGTTTCCCTGCTCGTCCTTAAACGTAACAGTAAAAGTAGCCATATCTCCATAAACCGGTCTCACGGTTAAATTTCCTTGAACATCGGTAAAATCGGTATCCCATCCGCTGAACACCTTATCTTGTACTTCGGGTGCCTTCGGGGCTTTCGCCGACCTGCCTTTATACACTTCCTGAACGTCTAGAACATTACCTGCCGCGTCAACGAATGTTACCGTATATAACGGGGGTACTACCTCGACCTCCACTTCAACGCCTACATAACCCAAATCTTCTATCCTTCCGTCTGAATATTCAACGATCGCGTGCTTGTCTTCGTTTATGTATATTCTGTAAGTAGGAGCTTCTGTTTTTATGCCCACATATCCCAGATCATCCGTCGTTCCGTCCGAATATTCGACAATTACGTGTAGCTCGTCGTTAACTCTCACTCGTGAAATTTTCACGGTTTGCGCTTGTTCGCCACACGCGACAAACGCCACACTGCAAAAAGCAAAAAAAAGCGACATCATTATTGCTACAAGTTTCTTCATAAACCCTACTCCTATAAATTTTTAAAAAATAAAAAGTGTCGACCTGCAAACAAGCCGACACCGGTAAAGTGACTTGTTCGCAAAGTTGCGACACTCAATTAAAACATTCGTACAGAAGTTTTTATGTAACGCGAATAATGTACACTTGTACCCTATAAGTATACTTCTGCACTTTATTTAATTGAGTTCGCGCTTTTATAATATCACTTTTTATGCGAGTTTGCAACTATTTCGCCCGTTTTTTCTCGAATTTTGGCATTATTTATAGGATTTCTAAATTTAAGGCATGTTTTTCTATTCACTATTTCTCTCGCCGTTTTTTCTTCTTTCAATTTTTCTTACCTGCTTTACATTTTTTAATTACAACTAAAATTCGCTTAATCGTATATATAGTTTTTTCCTTTTTCTGTGAGAAGAGTATAACGCGCCACCTTGATATAATACAAGCGTCGTGCTTCGCACGCCGTATCAAGGTGGCGCGTTTTGCATGGGCTATGTCGGTAAAACGAACTAAAATTCGTTAATTTGCAGTTAAATTATACCTCGAACATACAAAAAACGGCGGCGTTAGTCGTTTGAAAACAAAATGGACGTAAACGCGCGGCGGGGACGACCGCTAATCCGCTCTTCCGTCCCCGCCGCTTTTCGCGTTTTACGCCTTTCCCCATATTTTTCCTCTTTTCATTACACGCCGAAAAACGCCGCTCTTACTCTCGGCGTTGTTTTTTGTATATTCCTTTCCCTTACGCGCTCATAAACAGTTCCCGCATCGATAGTTGCCTCGGCTTGTAATTAAGTATATCCCTCTCCCAGCTTATCACGTCGTCAAATAATACCACCTTTTCAACGTAATCGAACATCTCTCCAGCTATATCCCTATCCTTTACCTTTATACACACCTCCGAAGGTATCCCTCTCGAATACACTATCTTCTCTCCGGACTTAGATATATACTTCAATAAATAGTTTATCGTATTCCCGTGCGTTATCTCCTTTTCGTT
>CAKQRD010000015.1 GCA_934271275.1 uncultured Clostridia bacterium | reverse complement strand
CAAAACGCGCCACCTTGATACGGCGCGCGAAGCGCGACGCTTGTATTATATCAAGGTGGCGCGTTATACTCTCTGACAACAAAAAGGTCCGTGTCTAACTTGCTTAAATGTATTAGGTTTGTATAGTAAATAAAAAATAAAAGCACAAGTCGGAAAAAACATAAAAATAAGGTTAAAATATCAAAATTAACGCAAAATTGACTAAATTCGATTGAAATTCACTTATACCGCTTATTAGAAAGGTGGTGAAAAATAAAATAATAAGGCAATAATACAATAGAAAAAGACAAGCTTTTTGATTTGACGTAGTGTAAAATATAAAAAGAAATTGATAGCAGGCGGGTTTAAAAGTGAATATATCTAAATTGAAATTTGTAGAGGATCGCGGACCACACGATAAAATTTCTAAATACGAACGCACTGCCACATGGAAAGACTCTGATATTTCCTTTGAAATTATAAATTTTGAATACCCTTTTTTACACACTCACGATTATTGGGAAATGTTTATAATACTGCACGGCGAAATGAATCACACGATAAACGGAGATTCTTACAGAGTCGGGTGCGGTGACGCGTGCGTAATAAGACCGGACGATTCGCATAAGCTTTGTTATTTCGATAATGCGAAAAGAGGATGCGTATTGTTGAATTTTTTAGTTAAAAGCGAGTATATGAAAAAGGTTTGCGAAGTGTATTCTTCAAATTTATTTCAGGAGCTTTTAAATAGCGGAAGACCTCTTTGCTTTGAAATGGAAAGCGTTGTCGGTATACAGAAAAAAATAAGCGATTTGCAGATTTTATCCGACGCGTCGATAGAAAAAGTCGTTTTAGACACTAAAATACTGTTTAACAAAGTTTTTAACGAATTTATAACGAACTTGATGTCCACGTCAAACAATTACCCCGATTGGTTGAACGAATTTTTATTTTCTTTAAGATTATCGCAGTTTAATTACAGAAACATAAACGAACCGATCAGCAAAACGGGATATTCTTATTCGAGATTTGCTGTTTTATTCAAGAAATACGTCGGAATTCCGTTAGTCGAATATATAAACAGATTAAAAATGAACGAAGCAAAGGAGCTATTGCTGAATACGGATTTGACGACGCTTGACATAGCGTCAAAGCTTTCGTTCAGCAGTTTAAGTTATTTTAACAGGATTTATAAAAAAACGTTCGGTTGTACGCCGAGCGAAACGAGAAAGAATAAATAATACGAAGGCATTAAAACGATTTATGAAAAAACAACTCACCTCTTGGAAATTGAAAAACCCCAAAATCGAAACGGTAGATATAGACGTTCCAGGGGATATAACGTATGCATTATACCGTGCGGGAATTATAGAAGATCCGTATTTTGCAATGAATTATAAAAATGCAGAATGGATTGCTTACGATGACTTTACTTATGAAAAGAGCTTTGATCTTGAAGAAAAATATTTTGCCGATGAAAGCATTAAGCTCGTTTTCGAGGGGATAGATCTTTTTGCCGAAATAGAGCTTAACGGCAAAAAACTCGGAAAAACCGATAATATGTTCAAGCGTTACGTTTTCGACGTGACCGATTGCGTAAAAAATAAAGGCAATCTGTTGAAGGTATATATGACGGGAACGAAAAAGGTGATGCAGTCGATAGACTACGGCGATCTTTTCGGAACATTTAACCTTCAACGCATACTTTTGAGAAAAACGCAATGTCATTTCGGTTGGGATTGGGCTCCCGACTTATGCGGATACGGTATTTGGAACGACGTATACATAGAAAGCGGAAGTAAATATTTTATAGACAACGTAAACTATACCGCTTATATGGACGGGTGGCTTAATTTTATCGTAGAGCTTAACTATAACGTCAGAGATATGCACGATAACGACGGGAACGTTCTGATAGACGAACGCATCCCCAAGCTCGACGATTATATAGAGATAGAAATCGAGACGACTCCGCAGGGTAAACGCGAAAAATTCGTATTTGACGTTACGGGGAAAAAGAATATTGCGAACGTAAAGATAGAAAATCCGGCATTATGGTGGCCGTCTGGCTACGGAGAGCAACCGTTGTATGCTTACTCGGTAAGGCTTTACAGAGGCGGAAAACAAATTTCGCAAAAAACGGGCAGAGCGGCGTTCAGAAAAATCGAGCTTAAAGAAGAGCCGATAAGCCGTGAAGCGTTGGGATTTTATTTTAATATAAACGGAACCGAAGTATTTTGCAGGGGCGCGAACTGGGTACCTGCGGAGTGCTTTACCGGAAACATAACGGAAGAAAAATACAAACGGCTTGTTTTGCGGGCAAAATCGGCGGGCTTTAATATGCTGCGAGTATGGGGCGGCGGATTATATGAAAAAGAAGCCTTTTACGATTATTGCGACGAGAACGGCATTATGGTGTTGCAGGATATGATGCTATCCTGCTCGGATTATCCGGAGAATAATTCGGAATGGGTGAAAAACTTCCTCGAAGAAGTGGAATATCAGATAAAAAGGTTAAGAACTCATCCTTCGATAGTCTGTTGGGACGGCGGAAACGAAAAGAACGGAGAAATAAATCTTTGTCACGCGAAGGGCGATTTTCTCGTTGACGTGACAGTAAGGGGGCTTATAAACAGGCTTGACGGAACAAGACCGTATCTTAAACAGAGTCCGAGCTCAAAAACCGACGTGGGTAACGATTATTCGTCGGGCGATTCGCACAACAGCGAAGGCGAAGTATGCCTCGTTTACGGCATAGATAATTACCGCGCGCTTATGGCGGAAAAGACGGTAGCGTTTTTGAGCGAATGCGCCCTTCAAGGGCCTAACTCGGTAGAGACCAACAAAAAAATATATCCCGAGGATAAGCTTCTTCCGCCGAACGAGTTGTGGCGGGACAGGCTGATGGAAAATCCTTATTCTCCCGTAAAAATGGATTTTCTTGACAGACAATCGGAATATATAAGATATTTATACGGAAAAGCGGAAACGATAAATCAATTCGTCGTCAAGGGCTCGACCGTTCATTGCGAAATGTTGCGGGCGGAGGTCGAATACGCGAGGAGCAACAGAAGCGTTTGCGGAGGCGTGCTTATATGGATGTATAACGATATATGGCCTTCCGGAACCTGGTCGGTAGTCGATTATTATGGTGAGCCGAAGGGCGGATATTATCAGCTTAAACGTTCATTTGCCGACTTGCTCGTCAGCTTCGTTCAGGGAAAAGACGGAAAGCAAAAGGTTTTTGTCGCGAACGACACGACGGAAAAGCAGACGGGCGAAATAGTGTTCGGGGCGAAGAATTTAGACGGAACCGTCGTTTCGGAGAGCAGAAAAGCGGTCGAGGTTATGGCCGGGAAGTGCGTTTCGTTCCCCGTGCCTTCGGACGATTGCGGCGATTATCTTTATGTATACGCAACTTTGAATGGTAAAAAAATTAAAAACGTGTACAGCAAAAGCTTCTGGAAGGGCTTACTGTTTAAAAGCGATTATACGGTTAGCAAAAGAAGGATAAACGATAGATGCGTTCAGATAACCTTTCATGCCAACGAATTTGCGAAGTCTGTCTTTATAGTAGCGAAGGATAATTATAAGTACAGCTATTCGGATAATTTCTTCGATTTGGAAAAGGGTGAGGATTATACGGTTACCGTAACGGGCGACGAAGCGTTCGCTCCGGAGATTTTTGAAACGGGGGATATAACCACGGTATAGGGGAGGATAACGGATGAACAAAAAAAGAAGCTTTCTTGTTTTATTGATTGTCGTGCTGACGGTAATTACCTCGCTGTTCGGCTGCGGAAGATCCATCGCCGGCAAAAACGATATGACTATCGGAAGAAACGGGAAGGCGGAGGTTACGGTCACCTTAAAGCGCAACGGCAAAACCGACGACGAAATAAGAAAGAGTGTTGACGAGTATATTGCGGGCGTAAACGCCGTATCGGCTTTCAGCGAAACGATGAAGCTCGGAAAACTCGAAATAGGCGAAGAGTTTTATTCCTTATCGCTTAATACGAGAAGAATAGATAAGGTAGACGGAACCGGCAGGTTTTATTACGATAATTACGAAGCGTCTGTAAAAGAAGGCTCCGACGTAAGATCGAACACGATAAGATTGCTGGCGGACGGAAAATTAAAATGCGTCGTTCGCAAATATTTTGACGGTAAATCGGGTTCTGTGGAAATCGATAAGACGGATCTCGGCGACGGAACTCCGATTTTACCGATAAACGCGGTGAGCGGAAAGGCGGAAGAGCTTAAAGATTTCTATGCCCATGATTATAGCGGCGATAATTTTGTTCTTGCGGCTATGACGATTCTGGACGTGGACGGTCTGGAAAAGATAACCGTTACGGTCAAGGGTAAAATTCTTCATTATGCGGGCGTAAACGCAGAGTTGGTTTCCGAAAATTCGGTTACGTTTTACGCGGCGCGGGCGCAGGGCATAATAGCAACCGCCTCAAACGATGCGACCGAAGACGGGGAAACGGGTGAAAGTAAAAAAATCACGACTCCGAAAAACATAAATTGTCTAACGGGCTACATCGTATACGAAAAAAGTACGAGTCCTTGGGCAATAGTCTTATGGATTGCAACGGGAATTCTTATCGCAGGAGTATTGACTCTCGTATTCGTAAGGCGGAAAAAAATAGCGGGAAGCAAATCGTTTAAGTATATTTTGCGCAATCCGCTGCTTTATCTGATGCTCGTTCCGATGCTTTTAAGCTTTATTTTGTTCAATTATAAGCCTATGGCGGGGCTTGTAGTTATGTTTGAAAACTACTCGGCAAGAGACGGTATGTTCGGAAGCGAGTTCGTCGGGCTTTACTGGTTCAGGAAAATGTTTGCGGACCCGCTGATTTTGAGATATTTGAGGAACACCGTCTGTATTGCGGGACTTAAATTTATCTTCGGGTTTCCGGGGGCTATAATTCTCGCCCTGTTAATAAACGAGCTAAGAAACAAAGCGTTCAAAAAGGTTGTTCAGACCATTTCGTATCTGCCGTACTTCTTATCGTGGATAATAGTGTCAAGCATAGCGTATTCGTTTTTATCAAAGGATACGGGAATTATCAATAACGTAATCGTAAGCCTCGGCGGAACAAGGATAAACTGGTACGCGAAGGGCGACGCGTGGTGGGGAATATTTACCGTTACCCATTTATGGAAAACGCTCGGGTGGGGAACGATTATGTATCTTGCGGCGTTATCGTCGGTTAATTCGGACCTATACGAAGCGGCTAAAATAGACGGTGCGAACAGGTGGCAGCAGACGCTTGCCGTAACTCTTCCGGCGATAGTTCCGATGATAATGTTTCAGCTGATAATGTCGGTCGGTTCGCTTTTAAGCGCGGACTTCGATCAGATTGCGGCTCTTACGGGAAACAGTAATTACGCTATTCAGGAATACACGGACGTTTTCAGTACGGTTATATACAGAATCGTTTCAGGCGGAAGCACTTCTCAATTTTCTTACGCGACGACGATGGATTTCGTAAACAGCACGTTGAGTCTTATTCTGGTGCTTGTGGTCAACGCGATCGTGAAAAAGAAAAGCAATATAGATTTAATTTAACGGGGTGGACGATATGATAAAAAGAACAAAAGGAGAGCGTGTATTCAACGTTTTCAATATTGCATTGATGTTGATTCTTTCGGTAGTGTTTTTGTTGCCTTATCTTATGGTTATAACCGCCTCTTTTACCGATAACACGAAGCTGCTTGTGAACGGTTATTCTCTTTTTATACCCAAATTTTCCATGGAGGCGTACAGCTTGCTGTTTTCGGGACGATTGGGAATACTTCGGGCTATACTCAATTCATTGATAGTAACGGCGGGCAAAACCGTGCTGGCTGTTCTTGTCAACGCTATGTTTGCATATCCGCTGTCGAAGGAGTTTTTCCCCGGCAAAAGGTTTTTTAACGTTTTGGCTCTCGTTACTATGTATATCAGCGGCGGCGCGGTTGCCGTTTACCTTAATATGAAAAGCTTGGGGCTTTATAATTCCTTATGGGTGCTGATATTGCCGGGCGTTGCGGGAGCTTGGTATACATTGCTTATCAAAAGCTACTATATGACGATTCCGAAATCTCTTATAGAAGCTGCAAGTATCGACAACGCCAATGAAATGCAGATTTTGTTTTTAGTCGTTTTGCCTCTTTCTAAGCCCATACTTGCCACGGTGGCGTTGTTTGCCGCCGTATCGTCCTGGTCGAATTGGGTGGAAGCGACGCTTTGGATTTCCGCTTCGAGAACGGATTTATATCCGCTTGCAACGGTAATTAAATTGCTTATAGATAATTTCACTAATCCGACAGGCTCTTCTACAGGCGTTTCCGATTTACCCGAGACGCAGATGATGAATGCGGCGGTGGTTGTATCGAGCTTGCCGATAATTATGATTTATCCTTTCGTACAGAAATATTTCATCAGTGGAATGACCATTGGTGCGGTAAAAGAATAAAAAGTGGAGGAGAAAATATGAAAAACAGACTTACTAAATTATTTGCGTTAGCGACATCTGCCGTTATATGCTTCGCGTGCGTCGGCTGCGGCGGCAACAATACCGACGATAAAGACGGAGCGTGGGACGGGAAGAAAATCGTTATTTACAGAGAAAGCAACGATGCTCTTGGCGCGGACGAAGAGTCGGTTAAAACAGCGGTTCAGCAAAAGTATTACGAGGATACGGGTATAAAGCTGGATTTGCAGTTTACTCTTCTGACACAGAATAATTTTAAAACCGAGGTGAACAACGCCATTGAGGAAGGTATTCAATTAGACGCGATCTCGGGAAGAACGGGGCTTGACGGCGGCGGAGTAGAAACGTTTGCGCTCTCCGGCGACGATAACAAGGGCTATTATAAGGATCTGTCCGATTTGCTGGATGAATACGGTACTAATCTCAAAAAGAATATCAGCGCGGATGCGTGGGCAAGACTCACTACTTCGACTAATGAAATAATCGGAATACCGGGTGAAGAGAACCCCTCGAAATACGGAATACTCGTAAGAAAGGATTTGATGCAGAAGGTCGGGTATACCGACGACGCAACCGACGGTTCCGGTAAAAAAGAAGTAAAGACGATAGACGACTTTATCGATATGTGTAAAAAGATGACTGACCGAATAGAGCTTACTTCTAAAAAGAGCAGTTACGTTATCTCCGGTCAGTTGTGGGATTTGGAAAGGGTTTTATACGGAGCTTACACTCCCAGCGGATATTATTCCGGTTACGCGCTCGACAAAAACGGAAATCTTATACCCGGATATTTGTCGGAGGGTTATAAAAATGCCGTTCAGGCAACGTACGAGTGGGCAAGCTATAAAAACAATAATATGACGTTGATAAAAACCGATAATGCTTCCGATACGGTTCTGGAAGGCGACTTTATCGCCGGAAGGGCGGGCGTATGCATTCAGTGGCCCGAAATATCTCATCTTATAAAGGTTGCGCGGCGTTGCAAACAGGAAAATCCTAACGCGGAGTTTTGTATTTTAGGACCGCTTACGGACAACGACGGTAATACCTATGGATTTAAATGCGAACCGCTATGTGCGGAAGCCTGCGTCATAATGAAGGACAGCGAAAACGCCGTAGACGTTATCAAATTTATGGACTGGATGTATTCCGACGTGAATAATCTTATGCTTTGTCAATACGGAATAGAAGGCAAGCACTGGGTAAACGTAGACGATTCCACCTATAAGTATCCGGAAGGAAAAGAAGAGGATTATATTATAAACAGACAGGTTTTCGGGTTATACGGTATCGTTAAAAATAACGTAATGCTTAATAAAACGCTGGATAGTTATACTCAGGAGGAACGCGGCTGGATAGATAAAGTAAGGGGCTTTAAGCGTTACGAGGATCCGATGAATACGCTGCTTCTTCCCTCGGTGCCTAACGAGCAGGCTTTCAGAGACGAGGTTACGGCAAGGGGCTCGTTGTTTGCGTATATACAAAGAATGTTATGGGGTACGTTAGATCCTGCGGGTACGGAAAAATCGTTTGAATCCGTTCTGGCGGAGTATAACGGCGCTGCGGGCGAATACCTTAAATGGCTTGCAAACGAGTATAACTTTATAAAGGGATAAGGAGAAAAATATATGAATAAAACAATAAGAAGAATATGGGTATTTATATGCGCGGCTATAATGGTTGCGTCGATAGCGGGCTTCGTTTCTGTTATGCCCGAAAAAGCATTTGCGGCGGCAGACGCGACAAATCTTGCTTTATATACGGACAGCTGGGATTTCGACAGAACAACGTCGGCGAATTATGCGGTATATAATAACGGAACGGAAACGGACGGCTTGCATATAACTTATTTCTGCAAAGACAGACCGGGGAAATTTATTTTATGGCAGGAAGCGAAATATTTCGATTTGTCGTTCAGCTTTAAGTATAAGGATACGTCGTCCGTCGATTATAAAACGATAGGAATAGCGTTCGGTATGAAGGAGAAGGATTTCGGACAACTGAATTCTTCGTCAAATTCACCGGAGGACGGCGGCAGACATCTGATAATGCTGGGCAATATTTATAACAGCGCAAAATGCAATGCGAGATATTTGGGCGGCGGAACTACTCAGATAGTAGATACGGGCTGGTTTAAGGAAATACCGAACGTAAATGTTATAGACGGAAACGAGCATAAGGTAACGTTGTCGGTGAAACAAAGCGGCGACAATTTTAAAATAAGTCTGTCGGTAGACGGAGCGGCTTTGGAAGAAATGAATTATCCGCGCAACTGGGACGGCGGCTCGTGGAAAATAAACTGCGACGATCTGGGATATATCGGTTTATTTACCGAAACCAACAATACTAACGATAACATTAACACCATACAATTCAGCGAGGTCAAGCTCACCTGCTTTGACGACGAAAACGGCGGACAGGCGGAAGTCGGTACGCCTACGGAAGGGGCAACTTCTGCAAAAACTCCCTACGTTCAACCTGAAATCGCGGCGGCGGACAACCTTGCTTCGGACAAGAGAAGCTGGAATACGGATAACGGAACGAGCGGCGGAGAAGTAACGGTAAATAAGACGAGCGGTATGACCTTTTCAAATTTCAGCCGTAACAACAATGCCGCGGCACTTCTGAAAAGAGGTAAAATAAAGGACGTTAAGTTAGAAGCAAGCTTTGTCGCCGACCTTGAAAGCGCGGCTGTTCTATCTCCAAGCGAACCGGAATGGGCGTATACCTATTTCTCCGTTGCCACAAGAATAGACGCGGATGCTCCTTGGGCAACCCGCGTTTATCCGGAAAGCACGGGCGTTTATTATCTTTTAAGAATGGGATACTCGAAAGAAAATACCGGTATGTGCGGCAGCACGATAATTCTTGAAAGATTCAGAGGCGGCAGTAGCGGCAGCACCGCGTATATCGTTGCAAGAGATTTCCTTACTGAGATAGGAGACGGAGAAGAGCATTACCTCGATTATACCGTAAGGGATAGCGGCGACAACATAGAGTTTATCGTTGTAATCGACGGCGTAACGGTTATTTCCGTAAAAGACAGAAAGAACATAGGTCTTGATATAGGCGAAACGACGTGGAATACTGACGTTTCCGGCTGGATCGGCATAATGGGGGAATCCGATAATACGAATACGGAATCCTCTATAAACATTAAGAAACTCAAAGTAACGGGCTTCGACGGTTCCGCAGATGGTGAAACGATAAAATCGCTTCCTATTACGGAGGATTTTGACGCGCCCGCGATAGACGATAGAAAAAACAACTTCGCGAAGGACAAAAATTCTTGGGAAACGAGCGTCGGAGACAACAGTATGGTAGACTTCGCCGCGGAAGGAATACAGATAGCGGGAGCGAACAAAGATTTTGCGCCTTCCGTAAAGTTTAAAAACGAGAGCTTAAAGGAATATCGTATAGAAGCCGAAGTTAAAGCTACGTTCGTGCAACCGAGCAAATACGGCGAAGGTAAATACGGGACAAACGGGGAATGCGGCATAATATTCTACCTCGGAATAACGGATGAAGGCGCTCGTTACGCGATAAAAATGGGAACTGCGGGAGCCGATAAGCCGTGGCAGACCTCCGTTTCTTTAATAAGACTTGGCGGCGCAGACGGAAAATTTGAACATATAGATTTGGGCAAAACGATAGATTACGTTGACGTGGGCGACGATAAAGACCATTTTATAGACGTTACTTACAAAAACGTTGCCGAAGGAGATAAACATGGCGTTTCTGTTTCGCTTACGATAGACGGAGAAATGCTGTTTGAAGTAGTCGAGTACGAATCGGACGTTCAGGCGACGGACGGCTTCGAGACGTGGGGCGCATACGGCAAAGAATCGACCTTCGCAATAGAGCATTATTCCGATTACTCCGACGGAGAAGGAAACGTTCAGCTTAACGGCAGCGTAAAAATAAGTCAAATCAGAATAACCGATAAGAGCGAGGGCAAGGACGAGGTTTTGACGCGTTCGGATTACGTTGAAAAGAACCCCGACGACGGCAAAAAACCTGACGATGATAAAAAGTCCGATGACGACAAGAAAAACGAAGACAACGGCGAAAAAAGCGGTTGCGGTTGTTCGGGTAATATGGAGGGCGGCATAATAACGCTCGGTTCGATTATAGCAGCCGTGTGTCTCGTTCTTTGGAGAAGAAAATGCAGAGCTTCAAAAAAATAATTTCGACGCTATTGATAATGGTGAGTATGTGTATGTTTTGTTCCTGCGGTTCGGATAATAAAACAAGTAAAAAAACTATATCGGCGGTTACGTTTAACGATGTGACAGAGGCAAAAGACTATTCTTCTATGGCTTCGCCCAGCGACAGAGATCCCGTTGCGGAAGACGATGAGGGCATAGTTATCAGCGAAGATTTCGCATTGAGCGCGGAGGGCGTTACGATTCCCGTATACGCCTCTCCCGTAAAATTCGGCGGACCGCACAGCTATGCCTATATAACCTGCAATGAAAACGATTTTCCGTTTACGGTAAAGGTCTCCGTTCTTTCGAGAAAATCGTTCGGATATGCAGACGTGATACCCGAAAAGCTCGGCGTAAAAACGGATATAGCGGAAAACGAGATTTCGTTCAATGTAACGGGCTACGAAAAATATAGCCTTATCATAGATAAAAACTATGTAAAACCGCTAACCGTAGTAGTGAGAAAGCCCGAGCAGGTAGAAATACCCGCAGACGCAAACGTAATCGAATATAAGGCAGGCGTTCACGATGTCAACGAAATAGTCGTGACAAAGGACGATACTTGGATATATATTCACGAGGGCGCGATAGTCAGAGCTGCTCAACCGAAAAGTAATCCCGTAGTAAGTAAGGACGGGCTGGGCTTCGCTCGATGGAACTCTTTTATAAGGGCGACGGGCGTAAAAAATCTGCACATCGTAGGGACGGGTATAATAGATTTCTCTCACATAACGTGTCACGCGCGTCGCGGTATAGAAATCAACGGCTCGGAGAACGTCAGTATCGAGGGCGTTACCATTATTAACGCCGCGGAATGGACGGTCGTAACAAATCAGTGCAAGGACGTAGTTATAGACGACTTGGTTCTTATAGGACACAGACTCAACAGCGACGGCGTGGCAATAGTAGATACGCAGAATGCCGTCGTCACAAATTGCTTTGCGAGAACGGGCGACGACCATTTCGAGGTTAAATCGATAACGAAAAGCAGCGCGACGGGCGGGAACAACATTGTTTTCAGAAATTGCAAGGCGTGGCCCGATTCGTGCCGAGGCTTCGGCGTAATAAGCGAAACCGTAAACGATATTTCGGACGTAACGTTCGAGGATTGTGCCGTTCTGTACAGAATAACCGACTGGTGGCTGGATTCGGGAGCTTCCGAATGGTATATGGGTTCTTTGGTTATATGTTTAAGCGACAGCGGAAGGGTGAGCAATATAACGTTCAGAAATATAGAAATATACAGCGAAACGAGTTCGGTCTCCTCTGATAAAAGACCGCTCGAAGAAGCGTACTTTATAAACATTGCGGTAGGGCATAACGTTTGGTCTCTTGAAAACGGCAAGGGCGAGGTAGGAACTCTCGACGGCGTGGTTTTCGAGAACGTTTCTTGCAGAAAGGCTCGCAGAATTCAGATAAAGGGCGGCTGTTCCGTAACCTCTACGATTTGCGACGGACGTTGTAAGATTGATCCCGAACAGGTAACCGGTTTAGTATTCAGAAACGTTACGGTAAAAGGTAAGAAAATTACTTCCGCAGACGATTCGGTGTTCGATAAAAAAGGAACCTTCGGAAAGATTACCGTCGAATAGATTGGGATAAACTACGATGAATAACGGTTTGATTTCTTTTGAAAATAAAATCAATTATCCGAATCCCGTATTTATAAGGGAAAGAACGGTATTGCTCGACGGAAAATGGGAATTCCGTTCCGATAAGATAAACAGTCGGGATATTAACGTTCCGTTTTGTCCGCAGAGCGCGCTTTCGGGAATAGGGTTTACGGATTTTATTTCCGTCTGTTATTATAAAAAAAAGGTAAATATCGAACGCGCCGAAGGCGAAAGCGTGATAATAAACTTCGGCGCGGCGGATTACCTTTCCGTTTTATTTGTAAACGGTAAATACGTTGGAAAGCATACGGGAGGTTTTACCTCTTTTTCGTTCGATATAACGGACTTTGTTGTAAACGGCGAAAATTCGTTGGAGCTTACGGTATACGACAGTAACGGCGATATTGCGTTCGGGAAACAGTCTTATGCGGAGAAGTCGTTCGGGTGCTTTTATACGAGAACCACGGGAATCTGGCAGTCGGTGTGGCTCGAATATTCGTATCCGCAAAGGATACTTTCCGTTATGCTTGCGCCAGACGCAAAAAACAATTCGGTTTCCGTCGATTTGAGATTGACGGGTAAAGGAAACGCCACAGTAGAAATTTTTTATGACGGTAAGCTGATAGAGGCTTGCAGCAAAGAAGTTAAATACAGAGGCAAGTTCAAAATTCCGCTTTCGGAAACGCATCTTTGGGGCGTCGGAGAAGGAAACGTATACGACGTTATTGTGTCGTTCGGAAAGGACCGCGTTCAGTCTTATTTCGGGCTAAGGGACGTTTGCTACGACGGTTACAGGTTTTTGCTTAACGGTAAATCCGTTTTTCAAAAGCTCGTTCTGGATCAGGGCTTTAACCAACAGGGAATTTATACCTCGCCGAGTACGGACTTTATGCTTGGAGATATAAAACGCGCGTTAAAGCTCGGCTTTAACGGAGCGAGACTCCATCAGAAGGTTTTCGAGCCGAAATTTTTATACTTGTGCGATAAGCTGGGCTATCTCGTTTGGGGAGAATTCCCGAGTTGGGGCGTCGATTATTCTCATCTCGGTTACTTCGGTGAATTTATTTCGCAGTGGCAGGAGACGGTTTCGAGAGATTTTAACCATCCGTCTGTAATCACTTGGTGTCCGCTGAACGAAACGTGGGGATACAGGGACGATTTCGATAAAAAAAGAGACGTTAATTTCGTGGAAGCGGTTTATGAGTTCACGAAGAGGCTGGATCCGACAAGACCGTGCGTAGATACGAGCGGCGGACATCATGGCGGAAAAACGGATTTGTTCGACTTTCATTGTTACGAATCCGCAGAAAAGGTCGCGGAATATCTTAAAAAACTGGATGAACAGGGCGTTTTGGATATGCCTAATCTGTATTGCGAAGGAGAAAACGTAAAATATAGCGGCGGAGCGGTCAATATAAGCGAATACGGCGGTTTTTCCCTTAACGACGGCGCGGAAAATGCGGATAGCTGGGGCTACGGGAACGGTGCGAACGGCGGAGACGAGTTCGTAAACAGGTATTCGGAGCTTACGCGAATCGTGTTTTCGTGCAAAAAGCTTTCGGGCTTTTGTTATACGCAGCTTTACGACGTGGAGCAGGAGAAAAACGGCTTTTATCGCTATGACAGAACTCCGAAATTGTCGGAAGAGCAGATTGCTGAGATAAGAAAAGTAAATTCCGAAAGAGACGAATAAAGCCGATTTTTGAAAAATAAAAGGGCTACTAATTAAAATAATAAAGCAAGACTGCGAATAAAAAGAATGATACAATTTAATCGTAAAGAAAAGGAGCATTTAATTCGGTTTACCGAAGGATGAAGGAGAGGAAAATATGAAAAAAATTCTACTTTTTTGTTTGAGTATGGCAATAATTGTCGGTACATTTGCGACGGCGGGATTCTCGTCCGTCGGGTATACCGCATATGCGCAGGAAGCGGAGGCTAATCTTGCAGCGAATGCGAATTTGTGGCTTACGGACGGTAACGCGTATGTTTCCGACGAAGG
The DNA here is from genome assembly GCA_934271275.1 of uncultured Clostridia bacterium. GTDB lineage: Bacteria > Bacillota > Clostridia > Christensenellales > Borkfalkiaceae > UBA1259. Next base: position 29,030 of record CAKQRD010000015.1, on the reverse strand, counting down.
AATTCGCTTTGCGGAATTTACGAACGCTTCTCCCGCAAAAGTCTTGTTTGCCGCAGGTAAATCGAAATATTTCGATTTGTCGTTCAGCTTTAAGTATGAGGATACGTCGTCTGTCGATTATAAAACGATAGGAATAGCGTTCGGTATGAAGGAGAAGGATTTCGGACAACTGAACTCTTCGTCAAATTCACCGGAGGACGGCGGCAGACATTTGATAATGCTGGGCAATATTTATAACAGCGCAAAATGCAATGCGAGATATTTGGGCGGCGGAACTACTCAGATAGTAGATACAGGCTGGTTTAAGGAAATACCGAACGTAAATGTTATAGACGGAAACGAGCATAAGGTAACGTTGTCGGTGAAGCAAAGCGACGATAATTTTAAAATAAATCTGTCGGTAGACGGAGCAGTTTTGGAAGAAATGAATTATCCGCGCAACTGGGACGGCGGCTCGTGGAAGATAAACTGCGACGACTTGGGATATATCGGTTTATTTACCGAGACCAACAGCAGTGCGGGAAATAACGTCATTGATATTTCCGAATTAAAGCTGACCTCGTACGACGACGGAAACGGCGGACAGATCGAAACGGGAAATCCGTATAGCTTTAAGAAGTCGATTCTTGATACGACGAATCTCGCGATAAATCAAAATGCTTGGAAAATCGCGGATAACGGCAAGACGACCGTTTCCTATGAACAAGGACTTCGCTTCGATTCGTTTACTTCTACTGCTTCGGGCAAAGCGTTATTTACGCAGGCTAAATATCAGAATTTCGATTTAGCCGTAAAATTTAAATATACAGATACCTCCGCGGTTGACGATCATAAATTGCTCGGTGTCGCGTTCGGTATGCAAAGCACCGATTTGGCGCAATTGACCATTGACGGAAACACTCCATCTCCGCAGGGCGAGGGAAGATATGCCGTCGTCGTCGGAAAAAGATACGGTTCCGAGGGCGCATATTGGTATAGAGGTTACGACGAAAAGGTTACCGATTCGGGAGCAAGCAGCTCCGTGACCGACATAATCGACGGGAACGAGCATTCGCTTAGAATTACCGTGAGAAAACAGAGCGCGTCGAGTTCCGATTATTGGATGAACGTGTATATAGATAATGCGGAGGTTTATAAAAACGCTTATATTCACGGAAAGCTTACCGTTGACGGTTGCGGAACGGTAACGTACGACAAGCCCGGTTATATCGGTTTGTTTACAGAAACAAACAATAATTCCGGAAACACCGCGGTGGAAATAAGCAACGTACAGATTGTTTCTTACGACGAGAAGAGCTGCGGAGAAAGTGTTAAAAACTACGTTTCGGGGGCTAATCTCGGGGCGATGGTTCGTTTGTCGGAGCCTTCTGGTTTAAGATTTATGTTTGATCTGGATAAAGGCGTTTACAACGATATGGTAACGGCATACGGTTCGGATAACGTGACGGCGGGTTCCGTGTTGTTGCCTGCCGACCTTCTCGGCGAAAACGAGCTTAATCTCGAAACGAACGGCGTGGAGGATATTCCGCTGATTAACTGGTTTGACGAAACGTCCGATACATATACGGGTGTTTTAACGAATATTCCTTCCGATAAATACGGCAGGCAAATCGCCGCGAGATCTTATATCAGAGTTAAGCTTAAAAACGGGCTGACAAAAACCTATTACGGCGAGATAATCGAGCGTTCGGTAAGCTTTGTGGCAAACGCCGCATATAACGATCCGAACGCAGGGTTCTATTATCAGAACGAAATGCTTTTGCAATATTTCGGTAACTGAACTGTATTATGAAGAAAAACCGGTGTTGAGAAGGAGATAGAAATGATGAAAACGGAAAACGGCAAAATATACGTTAAACCCCAGCTTAATATTTTTGAAGCTAACGACGTTTTGTTGCTCAGCGGCACGGAGCCGACGGGTCTCGATAACGACGGCATTTGGGGTAAAGACTGGTAAAACGAGGACTATTATTTAATAAATGAAACCTTTTCTTTCAGAATTATCGACGGAGAAAAGGTTTTATTTTTCAAACGGAAAATAAAATTTTTAATAAGAACTACGGAGAAAAGGAATGAACGAAAAGCTTAAAGCCGCTTTACGCGGGAATCCGGACGAATACAAGAGCATACCGTTTTGGTCGTGGAATAATTCTCTCGACGAAAACGAGCTGGTAAAGCAGATAGAAGAAATGAAAAGTGCCGGAATAGGCGGCTTTATTATGCACGCCAGAACGGGATTAAAGGACGAGTATCTGGGAGAAAAATGGTTTTCTTGTATAGACGCGTGTCTTAAAAAGGCAAAAGAGCTGAAAATGCAGGCGTGGATATACGACGAAAACGGGTGGCCGAGCGGCTTTGTCGGCGGAAAGCTTCTTGAAAACGTTGATTACAGAGCAAATTATCTGGAATATCGTAAGGGCAAATTTGATAAAAACGCTTTTGCGGCGTATATATACAGAAAAGGAAAATATTTAAGGGTCGATAAAGAGATAAAAGGCGTAAAGAGGTATCATAACGTATATTTAAAAACCAGCCCCGCAAATACGGATATTCTTAAACCGGAGGTTGTAGACGCGTTCATTAAGGAAACGCACGAAAGGTATTACGAAAGGTTTAAAGATAGCTTCGGAAGAGAGCTGACGGGATTTTTTACCGACGAACCTCAATATTTCAGATGGGGAACCCCGTATACCGTCGGCTTGGAGAAGGAGTTTGCAAGGGACGGAGAAAACGTTAAAGACGGGCTTATTTATCTTTTTATCCGAGGAAAGCTCGGCTATCGGTTCAGACAAAAATATTATCGTGCGCTGAATAAATTATATGTAGAAAATTTTTATAAAAGGATATACGATTGGTGTAAAGAGAGAGGGTGCAAGCTGACGGGACATTCTCTCGGAGAAGAAAAATTGTATTCGCAGATGTGGGGCGCGGCGGACGTGATGACCACTTACGAATACGAGGACGTTCCGGCGATAGATTGGTTGGGAAGAGACTGCGGCACGGAGCTTGCGCCGAAGCAGATAGCGAGCGTTGCCGCGCAACTAGGCAAAACGCGCATATTAACGGAGTCGTTCGCGTGTTCCGGATACGACGTTACCCCGAAAGAATTGAAAAGCATCGGTGATTTTCAATATTTTAACGGAGTAAACGCTCTTTGTCAGCATTTATATCCGTATTCCGTTTCCGCACGCGGAAAGATAGATCATCCGCCGATATTCGGCGCGCAGGCGGGCTGGCAGAAAGGCTTTAAGACGCTTAACGATTATTTCACAAGACTCGGGTATATAATTTCCGAAACCGAAGAAATTTGCGACATAGCTATAATACATCCGCAGCGTTCGGTATGGCTCGATTATTTAAGAGCAGCGGACGAGAGCAGCGTACATATAATCGAAAGAAAATTCGACAAGCTCCTTACAAAATTAAGGAAAAAGGGCGTTACATATCAATTTATCGACGAGGAAATTTTTGAAAAATACGGAAGAACAGACGACGATACCCTTGTTGTAGGGAACAGAAGCTATTCCGTCGTGCTTGTTCCCGAAATAAAAACGTTATCTGATTTTACTTATCGCGCACTTAAACGATACAAAGGAAAGCTGTGCGTTTTACGTCAACCGGAATATATAGACGGAGTAAGAGCGAACGTTTCTTTGAAGGGTAATTATAGCTTTAAAGAATTATTGAACAATGCGTCCGTAAAATTTCGGTGTCGGGGAAAAAATTGTTTTATTGCGCACAGAAAGGGCGATATAGGCGAGTTTTTATTCGTCAAGAATCTTTCCTCGCGGAAAAAAGGGCGGGTAACGATAGAGGGATTATCAAACGATTATCTTTCGCTTGATCTGATTACGTTGAAGGAAGAGCCTGTTGCCGATAAATTGTTGGTATCGGCAGATGAAGGTTTGATTCTGATAAAAGCAAAGAGTAACGATAAACGAAGCGTCGTTGCGGATAAGAAGGACGTAACGAAGACCTTCACGGTAGCAGGGCTTACGCAAAATTATCTGGTTATGGATTATGCGCGGATAAGTAAAGACGGTAAAAATTATTCAGCCGAATCTCCGATTGCGGGAATTATGGAAGCATTGCTCCGAGAAGATTATAAGGGCGTAATATACGTCAGACAAAAATTCGTTTTAGCCGAACGAATACCATTGACCTTTATAATGGAAAAGACAAGCTTTAAGACGGCCACGTTAAATCATCGGAATTTATCGTTTAAGCAGAGCGGATATGACGTTAATTTTATAGAAGCGGATATATCGGCGCAAGTGATAAAGGGAGAAAACGAGATAGAATATTCTTTTGATTTTTATCAACACGACGGAGTAAAATTTGCGCTGTTCGATCCGCTGGCGACCGAAAGCTTAAAAAATTGTTTATATCTCGATACGTCGATAGAACAAAGCTATCTTAAAGGTGATTTTATCGTGCAAAAAAGCGGGGAATTGACAAAGCGTGACGCTTTTCCGCCCGTTACGGATAAATTATTCAAAAACGGTTTTCCGTTTTTTAACGGAAGCGTAAAATACCGCGGAACTATAATAAAAAAGGAAAACGAAAGAATAATACTTACGCTTGACGGCAGGTTTATGTACGCCGAAATAGAAACGGAAAGGGGTAAAAGACTTTTCGTGCTTGACAATAAAGGCGATATAACCGATATATTAAAGAATGGAGAAAACGAAGTAGAGATAACGCTCAAATCAAGTTTAAGAAATTTATTCGGACCGTTTCACTGTAAAACTGCCGAACCGAAATATGTAAGCCCGTACAATTTTGAGTTTCGCGGGCAATGGGCTAATAATAAAAAGCCGACGGAATATACCGATAGATATAACAACGTACCGTTCGGACTAAAAAAAGTTTTGGTTACCGCTATTAAAAATGCCGACCTATAATTTTATCTTTTGAGAACTGTAAAATCAGGCTAAATTTTATACTTATCTTCTATAACGAAGTCTAAACCGTAACGGTTCGCCTTTTCCCAACGTTGAAGTATTTCAAGCGTTTCAACGTATGCGGTCATTTCTCCGATAGTGAAATCGTTACGAGGTACAGCGTTTAGTTCTTCTAAATATTGAGTGTATAGTTCTATAAGGTAAATAATCGTTTCTTCTGCATTCATAATATCAGTCCATAGTAACGGCTATTTCTTTTAGCATATTTCGTTCGTCTTCTAAACAAGCGTAAAAGCATTCCACTATTTCGTTTCTTAATCTGAAAAGAGTGCTTTGCGCTATATTACAACTGCTCGCAAGCTTCCACGCGGGCAGTTTTGATTTTTCTATATAGACAGCCTTAAACACCGCAAGGTGATTAGACTTATGTAAACGGTAGTTTATTCTGTAAAACTTATGAACGAAGTTAAAAGCGTTTAAGTAATGACTATTACCCGAATAAACAAGCGACAAAATTTGATTTTCTTTTTCGCCCAACGACTTATCGTAAGCATAACCTTTCATAAATACTATTTTAATATCTAATAAAAGCTCTGTACTCCCAAAAAATGGGAGTATTTGAGATATGATATGAAGAAACTATTTGTATTGCGTGCTTATGTGCTTTTCGGAATAAAAACATTGTAATTTTTATCAATGAAAAGTGGATAAAAATATCGAATGAAAAAGGGGGGATAATACTTGACGCGATAAAATCTTTTTGATATAATTAAAAAAACGGATGGAAGGCGCGTGAATGGGATATTTAAAAAGGTATATAGAAAAAGAGATAGAAGAGGCATTAGAAACTTCCGGAGTAGTGGTTATAGCAGGACCAAAATTTTGCGGAAAAACTACAACAAGTAAACTTTTTGCTAAAAGTAGTTTTTCTTTGGACACGAAACAGAAAATTGAGCTTGTTCAGAGTAATCCGGAGTCGATTCTTATAGGAGAAAACCCGCGGCTTATCGATGAGTGGCAAAACGTTCCTGATTTATGGAATTGTGCAAGAGCAGAGATTGATGGCAGAGAAAATAAATTCGGACAATTTATTTTTACGGGAAGTTCTACGCCGGCAGATAAAGAGGATATATATCATTCCGGTTCGGGACGAATCGTTACGATAGTTATGCGCCCGATGTCGTTGTACGAAACAAAAGAGTCGAAAGGTGCGGTATCTCTTGCCGAACTATTTAACGGGCAGAAAAAAGTATTTTTTGTTAACGAGAAATATTATCTTCAAGACACGGCGTTTTATATCTGTCGCGGCGGTTGGCCCTTGTCCTTAACCGAAAATAGGGGACGTGCTTTAAAAATTACGGAAAATTATTGCAGTACGTTATTTGAGTTTGAAAATTCAAAGAACAAGAAATTTCGTAATAAAAAACCCGAAATTTTCAAGATGGTTTTACGCAGTTATGCGAGAAATATTTCAACCGAAGTCAGACGAAAAAAAATGCTTGCAGATATTAACGAGCACGATGACAGAAACTTAAATGAAGATACGTTTGATGAATATGTCGAGGCGTTGAACGATTTGTTTATAATAAAAGATATAGAGGCTTGGAATCCGAATTTCAGAAGCAAAACAACGGTAACGGCTTCTCCAACAAGACATTTTGTTGACACTTCGATAGCGGCGAATATATTAAACGTTTCGCCCGAGGATTTAATGAACGATCCCAAAACCTTCGGATTGTTTTTTGAAGATTTTGCGGTAAAGGAATTGTCTATATATGCAAAAACCTTAAATGGCGAAGTAAGGCATTACAGAGACGCTAACGGGCTGGAATGTGACGCGGTTTTGCATTTAAAGAATGGAAAATATGCGTTGATAGAAATAAAATTGGGCGGAGAAAATCTTATAGCCGAGGGCGAATCTACATTGAACTCGTTAAAGAATAAGATAGCGGAATCAAAACAAACGATGCCTGCATTTTGTATGATTATAACAGCTGTCGGAAACGCGTATACATTAGATAGCGGTATTCACGTTGTCCCGATAAACGTGATAAAAGACTGATTATTTTTTACTGTAACAGTAAAAGTAACAATAACGTGCAATATGGGGAAAACCTTGTATCGCACGTTGTTTTTATTTATCGTTAAGTATTGTTGTGATATGTTTTCAGGAAGTCGTCAGTAAAAATGCGGGTTTTTAAAAGTTTTTAATGATAAATATAGAGGAATAAAAATATCTAAAAGAATAAAATTCGTGCCACTACGGAACCGAAGGCTAGGGATTCGAACTCCTTATGGTGCACCAAGCAAAAAGGATAGGTAAAACCTATCCTTTTTGCTTGCGTAGAGCGTAAGATTATGTGCGAACCCGATAGGGTATTCGGGCGAAGCCCTCCGAAGCGACAGCGGAGGAGCGTCCCTTATGGTGCTACCCTCTAACCCTTGTAAATCACTGACGATTTCGAGGGTTTTGCTTTTTAAAAATTTTCTTGGGAACGAGCCTTCGATAAGGTCGTTTTTAAAGCCCTGTCGAAACAAATATTTGCGTAAAAAGCAGATTAAAAATTGTAACAAAAAGGATCCGAGGGTCGAAATAAAAATATAAAATTTGCAAGCCCTGAAAATTGACGATTTTAAAAAAATGCCAATAAAATGTGCAGAAACGTGCAAAGAGTATCGCTCGTAATCGATAAATATCGTTAAATATTTTTGAAAATCAGAAAAAATTTTTTGCCGACAAAACCCTCGTTACAAGCAATATTGTAAAAAATTCAAAATGTTTGTAAGATGGTCAACGAGGCTTAAAAATATCAGTATTAAAAAATTACAAAGAATAACGCCCGTAAGAGAGTTTTTCTTACGGGCGTTATCGTAAAACATATTCGGTTAAGGTCATATAGGAGATTAAACCATAACTGCGACATACTTTTTCATTATACGTTGCCTCCTTGCCCATACCGTGCCGTGAGTGACGGATAACATTCTCGCAACTGCAAACGCTCCGTATCCGTGCATACATAGCATTAAAGTATCTTTCTCCGCTTCCGACAGATTAAGGCGTTCTATGATTTCATCCACTTTCTCGTATTCTTTTTCGGTATCTATAATCTCCGTTTCAATCGGTCTTGAAATAGCGGCTTCGTCCTCGATAAAGTCTTCGAGGTAAGCGTCGCGGGTATAACGATAGGTAATTTCGTTTACTGCGGAATAGCAAAGTTTTAACACGCTTGCGGGGCGCTTGTATTTGTTAACTCCTACAATATCGTCAAGCTTTTTTCCGACGTGTTGAAGAAGCACACAGCATACGCTTTGTACCAACTCGTATCCGTCTGATAAAGGACGATCTATGGACGGGGTATGGATGTCGTCTAATAACCTCCTGTACATATTCTGGTATCTTTGGCTTTTACAACTCGCCTTTTTAAGCGCGGCGACGGAAATGGATTGAGCCATATGTAAAAGATTGTCTTTGGTAATTACTTCGTAAAAAATCTTAGAACTCATAATCTCACTCCTTAAAATATTTCGTCATCGATGTTTGAGTTGTTGCCATAGTAGTGAGCCTGTTCTCTTTTCTCGAATCGGCTTAAACGCGGAGTAGTATCAAGCGGAGTGCCTCCGTTTCTGTATTTGTACGCGATGCCGTCTGATAGCCCGTAATAGTAATCTTTCTGATTGTCCGTTAAACGTATTTGTTTTTTGTAACCCGATTCCGCGTACTTTTTGCAGTTTTCCATAGTACGTTTGTTGTTTGCGTCTGCGTAATATCCGCTGTTTGATAGGTTTTCGGAATATATCTCTATACCCTTAACGAATCCTTTTTTGTAACTGAAACTGTCTTTGTTCATAATATAGAACTCCTTTAATGTGTTTTTTGCCTTTTTCGGCGGGGTACGAAAAGCACGGGGAAAGGATTTACCGCGCGCTGCAAAACTTATTCCGCCCCTAAGTCAACGAGGGAGTATGAAATCGTCGCATAAAGAGAAAGCCTTACCCGTTACGGACAAGACTTGTTGAAATGGAAATACAAATAACACGCGGCGATTTAATACCGTTGACGTAGGAGGCTTTCTCCGTGCTACAACCCCGCAGGAAGAAAAAGACAAAAAAGGAGATCATCGTTTGCTCGATAAGAGTTCTAAAAGCTCGTCTACGGAAGAAAACCCGTGTTCGAGCAGCTTTTCCTTTATCTCGGATAACTCGGACGAATCGTCCTGCTTCTTGGAAACGCGTTTTTTAGACAAAGCGGAGGAGATAACGTTTGCGGATTGTAACTTGGAGGTAAAATCGAGATGGCTGTAAACGTCTGCGGTGGTGGAGAAGTTGGAATGCCCGAGCCACTCCTGAATCTGTTTCATCTGTACGCCGTTGGCAAGCATAATTGAGGCACAGCTATGCCTCAGGTCGTGTAAACGGATTTTCTTTAAATTATGCCGACGGATAATCTTCTCGAAAGAGTGAGTAAGGTAGTCGGGGCGGAAGAGTTCCCCGAGTTTGTTCACGAATATGTAGTCCGCATACTTCTTGTTGTAGTCTATGCCGAAATATTCCTCGTTCTTGGATATTTGTTTTTTGTGTTTCAATAGCTCTCGTTCGATAGCGGGGATAAGCGGAAGAGTACGACAGCTGGATTCCGTTTTCATTTTATCGGAAACGATGACCTTTCGTTCTACTAAGAGAAGCTTATGGTCGATAGAAACGGTTTTGTTCGCGAAATCGATCGACTCCCAGCGCAAACCGAGCAACTCGCTGCGCCGAAGCCCGTAGTAAGCGAGGAACTTGAACGCGAGTTCGAGTTTATGCCTGCGGATAGCGGAGAAAAATTTCTCCATATCATTACTGTCATAAAAATTATGCGGTATTTTATCTCGTTTAAGCGGCGGTAAGTAATCGTACGGGTTATCCTTTATCCGTTTTTCGAGGAACGCCTTTTTTAGCGCCGGACGGAGAATACTCGCGTAGTGCTTTAAGGTAATGTTTTTAACGTGACGTGTGGAACGGAGATACTCATAGAAGGATAGTATATCGTCTGCCTTGACTTCCGAAAGGGGTAAGTCTTTATCGCCCCAGAACTCTCTGAACGCTTTGACGTAGGATTTTTCTACGACGTGCCGTTGAGTTGGCGAAAGAGTATCTTTCTTCTCATTGACGTAACGAATAAGCCACCCGAGCCAGGAGGTGCGAGGCTCGGGAGTTTTAGTCACGCGTTTAGCAATTACCTTGTCGGGTTCGAGGTAAGAGAGTTCCTGAATCTTCGCTTCGAGGAACTTTTCGGCGTTGCGTTTGTTGCCGCGTTCTTTAAGACCGGTGGAAACCCATTTCTGATTGAACTTACCGTTCTCGTCCTCGAAGTAAATGACGCAGTACCATACTCCGTTTCTTACGGACAGTTTTCCTTTCATATTCAGCTCCTTTGAATCAGCGCAATGACGCTGTTTTTAACTATTTTGTATTCGCGACCGATTTTAACGGCTTTTACTTTTTTATCCGTGATAAGCCTGTAAGCAAGGACTCTGCCTATCCCCAGCATGTTCATAAGGTCTGATACCGAAACGAGTTCGGGATACTCTTCGAATAATTGATTGTTCATAACAAAAACTCCTCGATAACTATCGTTGAGTATATTGTTGCACGGAGAGAAGCAAAAGCGAGAGTACCTTAATCGTGACGTAACCGTTATATATGGCAGAATGAATAGTGAGTATATCGGCAGAAAAGTCATACTTTTAATAATCTAAAAGTTGCGTCGTCTTTGACCTCAAAACAATCGGGAAAAGGCGGGGCAGTCAAGGAAAAAGTAAAAAAATCGGGAGATAAATATTACTTAAAAACCCGCGGAGATATTTTTACCCTTGACGGGAACGGCTTTTTCCGATACCCAACCCCAAAGACGACGCGATATTTCTTTGTCAATACTTTCTGCCGAATATTATGGAAGAATGTCCGTTAAAACTCCTGTAAAAGCCCGCTCTACTCACGGTAGAGTGCCGTTTCTGTAACGGTTCGGTCACTCTCGCTAACTAAAAAAACGGTGATACAATGGGGTAAAGGAGAATATATGCAGGCATTATTGACGGAATTAAACGAGAATTTGTATATCCCTTTCTTTGATGAACCGAGGAGGATAAACGAGGGGTGGTATAAGGTATATCACGACGGAGGACATCACGTCGGTACGAGAGTGTTGCCCTCGAAGCGTAAGGGTAAAAAGAAAACGAGAAGCAGGGAGGATATAGACGAGCTGGTTGATTCTCTGTTTTCTGTTGCTATGAAAAAAGGTTTAGGAATAAAGAGAAAGAAAAACGAGTTGATAAACTTTATGAAAGTGGGGATAGAAAAACTATACCCCGATTTTAACGCTACTAATGAGTATATACAGGGGAAATTAGATAAGAAGTTCCATAACCTGTACGTTCGTAAGAAAAGGTTTAAGAGAAAAGCGTACCTTAATCGTTGGAATTACTTCGTAACGTTTACATATGACGACAAGAAACAGACGGAAGAGAGTTTCAGGAAGAAGTTGAGAAAGTGCTTATCTAATTTACATACCCGCAGGTGTTGGAGATATATGGGAGTATTCGAGAACGCGCCTGAAACGGAGAGATTGCATTTTCACGCGCTTATGTATATACCGAACGGAGAGATGGTAGGTAGTATTTATGAAAAGAAAGATTACAACAAGAAAAGCGGGAAGATGACGATAACAAGGATAAACACGTTTTTCGAGAACGGGTTCGGAAGAAACGATTTCCGACCTGTAAACGAAAAGGAGATAACGCACGGGAATACGATAAACTATCTGTTGAAGTATATATCTAAGTCGGGAGAGAAGATAGTATATTCGCGAGGGATACCTTCGGAGGTGTGTATAAAGGTAAAAGACAGGGATATAGCGGGAGAGATGTTCGATTACGTTGAAAAGGTTGTACTCTTTGACGACGTAATAAGCTGGGAGAGAGACATACTTAATTACAAGCCGAAACAATTATCGATGCGGGAACTATTTATGAGCGCGTAAACAGAATACAAGGATAAAAAACAACGCCGAGTATAAGAGCGGCGTTTTTCGGCGTGCAACGAAAAGGGGGAGGATATGGAGGAAGGCGTAAAACGCGGGAAGCGGCGGGGACGGAAGAGCGGATTAGCGTTCGTCCCCGCCGCGCGTTTACGTCCATTTTGTTTTCAAACGACTAACGCCGCCGATTTTTGAGATAACCGAGGCATAATTTAACCGCGAACTAACAAATTTTAGCTCATTTTACCGACATAACCCTGTGCAAAACGCGCCACCTTGATACGGCGTGCGAAGCACGACGCTTGTATATTATCAAGGTGGCGCGTTATACTCTTTTCGCAGAAAAAATTATTTGCGGTAAAAACTCGGAGTATGTTTATCTATAAGCTTAAAAACTTTGATGAAATAGTTATAATCGGGTATGCCGACTTCGTCCGCTATCACAGGCATAGGTTTATCAGTGGTTATGATAAGGTTTTTCGCTTTGGTTATTCTTTTTACGGTGACGTATTTTTTCGGCGGTAAAAGCGTTGCTTTTATAAATACGTTATAAAGCTGTTTCGGGGTAAGAAAAAATTTTCCGCAAAGGCTTTCTATCGTTATTTCCTTTTCGAGATTATCGCTTATGTACGGTTCTATTTCATTATTGAACAAGTCGCTCTTCATTGTTACTATATTCTTGTTTTTTGCATATTCAAACAATGCGGACGTAATAGCTATTACCGAATGGTATTTTTCTTCGGAAAATATCGGAATTTTCCTGTAATTATTCATCATCGATTCATAGTTCGTTCCGTATTGCGAACAAAACTTTTTAACGGTTTCTTCGTCCCGTTCGCCGTTTCCCGCCATTCTGAACGGTCCTATTATGATATATCCGAAAATTTGATTATTGATAAGTAATTTCTGTGCGATTTCCGTCAGGCCGAAATGGCAGGTATAGTAAAACGAATTTTCGGCGCAGATTTCCGCCCGTTTTAAAGTAGTGGTATCGGTTTGTACGCAATGACTTTGTAATTTCTGCTTTATCCCGCTGCAAAACGTAGGCACGTTTTGAGTGTGTGCGTCGGTGGATTTAAAGCTACGGTCGTAAAAGCATACGGAAGTATCCGTCAGATTCCCCAAATGAGAAAGAAGCTCTTTAAATAAGTCCAAATCGTAATATATCATAGCTTAATAATATCACACGCTACACCTTTTTTCAAGCGAATAATCAAAAATTTCCGTTAAGGATAGAATTTGCTAAAAAAGGGTTTTTTTGTGTCTATACATTATTTAAATAAAGATATAAAATATAAGATACGAATTATAGAAACATCTTAAAATTGCCAAAATAGAAATAAACGAAAAATCGGAGGATGAAATGACCGCGAAAGCTATAACGCGAAGCAAAAAGATTAAAGAAAAAATTATCCGTTCCAAGAGCGAAAGGATATGTCTTGCCGTAGTGTTCGTTATATTCTGTATTTATGCGGCGACTCTTATATATCCTTTCGTTTTTCTGTTGATGAATTCGTTCAAATCCGATCCGATAGAAATGCTTATGGACCCGTTGGGCTTTCCGAAAAGCTTTTCTTTTTCCACATATTCGGAAGCGATGGATACGATGAATATCGGGGAAATGTTTTTTAATTCCGTAACTCTTGCCGTGGGGCAGACCTTCGTTACGATGGCTCTCACCTGTATGGCTGCTTACACCTTGGCTAAATACCGTTTTAAGGGTAACGGATTTATATATACATTTGTTTTGATCGCATCGGTTGTTCCTACGATAGGAGCGGAAGCGGCTACGTTCAATCTGATGAACGAAAAACTGCATCTTCGCAACACATATCTCGGAATGATGCTGATGTGCGGAGGGTTTGGCGGCGCGTTTTTGTATCTGCATAGCTTTTTTAAGGAATTGCCGTGGTCTTTTGCGGAAAGCGCGATGATAGACGGGGCAAGCGATTTCAGAGTGTTTTTGCAGATAATGTTGCCGCTTGCGAAAAACGGAATAATGGTTTTCACGCTTATGCGCTTTCTGGGCAGTTGGAACGAATACTGGACGGCGTTTCTTTATTACGGTGAGCATCCGACGCTTGCGGTGGGACTCAGTAAGCTTTCTTCGCGCGCGGGACAGGATATTCCGTACGGTGTGTTTTTTGCGGGAACGATAATATGTATTATGCCTGTACTTATTTTTTACGCGTTCTTTTCCAAAAAACTTATGCAAAATCTTATAGGCGGCGGAATAAAGGGGTGACGCGATGAAAAAGGATAAGAAAAACTTAACGACGGAAAAGACGTTGAAAACGAAGAGAAGAATATTTATTTTTTGTATGCTTGCGTTGCCGATTCTGCAATATCTCGTTTTTTTCGTTTACGTTAATATAAGCTCCGTAACGATGTCGTTTCAGGTGAGAACCATAGATTCGGTTAACGTGTCGCTGGGTAATTACAGAAGATTCTTCAACGAACTCGGTCTCGGCGAAATAGGTTATGCGGTGAGGAATTCTTTTCTGGTGGGCTTGAACGACCTGTTCTTATTATGTATTTCGTTGATACTTTCGTATTTTTTCTTCAAAAAAATACCGGGAGCGGGAGTTTTTAAGGTTATATTCTTTTTGCCTTCCATTATATCGATAGTAATATTCGTTATGGTGTTCAAATATATGTTTGATCCCGATATGGGTATCGTGAACGTTATATTGAAAAGTCTCGGCGTAACCGAACTGCCCGAATGGTTTGCGAAAACTTCCGAGTGGCAGATGCCTCTCATATTGCTCTATTGTTTATGGGTAGGCACAGGTTATAACATACTGATAATGGGCGGCGCAATGGCAAATCTTCCCGAGGACGTGATGGAATATTCGCGACTCGAAGGCGTAGGAATGGGAAGAGAGCTTTTCGGAATAATAATTCCTATGATATGGCCGACCGTTTCCGTCGGAATACTCGGCAGCGTAACGGCGATGTTTACGCTGTTTATACAGGTTGATCTTATGACGGGCGGCGGCGCGTTACATCAATCCACGACTATTTCTTATATGATTAACAGCGTCATCAGGGGAGGAACCGACCTTGAATGGGCTTCTACTCTCGGCGTATGCTTTACTATAATTGCCGCGCCGATAATAGTAATAACGAGAAAGCTTCTGAACAAGGCTTCCGAGCATTTCGGGTTTTAATTAAAATACGGCTTCAATTAAAGGAGGATAAAAATGATAAAGAAAATTTCAAGAATCGTTTGCTTTGCGTTTATCGCGATTTTCGCTGCGGGGATAACGCTCGGCGGAGTGAATGGCGTTTATGCCGCGGAAAGAACTACGGTGCTTATAAACGAGAATTTTGAGGGAAGTTCTCTCGATTCTAAAAAATGGTTGTTCGATTTTACGGGCGAGCCTACGATAAGCATGCCGTCTGCGGAAGAAATAGATTCTTATCTTACCTTTAACGCGAACCTCGAAGGGTATCTTCTGGGTACGAAGGATAAACTGACCGATATAGAATACGTTCAGTTTGATTTTTTGCAGCCTGCGGGCAAGTGGGAAGGCGTATATTTTGCACCGAATAATACGGATATATTCGGGAAATACGAAATTCCGCTCGTTCTGACCGAAGGTTATCTCGGCAGTTACGGACTATGCGATCTTACGCCGATTTCCGGAGAAAACCTGCTTTGGAACGCGAGCGAGGGGTGGCGCACGGTAAGAATAGTGCCGTTGAGCGATTCGGAAGCGGACATTTACTTTTTCGAGCGCGGCAAGAATACGGAAAACGAGCAAGCCTTTGCAAAAGCGACCTTCAAAAGCTCGGCTTATTCCTTTAAAAGCGCGTACGTTTTGTTTGCGTGCGAGGGCGGCGGAAGATTCGATATAGATAACTTAAAAATAAAAGCGTCCGGTACGGAGATTTCCGAAAGCTTTTCTTCCCGAGAGATAAATGCGGGACTTGTCGAGTACAGAAAAAATAACGCGGCGACGTATTCGATAATATCTAACGAATACCTTGCGGTCAAAGCTCCCGCGGCGGGCGACGGAATCGTATATAAAACGCCCGTAGTGAGAGAGGAAAGCGTTATAGCAAGCCTCGATTGTCTCGACGTGGGATTTTCGATTGATTTTTCGGCGGCGGGGAGCGACGAAATAGCGTTTGCTTTCGGAATGGGCGAAAATCACGATTATAAAAAAGGTTCTTATGCCTGCATAGCCGACGCGCAGGGCGTTTCGGTCGTTAAAATAACCGAAAACGGTTCGGAGGGCTTTATTCCGAAAACCTCTTATGCGGCGGATTTGCAAACGGGAAAACTTACGTTGCGTTTCGTCGCGAATAAAGACGGAGAGTTTTCCGTATACGCGAACGACACGCTTCTGGCGACGGGCGTTTCGCAGGACGAGTATTTCTATTCGGGCTATTTCGGTTTCGTCGCGACAAAGAAGAACGAAGGACTTATTAAAATAGACGACCTTTCGGTGAAAACGATCAGCTATCGCGTTCCCGTTACGAAATCCGTAACCCACAATTTTTCCAACGATTATTTCGGAAACGAAGGGTACGAGGATTTTATAATGAATAACGGGGACGGGAAAATATCCGTTTCGGACGGAAAACTTGCGTTCGAGGGATGTTCCGATACTTCTTATTTCGGTTCTGCTCACGAATACGACGATTTCGTTCTCGATTACAAGCTTTGCAATATATACGCGTCCGATAAAGATAACGACAGAACGGCAACCGCGCGCAACAAGTGGATAGGGCTTGATCTGGGGAAAAAAGAAAAGCGTGAAACCGACTACGGAACTAACGTTATGTTCTTTTTTGAAATTACCCCGACCGAAGAATACGGAACTCTTAAAGTCTGGACGAGAGAGGGTTCTTCGGCAGATAAAGAAGAGATTGCGTCGAATATGGTCGAGCATGCTAAAATTCCCTCGTCGCTGTTTAAGGACGTATCTTACGACGGAAAACTTAAAACCGAAAGTGCGGTAAGAGAAAAAGACGCGGTCTGCGTGCGCTGGGTTGCCGAAAACGGGACTTTAAGACTGTATCTCAAAAAAGCGAGCGATATAGGATTTACACTTTATTATACGATAAACGGGGTGGAAACCACGGGTTATGCGGCTTTGACCTGTACCGGTTATACCTATATGAAGTTAGACGATTTTTCTATGGCTAATACCTCGGGTTTATACGTTTGCGCGGATAATTACGTCCCCGAAACGATAACGAAAACAGAAACCAACACTATTTACGACAGAAGCAATACGGACGAGAACTGGCGCGAAGAGGTTAAAGCGAATTCCGCTTCCGGCTGCGGAGCGGCAATAGGCTCGGAAATAGTCGTTCCGCTTCTTGCCGCGCTATCTGCCTGTATAGTTAAAATCGTTGCGGATAAAAGGAGAAAATCGAAGTGAAAAGAAAGCTTTCGTTGATAATGTCCTGCCTGCTGATTTTCGGCGGGGCGTTAGGTTGCTCCGAAAAAAACGATATATCGAAGATATCCGTTCCCGAATTTGAAAAGAGCGAGGGAATACAGTTTGTGGCTTATGCAGGACCTACCGTCGAAAACTGGAACGGAGTCGCTCGTAACGTGAATACGCTTACCGACGAGCATTTTCAAAAGCTGGCGGAGGCGGGGTTTACCAAGGTTCTCGCGCTTTACGAAGGAGCTTCATCCGAAATAGGCTCGGACGTTTACGATACTATTGAAAAGAAAAGCGAAAAGGCTGCCTCCGACGCGATGCGGGTTCTGGAACTTGCGGAAAAATACGGGCTTAAATATTACGTCCGCGACTGGTCGTTTTACGGGCTTTCCAAAATTACGGACGACGAATATTACAAAGAGATAAATACTCGCGAGGCATACGAAAGGGTTTTGTCGAAAATGTTCGACGAAAACAACGAATATATAAAAAGCCCCGCGTACTGCGGCAATTTCGGCGACGACGAGCCGAGCATCGGTCAGATTGAAAGAATAAAATGGCAGGCGGAGCTTTTTAAGGAGTATACCGAAAAGGCGGGAGTAAAAAATGCCGAAATGCTCGTTAATCTCAATCCGAACTACGTCGGAGAAAGCTCTCTCGGCGCGTCGTACAGAGATTACGTCGATAAATACTTCGACGAGCTTGCGCCGCTTCTGAAATACGTTTCTTTCGATTATTATCCGTTGCGTAAAGACAATACGAAGGGAAGCCTTTTGAGAACGACTTATCTTGCCAACCTTGAAATGCTGGCGAATAAATGCAAAAACACCGACGTTGAGCTTCGCGCGTTTATTCAGGTCGTAGGAGATTATACGGGGCTTCGCGATATGACGGGAATTGCGGATATTCGTTTTCAGATATATACGGAAATGGCTTTCGGCGTAAAACAGATAACATATTACGAATACGGGAATTGGAACGATCAGGAAGACGGTAATTTCGCTATTCTTGACCTTTCCGACGGGACGTATAACTGGACGTACGATTTGGCGAAAAAGGTAAATAACGAGGTCCATAAAATGGAGGACGCTTATCTCCATTACGATTACGACGGAATAATGTGCTTTTCGTCTTTGGAGGACGGAGTCGTAAACACGAATTTCAGGAGCGTGGAGCATAAGATGACTTCTCACCCGCGTATCGCCTCGGTAGAAAACGAACAGGACGCTATAATGGGCGCATTCAAAGACGACGACGGTAACGACGCGTTTATGCTTGTCAACTACACCGATCCGTATTTCGATCTCGACAACAAGGTTACGGTAAAGTTCAACGACGCAAAGGCGCTTTTAATGTATCGCTTCGGAGAAAAGGTGATAGTGCCTCTTAACTCGGACGGCAGTTATACCTTCGTTTTATATCCCGGAGAGGGAAGATTTATAATACCGCTTAAATAGACGCGGGTATTTCGTTTAACGAAAAAAACGGCAAGGGGTATACCCCTTTCTCGGGTTTGACAACCCGAGAAACAACGTTTATCGGAATAAAAAAGATAAAAAAGGAGAGAAAAATGAAAAAAAGTACGAAAATTGTTAGTTTAATGCTTTCCGCGGTTTGCTGCTTCGGCTTTTTCGGTTGCGGAGAAAATGGCGGAAACAAGGACGACGGCGGGTTGAAGCTGATTACTACGGGCGGCAGAGAGGTGCTTTTCGAGTATCTCGACGCGGGCTTCGGAGACAATCCGTATATCGCGGTTGCAAACGCTTTTATGGAAAAACATTCGGACGTGCAGATAAAGCTCGTTCCGAACAGAGAACTTGCAAGCACTACCGCGCTTAATCTTAAAGGAGATCCCTCGGGTGTGTCCGATATATATTCTTATATGAGCGACGGACAGATTAAAACCTGGGTAACCGACGGACTCGTAGAGGATTTGACCGAACTCGTTAATAAGAATACCGAGGACGGCAGAACGGTTCTTTCCGCGATGACGGGGAATGCCGCTTCTGCGGTAAGGGTGAACGATAAGGTATACGCCATACCCGAGTATACTCGTACCACGGGCTTTGTTTATAACGTCGAGGTCTTTGAAAAGTACGGCTGGAAAGTTCCTTCTACGACGAAGGAGCTGAAAGAGCTTTGCGACGCTATAATAAAGGACTCGAACGGAAAAATTTCCCCGATAGTCTGGTGTAACGACGCGGACGGATACCTTTATTACGCAACGGAAAACTGGCTCAGTCAATACGAGGGCGTAAGCAGAATGGATAAATTTTACGAGTATAACAGCGTGGAGGTTTATGCGACGGAGGATAACGACGAGGGTTCGATTTCCACGGCGAAGAGCTACGCGCTCGAAAATCTCGTAAAATTCTTTTTACCGATAAACGAGGGCGGTTATGCGCAGAACGATTCGAGAACGATTTCCAACGTAAAAGCGCAATACGCCGTTATAAACGGGACCGCCGCAATGATGCTCAACGGCTCTTGGTTCGAGAACGAAATGAAGCTTTATATCAAAGATCAGAAGCTCGGAATGTTCCCCGTTCCCGAGCTTTCGGACGAAGCGGGTAACGTTCTGCGTTCGGACGGTTTCACGACCGAAAACGATAAGCGCGTTTTATCCGCCGACTACGGTTCGTACTATTTTATTCCGACGAAAGCGAACAACAAATCGGACGCTATGGACTTTTTGCTGTATCTTTCTTCAAAAGAAGCCTGCACGATTTATACGCAGTATTCAAACGCGGTTCGTCCGTTCGACTACGACTTGGATTCTTCTTCGGAAAGCTATAAAAATATGAGCGAATTCGGTAAATCCGTGCTTGATATGGGCAAGAATTACTATTTGTATTCGGCTGTATCGAACAGTACGCTTGCGCTTAAAAACAAGGGCGGTTTATGGCCGAGAGGGGTGCGGATAGAGCTGGAAATTCTTGCGAAGGGCGCGAATACTTCCCCTGCGTATTGGCTCGAAAAGGACTATAATTCAGCTAAACAAGCTTGGAACGGTTGGATGGAGCTCGTTTAATGCAATAAATTCCGACAAGGAATTTTTTTACAGAAAAAACGGAGTTTTTATATCTATACAGTTCTCGGAAAAAAAGGTAATATAGAGAGAGGAGGAACGAAGAATATGAAAAAAAGGCTTATGGCGATTATTTCGACGCTACTGGTCTTGCTTTCGGCGACATTCGTCTGCGGCTGTAAAAAAGAGCCGAGCGTTGAACCCGAACCCGAAAAAGTATATTATACCGTGACGTTCGTAGAGGAGGGAGAGGAAAACGTTATACGCAAGGTCGAAAAGGATACCGCGCTTACCGACGTGCCGACTCCGAAGCCGAGAACGGGTTATACCGTTGCGTGGGACAAAACGGATTTATCGAGAATTACCTCCGATATTACGGTCACGGCGATTTTTACTCCTAATAAATACGTTATAACCTACGACGCGAACGGAGGGACGGTTGAAAAAAGCTCGCAGGAGGTGACCTTCGACGCGGAGTATACTCTTTTGATTCCGCAAAGAGAAGGTTTTGTCTTTAACGCGTGGACGGGTAAAAACGGAGCCGTGGCGGCGAGCGGCATCTGGAAGCTTGCCGAAAACGTTGAGTTGACTGCGCTTTGGACAGAGAGTTTGCCCGAGCTTTGCACGGTAACGTTCGTGCAGAACGGCTGTGAACCGATAGTAAAAACGGTTAAGTACGGAGAAAGCCTTACGGATATTCCCGAACCCGCTTCGAGAAAGGGCTATAAGGTTCGGTGGGACGTTACCGATTTTACCGAAATAAAAGAGAATATGACGGTAACGGCGATAGAAGAGGCTATTGAATATAAAATTAAGTACGACGCGGCGGGCGGAACGGTGGAAAGCTCCGAACAAACGGTTAAATACGGCGAGACTTTCGAGCTTTATATACCCGTTTATAAAGGATTTATTTTCAAGGGTTGGAGGATAAAGGATTCGCAGAAGCCTTTTACTAACGGTACTTGGGGAAGAACCTCCGACGTAGAGCTTGTGGCGACGTGGGAAGAGGATATGTCCTCCGACGATAATTATACGGAAAGATATTAAAGGAAAAATAAGGAGAAGAAAATGAAAACTTTGACTAAAAAAATTATGCTCTGGCTATTTGGCGCGTTGCTCGTTTTATGCACGGCGGCGAGTACGGTAAGCTTTTCGGCGTATAAAGCGAACGCAGAAGTCTTTGCCTCCGCCACCGAGCTTACGATGCTTTCCGGTGCGAGCGCGAGAAAAAATTCCGCCACACCGGGATTAAAGTTTACGGCTCAGATAGACGGCTTCGACGCGGGCTACGATTACGGTATGATAATTATTCCCGCAAAGTGGCTGGAAATCTTTGATTTTAACGACGACTATATTGCCGTGCTTAACGAGAAGGTAGGCACGGGTAACTACGCGAAGGGCGAATGTACGCCTTATCAGAAAGACGGCGTGTATTACGTTTCGCTTGCGCTGACGGGTATTTTGCCGCAAAATTATACGCTCGATTTTGTAGGTATAGCGTTCGCGACGGACGGCGTTAATTATAAATACGCGAGCTTTACCGAATACGACAATGCGAGGAGCATTGCGTACGTTGCGGAAATGGCTATAAAAAACGACGCTAAACTAACGCAGGAAGAGGTTATGACTCTTTCGACTTTCGTCAATGCAGATCCGGAACGCAAGATTTCTTCCAAAGAATATATTTATTATTCGGCGGAAACGGGTACTTATTCGAGCGGAGAAATGTCCTTTGAAGGCAACGCGGAGCTTGTTCGCGATAACTACGCGCTTGTTTTTAACGTAAACTCCATAAGCCCCGACGGCGGTAAAATGAGTTACGTTACGGCGGGTTCGTTCTCCGATATTACCGAGATATCCTTTAAGGCGAAGGTAGATACCACTAAAACCCGCGTTTATTCCGACGATTTAGGCTATCACTTCGAGGACGGGGAAGGTACCGTAAGCTGGTGGGGACTTAACGTATTCGACGATTATTCCGCGGTTAATATTTATAGCAATATGCTTGCAGTTCCTAACAACACGACCGATAACGCTTGGGCAACGTTCAGATACGTTATAGAAAACGGCAAATGCAAGATTACGCAGACTCTTGCAAACGGAACGGTTTCTACAATAACGAAAGATTTCCCGTCGCTTGATAATTATTATATCGGTATAATAGGCGCGAAGGGAGAAATGAGCGCGCCGATACTTTTCGACGACTTTACGATCGTTGCAAACGGAGAAACTTATACCGAGGACTTTGACGATAAGCTTACCGACGGATTATTCGAGAGAAAGGACGATACTTCCGACATAACGACCGTAAAAATCGCGGACGGCAAGCTTGCGATAGGCTCCGCGCCCGCAAACAGCTCCGTTACGGTTACGGGCGATATGTTAAAAAGCGACCAGCCTTCGCTCGTTTCTAAAAATACTTACAGCAATATTACGAGTATCGAATACGATATAAAATACGAAAGCGGTTTTGCTCCCGACTGGGCGGGCTTTTATATGTTGCCGTCTTACGCAGACATATATTCCTTTGCCGCATACAACTATTACTATTTAGACGCGTGGGTACAGGCGGGATACAACTATCACGTCACCTATTCGGTAAGCGGTACGGAGGTTGCTATAAACTGCGTCTCTTCCGACGGAGGAAGAACCTTTAACACAACCAAAAATCTTACATCTACGGCAAATAACTATCTTGCCTTCTTTGAAGAAGCGAAAAATAATTCCGCGGGCTATACGATTAAAAATTTCAAAATAGTTGCAGACGGTACGGAATATAGCGGTTTGACGGAAATATTTAATTGCGGCGCAGCGGTTATAGACGAGTCTGCCGACGATTCTTATAACTTCGATAATCTCGTTTCGGGTAAAATCGCGGCTTATCTCGATAGCGGTAATTACGCTTCTATTATAGGCAATACGATAGACCTTACCGATTTGCCCGAATCCACTCTCGCGCTCGAAGGAACTATAAAATACTTAATCGACGGTGAAAAGGAGTTTGCGATAGCATTCGGCGGAACAAAGACCTCGCCCGATTATCTGTTCGTAAACGGTCAGGGAGTATCTTTCTATAATAATACGGTGAAATCGGGAGTAACGCTTTCGGCGGCGGACGGCGAAAACGTTCTTAAATTCAGCGTAACGAAGGGCGGAAGATTACTCGTTAAAATGAACGACGGAGATTACAGAGGACTCGGAAACGTAAGCGAAGTTACGGGACTCAAAATCGTGGGGCTCGGCGGAACGGGCATTGTTTCGTTCGGTCTGATAGACTCCGACGTATATTATTCTACGACAGAGGGCGGAGTTACCCGCACCTACGATTATGCCGAATTCGACGGCGCGACCGACGTTTATGAAAATCTTTATATAAACGGTGCAGGCGTAACGAAAACGAGCAACGATTTTGCCATGCGGGTAGATCCCACGGCAAACGCGCAGGAAGGCGTTGCGTTTGCAACTTCGAGAGCTTATGAAAATATCGAAAAAATAACTTTCGATATGAAAGCACCGGAAACGATTTCCGCAACAGATCCTTGGGTAGCGTTTATGCTTAATACTACCGTAGGCGGTTGCTACGATTGGACGGAAGGTAAAGGCTTTGAACTTTACGGCGCGGACGCCATAGAAAAAGGCGTTTGGTATTCGTTTGAAATAACGGTAAACGGTACGAGCGCAACGGCTCAATGGGGTAAAAAAGGCGAGGCTTTTTCCAAAAATAAAACCTTTACGGTTGCTTCCGCTTCACTCTATTTTTACTTTGCGTTTAATGTAGGCGGGGCTTATAACGCGACGGATATTTATTCCTTCGATAATTTCGTTATAACGGCGGGCGGAACAGATTATACCGACGACTTTAACGGAGAAACGAGCAATCTTTTAACCGTAAAAAAGGGTGAATTCGGTTTTGACAAGATTTCGTCTCCCGCGCTTATCATAAACGGTTCGGAAGGAAAAACGAATTACGCTATGGGTATCGTCAGCGCGTCCGTAAAGGGCGACGAAAAAATCCCCGCAATTACGAAAAAGAGCTATTCAAACGTGTCTTCCGTCACCTTTAAGGCTAAATTCGACAATACCGTTGCAACAACGGACAGATGGGGCTTGGGTATAACCGAAACGAAAGACAATTATAATTGTTACGCTTCTACGGCGGAGCTTGCTATGGATAACGAATGGCATACCTATTCGTTTACCTTTACCGAAAGCAACGTTCAGATAGCAAAGGACGGCGCAAGCTTCGGAACTAACAATAATTATAACAATGCGGGAACGTATTACTTCTACTTCCAGCTCTGCCCGAGCGGCGGGCTGAATAACGAAGGAATCGCTCTCATGGTAGACGATTTCACCGTTACCTACGGCGGCGGCACGGTCGAGAAAGACGATTTTACGAGCGGCGTAGATACGACCTTCGATAAAGCGAACGGTCAGCGCGAGCTTTTGCAGACGGAATATACCTCAAACGATTCGGATATTACGGAAAAGCTTGACGGCGGTAACGTAGGCGGTCTTATCAACGAACTCGGGAATTATATTTACGGAAGAGATTTCGTGACCGAAGGTCTCGGGGATAATCAGAACGTGTTGTTCGGCAGTATTTCGTACGAGATAAACGGAGACAAAACCTTCGTTATCGTTCTCGGCGAAAACGCGGCGGCAAACAGTGCGGATTTCCTTCTCGTAAATTCCTCTTCGATAGCGTTTTATAAGGTAAACGGCGGAGAAAGCGTTCTCGTTAAGTCGATAACGTCTTCAAATTCCGTAAGCCTTTCGATATACCTTACCAAAATCGGCAAGCTCGTCGTGAACAACGGCGGCGCGAACGAGGTTATGGGTACGGTAGATAACGTAAATCGTCTGAAAATCGCAGATCTTTGCGGCAGCGGTTCGGTAAGCTTCGACAATATCTCGCTTAAAACCCGCGAATATCGCACCTACGAGGAAATAGACGGCATCAAAGTGCCGTACTATTCCTCGGAAAGCGGCATAAATTTTACGGCGTACGCTTCTCCCACGGTGGCTAAATGGTCAAACGGTACGTCGCCCGATAATCCCGATCTTCTTAACGCCGTGCAGTATAAGCTTATGCAGGAAGCGGGGTTTAATAAGGCGATAGCTTTGTACGAAGGACGTTCCGCGCACAAAACCGCCTTTATAGAGAAGTGGAACGCATATAAAAGCGGTTCGGCTACGATAGAAGAGGTTAAAGCCGTTGCCGCGCTCGTCAACGCCGATTGCGAAGAGGACGCGGTAAAGGGTTTGAGCGTTGCCGAGAGATACGGCTTGAAATATTACGTTCTTCACAACCTCTTTTTTGAAATGATAACGCAGGCGGATTTCGATAAAAGCGATTATTCCACGCTCGTAGAAATTTTTTTTGAGGGGAACGAATATACGAAAAGCGGAGCTTATGCGGGTAACTTTTTACAGGACGAACCCTCCGCGACTGATACCTCCGATTTAGAAAAGGTTAAGGCGGCGGCGGAAGCGTTTCTTGCGCTTTATCCCGAAGCCGAACCGCTTGTAAACCTTCTTCCCGGCGGGGCGGCGAACGCAAAATATACAGCTTATCTCGATTATTATTTCGATAATCTTGCGGGGCTTTTGGGTTACGTCAGCTTTGACGATTACGCGCTTGATAAAACGAACGGCAATTACTCGATAAATACTTATCATCTTTCAAACCTTATGCAGATTGCTTCGAGAGTTAAAGCTTATAACGACGCGAACGAAACGGATATAGAGCTTCGTACTTTCGTATATGCGTTGACAAAGGCGGACGACGCGGGAAACAGGGCGATTGATTCGATAAACGATTTAAGATTTCAGATATATTCCAACCTTTGCTTCGGCGCAACGGAAATAGCTTATTATTGTTATGCGCCTGCTACCGGAGATTCCTCGGAAGAGCAAAGCGGACTTATTGATTTTTATACCGGCGAAACGACGAAGGCTTACGAATGGGCAAAATCCGTAAATAACGAGGTGCACGCATTTGAAAAGGCTTACGTTAATTTTAAGTGGAAGGGAGTCATGACCTACGACTATAAAAAATATGTATGGTCTGCTTCTAATAAACAGTTTGCCCAGATAAAAGATACTAAGCTTTCCTCATATGCGGGCGTGTCTTCTCTTACGGGAACAACGGATTGTTTAATGGGAGTGTTCGAGGACGACGCGGGTAACGACGCATACGTTATTATGAACTACGGAGATCCCAAAACGGCAGGCAGCGGAAATATCACCGTAAAGTTTAACGACGCTACTCACGTTCTCGTTTACAGAAACGGCGCGAGATCGCTTATGAAATTATCCGGCGGCGCGGTTACGCTTAATCTTAACGCGGGCGAAGGCGTTTTTGCAATCCCGTTTAACGCGTAAATAAAGGAAGAGGTCAGAAAAATGAAAGACAAAAAGTGTTACGAAAAAGCTGTTTTCGAGATAATAAAATTTTGCGAAGGAGACGTCCTTGAAATTTCGGACGCGAGCGACGCGGACGTGGTTCGCGATCCCTACGACGTAATCTGGTGGTAGTCGAAAAAATTTGCAGAAGACAGGACTGAAAAGAGGATTTTACTAAATGTGCAAAGATATTAAACTATCGTTCTGGAATTACGTTCCTTTCGGTATAGCGGGTGCGGAACGTGTTAAAGAATGGTACGAAATGGGTTTTAATCTGCCTATGAGCTTTTGGTACGAGAACGGCAAGAACGAAAAATCGGAAATGCTTGCCGTACTCGACGAATGCGAAAAATATAATATGAAGCTTATCGTGGTGGATGACAGAACGCATTTTAAAAACTATATAAAAAAGGGTAAAGAAGAATTTACAAAGGACGTCCGCGCGGCTTATAATGATTTCGGAAAGCATCCCGCCGCATTCGGTTTTTTCGTCGGGGACGAGCCTACTCTCGACGAAGTGGAAGCTTATGCGGAGGCTGCGAAAATAGTCGTGGAAGAGATGCCGAAGCTTACGCCGTATTGCAATCTCGTTCCGTACTGGTCGGAAATGCAGAACGGAGAAACGGGCAAGAGGTATTATGATATAGTGGACTCCATTATCAAAAAGAGCGGAGTCGGGTATCTTGGTTACGACCAGTACACGCAGTGTCGCACGGAAGACAGAGATCCAGAGGGCGGGATAGACGCGTATTTTTACGGACTTGATAAGTTTTATAAGGTTACAAATGAAAACGGTATTCCGTTTAACGTAAGCCTATGCGCAGTCGGACACTGGATGTGCAGAGTTCCGACCGAGGACGATATAAGATGGCAGATGTACACCGCGCTTGCCCACGGAGCAAGGGGTATCGTTTGGTTTTATGTTTATCAGAACCTTATCGAACCGAGTTTTCGCAGCGGCGCGTTTTACGGAGATAAGCTTGTAAGAACGCAAATGGCGGACGTGTTGACAAGGGAAAACAGAATTTTTCGTTCCGAGTTTATGGAACAATTCAACAAGATGCGCCTTACGGAGGTCTATCATACCGTAAACTATTACGATAAGTCGAAAATTTTCAAAGCGGACAGATACATTTCAGAGGTTTCGGGAGATAAGGAATATCCGTGTATAATTTCCTATTACGAAGAGGACGAAACAAAGCGCAAATGGGCTTCGGTTGTGAACGCTCATCAAAGATTGCCTAATCACGTCACGGTAAAATATTCTAACGGCAAGTATGAAGATTTTTGGCTTGCCCCCGGAGAAATGAAGCTGCTAAATCTCTCGACAATATTCGATTGACGAGAATTTGCTCTAAAAGCTCAATAAGAAACGTCTTTTTATTCGGCGTTTCTTTCGCTTTATTATTGAAGAATTTTAAAAACGGAGAACAAGAAGAGATGAAGCAAGGAAGATTTACGATACCCGCTGACGCGGCGTTTGCGGAAGAAAGTCTTAAAATAGCAAAGAAATGGGGAGCGGACGCGGTGCGCGACTGCGACGGAACGGCGCTCCCCGATAACCCCGAGAGATTCGGAAAGGTATACAACACATATTTCGTAGTCCGCGGAGACAACGACTGGGCGAGGAAACACCCCGAAGAAGCGCAGAGAATATTCTTGCTTTCCGAAAGGAATTCAGCGACCGAAAATACCCTCGAAATAGAGATAATGAAAGGGTTTTTAGGCGACGAGTTTTCTCCCGATTACGGTTATTCGGAACTTTGGCAGGTATACGACAGAACCACGGGCGAAGAAACGAAAGAATGGAGTTACGACGAGAAAAAGGGCGTAGTGACGGTCAAAAATTGCAAGCCTTTCCACGAGTATACGGTGACTTTCCTTGCTCGCGTGACTTGGCACCCCGTGCAGATATATAATTATCTGACCAACGAATGGACTTGCGAAAAGCAATTAACGTACGATCCCGCGTTTCCTAAAACGAAAGAATATGTAAAGGAATATATGGAGAGTTGGTGCAAGGCTCACCCCGAAACGAGCGTCGTGCGGTTTACTACCTTCCTTTATCAGTTCACCCTTATTTTTAACGAAAAAGGAAAAGAAAAGCAGGTGGAATGGTTCGGGTACGCGCAGACGGCAAACCCCGTGCTTATCAAGGACTTTGAAAAGGAGAGCGGAATAAAGCTCGTTGCAGAGGATTTCGTAGACAGCGGGTATTACAATAACTGCTTCCGTAACCCCACGGAAAAATTCAAGAAGTATATGGATTT
>CAKQRD010000014.1 GCA_934271275.1 uncultured Clostridia bacterium | reverse complement strand
TCTTACAGTATAGCAGATTTCTGCCGTTCTTGGAGAGGAACGTTAAAAACTACTACTATTTAATTATACGAGGTGAAGATTTGAATTACACTAAATTGGTCAGAGAATATTGTAAGAACAATAGCGGTGCAATTTTTGATGTGTCAAAGTTAAAAGATACTGAATTTGCTGAAGTTCCGTATAAGACTTTGCTAAAGATATTAAATAGGCTTGAGGAAGAATGCTTGCTGTCGGCTGTTTCCAAAGGTGTTTATTTTATAGGCGAAAAGCCGGTGGACGAAGAGTTGATTTTCGACGAATACGTAGACGATGGAAAAGGAATGTTTGTCGGGTATCAATTATTCAATGACGTGGGGATATCTGATTACGTTGATTGTAAAATAGAGATTTATACGAATAATATAAAGTCAAAGCAAAAGAGTGTAGGTCAGTATCTTCTGAAAAGAGTCGATTTAGAGTTTGATGACGATATAGTAGATTTAATTGCATTATTAGAAATATTAGATACCGGATATTCGATGAAAGGTTGTGATTTTATGGCTTACAAGAAAACGGTGGATATACTGCTAAAATCATATTCTGATAGTAGCTTTGAGAAGATTATAAAAGCAATACGATATAAGTATTCTACTATAAAGCAATTGAGTGAATTGTTAGAGACAAATAGTATAGATAATAATTGCTTGCATATTTTTGAAAGTATAGTAAAAACTCGTTAGGTTTGAGGGAAAAAGAATGGTAGAAAAATTACAGTTTTGGAATAGTATAAATAAATATAAAGAAATAAGCATTGAAACATATTACTTGGCAGAACAAAGACTATGGTTGTTTGTTGCGACAGATATTTTTAGAGTATTTGACTCTATTAACAAAAGTTTAGAGCAGTCAGAGAAACGAAGCTCGTTATTGAAGTATCCAAGGAATTTACATCAAATTAAAATTTATAAAAATAACCAATGGCAAAATATTGATGTGATGGAAGCAGAAGTCATAATAGAAGCTTTAAATGAAACAATTTGTGATGATGTAAAAAGTTTTCAAAATTTTATAATAGATATTTGCAAAGAAGCCCCTAAGGATTGCTTTTTAGCTGAGGATTGTACAGAATATGAGTTTTTACAGTTGGCAACAAATAGATTTTTAGATCTTTACAATGAAATAAATAATATCGCCTTCTTTAACTTGTCGGAGGAAGTTAGATATTATACACTAAAAGATTTTTTTAGTGTATATACCGAATTGCTATCATATTCGGCAATGAAAGAGCATATACAATTCATCGAAAAAGCCCGCCCGCCAATGGAGGCTATAATTAGCAGTGAATTTGTTAAATTTGTTCGAAATGTATTAATACATTTTCCTTGTTTCACTAAATGGAATGAAATCTATGTTTCAAAGCATCTTGTCAATTGGAAAAGCGAAGGTCAGTCTATTGATAGGTTCTTGACTAAGTATCAAGGATGCGAACCAATTGAGTTTAGATTTAAAGATCGTTTAACGGGTAAATGGAGATATCCAGTAATCAAATTTCCTTCAGCATATAATGATAATAAGATTTTTCTTAAAGATATGATAGACGAAAAAGACGGGGTATTGTTATGTGCTGTTTTAATGTATAAAGTTGTATCATCGCAAATCGTTGCTATTTCAGATGGCATTCAAAAATGAAGAGCTGTAAACAGGAATGGTAGTGTAGCTATTTCGTATGTGATAGCCATCTGAATAGACCTTGAAATATGAACCATTGTTGTTCGTTTTCAAGGTCTTTTTATATGCAAAAACGCAGGTGGCTCCTGATAAAAAGTCTTATTTAATGATGTGTTTTAAACTGAACGTTTAATTGTAAAAAATATCGGAATTACTGTAAGAACGCTCGGATATTATTTTTTCGAACCGTTAATGTTCGGTTTCAAAATTCGTTTTTTTATTATTGTTATAGAAATATTTGCTTTCAAACTTATCGGGTGTTTGGTTCATTAAAACAGAGTGCGGTCTTTTGCTGTTATAAAAGTGTATATATGTTGCGACACCCTCAAAAAAATCTTTTTCTGTTTTGAAACGGTAGCGATATAATGCTTCTCTCTTAAAACTACCGAAGAAAGACTCCATAACCGAATTGTCGTAAGGTCGGACAACAGTCATAAAGTTTGCGTGATTTTGACGGCGAGTAACAGCTATGCAACGCTGAACGGGAAAAGCTATACAAGCGGAACTTGGATTGAACAGGAGGGCGAATACAGTTTTGTAATCACCAACGACGCCAACCGTTCGACAACGTAGAAATTCACGGTAGATCACTACTATGCAAGATATTCTATGGTTGCGCCTACCTGCACGCAAAAAGGTTATACTATATATAAATGTACGGGTTGCGGAGATAGTTACGACGGAGATTTTATTGAAGCAAAAGGACACGACTACGAGAGTAAAATCGTAAAACCGACTTGTACTGCACAAGGCTATACGAGGTACACTTGCAAAACCTGCGGCAACACCTATACGGATAACTTTGTCGAAGCCGAAGGACATCGATACGGCGAGTGGACAACCGTAAAAGAGCCTACTTGCGTAGACTTGGGAAAAGACGAGAGAACGTGTTCGGTATGT
The DNA here is from genome assembly GCA_934271275.1 of uncultured Clostridia bacterium. Lineage (GTDB taxonomy): Bacteria > Bacillota > Clostridia > Christensenellales > Borkfalkiaceae > UBA1259. The sequence goes on along the minus strand of CAKQRD010000014.1, from coordinate 40,907 downwards.
TCTTACGTTGACGAACGGGATACGGATGCGCTCGGTCATAGTTATAAAGACATCGTTGTCGATCCGTCCTGTACAGATAGAGGAAACACTATTCACGAGTGTGAAAGGTGCGGTCATACCTATACGGACTCTTACACAGACGCAACGGGACACGATTTCGGAGAATGGACAAGTCTGACGAAGCCGACTTGTACGGCAAGCGGCGTAGAGCAAAGAAAATGCACGAGCTGTCCGCAGACCGAAACGAAAATCGTAAGTCCGCTCGGTCATAATTATAAGGCGGAGATTGTAGAGCCGACTTGCTTAGAGCAAGGTTATACAACGCATATTTGTTCGCGTTGCGGGACGGGATATAACGATACGTTTGTGCCGCCGCTCGGACACGACTATGAAGAAATCGAGGTCGCGCCGACTTGTACGGAAGAAGGCTATCGCGGAAAGAGATGCCGCCGTTGCGAAGATTGCGTAAAGACGGAAATTCTGAAAGCGGTCGGACATAAATTCACCGATTCGTATTTCATTGCAACTTGTGAGGACGAAGGTTATACGTTACATACCTGCCTGTCTTGCGGAAACGAATATAAAGACAATATTGTACCTGCAACCGGACACGATTATGAAACGGAAGTCGTGCGCGAACCGCATTGCGAAACGGAAGGCGAGAGAAAATTCCATTGCACGAAGTGCGAGAAAGAGTATTATTCGGATATTCCCGCAACGGGGCATAACTACGAACTCACGGGAACGGAAGAAGTAAACGGCGAAAATATCCGTACTTATGTTTGTACGAACTGCGGAGCGATTACCACGCAGAATATGGGCGAGCAGTATGAACAGGTATCTTCGTATATCGGATATTTGTTCGGTCAATATCAGCCGTATAAGCGGTGGGTGCTATTAGCGACAGAGGGTGTTGCAAAAGGTAAATTAAAATAAAACGAAGTCCAAAGCGGTCAGAATATCAATGTGAGTTTGTATGTTTTATTGAAGAAGGGGAGTCTTATTTTTCATAGGGAGAACATAAAAACAAATCAAGAAGCGGATGCGTTGAAACGGACAAGTCAAATATAAAATAGAAAATGAGTGACAAATTACCCGAAAAAGGGACGGCAAAATGTTTCAAAACAGTATAAAGAGATGATTTTTATATATTTCACATAGCATAGCGCGTTAAAACTTGAAAAATAAGGATTTTTATGCTATAATATATTTAACAATATCAGTATAGAGATACTGAAACGTCAAGATAGCCAGAAAGAAAACAGGTGAAATCAACAATATCAAAAGGGGAAAAATGTTTGAAACAGCAAAGGCGATACAGGGTTTGCCGTTTTATGAATACCTTACGGACGAGCAAAAGGAAATCGTCTTGAATAATTCCGAAATCGCGTCTTATAAAAAAGGCGAAGTAATAACCGGGCTTATAAATCATTGCGTCGGGCCGTTTCTGATACTCGAAGGGGCGGTTCGTGCGATAATCGACGACGAGAATTTCAGAGAGATAACGCTATTCGAGCTAAGGGCAAACGAAATGGGCTTGCTGTCGGCGGCTTGCGTTCTCGAACATATCACGTTCGACGCGAAATTCGTCGTCGAAAGGGACAGCGTTCTTCTTACGGTGAAGTCGTGCGCGGTAAAGAAGATTATGGAAGCGAACGCAGAGGTCAGGTGCGTTATTTTCGAAACGCTTACCGACAGATTTTCTCTCTGTATGACGACTTTGCACGGGCTTTTATTCACGCGATACGAGAGAAGAATGGCGGCGTTTTTGGTGGAAAGATACGTATATACCGGCGAAACGGAATTCAACATAACGCAGGAAGAGATTGCAAAAATGACGAGTTCCGCGAGAGAGGTCGCCGGAAAAACAATACGACAGTTCGCAAAAGACGGAATAATCGAATACGGCAGGGGAAAGGTCAAACTTATAGATATTCAAAAGTTGAAAGATATGATATAGTAAAAAAACTAAACGAAAAGTTGTATTTGAGACTTTATAGAAAAAAGAGCGCGAGTTCGTGAAAATCCAACTCGAATTATGCGACGGCGATCCGCGCGTTTTATGGGGAGAGAATTCTCCGACGAGTTGCCTTTCCGTGTTTTTGCCGTTCGGATTAAAAACAATCGTTTTGCCGTCGTGAGATTTTTCGTTTAGGTTAAAACGGCGTTTTAAAATATAAACCGAATTTATTTGTTAAAAAAATATAAATAAGAGAGTTGCCGAAAAACAACCGGGCCCGACGCAAGCCGTTTGTTTTTTGTTGTGAGAGCAACTCTCTTTTCTTTTTGCGAAAGATTATTTATAATGAAAAAAACAGATCGATTGCAAAACGACAATCGAAGGAGCGTAAATTATGAAAAGTATCGCATGGGGGGATATTCGCCTATGGAATATTTACTGACTTTTCTCGAAGGGCTGGCTTCGTTTATATCGCCGTGTATGCTGCCTATGATACCGCTGTATCTTTCGTACTTCGCGGGTGAGGACGAAGCCGACGAACAAGAACCCCAAACGCCGCCTATCGTTGATAAAACGGAATCCCCCGCGGAAACAACATTGCAAACAGCCACCGAGGAAACCGAAACCTCGGGAAACGAAAAAAAGTCGGAAGGAACAAAAAACCCGGTTGTTTCCGAACGGACCGACGCAAATAAAAAAGCGAGCAATAAAAAGCATCTCGTGGCTGTTCGTTCGTTGTTCTTCGTTATCGGTTTTACGCTTATGTTCGTCGTGTTCGGCGGACTTGTCGGGCTTATCGGCGGCTATATAAACAAGCACAAAACAATAATCAATATAGTTGCGGGCGCAATCGTCATAATTTTCGGATTATCGTATATCGGGCTTTTCAGGTTGCCGTTTTTCAAAGGGTTGAAAAAGTCGTATAAGGTAGACGGCGCATGGTCGGCGTTCTTGTTCGGTATAGTTTTTGCGGTGGGTGTAGGACCGTGCACGGGCGCGTTTTTAGGCTCGGCGCTTGCGCTCGCTTCCACTTCCGGAACGGCGGCGAAAGGTTTGTTGCTGTTATTGTTTTATTCGATGGGCATAGGAATTCCGTTTATAATAACGGCGGTACTTACCGACAAAACCAAAAAACTGTTCGGATTTATCAAACGGCATTTTAAGGCAGTAAAAATCGTCAGCGGAAGTTTGCTTGTCGTTATGGGTATTTTGATGGCGGTAGGTATTATGGACAAACTCGGCGCGCTTTTGAGTTAGGAGGTAACGTTTATGACAAAGAAAATAGTTTTAACGATAATAATCGCAATACTGTTCGCAGGGGCGATAACGGGTGCTTATTTCGGATACGAAAAGTTGTCCGAAAAATATAGTCCGTCGACAACCGCTCCTGCCGGAGAAAAAGAAGAATATAAGAATTTTTCTATGGAGGACGCCGACGGCAACACCGTAAAACTATCCGATTTCATAGGTCAACCCGTCGTAATAAATTTTTGGTCCGCGTGGTGCGCCCCGTGCAAAAGCGAACTTCCGCATTTTGATAAACTCGCAAAAGAATATGACGGTCGCGTAAAATTCCTTATGGTGAATGTTTTTTATGACGGCAAAAAAGAGCAGTCGCTTGATCTTGTTTCTCGGAACGGCTATACTTTTCCGCTTTATTTCGACAGCGGGAACTCTGCCGTGTCCGCTTACGGGATTTCGTCTATTCCGGAAACGATTTTTATTTCGTCGGACGGTAAAATAACGGTAAAACGCGTGGGCGCGATGAGCGAGGCGGTTTTGAGAAGTTATCTGACGCAATTATTACAGGAGAAAACAAAATGAAAAAAATTATTTCTATTTTTTGCGCTACGTTGCTTATCGTAGTCGTCGCTTCGACGGGGTGTGTCGGTTGTAACGAAGCAGAGCATAAGTTTGCTAAAGATTTAAGTTACGACGAAACCTATCACTATCGTGTTTGCGCGGACAACGGTTGTAACGAAAAAAAGGATAAAGCCGAACATGTTTTCGGCGAATGGACTGTAACCGAGGAAGCTTCGACGACGAAACAAGGGTTAAAAGAACGCGCCTGCAGCGAGTGCGGATATAAAAAGAGGGAAGCTATTCCCATGGTTGCGAAGCCCGAACGCACGATAAAGTTGAAATCGGGCATAACGCTCGACAAGGTTTACGACGGCAACTCTGTAGTCGTATCTGCGGATAATTTCGAGTATGACGGCGGCGGAGAAATTACTTTTATGTTTGCCCGTAACGGAAGCGAAGAGTGGTTTTCCGAAGCTCCGAAAGAAATAGGCAAATATACTGTAAAGGTAACCGTTGCCGAAACCGGAACGCATAAAGGCGCTACGGAGACTTTTGGTTTTGAAATAAAAAAACCCGCAGCCATAACCGGCAATTATAAGAATTTTACAGTAACCGACGCAAACGGAAAAGCCGTAAAACTTTCGGAATTTATAGGAAAACCCATAGTCGTTAACTTTTGGGCGGCTTGGTGTGCCCCCTGCAAAGCCGAACTTCCGCATTTCGACAAACTCGCAAAAGAGCTGAAAGGTAAAGTGGAGTTTTTAATGGTAAGCGTATATTTGAATAAAGACTATGTTAAGCAATTCGTTTCGCAAAGCGGTTATACCTTCCCTCTCTATTTTGACGATAACGAAGAGGGTTCAACCGCCTATGAGGTCACGGGAATACCCGTTACGGTGTTTATAACCGCAGACGGGAATATAAAATCAAAAGCGGTAGGCTCGATGAGCGAGGCGGTTTTAAGAAATTATATAGACCGTATATTAAATTAAAAAGGAGATAAAAATGGTAATCGACGTAAAAAAAAGCAATTTTCGGGAAGAAGTAATTTCGGCAGATAAACTCGTTCTGGTGGATTTGTACGCAACGTGGTGCACTCCTTGCAAAGCGCTTGCGCCCGTTTTGGAAGAGTTAGCCGATAAATATGCAGACAAGATAAAGGTTGTAAAAGTAAACGTGGACGAAGAAGAAAGCATAGCCGCAAAGTTAGGCATTACGAGCATTCCTACGGTTATATTTTTCAAAAACGGGCAAACCGCGGCATCGTTCGTAGGGCTAAGAAGCGCATCGGAAATAGAAAAGATGATTGAAAAGCTCTTATAAGCAAAAAAACCGACTGTTGCAAAATTGTTGCAAATACACCGCAGGTTTTCGGGGATTTTTGCTTAAAGAATACGGTATACTTCAATCGTAAGCGAAAAGCTTGCGAATAAACAAAAAAAGGAGTGTAACCATGAAAACCGAAAAAACAATGAAATTAAAAAAGATAACGTTTGTGTCGGTCATCGTCGCTATAGCCGTTGTCTCGGTAACGCTTGTCTCGGTGTTTTTGCCGAAAGCGGTTGCTCGGGCCGCTGCTGATAAAGACGCAAATAATTCGCAGATCGAACAAACGATTATGCAAATCGAAACTCTGGAAGCGGAATATCAACAGTCTTTCGACGAGAATGCAAAACTTTGGGAAAAGTATTTTGCAGAACTTCAAAAACTCGACGAACTCCCGGACGATTTTACCGAAAAAGAGTTTATCGGCGGATTGACGACTCTTACCGACGACGAAAAGGCCGCGCTTTTGAAGAGTGTAGAAGCGCTTGACGAACTCGACGCGAAACTCAACAAACTTTTCGACGAACTTTTCGATAAGGACGAAGATGTTTTGTACAAAGATTGCGAGGAAGGCATCTGCGACTTTGCCGAAAAAGACGACAAGTATTTTGCCGATAACGGATGCGGCGATTACGATATGTCGTTTATCGAAAACGACGAAAACTTCTTCGGCGAGAACTTCGGAAAAGCGGGTGAAGAAGCCGAGCGGGAAAACGACAAGATTCAGGAGCTGAAAAAAGAGTTTGACGAACTAACGGAAGCTCGCGCAGAACTTTGGGATAAAGTTTACGCCTCTTACGACGAGTTGGACGAAAATTTCGACTACGCGAATTTCGACGAAGCAAAATACATTGCCGAACTTACCGTTTTAACTGCGGAAGAAAAGGAAGTATTGCTTAAAGACCTTGCAAAACTCAATGAAATATCTCAAAAACTCTATGGTATTTGCGGGGCAAACTGCGGGAGATGGTAAATCTATAAAAGAATAAATAAAAGGCAAAAGGCGTTGCGATTTCGCGACGCCGATTGTGCATAGAGAGGATTTATGGCGTACAGGATTTATATTGCGGACGACGAAAAAAACATACGGGAACTTCTTAAAAATTTTTTGGAAAGCGACGGGTACGAAATTATGGCGTTCCCTACGGGCGACTTGCTTCTTTCGACGTTTGAAAATGAGCCGTCCGACCTTGTTATTCTTGACATTATGATGCCGGGGCGCGACGGGATAGAGTGCGTAAAAGAATTAAGAAAGTTTTCGTCAGTGCCTATTATTCTCCTCACTGCAAAGGACGGCGAACTCGATTATGTCAACGGAATTACTTTGGGCGGAGACGATTACCTTACCAAACCTTTTCGTCCGACAATGCTTTTGATGCGTGTGAAAGCCCTTTTGAGAAGGGCGGAAATGAACGGCTCAAAGAAAGTCGGCGGCAAGGTTTTGAAATACGCCGACTTGACGTATTCAGAGGATAAACACTCTGTTTTAACCGATAAAACAACCGTTCCGCTGACAAATACCGAAATGAATTTGTTGGCGTTTATGATGGGTGAACCGCATAAAACTCATTCTCGGGACAGTCTTCTGGACGCAATCTGGGGGTTTGGAGAGGACGTTGAAACACGTGCCATAGACGAAACGGTAAGAAGAATAAGAAAGAAACTTTCCGCCGCAAAAAGCGCGACAACCATAGAAACCGTGTGGGGATACGGATACAAACTCGGCGGGGAGGGAAAAGACAAATGACGCGGATTAAGCTTAAAATAGTTTTGACGTGTTTATGCTCGGCTGCGCTGATACTTTGCGCATTACTTGTCGTTGTGAACATCGCAATTCCTCAAGACCTTGAAAAACAGGCAAAAAAAGCAATAGAATACGAATACGGCGAGTACGATCCGTTTGGCAACGCGAAAGGCGTAAACTTTTTGAGTTCGGGCGTGGCGTATCTGGAAATCGGACAGGCAAGCGAAGATCTTGTATATCTCACCGAAACGGAAAAGGCGGTTCTGGCTTTTTGTGCCGATAAAAAACCCGCTCGCGGCGAATTCCATATAGTAAAAGGTCAAAACAGGAATATCGTTTTGGCGGTATACGCGTCGGACGAGAGCTTGTCCGAAAAATTCGAGTACGTGTTGTACGTCGATATAAATTCAATATTAAGCTACGTAAAGTGGCTTAACTGGATTTTTTGCGGAGCGGTTGTCGTTGTTGGTACGGTGATATGCGCTATCGGCTTAAAGCTCGGCAAGACAATCGAATCGGCGCAGGAAATAAGGCAGTCTTTTTTTCAGAACGCCTCTCACGAACTGAAAACTCCGCTTATGGCGATTCAGGGGTATGCGGAAGGGATACAGACAGGCGTTTTGCCTATACGGGAATCCGCAGGCGTTATTCTCGAAGAAAGCGATAGAATGACAGAGCTTATAGAAGAATTGCTCGCGTTGTCGAAAATCGATTCCGCGCAGGCAAAACCGAAACTTCGGGAAGTCGATTTAGCCGGAATAATCAACGGTGTGGCTAATTCGCTTGCGCCCGTTTTTGAAAACGGTCAAAAGAAACTTAAAACCGAGCTTTGCGGAGAAGAAGCTATTTTGTGCGACGAAAAGCAAATGCGTAAAGCCGTTTCAAACCTTATATCGAACGCTTTTAAATTTTGCAAAACCACGGTAACCGTTAGATGCTCAAACGAAAAAGGCAAAGTACTCATTATTGTTTCCGACGACGGCGACGGCATAGCCAAAGAGGACCTGCCGCACATTTTCGAGAGGTTTTATACGGGCAGAAAAGGCAACACCGGCATAGGTCTTGCGCTGACAAAAGAAATAATTAAATTCCACGGCGGCGATATTAAAGCTTACAACCGCGGCGGGGCGGTTTTTGAAACGATATTGCCCGGGAGAAAAGGAGATAAACAATGAAAAGAGCCATTGTTATAACATTTGTATTGGCGTGCGTTTTTCTTTTCGCAAGCTGCGGCGATAAAAAACATAACGGTGAAAACACGGCGAAATATCACAAAATAACGGCGGCGGAAGCGTACGCGATGATGAACGAAAAAGAAGTCGTCATCGTAGACGTGCGCACAAAAAGCGAATATAACGAAGGGCATATTAAAGGTGCGATTCTGATTCCTAATGAAACCATCGGCAAGGAAATGCCGTCGGATTTGCCCGATAAAAACGCCACCGTTCTTCTGTATTGTCGAAGTGGCAGACGAAGTCGCGAAGCGGCAAACAAGCTTGTTGAGCTCGGATATAAAAACGTGTACGACTTCGGTGGGATAAACGACTGGCCGTACGGAACGGTCAAGTAAAAAATCAGGAGGCAAGAGATGAAAAAAGTCTTTGTTGCGTTTATATTGTCGTTGGCGACAAGCATGGCGTTTGTCGCCTGCAATCCGGACAAAGAAAAGAAGGAGATTGAAAAAATGGATTTTTCGCACGAAAAAGAGGGCGTAATATATCTTGCGGGCGGTTGTTTTTGGGGTACAGAACTGCTTATGCAATCCATGAACGGCGTTATTTGACAAATTTCCGCTTGTATGTTATAATACAAGAAGTTGTAAGCTTGCTTGCAAGAGCTTACAACTTCGCCGTATTTCAACTTAAAGATTAAAAAACGACGAAACGGTCGCTGTTTATCAATAAAAAATCGACAGATACAGAGACGAAAGTTCCTGCCTATGAGAATAATCGTTTAAGCGCAATCGAAATAAATTTTATTTCCATGCGTTTTTTGTTTATGGCGCAAAAGGTATAAAAAAATTGACGGAGGTATATATATGTCAAATTGCAAACAAACAGAAAAAAACACAACGACTTGCGAGCCTAAGGCAACAAAGTACGCAGGTACTCAAACGGAAAAGAATCTTGAAACGGCATTTGCCGGCGAAAGTCAGGCTCGGAATAAATATACATATTTTGCATCCGTTGCAAAAAAGGAAGGGTATGAACAGATTTCCGCACTGTTCCTTAAAACGGCGGAAAACGAAAAAGAGCATGCAAAACTTTGGTTTAAGGAGCTAAACGGCATCGGAAACACCGCTGAAAATCTTTGCTCCGCGGCGGCGGGTGAAAACTACGAATGGACGGATATGTACGAGGGGTTTGCCCAAACAGCCGAAAAAGAGGGATTCAAGGACCTTGCTCAAAAATTCCGCCTTGTCGCAGCCATTGAAAAACATCACGAAGAAAGATATCGCGCGCTTCTTAAAAATATTGAAACGGCGCAGGTGTTTGAAAAGAGTTCCGTTAAGGTTTGGGAATGCCGCAATTGCGGTCATATAGTCGTAGGCGAGAAAGCGCCGGAGGTTTGCCCGACGTGCAATCATCCGCAAAGTTATTTCGAAGTACAAGCGGAAAATTACTGAAAAGGGGCTGTAAATAAAGATAAAGGCGTGTTCCGTAATTGTTCGGGCACTTTATATACGACGGAAAACTCAAAGCTTGAGTCCGCACGAGAGAAATCGCGCGCGAGTAAGCGCGATTAAGGCTTTTTCGGGGGAAAAGGAAAAATCACCGCCCGATTATATTCGTACGATATGCAAGCACTATGTACGCATATGCGTTTAAACTTGAAAACCAAAAACTCTCGACGGGAGGTAACCGCCTATGAAACACATAAGACTATAAGCGCAAAGAAATGACTTTTCCCTTGCGCTTTTTTGTTGCTGTTTAACTAATATAACGATATAAACGGAAATACTTTTACTTATAAACCGTTTAAAAAAATTAAAAACAGGAGGATTCAATACTATGAAAGCATTAAGCACTGTGATTGTTTGTTGTTTGGCTTTTTCTTTATTCGGATGCGGCATAGAAATAAAGAGCATTACCGATTTTTCAGAGTAGTGCGATAGCCAAAAATATTCAGCATTCTCTTAAATGTTATCAGTGCGGCGGGCATTTTCGCGCGCTCTATGATTTGTATGAGAAAAACGAGTTGACGAGTGCGATAAACCGCGTTGTGGAAGACGTCAACCATCGTTTCACTTTAGACGTTCTGACGAAAGATTTTATGTCGCACGATTTGGGCGTTTCGGCAAAGAATTTGCGAAACGACAGGCAGAATCAGAACGATATTCTTGACAGAATCGACAAAGAAGAATTTACTAAGCGGCTTAAAAATCTGCTCGAAATCAGAAACAGAGAAGAACAGACCGTAACGATTTCGGAAGAGCATAGAAGAGAAATTAAAGAGTATCTCGACGCTTTGGATTTAACCGTGGACATCGATATTCAAACGTTGCCCGTCGGGAGTGAAAAGAACTTCAAAACCGTTTTTACTCAGCCGGGAATGAGATATTCGCAAGCAAAAGAACTAGTGCAATCGTTGCTTGAAGACGGAGAGTTTCAGGAACTTTCGATAGCTGAAAGAAATGCTGTTATCGAACGGATTTTAAGCGATATAAAGGGTAGAATGATGGAAGACATCGTGTTGCTCGAAACAAAGATTGCGAATCCGAAGAAGCAGGTTTTTCAGCTTCAATTTGCCGTTGGCGAATTCGATATGGTTGTCGCGGATAATGCGAATGCGACTTGTGAAATTTACGAAGTAAAGCACAGCAAGGAACAGGCGAAAGAGCAGTACAGGCATTTAATTGATGAGGAGAAACTGAAAAGCACGGAATTCAGATACGGAAAAATTACGAAAAAAGTTGTTATTTATCGCGGAGAGAATACGACTTTGGAGAACGGAATCGAATACAGGAACGTAGAAGAATATCTGAAATCGCTTGTCTGACCTGAAATTGAACAGTTCGAAAACGAAGAGCAAAAAACAAAAAAACAGAAAATAAACAACTCGAAATCGCAGATAAAAACAGCTATTTCGGGCAACGCAGACACGGATGATGTCGAATTTGTCTCGACGAAAAAGAGACGAATTCGGCATTTTTTTTACCTTTTTAATGGGGAATAGGGGAGAATCACCTGTTTTACCCCGAAAATGACCGAGTTAGAGTGTCTCGATTTGCCGAGACATTAACGACAAACTACCTATGTAGGTAGGACGTTTCTATAAAGCAGCGACGTTGATACTGTTTTGATTAAACTATTCTCCGTGCAGAGGTTTGTTTTTATTCTTTTTGTAGTTTCTGTAAAAAGTTACGGGGTTATCGAACCCGCATTCGTAAATTATCGAAGTAACCGTTTTTTCTCCGCGATCTTTTGAATTTATCATTTCTACGGCTTTTTGAATTCTTACGGCGTTTAAAAATGCGTTAAAGTGCTGTCCGACCGACTTATTAAAAAGTTTGCTGACGTACACCTTGCTGTATCCGAACTGTTTAGCCATGGTCGATAACGAAATATTCGAGCGGTAATTATTTTCTATATAGTCTATAAATTGCAACGCGATAACGTCTGAGGTCTTTTTTGAAGAATCGTTCAGTTCGTAAGACCTGGATATGGCGTCGAGCACGAGGTTTGCCTGCGCGCAATTATACAAAAAAGTTTTCTCTTTGTTGTCGAGCCAGGACTGTACTATGGCTATGATTTTTTCGTTTATTTTTTTGTCGCGCATAACGGGCGGCGGCGTAAGGTTTTTAAAGTGGTGTCTGTAATGGTGGGTGAAGCCGTGCCCCATAACGAGGCAAAGCACCTGTAAATCGCGGGATTGAGCGTTGTAAAAATGATTCTGAAACTTATCTACGCAACAGATTTCGCCCTCGCTTACTTTATAGGTCGTATCGCCGATGTGCGCGGTGGCGGAGCCTTTGAGAAAAAGAATAATTTCTATGCTTTCGTGATAGTGCGGCATATCGAGAAGAATAGGTTCTTTTTTTAAGAATAAGTGAAATTCGTTATCCGCTTCCGACTGATAAATCGTAGACGCGTTAAGGTTTTTTCTTCTTTTTGAAAGTTTATTTTCGTTTTCGTATTCTTTTATCCAGAAATCTATCGTATCCGTGCCGACGAGATAGTGTTCCGCAATAGAATTTTTATCCATTCCTTTATCGAAATAATCTTTCAGAACGGTTTTTTTCAGATTCCTGTCGGTATTTTTCATAACTTTTTCGTCCTCCCGCATAAAGGTAAACTTTAAGAAATGATTTAACTTTCCTGTATAATAAAATATAATAAGCTAAAAGCTAATAAATGTCAATAAAAAAATTAAAAAACCGTAAAAACGGCGTATATTCGGCTGAAAAACAAAAGATAAAAATCGTTAAAGGTTAAAAAACGTAACAATGCGACAAACCGACTTTATTTAAAGATGTTAATTTTTGTTATACAGTTATTAACAAACGATATTGAATAAAGGAGGGCGGTATGGTATATTAGTAACAAATAATAGGGGGAAAAATACAGGATGAAAAGAATAATGATTTTAACGTTATCCGCAATCTTTACGTGTATTGCTTTATGCGCCTGCTCTGCGGACACCCCCTCCGAAAGGAATGACGGCACGGAAACCATACAAATCGCTCTGCCGGCAAACGGCGCGAGCGTGTCGCTGAACAATAAAACCGTTTCGGCGTTTTTGAAAAATTACATGATCGGCTCCTCCGCCGACGTTTCGGCTTCTTCAAAAGAGTCGTACTATCCCGAACCCGTTTCGGTGGTCTGGAACGATTGCGGGGCGGAGAGTTACGTCGTTCGGGTATCCGAAAGAGAGGACTTTTCGGTATATGCGGAAAAGGTAACCGACGAGCCGACCGTAAAACTTAACGATCTTACCGTCGGAACGAAATATTATCTGCGGGTAAAGTCTTCGGACGGTAAATTCGCAAGCGGAGTTTACACTTTTACGACGAAAAGAGAACCGCGTACGGTATTTGTCGAAGGCGTATCTAATACGAGAGATATCGGCGGATACGCGGCGGGGGATTCTTTCGTAAGACAGAAAGCGGTTTATCGCGGAGCGAATCCGGATTCCGCGGGAGAAGCCGCCGTTGCAAGACTGAAAGAGTTCGGAATAAAAACGGTTATAGATCTGCGCGAGGCAAAAAGCAGAAAAAAGATTTTATCGGACGTTACCTACGTCGATTTGCCCGATTGCGGGAGCGCGAACTACGTCGACGGGGAGAGGGGGTTAGTGAACTCCGAATATCGCGAGGCGTTGATTCGGGCGATAAAGGTTTTCGCGGACGAGAAAAATTACCCCGTATACTTTCATTGTCAGATAGGTCGCGACAGAACGGGAACGCTTGCTTTCGTTCTTAACGGACTTCTCGGCGTAGAGTTCGGGGATCTTGCAACGGATTACGAAATATCTTTCTTTTCGGTTGCCGGGTGTCTGGACTTTAAGCCCGACAAAGACGTGAAGAAGGACGTTTTGGGAAGACTCTACAGACTTAACGAATACTTTATGCAATACTCGAAAAAAAGCGGAGAAGAGCCGGATCTTAAACGCGGCATAGAGAATTTTTTGAAAGATAACGGCGTAACGGAAACGGAAATTTTTAACGTAAGAAAAATAATGCTCGTAAAATAAAAAACGGCTCGGGAATCGGGCGCAGTATTATATTAAATAAAAAAACGCTTTCGTCATAATAAAGGAGGAAAAATTATGGGAAGTAAGTTGCGCGGAATTTTATTCGCATGCCTTTCGGTTATTTGCGCCTGCTCGCTTTTTGCTGCGGTCGGTTGCAAAAAAGACGACGGGAAAACCGAAGATAAAACTTATACGGTCACCTTCGATTTGTGTACCGACCTGCAGACGACCACGGCTTTGCCGAGAAAGGTAAAGGCGGGTACGCGTATAGACGAGCCTAAAATTTACGTTACGGGCGACAATCCCGACAATTACGAGATAGAGGGTTGGTATTCGGAAAAAAATTACTCCGAAGACAGCAAATGGGATTTCTCTTTCGATTCCGTAGAGAGCGACGTGACTCTTTATGCGAAGTGGGGTTCTCACAAGCAATACAAAGTGCGTTTTTACAAAGCGGGCGACGGGGAAGCGACTTATATCGCGACAATAGAACAGGGTTTGACTGCGTCCGAATGCGACGACAGATTCGGCGGGTATAAGGTACTCGGCTATTATACTTCGCCTGAATTCGATAAAGAGTTCGATTTTGAAGCGGCCATAAACGCGGATACCGACGTTTTCGTAAAACTTTCCGATTATATATACCTTTCGCCGAAGTATCTTGCCGGCTTCGAGGCGAAAAACAACGCTTCCTGCAAGTTAGCGGCGGACGGCTCGACGGTAGAAATAACTTACGAAACCAAGGACAGTTTTATTTATCAGAAAGGTCTGAATCTTGCGCTTAACGGCAGAGAACTTTTAGAAATAATATATAAGCTCGAAGGCGGCGACCGCGCGGATATATACTGGTATGCTTCCGACGGCGAGGGAAAACCCGTCGCGGGATTTTCCGATTTTAACGAAGTAACGAAAAGCATAGGGGCGAAGTCGTTTTTCACGGAAATAACCACAGACGAGGATGGCTGGACTCACGCCGTGTACGATTTGACTAAACCGAGGGGGTATGCGGACGGAAAAATAGGTCAGCTTACCGACGTTGCGGTACTTAACGGAATCCGTCTTGATATTTCGGGCGGAAGCTTCCCCGCGAAATTTATCGTAAAGAGCGTTCAAGGTCAGAAAAAACCCGAACTTCTCGGCAATCCCGTGGAATTTTACGTAGATGGCGAACTTAAAAGCACGATAGGCGTGGCAAACGGCGAAAAAGCCCAAAAACCCGCGGACGAAGAACTCGTTCTCGGCAGACAAATCGTAGGATATTATACGGACGAGGCTTTTACGAGCGAGTTCGACTTTAATACCCCTATAACGGAAGCGACCGTGCTATATGCCAAAACTTCCGATTATATGTACTTTAACGGCGCAATGCTCGACGGATTTACGCCGATGAGCGGGGCTACGAAAACCTTAAACGACGACGGAACGCTTTCTCTTAAAGGAAATAACGGCTCGTTTATTCACAGAAAAGGACTTGCAATAGACATTAACGACGGAAATTGCATCGAGATGAAAGTGAAAGCCGTTGATTTTAAGGTATACCTTTATCTTTTCGGGACGTATACTCTGGACGGTGCGGGGAGAGAAAGCACCGATTACGGTCAGGAAAACACCTTGTATCGCGGTCTTGCCACGCAGGGCTGGACGGTGAGCGAACCCGACGCGGAAGGTTACGTTATAATGAAATTCGACCTTGCGTATACCAAAAACGGCGAATCCGCGCAAGGCGTTAAATACAACGTTATCAAAGGTTTCAGAATAGATATCGCGGAAGGCGCGGACAAAGAGCTTGTTATCGAATACGTTAAATCGACAGCCGGCTCGGAAGTTCCCGAACCGAAAAAATACGCGGTAAATTATTATGTGGGTACAGAGCTTAAACATACGGAATCGGTAGCGGAAGGAAGCAAGCCTTCTCGCGTTTCGGACGATACGTTCGTGATTGACGGCAGAACGGTTGCGGGATATTATAAGGACTCGACGTTTACGGAAGCGTTCGATTTCAACGCGGCGATAACCGCGGACACGAACGTTTACGTTAAGCTTTCCGACAAAGTATATCCCGTTTATACCGTTAATTTCTACGTAGGTACGGAGATAAAGTACACCGAAAAGGTGACCGAAGGCGGAAAAATTACGGAAGTTACCGACGATAAATTCGAGGAAGGCGGAAGGAAGGTTTTAGGGTATTATAAAGACGCGGCGTTCAGCGAGAGATTCGATTTGAACTCGGCGATAACGGCGGATACAAAAGTATACGTCAGACTTTCGGATGCGTTTACGGTAAATTACTACGCGGGCGAAACGCTTATTTACAGCGAATCGGTTTCCGACGGAGATTTGCCTAACGGCGTTCCCGAAGAAAAGCTTTCATTTTACGGAAGAGAGCTTTTGGGCTTTTTTGCGGACGAAGCGTTGACCGAAGAGTTCGATTTCAACGCTTCCGTAACGGCGAACACGAGCGTATACGTTAAAATTTCCGACTATATGTACTTTAACGGCGCAATGCTCGACGGCTTTAATGCGGCGGCAGGCGCGACGAAAACGCTTAACGAAGACGGCACTCTTACCCTTAAAGGTAACAACGGCGCGTTTATATATAAAAAGGAATTTAATCTTGACCTTAACGGCGGCAATTATATAACAATAAAAGCGAAATCCGATATAAAACTCGGCGGATTCTTTGATTTTTATATTTTCGGCGAATATACTTCGGACGGAGTTTCCGCGGAAAGCACAGACTTCGGTCAGCCAAACACTCGTTATCGCGCAAGAACGGAGGACGGGTGCGTTATCGGAGAAACGGACGCAAACGGATACAGAACGTACACGTTCCGTCTGTCCGATCCGATCGGAGCGACGGGCAAAATAGAATATAAGACGATAAAAGGCTTCAGAATCGGCTTGAACGGCGGCAACGAGGAAAACAATTTGGTTATCGAATACGTTAAGTCGCTTAAATTAGTTTCGCTGGAATATTATTACGGTACGGAGCTTATAAAGGCGGAGGGCTTGGCTGCCGGCGAGTATGCAAAAGCTATTTCGGACGGCAACGTTATGTTCGGAAGAGAGGTCGTAGGATATTATACGGACGCGGCATTAACCAACGCTTTCGATATTGCAAACACCGCGATAACCGAGGATACGAAACTTTATATCAAAACTTCCGATTACCTTTATTTTAACGGCGCAATGCTCGACGGCTTTAACGCGGCGGCAGGCGCGACGAAAACGCTTAACGAAGACGGCACTCTTACCCTTAAAGGCAACAACGGCGCATTTATATATAAAAAGGGACTTAATCTTGACCTTAACGGCGGGAATTGCATAGAAATAAAGGTAAAATCCGATATAAAACTCGGCGGCTTCTTTGATTTTTATATTTTCGGCGAATATACTTCGGACGGAGCTATCGCGGAAAGCACGGATTACGGTCAGCCAAACACTCGTTATCGCGCAAGAACGGAAGACGGTTGTGTTATAGGAGAAGCGGACGCAAACGGATACAGAACGTATACGTTCCGTCTGTCAGCTCCTCTTAATGCGACGGGCAAAATAGAATATAAGACGATAAAAGGCTTCAGAATCGGCATTAACGGCGGCAACGAGGAAAACAATTTGGTTATCGAATACGTTAAGTCGGTAAAAGTTTAATAAAAAATTCGGAGAGATAGATGAAAAAAATAGCGGCAATACTACTTGCGATTACGTTAGCCTTCGGTTTTACGGCTTGCGGCGCGGGGGAAAAAGAGAAAGATGACGGCAACAAACCGGAATCGGAAATAACCTGTACGGTGACGTTCGATTCGGACGGGGGAACGGAGGTGAAAAGCGTGACCGTTAAAAAAGGAGAAAAGCTTTCCGAACCGGAACCGCCTGCAAAAACCACTCTTTCACGGCAATACGAATTTATCGGGTGGTATAACGGCGAAAAAGAATGGCGTTTCGATACGGACGCGGTAAACGAAAATTTAGAGCTTAAAGCGAAGTGGAAAATAAAAGAAGATTTCACGATAGGCTTTAAGCCTGAAAAATAGGAGGAATAAAATGAAAGTTTATCAAAAGGCAGCGAGATTATACCTCTCGAAGTAAAGATGGACGTTATCGGCGCAAGCAAACAGGATAACGACATGGACGACAAGAACTGGGGCATATTCTTTTAACGGAATACAAGGAGAAAAGACGATGAAATTGAGAAATATCATAATTAAAACGTTGGTGATAATAAGCGCGTTCTTATTTATATCCGCGGCGGCTTTATCGTTCGGCATATTCCGCGCGAACGCAGAAGTTCCCGCAGGAACTTTCGAGATAGAAAGCAGCGGAGTATCGCTTAAACTTAACGAGACGGACGGGCTTCGTTTCGTGGTCAAAATGGACGAAAACGTTAAAAACTACGTTACGGAAAACGAAAACGTGGTTTTAGGTTTTGCCATCGGACCTAAACAGCTTATGGATAGTTATACCGAGTGGTACGGCAAAAATCTTTTGCAGCTTGGTATAGGTAAGTCTACGATTTATCAGGTAGGGGAATACTGGTACGCCAACGGTTGCGTTACCAAAATTAACGAAGTGAACCGCAGTATAGATTATACCGCCGCGGCGTTTATATTAAACGGCGGTAAGGTGGAAAAATACGCCGCGCCGAACGCGGAGGTTTACGGGAATATTTACGATATAGCGACAAGAGCGTTGCTTTATCCCGATATAGATTATACGGCAAGACTACTCGGCAACGCCGCGTACGACTGGCTTGGCACGGAAAGTTTTCCCATAAGGATAAAAACTCTCGAGCGTTATAATCAACTTATCGAAAAGATAAACGCGGGTTACGATTTCGGCGAAAGAGTCGTAGAGGTTTCTTCTTCTGTAGATACTTCTGTTGCTACCGCGCTTGCGAGCGGAAAAACCCTTCCCGCGGGGCTTAAAACCGTCGGTTTCGTTTCTTATTACGTCGGCGAGAATCTTAAATTCGCAGAAGGCGTTGCGCTGAACGGCACGGCGACGAGACCTGCGGACGAAAAAATGGTTGCGGGACAGCGCGTGGAAGGTTATTATACCACCGCGGACTTTGCGGCTGGCACGGAATACGACTTTAATACGCCCGTAACCGAAGATAAGGTTTTATACGCAAAACTTTCGGACTATCTCTACTTTAACGGAAAGGTTTTAAGCAGTTTTTATACCGCAGGGGGAGCGACTAAGACTTTGAACGAGAGCGGCACTTTAACCATGAGCGGCAGTAACGGCGCGTACATCGCGAGAGAATTGCTGCTGAACGCTCCCGTAGTAGGGAACACGATAGAAATCAGAGCGAAAAAGACCGGAACTCCGAGGGTAGATATCTACGTTTTCGGTACTTATACGGAAGACGGGGTAGAAAAAGAAAGCACCGCCCCCGGCACTCGTTATCGCGGGTTAACCACGCAAGGGTATCTCGAAAGCTCGGAAGACGCGGAAGGATATCGTTTGTTAAGATATAATCTCGCGTATACCGTAAACGGCGAAGGAGCGAAAAACATAGTCTATAAAACGATAAAAGGCATAAGGATAGATTTCGCGGGCAGCGACGAGTATTCTTTGGAAATCGCTCACGTCAAATCGGTAAACGGCGTTTTCTTCGAGGGAGAAGCGATAAACGGTTTTACACCCGCAGGTTCGACAAAAACTCTTAACGAAGACGGTACCGTGACGATGACAGGAACAGCGGATTCGCTTCTTAGTCTCGTCAGCCAAAAAATCAAACTTAACGGCGCGAACGGCATAGAAGTCAAGGTAAAATTAGAAAATATCAGCAGATTCGATATACAGATAAGAGGTTCTTACGTTAAGGACGGAGTTGCCGGCACTTCAAACGCACAAAATCGTTATCGCGGAGATGCAACTTTCGGCGCGACCGTCGGCGAGCCCGATAAAGACGGATACGTTATAATAAGATATAATCTTGCTTATGCAAATAACAGCACCTCCGCACTCGATTTCTACTACAACGAGGTAGAGGCGTTCCGATTCCAGATAGGCGGAATTACGAGCGGAGCGACCACGGGCAGCGCAACCATAGCGTATGCAAAATCGTTTACGATAGAAACACCCGCTAAAGACTGTACGGTAACGTATTATCTCGGCAGTACGGTAAAACAGACCGAAACGGTTAAAGAAGGCGCTTACGCCCCGAAGGTTGCGGACGAAGTCGTTTCTACGGGCAGACAAATCGTAGGATATTATACGGACGCGGCATTAACCGACGCTTTCGATATTGCAAACACCGCGATAACCGAGGATACGAAACTTTATATCAAAACTTCCGATTACCTTTATTTTAACGGCGCGATGATAAGCAAGTTCGCGGGCGGAACCGTAACGGGCAAAACGCTTAACGAAGACGGAACGGTTACCCTGACGGGTAAAACAACGTATATTCACCAGAAAGGACTTAATTTAGACCTTAACGGAACAAACTGCATAGAGATAAAGGCAAAGACGGACGTTCTTAAAGCGAGAGTGGATATTTACCTTTTCGGAACGTACACCTTGGAAGGAGCGGCAGGCGAAAGCACGAATTACGGTCAGGCAAATACGTTCTATCGCGGGGTAACTACGCAGGGTTGGACTGTGAGCGAACCCGACGAAGAGGGTTACGTTATAATGAGATATAACCTTGCCTATACGGTAAACGGCGCCGCGGCGAAAGATTTTTCGTATAGCGTGATAAAAGGATTCAGAATAGATCTGGAGGGTTGCGAAACGCTTACCGTCGAATACGTTAAGTCGGTAAAAGTTTAATAAAAATATTCGGAGAGATAAATGAAAAAAATAGCGGCAATACTACTTGCGATTACGTTAGCTTTCGGTTTTACGGCTTGCGGCGAAAACAAACCTTCGCCCAAGCCTGAACCGGGCGGAAAAACGGAAGAAAAAGTGATAGACCTTTCGGGGCAGACGACGCTTTCCGATACCGTTCTTACGGCTAACGGGCTTGCTAACGGAGTTCAGGCGTACTATACGAACAACGACAGAACGGCTTACGTCGTGGAAAATCGCAACGTAAAGCTTACGCACGCGTTGACGGGCAAAAAACTCGTTTCCGGGTTGTTGTCTAAAAGCGGCGCGGAATACCTTTTTAACACGCTGGATTCTTACGTAGTGTTTAACGGCAAGGAAAGTTACGCAAGCAACGCTTCTTCGGACGCGAGAATCAATACGACCAAACTCGGATATTATTACTATTCTACTTTCGTGCGGGATATGGGTTTTGGCGAAACGGTGCCGCTTTATCTCGAAAAGGCGTATCATACCTACTCGGACAGAAATTACCAGCAATTCCGCATAATCGCAAGCAGCGGAAGCAGATACGTTACCGAATTCGGTTTTGAACTTAAACTTAACAAGTCCCGCGTGGCGAAGTTAGAACTTTCGGACGGAGGAAACGTTATATCTTCGCTCGAAAACGGCGATTACGTTTACGAAAACCTCTCTTATCTGGGAATGGATATTGCGGAAGCGGGCGTCGTCGGCATAATCGCCGCGGGACAAACCACCAAAGTATCCGTTTCGGTGAGCAAGAAGTATTACGTAATTCGTCAGTATATTTCTCTCGAAGGAGTAAGCGCGGGCGAAGAAGCGAGTTTTGCCAACAGGCTTTATACCGACGAAACGCACTCTTTCGACGGGCTGAAAAAAGCGGCGAAAGAAGAAGAAAATCCGCTTACCGCCGAGAACTTTGCGGTAACGGCAAAAGACGGCGCGGCTTTTTCGGGGTATAATCATTCTACCGGCGCATACGAATTCCGTATAGACGGGCAGGGCTTTAACGAGTCTTATTTCAAAGCGCAGCAGAAAAAGTATTTCGAGAACGTAAGGCTTACGGGCGTTACGGACGACAGAACGATTTTTTTATCGGTAAAGACTAACTATCCGCTCGAAGGCGCGGCGCTCGTTGACGAAACGGAGGCTCTCGTTCCCGTTCCGCTGCAAGTCGGCAAAAACTTCGGTCACGAAAAGGAAGAGCCTGTTTACAATCCTTCGGACGCGATTTACGGCGAAACTATTCTGCCGCTTACGATAAAGGCGGGCAAAGAGTACGAGTTCACCGTTGTCAACGCGTATCAGAAATGGGGTAATTTCGACCTTAAACAACTTTCTTCGATAGAGTATTTTATTTCCTATTATCACCTTTCCACGGGGGTGAGCGAAACGAACTGTATCGCGCCGTATTATTCGGCTTCTGCGGGCGGTTCTTTCGGATACGCGTGGGTTCTCCCCGATTTCCGCGGTTGTAGCGCGGACTTGTGGGCGGACGTAGAAAAGCAAACGGGCGATCCGCAGTATAATTCGGTAGGCACGCTGTACGCGCCGACGGATAATTACGGGCTTTCTATGGGCAATTATCAAAGTTCCGATATAGCGTATTCGGGGCTTACTTACGCGGATATCGATTATTCTTACCTGTCGGACGACGGTAATTACGTTTATACGATGCGCCACGTGGAAATGCCGCAGAACGACGAATCGAGAACGTATTACACGATAGAGTTTACTTTCCTTCGCGATACCGAAATAGATAACGAAGCGTTCAGCATAATAGGCTTCGACGGGAGAAAGGGCAGGTACGAAAAGTCCGCTTATCTCGACGAGAACGGCGAACACGTGGAAATAACCAACCCCAAATCCAAGACGGGCGGCGAAATTTATAAATTGCACGAAAAAGGTTCGTATTTTGCTTATTACGGTTTACCGAGCGCGCTCAACGTTCCCGGTGCGCCGAACACGAACGAAACGGGCAACTTCGGTTGTATCGTAAAGGATTACAAAATCACGGTGGACGGCAAAGAATCGGATACGGGACTTGCTTTTTTGAACGATTACAGAACTAATCCCGTTTTCGGCGACTTAAACTACGGCAGTCTTACGCTCGACTCTTCCGTTACGTTCAAAAAAGGCGATACGATAAGAGTGGATCTGATTCTTCTTCCCTTCGGCACGATAGGTCAAAGCGACTGTCAAAACGTGATAAACGTTTATAAGGACAGCGTGACCGACGCGGCAAAGATTACTGCGGCGGTCGGTACGGTAGGCGGCGATACGTGGATTCCCACCGTCGTCGCAAGCGGAAATACCGCGGAATTTACGATAAAGGGCGGAGTTTCGGCGGACGATAAAAGCGTGAATTACGCGGTCAAAGTTCAGGGCTTCGATAAGCTCGGCGTTCCGAAGATTTACGAAAAAGTGAACGGCGAATGGGTTGCTTATAATTTTGCAACCGCGCTCGGCTACGACGGTTACGGCGTTCTTTGCGAAAACGAAAAACTGACCTATACTTTCGTGTTCGCGCAAAACGCCGCAGGAAGAACGTTTAAAATAGTCGCGGAATAATTTTACGGATTATCCGTCATAAAAACATACAGGAGATTATGGCAATGAAAAAGAAATTATTATGTTTGGCTTTGGCTGCGGTTTCGGTTTTTTCTTGCGCCTTTACGGGTTGCGGTTTGAACGACGCTCCGCCGGAGCCTAACCCCGGCGGAGATATCGGAAACGCGATTTCGGTAGATCCGCTCGACCTCGGCGAAGGTTTCAACAAGGCGTATTATCCCGTAAAAGATAAGATAGAACAGCGTTCCGGCAAGATAGACGTGGTTATCGTGTTTGCGGGTTCGGAAGCGGGTTGGCAAGCGCTAGCGAACGAGTATTCGAGGCTTCACGGCGGCGCGGTAGCGGTGGTGCTTAACAAAAAATATTCGTCCGGCACGTATAAAGACGCGCTCAAATACGAAATTACAAACAAAAATACGGACTGGGATATAGTCCAGGGCAATATCGTTACCAACCTTATCGGCAAATACTGTCTTAATATGTATCCCTATATAAACGGAAAGAACGGCTATGCGGGAAATAAATCGTGGAGCAGCGTTATAGAAGAGGACGCGTATATCACCGATAAATCGGGGACTAATACCAGCACTTATATAATGAATTCCGAAAATCTTCTTACGGCGTGGTTCGTAAACAAAACCGCGCTCGACGCGGCGGCGGAACTCGGTTATCTCAACGAAGAAGGAAAGGCGGAAAACCCCGTAACGTGGGACGACCTTATCAGCCTTTGCGATTATATGCAGAAAGCGGGGTACAAAAATCCGCTCGGCGTTTCCATCAATCAGGAAGGAATAAACGAATACAGTTTTTCGTGGTTGTTGCGCGTGTACGGCGATTACTATTTCCGCAACGAATACGACGGAATTATGGCTAACGATAAAAGCGGTTACGTTTACGATCCCGCTTCCGAAAACCCCGAAAACGATATAAACTACGGCGTGGACGTAACTAAACTTTTCAATAAAATTCTTTACGAAAAATCCGATAAGTATATCGGACCTAAAAGCGCGAAGTTTAAAGAATTCGTAGGTCAACTCGGCAAAATGAGCCCGTATTTCGACGCGGTGAACGCAAAACAGGCTTCTATGGAAGATTTGAGAAACGAATTTCAGACGCAGAGCAGCGGGAAAGAATCTCCGCAAATCGTTCTCGATTACGTCGGTTCCGGGCTGGAATTTTTAAAGAGCGATAAAATAGAAACGGATTTCTTCGATTATCCCGCCATGGTAAGCGAAGGAAATTATATTCCCGAAGGCACTATCGTAAGAGACGTCGGCGGCAACGGCGGATACCTTTCGATAATCGACCACGACGCGGCGCAGGACGCGCTTAACCTCGACTTTATGAAATTCGTTATGTCGCCTTACGGACAATCGATATATTACGACGCGCTTAAAGATACGAACTACACCCCGAAGGGACTGACGCTCGTAAAACAAAAATACGTTAAAGTTCCGGAAGCGTGGAGAGAGTTTTTCCAGACGGATAAGGTCACGTTCACGGGGCTTGTGGACAGCAACGAATTTATACGCAACATGGTAGTTTCCATCGGCGGGCAGGACGTTGCGGATACCAAGGTAAAAATTTATCAGAACTATCTCGTAGGCGTCGGAAAAGATAAGATAGATGCGGATAACCTTACTTCGACGTGGGCTTCTACTCTCTACGACGGGTGGGTTAAGTATGCGACGCAGAACGGTTGGAGCATTACCTGCTATAAAGATCCGGGACACGGAACGAAACACGAGGTAAACGACTGAGGCGGTTTTAACAGGGACGGAGGACTTTGGACTTGAACGAAATACAAGGCGATTCCCGCATGCTTAAAAAAGGCAGGGGAAAAGCAAAAAACGCGCTGATAATCACGATAGCGATATTCATTGCGGCGGTTATTCTGACCGTCGCAATGATATGCTGTATTCCGCGTTCCGAGCGAATAGAAGCAAAAAGCGGTAACGTTATCGACGTAATTTCCTACGAAAACGGGGAGTGGCTGTACGCGACTTCGGACGGAACTATGGTGCGCACGGGCAGCAACGGCGCAACCGAATACGAAACGAACGCAGTATCTTTGGTAAAAGCGGCGGCGGGATTTGAAAACGGGGTTCTCCGCAAGGTTTACAAAGCGGACGGCGGCGACTTTATCTGGGGAATAGTATCCGATACGGATTCGGAAGGCGTTTCCTGGTTATTTAAAGCCGAGGACGGCAAAGACGGCGTAAAAATTCTCGATTGCGTAAAATTTTCGGGCAATATCGACAACACTTTCTTTTTGGAACGGGACGGATATTTTTACGTTGCGTGTACGGGGAATCAGGTGGCGGAAATCATGCGTTACGCCGCAGACGATATAGCGGCGGGAACGCTTTGCAGAACGGTTCTTTACGATTGCTCGCCGGACGATGACGACGGGTATAAACTTCGCGCGGTGCAGATGTCCGCAGGCATAGATTGTTTCGATTCGGACGGAGAATACCTGTATATCCTTTACGACGGCGGGTTTATAAGGCTCGCTACCGATTTTTCGGACGTAATATACGATTCGAGCAAAGGCAAAAACTATCACGTAGATACTCTCGACGCGAACAAGTATATTTCTTTCGGGCTTTACGGCGTTTCTTCGAGGGGCGGCGCGTTTGCGGAAAAAGACAACAGATTTTACGTTGCGGACAGGGGCGTGTATCTTTACTATTTCGATACTTCGGATATAGACTCTCTCGAAATAGGGGAGGATATGGCATGCAACTACGTAAAGGGCTTGGTTTTCGACAGTTCGCCCGCGATTAACGCCGCGGTTTACTACGATAAAAAAACCGAAGTCGGCTACGTTCTTCACGAAAGTTCTTCCGCGGTAACGAGAGTTAATTTCGCAAGCGGAAAAATCGATTATACTTTTAATCTCGACTTTAATATCGCAAAACTCGTTCAGGGTGCTTCGGCAAACGACGTTTATTATATTTACAGAAACGTAAATCAGACCGGGCAATCCGAAAAAACGATTCTTGCGCATACGAACGCTGCTCTTAAAAAGAACGAAGGAATATTCCGCGGGTTTATGACTTTCGGAATCTGCGCGGCGATAGCCGCAGCGATTGTTTCCGCCGTTTTGGGGGCGATAGTCGGTAAACGTAAAGAAGAACAGGCGTTAAAAGTCGTAAAGAAAATATGGCGGCAGAAATATATTTATCTTGCCCTCGTACCGTCGCTCGTTCTTCTTATAACGTTCTGTTATTACGAGGCGATTGCTTCCATAGGTTTGTCGTTTTTTGATTATACGCTCAAAAACCCGACTATGATATGGAATAATTTTGCTAATTACAAAGAGGTTTTCGGTTCTGCGCTTGCGGGCGAGGCGTTCGGGAACATGTTTCTGTTCCTTATTTTCGACCTTGTCGTCGCGTTGGTCCCGCCGCTTCTTTTCGCGTTCTTTCTGACCGTTATGAAATGGAAAGGGCTTTCCAACGCGGTAAGAACGCTTTTATTCATAACCGGCGTCGTTCCTTCGGTAGCGGGACTTTTGATCTGGCGAACGGGAATTTACGGCGGCGACGGCGTTCTTAACTACGTAATAAAGGTATTCAACGGCACTCCCGTCGATTTTCTCGGTCAAACGGCTTACGCAAGGTGGGCGGTGCTTATGATAGGCTTCCCGTTCGTCGGCGCTTACCTGATTTTTTACGGCGGCATGATGAATATATCGTCAAGTTATTACGAGGCGGCGGAACTCGAAGGAATAGGGATATGGAGAAGATTTTTCAGTATAGATATTCCGCTTATAGTACCGCAACTTAAATACGTTTTCATAACTTCGTTTATTCACTCGCTGCAAAACTTCGCGAGAACGTATATGGTTACGGGCGGACAGGCGGAAACGCATACGCCCATACACATAATGTATCAGAAAATGGTTGCGGGCGATTACGGGCTTGCCTCCGCGTATGCCACGGTTATTTTCGTGCTGTTGTTTTTTGCGACTTACCTTAATTTAAGGAAACAAAAAAAGAGTCTGGAGGATTGACGAAAATGAAAACGAAAATTAAAAGATCCTATTACAGATTGGATTTTCAAATCGTTATAAGCGTCGTAGTTATTCTTGCCACGCTGTTTTCCTTTCTTTCGCTTTTTATAACCTTGTTGAACTCGTTAAAGGGGCAGGAAGAAATAATATCGAACATCTTCGCTTTCCCCGTAGCGGCTACGCTGTGGAAAAACGTCGCGCAGAACTTTTATCACGCGTGGACGGCGATAAAAGATTCTTTTATAAGCAGCATCTGCTTGTCGCTCGTGGGAGCGTTCGTTAATTGCCTTCTCGGTTCGTTGCTTGCATATATATTCGCTTACAAGGATTTTTACTTTAAAGAGTTTCTCTTTATGATGTTTTTATCCGTTATGCTTCTTCCTTCCATAATGGGTATGCCGATACTCGTTCCGTTCGTAAAGAACACTTTGCATCTCGGAGAAACGTATTTCGGGTATTTGCTTCCGATCTTTGCGGGAGGACAGGTAGGCGCGTTGTTTTTATTCAGAACGTTTTTCGGTCAGCAACCGAAGTCTATTTACGAAAGCGCGCAGATAGAAGGCGCAAACGACTTCCAGATATATTTTCACATAACGATTCCGCTTGCAAAAGCGATATTGTTGTTTCACTTCGTCGGCGTGTTCGGCTCTTATTATAACGATTATTTGTGGCCGAGCCTTATTCTCGGCAACAAAATGACCTTGATGCCGATTATGTTGAGTCAGCAGGAAACGTTCAATCAGTTGAAAGAAAAAGGTTCTATGTACGCGATGTACGTTATTTCGTGCGTTCCGCTCGTAATAACCTCGGCTATAAGCATGAAGAACTTTAAGGGCGGAGAATTTGCCGCCGGAATGAAATTATAAAATTAAATTTACCGGATACGGAGTTTCAGATATGGAAAAGAAAAAAAAGTACGCGGCTATCGTGGGATACGGCAACAGAGGACAGGTGTACGCGAGTTATTCGCTCGATTGTCCGGAAGAGTTCGGCGTAGCGGCGGTTATCGATCCCAACGACTTTAAGTTACACGAAGCAAAAGAAAAATATCGCCTTTCCGATGACAGATTGTTCCGCAGTTTCGACGAGTTTGCCGCAAGCGGAGTTAAGTGTGATTTCGTAATAAACACGACGATGGATCAATGTCATTACGAAACGACGATGAAGATATTAAACGCCGGTTACGACGTTCTTCTCGAAAAACCGATAGTGCCGAACGAGGAGGAACTGCGCGATATTCAACGTCTTGCGGAAAAGAAAGGGCTTCGCATCTTCGTGTGTCACGTTTTGCGTTACGCGCCGTTCTATAAAAAGATAAAAGAACTTATAAACGCAGGCGAAATAGGTAAAATAATGACGATAGAAATGAACGAACACGTTTGCATTTCTCACTATCTCACCTCTTACGTCCGCGGCAAATGGAACAGCGAAGAAAAATGCGGTTCGGGTTTTTTACTTGCGAAGTCTTGCCACGACCTTGACCTGATGTGCTGGCTTAACGGCGTTACCGCGCCCAAAAAAGTGGCGAGTTTCGGCAGCCGTTCGCAGTTTATTCCCGAAAACGCCCCTGAAGGCGCGGCGGATTTTTGTTATAAATGCAAGCACGACGGCGAATGTCCGTATTCCGCTACGGAGCAGTATTTAAGGCTTAACGTAATGCCTTTTCTCGTCTGGGACAGGCTCAATAAGCCGCTCGAAGATATCACGACCGAAGAAAAAAGGGAATTTTTGAAAAAAGACGTCTACGGTCGTTGCGCGTATACGGCAGGCGGCGACCTTATAGACCGTCAGAACGTGATAGTCGATTTTGAAAACGGTTCTTGCGGAACGTTCGATCTGGTCGGCGGAACGACCGTTGCGGGAAGATACCTGCACATAGTCGGCACGAAAGGCGAAATAGAGGGCAAACTTAACGAGGATAAATTCCTTTTAAGAAAATATTCAAAGCAATTTTTCGGCGGCGAAGTCAAAGAATACGACGTGTCGCCCGTAAACAAAGCCGAGTTCGGCGGGCATAACGGCGGCGATTTTGCCATTATGCACGACCTGCTCGCATATCTTAACGGCGACAGAAGTTCCATATCCATAACATCGCTGTCCGATTCCGTAAACGGGCATCTTTGCGTGTTTGCGGCGGAAAAATCCAGAAGACAAAGTTGCGTGGTCGAAATAGAAAGTAAGTGACGGCTCGGATTTTTAAGCGAAAGGCGCGGAGGTAAAATGTATAACAAAACGGAATTCGTCTATCCTGAAAGAATTATAGCCGTAAACGGAACGGTAAACGGCGTGGATAATCTTTTAAAAAACAAAGATATCGTCGCGTCGTTCGACGACTCCTCCCTTGCCGAACTTAAAAATTCGGAGAGTGAAAGAGCGTGGCTCGTTCTCGACTTCGGACGTGAAATTTGCGGCGGAATAAGACTTGTAACGAGGCTCGTTAAGGGTATTACGGCAAACGTAAGGCTCGTTTTCGGCGAGTCCGTATCCGAAACGTTATCCGAAATCGGGGAAAAGGGCGCGACGAATCACCATTCGCCGCGCGATTTCGTTGTTCCCGTTTCAAACATGTCCGCGCTCGAATACGGGCGTACGGGGTTCCGTTTCGTAAAAATAGAACTTCTCGGAGAGGGCGCGGAAATCGGGTTAAAAAGCGTGACGGGCGTTTGTTCTTTGCCCGTAACGGAACGAAAAGGTAAAATCGTAACCGACGATAAACTTATAAACGAAATTCTGAAAACGGCTGTTTATACATGCGCGCTCAATATGCAGGACGGATATTTTCTGGACGGGATAAAAAGGGATCGCCTCGTTTGGTCGGGAGATATGTATTCGGAAATCAAAACCGCCTTTTACTCTTTCGGGGAAACCGAACATATACGTCGTTCTCTGAATTTAGTCAGGGACACGACTCCGAACGGTTTTTGGATGAACAACATACCTTCTTACGACGCGTGGTGGGTGATTAACGTTTGCGCTTATTACAAACTTTCGGGAAACTCGGCGTATTTTGCGGAAAATCTTGGCAAAATGAACGCGATCTTAAAAGAACTCGACGCGTGTACGGAAAAAGACGGGGAGATGAACTTCGGTAAAACGGGCAAAAAACTCGGTATGCACGAATTTTTCCTCGACTGGCCGACGGACGGCACGAAAGACGCCGTAAGCGGAACGGCACTTCTTATTTTATACGCGGCGCAAAAACTGAAAGAGTGTGCGGGCAGCGCGGCGGACGGCGCGACGATTACTTCCCTTAACCGAAAGTTAAGCAGGTATCTTACGGAAAAAACCGCGGCAAAGCAAATCGCGGCGTTTCAGTTTTTTTGCGGAACGACGACGGACAGACAAAAAGCGTTGCTCGAAAGGGGCGGCGCAAGCGGGTTTTCCACTTTTACGTCTTATTTCATATTAAAGGCGTTGTCTGCGACGGGTAACGATCGAACGAATGAAATTATAAAGGAGTACTACGGCGGAATGTTGTCCCGCGGGGCAACTACCTTTTGGGAAGACTTCGATATTTCGTGGCTTGACGGGAGCGGCAGAATAGACGAGATTCCCGATCCCGAAAAAAAGGACCTGCACGCCGATTACGGAAGATTTTGTTATAAAGGCTTGCGTCACAGCCTGTGTCACGGCTGGTCGAGCGGAGTCGTGCCGTTTTTTATAGAAGAAACGGTAGGGTTAAAAAATCTCGAGGCGGGCTTTAAAAAGATTTCCGTCAATCCAAAACTCGGCAATCTGAAATTCATCGATGCCGAAATCCCCGTACCGAACGGTATAATCGAAATAAAAGCCGATAAAAGCGGAGTCGGCGTCCGCGTGCCGAAGGGAACGGAGATTATAAAATAATAACTGAGAAAAATTTTATGGAAAAACGTATATTAACGCCTGAAGATAAATTTCAATATTTTTTCGGATACTACGATCTGCAGCCTTACGATACGTCCTGCGAACGGCATCTGACGCATAGGGTTCGGTTTTGCGATCGTCTTCCCGTTGCGGGGGACGTTGCAGAACTTGGTTTTGTGGAAAACAGAAAATTTTACAAAATAACGGAAACGCTTGCGTGGAATTTTCAGCAAGGAGCAATGCTTCGCTGGTTTTCCCCCGGGAAATCTATTATCGCTAACGATTTCGACGGAGATAAATATATATCGAGAATTATCGATATCGACGGAAGAGAGACGGAACGATATGACTGTCCGTTTGCTACGATAAGTTTGAACGCGAGGAAAGCCGTTTCCGTCAATTTCGGCAGAATTTACGATTTCCGTAAAGGATACGGTTATTGCAATATTCCCGATCCTTTTGCGGATAAAAACGCTCCCGAAAACGACGGTATTTTTTTGATTGACTTAAAAACGAAAGAAAAAACTTTGCTTGCGTCTTATGAGAAAATGCGAAGAGTTTTTGAGGAAAAGCCGTTTACGGATAAAAAACTTGTCGTAAACCACATAACGTTCAATCCTTCCGGAACTAAGTGCGTGTTCTTGTTGCGAAATTTCCCCGAGTGTGGCGGAATGTGGGCTACCGTTCTTGCCGTTATCGATATGAAAGGCGAAATAAAACAGTTGACGAAATTCAGCGTTAATTCTCACTATTCATGGAAAGACGACGAAAATCTGATGATTTATTCGGGTTTGCCTGAATGGGGAGTTTACTTTTTTAACGTCGTAACGGGAGAAAAATACCGATTAAACGATCCTTTATGCGATCACAACGATATTCATTGTAATTATGCTCCCGACAGAAAGAGTTTTATAGGCGACGGTTATCCGTATGACGATATGAGATCTGTTTATTATTATGATTTTGGAAAAAAACAATCGAAGGAATTATTTAAGGTTTTTTCTGCTCCCGTAAAGGATATAGATATACGATGCGATCTGCATGCGCGTTTTTCCGATGACGGCAAACGTATTTCTTACGATACGACGGAAAATTACAAACGAGAAATAGCGGAAATAATATTATAAATTTTTGAGAAAATGCGAAGCAAGTTTTACGAATTTTTTAAGATAGACGAAAGATATACGGGGCAAAACGGGGATTTTTCCGCTGCTGACGGGACGGGATTATCGGACGAAGAAAAGATAGAATTTTTAAGCAAGTATTCCGCGTACCTCGAAAAAAAGAACGGGAAAACG
Organism: uncultured Clostridia bacterium; assembly: GCA_934271275.1. Classification (GTDB taxonomy): domain Bacteria; phylum Bacillota; class Clostridia; order Christensenellales; family Borkfalkiaceae; genus UBA1259. The sequence goes on along the minus strand of CAKQRD010000014.1, from coordinate 8,850 downwards.
AAAAAGGTTCTAACGCCCGAAGAAACGGAAGCGGGACTTAAAAAAGTCAACTACGCCGTGCCGCATAAGGTAAGAAAACGGATAGAAGTAAAAGAAGCGACGTTAAGAACCTACGAAAAGCCGCAAAGTTACGAGGGCTGGCAGTTCTATCAGACCGTAAAAGAAGAACGCGGCACGCTCGTTTTAACGGACGGGATAATCCCGCCCGTACCTTGCGCGAAGTTCGAGTTTTCGGCAAAAAAGTTTAGTTCTTTGGAGTTTTCTTTCCGAGTCGATAAGGATTTTGTCATAGAAGAAAAGGCGGCGAAAAAGGACAAGCCGCTTACGACGGACACGGGCAGGATAATAGAACTGCGCAAAGGCGTTACGGAGGTAATAAAACTCCAGATCTACAGAAACGGCGAGATATACGCGAGGGTAGGCGTACCCGATCCGTATCACCACAGGGATTTCAAAATAGGCGAATTTGTCGGCAAAGAAACCAACTCCGTAAAAATAGTATTTTCGTGCGACAAATATAAGGTGATATATAACGGTAAAGAAGCGGGAGAGTTCGAGCAGACTAACAAAGTCTGTCCCGACACTTTGTTCGTTTCGGGCGGAATGCACCCCGCGGGCGAGTGGCGGTTTACGCCCGAAAGAATAACCGCGGACGGGAAAGAGATAACCGACTTTTTCGTAAAAGCAAAGGGAAAAAATTCGGAAAAGACGAATCCCGAAACGGTAACGCTCCCGTACAAACTCGGCGGAGAACGGAATAAGGACAGAGTAATAGAACTGACAAAAACGTTTTGTTACGAGAAAGGGAGAGCGGTACTTAACGTCGGTTCGCTCGATCCCTCGGGCGAGGTATACGTAAACGGAAAACTTGCGATAAAAACGGAGAATTTCACCGCGCAAAGAGCGGATATAACGGAATTTCTTAAAATCGGCGAAAACGAACTAAAACTTCTCGTATTCCCGCGCGCGCCCGAAGTAAACTATTCCTGGCACAGGAACAAAGATCCGTATATCGCGTGGCTCGTCCGCGACGTGTATATAGACTTTTACCGCGGCGCGGCGATAGAAAACCTCGTCGTAAAAACCCGCGAGGTCAAAAACGGAAGGGTAAAGGCGGAAGTATCGTTCGATATATTAAACTCGGAAAAGGACTTAAAGATAAACGTATATCTTTCAAAATCCCCCGACGGGAAAGAAACCCCGATCTACGCGGGAGAAGCGGAAGAGAAGTTAAAGAAGGAACTCGAATTCGAGGCGGAAGCGTGGGATACGGATAACCCCGCGTTGTATATAGTCCGTGCAGAGATGGTTAAAGACGGAACGCCCGTAGACGACGAGGTTACGGAAACGGGGTTCCGCACGATAGAACAAAAGGACGGGGAAATACTCTTAAACGGGAAAAGGATACTCCTTAACGGCGCGCTGTGGATGCAGTTTTTGCCGCCTTACGAAAACATAGTATCGAGTCACGTTTGCCCTACGACCGAAGAAATCGTGGAAGAAACGCTTTTAACCAAGGCGATGAACGGAAACGTAGCGAGATTCCATTTTTTGGGTTACGGCGGCAACGATCCGCGCTATGCGGAGGTGTGCGACAGACTGGGACTTATGAATATCTGGACCACGCGGCTGATAGACTCCGCGGAAACAACGGACGTAAACAGAGGCTGGCCAGCTGGCGAAGAGTACGTTCGGGAAATGCGCGAGGTGATAAACCGCCCGAGCATAATAACGTGGGAAGGCTCCAACGAATTTCATTCCTCCCGCACGGTGCTCGACAAATTATACGACGAGTTCGTGACGAAGGTAAAGGCTGCTGACGATACGCGGCTTATCTGCCCCGTGTCGCACCTCTACTACGGCGGGGGATTATACGGGAACGAGGGTTTTTACTATCAGGACGACGGAAAAGCGGATCAGGATTTCAACGCTATGGAAAGTTCGTACGGCTGGCGCGACGAGAGCGTGGTGAGAAGTTCGCATAACTACGAGATACTTTTAGGGTACGGCAATCGCTGGGATACGTTCAGAAAACAGGACTGGAAATCACAGCCCGCGCTGCTTAACAGCAAAAAGCACGCGTATATAATTTCGGAGTTCGCGGTTATCGGCAGACAGGACGATACCACGCCGGAGTGTAAGGAGTACGTCAAAACGGATTCTTACGAACTTGCGGATGAAAAACGCGCGTTCGGCGCAGCGTACGACGGACTGAATTTTAAGTTAAGCCAGGCGTATCAGGCGTTATGCGCGTATAATACGGTAAAGTATATGCGCTATCTCGGCGCGGACGGACTTATGTGGTGCTGTCTTTCGGGCGGGGCGAACGACGGAAGTTACTTAAAACCGCCGATAGATTTTTACGGGTACGCAAAGCAGGCGTTTTACGCGCTTAAAGAGAGCTTTCAAAAAACGATATGCTTCGATAAAAAGGTCGGTGTGGTATATGGCGGAAAGTTTTTATGCGAACCGGTTATAACGGGTGCGGAAACAGGGAGAAGCTACCGCGTAACCGCAGAGATAAAGGACGAGAACGGCGAGCGCGCGTTGTTGAAAGAGTACGAAGTCGCGGCAACGGCGTTCACGTTCGATTTAGAGCCGTTTGAAGTAAATTTGACGAACGGATATTATTCCTTAGAATATACCGTAGAGGAGTAACGGAAAAAATGGAAAAATACGCGTGGAAAGCAAAACTTTACGACGGAAAAAAGGAAGAATATATTAAAAGACATAACGAAATTTGGCGTGAGATGAAGGACGTATTAAACAGCGCGGGGATAAAAAATTATTCGATATGGCTGGACGGGGATACGCTTTTCGGTTATTACGAGTGCGAAAAAGGCGTTGAATACGCCGCGAAAATTCAATCCGAAAGCGACGTCGTTAAAAAATGGAACGAGTTTATGAAGGACGTTATGTATATGCCGCTCGATGAAAAAACGGGCGCGCAACCGCACTTAACTTTGGTTTTTGAATTTAATTAAAAATATAGGAGGATGCGAAAAATGACGAGAGAAAGAAAAAGCGCGGCAATCGTCATACTTATAACTCTTGCGTGCGCGTTTATGGCGGCTGCCGTTGCGGTTATCGACGTATGGCAAGCAAACGCCGTCGGGGAAAGTTATACTATAACTTTTTTAACCGGTGAGGGTGAAGACGATCTGGTTGACTTCTCAAGCAGTTGGAGGGGCGATCCCGTTTACGAAAGCGGTGCGATGAAAATGACTCGTGCGGTAGGCGACGGAACGATAAATTACAGAGCGGGCGTAAACAAATACAATGTGGTAGAGGGAACGACTTATATAGTAGAATTAAAGATAAAAACGGACGGCGAAGTTCGTATGCAATTCGGCACCGAAATGCCGAGGTATAACTGGTTTTTTACCGCAACGAAGATAAATAATCCCGAGTACGTCGGGTATATTTACGAATATTCCGCGCCTTTAAGCGACAGAGGATATTTTATATTTCAACTTTTATCGGGAGAGGGAAACGTTTTCGTAAAGGATTTCAGGTTTTACGAAAAGGTGACGAAAACGGTTACCGATGGTGCGGCAATAGGAGCGTTGCCCCCGATACCCGCAAAAGAGGGTTTTACGGGTTGCTGGACGATAGATAATAAGGTTATAACAGCAGAAACCGTTTACGATTTCGGCGCGGATAAAACCGCCGTGGCAGAGTATCGCAACGACAGCGAAATAAAAAGCGTTTCCATAAGTCTGAACGGAGACGTTGCTCTTAATTTTTACGTAAAAACGGCTGTCGGCGCAAAGGTATTCTTTACGTTTGAGGGGAATAAAACCGAGGCAACCGAATATACGGACGGCGGAGAGTATCGCGTTTATTCCTACGCGGTCGCCGCAAAAGATTACGACAAAAAAGTAACGATTTCCATAGGCGAAAACGAAGACGTTTCTCAATCGATAAGCGTAAAAGACTACGTTGACGCGGCAAAAAACAAATTCGACGGCGCGCTTAAAAATCTTGTAGACGCGCTCGACGTTTATTGTTCCTCCGCAAAAAATTATTTCGGCGGCGTCGCCGTAGGCGAAGTCGTCGCCGCGGACGACGATATTTCTTCTTATCCGATAGAAAAAAGCGGGACGCTTCCGAGCGGGATAACCTTAAACGGAATTTCGCTTCTTCTCGAATCCACGGTTACGATCAGGCTGTATATGAGCGGAAACGTCGGAGGCACGGTTTTTAAAACAGACGGCGAGACGGCAACCGTTATGCCCGTTACCGACGGCAGTTATTATATAGAAAAAACGAATATAGCGGCGAAAGACCTTGACAAAGGTTACGTTTTTTCGGCAGGTTCGGATTTCCGGTTGACGATTAGCGTTTTCGGCTACGTAAACAAGGCGATGGGTACCGACGGCGATAATTTCGATAATCTGCTGAGGGCTTTATATAATTACGGCGTTGCCGCAAACGCGTATTTTCCGGACGACGATAATATGAGCGAAATAACCGACATGGCGGATACGGTTATTCTGGCAAACGGGCTTGAAAACGGCGTAAGGGGATACTATAACGCAGATAAGAGTAATTATACCGTAGAAAACGGCAAGATGAGTCTGACGCACGGACTCGTTACGGCAGGCGCACGTTGCGTTACGGCGTTTACGAACAAAAACGGCGGAAATTATCTTACTAATTCGGACGTGTTCGTTTTGTCTGCGGAAAACAAAGAAACTTACGCAAAAAACAGCACGGATATTATAGAGTCCGTCTGGCCGACGGTAAACGGCGTGACGAACACGAAAACCCCCGCCGCCTGCGCGCCTTACGTCAACGTTACGAAATTAGGCTACTACTATTATCAGGTAAACGTAAGGAATCTTAACTTCGGCAATAATTTGTACCTCGATAAAACCTATCACGTTTATTCGGACAGAGCGTATCAGGTATACAGGCTGTTAAATCAGAACGACGAGGCGGTATCAACCGTGAAGTCGATCACTTTTCAGGCGGTGTTTCCCGTTTCGAGCGTAAACAAATTTGAAATTAAAAACGGAAACGATATAATAGATTCAATCGGAAGCGCAACGCATTATAATTGCGGGTCTTCCGCTTTCGAATACGCCGCGTTCGACGTAAAAGGCGCGGGAATCATGGCATTTATCAACACGACAAAGAATTCTATTTTCTATCTTATAAAAAGCGGAGATTACTATTATTTCCGACAGATCGTTTCCGTCGGAGAGTTGTCCCCGAAAGCGGAGGTTACTTTCGGCAACAGACTGTATAACGACGAAACTCACGATTTCGAGGGTGTGCGAGCCGCAAACGCCATCGAACAAAACCCGCTTACGGCGGATAACGTTTCCGTCGTCGGCGATATCGTTTCCGGCGACGGGCAAGGCTTTGTCGGTTACGACGGGTTGAGGGGCTGCTACGTTATAAATATAGCGGGCTCCGGATTTACCGCGGCTTATAATAATCCCGACAGAAAATATATAGATAACGTAACCGTTACCTCTCCTGACGACAGAGAAGTGTTTTTTAGCGTCCATTCCACGAACCCGCTCGAAGGCGCGGCAATAACGGATAAAAACGGGTTGCTGCTTCCTATGGGGTTGGAGGTAATGAAAAACTTCGGGCACGAACACGAAGAACCGATTTACGATTACGACGATAAAATTTACGGAGATACTCTTTTCCCCGTAAGTCTTAAAAGCGGAAAAACGCTGGACTTTTCGGTAGTGAACGTCTATCAGAACTGGGGCAAATACCCGCTTAAACAAATTTCGTCCATATCTTATTATATTTCTTATTATCATATGTCTACCGGCGTAACCGAAACGAATTGTCTTGCCCCGTATTACGCGACCTATCTTAATAAAGACGATTTGGGCGCTTGGATTCTTCCCGATTTCAGGGGAATGAGCAACGACGGGCAAAGCGGAAGCGACGACCTTATACAGAACAGCTCGGTCGGCGCGCTTAACGGGGTGTCTAACGGTGCGTCGCTCTCGTCTTCTGAGGCAGACCTCGGCGTTTATCAAAGTTCGGAAATTTATTCGGCGGGTTTAACCTACGCGGATATGTCCTATTCGTACGTTTCTAAAAAAGGCGATTATAAATTTACCTATCGCCACGTGGAAATGCCGCAGACCGACGAGTCGAGAACTTATTATACGGTGGAAATAGAATTTCTGAAGAGTACTACGCTTAAATATTCTGATTTCAGTATATTCAGTTTCGATCCGAGACGCCCGACCGATTCTTACAAGAAGGCAGCCTATCTCGACGCGAGCGGCAACCACAGAGAAATTTCTGTAAGCACGCCCTCCGTCGGAACTTTATATAAACTGAACAAAAACGGCAGTTATTTTACCTATTATAACGGTACGACGAACGGAGAGGGCGGTAATTTCGGACTGATAGTCAAAAATCATTTTATAACCGTTAACGGAAAGGCGTCGGATTTGGGACTTGCTTTTTATAACGGCAGAATCAAAAGAGGAGGAAAGTACGTCAATCGCGGTTCGCTTACGTTGGCGGCGAATACGACGTTTGCCGTCGGTGATAAAATAACCGTGAACGCAATACTTCTTCCTTACGGTTCGGTGGGGCAGACCTCTTGCGATAACGTCAAAAAAGTTTATCGGGATTCGGTTGCTAACGCTTTGAGCGTTACGGCGCAGACGGGTACGGTAGTTTTCGACGAGTATATAGCGACGATAAAGGCTTCCCGATACGGTACGGCGGAATTTACTCTCGGCGGCGGAGCAACGGCAGAGTCCGTAAACGGAGTAAATTACGCGATAAAAGTTACGGGGATAAAAAAACTCGGAAAGTTAAAGGTAGAAAAGAAAAATTCCGCGGGAGAATGGGAAAGCGTAGAACTTGCTTCCGTTAGCGGTTTCGACGGGTATAGCGCGGAATACGAAAACGGAACTATGAGTTATTCGTTCGTCGTCAACAAGACTGCGGCGGATATAACGTATCGTGTTACGGTAATATAAGGAGTTGCGGAAATGAAAAAAGAATATGAAAAAACGTATTGTAAGATAATCTTTTGCGCCGAAGAAGACGTTCTTACCGCAAGCCCCGGCGGGAACGATAACGAACTGCCGATTATTCCCATAGAGGATTTGTTAAAATAAACGATAAAAGCGAATAATTTTTTGTCGAAAATTTAATAAACCGAAATTTTTGTTAAAGAGAGACCGTGTAGCGCCGGCTATATTGTCGCGTTGCACGTCTTTTCTTCATATAAAAAAGCGTGATATGTGCGCGGTGAAAAGCTTATAAAACGCTGTAACCGCGGAGATAAAGGACGAGAACGGCGAGCGCGCGTTGTTGAAAGAGTACGAAGTCGCGGCAACGGCGTTCACGTTCGATTTAGAGCCGTTTGAAGTAAATTTGACGAACGGATATTATTCCTTAGAATATACCGTAGAGGAAATATAACGAAATGATAAAAGTATTGCAATTCGGAGAAGGGAATTTTTTGCGGACGTTTGCGGACGCGTATTTCGACGCGCTGAACAACGAGGGCGGAGAGTACGAAGTAAACGTAGTAAAACCGCGCGCGGGCGGGAGTCTGGAAAAGTTCGTAAATCAAAACAACCGTTACCACGTTATTCTTCGCGGCGTGTCGGAAGGTAAAGCAAAAGAAAAAGCGGTGGAAATAACCGCCTTAAAAAGCGTGTTTTCTTTGTCCGAAAATCCCGAAAAATATTTTTCGCTCGCAAAAGAGGAAGAACTTAAAATAATAACCTCCAACACGACCGAGGCGGGGATACGCTTCGACGAAAAGGACGAGATTTCGGATATAGCGAACGCGACCTACCCCGCGAAGCTGACCGCGTTTTTGTACGAACGGTATCTTGCGGGCAAGGCGGGGGCATATATTCTTCCCGCGGAGCTAATCGACGATAACGCCGAGGAACTTAAAAACTGCGTGAACAAGTATATCGAACTCTGGAAACTTCCCGAAGAGTTTAAAAAGTGGAACGACGAAGAAAACTATTACTGCAACACGTTGGTAGACAGAATAGTATCGGGCTATCCCAAGGACGAAAAAACGGAAAAGCACCTGACCGAACTTATCGGAAAAAAAGACGCGCTTATGACCGTGGGCGAGCCGTTCGGACTATGGGCAATAGAGAAAAAGGGCGAGATAGAAAGATATATAAAGGCGGGAAAGCACGATATAGAAGTCGTTCTGACGGACGACGTAAAATATTACAAAAAGCGCAAGGTACGCGTTTTAAACGGCAGCCACACGAACCTCGTTTACGCGGGGCTGTGGCAGGGGAAACATACCGTATACGACTGTATGACGGACGAAAAACTGCTTAAATTCGTGAACGATACCTTAAAAAAGGAGATAATTCCGTTTGTTTCGAGCGATATAACGGCTACGACGGAGTTTGCGGAAAGCGTTAAGGAACGGTTTTTAAACCCGTATCTTAATCACGAACTTACGAGCATCGCGCTCAATTCGATAGATAAGTGGAAAGCGCGTGTACTGCCGAGCTTTAAGGACTATTACGAAAAGAACGGAAAAGTACCGGAGAACTTAACCAAAGGCTTCGCTTCGATAATGGCGGCGTATAAGGTCGCGAAGAAAGGCGAGAACGGGAAGTATTATGCGGAACTCCCCGCAAGAACGATAGAGATAAAAGACGACGAAAAATACCTCGGATATTTCGTAAGCGGCGGGTGCGTGATAAAGTTTATGCAGGACGAAAGCGTATGGGGAGAGAACCTGACTGAATACGCGGGGTTTGCGGAAGCGGTTAAAGCTACGGTCAAGAAACTTTTAAGCGGCGATACGGATATATTATGAACGGTAAAATAATCATCAACGAAAAAGACAACGTGGGAGTGAGC
>CAKQRD010000013.1 GCA_934271275.1 uncultured Clostridia bacterium | reverse complement strand
TCTTTGTCCCTTTTTTGCCATAAAAAATGCACCTCCAAAAGTTTTTCTTTTCTGTCCAACTTTTGGGGTGCATTTCAATGAAACCATGCGTCTTTTTTTATGAAAAAACTGGAGAATAAAAAATGTCTTTTAGAACGAAAAGCACAAGAAATCGTTCATGAGAGCATACGACGGCAACGACACGGCAAACAAGATTGCGTTTACGCTCGTGAAAGTATCTCTCAACGTAGATAAAGCCGACAGATAAAACGGCAGATGCGGCGGTATCAAGAGCCGAGAGATCTGTAAGGCAAAAGAAGAACAGCCGTGCGTTGCAAAGGTAGCGATATGTTATAGATAAAAAATCCCCGCGTCAGATTTTGTCGCCCGATTGAATTTTTTTTCTGAACGCTGAGGGCGATAAACCGTATTTGTTCTTAAACAACGCGTTGAAATACGCGACCGAGGAAAAACCTAAGCTCATACACACAGAAAGAACCGTGTCCTGCGAATAGGTAAGGCGGTCGATAGCCAAAATCATTCTCTGTTCGTTGAGATATTCTGTGGGCGTTTTGCCGGTTTTCGCCTTAAAAACCCTGCAAATATGTTCGCGTGAATAGAAAAACGGCGAAAGAATTTCTTCCCAGCTTCTCGAAACGTAGGCGGGGTCGCTTAATCTGTTGATTAGCGAAGTCAGCCAGTCGGGCTCTTCTTTTTCGTCGTTGCCGCCATAGGGCAGAAGCATTCCGAGAAGCTGCGCGCATTGCACCTTTGCGAGCGAAAGCGCGACGTCCGCATTGTTTTTCAGCGCGGAAGCCTTTGTGACGTTAAGAAAACTTTTCTCGAATTCGGCGATTTTTTCTTCCGAAAGCGAAAACTTTTTGCGCGTTTCGGAGGAAATAAAAGCCTTGTATAAATCCGCGTTCAGAAAATCGCAAATAGACTTAAAAAATTCCTTACGCAGAATAACGTCTCTGTGTCGACAGCGGTTTTTTTCGTCGCGGAGAAAAATGTGTCTGTCTTCTGGCAATAAAAATAAAAGGTCGCCCTGATGCAGAAGCTGAATTTCGCCGTTAAGTTCGTGATAAATATCTCCGTCGAGCATATAAAAAATCTCGAAAAAGGTGTGGTCGTGCAGAACGTCGTCCGCGCTCGAAGTCAGTTTAGAGTAAAACGGAAATTCAGGAGTAGTCAGCCAGTCGTCTAAATGGCAAAGCGGTGTTTTCATATCTTAAATATAATATATTCCGCACTATTTGTCAAGCCTGAATCTGAAATAAATATCAATACAGAGTAAGTATTTGGTCAAAAATAGTATAGAGCCGCGCGGCGAACTCGTATATACTATAATCGAGAAAATAAAAACGGACGCGGCTCGTGGCAAAAAAGAAACGAGCGGCAAGCGTAAGCAAGAAAAGGGACCGACCGTGCGACTTAAACTTTTGTGCAATTATCTTAATAATCCCGATAACGTTTTCGGAAACGCCGTGCTTTTCACCACGGAAGCGGCAGGCGGAAAGGCAGACGCTTTTTTGTTCCGTATTTTCGACGAAGACCGCGTTATAGAGGAGCGTAAAATCGTTTCTGAAAGATTTCTGCCGCAACGCGTCGATTTATCCTGCTTGCGGCAGGACTCCGTGTATTTTTGGAGCGTTACCGCGTTTTATAAGGGAAAAAAAGCAGGTTTTGCGCGGGCGGAATTCAGAACGGCCTTTCTCCCCGAAAAAGGCGAGTGGATAGGCGCGCCGTTCGATGCGGAAAACGTTATCGAAATTTATAAATCGTTTTCGCTGAAAAAACGCCCCGTTGCCGCTCGGCTTTTCATTTGCGGACTCGGATTTTTTGAATCGAAAATCAACGGTAAAAGAACGGATGACGGATATTTCAAACCGCTTTTTACCGATTACGAGCAGCGCGATATAACAAAGAATTCTTCTATACCGCAGAGCGATTTTCACAGAGTCGCCGCATACGTTTTCGATTGCGGAAAGATTCTTAAAAAGGGCGAAAACTCGCTTTCGGTGCTTCTCGGCGACGGATATTACAAAAACGAGGACAAAAAAGAAGAGCCTTTCGTCTCATTCGGGGAAAGAAAGGTCGTTTTCGAGTTGAAAATAACTTATGAGGACGGAGAAGAACGCGTTTATTCGGATTGTACCTCGCTTGCAAGAGAAAAGGCGATGCGTTCCGCACTTTTTAACGGCGATTATTTCGATTTCGGAAAAAGCGACGGGAAATTCGTTTCCGTGGTCAAAGCTCGTCCCGTCGGCGGAAAATTCTTTTTTTCGTCCGTTCCCGCAGATACCGTATGCGCAAGGATTTCACCGGTTTTCGTAAAAAAAGAGAAGGACGGAATCTTATATGATTTCGGCTTCAACCTTTCGGGCGGGTTGCGCTTTTATATCATAGGGGAAAAGGGACAGAAGATAACCGCGGAGTTTGCGGAGTGTTTGAACGCGGACGGAAGTCTTAACCTCGGCACGTCGTCGTGGAAGGATTTCGACTGCGAGGCGAAAAAAGAACACGTTATAACTCAGCGTGCCGAGTATATTTTGAGCGGCGGCAAAGACGAAATAAAGCCGCTATTCTGCTGGCGATGTTTCAGGTTCGTAAAGCTTTACGGCGTTAAAAATGCTAAAATATTCGCAATGCGCGCGGAGTTTATTCATACCGACGTAAAAGAGGACGGAAAATTCGACTGCTCGGAAGAAAATTTGAAAAGGTTTTATCTTGCGGCGCGGCTTACTTTTTTCGATAATCTGCATTGCGGAGTGTTGAGCGATTGTCCGCACAGAGAAAAACGTCCGTACACAGGCGACGGACAGATAGTCGCGGGAGCTATGACGAATATGCTTAACTCCGCCGCATTTTATGAAAAATGGCTTGCGGACGTAGCGGGTTCGGCAAGAAAGGACGGGTTCGTGCCGTATTCCGCGCCGTATATGGGCGGAGGCGGCGGGTACGCTTGGAGCAGCGCGATTGCGGTCGTTCCCGAAAGGTTGTATAATATTACGGGCGACGCGCGTTTTATCGACATTGCGTTTCCCGCGCTTGTAAAATGGATAGTGTACTGCGAAGCGCATTCGGAAAACGACCTTCCCGCCCGTTCGGAAGAAAGCTGGCAGCTCGGCGATTGGCTCTCGCCCGAGGTTTGCGCCTTTGATCTCTCGCTTATGAATGCCTGCTGGTATTACTATTCGGTTGCGGCGGCCGAACGGTTTGCAAAAATAAAAGGAGAAACGGAGCTTAATAAAAAGTTCGCCGAGCAAAAGAAAAAAATCGCCGCGGCTATCAACGAAAAATATCTCGACAGAGAACGCGCGATTTACGGCAGCGGCGTGCAAGGCGAAAATATTTTTCCGCTGTATCTCGGAATAGTTCCCGAAACCGTAAAGGAAAAGCTGATCCGCGGCGTGCGCGCGAGCTATGAAAAAAGCGATTACGCGATAGATACGGGGATAGTGATTACGGGACTTCTTTTCAAAACGCTTGCGGATAACGCTATGGCTGACGTCGCGCTGAAAATTCTGAAAAGGAAAGAGTACCCGTCTTACGAATTTTTGCTCGAAAACGAAACGACCTTATCCGAACACTGGGCAAAAAAGTGGCCCGATTATAAGTTCGGTCCTGACAGCGAGGTCGTGAAAGGTGGCGGCGACGTTTCGCATTGTCACCCTATGTTCGGAAGCGTTGCCGAATTTGCCTTTTCGTATGCGGGCGGGCTGGATATTTCGGCGCTGTATAAAGGTAAAATCTTGGTTCGTACCGGCGTGCTTAAATACTTGGATAGCGCGAAAACGGAGAAGAACTCGATTTTCGGCAAAATAAGCGTGGAATGGAAAAAATCCTGCGAGGAAGGAAGGCTTAAAATAAAGCTGCCTGCGGGAGTCGGGGCGGATATATTGCTTGCGGCGGGAACGGAAGAGAAAAAGTTTTTGCGCGGCAGAGGAATAAGGCGCGATGAAAACGTTATTTGCATTACCGAAAGTGCGGAAATCATAGTTAAAATATCGTAAAGTACAGAATACTACCGTAGAGGAGAGAAAAATATATGAAAAATAAGAGAAAAACGCCGGTCGGTTTGTTGCTTGCGGGACTGTTGTTGTTTTCCGCGGGCTGCACGGGTAGCGGTAACGGCGGAAACAAAACGAATTCGCTCGATCCCAAGGACTACGTTTCGGCACAGAAATTCGTTACGATAGCAGACCTCCCTCCGAATCCGTTCGACAGCCTCGAAGAATACGCCTCGCTCGGGTTTTCGGGGTATATTTTAACGCAGGATTATTGCGATTTTACAGAAAACGGCAAGATAACCGAAAAATATAAGGAAGCGATAAAGAACGCGGGAAAAGCGGGACTTGACGTGTATATACGAAATCATTATAACGATCCCGATTATTTCGTGAACGAAGACGATACGACAAAGCGCGATAAATACAACGCGGGCGAGTCGATAGGCAATTACTATACTATTCCGAAGCGTAACGTCACGACGGAATTTGGCGAAATACCAGAGGTAAAGGGGTTTTATATGGCGGACGAACCCGTTTACGACAATATAAAGGACTACGGCAAGCTTATAGAATGGTATAATACCTACTATTCGGAAACGAGTTATTTTCATATGAACCTATTGCCGAGTTACGCTACTCCGAAAATGCTTTCATATCATAACTACGGCGAATACGTCGAAGAGTTTATTGATAAAATAGTGAAGAACGTGAAGGGCAGAAAGAGCGTTTGTCTCGATAACTATCCGTTTACGGAGCAACAGCCGAATGAAATCAGATATTCGTATTTATCCGACCTTCTTCTCGTGGCGCAGGCGAACAAGGCGTATAACGAAGCCGCGGCGGCGGGCGACGAGGGAGTTTACGGGATATGCGTGCAGACATTTTCGAATCCCACGCAGACGGATATAAGCAGTAAAGAAATGGTTTCCTTTCAGCTTGTTACGGGTATGGCTATGGGCGCGAAGCTTTTTGAGTATTTCGCATATAATTCCGCGCCGTCCGTGGGTATTTACGGAATTATGAACGACGGAGAAAAACGCATTTACGAACACGTTAAGGCTGCAAACGACGCGTATCTCGGCTTTTATGAAGTGCTGAACGCTTTCGAGTGGCAGGGAGTAAAAACCTTCTCGGCGGCAGACGAAACGAATTCCGAAAATGCCGAAGCCTTCGAGACGGTATCCGATATCACCATAAGAAACACGGGCGTACTCGACGCGGGAAAAAGCTCCGCGAGGTTAGACGCGATTGCGGGGTGCTTTAAAAAAGGCGACAGAGACGGCTATATGTTCGTAAACTATTCCGTGCCGATGAAGGGCAGAAGCAATACGCTTACCCTTCGTTTTACCGGCTGTTCGGAAGCTCTCGTGTATACGGGCGGTGCGAACGGAATGAATGTAGAAAAGGTTAAGCTTGCGGACGGAACTCTTCGCTTAAACCTCGGCGCGGGTGAGGGCGCGTTCGTTATCCCTGCCTGACGCGTTTCGTTATACGCGTTTTACGCGGGCGATATTCACGCGAACAGGCTCATTGCGAGCGCGGTAAACGCACGCGAAAACCTTAACGTAAAAAAAGGAATTACGGAAAATGGATAAGGAAAAACCGAAAATAAAAGCGAATAAGGGGAAGAGGGCGGCTCTTATTTTCTGCTACGTTATGCTTATTCCCGCCGCTTGGGAAATAATAAAATATTTTATAGTAAACGCGGGTTCGATACTTCTTGCGTTCACGGACGGAGAAATAGGATCTTCGCCGCTCACGTTCAATAATTTCGAGCGACTTTTTACAGAGCTTGCGTTTGCGGACAGTACGATCTACGCTTCGCTTCTTAACACGCTGAAATATTTTCTGTTAGGGCTTGCGAAGATATTCGTTTCATACCTCATTGCGTTTTTCCTGTTTAAGAAGCTTGCGGGTTATAAGTTTTTCAGATTTTTCTTTTTTCTTCCGAGCGTAATAGCTCCCGTAATATCGGTAACGATTTTCATTGCGGTAACGGAGGTTTACGGACCGCTTTGGGAGGTGTTAAAGCTGCTTACGGGAGCGGGCTACGAGGAATTCGTCACAAACCCCGCCACCGCAACCAACTATATACTCGTTTACGTCGCGCTTTCGGGCTTCGGAATGAACTACCTTATACTTATGGGCGCGATGAACAGAATTCCGACCGAGTATTTCGAGGCGGCGGCTCTTGACGGGTGCAGCCCTTGGCGTGAGTTTTGGAATATAATTTCCCCGCTCGTGTGGGAAACTCTTTCCACTCTTCTCGTCCTGCATTTTACGCAGCTTTTTATGGCGAGCGGACCTATTCTTTATTTCACGAACGGCGCGGCGAACACGTTCACTCTTTCGTTCTGGATATTCAACGAGGTAAGGGGCGGAATGTATAACTATCCTTCTGCGGTCGGCATATTCTTTACGGTAGCCGCGTTACCGATAGTTTTCGGAATAAGATTTTTAATGAGTAAAATCAATCCGGAGGTGGACTACTGATGAAGATGAAGAAGAAATTTACCACCTCGCCCGTGCGCGTCGCGGTGTTTATAATATTCGTTGTATACGCGATAGTGATAGCCGTGCCTTATATATGGGCGGTGCTTGCCTCGCTAAAATCGTGGGCGGAATACAACAACGAATACGTTTTGTCGCTGCCCTCGCGCTTTCTTATAAAGAACTATGCGGACGCTTGGACGGAGCTTGCCGCAGAGGAAACGAGCGTGCCGACGATGCTTTTAAACAGTATCTGGTATTCGTGCGGCAGAAGCGTTCTCGGAATACTGTTTTCCGCGATGGCGGCGTACGTTATAGCCAAATACAAATTTTTCGGGCGGAATTTCGTATACACATTCGCGATAGTTACGATGATGCTCCCGATAATGGGTTCGATGGCGAGCGCGCTTAAATTCAGCAAGGCGATAGGCACATACGATTCGCCTACTTACGTTATATTGAACGCGACGACGTTGAGCGGCGGCTTCATAATACTTTACAGTACGTTCAAAACGTTAAGCTGGGGTTATGCGGAAGCCGCGATGATAGACGGCGCGGGACATTTCAGAACGTTCTTTTCCATAATGCTTCCGCAGGTGATTTCGCCTATGTGCGCTCTCGTGCTTTCGGAGTTCATAGTAATGTGGACCGACGCGGATACGCCGCTGATTTTCTTTCCGCATTTGCCGACTCTTGCATACGGCTTGTATCTTTATCAGGACGTAGTGAGAAAAACTCTGCAATATCCGGTATTTTTCGCGGGGCTTATAACATGCATGATCCCGACGGTCACGCTGTACGCGATATTCCAGAGAAGCCTTATGGATATTCAGATGGGCGGCGGACTTAAAGGGTGATTTAAAGAGTGATATGTCCTGCGGCAAAATAAAATATGCCGAGGAAATAAAAAACGCGCCTTAACCGAAATCGTATAAAGCGAAACGGTTAAAAGCCTTGGAAAATAGTGGCGGTAATTAAAAAAACGAAAACGAGAAGAGGAGTCTTTTCCCTTCCGTAAATATGAAAAGGAGAATTTTCAAAAATGAAAAAGCTTTTAGGAGTTATACTTGCGTCGCTTCTTGCGATAGGTTTTTGTTGCGGTTGCGGAGGCAAAGATCCCTCTGCGGGAGAATATGCGGACAGACCGATTAAGTTCGAGTTCAGCTATTACGCGGGCGGCTTCGGCAAGGAGTGGCTGGAAGCCGTTACCAAAGATTATATGGACAACGTGGATAAGGACGTATATATAAAGCTTCGTTCAAGCTCTTCAAATCCGACCGCGCAGGGCAATATTTCCGCAGGCGTCGGCGCGAGCGATTTGCATCAGATAGAAATAGGAATGTTCAATATGGCGTCCTCTCTCGAAGAGATTTCGGACGTTTACGATATGACCGTTTACGGTGAGAACGTTAAGGTAAGGGATAAAATCGATCCCGAAATGATAGATTTCTATAATGAAAACGGAAAATTCTATCAGCTTTCTCTAAACAGAAGAACGGGCTGGAACTGGGTTTACAATTCCTCCGTTTTAGACGCGACTCTCGGCAAGGGCAACTATACGCTTCCGAGAACTACCGACGAATTTTTCGCGCTCGGCGAAGAACTGTATAATAAGGGCGTATATCTTACTGCGGGCGCTCTGAACGATAAGCAGGGCGGCGAATATCTCGTTTACGCGTTCCACGGTTGGTTTGCGCAAATGCTGGGCTACGAAACGAATCAGAAATATTTCGACGGCTATGCGTTAAACGACGCGGGCGAATGGGAGTTTTGCCGTACTTCGCCCAAAATGGTTAAAGATAACGAGGCGGCGATAGAAGCCGTTTACGCGCTTGCTGAAAAGCTTTGCAAGCGCGGCGTGGATATGCAGTATCTGCATAAAGAAAGCGGTTCTATGGGGTATAAGGACCTCGATCAGGTGTTCTACGGCGGAAAGTTCAAAAAGAACGAAACGCAGCGTTTTGCGTTTGCGTATATCGGCGAATGGTTGGAAAGAGAGGTTTCCGTCTTTTTCGAGCAGGGCGTGCTTAAAGACCGCGACCAAGGCATACTCGCGATGAAAATGCCCGTTATAAGCGCAATAACCTCCCGTACGGAGAGCATCAACGACGACGCAACGCTTGCAAAGGTCGTGGACTACGTTGACGGAAAGGGCGAGCTTCCCGCGGGCGTTACCGAAAAGGACGTTGCAATAGTGAGAGAAGCGCGCAACGTCGTGGTGGAAAATCAGTGTAATCAGCTCGTTATTCCAAAATCAGCAAAGAATAAAGATGCCATAAAGAAATTTATAACCTACCTTTGTTCGGACAGAGCGCAGAAAATAGCGGCGCAGGCCGCTTCGGGTTCTTCCGTGCTTCCGTTCGGGTATATTCCCACGGACGAGGATATGGGCTTTACCATAAGCGACCTTATAAAAAGTTTCAGAAAGGTAGCGGATAAAGAAAGCGTTGTAGTCGTCGATACGTCTCACCTTAACGACCCGCTCGTGCAGGTTTCTGGCTTTAACTGGTATTACGACAGCAAAAACCCGAATAAGGAAATAGCGAAGGATATTTTCGGCGGCTCGTATACGGCGGTTTCGGACATAGCGAAAGCGACCTACGATTATTACTCGCGCGGTTGGGAAAGCTATATAAAGAGCTACGACGCGTACGTTGCGAGATAATATGCTATTAAACGGGAAGCCGCGCCGCCGCCAACCGGCGGCGAGAGAATCCATAAAAAAGGTTGCCGTAGGAGAAAGACAACGGAAAACCGTCTGCTTTAAATACAGCGAGTGACGTAAAAGGAAATAAAGGAGGAAAATCCGAGATGAAAGCGTTAAAAACAATATTAACCGCGTTATTGTTTGCGTTTGCGGCGATTTTCGCTGCGGCGGGAATTGCGGCGTGCGGAAATAAGAACGACGAAGCGGGGTATAAAATAGTTCTCGACAGGGCTTTTCCCGAGGGGAACGTTATAAATTACACGGAGGAGATAGAGCTTCCGTCCGCGCACGTCGAAAACGCGGAAGGCGAAACGGTGTCGTACGCGATAACGTACCGCGTGACGGGCGAAAACGGTTTTGCGGAAGAGAGCGAATATTCTTCGTTTTCTCTCGCGCCGGCAAAATATACCGCGGTATACGTTTATTCCGAAAAGCTTAAACTCCAAATCGAGTTTACGGTAATAGATTCCGAAAATCCCGTTATAAAATTCACTAACGTGCCGAACGACGTGTTTTTGGGTGAAACCGACGGCGGCTTTTTGCCGACGGTAGAGATTGAGGACGCTTCCGAGGTAAGCACGGAAAAACGTTTGTATTTCGCGCCGTACGGCGGGGAAAGCAAAGAGGTTTCCTATAACAAAATGAACGACAGCTATGCCGTTACGGAAGCGGGAGTATTCACCTTTACCGTCAAGGCGGAGGATGAAAGTGGTAACAGCGCGGAAAATTCGGTTTCTTGGCTAGTAAAAGATCCGCAATGGACGGACGAAAGCCTTGAAAAAGGCTATCGTTCGGACTTCGGCGAGGAAGGCTATCTTAACACCGTGCGTTCGGCAGACGTGAACGTATACTGGAACGCGCCCGAATATTCGCAGGAGTGGCTCGAAAGCTACGAGGGCGCCGGCGGCGTGGTAAAGCTGGGGCTTCCTTTTACGGTTTGGAACTTTACGGCGATAAGAATAAGGCTTTCAAAGCCGATAAGCTGGAACGAGCTTCGCGGCAAATATATAGCGGTAAGAGTGTTTGTGGAAGGCGAAGGCTTGCAGGATTTCTTCGCGTTTGCCGGCAATCAGAAAATACAATTTGAAACTGAGTATTCGGCGGCGACCGAAAGAAAAACGCCACTCATAACGGGCAAATGGACGACTTATTATCTCGATTACGAACGTGCGAAGGCTTTGCGTATGTATTCCGATGAAAACGACGATAAAGATTCGCCCGTAAGCCCGATAAAGGAGCTACAATTCGCGTTCGGAAGAATGAACAACAGAACGAAGAGCGTAAACCTTTATATAGACGGCGTAAGCGTTGCGGAAAAGTTGCCCGCGCCGGAAAATTTAAGGACTGAAAACGGCAAACTTTGCTGGAACGCCGTGCAAAACGCGATTTCTTATACCGTAGACTTAAACGGCGAAATTTCTACCGTAACGGATAATTTTATAACTCTGCCCGACGGAAAAGGGTATATAAAGGTCTCTGCGAACGGCGACGGATTTTTGAACCTCGATTCGGAAGCGAACGTTTCCGCATACGGGCTTTACGCGAAGGACGGCGAATACGCTTCTTTCGACGACGAGCTTTATACCCGCCTTATAGACGGCGCGGTGAACGTCGGTTCGGAGACGGAGGGCTATAAACCGAGCTTCGTAAACAGCGCTTTCGATGAAGGGATGATAAAGATTACCGTCGGCAAGGGCGCGTGGAGCGTGTGTACCGCGGTTCAGGTGCGTTTCCCGCAGGCGGTGACGGTTGAGAGCGGCGTATCTTCGCTCCGTTTCGGAATGACGGCAAGCATCGGCAGCGAATGTAAAACCGTTATGATATTTACTTCGGATTATAAATATAAACTCGGCGAGCTGACCGTTGAAGATGGCAAAACCGAATACGTTCTGGATATTTCGGGCATAGGCGTAAAGAGCCTTTCGGGTATTCAGTTCGTGTATGTGAATAAGCTTGCGGACGGTAAAACCGCTGATATGGGCGAAAACGTTCTGGAACTCGCGCTCGATTTCGTCGCGCCCGTAAAATCGCAAAAACTTTCCGCGCCGCAAAATCTTAAGGCGGAAAACGGATATGTTTCGTGGAGCGCGGTGGAAAACGCGGCGGGTTATATAGTGAACGTCAACGGTGAGGAATACGAGACTACCGAAACGTCGTATCCGCTCCCTGCGGGCAAATGTCTGGTAAAGGTTGCGGCGAAGGGCGACGGCGTAAATTATAAGGATTCCGAGTTCGTTACGACGGGTACGGGGCTTGTCGCCGAAAACGGCGAATTTGCATCCTTTAACGATGAAATATACGTTTATTATATAGACGATGAGATAAACGTCGGCGAAGAAACGGAGGGCTATATTCCCCGTTTTATGGAAAGCGTTTATGAAAACGGAAGAATCAAAACAACGGTCGGTAAAGGCAAATGGGGCGTATGCACGGCGTTTACCGTACGCTTCCCCGAGCCTGCGGATTTAAGCGGCGTCGGATATTTGGCTTTCGGAATGACTGTAAAAATCGGCAGCGAGTCGCAGAAAATCAGAATTTATACGCTCGATTATAAAGTTCAGCTCGGCGAAATAACGATAGAGGACGGTAAAACGAACTACGTTCTGGATATTTCGGGGCTTAATTTAGAAGCTTTGGACGGCGTGCAGTTCCTGTATCTCAATAAGCAGGCGGACGGAACGAATGCTGATATGGGCGAAAACGTTCTCGAATTTACCTTCGATTATATCGCGCCCGCAACGCGGCTCGGTAAAACGGAAATAACCGCCGATAACGCAAAGAGAACTATTTACTGGAACGCGGTGGAAAACGCCGTTTCATACGCAGTCGTAAAAGACGGCGAAAAGATAGCTTCGGTAACGGGGCTTTCTTACGACTGTTCCTCGCTAGGCACGTTTGATTCTCTCGGTGTGTACGCGGAAGGTAGCGGAAAGTTTACCGACGGCGAAATCGCTTATGCGGAAATCACTCTTTCGGGCGACGTATGGGTGACGATAAAGGGGATCGTTTCGGTTAAAAAGGTGGCGTATTCCACGGACGGGCTTTTACAGCTTGAATTAAACGAGACCACGGATTTTGCGGAGAACTCGAAAATTTTAACGGAAGGCTTGAATATAATTTTGAACGGCGAAAAGCTTGCGGTAACGGGCGCGTTGTGGACGAACGTAAGCACCAAAATCAATATTTCGTGCGATCTTTCGGCGACGACGGCTGGCGCGAAGCTAACCGTAAACGCGGGTACGCTTTTCGTTTCAGAAAGCGGCGATACCTATAAACTGTCCGAAAGCTACGAAGCGATTTTCGTTGCGAAATCGGCGGACGGCAGTATTCACTGGTACGAAAACGCCGGCGCGTTGAAATTCGATACGACGGACTATTCGGCAACGGGAGTGATACAGTTCTTGATTCCCGAAGGCTTTAACGCGGAAGAACAGCAGACTTTCGACCTCTCTCTTATGAACGTTACCGCGAACGGCGCGGAGTTTAAGTTCGACGAAATAAGGTGGCACGCTTCGGCAAAGAAGCTCGCCCTTACGTTCGGTCAGCCTGCGGCTACGGCGGATTATCCCGTCCCGACTATCGTTATAGAAAAAGGTTCGGTAATTTTCGCCGCGAATAAAGCCTATTGCTTCGAGGAATCTTGCGTCCTCGTTTACGGCGAGGTTTACGGGCGTTGGAGTCTCGTTCACAACGTGCAAGTCGAAAAGGTTTCTTGGAGCGAAAACGCGAATTCAATTCAGCTGATTTTAACCGAAGATTGTAAGCTCGTTACGGGCGAAACGCTTGATACTTCGGCGTTCGTCGTTACCGTGAACGGAAAAGAGGTGAAAGATTTAAGGGTTATCGCGGACAGCGAAAAGCATATTCATCTTTACGGCACGTTTTCCACGGATAGCGCGGAAGGCTACGAAACTCCTACGCTCGTTATAAAAGCGGGTTCTGTAGCGATGCTGCGTTTTACGGCGATAACTTTTACCGAAGACGCCGTTTTAAGCTGGAACGGTTCGGCGTGGGTAAAGGTATGACAAAGTTTTTGATTGAACGTATGACGAAAGGCGGTAAGAATTTATGAATAAAAAAATATTTTCCGCATTTGCGACGGTTTTTGCCATAATAACGGCGTTATCCGCCGTCGCCTGCGGAGGAAAAAACGGAGCTACAAGCGATAATATGCTGAACGTAACGGCTGTCAGTCCCGAGGACGGCAAAACCTTAAATATCGCGAACGACGTAGTTGCCCGCGTGACAAAGAACTACGAGGCGGGCGCGTTTGCGGAGTATCAGGACGGTACGGACAAATACGCGGGCAAATCGGTAAAGCTACGTTTTGCGGTGAAGGGCAATCCCGCGCCGTATATGGTAAAGCTGTCGCTTAACTCGGATATGTCGGGGGCTGAGGAATATCGTACGGACAAGGGAGAACTCGAACTTTACGACCTTTATACGGGTACAAAATACTTCTGGACTATCTCCGCCGAGACGGACGGAACGGAGAAAACTTCCCGCGTGTACGGATTCGAGACGGATAAAACGCCGAGAACGATTGCTCTTGACGGTATATCGAACACCCGCGATATAGGCGGTTATGCGGCGGAAAACGGCAAGAGGATAAGGGAGGGCTTAATTTACCGCGGCGCGAACGTAGACGGCGCGTCGGATGCCGCCGTAAAAAAGGCGAAAGAAGTTTACGGAATAAAGGCCGAACTCGATCTTCGCGAAACGCCGCTTGCGGGCGGCAGTCCGTTCGGGAGCGACGTAAAATATCGTCAGGTTTCGGGCGGTTATTATACGGACGGCGATACGTCCTTTACCGAACCGAAGAACGCCGAGAGGCTTGCGGAATCCTTCCGATTTTTTACGGAGGAAGACAGCTATCCCGCATATTTTCATTGCGCCATCGGGCGCGACAGAACGGGCTGTCTTTCAATGATAATTCTCGCGGTGTGCGGGGTTTCGGAAGAGGATATATTGCTCGATTACGAGCTTTCCGCTCTTTCGGAGTCGGGTTCGAGAGATAAAACGCCCATAACAACGATGCTGTCTATTTTCGCGAATACTCTCAATTATATCAAGAGCTTATCCGATAAAAGCCTTCAAAAAAACGCCGAAACGTTTCTTTTGGAGCGCGGCGTTAAAAAGGAAGAAATAGACTTCGTGAAAAATAAACTTCTCTATTAAAGCAAGGTTGACGATAAAATATCAATACAGAGTAAGAAAGCCGTCAAAAAAAGTATAGAAAACACCACCGAAAATATATATACTTTATTATGTTGAGGGGCGGAAAATCAAGGGGTATACCCCTTTACTGCGCGTTTACGCGCAGTAATTCCGCTTTATCTGCTAAAAAATATTCTAATCGCAGAGGAGGAAAGAAAATGAAGCTATATACAAAACCGCTGCTCGAAATAGTCAATATTTCGGAGCAAAACGTTATCGCCTGTTCGGACGGAACGATAGGCGACAGAGACTGGTCGGGGTTCGACTTGTAAGGGGGTGAAGAGAGATGAAGAAGAAAATTATTCTGCCGATTTTTGCGGCATTTGCAATTCTGTTTCTTGCTCTCGGGGTGTTTTTCACGGCGCGTGCGGCGTTTGCGGAGGAAACTATAACCTTTGACGACGGCGCGAGCATAAGAATAGATACTTCCGAGGAAAATAATACGAGCGGAATACGGTTCACGGCAAACGTTCCCGAATCCCTCGCGGAAAAAGAGGTGGGAATGATTGTCGTTCCCGCGTACATTCTGGACGGTGTAAGCGATAATTACGTCGACTATTTTGAAAGTCGCGGCGTGGCTCTTTCGGAGATTTCCACCGTATTTACGGCTGCGCAGAAAGGTAGCGGCAAAATAAACGGCGCGATAGTCGGAATAAGGGACGAAAACTTTAATCTCGAATATCAGGCCGTCTGCTATTATAAAGATGGCGATAGCTACGTTTATTCGGAAAAGAGTGCGAAAAGAAGCATAGCGTTCGTGGCTGACAAAGGTTACGTCGGCGTTTCGGGCGAGGGCGCGGAAGCGTTAAAAGCCGAAATAATCAGAATAATCGGTAAATCGGTCGAGGCTTCGATAAACTCGTATATGTACGAAGGACAGGAGCTTGACCTTTCACGGCAACTCGGCTGGCTTTCGGAGGGCGGCGCGATTCTTTCTGCGGAAGGTGCGGTAGTCGCAAACGGAAGCTCTCTCACGGCGACGGCAACGGGCGACGGAAGCGTTAATATTTCCGGCTACGACGGCGCGCTTTCGGTAACGAAAACGGTTAAATCCGTTCCCGTGACCGAGGTCAGCATCAAAACGCAAAGCTGGCAGCAACCCGAAAATAATATGATTCAGATAGAGTTCAACGAAAACGCGTTTTCGGGCGGCGCGTACGTCGATACCGCAAGCGTGGTCGTAGAGTACGGCGGCAAAACCGTAAAGGTTACGAACATAACCGAAGGAAACGAAAGTAAAATTCATTTTTATGGCAAATTCCCGCAGACGGAAAACGCGGTATTCACTTTTAAGGCGGGTTCTGTGTTTTTCAAAGCGGACGCGGCGTATAAAATCACCGCCGACCGTTCGTTCGTCTGGTCGGGTTCTCAATGGTGGGGTTATAACGAAATAAACTGGACTACGGCAGACTGGTCGCCCTCAAGCGGCGTTCAGGTCGTAACGACGGGTATGTCGGATATTTCCGAAGGCAATCTTACCTTTAATAACTTCGTTGCGACGGTAAACGGCAATAGTTATTCCGGAGTGTCGGCATACTGGTATTCGGGCGCGGGAAAGCTTATGTTTAACGGGCTTGACGGCGCGGCGGCAAACGGTCTCGGAACGGTGCTTACCATAAAAGCCGGTTCGGGTTTCACCGAGGGCAGAAACGCATACAGAACGACGGAAGATAAATCCTTCGTCTATACCGGAAAAGACGGCAGCTGTTGGATGTACCTTTTGGGCGAAGTCGAACTTGACGGCGTCGGATACAATTCGGAAAAGAGAATACAGATAAAGAACGTGGATTTTGCGGGCTTTACAAAATCGAGCGTTCAATTCCAGCAATATAAAGGTATTTATCAGAATGGCGCGGAAATTACCCCGAACGTCTGGTATCACGCTTCTCCGACAAACATTCTCGACCTTGGCTATCACGGCGGAACGGGTGCGGAAACGGGCGGTTTTTCGACCGACTATCCCGTAGAAATCAAAGCGGGTTCGGTATTTTACGAGGACAGAAACGCTTACCGCATAAGTAACGACTGGACAGCCGAGTGGGTTGACGGAAAATGGTGCGAAATTACGCGTGCTACAGTCGATTATTCGGAAGCGAACAAAGACTGGTCGAACGACGATACCTTGCAGATACATCTTCCTTCGTACGGCATAGGTAACGAAAGCGGCGTGAGCGCGAATACAAACGGCTTTACCGTGACAGACGAAAGCGGCAATGCGATAACGGGCTTAACCGTGATTTATTACGAAAACGTAAGCGGCGTCGAGGGTAATAACAAAATAAGCATATCGGGGCTTAAAGCTTATACGGCACAGGCGATAACGATAAAGAAAGGCGCGAAGCTCGTTGTCGAGCATAACGGCAAACGTCTTGAAATTACTTTTGCGAGCGACGTAGCGTTCAGGTTTGACAGCGAAGCAGGTAAATGGAATCCGATTACGGATTCCATTTCTTCTAACGGGAGATTTATAGTTTTCACCGATCTTTCTCCCTCCGTGTTTTCGGAAGAAGAGCTTAGCAAATATCTTGCGGCGGGGTTTACGGATTTTAACCTTACGTTCGACGCGGCGGAGCTTTCCGATGCGGTGGCGGAAGGCAGACTTGTCGTGACCGAAAGCCTTAAAAACGCGATCTCCACGCTTAAAGACGCAGGAGTTAAGATTTATATCAGAAACCAGACCGACGGCGGAAATTTTTTCGATAATATTTCTGGGGAATTCAACGAACCGTGGGCGGAAGGCGTTTCCGGCTTCTATTTCAACGACGAACCTACCGCGGAAGAATTTTCCGCGCTTACCGCGCTCGTCGAATTTTTTAACGCGAACTACGCGGCGACTGAAAAGCTTTTCCATATAAATCTTTTTCCGAGCTATGCCGATAAAACGAATTTCGGCGTAAAATGGCAGGGGATTACGAGTATCACGACGACTTATTATTCGTGGGAGGAATACGTTAGACGCTATATAGACGAGGTGCTTACAAAAGTAAACGGCAAAAAAACTCTGTGCGTGGATTGTTATCCCTTCGGTAGAAGTACGAAGGCGTTCGACAAGGGCGTTTACATAAAGGACCTCCTGCATATCGCGAACGTTGTTAAATCGCTGAACGATTTGGGGCATAGCGTTACGATGGGTATGTGTATTCAGTCGTTTGCCGAGAACGAAGAATATAATCTTCCGACGTCGTATAAAGAAATTTCCTTTCAACTTTTGACGGGAATGGCTGTCGGCGCGGAGCTTTTCGAGTATTTCGGATACGGAAACGCCATAGGCGGAACGTGGAATATAGAGGGTTTTGCGGGGAACGAAGCGGCGTACGAGGCTGTTAAGGTCGCCAACCAAAAATATTTACAGCTTGCAAAGGTTCTCGGTGCGTACGAGTGGCAGGGGCTTTCGTTCTTTGCTAAAAGCGGAAACGACGCGCTATCAAAGCTTGGCGGGGAAACCACGCTTGCGGATAACGCGCGCGGCAAGCTTACGTCTTTTTCCGCGACGGAAAAC
Source organism: uncultured Clostridia bacterium (assembly GCA_934271275.1). Classification (GTDB taxonomy): domain Bacteria; phylum Bacillota; class Clostridia; order Christensenellales; family Borkfalkiaceae; genus UBA1259. The sequence continues at coordinate 31,510 of CAKQRD010000013.1, read as the reverse complement.
GCGCTTTGCGGCTATTATTCGGGCGAATACGGAGACGGATATATGATAACTAATTATTCCGACCCGACGAACGGAGCAAAGTGTACGGTTACGTTGAAGCTGTCGGGCGGCGCGTACGTTCTCGTGTACGGAGATAGTGGCGAAAAAGTCGTGAAAAATATCGTTAACGGAGCCGTCACGATAGAAATCGAAGCGGGCGAGGGTGTGTTCGTAGCGGTAAGAGGGTGAAAACGACGTATCCGCATTTAATAATCGTTTATCGGCTTGTTTATAAAATTCAAAAAAGCGATTAAAAAATAGCCGTAAAAATGTTAAAAACCGAGATTTCGTCGATTTGACGTGGTCTCGGTTTTATATATTTTGAAATTATCGTGTCTTTTGAGTATAACGAGAGGCGCGAAAAGCTTCGGTTGTGCGCGTTTCCCGATATTTTCCCGCTTGACTTACGGTTTGGTATTCTTGGTTATTGTATCGAAGTTTTATATTCAAAAGAAATTCAGCGTAATGTTGAAGGAAAGGAAGAGAAAACGGGTTTCTGCTTGATTGCCCTTAAAGTCGATTGATTTTTATAATTTTCATTGTTTAAAAGCCGCGGTTTTATGCCGGCGGCGTTCTTTTCTGTAATTTTTTAGAAAAAATTTGCAATTTTACAAAAAAAATCGTTTATGTAATTTACAAAATTACGTTAAAGTGATAAAATATTAAAGTATGAAATTTGCGCGGCGGTTTTCATCGCGAATAAAGCCGCTTTTCGGGAGGTATTATGCACGAGATTTACGAAAATCCCTTGATTACGAGATACGCTTCCAAGGAGATGGCGGAAAATTTTTCGGATAACGTTAAATACGGGCTTTGGCGCAGGCTTTGGATTGCTCTTGCGGAGAGCGAAAAAGAGCTTGGTCTCGATATTACCGAAGAGCAGATTAAAGAACTTAAACTTTATGCCGACGATATAAATTTCGACCGCGAGGCGGAGATAGAGAGCGAGGTTCGGCACGACGTTATGGCTCACGTTAAGGCTTACGGCGAGCAGGCGGTGAGCGCGAAAGGGATAATTCATCTCGGCGCAACAAGCTGTTTCGTCACCGATAACGCGGAAATAATCGTGTTGGACAGGGCTTTGAGCATAATTCTCAAAAAGCTCGTGAACGTGATGGATAATCTCAAACGGTTCGCGCTTAAATACAAAGATTTGCCGACTTTGGGCTACACGCATTTACAGCCGGCGCAGCTTACGACTGTCGGAAAACGTGCCGCGCTGTGGCTTCAGGATCTCGTTATGGACTACGAGCTTTTGATGAATTTGAAAAAAAGCGTTAAGCTTCGCGGCGTAAAAGGTACGACCGGCACGCAGGCGAGCTTTATGGATTTATTTTGCGGTGACGAAGAAAAGGTCAAAGAACTCGAACGCAAAGTAGTTAATAAAATGGGGTATTCCGCCGTGTACGGAGTGACGGGGCAGACCTATCCCAGAAAATTCGATTACAACGTTTTGTCCGTTTTGTCCGCGATTGCGCAGAGCGGGTACAGATTCGCAAACGATATACGAATTTTGCAGAGCTTTAAGGAAATCGAAGAGCCGTTTGAAAAGAGTCAGATAGGTTCTTCCGCGATGGCGTATAAGAGAAATCCTATGCGTTCCGAAAGACTTTGTTCGCTTGCGAGGTTCGTTCAGACTTTGCCGCTTAATGCGGCGATGACCGCTTCCACGCAATGGTTTGAAAGAACTTTGGACGATTCCGCAAACAAGCGCATCGTTTTAGCGCAAGCATTTCTCGCAACCGACGGGCTGTTAAAGCTCTATATGAACGTTTCCGAAAACCTCGTCGTATACGAAAAAGTGATTGAAAAGCGCGTTGCGGCGGAACTGCCGTTTATGGCTACCGAGAACGTTATTATGGAATGCGTTAAGGCGGGCGGCGACAGGCAGGAGTTGCACGAGCGCATACGCGTGCTTTCTATGGAAGCGGGCAGGAACGTTAAAGAACTCGGAAAGGAAAATAATCTTATAGAATTGATAAAATCGGACGAAGCGTTTGCCGCCGTTAAAGATAGGTTAGAGGATATGCTCGATCCGAAAGAGTTTACGGGCAGAGCGGCTTCGCAAGTGACCGAATATATAGAAAACGAGGTCGAGCCTATACTTATTAAGCACAAAAATCTGCTCGGCTTAAAAGAAGCGATAAGTGTTTGACGCATGTTATTGAAACATTTGTAAAGCACTAACGAATTCAGATACGACTATGTCTCGCATAATCGAACGAAAAACGGCATACAGAGGAAAAATATGAACGAGAAAAGATTGATGCTCGGCAACGAGGCGATAGCAAGGGGCGCATACGAAGCGGGGGTAAAGGTTTCCGCCGCGTATCCTGGAACGCCGAGTACCGAAATAAGCGAATTTCTTGCGAAATATCCCGAAGTTTATGCCGAATGGTCGCCGAACGAAAAGGTCGCCGCGGAAGTGGCGGTAGGAGCTTCTTATTCGGGAGTCAGAAGCCTTGCTTGCATGAAACACGTCGGGTTAAACGTTGCGAGCGATCCTTTGTACACGTTCTCTTATACGGGAGTCGGCGGGGGCGCGGTCTTGGTCGTTGCCGACGATCCGGGGCTTGCGAGTTCGCAGAACGAGCAGGACACGAGAATGATTGCGCGTTCAGCGCACGTTCCGCTTTTAGAGCCTTCGGACAGCGGGGAAGCGAAAGATTTTATAAAATTCGCGTACGAGCTTTCGGAAAAATACGATACTCCCGTAATTCTTCATACGACGACGAAGCTTTCTCATTCGCAAAGCCTTGTGGAGCTTGAGGAGCGCGTCGTTCCCGAAGATAGGCCGCATGAAAAGAATATTAAAAAATACGTTATGATGCCTTCTTCCGCAATCGGCAGACACGTCGTCGTCGAAGCGCGGGAAAAGAAAATGGCGGAGGACGCTTCCGATTTTCCGATTAACAAAGTCGAATATAACGACAGAAGGATAGGATTTATAACGTCGGGAATACCTTATCAATACGTTAAAGAGGCTTGCCCCGAAGCGAGCGTTTTAAAGCTTGGCATAATCAATCCTCTTCCCGAAAGACTTATAAAAGAATTTGCCGAAAACGTTGACGTTTTATACGTTTTCGAGGAGCTTGAACCCGTTATAGAAGAACAGGTTCGCGCGTTAGGAATAGAGGTAAAGGGAAAAGAGAATTTCACCCGTCAGGGCGAATATTCCGCGAATCTTTTGCGAAGGGTTTTATACGGCAAGGACGACGAGGAGTTCCCCGCGGAACAAGTACCCGCGCGCCCGCCGATTCTTTGCCCCGGCTGTCCGCACAGAAGCGTTTTTGCAACGCTTAACAAGCTGAAAATTCACGCGGCGGGAGATATAGGCTGCTATACGCTCGGCGCGGTCGCACCGCTTGCAGTCGTCGATACCTCGCTTTGTATGGGCGCGAGTATATCCGTTCTGCACGGTATAGAAAAAGCGAAGGGTAAAGATTATATAAAGAATTGGGTTGCCGTGATAGGCGATTCCACCTTTTTACATACGGGTGTAAATTCCCTTATAAATATGGTATATAACAAGTCGACCGGCACGGTTATGATACTCGATAACCGCACCACCGGAATGACGGGGCATCAGGATCACGCCGCGACGGGTAAAACGCTTAAAGGCGAAGAGACTTATGCGATAGATCTCGAAAATCTTTGCCGCGCGATAGGCGTGCCGAATGTTTATACGATAAATTCTTTCGCCGTGGAAGAGCTTGAAAAAACCATAAAGGAAAGCGTCGCTTCAGACGAGCTTACCGTTATTATAGCGAAAGCCCCCTGCGCGCTTCTGAAAGGCTTAAAGTTTCTCTATGTTTGCAGTGTGAACGCGGAAAAATGCAGAAAATGCGGCGCGTGTATGAAAATAGGCTGTCCCGCGATGACGAAGAGTAAGGACGGTACGATAACTATTAACGATACTATGTGCAACGGGTGCGGGCTTTGCGAGAGCCGCTGTAAGTTCGGTGCGATAGAAAAGGCGGAAAGATAATATGAAAAACGCAAACGTTATGGTCGTAGGCGTCGGCGGACAGGGTACGCTGTTGACGAGCAGGATAATAGGAAAAACCGCCTTGAAAGAAGGCTTTGACGTAAAGCTTTCGGAAGTTCACGGTATGGCGCAGCGCGGCGGAAGCGTCGTTACGTTTATCCGCTTCGGCGAAAAGGTTTATGAACCGATAGTAGAAGAGGGGGACGCAGATATACTGATTTCTTTCGAGCTTGCGGAAGCGATGAGATACGCGCATTTTCTGAAAAAAAACGGCGTAATCATAGTAAACGATTGCAGGATCGATCCTATGACGGTCGTTATCGGTGCGGCGGAATATCCCGAAAACGTTGTCGAACGGCTGAAGGATAAACACGAGGTTTACGCGGTTGACGGGCTTTCCGTCGCGAAAAGGCTCGGGAACAGCAAGGTTCTCAATTCCGCGGTTCTCGGCGCGGCGGCGAGGACGATAGGCTTCGATAAGGAAAGCTGGATAGAGGTTCTTAAAGAAACCGTTCCGTCTAAAACCGTTGAAATCAACGAAAAGGCGTTTTTGCTGGGCTACGGAGAGAAAATATGATTTGGAACGAAACGAAAGAACGTATGTCGCGCGACGAAATGACCGTGCTTCAAAGCGCAAGGCTCGTCAAACTCGTTGATTACGTTTATCATAACGTCGAATTTTATCGCAAGAAAATGCAGGAGAAAGGGCTTCTTCCTTCCGATATTAAAGGACTCGAAGATATAACCAAGCTTCCCTTTACGACGAAAGACGACCTTCGAGATAACTATCCCTTCGGGCTGTTCGCCGTTCCCAAATCTCAAATCGTAAGAGTTCACGCTTCCAGCGGGACGACGGGAAAAGCTACCGTCGTAGGTTATACGAGAAGGGATCTCGATATTTGGTCGGAATGCGTTGCGAGATGCTTGACGATGTCAGGCGTTACAAAGGACGACATTATTCAGATAGGCTACGGGTACGGGCTTTTTACGGGCGGACTCGGGGCGCACGGCGGCGCGGAAAAAATCGGCGCGATGGTCGTGCCGATGAGTACGGGTAATTCCAAAAAACTTACCACGATGATGGTGGATTTCGGGGTTACGGCGATTGCCTGCACGCCTTCGTATCTTCTGCACATAGCGGAGCTTCTCGAAGCCGAAGGAAAAATCGGCGAACTTAAATTGAAACGTGCCGTTTGCGGGGCAGAACCGTGGACAGATAAAATGCGCACGGAAATAGAAGACAAACTGCACATAACCGCGCACGATATTTACGGGCTTTCCGAGGTTATGGGACCGGGCGTTGCCTGCGACTGTTCTTTCCATAACGGCTTGCACGTTTGCGAGGATCATTTTTATCCCGAAATAATAAATTCGGCAACTCTGCAACCCGTAAAAGACGGCGAGTACGGAGAGCTTGTGTTTACAACCCTCACGAAAGAGGGGCTACCGCTTATTCGTTACAGGACGAAGGATATTACGACGATAGACCACAGCCCCTGCGAATGTGGCAGAACGAGCGCGAGAATCGGCAAGTTCAAAGGTCGTGCGGACGATATGCTTATTATCCGCGGGGTAAACGTTTTCCCGAGTCAGGTAGAAGCCGCTTTGGTTGATATAAAAGAAGTGACTCCTCACTATATGATTATAGTAGACAGGGTGAATAATCTCGATACCTTGGAAATTCAGGTAGAAATCGACGAAAAATATTTTACCGACGAAATAAAGGGGCTGGAAAGCCTCACGGCGAAAATCGCGCATACGATAAATCAGGCTCTCGGCTTGAACGCTAAAATAAGAATAGTCGAGCCGCAGACGCTTTCGAGAAGCGAAGAAAAAGCCGTACACGTTATAGACAAAAGAAAGCTTTATTAAAAAGGCGGGGGAAAAGTTAATGATAGCAAAGCAATTATCTGTTTTTATCGAAAACCGTCAGGGAAGACTTGAAGAGGTTCTCGACGTTTTGAAAAAGAACGGCGTAAATATTCTGTCTCTGAGCCTTGCGGACACTATGGAATACGGGCTTTTGCGCCTTATCGTGAGCAATCCCGCGGAGGGCAGAGAAAGACTTTCGGCGGAAGGCTTTTCTTCTATGCTGTCGGACGTACTCGTTATAAAAATTCCGCATAAATCGGGCAGTCTGCAAGGTCTGCTCGGAATGCTTTCGAAAGGCGGGATAAACGTTGAGTATATGTACGCGCTGTCGATAGAGGGCGCGGCTGCTTACGTCGTTTTAAAAGCTTCCGATATGCAGAAAGCCGACGAAATTTTTACGGAAGAGGGCGTTATAACTCTTTCGTCGGAAGACATTTCGAGAATTTGAATTATTCGGTGCGAAACGGCGCGAAATCACGGCGGGCGCGGCGGATGCCGCGCCCGCATTTTTATACCGCTTATTATATAAACAAAGGAAAAAAAGTATGCTTATAGATTTTCACACGCACATATTTCCCGATAAAATAGCCGAAAAAACTATGGCGTATTTAGAGTCTCGCTGTCATAATCATCCGTTTACGGACGGCACGGCTCAGGGACTTGTAAACGCGATGGAACGAGCGGACGCCGATATTGCGGTAAATCTCCCCGTGCTTACCAAGCCCTCTCAATTTGAAGGCATAACGCGGTTCGCGCTATCTGTCAACGAACAGTATGCAAACGCAAAGCGCAGAATTATATCATTCGGGGGGATTCACCCTGCTTGCGACGACATAAAAGGCAAAATGCGTTTTTTGAAGGATAACGGATTTATAGGCGTAAAAATTCACCCCGATTATCAGGAAACGTTTATAGACGACGACGGTTATATACAGGTTTTGAAAAGCGCGAAAGACCTCGATATGATAGTAGTCACTCATTCCGGGGTGGACGACGGCTATCTCGATCAGCCCGTAAGATGTACGCCGTCGCGAGTTAAAAAGGTTATAGAAGCGGTCGGTCACAAGAAATTCGTGCTGGGGCATTACGGTGCGCTCGATATGTGGGAAGAAACTCTCGATATTCTTGCGGATAAAAACGTATATTTCGATACGGCGTTCACCCTGCACAAAATAGATAAAGAGCTGTTTAAAAAGATACTCGACCGTCACGGCGACGATAAGGTGCTTTTTGCAAGCGATTGTCCGTGGGCGGATATAGTCGATCATAAAAAGATGCTATTGAGTTACGGGCTTGATAAAGATACCGAAGAAAAAATACTGTATAAAAACGCAATGAAACTGTTAGAAATAGGAGAGTAATATGCAATACGACGACAGATGTTACGATTTAGGCAGCCGCCGTTCCGTAATACGCGAATTATTCGAGTACGGCAGACGGAGAAGGGCGGAAATCGGCGAAAATAACGTGTTCGATTTCAGTTTGGGAAATCCCAGCGTTCCGCCGCCAGAGGCAGTTACGGAAACGCTTTTGTCGCTCCTTAAAAACGAGGACGCGACGGCTTTGCACGGGTACACGTCCGCGCAGGGCGATGCGGGAGTGAGGGCGGTTATAGCTGAAAACCTTAACGAAAGATACGGAACGAAGCTTTTGCCCGAACTTATATATATGACCTGTGGCGCGGCGGCTTCTTTGACGATTACTCTCAAAGCCCTTTTGCACGAAGGCGACGAGGCAGTCGTGTTTGCGCCGTTCTTCACCGAATACAGAGTTTTTATAGAAAACGCGGGCGGAAAAACCGTCGTGTCTTTACCCGAAGAAAAGACTTTTCAGATAAATCTGCGCGATTTGGAGAGCAGAATCACGCCGAAAACGCGTGCGGTTATAATAAATTCTCCCAACAATCCGAGCGGAGTGGTTTATACGGAAGAAACCGTGAAAGCGGTTTCCGGATTGCTTAAAGAAAAGTCTGCGGAGTACGGAAACGATATTCTGCTTATTTCCGACGAACCATACAGGGAGCTTGTTTACGACGGAGTTACGGTTCCGTTCGTTATGAATTATTACGACAATTCCGTCGTGTGCTATTCGTATTCAAAGGCGTTATCCCTTCCGGGCGAGCGGATAGGTTATATAGCCGTTTCGCCGAAAATGCGCGGGGCAAAAGATTTTTACCTTGCAGCGTGCGGGGCGGGCAGGTCGCTCGGGTACGTTTGCGCGCCGAGCTTGTTTCAGCACGTTATAGCGCGTTGCGACGGGCTAAAATCGGACGTGAGCGTTTATAAGGAAAACCGCGACATATTGTGCGAAGGCTTAAAAGAGGCAGGTTTTGAATTCGTTAAACCCGACGGGGCGTTCTACCTTTTCGTAAAGGCTTTGGAAAGCGACGCCTGCGCGTTTTCCGAAAGAGCGAAGAAGCACGAGCTTCTGCTTGTTCCGTGCGACGATTTCGGGGTAAAAGGCTACGTTCGGGTGGCTTATTGCGTAGATAAAAAGACCATTGTCGGAGCAATTCCGCATTTTAGAAATTTGGCAAAGGAGTATGAAAAGCTTTAATTTAACACGAAAGAGGTTTACGAGAGATGAAAAAATTTTATTGCGGTGTGATATTCAGGATTGCTTATTTTTCAGAAGACGTACTTAATACGAGTTCCGGTTCCGTTCGTTTTATAGACGAGAAAAAGGATAACGAATATAAAGATATTTTTTAACGGAGATAACGAAAATATGAAGAGCAGAACTTTTGCGGGTATTATCGCAATTGCCGTTGCGTCTTTACTTTGCGCGTTGTCCTTATTCGTTCCCGTAAATTACGGACGCACCGTTCGCGCAGTAGAAAAAGACTTGTCATTCGGACTTAAAAACGGTAATTTTAACGAAGTAGTAGATAGCTTAGGAACTTTGTTATTTCCGAATTGGGGCGGTTTGGATAATATTATGCAACCCACGTCCGTTCCTTCAGGGATAAAAGAAGAGTACGTCGAAAACGATTATTGCATAAAAATCGACGGCGAAGCCGCGGTTGACTCAAAGCAAACGTTGTATTATTCACAAGAGGGCGTTGACGACGGGCATTTACAGCTTGAAAAAGGAGTCGATTATAAGGCGGGTATAAAAGCGTATCTTACGAAAGGCGGTTCTGCGAAAATATCCGTCAAGATTGCATACGGATACGGCGGCGTAAACGAAACTTTTGCCGAAAGTATCTACGAGCTTTCTTCGGAGACCGAACTTTTATGGAACGATTGCTCCGTCGAATATAAAAGTAAAGAGGGCGAGCGCGCAAAAATCGTCGTGGAAGTTTCGGAAGTAAGCGGCACGGTATATCTCGACGACGCGTATTTTATAAGAGTCAATCCGCTTCTTACTGAAAGCGGCGCATATTTCAAATTAAGCACGCAGTCTGCGGGTTTAAGGTTTTTCGGCAGAGCGGACAAGGCGTACGTCGACGCGCTTAAAGCAAATTCGGATATAACCGAACTTTACTTCGGAATTCTGATAACTACCGAAGAGGTCGCGAAAAGCATAACGAGCTTTACAGTTTCAGAACTCGATTATACACTTTCGCCTTTTATTCTGATGACGGCGAACGAAACGTATAATACCGCGACTGCGGAAACGGACGGATATTACGGCTTCGGTTGCGCGCTTATCGATATAAAGGAAAGTAACTTAAAACGCCGCTTTGCGGTAAGAACGTTTCTGCACTATAAATATAGGTACGACGAGTATTACGAATACGGCGATTTTTCGGAAGAGAATAACGTGCGGGCATTTTCTGAGGTGATAGCAAGAGCCGCCGAAGATACAGCCGCGTTAAGCGAAAACGCCGCGAGCGTAATAGAGTATTACGTTGACTTTCTTAATAAATTTTAATTTGACGGGCAAACGCGAACAATGCGAATAATTTTTCATATTTTTCGGTTGACGAACGAAAAAATAAGTAGTACAATATAGACGAAAATAAACAGTCGGAGGAAATATATGTATCAGAAAAACATATGGCAGTCTGCGGACGAAAAGAAAGCGGAAAAGATAACCGCATTTTGCGAAGATTACAAAAACTTTTTATCTTACGCCAAAACCGAAAGACTTGCGGTTGAAGAAACCGAAAGGCTTGCGAGGGTAAAGGGCTTTAAGAGAATCGACGAAATAGAAAATCTTAAAGCGGGCGATAAGGTATATTTTATAAATAAGCACAAAAACGTTATACTTTACGTTGTCGGTAAAAAGCCGATTAAAGAAGGGCTTCGTATACTCGGCGCGCATATAGATTCGCCCCGTCTCGACTTAAAGCAGAATCCTTTGTACGAGTCGGAAGAGTTCGCTCTCCTCGATACCCATTATTACGGCGGCATCAAAAAATATCAATACGTTACCGTACCGCTTGCGATACACGGCGTGGTATGTAAAAAAGACGGAACTACCGTAAACGTCAACGTCGGCGAATGCGATACGGATCCTGTTGTCGGAATAAGCGACCTTCTTATCCACCTTTCTCAAAAGCAACTTACGGCTACCGGCGATAAGGTTATCGAAGGCGAAAATCTGGACGTAACCGTCGGTTCTATTCCGCTTAAAGGGGAAAAGGACGAACCCGTAAAGAAAAATATTCTTAAAATTTTCAAGGATAAATACGGCATTGAAGAAGAAGACTTTGCTTCCGCGGAGCTTGAAATCGTTCCCGCAGGCAAGGCGAGAGATTACGGTCTCGACAGAAGTATGATAGCTTCTTACGGACACGACGACAGAGTTTGCGCTTACACTTCGCTCGCGGCTATTCTCGAAGCCGAAGCGGAGGAATACACAGCATGCTGCGTTCTCGTAGATAAAGAGGAGATAGGCAGCGTAGGCGCGACGGGCGCTTCTTCGGTATTCTTCGAGAACACCGTGTCGGAGCTTTTGGTAAAGAGCGGCGACGAGTCTTACGTTTCGCTCCGTAAAGCTCTCGAAAATTCTTACGCTTTGAGCAGTGACGTCAACGCCGCGATAGATCCTCTTTATAAAGAGGTCGCTTCCAAAAACAATTCGGCGCGTTTTAACTACGGTATAGTATTTGAAAAGTATACGGGCGCGCGCGGCAAGTCCGGCGCAAACGACGCTAACCCCGAATACATAGCGATTTTAAGAAAAGCGTTCGACGACGCGAGCGTGCATTTTCAGACGGGCGAACTCGGCAAGGTAGACGCGGGCGGCGGCGGAACGATTGCGTATCTTCTCGCAAAATACAATATGTCCGTTATAGACGCCGGCGTACCCGTACTCAATATGCACTCTCCTATGGAAGTGGTCGCTAAGGCGGACGTTTACGAAACGTATATTGCGTATAAAGAGTTCCTTAAAATCAGATAAGGCAACTTTGTAAATTTGAATTTACGTCAGGTAAAGCTCTTTTCCGAACGGGAGAGGAGCTTTTTTATTTTAAAATTTTTTTTCTTCCGAATACAAAAACTTGTGATTATAGCTTGAAAAAAAACACAATATATTGTAAAATATATTCGTATCGTTTTAAACTTACAGGGGCAAAAAATGGCAAAACAGCACGCGTACAACGCGGAAGAAATCAAAATTTTAGAGGGTCTTGACGCGGTTCGTTTAAGACCGGGTATGTATATCGGAACGACGAGCGTTAAGGGGCTTCACCACATTTTGTGGGAAATCGTAGATAACGCCATAGACGAGGCGGCGAACGGCTTTGCGGATAAAATCGAAGTAAGGCTTTATAAAGACGGCAGCGCGTCGGTAGAGGATAACGGCAGAGGTATACCTACCGATATTCACCCGAAAGCGGGGGTGTCGGGCGTACAGGTCGTATTTACCCAGCTTCACGCGGGCGGGAAGTTCGATTCCGACAACTACGCTTTTTCGGGCGGTCTTCACGGCGTCGGCGCGTCGGTTACGAACGCTCTTTCCGAATGGCTTAAAGTAGAGGTCTATAAAAATACGATTTACTCGATGGAATTTCATAGTTTTCTCGATAAAACCACGGGAAAGATAAAATCCGGTATTCCCGTCGCGCCGCTGAAAGATACGAAGGTGAAAACCAAAAAACGCGGCACGTTTATCAGGTTTATGCCCGATAAGCGGGTTTTCGAAACGGTGGAGTTTAACCCCGAAACCATTTTGAAACGTTTGCGCGAGCTTGCGTTTCTCAATAAGGGGTTGACGATAGATTTTTACGACGAGCATACCGATTATCATCAATGCTATAAGTTCGACGGCGGTCTTATCGACTTCGTTAAGGATTTAAACAAGGGCAAAACCGTGCTTTATCCCGATCCGCTTTATGCAAAAGAGGAAAAGGACGGAATAGTCGTAGAGTTTGCCATTCAGCATACCGACGCTTACGTCGACAGTATTTGTTCTTACGTCAACAATATACCGACGGGCGACGGCGGAATGCACGAAACGGGTTTCCGCTCGGGGCTTACCAGATCTTTTAACGATTACGCGCGCGCAAGAAGCTTTCTCAAAGAAAAAGACGATAATTTTATAGGGGACGATTTTAAAGAAGGGCTTACCGCGATTCTTTCGGTAAAAATGAAGAACGTGCAGTTTGAGGGGCAGACGAAAACCAAACTCGGCAATCCCGAAGCGCGCCCCGCAGTGGAAGCCGTAACCGTTACCGAAATAGGCGAGCTGATGAAAAATAAAAAGCTCGGCAAAGTCTTCGACGCGATTATCGGCAAGGCGATGAACGCCGCAAAAGTAAGACTTGCGGCAAAAAAAGCGAAGGAGCTTGCAAGGGTTAATAAGAGTATAGAAGCGCAGAACCTCGTCGGAAAACTCGCCGCTTGTTCGGGAAGAAAGCCCGAGCTTAACGAGCTGTTTATAGTCGAGGGCGATTCGGCGGGCGGCAGTGCAAAGCAGGCGAGAGTAAGGCAGTATCAGGCGATTTTGCCTCTTCGCGGCAAACCGCTTAACGTAGAAAAGAAAAAGCTCGAACAAATTTTACAGAACGAAGAAATAAGAACGATAATTTCCGCGCTCGGCACGGGTATCGGTTCGGATTTTTCGCTCGAAGATTTAAGGTATCATAAGGTTATAATTCTTTCCGATGCGGACGTAGACGGCAGTCATATCCGCGCGATACTGTTGACCTTCTTCTACCGCTATATGAAAGAGCTTATCAACGAAGGACACGTTTATATCGGTATGCCGCCGCTTTATAAGGTTTATAAAACTAACGCGGAGGAATATGCGTACGACGATTCGGAGCTGAAAGAAAAAATAGATAAGGTCGGCAAAGGGTATTCCATTCAGAGATACAAAGGTCTCGGCGAAATGGACCCGCACCAGCTGTGGGAAACGACGATGAACCCCGACACGCGTTCGCTTATGCGGGTAACGATAGAGGACGCCGCGGAAGCGGAAAGGCTTATCACCGTGCTGATGGGCGACGAGGTCGGCGAAAGGAAGAAGTACATTTTTGAACACGCGAACTTTAATAAAGAAGACAAATTTGCAAAAATCAAACGCTGATAGGAGGGAAGAAAAATGGATAACGAAAAGGGTATAATATTTAATTCCCTCGACGACGTATTGAAAAACGCGATGATTTCCTATGCGGAAGACGTTATATTAGACAGAGCGTTGCCGCGTGTGGAGGACGGACTTAAACCCGTTCAGCGTCGTATTTTATACGCTATGTACGAAATGGGCTTGACTCCCGATAAACCGCATAAAAAGTGCGCGAAAATAGTCGGCGATTGCCTCGGTAAATATCACCCGCACGGCGACAGCTCGGTATACGGCGCGCTCGTGCATCTCGCGCAGGATTTCAATATGCGTATGCCGCTTATCAACGGACACGGAAACTTCGGTACGGTTGACGGAGATTCGCCCGCGGCATACAGGTATACGGAGGCTCGGCTCGAAAGCCTTGCGCTCGAACTATTGCGAGACATCGAAAAGGATACCGTAAATTTCAGTCTTAACTTCGACGACTCTATGGAAGAGCCGGACACGCTTCCGGGGCGTTTTCCGAACCTTCTCGTAAACGGAGCTTCGGGCATAGCGGTAGGGCTTGCGACGAATATTCCGCCGCACAATCTCGGCGAGGTCATAAACGGCACGATAGCTTATATAGATAACCCCAAAATTTCCTTAAAGGAAATGATGAAATATATTCCCGCGCCGGACTTTCCTACGGGCGGGCATATCATAGCTGACGGCGATCTTGCGGAAGCTTATAAAACCGGCAGGGGTAAAATTCGTATAAAAGCGCGCGTCAATATAGAAAAGGACACGGGAGACAAGCAGAATCTCGTTATTTCCGAGCTTCCGTATCAGGTCAATAAAGCCGAGCTTCTTAAAAAGATTGCAGAGCTTAAAGAGGAGAAAAAAGACATTCTCGGCGATATTGCGGACGTAGTGGACGAGTCGGACAGAAACGGTATGCGCGCCGTGATAAAGCTTAAAAAAGAAGCCGACGCGAAGAAGATACTTAAATATCTTTATAAATCGACCTCGCTCGAAACTTCGTTCGGCATCAATATGGTTGCCATAGCGAACGGCAAGCCCTGTCAGATGGGTCTTCTCGATATAATAGGGTATTACGTCAATTATCAGCGTGAAGTCGTTTTAAGAAGAAGCAAATTCGATTTGGAACGCGCAAAAGAACGCGCGCACATTTTAGAAGGGCTTATCATCGCCGTAAAAAATATCGACGAGGTGGTAAAAATCATAAAGAACGCGGACAATACTGCGGACGCGCGCGCAAAACTCCGTCAAAGATTTTCCCTTACGGAAGTTCAGGCGAACGCTATTCTCGATCTGCGCCTTGCCCGACTTACCAAATTAGAGGTGGAAAAGCTCGAACAGGAATTAAAAGAGCTTAAAAAGCGCATAGAGGAGTTGACGGCTATAATCGGGAGCAAAACGCTCCAAATGGACGTCGTTAAAAAGGAACTCGGCGAAATAAAGAGAAAGTTTAAGGACGAAAGAAGAAGCGGAATAGTTATCGGCGGCGAGGAGACGGAAGCGGAAGACCTTGAAGAACCGATGAAGCCCGTAGAGGATATAGTCGTTGCGTTTACTTACGGAAACGCGTTCAAAAAGATGACCGAGCGCAATTTCAATTCTTCGGAGAGAAACGTTAAGGATAATTCTCCCAAAGACGAATTTATCAAGTTTTTCGTGAGGGCGAAGAGCAATCAGACGATTATCGCGTTTACGAATCTCGGAAACTGCTGTAAATTCAGCGCGGACAGCGCGCCCGAATGTCGTTTCCGCGAGAAAGGGTATAAGTTCGGAGAGGTCGCTTCGGACGTTAAAAAGAACGAATATCCCGTCGCGTTTTTCGCGATTGACGCGGACAAGCTTCCCGAAGGACATCTTTTGTTCTTTACGAAGGACGGACTTATCAAAAAGACCGAGTGGCAGGAATACGGACTAATCAAGTCTTATTATCAGGCGATGAAACTTAAAGAGGGCGACGAGTTGATAGGCGTCGAGCAGGATATGCCCGAAACTACGATAGGCTACGTCACCGAAAGCGGACTCGTTCTGAACGCGCTTAAAGACGATATACCCGTTCAGGGCAGAGTAGCGGGCGGCGTTAAGGGAATAAATCTCGGGAAGGACGATAAAATCATGTTCGCCTCGCAGATAGACGAGGAGGGAGAATACCTTATCGTGACGGACGCGGGCTTCTATAAGCGCGTGATTGCCGGTGAAATCGAGCCGATGGCAAGGTACAGAAAGGGAATAAAAATCGTCGAACTCGGAAAGGATTCCAAGGTAATATACGCGGATATGGTAAAAGATCCGTATAATCTTGCGGTGACGGATAATTTCGGCGTGACGTTTACGGTCGATACGGAAAGCGTCGGCATAGAAAACAGAACGACGAAAGGCAAAACCTTAAAGAACGAAAACAAAAAGAGGAAACCCGAAACGGCGTTCAGAGTTTTGTAAAAAGAATAGAAATCGTTTGCGCCGCAAACGCAAAAAAGCTTTTGCAAAGCGAACGCAAAAAACGGGAAATTTGCAAAATTCTTAAAAACCCGCCCCGCCGAAATTCATTCGGCGGGGCGAAATTTAATAATTATATCTTAGTTCAAACTCGCATTTTCATATTAAACGTTAAATCTGAACAAAACCACGTCTCCGTCTTTGATAACGTAATCTTTACCTTCCGAACGAACCTTTCCTTTTTCTTTCGCCGCGTTGAATGAGCCGAGTTCCACGAGAATGTCGTAATCGACTATTTCCGCGCGGATAAAGCCCTTTTCAAAATCGGAGTGAATTTTGCCCGCCGCCTGCGGAGCTTTCGTGCCGTTCTCGATTGTCCAGGCGCGAACTTCTTTTTCTCCCGCAGTCAGGTAACTTATAAGTCCCAAAAGGCGATATGAGGTTTTTACGAGCTTGTCGAGACCGCTTTCTTCCTCGCCGAGTTCCGCAAGAAAAGCGTTTTTCTCGTCCTCTGGAAGCTCGGAAAGCTCTTCCTCGGTCTTGGCGCAGATACAGATAAATTCGGCGTTTTCGGATTTTGCGTATTCCTTAACTTTTTTAGCGAGAGGGATTTCGTCCTCGTGCGCGCCCATATCCTTTTCGCCGATATTCGCGGTATAGATGACGGGTTTTGCGGTAATCAGAAACATATCTTTAAGAAGCTCCGCTTCCTCTTCGGAAACGGGGAGGGTTCTCGCGGGCTTCAAGGCATTTAAGTGTTCGTAAAGTCTTTCCAGAAACTCCGCTTCGATTTTATATTTTTTCTCGCCGGTTTTGACCATACTCTGCGCTTTGTCGAGCCTCTTTTTCACCGATTCGGTATCGGCGAAAATCAGCTCCAGATTTATCGTTTCTATATCGCGCAGGGGATCGACGGAATTATCGACGTGAGTAACGTTTTCGTCCTCGAAGCATCTAACGACATGAACTATCGCGTCCGTTTCTCTGATGTTCGCAAGGAATTTGTTACCGAGACCTTCTCCGTGGCTCGCGCCTTTGACGAGTCCCGCAATGTCAACGAATTCTACGACCGCAGGGGTGATTTTTTTTGTGTTGTACATTTTGCCGAGGACTTCGAGACGTTTGTCCGGAACGGCAACTACGCCTACGTTCGGCTCTATCGTGCAAAAGGGGTAATTCGCGCATTCCGCGCCGGCTTTGGTTATCGCGTTGAACAAGGTGGATTTTCCCACGTTAGGAAGTCCTACCACTCCTAATTTCATATTAAATCTCCGAAATTCTTTTCGTTTTTTATTTCTTTATCAATTATAGCATTTTTTACGAAAAAAAGACAACTTTTTGATTTGCTTTTTAAGGAATTTTTTGATAAAATATATCCGTACGATTCTTGTGCGAATATCGGAAGAAAAGGAAAAAACGCGTAAATTATGGACTATAAACAATACATTTCAAAAAAATTACAAATTGATGGCGTAAACGTGGCGGAGCTTCTTGAAACACCGCCCGACAGAACGCTCGGGGATTACGCGTTGCCGTGTTTCAAGCTTTCTAAAATTCTTCATAGATCGCCCGTAGCGATTGCGGAAGAGCTTGTGAAAAATTTTGAAAAGGACGACGTGATAGAAAGCTGCGCGGCGGTCGGCGGTTATCTTAATTTTAAGATAAACCGTAAAGGTTTTGCGGTAAACACCTTAAAAGAAATAACGGAAAAAGGCGAGGCATACGGTTCTGCTAAAATAGGCGAAGGCAAAACGATTTGCATAGACTATTCCTCCATAAACATCGCAAAACCTTTCCATATAGGTCACTTATCGACCACGGTTATCGGCAGCGCGCTTTGCAAAATTTACAGGTTTTTGGGTTATAAGGTCGTCGGAATAAACCACCTCGGCGACTATGGCACGCAGTTCGGAAAGCTTATCGTCGCGTTTAAGAAGTGGAGCAGCGAAGAAGCCGTAAAAGAAGGGAGACTTAAAGAGCTTTCGAGAATTTACGTTAAATTCCACGAGGAAGCCAAACTTCATCCCGAACTCGACGACGAGGCAAGGCATTATTTCAAGCTCATAGAGGACGGCGATAAAGAGGCTAATTCGATGTTCGAGCTATTCAAAAAAATCACGCTCGAAGAAGTCGATAAAATTTATAAGCTTCTTAACGTTACGTTCGATTCGTACGCGGGGGAAAGCTTTTATAACGACAAAATGGGCGCAGTCGTAGAAGAGCTTAAAGAAAAGAATCTGCTTAAAGTATCGGACGGCGCGAGTATAGTGGATCTCGAAGAATACGGTATGCCGCCGTGCCTTATATTGAAATCGGACGGTTCTTCTTTATACGCCACGCGCGACATCGCCGCCGCTATATACAGAAAAAATACCTACGACTTCGATAAATGTCTGTACGTCGTCGCGTATCAGCAGAATCTGCATTTCAAACAGTTCTTTAAGGTTATAGAGCTTATGGGCAAGCCGTGGGCGAAAGACCTCGTTCACGTCGCGTACGGAATGGTATCGTTAGAGAGCGGTTCTATGAGTACGAGAGAGGGAAAAGTCGTTCTTTTAGAGGACGTTATAAATAAAACTATAGAAAAGGCGTATAAGGTTATCGAGGAAAAGAATCCCGACATTCCCGATAAGGAAGCCACGGCGCGTGCGGTCGGCACGGGCGCGGTCATATTCGGCGCGCTTTGCAACAATAAGATAAAGGATATAGTTTTCAGCTACGACAGAGTTCTTTCTTTCGAGGGCGAAACCTGTCCGTACGTTCAGTATACCGTAGCGAGGACAAACAGCGTTATAAAAAAATGCGGCGGTTTACAGCCTTTTGCCGTTCCCGAAAATATGACGGAAGAAGAGTACGGAGTTATATCCGTTCTTGCAAAGTTCCCGGAGGTAGTGAAATCCGCCGCGGAAAAATACGAACCGTCATTAATTACGAGATACGCTTTGGATCTTGCTTCGGAGTTTAATAAATTTTATATCGCCTGCAAAATTGCGACGGAAAAAGAAGAAATCAGGAATTTCCGTCTGGCGATAGCGGACGCGGTGAGAAATACTCTTAAAAGCGCACTCGGACTTCTCGGAATAGAAACTGTGGAGCAAATGTAATGAGCGAGAATAAAACGGTTATATTCGATCTTGACGGAACGCTTCTGGATACTCTTCCCGATATAGCGGAAAATATAAATATTATGTTAAAGCACTACGGATACCCCGAGCGTTCATATGCGGAAATGCGTAAGTTTATCGGTTGCGGGGCAAGAAATCTCGTAAAAGACAGTATAGGCGTTCCGCTTTCCGAAAAGGAGCTTGACGAAAGGCTTGCGTATTATAACGAAATATATACGGCTTCGTCAAGTCCTGCGACAAAGCTTTTCGACGGCGTTGCCGAAATGATCGCAGACTTAAAGCATCGCGGGTTCAAGCTCGCTATTCTCACGAACAAGCCGCAGGCAACGACGGACAGAGTTATAAAGGAGCATTTGTCTCGCGCGGGGTTCGATCTCGTCGTCGGACAAAGGGAGGGCGTAAAGATAAAGCCCGATAAAGAAGCCGCGCTTTATATTATGAAAACGCTCGGCGCTTCGCCCGAAAATACTTTTATGGTAGGCGACGGCGAAACAGACGTGATGACCGCAGTGAACGCGGGGATTCACGGCGTCGCGGTGCTTTGGGGATACAGAGATAAAGACGAACTCGAAGCGGCGGGAGCAAAGATTTTTGTTTCGTCTCCGAAAGAGCTTTTTGCTGTAATTTCTTAACTTTTCTGACTTTTCTTCGTTTGCGGCAAGGCGATTTTCGTCGGGTTTTGCAGTTTTTCTCAAAATTTCAACTTCTATTTACGAAGCTTTTCGTGATTTTTCCTAAAAATACAATAAATAAAAGGAGCGATGTTTTGTCAAAATTTTATAAGGTTGCCGTCGTCGGCGGGGGTGCGGCGGGGCTTTTATGTGCCGCGCGACTCGTTTGCGGCGATTCTCCGCTTTGCGGCAAAGACGTTCTGCTCCTTGAAAAATGCGACAGAGTAGGGAAAAAACTTATTGCGACAGGTAACGGCAGAGGAAATCTTTTCAACGCGAAATTCGGCGCGGAATTTTATCACGGCGAAAAGAACTTTATAAATTCGTTTGTTAAAAATTTTATTTCGGAAAATCCCCCCGATTTTTTAGAAAAGCTCGGTATTCCTCTTGCGGAAGAGGACGGTAAAATTTATCCCGCGTCGTTTCAGGCAAGCGCTGTTTTGGACGTTTTGAGAAGTTTTCTAGAATATAAAGGCGTTAGGACGGAGACTTCTGCGGAGGTTACGGGCGTTTCTCGCGCGGACGGCGGGTTCAGGTTGCAAACAATTGCGGAGGAGTATTTCGCGCAAAAGCTCGTGCTTGCTTTCGGCGGCGCGGCGGCAAAACAGTTCGGCACGGACGGAAAATCCTTTGCGCTCGCAAAAATTCTCGGGCATACGGTAACGAATCTTTGCCCGTCTCTCGTTCAGCTAAAAACGGAACTTACCCATATCAAGGGCTTGAAAGGGCTTAAAGAAAACGTCGGCATAGAAGCCGTTTCGGAAGGTAAATCGCTCGGAAAAGCGGAAGGCGAGTTGCTTTTTACCGAGTACGGCGTTTCCGGTAACGCGATTTTTAAAATTTCTTCACTTGTGACGGATAAAGATAACGTAACGTTAAAGATTGAGTTTGCTCCGCAGTTTTCGACAGAAAAAATTTACGAATTGTTGGAATACAGAAGCAATTTAAGGTATATAAATTATAACGACCTGTTGACGGGAATCGTGAATAAACGTATCGGCGCGGTTATAATAAAACGCGCGGGCGCGGAAGAGCTTTTTAACAAAGAAAGCACGCGTTCGGTCGCGTTAAAAAAGATAACCGAAACGCTTAAATGCTTTAAATTGAAGGTGACTGGAAACCTCGGCTTCGATTACGCGCAGGCAACGAAAGGCGGAGTAAACACAGATGAAATAGATCCAAAAACCTACGAAAGCAAAAAAACGAAAGGCGCGTATATCGTCGGAGAAGCTCTCGACGCGGACGGCGATTGCGGCGGGTATAATTTGTCGTTCGCGTTTGCTACGGGAATGACCGCCGCGGACGATATTATAAACAGATTAAAAATACATAAAATAGAAGGTAAATAAATGCGTTTCGCTTTTTTGCGGCGCATACGAATAATTATACGGAGGAAACCGTAAAAATTTATGGCAAAATTCAGAAAATTATCCGCACAGGAATTATCGGAAGAACATTTCAGCGTGTTGCGCGAGCTTGGCAGGGCAATCGGCGTAAAATCGCCGACAAGTAAAAACAAGGAAGAGCTTATCGCAGACATTCTCGCTATTCAAAACGGCGATTTAAAGCCGCGCGAAGCGGGGCAACACGGCGCGCCCGTAAAAATGCAGAAGGCTGATTTGAGCAGGTTTTACGAGCCTATATTGCCGAATGAGGATAGCCCTGTCGAAGAGAAAGAGGGTGTTGATACCGACGATGAAAAACTTGCTAACGAGGAACGCGCGGCAAAGGAAGCGACGGCTTATAATGCGCAACGAAACAAACGAATGACGTTCCGCGACGTCGAATCGGCGGATTCTTTCGTGTCGGAAGGCGTTTTGGAGCAATGCGGCGCGGGATACGGATTTTTACGTGCAAACAATTACGAAAATTCCGACAGCGACGTGTACGTTTCGCTTCTCAATATAAAAAAATACAATTTGAGAAGGGGTGACAAGGTTAAATGCGTGGCGAGAAAGGTTCGCGAAAACGACCTGCCTGCTCTTCAAGACGTTATTGCTATAAACGATCTCGATCCGCAATTGTTTTTAAGGAGGAAAAATTTCGACGACCTTTTGCCGTACTATCCGACCGAAAAAATCAGGTTGGAAACGAAGGACGGCGCGAACGACGTTTCGCTTCGGCTTATCGACCTTTTCGCGCCGCTCGGAATGGGACAGCGCGGGCTTATTGTCGCGCCGCCTAAAACGGGAAAAACCACCCTTCTTAAAAAAATCGCGCAGTCGATTGAAAAAAATCACCCCGAAATCAAACTTATAGTGCTTCTTATCGACGAAAGGCCCGAAGAGGTGACGGATATAAAGCGCAGCGTGAGCGGCGAAGTGGTGTTTTCCACCTTCGACGAAAACGCCGAGCATCACGTCCGCGCGGCGGAACTTGTTATAAACCGCGCGAAAAGGCTTGTGGAAGTCGGGCAGAACGTCGTTATTTTAATGGATTCGATAACAAGGCTCGCCAGAGCCTATAACAATACGATAGAATCTTCGGGAAAAACGCTTTCGGGCGGACTCGATCCCGTCGCGATGTACGGACCTAAACGCTTTTTCGGTGCGGCGAGAAATATAGAAAACGGCGGAAGTCTTACCGTACTTTCAACCGCGCTCGTGGATACGGGCAGTCGTATGGACGACGTTATTTACGAAGAGTTTAAAGGCACCGGCAATATGGAAATTCATCTTTCGCGCGAACTTTCGGAAAAACGCGTTTTCCCTGCGATCGACCTTTATAAATCGGGAACGAGAAAGGAAGAGCTTCTTCTTTCCGGAAAAGAACTTTCTACCGTGTATAAATTGAGAAAGATTCTTTCCGAACGCGCCGATGCGACGGACAGTCTTATAGAAATGATGAAAAAGACGGCAACGAACGAAGAATTTATCGTAAAAATGGACGCTTGGATAAAGCTTTATAAACAATGAAATCGGAAAGGAACAAGACGATAGATTTCGATGTTTCTGAAGACGAAGTCTATTTAAGCCGCGCGGTGCGTGAGCAGAACTATGACGGAGAAATAAATAAAATCGTACTCGGAGATTTTTTTGAGACGATAAAAAAGATTAAGGATTCTTCGGTAGACCTTCTTATCGTCGATCCGCCGTACGATCTTGCAAAAAATTTTCACGGCGAGGTTTTTAAGAAGATAGGATACGAGGCGTACGCGGAATATACCGAAAAATGGATAAATGCCGTAAAACCGAAACTTAAAAGCACCGCGAGCGTATACGTATGTTCGGACTGGCGAAGCTCTGTGTCGCTCGGCGCGGTCGTGGAGAAAAGTTTTATTTTAAGAAACCGCATAACTTGGCAAAGAGAAAAGGGGCGAGGCGCGGGCGCAAACTGGAAAAATTCTATGGAAGATATATTTTTCGCGACGGTCGGAGAAGAGTATACCTTTAATTTAGAAGCGGTGAAATTGAGAAAAAAGGTTCTTGCGCCGTATAAGGAAAACGGGAACCCGAAAGACTGGGAAAAAACGGAGAACGGAAATTTTCGCAATACATGTCCGTCTAATTTTTGGGACGATATTTCCGTGCCGTACTGGTCTATGGCGGAAAATACCGCGCACCCCACGCAAAAACCCGAAAAACTTGTCGCTAAACTTGTTCTTGCAAGCTCGAATGAAGGAGACCTTGTGTTAGATCCTTTTGCGGGTAGCGGGACAACGGCTGTCGTGGCGAAAAAACTCGGCAGAAATTATATAGGAATAGAGCAAAACCCGCGCTACTGCGCTTGGGCTGAATATCGTCTGGAACGCGCGGACGAGGATAAAAGTATACAGGGCTATAAAAACGGCGTGTTTTGGGCAAGAGGCGCAGAGCCTAAAAATTAAAAAATAACAAAAACGGCGGTTTCGAGCCGCCGTTAAATTTGCTATTTTTATAAAATATGTTATAAACACGCTTTTTTCATTCTTGAAATATATTCGTTTCTGTCGATTTCGTACTTTTCGGGGTTGTTTTTATCGACGAAGACGAAAATCTTGTCTCCCGAGCGGTACGATTCGTTTTTGGAAAGAAGAATTTTAGCGGTATAAACGTTGTGGAGAGAATCCATACAGGTAAACGTAGCGGGATTTTTGCCCAAAAAAGAGGTTTTACCGTTAATCGTTATCTCTTTTATCGTAGCTTCTACGCGGTTGCCGCTCTTTTTAAGTCGGTTCAATTTTATATTACGAATTTGCCCGAAGAACAATACCGCGCAAGCGGCGAACAAAACGAGAGAGGCGATAGTACATAATATAAAAGGCAGTTTATTGAATTTTGCGCAGGAAAACGAGCGAGGGTTGTCTTTTAAGTAGTAAATAGTCACCGCGTCACCCTCGTGCATAAAAGAGGAGTACGCGTCAAGACTTCCGCTGATAATAACGCCTTCCGCTTCAAATTCTACGGTAACGTCGTAAGATTCGGAATTTACGTCATAGGTTATTGTGGTGATCGTCGCTTCCGTTTTAACGCCGTTTTTTATAAAATTCGTAGCCCGCACGAGTGTTAATATGCCCGCGGCAAGAAAAGCTACGGCGCATAAGAGCATTAAAATAAACGTTTTCTTTTCGGATTTAGTCATAGCAGTCCCTCGGACATATTTTAATATATGCGGTAAATATGTGTCAATAAAAAATATTTAAAAATTTTTCATTTTGTTTATCGAAAACGCTTGCCATAATTTTTTCGCTATGCTATAATGAGAGAAATGAATTCAGAGGAGAGAGCGAAATGAGAGCGTTCCTTTCGGCGTCAAATTCATATTTCACGAGCGAAAAGCGCAAGAAGTTTTCTCTTTTCTATTCTCATTTAAATTATTTAAATATTTCCGATTTTGCTTGAAGTCCTTTTTTCGGGGCTTCTTTTTTTTGCCCGAGAGGGCGAAAACGGAACGGCTATGATTAAGAAAGGTAAACAGGTAAATACGCGGAAAACGCGTGATTTATAAAAAAGAAAATTTATATAACGGAGGTTCACAAATGAACAAAAACGGTTTAGTGTACGACGTAAACCAAAAACCGCCTTTCGGCAAAAATCTGGTATACGCCTTTCAGCAGCTTCTCGCGATAATCGCGGCGACGGTTTTGGTACCGTTTCTCGTAAACGCTCAATCAGGTCAAACGCTTTTAAGTCAGTCTGCCGCTTTAATCGGCGCGGGCGTCGGCACGATAGTTTACCTTTTATTCACAAAGTTCAAAAGCCCTGTATTTTTGGGTTCGTCTTTTGCGTTTATAACTCCGCTCGTAACGGGCGTTATGTACGGATATTGCGGCGTTATACTCGGTTCGGTGTTCGCGGCTCTCGTTTATGTAATTATCGCTTTAATAATTAAATTCGTAGGAAGCGATTGGATAAACAAACTTATGCCGCCCGTAATTATCGGACCTACCGTTGCGCTTATAGGTTTAGGTCTTTCGGGTTCCGCGATGGGCAACCTTATGAATTCGTATAACGGTTATAATCTTCTTGCGATACTCGTCGGTATAGTCACTTTCCTCGTGACCGTTATCGCTTCGGTAAAAGGGACGAAGGGCATGAAACTTATTCCGTTCATAATCGGCGTCGGCGCGGGTTACGTCTTGGCGGTATTGATAACGCTTATCGGATATAACGGTTTCGGCAGCGAATATTGCAAGCTCGTAGATTTCAGCGCGTTTGCAGCTATATCGGATTTTAATAACTGGATTCCTAAACTCACCTTTGTAGGTGCTATAAAAGAAATTGTAAACGGCGAAATGAAACTCGGCGGAACGGGCGTGCTTTCCATATTCCTTGCGTTTGCTCCCGTCGCGCTCGTTGTCTTTGCAGAACACGTTGCCGACCACAAAAACCTCGGTTCTATTATCGGAAGAGACCTGCTCAAAGACCCCGGTTTGGATAAAACTCTTCTCGGCGACGGCGTAGGTTCTTTTGCCGGCGCGTTCTTCGGCGGTTGCCCCAACACCACTTACGGCGAATCTGTAGGTTGCGTAGCCATAACCAAAAACGCTTCCGTCTGGACGATACTTACGACCGCGGTTATGTGTATCGTGCTCTCTTTCATATATCCCGTAATCGTCGTTATCGAAAGTATTCCTCCCTGTGTAGTAGGCGGTATATGTATAGCTCTTTACGGTTTCATCGCGGTGTCCGGTCTCCGTATGTTCAAACACGTAGACCTCGATAACAGCAAAAACCTTTTCGTGGTAGCTTCCATTCTCGTAACCGGTCTCGGCGGACTTGTCCTTAACTTCGGCAAGGCGGCTGACGGGCAGGCTCTAATAACAGTTTCTTCCACCGCTTGCGCGTTGATTCTCGGCATAATAGTAAACGTAATATTAAAGCCGGGCAAAGCGGAAGTTAAGAAAGAAGTTGAATACGAAGGCGAAACCGAAAGCAATATGTTCGGAACGCAGGTCGTAGACGAAAAGAAAAAAGCGGCGAACGATCCTTGCAAAGACTGTACCGAAGAAAAAACGGAAGAAACGTGCAAAGCTTGCAAAGAAAGTTCGGAAGCGGCTTCTGCCAAAGACGAACAATAATCGTTATAGTAAAAGATAAATAAAATACGGCGTAAAGGAGCGAAAAGTCGTTTTCGCTCTTTCGCCGTCTGAAAACAAAAATAGGAGAAACAAAATGAAAGACTATAAAAACGTTCATATACTCGACCACCCGCTTATAAGACATAAGCTCGCTATAATCAGAAATAAAGATACCGACACCAAAACCTTTCGCGAGGTAGTGGGGGAAATAGCAACTCTTATGGCGTACGAAAGCTTTAAAGACGTTCCCACACAGGAAATAGAGGTGGAAACTCCGCTCGAAAAGACGAAGCAAATCGTCGTAAAAGAAAATTCTATCGCGATAGTACCCATTCTTCGCGCGGGGCTCGGTATGGTTGACGGAATCCTTACGTTATTTCCCGCGGCGAAAGTAGGACATATAGGTCTTTATCGCGACGAAGAGACCCTCGAACCGCAGGAATATTATTGCAAACTTCCCAAGGGAATAGAAGATAAAGTCGTGATGGTGGTAGATCCTATGCTCGCGACGGGCGGCAGCGCGAAAGACGCCATAAAGCTTCTTAAAAAGCACGGTTGCAAAAAAATTAAACTTATGTCCATAATTGCCGCGCCGGAGGGCGTGGAAAAAGTTGCCGAAGCTCACCCGGACGTTGAAATATACGTTTCCACCCTTGACAGATGCTTAAACGAAAACGGGTATATTCTCCCCGGTCTCGGCGACGCGGGCGACAGAATTTTCGGTACGAAATAAGTTAAAAATTATCGCTTAAAGTTATAAAATAACGGTTTGCGGAAAGGCAAAAGAATATTTTTGTTTTTCCGCAAAATTTTTTTAAAAACAACCTTAAAACGTTTGACATAGTTTTTTTACGGGTATATAATACGGGTGAAAAACGAAGGGGACGCAAAGTTCTCCGACGGACGTAAAGTTCCGTACAAAAAGTTTTTCGAACAACTTAATATTTTGTTGTTGCCGATTCGGGGGAATGTGATAATTCAGAGAACGCGAACGGGAGGTTCGCAAAGGAGGTAACAATGAAAAAGTTCTTTAAATTCTGCGGAGATCTTAACGTAAACGATTATGCGACTTTGATGGCGCTCGCTATGGTCAACATGAACAACAGGTTCTAAAGACGCAGGAACGGTACGGTAGCTATCGTATCGCGGAGGGTACTCTTAACCGAGAGCGGTTAAGGGACTTTTTCTTTTAAAGGACTTTTAAGCGCGATATCGTATTCGTATATAAAAAAGTATTTACAAACTTATCCGAAAAGAGGTAAAAGAGATTGACGATAACGGATAATTAGTGTAAAATATAGGGGATATATAAATTAAAGGGGAATATAGCTTTGAACGATTCCGAACTTATAGTCAGACTTAACGATAAAACGCCCGAAAAGCGGCTTGCCGCTTTGGACGCGCTTCTTGCAGCGGAAACGGATAAGCCCGCAAAACGCCATAACGATGCAAACAATCACATACATACCATTTATTCCTTTTCGCCTTATTCGCCTACGAAAGCGGCTTATATGGCGTACGCCTCGGGGCTTACTTCCGCAGGGATAATGGATCACGATTCCGTAAGCGGCGCAAAAGAATTCAAAGCGGCGTGCAAAAAGCTCGGTCTTGGTTCTACGTGCGGCGTGGAAGTACGTGCAAAATTCGATAAAGGCTTCGGTAAAATCAATCACCCCGACCAGAAAGACTGTATATATATGGCGGCTCACGGCATACCCGCGCAGAACGTAGAAAAATTTAACGATTATCTTTCCTTCTATCGCAAAAAACGCAACGAAAGGAACGCCAAAATGTGCGAACTTATAACGGGGAAATTCGGTAAATTCGGAATAACGCTCGATTTTGAAAAAGACGTTTATCCTCTTTCTATGGCAAAAGAGGGCGGCAGTATTACGGAAAGACATTTGCTGTACGCGCTTGCGTTAAAACTTGCCTCGCGATTCGGAAGAACGGAAACGCTCGTAGAGTTTTTGGGAAACGACCTCGGTCTTTCGGTTTCCGATAAAATTAAAAAATATCTTTTAGACGAAGAAAATCCGCATTTCAATTACGACCTTTTGGGCGTGCTGAAAGCGGATACGGCGTTTTTCTATATAGACGCAGACGAAGAAATGCCCGAGGCTTCCGAGTTTATAAAGTTTGCGAAAGAAATGGGAGCGATTCCCGCATACGCATATCTCGGCGACGTAGGCGATTCCGTTACGGGCGATAAAAAAGCGCAAAAATTCGAGGACGCTTTTTTGAACGAACTTATCGACGAACTGAAAAAAGACGGTTTTCTTGCAATCGCATATATGCCGACGAGAAATACTCCCGAACAGCTTAAACGTTTGCAAAAGCTTTGTCGCGAAAACGATTTCTTCGAGATAAGCGGAGAGGATATAAATTCACCGCGTCAGAAATTCGCTTGCGCCGCGCTCGCAAGTTCCGAATACGCGCATCTTATAGATTCTACGTGGGCGCTTATAGGTCACGAAGCCGTTTCTTCAAAAAAAGGTACGGATTACGGAATGTTTTCCGAAAGCGCGGTAAAAGAAACGCCGTCGCTTTACGAAAGGATACTCAAATACGCCGCGATAGGTCGCGAAACGGTTAAGTAAAAATAATTTTTAATAAACGTATAAGGAGCAGAAAAAATGAGTACAATCGACTTAAACGGCAAAGTTGCCGTCGTCACGGGCGCAAGCCAAGGTTTGGGAGAAGCTCTCGCGCTTCGTCTTGATAAGGAGGGGTGTAAGGTAGCCGTTTGCGATATAAACTACGACGGGGCAAAAGCCGTTGCGTCAAAACTCAAAAACGCTATCGCCATTGCGGTAGACGTAACCAAGTTCGATCAATGCGAGGCCGCCGCTAAAGAAGTTCTTGCAAAATGGGGACAGGTAGATATTTTGGTGTCCAACGCGGCTATCGTTAAAAGCGGAGATATTTTCAGCCTTTCGCCGGAAGCGTTCGCGCTCGTTACCAACATCAACCTTAACGGCTATTTCAACGTCGTAAAAGCTTTCGCGCCTTCTATGCTCGAAAGAAAATGCGGCAGTATAATTCAGATAAACAGCAAATCCGGCAGAAAAGGTTCGTTTAAGAACGGCGCGTACGCTTCAAGTAAGTTCGGCGGCGTAGGTCTTACCCAAAGCCTTGCGCTCGAATTTGCCGAACAGGGCGTGAGGGTGAACTGCATTTGCCCCGGAAATCTTCTTAATTCGCCGCTTTGGGTGAACAGCCTCTTTAAGCAGTACGCCAAAAATCAGGGCATAACGGAAGAACAGGTCAGGGAAAAATATATAAATCAGGTTCCGATGAAGCGTTCCTGTGAATATAAGGATATAGAGGACGTTATGGTATTCCTTGCCTCAGACTTCTCTTCTTACATGACGGGACAAGCCATAAACGTTACGGGCGGACAGCAGATGTAATTTTCGGTTATAACCGAGCGATAAAGTCGCCCCGCATAATCGGCTGACAATCGGGAAATAATGAGATAGGTAAATAACGGAAAAATTCTAAAAAGGAGAAAAAGTATGAATTTTAACTTGATGCATCCTGCGGAGCAGATAGTGTTGCTTATCAACCGTGTGTATCAGAAAGGTCTTACCACCACTTCGGGCGGCAATCTTTCCATTATGGACACGGAAGGCAACATTTGGATAACGCCGTCGGGAATAGACAAAGGCTCTTTAACGCCTTCCGATATTTGTAAGGTTCTGCCGGACGGAACGGTTATAGGTAAATATAAACCTTCCGTAGAGCTTCCCTTCCACAAACTCGTTTATCAGACCAGACCGGACGTATCCGCAGTTTTGCACGCGCACCCGCCGGCACTCGTCAGTTACAGTCTTATTCGTCAGATTCCTAACGCCAACATTATTCCTACCCCGCACGAAGTTTGCGGACCCGTAGGTATAGCAAAATACGAAGTTCCCGGCAGCGACGCGCTGGCAAAACGTATAGTTGCGGAGATTAAAAAGGGCTTTAACGTAGTCGTTATGGAAAACCACGGCGTTATAACTTGCGCGGACAGCCTTTTCGAGGCGTTCAAACGCTTTGAAACGCTTAATTTCGCGGCGTCGCTCGGCATCACGGCTTCCACCATCGGCAAGCCCGAAGCGCTTACTGACGAGCAGTTGCAGATTTACAACAGCAAGGGCAGACATTCGCTCGGCGAATTTATTCCGACCTCTTATTCTTCGGAAGAGAGAAGGCTTCGTAAAGAAATGTGTACGCTTATCCACAGGTCGTACGATCAGGGACTGTTTACGAGTACGCAAGGCACTTTCTCGGTAAGACTCGATAAACACACGTTCCTCATCACTCCTTACGGCGTAGACAGAAAGTACATCGAACCCGAAGACATCGTTCGTATCGAACACGACTGGAGAGAGGCGGGCAAAGAACCGAGCCGCTCGGTAAGACTGCATAAGCTTATATACGACGAGCATCCCGAAATAAACGCCATAACCGTTGCGCAGCCCGAACATATTATGGCGTTCGGCGTTACGCATACGCCTATCGACAGCAGAACGATACCGGAATCTTATATTTCGATGCGCGACATAGCGAGAGTACCTTTCGGAACGAACATAACCGATCCCGAAAAAATTTCAAAGCTTATATCCGAACATTCTCCCGTCGTAATGGTAGAAAACGACAGCGTTATCAGTACGGGTAATACTCTTATCAACGCGTTCGACAGGTTAGAGGTTGCGGAATTTACCGCAAATACCATAATCCACGCAAAGATGATAGGCGAAATCGTAATGATAAATGAAAAAGAGGTGGAGGACATCAACAAAGCGTTCCACCTTAAATAAAAACGGCATAATTATCAGTAAACTCGCCTCGAAGAAGGCCTTTGATATGCATCTCCAAAAGTTGGACAATTTTGGAGGTGCATATTTTTATGGCAAACAAGCAGAGAAAATATTCGTCAGAATTCAAGATTCGTGTTATAATCGATATAAGAGAACACCGCCTTGGTTACTGTGAATCGGTATGAAAGTATTGTGACATAAATCAAGAACAAGAAGAAAACTACAAAATATAGTAAAAATGTGGGAACGAATATTCTTAGAAGAAGGTGTTGAATGTTTAATGAAAGAAAGACGAGACAGAGTTAAACGGAAGAAGAAAGATATACTTTTTTGTACTGCGTCGGGGAAAAGCCCGTCGCTTTTTTAAATGTTTTCGTAAAATAATTCGGTGTGTCGAAAGCGAGTTTTTCGGAAATTTCCCTTACGTTAAGCGCGTTTTCTCTTAAAAGTTGTTTTGCCCTCGCGATTTTAAGTTCCGTAAAATATCCCATAACCGTCGTTCCCGTCTGCTTTTTGAACGTGCGGAAAACGTACGATTTATTGTAATTTACTACCTTACATACCTCTTCTATTTCCACTTTTCTTTCTATGTT
>CAKQRD010000012.1 GCA_934271275.1 uncultured Clostridia bacterium | reverse complement strand
TTGATATATTTTTGCTATATCTCTCTTTGCTCTATGCAGTTGTCAATCTACCTTATCCACCTACGCTTCGGCGTAAGTTTCTGTCTTCCGACAGATGGTGGGAACAAGTGGACTCGAACTATCAACAAGATAGCTTATGTGAGTTCGGCACTTTTCCCCGTGTCCTTACGGACACTGGTGGGAACAAGTGGACTCGAACCACCGACCTCACGCTTATCAGGCGTGTGCTCTAACCAGCTGAGCTATGTTCCCATATTATATTGGCTCGCAGGTCTTATACGTTCGGTCCGTTTTATACAGCCTCCACTTTACAGCGACTGTAATGGTGGAGGTAAGCGGGATCGAACCGCTGACCCCCTGCTTGCAAGGCAGGTGCTCTCCCAGCTGAGCTATACCCCCAAAAAGGTCAGGCTCGGCCTGACAGAAAATAAATGCCCCGACTTTACGGAGCACTATTTTATTAAAAACGAATAGAGGAAATAAGAATTTCTTCGGCTTATGCTTCCGAAACCCTTGCGCGTATTGCGCTCGGCGAAAGTTACGTTTACTCGTACTCTGCCTCGACTAGGATTAGTGAAAGGCTTGTGAATAATGCCTTTTCACGATTCTCCCTAAAAGGAGGTGATCCAGCCGCACCTTCCGATACGGCTACCTTGTTACGACTTCACCCCAGTCATCAGTATTACCTTAGGCAGCTCCCTCCTTGCGGTTAGGCCACTGACTTTGGGTACTCCTGACTCCCATGGCGTGACGGGCGGTGTGTACAAGACCCGGGAACGCATTCACCCCGACATGCTGATTCGGGATTACTAGCAACTCCGACTTCATGTGGGCGGGTTGCAGCCCACAATCTGAACTGAGACTATCTTTATGAGATTCGCTTGACCTTACGGTTTTGCAGCTCTTTGTAATAGCCATTGTAGCACGTGTGTAGCCCAGGATGTAAGGGGCGTGATGATTTGACGTCATCCCCACCTTCCTCCGTGTTATCCACGGCAGTCTATACAGAGTTCCTAACTGAATATTGGCAACTGTATATAAGGGTTGCGCTCGTTGCAGGACTTAACCTAACATCTCACGACACGAGCTGACGACAACCATGCACCACCTGTCTGCCTGCCCCGAAGGGAAACCTGATCTCTCAGGCTGTCAGACGATGTCAAACCCTGGTAAGGTTTTTCGCGTTGCGTCGAATTAAACCACATGCTCCGCTGCTTGTGCGGGTCCCCGTCAATTTCTTTGAGTTTCAACCTTGCGGCCGTACTCCCCAGGCGGATTACTTATTGCGTTAGCTGCGGCACGGAAGGAGTCGATACCTCCCATACCTAGTAATCATCGTTTACGGCGTGGACTACCAGGGTATCTAATCCTGTTTGCTCCCCACGCTTTCGTGCTTCAGTGTCAGTTACAGGCCAGCAAGCCGCTTTCGCCACTGGTGTTCCTCCTAATATCTACGCATTCCACCGCTACACTAGGAATTCCGCTTACCCCTCCTGCACTCGAGCCAATCAGTCTTGGTAGTAGCGCCGAAGTTAAGCCTCGGAATTTCACTACCAACTTGACCAGCCACCTACGTACCCTTTACGCCCAGTCATTCCGGACAACGCTTGCCACCTACGTATTACCGCGGCTGCTGGCACGTAGTTAGCCGTGGCTTGCTCTTGGGGTACCGTCACTTTCTTCGTCCCCCATCACAGAACTTTACAATCCGAAGACCTTCATCATTCACGCGGTGTTGCTGGGTCAGAGTTGCCTCCATTGCCCAATATTCCCTACTGCTGCCTCCCGTAGGAGTCTGGACCGTATCTCAGTTCCAATGTGGCCGATCACCCTCTCAGGTCGGCTAACCATCGTCGACTTGGTAGTCCGTTACACTACCAACTATCTAATGGTACGTGAGCCCATCTATATCCGATAAATCTTTCACCCCTGTGGGATGCCCCACTGTGGTCATATGCGGTATTAGCACAAATTTCTCTGTGTTATTCCCCTGATATAGGCAGGTTGCTCGCGCGTTACTCACCCGTCCGCCGCTAACTTGCGGGAGCAAGCCCCCACAAGTCCGCTCGACTTGCATGTATTAAGCACACCGCCAGCGTTCGTCCTGAGCCAGAATCAAACTCTTGAGTTTAATGATTTAAAGCCGAGCCTTGCGGCTCAACTGCTCTAACGAATTTCGCTTGTTTAGCGTATTGTCATTTAATGACTGTTTTTAAAGTACATATTTTCATACTTCAAAGATTTTGACAGAAACTTTCAAAATAACTATTATTTTGTCTTATTTCCTTCTATTCAATTTTTAACCAACTCCCGTCAACTTCGGTTGACGCTTGACTGTGTCTCTCGACGACAGCCTATACATAATACCACAAGCAATTTATTAAGTCAAGCGTTTTTCAGGGATTTTTGAAAGTTTTTTAATTTTTTCAAAAAACTTTTCGCTCGGTCGCGGTCTTTTACGAACCGTTCCCGAGCCGCTTGCGTTCGCCTTTCCGCAAATCGCTTCGCGTCGGTCTTGCTCGCAGTGCCTCGTATTTTCGCGAGGTGATACTGATTATATATTAAATCGCTTTATTAGTCAAGCGATTTTCACGAAAATTCTTCAAAATTTTTAACTTTTTTTGAAGCTTTCCGAGCCGACACAAAATGTTGTGTATTTGCTTGCGCCACCCACCACATTTTGTTTTCAGTAATCCCGCTAATCGTTAGTAAATTACTTACGATTCGAGAGGTTGTCACCTGCTTTTTTCCGAAAGCGTTATTGATTATATACTAATCGAAAACAATAGTCAAGCGTTTTTACGATATTTTTTAAAACTTTTCGATTTTTTTGCGGGAATTTTAAAACCGCCCGTTTTTTATCGTTTCGGGCGGCTTTTCGCCTTTTTGCGGGGCTTTCGGCTTATTCGGGTTCGCGCATTTCGCTTCGCCATTCTACCCAAAGCAAATCAGAATATCGCTTTTTCGATAACGCCGCCGCCGATGCACTTTTCGCCGGAATAGAACACGGCGAACTGACCTTCGGTTATGGCGCGCTGTTTTTCGGCAAACCTGACCTCTATATATTGATTATATATATATACGGTGCATTTTTGCTCGGGCTGACGATAGCGGAACTTGCCCGTACACTCGAAAACCTTTTCTTCGGGCGGGAATGGAATCCAGTTGCAAGCCTTCATAATAAGTCCTTTGCTGTAAAGCCTGTCCTCCGCCCCGTGCGCGACGTACAGAATATTGTTTTTCAAATCCTTTTCTATAACGAACCAGCGCGAACCGTCGTCGCCCTTCTGCCCGCCGATATTCAGTCCGCGGCGTTGACCTATCGTGTAATACATAAGCCCGATATGCTCGCCGAGAACCTTGCCGTCGTAGGTCATAATCTTCCCCGGGCGGGCGGGAATGTATTGTTTAAGAAAATTTCTGAAATTCCGTTCGCCGATAAAGCAGATTCCCGTGGAATCCTTTTTCGCCGCGGTAGCAAGCCCGTGCTTTTCGGCAATGGCGCGCACCTCCGATTTATCGAGCTTCCCCAAAGGAAACATAACCCCGTCGAGCTGTTCCTGCGAAAGCTGATTGAGAAAATACGTCTGATCTTTGCTTTGGTCTTTCGCTTTAAGCAAATAATGCACGCCGTTTTCGTGCAGAATATCGCAATAATGTCCCGTCGCGATATAATCCGCGCCCAGCTCCTTCGCCCGTTCCTTAAAATCCTTAAATTTTATCTCTCGGTTACAAAGCACGTCCGGATTAGGAGTTCTGCCCTCTTCGTATTCTTTAAGAAAATACGAAAAAACTCTCTCCATATATTCTTTGGACAAATCTACGGTATAATACGGAATACCGATAGCGTTGGCGACTCTGCGCACGTCGGCGAAATCCTGCTCGCCCGTACACGCGCCGCTCTCGTCCGTTTCTTTCCAGTTGCTCATATAAAGCCCGATTACGTCGTACCCCTGCTCTTTAAGAAGAAGGGCGGCGACCGAGCTGTCTACTCCTCCGCTCATTCCGACGACTACGGTTTTTGCCATAATTTTATCCTCCGCCGCGATTACAAAGCGACTATTCGGCGGTAAACGCCGCGTTTTTGCATAAAAGATTTCCGAAAACGAGCGCGCCCGCGCCCGCAAGCCCCACGAGTAGTCCGACGGCTACCGAGCCGCCCGCCATAATGCCCGCACCGAAAAACACCAACGCGATGCCGAAGCTCAACAAAACGTTGCCGCCGAGCGACCACCTTTTTTCGTAAATATCGCCCGTGACCGCGTAATATCCGTCCGCCGCCGCAAGGGTTATGATTCTGAACGGCGCAAACGCGAGCCACAACGCGTAAAACACTATTCCCAGAAAGACCGAAGCGAGCAGACGCTTTCCGCTCGTGGAAAGCTCTCCGTCCGAAACGATTTCCCCGCGCAAAAACATTCGCGCCGCGTATTCCTTAACGTATTTTTTCGCGACAACCGCCGCGGCAAGCGCAAACGAATTTCTTAAATCCTTCCACAAAAACGCCGCGCCGATAAACGCACAAAAATATCCGTAAACCGCTAAAAACGAGCCTTCGCGGATAAGCCCGACTAATCCGAGCCGAGAAAAAGTCTCCCCCGCAACCTCGAACGCAACGCCGATTTTCTCCCATACCGAAAGCGGATTGTCGTAAAGCCCCGTTATTTGCAAATCCGCGGCAAGAATATATCTTCCGCTGCGCATCGCGCCGCATTCTTTCGCACCGAATATTATTTTAATTTTCGTAGTTTCGCCCGCAGACAGCTTGAATTTGTCCGTAGACGCGATTTTTTCGACTTCGGGAGCGGAAATTTCGCGTTCCTGCGCCGCGCCGCCGCCGAAAGAAAGAGTGTAGCGCGCGCCGCTTACAGATTCCGCACGAGCCGCCCTGAACGAAAAATTTACCCGTGCAAGCCACGCGCCGCTCTTAAATGCGGATAAAAGCTTTTCTTCCTTCGTCGCGTTGTTCGGGGAAATTTCTTTCCCGCTTTCCCCGCTTTCCCCGCTTTCCCCGTTTTCGCCGTTTTCGCCGTTTTCGTCGCCTTGATTGCTCGCGTTATCGAAATCGGTCACGCCGAGCTTTTCCGCAAGAGTCTTCGTGTCGTAAGAAGCCGCGGGAAAAGCAATGGTCACGCAAATATCGTCGAAGTTTTTGCCGCTTTGAACGACGTCGAAAACGAGCGCGCCGTTCTCTCGTGATACAAAAGCGGTCGCGCCGTTTTTACATTCGACGGTCACGGCGTCGTCCTCCGCCTCTGCCGCAGTAGCCACGGTATAAAGAGCGTAATTTCCGACGGGCTTTACGGCAAGCGCAAACAAAGCCGCCGCGACCAAAACCGCGACGAGCAGAAAAAGTCTTACCGCGTGCTTAACTCTGCCCATAATCCGTCCTTAAAATTTTACTTAATTTCGTTTTGCGTTAAAAATATTGTTAAAGATATTCTACCACACGAAAAGAATTTTATCAACAAAAACGATTTAACTGACGATAAAATAACCCCCCCCGCCTTAAATTATTCGCGACGTAAGGTTTCCTTTTCGGTCGATTTTTAAAACATTATATATATAGGAGAAATAAGCGCGGATAAATCGTGACGGTCGGCATAAAAAAATAACCGCTTCTCCGCGCCGTCGCGCTTCTTTACGATACCCGTCGGCGGAAGGCGTGTTCGTTTGCGCCGCAAATCGGTTAACTTCCTATTTTAAGCGATTTGAAACTCTTTGATCTTTTCAGCATAACGAAGATTTTAATTCCCGAAAAAAAATAAAGTCCTGCCGTCGATTACATTATAACACGTTTTTAGACGGCAAATTCGTCGTAGCATCAAATTATAAAAAATCGCGCCGCCGATAAAGGAAATCTTTTTTATATCCTTTCGTCACTTTATGAATATACTAAAAAAGCCCCGAACGTTGTTCGGAGCTTTCTTTTTGGTACACCCGGCGGGAGACATCTCCGCTTACGCTACGATGGCAGAGCCGAACCGCAGGTTCAACCCGAGTCACCGTTTATAAAGCAATAGGCGGAACGCTTTTGCGTTCCGCCTATTGCTTGGTACACCCGGCGGGAGTCGAACCCGCAACCTTCGCCGTCGGAGGGCGACACTCTATCCATTTGCGCTACGGATGCTTATTTTTCCGCCGCGCCCCGACGGGGCGCGGCGCATTTCGTTTTTATTTTCCTCTTTTCCCTTTTGTTTTTTATTTCCCTTTACTTTCTTCCCTCTTTTTTCTTTCGCTTACCGCTTTTCCCTATTCTTTATCCTTTTCCTTATCTTTGTCTTTATCTCTGTCTTTATCCTTATCTTCTTCGTCCTCTTTGTGAAGAACGGTCACTTTAACCTGCAAAACGCGTTTCACGGTGGACTTCATCACCTCGAATTCCAAGCCCGAAAACTCTATTTTAACGCCCGCGTGCGGAATTTCTCCCAGCTTTTCGATTACCCAACCGCTCACCGTGTTGGAATCGAAGTTTTCGTCCTCGTGTTTCAGCCCGAAGAACTCGAACACGTCCGAAAGCGGCGCGTTGCCGTCCACGAGATAATGTTCGTCGTCGATTTTCTTGAAAAAATTGACCTCTTCGTCGTGTTCGTCCCAGATTTCCCCGACAAGCTCCTCTAAAATATCTTCGAGAGTCACGAGTCCGAGCGTTCCGCCGTATTCGTCCAGAACGACGGCTATATGTACCTTTTTCTTTTGCAGCTGCTTCAAAAGGTTAGAAATTTTAGCGTGTTCGGTCGTATAGAACGCGTTCTGCAAAATGCCGTCCACGTTCTTTTTCCCAGCAAGGTACGCGCTGAAAAAATCTTTTTCGTGAATAGTTCCGATAACCGTATCTATCGTATCTTTATAAACGAGAATACGCGAATAGCCCTCTTCGTCGAACACTCGGCGAATCTCTTCCATAGGCGTCTGCACGTCCACCGCCACAACGTTCACGCGCGGCACGAGTATATCCCCGACTTCCAGATCGTCGAACTCTATTACCGAACGGATAAGCTTTGTTTCGTCCGACTTTAACGTGCCGTCCTCTTCCGCCTCTTCCACAACCGTCATAACCTCGTCTTCGGTCACGACGTCTTCGCTCTTAATGCGGAAAATTTTGGTGATAAGCCATTTCCAGCCCGAAAAGAAGAAGGTGAAAACGTATAAGAGGTAAAAGAAGAATACGACGAGCGGATAAAACGCCATCGCGAACTTCTCCGGATAGACCTTTGCGACGAACTTCGGCGTGACCTCGCCGAATATCAGCACGAAAACGGTCATAACTATCGTCGAAACTAATCCCGAATCCACGCTCGGCGTATTTTTCAGAATCAGCGCGAAAAAGCTTGCGGCAACGGTCGCCGCGGAAAGATTGACGATATTGTTCCCGACGAGAACGGTGCTTAAAAGCTTGTCGTATTTGTCCTCGGCAAGAACAAGCACTTTTTTTGCTCTTTTATTCCCGTTGCCCGCGAGCGAGCGCAGCTTCGTGCGGCTTGCGCAGGAATAGGCGGTTTCGGTAGCGGAAAAAAATCCCGAAAAAATAACGAGAACGATAATGGCAATCAGTCGCGGAACAGAGCCTTCCGGCATAATATCCTCCAAAAAACGAATTATATATATGTATATGCGAAATATACTCGTTTAGTATATACTTTTTTGAGAAAATAATCAAGCAAAATAAAGGGGCGACCGTGTTTTGGGGCGTAAAATTATTGCAGAACGTTAACTGTTCGGGAAATTTTCGCAAGTTCGTCGGGTAATCTCGCCGCTTAACGACGCCCGCATCTGTTTACCAAAACTTTGCCGCAAAAAGAAACGGGCATAACGCGCGTGTCCGAACTTTTTAAAATTTTTATCAACTTTTTTGAAAATATTTTAAACTTTTTGAAAGAAATTTTCAAATACACTTGACAAATAAAAATAAAGTGCTACAATAGATATGTATTCAGACGAAATAGTCGTAATTTTTTTATGGATATATTCGCGACGGCGCGAATTGGAGTTTTTCCGGAATAATATATGAAAAAAGAAGGTTGCGATTTTCCGTCGCAACCCTCTTTACTTTCTTTCGCTTATCCTTACTCTTTTTCAGAGTAACTGCCGCAGCAGGTGCAGCTTTCGCCGCAGCCGCAAGTGACCTTAATACTGTCAAGCTGGCAATTTTCGCCGCAGCAATTGTGTCTGCAACCCGTTACGTCGCAATGAATTGAATGATTTTCTTTCATATCGCTCTCCTTATAGTTTTTATTTTACCTTATTTTAAAAAAATTATAC
Source organism: uncultured Clostridia bacterium (assembly GCA_934271275.1). GTDB lineage: Bacteria > Bacillota > Clostridia > Christensenellales > Borkfalkiaceae > UBA1259. The sequence continues at coordinate 59,306 of CAKQRD010000012.1, read as the reverse complement.
AAGTTCTATTGACTTTTTTGCCATTTTGCGGTAGAATAGAATAGAATTAAAGTATGGAGCGTCGTTTGTGCTATGAAAGTCGTGCTTATTAAAGACGTAAAAGGCTCCGGCAAAGCGGGAGACGTTATAGAAGCGAAAGACGGGTTCGCCCAGAATTTCCTTATTAAAAACGGTCTCGCAAAGGTCGCGGACGCCGCGGCGATAAACGAGAACAAGGCGCAGAAAGCCGCCGCAGAGTTCCATAGAAAAGAAATTCTTAAAGCAAACAAAGAACTGAAAGATAAAATCAACGGCGCGGAAATCACTCTTCAGGTAAAGAGCGGCGCGGCGGGCAAGTTCTTCGGCAGCGTGACGAATAAAGAAATAGCGGATAAGCTCTCCGAGCTTGGCTACGATATAGATAAAAAGAAGATTATTCTTCAATCAAACATAAAAACCGCGGGCGCGTATCCCGTTACCGTGAAAATTTCCGCAGAGGAAACAGCTAAAATTACGGTAAACGTCATCAACTGACGATAAAAGAACGCGCATATATAAAGAGGTTATCGGGACTTTCGCAGTACTTTTTGCAGTTTCCTCCCCTCTTATCACACACTATCCACGGTTTACTTAAACCTTTATTTTGCTCACACAAGCCGCACGGTGAAAATCCGCATAAACGGCTAAAAACTTTTCCTTTTTCGGCCTGCCCTTGCTTTTAGCAAGCGGCGGGCTGCTTTTTTAAACGAATTTTGACGAATTATAAAAATTTGTGCGATTTTACGTGCGTTTTGCTTCGTTTTTTACGCTTTCGGGCATTTCGTTTGACTTTACCGCATTTATTAAGTATAATGAATAAGCTAATAAAGAAGATACTAAAAATACGCGCAGATTTTACGCGTGGTCGTATTCAATTTTATTTTCGTTTCAGATAATCAGATATGCACAAAAAAAATGAAAATTATAAACTTCATAAAATAGAGGTTGACGAAAAGACGTTAGAGCCGAAAATCGTCGAGATTAGCCCCGAATCGGTGAAATTTACGAAAGCTTCGGAGAATTCCGATTCGGACGCGGCGGATTTACGCGATTCTCTCGGCGGCTCGGCAGCATCCGACTTAACGAGCGGGTTCGGTGAGGAAGGCGCGGCAGACACGGCGGGCGCGATTTTCGGCGCGGACGGAAAGGACGGAAACGCCGTCGCGGGCGCAAGGGGCGCAACCGGCGCGGCAAACGACGCGAATGCTTCAACCCCCGTTTCCCGCGGAATTTCATCCGACAAGGACGCGGAAATTCAGGGCAAACAGCTGGTTATGGCGAAGGTTTTCGGCATAAACGACGACAAGCAAGTGGATAAGCGGCAAAAAGTGTTCAAAAATATTTTTACCGCGATATTCATAGTTCTCGTGGTCGGCGTTTTGGCGTTCACGTTTTATAAAGATTTCTTCGCGAACGACGCGGGGCAGGCGGATTTCGGTGCGCTCGGCGGAATTTTCGCGAAGTGTTGGTTCTACCTGCTGCTCGCGCTTTTGTCGCTTTGCCTTACTTTCGTTTGCAAAGGCGTGAAATTATCCGTTCTTTGCAAGGAAACGACAAAAAAGTGGCACTTTAAAACGTGTATGGAGACGGCGGTCATAGGGCTTTATTATAACTACGTCACGCCGCTCGCGGTCGGCGGTCAGCCGTTTGAAATTTATCACCTTTCAAAGCACGGCGTACACGGCGGAGTCGCTTCCGCGTTGCCTATCGCGACTTATATACTCAATCAGTTCGCGTTCGTCATAATCGGCATTTTCTCGCTCGTGGCGTATAATACGGGCTTGTTCATGCAGGACGGAAAAATCATAAATTTCGACGTCGTCCCCTTCAACGTGCTTGCGATTATCGGGCTTTTGTGCTGTATGATAATGCCCGTCATCGTCATTCTGTTCTGTATGCTCCCCGGCGTCGGCACGAGGCTCGTTAAATGGGTTATAAAGATCGGCGGAAAGCTCCGCATAGTCAAAGATCCGGAAGCGACCACCGAAAAGACCATAAAGAACGTGCGGCACAACGCGAAATGCTTGAAACAGCTTGCAAGCGCGCCCGCGGCGTTTATTACGGCGTTTCTGTTGAGCTTTTTCGAGCATCTGTCGCTTTCTTCCATCGCGTATTTCACGTTAAGGTTTTTCGGGTTCGACGCGCCGAACGTAAACGGCTTAGTGGAATGGACGCAGGTCGTAATGCTCTGCTCCATTTTGTACGCGGCGATTTCCTTTATTCCCACCCCCGGCAACTCGGGCGCGGCGGATTTATCGTTCTACGTTCTGTTTTCTACGGGAATACTCGTCAAGGGCGGCGGTTTCTCCGCAATGCTCGTTTGGCGAATTTTAAGCTTTTACAGCTTTATTATAATCGGATTTATATTTACCACGGCAAAACGTAAAGCGGACAGAAAGAGAGCAAAACTCTTAAAAGAGCGCGGAGATTAACCCGCGCTTTCGTTTTTTTGCGATAAATATTTACGTAAACCTTTTTTTTCCCCCCCGCGAAAAAACTTGCGGGGGGATTTTTTCACAAAAAAACTCCTTTCTCCCGTTTTTTCATCGCCGCCGGTCGGTCGCTTCTCCGCTTCCGCGCGCTACTACGCTTCGCTCCGCAGAACTTGCCCGTCAAGGTAAGTCGGTCAAAGGCGTTCACAGGGCTTCGCCCGAACCTTCGGATAGTTTCAATATTCTTTCTTCCGCCTTTTTCATCGCCGCTGGTCGGTCGCTGCTCCGCTTTCGCTACGCAGGGCTTCGCCCGAACCTTCGGTTCTCGTCCTGACCGCGGCAATACAAAAAAATAAAGGCAGCGTTTGCTACCTTCATTTTTTTGGTGCCGCTGGTCGGACTCGAACCGACACGGAGGATGAGTCCACCGGATTTTGAGTCCGGCGCGTCTGCCAGTTTCACCACAGCGGCGTTTTTATACTTTTTATTGTTGCTTTTAGCGCGGGTTTTTGTTAAAATATCTATTGATACGGGTATAATCTTTACCGCATCTACAATCCGCAACTTTGCTTTGCCGAAATATAATACCATACTTTCGGTGAGATTGCAAGCGGATAGAGGGGTTTTATGGAAAAATTAGTTCTTATCGACGGCAACAGCCTTTTGAACCGCGCGTTTTACGCTATGCCGATTCTCTCCACGAAAGAAGGCGTTTATACCAACGCCGTTTTCGGCTTCACGAATATGCTCGTAAAAATAGCGACCGACGTCAAGCCGGAATATCTTGCCGTGGCGTTCGACCTGAAAGCCCCCACCTTCCGCCATAAAATGTACGCGGACTACAAGGGTACGAGAAAGCCTATGCCCGACGAGCTTCGCGAACAAGTGCCTCTCATCAAAGAGGTGTTAAGGCTTATGAATATCGCCATTTACGAAAAAGAGGGCGTGGAAGCGGACGACGTTATCGGCACTATTTCCAAGCACGCGGGTGTTAAAACCTTTATAATTACCGGCGACAAAGACTCTTTTCAGCTCGTTGACGAAAACGTTTCCGTTCTCTTTACCAAGCGCGGAATCACCGAACTCGACGAGCTTAACGCCGAAAACTTTACCCAAAAAACCGAACTCGTTCCCTCGCAGATTATCGAGCTGAAATCGCTTATGGGCGACGCTTCGGACAATATCCCCGGCGTTAAGGGCGTAGGCGAAAAAACCGCAAAAACTCTGCTTCTTAAATACGGAACTCTGGACGGCGTGTACGCGCATCTGGACGAAATCACGGGAAAACTCAAAGAAAAACTCGCGGAAGACAAGGAAAACGCGTATCTTTCTCACACTCTCGCGACAATCAACACCGACTGCGGAATAGATTTTGCGCTTTCCGATATGCGCTTTATAACCCCCTTCCCCTACGTCGTACGCAAAAAATTCATTTCACTCGAATTTAAAGCGCTTTCCTCCAAGCTTTCCCTTTTTGAAAGCCCAGCGGGTCCGACAAGCGGCGGAAGTTCTGCGGGTGGCTCGACCGCTACGGAAGGCGGCTCTTCGGCAGAAGCGAACGGCTTCGGCGGTCAAAACGGCAAAATAAATACGAATTTTACGAATACTTTTCCCGAGAACGCTACCGAAAAAAATCTCTCGATAAACCCTGCGTGGTTAAACGCCGCCGCAAACGAAACACCCAAACGGGAAAGAAGCAACGAAGCGAAAACGACGGCAGAACCCGCGCCCGAGGTAGTAACGATAAACGACCTTGCGGAGGTTGCCGCGCTCGATTTTTCGGGCGATGCGGTGTTTACTCTTTCTTCGCGCCGCGCCGACCTGTATATTCCCGCCGCGCGCAAAGAATACGTTTTCGGCATAAAAGAGCTTTTGATGGACGACGGATTCAACCTTGCGGAAATTCTGCGCGCGCTCGCGCCGCTCTTTTCGGCGAGCTTAAAAGACGGTAAAGAAAAAAGCGATTCTCCGCGGCTTATCGTCTACGATAAAAAGGAGCTTATGCACCGCTTGAAAGAGGTGGATTTGAGTCTTTCCGCCCGCACGGACGACGTTTCGATAATGAAATACCTTGCGGATTTTTCGGGCAAGGTCGAAACGCTCGCAGAGGTTTTGGAGGAATACGGCGAGACCGACGAGCTTCCCGCATATTCGCTTTACAAAATTTTCAGACTGCTTTCCGAAAAGCTCGACGAGGAAAATATGCGTAAGCTTTACTCGGATTTAGAACTTCCGTTGTGCGAGGTGCTGTTCGATATGGAAACGGCTGGGTTCAAGGTGGATTACGACGCGCTTTCGGAATCGGGGCGCAATTTCAAGGCGCGGCTCGACGGGCTAGAAAGCAAAATCCGCGAGTACGCGGGCGACGAGGAGCTTAACGTAAACTCCCCCGTACAGCTCGGCGAAGTGCTGTTCGGCAAAATGAAGCTCGGCAAGGCGAAAAAAACCAAGCGCGGCTACTCCACTTCCGCCGAAACGCTGGAATCGGTAGAGGACGCGCACCCCATCGTGCCGCTTATTCTCGAATACCGCAGAATACAAAAGCTGTTTTCCACCTACGTCGAGGGGCTTAAACCGCTTATCGACAGAAAAACGGGGCTTGTTTTCACCTCGTTCAATCAGACGGTGACGACTACGGGGCGGCTTTCCTCAAAAGAGCCGAATTTACAGAACATTCCCGTACGCGAGGAAGAAGGCAGAGAACTCAGAAAATTTTTCGTGCCGAGAGATTCCGAACATATTTTAATCGGCGCGGACTATTCGCAGATAGAATTAAGGCTTCTTGCGGCGTTTTCGGGTTGCTCGGGGCTTATAAACGCGTTCCTCAACGGACACGACGTCCACGCGGAAACGGCGAGCAAGGTGTTCGGCGTAAAGCTTTCGGAAGTCACTCCCGAAATGCGGCGCGCGGCAAAAGCGGTTAATTTCGGTATAATTTACGGAATTTCCGAATACGGGCTTGCAAAATCGCTTAAAGTTTCGCCTGCCGCCGCGAAGGAATATATAGCGGGGTATTTCAGAGAATATCCCGAAGTCAAAAAATATATGGACGACAACGTGGCTTTTGCGAAAAAGACCGGCTACGCTATAACTATGCTTGGCAGAAGGCGGTATATAAGGGAGATAAACGCTTCTAATTTCAATCTTCGTTCGTTCGGCGAGCGCGCGGCGATGAATATGCCGCTCCAAGGTTCGAGCGCGGATATAATCAAACTCGCTATGCTCGGGGTTCACGGAAGGCTGAAAAATGATGGGCTTGCTTCGCGGCTCATTTTGCAGGTTCACGACGAACTTATTATAGACGCGCTCCGCTCGGAAGCGGAAGAGGTTAAAAAAATACTCGTGGAAGAAATGGAAGGCGCGGTAAAATTATGCGTTCCGCTTACGGTGGAACTCGGCTCGGGAGAAACGTGGTATGACGCTAAATAAAATAAAAAATACCGAAATCGCGGGCGCGGCGTGTGAAAAGCGCAATAACCGCAAAGAACGCGAAGAGTGCGACGAATGCAATGAGCGTGATGAGCGCAATGAGCGCGTAAAAACGGCGTTCGCAGAAACGGCGATGCGCGGGCAAGCTATACAAGAGAGCGAAAGAAAGGCGGGACGAGAGAAAATCGGCGGATTCAGAGGAAACTGCGGACGGGAGAAAAAGCCTAAACGCACGCTCGTAGCGATAACGGGGGGCATCGGGAGCGGCAAAAGCACGGCGGCAAACGCGCTTAAAGAGGCGGGCTACCCCGTGATTTCCTGCGACAAGGTTTGCGCGGAGCTGTATAAGCTTCCGTCGTTCAGGAGAAAACTGAAAAAATATTTTCCGACGGCGGTAAAGGGCTTTTTGTTTCCGAAGATAGATAAAGCGGAGCTTGCGGAACGCGCGTTTATGGACGACGAAGGCTACGAAATTCTGACCGAACGCGTTACCGAACCGGTTTATAAAAAGACTTTACAAAAGGCGAGACGGCGGCGCGGACTCGTTTTTATCGAAGTTCCGCTTTTGTTCGAGCATAATAAACAAGGCGATTTCGACAAGGTTATAATCGTTTTGAGAAACCGAGACGACCGCGAAGAGAGCGTATTCGAGCGTTCGGGGCTTAAAAAAAGTCAGATTGCGGCAAGAATAGCACGGCAGGTCGATTACGGTACGCTCGATTTAACACCCTATCGCGTTTTAAGGAACGACGGAACGGCGGAAGAGCTTCAAGAGCGCGTAAAAAAGCTTGCAAAGGCTTTGGAGCTTGAATTTGAACACGGAAAGTGAGTTAAGGGAGAGAAAATTATAAATTATAGTTTATATATGATATATAAAACGAGGTCGATAAACCGTTATCGACCTCGTTTATTTTATTTTTTCTTTTCCCTTATTTTTCTGCGATACAAATTTTTTAAATATTTTTCAACATAAAAATCAGGATTTTCACCGTGAAATGCGGTATATTTATAATCAAATTCTTTTTCTTCTCCGCATACGGGGCAAATTACCCTTACTCCGAAAGCATATTTTTCTTTCGTTTTATAACCGTTTTGACCGTCTTTATACTCTATCTCTTCGGCAGACTTTAATTGATAGCTATATTCCGCGCCATTTAAATTCGCTCCGCAATGAGGACAAGTTCTTCTTGCACGATCTTTCATTAAATAATAATAAACTAAACCTGCTGCTATTACTATTAAACCTATAACAAGTAACGCTTTTGTTCTTGTTTTTATTCCTCCGATAAATAACCCCACACCTACTAACGTTATTGCGCCCGCAATAATCATTTGTAAATAATTCTTCAAATTTTTCATAACCATTCTCCTACGTTTTGTAGATATATTATATCCTACTATTTGTAGGAAGTCAAACATTTTGTAGGACTATTTGCTAATATTTTTTTATGAAAAACAACGTAATAGGTAAAAGAATTAAAGAATTGCGTACAGAAAGAAAACTTTCTCAACGCGAATTAGGAGAATCGCTTGGTTTTTCTAATCAGCTTGTAAGCTTTTGGGAAGCAGGAAAAAGAGAACCGTCTTTGGATATAGTTCTTTTGCTTGCGGATTTTTTTAATACTTCTCCTAATTATTTGCTTGGTTTTTCTGACTTCTGAAAATTTTTCGCAGACATACTTCCCGAAAATTTTTATTTTTTCAATCCTTTGGAAGCGAGGAACAAGAAAATGAAATTTGCGTTTTTGATTATGGGCGATTTTAATTTTGAACGCGACCGCGCGGAAATTCACGGAGGAAACGCTGTTATCGTCGGAGTTAAAAATATAGAAGAAGCCGCCGATGCGGCTCGGCAGCTACAAAAAGATGGCTTCGGGTGCATAGAATTATGCGGCGAGTTCGGAAAAAAAGGTGCGAAAAAAATTATAGAAGCCACCGAAAACAAGCTCCCCGTAGGTTATATTACTCACCTTCCCGAACAAAACGAGCTGTATGATACTATATTTAAGAATTAGTTCTACCGTTTCGGGTTATAAACCATTTTTTCGATTGTATATCGTTATCAAATGCACTGCCGACTGTTTTACAAGTTGAATTTCGTTTTTTACTATCCGCGCGGAAAAACTTTTTTACGAAAATATACTTAAAATAACGAACCCCCGAAGCTTTACCGCCTTTTACGCGGTTTCCTCGGGGGTATTTTTTATTGCTACGCTAAAATACCGAATAAACAAACTCAAAGCAATTTTTCTTTGATTTCGTTTGATTTATAATAGCCGCTGATTCTCTTTTTTTCTTCGCCTCTTTCTATAAGCACCAAAGTCGGAATAACTTCTATCCCGAATTTCACAGCAAGCCATTCTTCGTCGTCTACGTTCACCTTGCCGACCTTTATTTCGCCGTTCATCTCTTTATCGAGCTTTTCAAGTTCGGGCGCAACCATTCTGCAAGGTCCGCACCACGTCGCCCAAAAATCGAGAATAACCGGCTTTTCCGACTGCAAAACTTCTTTTTCGTAGTTTTCTTTATTGATAACGACTTCCATAATTATCTCCTTATTTCTTTTATTTAACTTTCTTTTTTATCAAAAACCCCGAAAAGCTTTCGGCTCACGGGGTTTTTCTTTTTAATCAGTTTTTGTCTTTGAAGCTGTTTCCGAGATAAGTGCCGAAGCCGAACGAGCTTTTCTTTTTCTCTTCTCCGCCGTTTCTTCTGTCTTTATTATATCCCCCGCGATTGCCGCCGCGGTTATCCCTTCTATATCCGCCGCGATCGCCTCTGCCGTCTCTGTCTCCTCTGCCGTTTCTTCCGTAACCGCCACGATTGCCGCCGCGGAAATTTCCGCCTCTGCCGTGGTCGCGGTTTGCGCCCGCGTTATAAGGCTTGGAACCTTCTTCTCTGTCGTTCGGAACGATTACGACGTAGCGGTTGGGTTCTTTACCTTCGCTCTTCGTGGTAACGGTAGCGCTGTCCGCAAGCGCGGTATGAATAATTCTTCTTTCAAACGGGGACATCGGTTCCAACTGAACGTCCCTTCTCATTTCGGTAGCCTTCTGTTCGAGCTTTTTGGCAAGTCTTACGAGGGTTTCTTCTCTTCTGTCGCGGTAATTTTCGCAATCAACTACTACCTTTCTGTAAACCTTGTTGCCGATATTAGCGACCGCGCCCGTAAGCGTCTGAATAGCGTCCAGAACCTCGCCGCGATAGCCTATTACCGAAGAGGAGGACTCGGTTAAGAGGGTTAAAACCTCTTTTTCGCCGTCCGTGCCTTTTTTAACCTTGGCGTCGATTTCCAAAAGCTCTAAAATCTTTTTAAGAAAAACTACTTCCTTAACGTTGCAATCTTCTTCGCAGTCCGCGCAGTTTTCGTCGCAAACTGCGGCATTCGTTGCGGTTTTTTCGGACGTTCCTTCCGAAACCTTTTCTTCTTCCGCTTTTGCCGTTTCCTTAACGGTGATTTCTACCACCGCTTTTCCTTTAAGCTTGCCGAAAAGTCCTTTAACAGGCTCTTCTTTTACGGTTATTTCCGCCGCGTCCTCGGTAACTCCGAGCGTCTTTAAGCCTTCCTCCACCGCCTCTTTAACGGTCTTACCTATAAATTCCATTATATCTCCTTTTGTCCGCGCAAAACTTCGGTTTGACCCCGACTCCGCGGCAATATCGTTCCCTTTAACTAAAAGCTTTTCTCCGCTATCTATTAGCCTTCTTTTATTTAAGTCTTCCGCGAACGTGCTTTTTCTTATCAGCTTCGCCGGAAAGGAAATCGCCCGTTTCGGGTTCGTCCTTTTTCTTTTTGGGTTTGTTTTTTCTTTCTTCGGCGGCTTTCTTTTCTTCTTCCGCTTCTCTTATAACCTTTTTGCTGCGGATAACTTCCGAATCGTTCTTTTTGGTTTTATACTTTTTATCTACGATTTTATTTATGACTATCGTAGATAGCATACTTATAAGCGAGCTTAAAACTATATAAATAGAGAACGCCGCGGTGTACATAAACGCAAAGACCGCCATCATAATAGGCATCATCCACATCATCATCTTCTGCGTTTGAGCGCCTTGTCCGTCTACCGTCTGAAGCTCCATCTGAGCTTTCTGACCTTTACTCATAACGAGTTGGGTAAGAAGCGAAATGCCCGCGGTAAGTATTACGAATATATAATATCCGTTCGGCGCGGATTTTTTATCTCCGAGCTTTGCGGTCAAATTGTTATAATCTTCTTCGAGCGCGATTATCGGCGTAACTTTACCGTTACAGCTGCAACTTCCGCCCTCTCTGTGACCGTGCTTATTGTTGAAATCGTTAAAACTTTCCACGGGGTGTGCGGTTGCGGTATCGCTCACCCATATATTTTTAACCCACAAAAACGACGATCCGTTGTTGTTAAAGGTATCGGCGGAACGCTGTTCGCACAGCTCCTGCAAAAATTTCGTTTCCGAATAGCTTTCGTCGCCGTTTGCCGCGGCTGCCGCTTTTGCTTCCGCAAAGGTTTTTCCTTCCGCGTTTTTTAAGAAGTTATTTTCTGACGAGGCAAGTTTTGAGACGGTAAGTCCCTTTTCCTTCGCGATGAAAAGTTCTCTTCCGTTGGATTCCTCGTAATAATAAACGTAAGAATTCGTGGTGGAAAAGACTTCTATTTCGTCGGGATAACCTTCCTGTTTTACGGCAATTTTTTCTACGATTATTTCGTGAGCGTTTTCGCCCTCGCCGACGGAAAGGACTTTGATTTCTTTTCCGTCCTCAGTCCGAGCAGTCGCGTCGGCAAGAATTTTTTCTTTATCTACGATAAGCGTACCGTTTTCGTCGATTTTTATATATTCTTCGTCCGTTTCCAAACCCTTATACAAAACGGAGTTATAAGAAACGGTCATATCGTAAAAATACTCGTGATTCTGGAATCTCGAATAATCGTTGAACGCGTTTATCGCGACGATGAATATAACGAGGGTTATAATCGTCGGAAGACAGCTTCCGAACATAGAATAGCCGTTCTTTTTATAAAGAGCCATCATTTTCTGATTGTAGAGGTCTTTATTGTCGGCGTATTGCTTTTGGAGCTTTTCAAGTTCGGGGCGCATTTCTTCCATTTTTATGGAGTTTTTACGCATCGAGGAACGGGAAATAAAGTCGAACGGCAGCGTTATAAGCTTTAATATAATCGTAAACAGAACGACGCCGAGAGCAACAGAACTCGTTCCCTTAACGAGCCACAAAATTATGTCTACCAGAAAACTGCCCGTCGAAGGAGCGGCTAAATTTATAGTATTTATTATAGGTTCTACCATTTCAATATACCCATTTTACAACGTTTTTCTTATCGGGAACTTTATCCACTCCGCCGCGGCTCCACGGATTGCAACGAAGAATCCGCCATACGGCAAGCGCCCAGCCCTTAAAAAAGCCGTGCTTTAAAAGAGCTTCCAGAGCGTATTGCGAGCAGGAAGGAAAATACCTGCAATTTCCGTAGGATAAATGCTTCTGATAAAAGCGAATAAGCCCGACGCTAACGAGAACAGGTAAGTTCTTCATTTAAAAACCCGCCTTTTCTTAAAACGTATCCCATATCTTTTCTGAACTCTTCGAGAGTATATTCCTCTTTTATTTTCGGAATAAATACAAAAAAGAAGTTTTTACCTAATTCGGGCGTAAAACTTCTGAAAGATTCCCTTAAAAGTCTTTTTATTCTGTTTCTCTGAACGCTTCCGCCGTGTTTTTTACTTACGGCAAAACCCGCCTTCAATTCTTCGGCGGGTAAATACACGAGAGAAAGACTGTTTGAATACAGTCTTTTTCCTTTCTTAAAAACGAGATTGAAATCTTTTTCTTTTTTTAACCTGAAATCGGTACGGCTCATTCCCTTTTCTTTAATATTTAAGCGGAAACGTGATGACGACCTTTATTGCGTCTTCTCTTTAAAACGTTTCTGCCCGCCTTGCTTTTCATTCTTTTTCTGAATCCGTGTACCTTGCTTCTCTGTCTTTTTTTCGGCTGATAAGTCTGCTTCATAATATTTTTTCTCCGAATCGGTAGTTTTTTTTATTTTAGCATATCTATTGTATAGATATTTTTAGGTTTTGTCAATTAAATTAACCGTTTATTCTTACGGGAAGGACGAGATACATAAAATCTTCTTTTCCGACGGGGGTGATTATGCACGGATCTATCGGCGAATTGAGGTTTATGTTTATAAAATCGACGCCCGCGATTTTGAGATAATCGGTAAGATATTTGCCGTTAAAGGCTATCACCATATCTTTACCCGAAAGGTTTATGTTCACGTTTTCGTTTACGTTACCTATCTCGGACCTTGCGGAAATTCCGAGCGAATTTTCTTTTATCTCGAACTTTATGACGTTGAATCTGTCGTTTCTCGCAACTATACTCGCTCTTTCTATACTGTTTAAGAGCGCGTCTTTGTTTACGGTTACTACGTTTGCAAAGTTCGTGGGGAGAATGTGCGTGTATTTTACGAATTCTCCCTCTATAAGTCTCGAATAAATGACCGTGCTTCCGAGTTCGACGTAAAGATTATTTCTTTGCAGGCAGATTTTAAGCTTGTCCTCTTCTTTATCAAGAAGTCTTACTATTTCGGAAAGAGTTCTTGCGGGAATAACCGCCTTAAAGCTCCCCGTGGATTCTACTTCTTTTTTAACAACGGACATTCTGAATCCGTCGAGAGCGACGCCCGTCAGAACGTTCTTTTCCACCTCGAAAAGACAACCTTTGAGAATAGGTCTCGAATCGTCCGTCGAGCAGGAAATGAGCGTTCTTTCGACAAGCTCTTTAAAGTCCTGCTGCTTTATGACGAAATGGTTTTCTTCTCCGTCTTTTTTTATTAGCGGAAAACTTTCCGAGGGGAATACCTGCAATTCGCTTTCGGAATCAGTATATTTTATCTGTAATTGTCCGTCGTAAAGACGTGAAAGTTCTACCTGTTCTTTTTCGAGCTTTTTGACGAATTCGACGAAGTATTTACCCACGACGACCGTTTCGCCTTCCATAAGAACTTCGGCTTTTATGCTTTTTTCTATAGTAAGCTCGGTATCGGTGGCAACGAGCGTAAGCTTATCGCCCGTCGCGGTAATTTTTATACCCTCTAAAACGGGATTTGCCGCTTTTACGGAAAGAGCTTTACTGACCTTTAACACCGCGTCGGATAAATCCAGACCGTCGCAAATAACCTTCATAACGATACTCCGAAATTTTGCTTATAATTTAATCTATTACATTATACAATAAGCTCAAAAAAAAATCAAGGGAAAATGACGTTTCTAATGCGTTTTATTCCTTTATTGAAAAATAAAAACTTACCGAACGGATACTTCTTAGATTTCTTATGTTAGTTATTTTTATTTATTTAAATATTCATATTATTACTATACGTCGTGGAAATGTGAAAATCTATTTAATAGTCGGCAATTTACTTATAAATCAGGGGTGGACAAGAATGTGGAAAAATAGCATTTAGATAAGATTTTGTTGTGGACAACCCGTTTTATAAAAAAAGATGACCGGGAAAGAGAGGTAAATATTTTCGCGAAAATACGATAAAAAGGAAAATTAAAGAAAGTTATAAACCTTTGTGGATAAAAAAGGTTTATAAAAAAGTTGTTGTGTTAATAAATAAATTGTGGTATAATTTCGGTATGGAGAAAATATTTGAAGAATTCGGAGTGGAAGTAACCGAAGAACAGGCGGAAAAGCTTGAAAAATACTATCGAATGATAGTAGAATGTAACGAAAAGTTCAATATAACAGCCATAACCGACAGAAGAGAAGTTTACGTTAAACATTTTGTGGACAGCCTTCTATTTAAAGACGAGTTGAAAAGTGGAAAACTTCTGGACGTGGGTTCGGGAGGCGGTCTCCCCGCGATTCCGCTTGCTGTCGTGAACGAGTATTTACGGGTGACGACGTTAGAAGCGACGGGCAAGAAATGCGAGTTTTTAAGCGAGGTTATAGATAAGCTCGACCTTAAAAACGTTAAGGTTATAAACGGACGTGCGGAAGAACTCGGGCATAGCTGCGAATTTCGCGAGGAGTATGATTTCTGCACGGCGCGCGCGGTGGCAAGGCTTAATATTTTGTGCGAATATTGTATGCCGTTCGTGAGAAAAGACGGTATTTTTGCGGCGTTTAAGGGCAACGCGGAAGAAGAAATCATCGAAGCGGAAAAGGCGATAAGGGTTCTCGGCGGAAAAATTATGGAAGTAAAGGAAGCGGAGCTCGAAGGGGCGAAACGCGAATTTATAATGATAAAAAAGGTTGAGCATACGCCGGACAAATACCCGCGCGCGAACGGAAGAATAAGGAATAACCCGATATGACGGAAATTTCAGAGGAGTTTCCCGCGTTCGGGAGAGAAAGAACGTGCGCCGTTACGGGGCATAGGGATTTGTCTCTCGGAATAGACGTTAAGCTTGTGGAAAAGGTTTTAAGGAGCGCGGTTGACTGCGGCTACGACACTTTTATGGTGGGAATGGCTCTCGGGTTTGATTTTTTGTGTTTCAGAATATTAGAGAAAATCAGAAGAGAGAAACCGATAAAAATAATAGCGTGCGTGCCGTGCAGAGGTCAGGCGAACAAGTTTTCCGAACCGCAGAAGGACGAGTATTTAAGAATGCTTTCCGCGAGCGACGAAACGGTGGTTTTATCGGAAGAGTACACGAGATTTTGTATGCAGAAAAGAAATATTTATATGGTAGACAACAGTTCGCTCGTTATAGCGTACTTAAAAAAAAATAAAGGCGGCGCGTTCAATACGGTCAAATATGCTGAAAGCAGGGGAGTTACGGTAATAAAAGTATAGAAAAGAAAACTTAAATCGGCTACGATTTTTTTCCGTAGCCGATTTTTTTTGACAAAATATTTTATTTTAATAATTTTATAGAGAAGAAAAAAATTTCTTGTTATAGTTGTACTTTTCTATTTTTTCTTTTTGAGAGAGGGGAAGAACTGTTTTCCTAGTCCGTTCTTCCCCTCTCCCGCTCTCCCTAATATGAAAACTCCTCAAAAACCCCGCGTTACATATCGCGCATACCTCACGCTAACTTTGCCCCTTATTCTTTAAGGGGCAGACGGCAACGTGACCTCATATTTCTTCTTATACAGTTATAAACTGTATATACCCACAGCCCTACAATCTCTAAACGAAACCTTTGATTGTCATTCTGAGGTCTGCTTCTTGCTCCTACTTACGAAGAATCTCTACGCTAAGGTAACTTTCAAGATCCTTCGCGGGATTGTTTCTGTAAGCAACGTTCAGATATAAAAACTCAACCTGATTTGTAATTTATAAAAAACTTAAATCGGCTACGATTTTTTTCCGTAGCCGATTTTGATTTAAATATTTTTAGTTCATATTCAGCATAAACACGCCTTGCTTTGCGCCGCAAACGGGACAAACCTTTGGGGCTTCTTTTGAGAAAACTATATTTCCGCAACCGCCGCATTTCCAGATTGCCTTTTCTTCGCCTTTATAAAGCGTTCCGCCGCTCATCTTCGAGTATAACGTTTCAAACGTTTTCTGATGCTCGGCTTCTATTTTCGCGATATTCTTAAACAGCTCCGCTATATCGGTAAAGCCCTCTTTTTCCGCGGCGGCGGCGAATTTCGGATATAATTCCACTTCCGCTTTTTCGTCCTCGGCGGCGAGTTTTAAGTTTTCCGCAAGCTCCCACTTTTCCTTAAACGGAAATCCCCCGCAAATTTCTATATTTTTAATCTCTTTGTCGCTCGCGTCCTGAATCGCGGTATAAAAAAGGCGAGCGTGATTGAATTCGTTATAAACTATCTTGTCTATAATTTCCGACAGCGCGACGTAACCTTCTTTTCTCGCGCCGTACTCGATGAATTCGTATCTCGTTCTCGCCATACACTCGCCCGCAAAGGCTTTCGCTAAATTTTGATAAGTTTCGGAATTTAAAAGCTTCATTATATACCTTCCTTGATTTTTAAGATATATGATTTATTTCCGAAACGCGGGTTTTTTATACTCTTTTTACAAGGTTTTTTCGTAAAAATATTGCTGTTCCGTCTCGCGGATTTTTGTAAATCCCGATTTTTCTATAAGCTTTAAAGAAGGCGCGTTTTCCTTAAAAGCTCTTGCAAGAACGCGCTTTGCCTTAATGCCTTTAAGATAATCGAGCGCGGCGGAAACGCTTTCCGTTGCGTATCCCTTCCCTCTGTATTCATTAAAAAATCTGAAACCTATTTCCGCGTCCGCAAAATATCCGAAATTATAAAAGACTATCTCGCCTATCATTTTATTATCGAGCCTTACCGCGAGCGAATACTCCTCTTTTTTGGCTTTCAAACTCTTCATAAAGTCCATAAAATAGTCCTTTTCGGGAGCGCCCTCACTCTTATAGTCCTCACGGTAATCGTAGCCGTAAAATCTGTTTATTTCTTCGTCCGTATAAAGATTATAATAGGCTTCCGCGTCCTCTTCGCGAATATCGGTTATGGTAAGTCTTTCGGTCGCGATAAGCACGGGCGGCGTGATTTTATCGAAAAGCGTTTTTACTTCTACGAAGTTCTTTTCTCGTATTTCTATCGGGTTATATTGAAGTTTGGAAACGCGCAGACCTTCGTCGCCGCAATCTTCCTCGCGATTGATATATTTAACTTTGTCGGTAGCGAAGGCTTTTGCAAATTCGTTAGCCATGGTCGGGTATACGCCTTCGTAGTTTTTAAGCCCTTTTTCGACGTGTACGATAAGCGTTTCTTTGACGACCTCGCCGAAGGAGAGAGCGACGACTTTGTTGCCGACAAAAATCATTCCGCCGCATTGACCGAGCTTTTCGGCGTTCAAAAAATAATCGCGGAGTTTTTCGTCTTCTTCTTTTGCCGTCCACATAGAAAAGTCCTCGCCGCGCTCGAACTCCGTTAAAAACGCGTCCGCCGCAGGATAATCGGAAGACTCGTATACCTTAAAAGTATAGTCCGGATACAGTTTTTTGAACTTGTTGACGTGATTTCTCTGTCCGCCGAATTTTTTTCCCGAATACGTTCTGAATTTTTCGGCGTCGTAAATATAATCGCTCCAATTACGGTCGTTATAAACGTGCGTAAACGGGTATCTTGCGGTTAAAATCGCTGCGAGCGAATTGTCTATACAACAAAATGCGAGCGATGTTCCCGTTTTTTTACAATACTCTTCTATCGCGGAAAGAGCATTTTCGGGCGTGCTGCCGTCGGGAAAATAAAAGCGGTCTTTATAATCGGGACAACTTTCTTTTATAACGGTAGAATCGCCGCAAAAAGCGTAGTCGATAACGAATTCGTCGCGCCAGATATATTTCGCGCCGAGGCTCATATCGCAGAACTCCGCGGGCGGATTTAAAAGGTAATTTTTAACAGCGTAAACGTCTTTTCTGAGTTTTTTGAATTTTATTTCGCACATAATTTTTCGGTAGTGAATAAAAGCGCGTCGTTAAAAACGCGCTTTTTCTTATATATAGTATTTATTTTTTGGGTTTTTCTTCTTTCTCTTCTTTGCTTACGACTTCTTTAAGACTAGCGAGAAGCCCCGTAACGTTCTGAATTTCGCTCGGAACGATAATTTTCGTGGACCTGCCGTCAGCCATAACTTTAAGCGCTTCGTAGCCTTTTAAGGTGAGATACGCGGCGTTAGGATTAGCGTCGTTAATCATTTTGATTGCGGTGGCTGTACCTTCCGCTTCCGCAATGGTGGCCGCCTTTTTAGCTTCGGCACGGAGAATCAAAGCCTCCTTTTCACCCTCTGCGACGAGAATGTTGCTGCGCTTTTCGCCCTCCGCCTTCAATATGCTTTCGCGGCGTTCGCGTTCCGCTCTCATCTGCTTTTCCATAGCCGTCTGTATGTCTTTCGGCGGCAGAATGTTTTTAAGCTCCACGCGGTTGATTTTTATGCCCCACGGGTCGGTCGCTTCGTCGAGGATGAGCCTCATTTTACTGTTTATCGTATCGCGGGAAGTAAGCGTTCCGTCAAGCTCCATTTCGCCGACGAGGTTACGAAGAGTGGTCGCGGTGAGATTTTCTATCGCGCGGACGGGGTCTTCAACTCCGTAAGTAAAAAGTTTTGCGTCCGTAACCTGATAATAAACGACGGTGTCTATCTGCATCGTAACGTTATCTTTTGTGATAACGGGTTGCGGAGGGAAGTCTGCGATGCGTTCTTTAAGAGAAATCGGACTGCCGACCTTTCTGTCTATGAACGGCACTATAAAATGCACGCCCGTCGTTAAAAGGCGGTTGAATTTTCCGAGTCTTTCCACGACTATCGCGGTGGATTGTCTTACGACTTTTATCGAGCAGATAAGAATCGCGAATATAACTACCGCAAGAACTATAAGCACTATAACGAGAGGATTCATTGTTTTATCTCCTTGACTATATATTTATTTCCCTGTAAATCGGTGATTTTAACGAGCGTTCCCGCGGCAAGCGTTTTTTCCGCTTCGTCCGCGGCGGTAACCGCCGTCCACACGACGTCGCCTATTTTAATACTCCCCGCTTCGTCCTCCGTTATCGCGGTCAAAAGCTTAACCGTTTTGCCGATTGCGGAATCCGCGTTGGTTTTAACCTCGTTTTTATTGAATTTTTTCATTACGAGCGAGCGGAAGCACAATAAAAGAGCGAAGGAAGCGACTATAAATACGGGCAGGTGAACGTACCAAAGCACGCCGCAAAGCGCGAGTATGAGCGAAATAAACCCGCCCCCCGCGAACCAAATCGAAACGACTTCGTTCGTGACGAATTCGAGAACGAGCGAAATCACCGTTACCGCAAGCCATATGTAAACCCACGTCATAACCCGCCACCTCTATTTTTTAGTTTTAAGAGAGTCTAAAAGCTCGCTTAATCTGTCGAGATCGTCGCGCGTGTAGTAATCTATATATATTCTGCCCTTGTTGTCGTTGCCTATTGCGTTTACCTTCGTGCCGAACACCCTCTGCATATCGCCGATAAGCTCTTTAAGCTCGGCGGAAAGCTCCGAACGCTGTTTCTTTTTCTCCTTTTCTTCGGGCGGGAGAAAATATTCTTTAACCAGCTTTTCGGTGTCGCGGACGGAAAGTCCGTTCTTTATAACTTCTTCCGCAAGTCTTATCTGATCGGGTTCGGGAACGGGTAAAAGCGTTCTCGCGTGGCCCGCGGAAAGCTCGCCGCTTTCAACCAGCTTAATCGTTTCGGGCATAAGGTTAAGAAGTCTTAAAGTGTTCGCGATTGCGGGGCGGGATTTGCCGATGCGTTCCGCAAGCTCTTCCTGCGAAAGACCGTAATCGGACATCAGCGCGCGCATTGCGTGAGCCGCTTCGATAGGGTTAAGATCTTCGCGCTGTAAGTTTTCTATAAGAGAAATTTCTTTAATCTGCCTTTCGCTGTATCTCTTTATGATTGCGGGGATTTTGTCGAGGTTCGCCATTTTGGAAGCGCGATACCTTCTTTCGCCCGCGATAATCATATACCCGCCGTTTTCATCTTTATTGACTATAATCGGCTGAATAACGCCGTGCTTCGCGATAGAATCCGCAAGCTCGCGGAGAGCTATCTGGTCGAAATTTTTACGCGGCTGGTTGGGGTTGGGGTGAACGGACGTAATATCGAGTTCGGTTACGCTGTCGCCTTTTTTCTCGGGTTCGCGATAGGTATTGCCGCCGCTTTTTTCGCCCTCGTCCTCGTCGAACAATAAACTCTTGCCGTAATCCTCTTCCGTTTCCGAAAACAATGCGGAAAGTCCTTTGCCTAATCCTCTGTTGGGTTTCATATTTCTCCTCCTTCCGTAAACTTAATTCTTATTTTTGCCGTTTTTAGCGGGCTGTTTTTCCAAAAATTCCTCGGTGAACGCGAGATACGCTTTCGCGCCGGAGCATTTGGTATCGTGAAGCATTATAGGCACGCCGTGGCTGGGCGCTTCGGCAAGCCTGATGTTTCTGGGAATTGCCGTTTCGTACACGCGCTTTCCGAAAAATTTCTTTATTTCCGCGGAAATCTGGCGGGAAATTATTGCGCGGTTATCGCTCATGGTAAGCACTACTCCCTCTATTTTGAGCGCGGGATTAAGATGCTTTACCACAAGACGAATAGTGTTCATAAGCTGGCTTAAACCCTCCAAGGCGTAGTATTCGCTCTGAATGGGAATTATAACCGTGTCAGAAGCCGCAAGCGAGTTTATCGTGAGAAGCCCCAGTGACGGCGGACAGTCTATCGTTATAAAGTCGTAGCTGGCTCTCGCCTTTTCGAGAACGCGCTTTAAAACGTGTTCTCTGTCCTTTATGTAAACGAGTTCGACTTCCGCCCCCGCAAGGTCTATGTTGGAAGGCAGTAAATCGAGGTTATCCACGCACGTTTTTACTACCGCGTCCTCTATCGGCATATCGTCTATCATAACGTTGTATACCGAATTTTTAACCTCGCTCTTCGCAAACCCCAAACCGCTTGTGGCGTTGCCTTGCGGGTCGAGGTCTACGATAAGACATTTATAACCCTTCGTCGCGAGATACGCCGCAAGGTTTACGCAGGTGGTCGTTTTGCCTACGCCGCCTTTCTGGTTAGAAAAAGATATTATTTTACCCATAAAATTCACTCCGTTTTATCTTTTGATCCTTAAAGCTTTATTCGTCCTTCTTTTCTTCGGAAGGCTTTTCGCCGTCGGTGTTTTCCGTCTTTTCGGTACTTTCGGTGTTTTCGGTCTGCTCGGCTTTTTCGGTTTTACCTGCGTCCGCGCCTTCCTTCTTTTCGGTATTATCCGATTCGGCTTTTTTATCCGGCTCGTTCTCGGTTTTTTTATCCGAATTACCCTGATTTTCCGCGGTTTTGATTATGGTCGGGTTTTTTCTGTCGAACGGGTTTTCCGAAAGATTTTTTTCGTTAGCGTCCATAAACGCCATAATCTCTTCCACGTCCTTGCCTTCCATAAGCATATCCACTTCCTCGGTGAAAATGGTTTCGCGTTCTATAAGAAGTCTTGCCATATTATCGAGAAGTTTTTTGTTTTCGCCGAGCATTTTTCTTGCTTTTTGCAGTCCCGATTCTATAATCGAACGAACCTCTTCGTCTATGATAGCGGCGGTTTCTTCGCTGTAAGTAACGTGCGAAGCCATATCCCTGCCGATAAATATCTCTTTATCCGATCCGTAAGAAATAGGTCCTACTTTTTCGCTCATACCCCATTCGGTAACCATAAGACGCGCGCGCTTGCTCACGGCTTGAATATCGCCGGAAGCCCCCGCCGATATATCCTTTATGATAAGCTCTTCGGCAACTCTTCCGCCGAGCGTCATAACTATATCGTCCAGAAGTTTGGCTTTGGTCAGGTGATTGTCGTCTGAATCGGGGCGAGTCATAGTATAGCCCGCCGCCTGCCCGCGCGGTATAATGGAAACTTCTTGTACGGGATCGCAGTTGGGAAGAAGTCTTGCGAGTATCGCGTGACCGGATTCGTGATAAGCGGTGATACGCTTATCCGTTTCGGTAACGAGGTGGCTCTTTTTCTGCGGCCCTAAAAGCACCTTGTTTATACCTTCGTAAAGGTCTTTGTTGGTGATAAACCGTCTGTTTTCGCGCGCGGCGAGAATAGCGGATTCGTTCAGAAGGTTTTCGAGGTCCGCGCCGGAAAAGCCGCTCGTCATTCTCGCAACCGTCTTGAAATTCACGTCGGGAGCGAGCGGTTTGTTTCTCGCGTGTACCTTTAATATAGCTTCTCTGCCGCGAACGTCGGGAACGTTGACGAAAATCTGACGGTCGAACCTGCCGGGACGGAGAAGCGCGGGATCGAGAATATCCGCGCGGTTGGTCGCCGCCATAACGATTATGCCGTCGTTACTTTCAAAGCCGTCCATCTGCACGAGCAGCTGGTTAAGAGTTTGTTCTCTTTCGTCGTGTCCGCCGCCCATGCCGGTGCCGCGCTGACGACCTACCGCGTCGATTTCGTCGATAAAGACGATACACGGCATACTCTTTTTTGCCGCGTCGAAAAGGTCGCGCACGCGGGAAGCGCCCACGCCGACGAACATTTCCACAAAGTCCGAACCGCTGATAGAAAAGAACGGAACGCCTGCTTCGCCCGCTACGGCTTTTGCGAACAAGGTTTTGCCCGTTCCGGGAGGCCCTACGAGCAGAACGCCTTTCGGAATCCTCGCGCCGAGTTCGCTGTACTTTTTGGGATTTTTAAGGAAGTCCACGACTTCGGCAAGCTCGGTTTTCTCTTCTTCCGCGCCCGCGACGTCGGAGAAGCGTACCTTTATGTTATGATTAAGCCGCGCGTTGGTTTTGGCAAAGTTCATCGCGCTCTTCGTGCCGCCTTGCGTCTGCATCATCAGAACGAAGAAAACTATCGCGATAAGCACCATACCGAGAAGAGGCAGGAGCGAAGACCAGATAGAACCCGCGTTCGGATCGGCGTAATTGAAGCTGATGCCCGCGTTGGCGAAAATGGTTTCGTATTTAGTCACCGCTTCTCCGCGCGCGTAGGTCGTGGTAAAAGCCACGCCGCGCCCGTTCGAGCCGGTTATCGTGAAGTTAAGGTTGTAGCCGTCTATTTTAATCGTGCCGAAGGTGAGTTCGCCGGATTTAAGACCGCTTTCCGAAAGTTTTTTCTTAATCGTTCCGTCGGGAAGATCGGAATAGTTGAATTTTCCGTCGGTCGTGACGGGAGGCTGCTCTCCATCGGTTGTAATCCTTGTTTCCGTAATCTTTAATAATTCCGACACGTCGATTTTCGTGCTGGAATTAACGCAGGAAAAAACGGAAAACAGCGCTATTGCGACGACGATTGTCGCAAGGACTATCCATAAAGATTTGCTTTGTTTAGTCAATGTTGTATAGTTCTCCTTGTTAGTTTCTGTTTGTTATTTATAGATTAAGTCTTAAAGACGGTCTATCCTATTATATATATGAGGAAGATAGAAAGCGACATAATGAATATGGCGATAAATAACGTTCAAACGTAATCGTTTATATCGTTTACCTTATATCCTCTTTTTAATATCCGCGAGCGACGGTCGAAGCCGAGATCAAAAGAATTAAAAACAACCCTATCGCTATAAAGAACGCTGTATTCGCAACGACTTTGACTGCCTTATTGTCTGAAAAGTTCAAAGCGATTGCGTTCGTAACGGCGGAAATCAGCGCGATTGCAATAGAAATATACGCGAGAACAGGATGTGCGAGGTCCGCAATATTTTCAAACATACTGTGGTAAAACGTCACCTCTGCTATCTCGCCCGTGTTTTTGTCGGGCAGGAGTCCGCTTCCCGTGAAAATTTTTATAAACCACAACGGAATCGTCGCGACTGACAGAAGGATTTCGATTACAGAAAAAGCGTTTTTCTTCATATTGTCGTATCCTCCTTCATCGTTTACGTTATTTGCGTTTGAGCATTATTTATCGCTCATATTCATTGTAACAAAAATTCTGGTTTTTTTTACTGTTTTTCTGTATGTTGCTTTTTATTAGTCATTTTTATAAGCTCTCGAGTTTTCGGAAACAAGCTTTCCGAAAAAAACTCAAATCGGTTTTCGTAAAGCTTTGCCTTTAGCGAAGAAATCGCGGCGTAGCGTCGGCAATATAAATCGAACCTTTATTCGGGCGCGTTTAACAGCATAGAGGTATTTCCGACGGGAGGAATATCGTTTTTGCCGAACGATTTTTGTTTTAAGTTCTTCGCAAGATCAAAATTTTGCGGAATAAAAGCAACCCGGTTTTTAGCGTTGTCGGCAAATTCGTTTTGCGCTTCCGCAAACAGATAGCAAAGGTTTTTGGCGAAGTATTGTTTATAATACAAGCGTTCCGTCTCTTCGTCGGCAAAAAATTTGTCGCGATTAGGAGAAGCTTTTATAAATTCGCAAAAAGCGTTTGTCGCAAAGCAATCTCTTATTTCAAGAACGGACAAAGGCGCGCCGTCGGCATTTACAAAATATCCGTTTGCCGACATATCGAGCATAATCCACTTTTTCAAATCGAAATCGTATATTTCGACAACGACGTGATTATCCGTATCGTAAGGCGAGAATGGCATCAGCCATATTCTGCGGGCGTAAATTCCCAAAGCAAGACAGCATTCCTGCAAAATTTTCGATTTGTTAAGGCAATTTATCCCGTTTTCGGGTTTATCGAGGCAATATTCTAATAAATCTATCGCATTACAGCCGATATTATTTTGAAAATCGCCTTTATGAGTAATTTGCGGGGCAAAAAAGCGCATAAGATTTATTGCTTTTTCAAAATCGCTTCCTTGCTTCGCAATTTTTTTCAACTTATATTTCTCTTTCAGAACGAATAATTGCGGACTCGCGAAATTATAAACGATTTTTTCATTTATGCCGCCACAAAAATTGCAATTATTAAATAAAATACCTTTATAAATATTCAATAACTCTTCGAGAGCTTCTTGTAATTCTGCGTTTGTCATAGATGCTTTGATTATTAGTTTGTGTCGATACATTGTCTCAAAAAAGCGAGAGAATGAACGACAAACTTAATAATTCGTAATTTTAACGTTATTATATCGTGTTTCCGCGTGTTTGCACGCGTTTTTATCCGGGTTAGTTCGTATTTTTTGCAAAGTCGGCAGGTTGTTTTTTACATTTGATTTAGCGCTTTACGTTCAGAATATGACGAACGCTTTTGTTTTTCTGTACAAAACGGGGTTTTCCGCGCCGCAGTTTGCTTATATTCCGTGTGATACCGCAAGCAGTAAGCTTTGCCTTAAAACGCGTAAGATGCGTTTCGAGATTTCTGCGGTTTACAGGGCGTGTAAGCAAAAATTTTAAATTTACACCTGAATTTAGAAAATTTTGAACGCGTTAGGTATAGCAAATTATTAAAATCCAATTTTGTATATCTTGCAAAGCTTTTGCCCTATAAAACGCCGCGGCGCAAGGTTAAAACCCGTAAAGCTTGAACTTGTTCCTGAACTTGCCTCTTATAGTCTTATAATATCGAAGTCATTGCCATTGACCTTACGAAGTACGGCGTCATTGTCTGAACTCTCACGAAGAACAGTCTTCTGCCTAAACATAAAGCGCAGTTCCAAGAAAAACCGAGTTTATTTCAAACGAGAAGTATTGCCGTTTTTATTTATCTCACTTTAACGGAGAACCGAAGTGCAAATATCTTCTCATAGGCACAAGCTCTTTTTGCAACGCAAGGATCTCTTCTGCGGTTGTCGCTTTTTGCAGTTCCGCATACTTTTTGTCAAATTCTTCCTGTGTGCAAGTTTTTATAGGCGGATAAATCTTTTTTCGTTCTTCTTCCGACGGATAAATACTGATTTTTTCCATTGCTTAATCAATTCCCTCCCTTTCTGTCGTTGCCGTAATCCCTTGTTTTTGGGTAGTTTCTATTTGTTATTGTTTGCATTTTTCGATTTATAGTTTATTATATACCGATTTCTATCGGTACAAGCTTTTTTGCTGCAAAAATCGTGTTAGCGAGTTAAAATAGTTTTTGTTTGCTCTATAGTACTGACGCATTTTTTTACTCGCTTTTAATATATCAATTGATTACCGTATTCGTCTGTAAGCGGTTGGGCTTCTTCGTAATCTTTATCGTTTACGGGCGTTCCCCTATTTATAGCCTTATTCAACAGCCCGTAGTATGTTTCCATACTCATCATCATAAGGATAGGGGGCAACCTACCAAACTTATTTTGATAATCTTTTCTTACTTGGTCAAAATTAAGATCTGTATTTCTGTATTCCGTTTTCATAGTGAACCCTTATATATTATATAATGTTTAGAGAAAGGTCGCAACCGATATTGACTTATTCCTTCTATATTTTTTATTTTTATTTACAAAATCGTTAAGTTTTAGCGTATAAATCGTTGCCGCATGGGCGAAACGCCAAAAACCGCAGGATAAATCGTATCGAAATTCGGTTTACGGATTTTATTTTTATCGGCAGTCGATGCTGTTTTTTTGTTATATCCGTTTTTAATTTAACTCGGTCGTTCCCGTCAATTTCCCGTTTTAACTAAATTCTTACGTTGAAGAAGCATTTTTTCTTGCGTGTACTTGTTTCTTGCAAATGAATTTAATGCCGGCGAAATTTATTTTTTACCCGAAAGACGAAAGAAAGTTTAACTTATTCATTCCTGTTTTTTTCTTATTATATCATAAAACGTACTCATTATCATAATAATAGGCGGCAACGTGTCGAACTTATTCAAATATTCTTCTCCGATCTGTCCGAATTTTTCCAAAGATAAGTTCCACCTCTTCACCTTGTTTATCTAAAGGGTTACTTTTAATCGACTTTTATCCGTAAAGGTTTTATGTTATATCGTAAACTTCTTTGTTCAGCACCGATAATCGGAACGTACGTCTGCCTTAATCGTAGATTTTTTATAAAAGATTTTGTATTATTTAAATAATTTTTTGTTATAAATACTATTTAAGTGTACCCTGTTTTATAAATTTTTATTTATGATTTCCTTTTATCTTATTGTAATAAATTTATGACGCTTTGAAAACATTTTTTGAAAAAACAGCAATTTACCCAAACCTATTTATTAAAAAGACGGGTAGCGCACGGGTTTTAAATAAAAACTTTCCGTTCTTTATTAAAAAGAGTTTTACATATTATAATAACGATTCTCGGCATTCAATTTATAAGCTGCTTATTGTTTTGCAGGAAATGCCTTGTTTTTTGCTTATCGTTATTTTGTTGACAACTTTTTATTCGCTAAAAGTTTTTATTTCTTGCTTTTTCACTTTTATCCATCCTTATATACCGCGTCATATTTTTAGCGCCGCGCTATTTGCAAAAACTCAAAATGCGCTATCGTTATTTTTTGCTTATAAACGTTAAGCGCAATATTTGATTTAACTTTCAAAAATTAAACTCTGCCTATATTGTGCCAAAGAACATTGTGTTGTATTTTTTATATATCTTTACGGCTTTCACTCTGTACGTTTTATATCGAAGAACTTCTCGATAAGACCTTTCAAAAGCATTTTATTTACTATTGTTGCATTTGGTAGTATATTACATTATTCTCCCGTGCTCTGCTTTACGTATTTTCTTGACTTAACTGATTTTCTGCGCTTAACACAAAACAATCAAACTATATTTCAAAAAACCGTAACGCATTTTTAGTCAATTACATTTTAACGCTTTTTAAAGCAAAAGTCTGTAAGCTTTATTTACTTACATGCATCGTATTAAAGTTTTAGTTTTTGCTATATTTTTATGTAAAACCCCTAATATTTTTGTGCGTAAGACGATAATATATTTATCCTATTACCTTTTTGTATAGTTCTATGTAATTTTTCAATCTTTCTGTTTAATGTTTTCATGCAAACCGAATATAGTAAAACTTAACCAAATTATATTATTGCTAAATACTTTATGCGTGCTTTAAATTTGTTGTTAATTTTTAAAGTTTTCTAATATGTAAAACGATTTTTAGTGTGTTTTGTCTGACTTAATCGCTAAAAAACCACGTATTAAATCGCCCATTGCCTCTTTTTTGTAAAATGTTTAACGTGAAACATTTTTTAATGCTTATTAAATAAGCTTTTTCGTGTTCTGCATATATAATATAGCAAACTATTATTTAAAATAGCTTGAAAATTTAGGTTCAAAAAGAAGTTTTTGTTTTTAATTGCACGCAGTAATTCACGTTAGCTTACACATTCTTTGAAAAAAATATAACGCATTATGCATGATATTATAGCTTATACTCGTAGCAATTGTTTTCTTATATTTCAATGAGAATCAGGCTATTTTTATAAAATGTAACAACTTAAAGTCGATAAATTATATATTTTTACCCGTTTAAAAATTGTCATTTTAACGAGCTGAGACAGAATAGCCTCCGATTATTACGGCAATTTTATTAGTCATTTTTTCGTTTCTCAAGGCAAATTTTTAATTATATTTTGTTTTTCTTCGCAAATTTTTCTCGTTAAAATCTGTTTCACGTTAAACATTATTAAATTTAGAGGTGTTTAACGTGAAACATTTTTACGGGAAAATTGTTTCACGTTAAACAACGTATGCTTCTATAGAATAAAGAGAAAAACGTAAAATAATAGCGTTTGGAGCTAAATATTAGAGGGGTGAAGAAATATTGAGAGATGTCATGGCTAAAAATTGATTTTGAAATAAAAACGGGGGGCAAGAATGATAATTTGGGCGAAAAATCTTAAAAATTAAGCTAAAAGCATATAATAATCACCGTCAGCGTTTATATCCGACGGTGAGGGGTGTCTGATTTTTTAGTTTAATATGGAAAGAATTATTTCGGTAATGTTAGAGTTGAGGAATGCGTTGATAATTTGTTCGAAGATGTTTCCGTTATAAAGAAGACTGACGAAAAAAGTGCCGGGTATTTCGGCGATAATATTTTGAAAAAACAATATCGGTATAATTTTTATTATCATTAGAATGCTTTGTATTATGATAACGCCCCGTAAGATTCCAAGTACCGCTCCTAAAAAATTATCAGCTACTTTAATTATAGTAAAAGCATGCATTTTGTATACGATTTCGCCTACGACGAAAAAAATTAACTTAAATATTATAAAGAGCAATATTGCGCCAAGTATTGCAACAATATAATATGCAAAAATCGGACAAATTATATTTCCAAGCGTGGTGGTCTGGTCAAGTTCTTCCAAAACTCCGAGTTTTTTTATAATGTTTAATATCCAGCCGGCTGTGTTTGATGTCAAATTTCCGGATTCCGACAGGGGAGTGTTCATCAGCTCTTCGCCGAATATACCGCTTAAAGTGCCGTTAAGTCTTGCAGAAAGCGATGTGATAAACTTATAATGTGTTTCGAGCGTTTTTGCAACGCTTCCGCACAATAAAACGGCAAACAATAAACTGAAAAAGCCTCCGAAAACGCCGAAAAAAGTTTTGACAAAACCTTTGCGCGCGCCGTGTATTATAAAGGCGCAAATTACGAGAATAGCCGCGCCGTCCATAATTGCGCTTATGGTTGATGATAATAGTATAGTGTTCATTTTATCCTTTATTGATTAGGAAGTTAAGTATCCTCGGTCATAAATCACTCGATGATAACGAATAAAGTTTGACTGTAAAAAAGACTTTCGTTCTTACAAACGGAGGATATATAACTTATTCTATCTCTTGCGTATTTTTTATGCGACGTCGATATAATTCGGCTTAAACATAAAAATTTTGTTTATAACCGATTTTCCTGCATTTGTTTTATTCCCAAAATTTATTATCTGAAAACATTTTACCATAAAAATAAGAAATTTTCAATTATAGAGAAAAAGAAAGTATAAAACGCTGATAATTCGGCAATAAACGTGTAGATAAAAAACAGGCAGGTTAATCAGGTTATGGAAAACGCAATTTACACGTTCAACTCTTTTAACGAACACGCGGGCGATGGCGTGAGTCAGGCTATATCCAAGTTCAATCCGACGGGCAGAAAACCCATAATTATTTGCGTGGGTAGCGATATGATCCTCGGCGACAGTCTCGGTCCGCTCGTAGGAACAATGTTAAAAAGGAAAAACGTTTCCGCATACGTTTACGGAACGCTTACTTATCCGATAACCGCCAAAGAAGTGAACTACGCAAAAAAATATTTGAAGTTAATGCACCCCGATTCCGTTGCCGTTGCGGTTGACGCCGCGGTCGGAAACAGCGACGACGTCGGACTTTTGCGTGTGCTTAACCGCGGGCTTAAACCGGGGCTTGGGGTTGATAAGGAACTTGATATGATAGGAGATATAAGCATAATAGGTATTGTAGCTTCCAAATCTCTTAAAAATTACAATCTGTTTAACCTTACGAGACTTAATCTCGTTTATAAAATGGCGGAAAAAATTGCGTCCGGCATCGAAAATTATATAACGGGGCAAAGCTTGGTTAAAAGGTACCTTAATTCAACCGGTAAAGGCGTTCCGCGCGGGGAAAACTCTATTTGCAGATAAACGCCTTTTAATATAATCGTATCGCAAAAAATTTGTTATGGACAGTAAGAGCAAGCAGCCCGCCGCGCATTACAAAAGAGTTTAGCGTAACGGGGAAAAGAATACCTTCAAAACGTTTTATGAGAGCATAAAACCGAGTCGCAAGACCATAAACAAAACCTACGAGTTACTTTTTACGCTAAAGAGGAATGTTTGGCGGAACAAAGTTAACCGAAGTGCGTGTAACGGGAGATAAAGCGTAAAACGTTTTTGAAAGTACAAAATTGCTAAAAAGCACGATAAAATTCGGCGAATAAATTTTTTAGGTTTCATTAAGAGAAAAAGCTGATTGCAACTCACTTTTTTTCGTCGATGTCTGACTCAACGTCGGAATAGCTGCATCGATTCAAAAATCAACCGAAAGACAAGAAAGCAGTCTCAATGGCAGGTATGAAAATTTTTTGTCTTTTCTCGTCCGGAAAAAGGCTTTTGAATAAAAATTCAATAGCACGGGCAAAAAAGTTGCCGAACGAAAAAGCATAAAAACGTAGTTTTTAATCAGCTTTTTTCTGAAATATTCAATAAGTATACTGATGAAAAACTTTTTTCTCCTTCTTTTACCTCTCGTCGAAAAATCGACGGGAGGTTTTTTGCGCCTGATGTTTTATAGATAAAAATAATCGGCGCAATTATAGTATTTTACGCTTAATTTTCGATAAAAGAGGAAAAACGCGGAATTTTATCCGAGTGTTGTGTGGACTTTTCTTCGCGGAGAGGAGATACGGTTTAGTGTTCTTTATGTGAGCTGTAAAAACCGCTTTTGATTTTTTTGTAAGTCGATTTGAGGGCGTCGCTTGCTGTTTTACGGGCTTATATTTTGCTTTCAAAAAGCAAAGGAGTTTTAAATCGAACGGGTGAAAGACTGAAAACAGGCGGCAACTCGAAAGAGTAAAGAAAAGACTAAAAAAACCCAAAGACAAAATAAAAAATCGGAGAAAAAACGAAGAATGAATGCCGAACGCCAAAAATCAAAAAAAGACAAGAAATTTACGAGGTTTAATGGTAAAATAACATTATACGGCTTGCAAAGATAAATCTTTGCCCTTGCCGGCGCAAGACTTATTTGCTGACCGCAAATAAAGCCGTAAGTTGAAACGCGGCGCTCGAAAACCCTTGCGGGGCAAGTTTTTTTACTCACATTACATAAGCAAGGAAATGCACGCGCAAAGCATTTACAGATATTTTTACGCTTGTTACAATGTAAACAGCGGTTTGAATAATGCAAAGCGTAAAACGGCGGTTGTCGATAAAATTTTATTTCGTCACGTTTTCGTAAGAAAAAAAGAGGTATAAAAAATGATTTTACAAACCATTGCGGGCTACGTCGAAAAAAATTTGACGGGGAAAATAGATTACGACGAGCTTGCGCGGGAATGTGCAACGAATAAGTTTAACGTTATGCGCATTTTTTCCGCGCTTACCGATTTTACGCTTGCGGAATACGTTCGGGCGAGAAAGCTTTCCGAAGCTGGCAGGGCTTTGTGCGAAACGGACGATTCGGTGATAGATATAGGTTTTAAGTACGGGTATGCGACCCCCGAAAGTTTTACAAAGGCTTTTAAGGCGTTCAACGGCTTCACACCGAGGGATTGCAGAAAAAACAAAAAATATAAAGTCGTTCCCGCGCTTGCCGTGAGCGATTGCAAAGTATATAGTCCCGAAAAAAATAAAGAGGACAAGGAGGTCGTGAGTGATTGCCCGAAAAGCTCTTTCGGTAGTCGCGATATAGAGGAGGAGACGATGACGAAGATAAATGAAATGACCAAAATAACGATAACCGTGGGTTTGCCCGACAAAAAAGATGAAAATAGCAAGGTCGGCACGGCGAAAACAAAAAGCGAAAACGGAAGAGAGGGCAAGTTCTGTAAATACGAGACGGTAGAGATACGGGAGATGCTGCTCGTGGGGTTCAAAAAAAGATTTTTAGGTAAAGTTGAAAAGCGAAAAAACTCCGACGAAAAATTTATTACGACTACGCGCAGGGTTCAGGAAGCCTTGCGGGCAATTCGGAAAGACGACGATTGCGACTGGTGGGAGGTGCTTAACGGTTTCGACGAGACGGGGTATGACTGCGCTTGCACGGTTCAACCGCGCGGCGAAGTGTTTTATAGAAAAAAGGACGGGAAATTCAGTTTGAGTAGCGGCAAAAATCGCGCGGCAAGCAGCAAAAACTGTACAACCGAATGCGAAAAAGCTGAAAAAAGCGGAAACGTGGAAAAAGGCGCGGACTGGCAGAAACTTGCCGCAAGAACTCAAAATTCGGATTACGATTATTCGTTTACGGCGGAGGAATTAAAGAAAATCGTCGGGAGATTAAAAAGGTTCGTCGCGAACGGCAAATACGCAAAATTCGTTTCCGAAAACAAAGATTTTCCTATGGGAATGCTCGATTCCTTTACTAAAAGCGTGTATGAAACGATAGAAAAGGACGGGCTTTTGAGAGACGAAACGAGGGCGGAACTGCTTAAAATTCACTGGACGAAGCGGGAAAAAATTTCCGAACGGCATTTAGAGCTGTTTATCCCGATAAAATAGTTCGTCTCACGCCGCGCAGTGTAAAACGCGATAAACAGGCATAAAAACTTCGGTATACAAGACGGGGAAAATACTTACGGATAAACGAACGCAATTAGAAAAGAAACAGCAAAAAACAGAAGTCGGCAAATAACAATAGCGACGAAAAACGACAAAGTAAAACGTACGCACTAAACTAAACGATAAAAGGGTGGCAAAAAACAATACATAAAAGTTTTGATGTAATTAAAGGGAAAAAGAGTGCGCGGAGGATAAACAACCGATTATCCTCCGCGTATTCAAAAAATAGATTATTTGTGTTTTCGCCATTCCTTGTCCTCGTAAGGGGTGTTTTTTACGCCTTGCGCTTGCAGTTTGTTTACCATTCTGTCGAGTTTTCCTTTCCACATTTTTTTGAACCATTTAGTATTTCCGAACCATTTCACAAGCGTGGGGCTGACGGCATAGTAAGTTTTGATAAAAGCTCTTCCGTACCAAGTCGAGCCTAGGGTATCGTCGCGGTAACGGCGAAGAGTCCAGACCTCGGGGCTGTCGTAAGAGCCGTATACGCACGTCGCGACGTAGCAGCCGCCGTCGCCGCCGCCTAAATTAGTATCGTATACGATATCCTCACTGTCGATTGTTTCCTCTGTTCCATCCATATAAATTATATAAATGCTTAAAAGAGATGCGCCCACGATCGTAGAATTATACCAGCAATTTTCCCATAGACAATTTTTCTCGATTTCGTCCGGTTCGATAGGACCGGTACAACGCAAGCGTCCGTTTTGACTCGAAAGGTCGCTTTCCACAAAGTCGTTTACGGAATTATATGGTTTAAGAGAAAAAGTAATATATTTTATCGTTTTGCCGGAATCGTTTCTGAATGAAAACTTGACGCTAACCCCGCCTGCACTGTTTGGGTATTGGGACCAACCGTTTTGAGAATCGCAACTTCCCGTGCTTATTTTTCCAACTGTAATCATAATAATTTTCTCCTTTGTTTTAGTTCGCCTAATAATATAATAGGTGTACTTTTTTATCTATTGTAACAAATAAACCCTAAAATTTTAACTGTTTTTTAGAATTTTCCGTTTAATATAACTTTATTTTTAAATTTCAAACACGATTTTTTTCAAATTATTCTCACATTTTTATTCGCCTATTATATTATTAGGTGTACTTTTTTGTAGTTTGCAAAACATTTTTATGGCAAATTAAAATTTTTTTGTGCTATAATACAAGCGAGAAAACTTGCTAGCAAGGGTTTTCGAGCGCAGTGTTTCAACGTACGGCTGTTATTTGCGTTAAGCAAAGAACGTATTGCGAATGCAATACAAAAATTTATTTTTGTAAGCCGTGTAATGTTATAATACAAGCGAGAAAACTTGCTTGCAAGGGTTTTCGAGCGTAGTGTTTCAACAAGAAACCGCGCTTTGCCGAAGGCGAAGCGCAAGCAACGGTAGTTGCTGACAATTTTTTATCAGGTTTCTGTGTTATAATAAGAGAAAACTTGCCCCGCAAGGGTTCTACGGTGAGACTTGCGGAAAGGCGGAGATATAAAACGGAATGACGGGAATCAAAGATTATAAAAGGGAGGCTATGGAGACTGTTTATGTTTTTCATAAGCAAATATAGCTCGCCGCTGGGCGGAATAACCCTTGCGAGCAACGGGAAAGAGCTTACGGGCTTGTGGTTCGACGGGCAGAAATATTTTGCGGATAACCTTCCGAATGAACACGAAGAAAAGGATTTGCCGATTTTTGCCGAGACGAAAAAATGGCTCGATATATATTTTTCCGGTAAAGCTCCCGACTTCACTCCGCCCGTCGCTATGGAAGGAATTTCGCCGTTTCGCCGCCGCGTTTGGGAAATTATGCTCGAAATTCCGTTCGGAAAAACGCTTTCGTACGGGGAAATCGCTAACCGTATTGAAAAGGAAACGGGTAAAAGAGCTTCGGCGCAGGCGGTCGGCGGTGCTGTGGGGTATAATTCCGTGTCGCTCGTGATCCCCTGCCACAGAGTCGTCGGCGCGAACGGAAGCCTTACGGGTTACGCGGGCGGAACAGATAAAAAAATCGCGCTGTTAAAAATGGAAGGAGCGTATACTTCCGAACCGACTTTGCCGAAAAAGGGAACGGCGTTATGAGCGGGAATTTCCGAAAGGAGCAAAGCACTTAAAAATGAAATTTATTATTGAAAAATAGTAAAAGAATTAAGCGGGACAGCTGATTTTTTCAGCCGCCCCGCTTTTTAAAATTTTACTCGAAAATCTGTTTCTTTTTGCCTTTTGCGTTGCGCGGCCATTCGCGGATACGGGTAACGTATTCGAGGTTTACGGCCTCTTTGCCGTCCGCGCGTTCGATAATCATTCCGCTGTCCGACACCTCTTTAACCGTGCCTTTTATCGTTCCGTCAGAACCCGACACGGTGTATACTATACAATCTTTTCCTATAAACTGTTTTGCTAATTCTCTCATAGCTTCGTTCTCCTTGTTTTGATTTTTATTTTTTATGTGCCGTATCGCGGCAATTCTCGCCATTCGCCGTTTTCGCAAAAGAACGAGTACGAGTATAAAAAGTGCTATCCATATGTAGTTTTGCATTTATACTTTTTTGTACCTCCTCGCGGCGCTTCCTCGCGACAGCATATGCTTCTTACGAATTTATTTTACTTTAAAGAAAGAAAATTGTCAAGCGTGTGTCGGGGGCGAGCGTGTTTCAGGGGGCAAGCGAGCGGTAAGCGAAAAATTATTAAAAACGGACTTTGCAATATTAAAAAGCGGGCTTTCGTATTGCAATTTTTCGCGAGCGATGATACAATATAAAAACAAGATAAAAAAGGATAACGCGGGGCGAAAGTAAATAAGAGACGAGCCGCGGAGAAAACGGAAAAATTAAAAGTGTAGAAAAGAAAACCGAAACAAAAAGGGAGGATATGCGAAATGGATTTATCGAAAGCGATGAAAGAACGGCACTCGGTGCGGGCGTTTAAGGACGAGCCGATAGCCGAAGAGGCGATTTCCGCGCTTAACGAAGCGATAAAAGAGTGCAACGAAGAGGGCGGACTGCATTTTCAGCTCGTTCTCAACGAGCCGCAGGCGTTCGGCGGGCTTATGGCGCGTTACGGAAGCTTTTCGGGCGTGAAGAATTACGTCGCGTTCATCGGCAAAAAGGGCAAGGATATCGACGAAAAGATAGGCTACTACGGCGCGAAGGTTATGCTCGTCGCGCAGGCGGCGGGGCTTAATTCGTGCTGGGTTGCGCTTACCTATAAAAAGGTGAAAACGGCTTACGAAATCGCGGAGGGCGAAAAGCTTTACAGCGTGCTTGCGTTAGGTTACGGGGTTACGCAGGGCGTTCCGCATAAGAATAAGCCCGAGAAAACGCTTATAAACCGCGGCGTGGCGACGGCAAGAAAAGCGACTGCAAACGTGAAAGAGACAACCGCGACTGCGGCGGAGGTCGGCGGTACGGATACGGCGACGGCGGACGCGGGCGTTCCCGAATGGTTCGATCGTGGCGCACGGGCGGCTATGCTTGCCCCGACGGCAACTAATCAACAGCGGTTTTACATAAGCTACGAGGGCGGAAACATGGCGAAAGCCGTGGCTAAAAGCGGGTTTTATTCGCGAATGGATTTGGGTATCGTGAAATACTTTTTTGAACTCGGCGCGGGAAAAGAAAATTTCGTCTGGACAGAGTAACCGCCGAAATTAAAAGGTCGCGCGCGCGGAAAAACGGCGGGCGAAAGGCTTAAAAAGGTTCGCATTCGGTGTTCAAAGCGGAAAATATGACTTAATTCCGTAAAAACGGGTGAAAAAGGTCATAATGAAGCAAGAGAAAATTAAAAAGGCGAAAGAAGTTCTTTCTCGCTCGCAAAAGAAAAACAGAAAAGTGCATTGTGTCGTTCTCAGACGGACATACAGAGACGTTGCCCGCAAAGACAATCCCGCGAAGAATCTGAAAAGTTGCTTTCGTGTAGAGATTCTTCGTCGGCGGGAGGGACCTCACCGCCCTACGGAGTTTTATATAACGGTAGCGAGAGAAACTACCCTGTCCTATGGAGTGCATACAGTTTGTAACTATATAAAAATGCACGGGTAAAATGTTGTCTGCCCCTTAAAGAATAAGGGGCAAAGTTAGCGTGAGGTATGCGTGGAAATAGGAGGGGTTATTGAGGAGTTTTCAAGTTAGGGAGAGCGCGAGAGGGGAAGAACGGACTAGGAAAACAGTTCTTCCCCTCTCGTAAAAGAAAAAATAGAAAAGAAATTGTGTCATTCTGAGCGTTGCCCGCAAAGACAATCCCGCGAAGAATCTCAAAAGTTACTTTCGCGTAAAGATTCTTCGTAAGAAGAAGCAAGAAGTTAGTCTCAGAATGACAGAACTGCTTTTGGTTCACAGATTCTTCGTAAGTCCGTCAGGTAAGGATGGCTCAGAATGACAATCAAGAGTTTCGTGTAAAAAATGTTCGGTGCTTGGGTTTTCTTGCTTTTTCCCTTAAAATCGCCGCGGAGAAGAAAGAAACCGCGTTTACCGCGAAAAAAAGAGGTTTTTATACCAAATTTACGCCCCCGTTGTTTCGGTATTAGGTTGACAAAACTCTTTATATATTATATAATGTTTTCTATATAATGCCGAAAATGGCGCAAGTGTGCGCTTCGGCGGTAAATTTGCATTTTTTATCGGAGGAAGATATATTATGGCAGAAGAGGTTTTGCTCACAAGAGAAGGTAAAGAGGAGCTTGAAAAAAGACTCGAATACTTGAAAATGACCAAGCGCGCGGAAATTACCGAAAGAATTAAAACCGCGAGAGAATTCGGCGACCTTTCCGAAAACGCGGAATACGACGCCGCTAAAAACGAACAGGCTATGATCGAGGGCGAAATCCTCGAAATCGAAGCCAAACTTAAATACGCGGTCATCATCGGCGACGCGAAAAAAGGTACGGTTTCCCTCGGCAGTAAGGTGGAATTTACCGACGACGACACCGGCGAATTTTTCTCTTA
This sequence comes from uncultured Clostridia bacterium, assembly GCA_934271275.1. Lineage (GTDB taxonomy): Bacteria > Bacillota > Clostridia > Christensenellales > Borkfalkiaceae > UBA1259. The sequence continues at coordinate 21,969 of CAKQRD010000012.1, read as the reverse complement.
CGAAATAGTCGGTACGACCGAAGCGGACGTGGAACAGGGCAGAATCTCCAACGAATCGCCCATAGGCAACGCCCTTCTCGGTCACAAGGCGGGCGAAAGCGTCAGAATTCAGGTTCCCTCGGGCGTTATCTCCGTAACCGTTAAAAAGGTCGTTTAATCGGTTAAACCCCAACGTATTTGCCCCGTTTAACGCGCGAATTGCGATTTACGGCGAAAAATTCGGGCGGCTTAAAATCAGCCGCCGTTTATTGAGAAACGGAAATTCGCCGAAAATTCGGGAGAAATCAAATCCCGCACAAAGCGTGCGCAAACTCCGCGTAAATTCCGCGAGAGGGAAAACTTTGCGGAAACGGAAAGCGAACGCGGCGTAAACGCGGCGCGATTTCCGTACGTTTGTGCGGAAGGAAATTTAGCGCGGATACTTTATAAACGCGAACGCGCGCATAACAAAAACTAAAAAACAAAAAATCGGAAGAGACAAATGGAAGAAAATAAAAACGTAAACGCGGCGGCTCCCGCAGAAGAACTCGATTTAAGCGAAATATTGAAAATCAGAAGAGCAAAACTCGACGCCCTTAAAGCCGCGGGCAAAAACCCCTTTGAAAAGGTACGCTACGACAGAACCGCGTTGAGCGGAGACGTTAAGAACAACTACGATAAATACGAAAATCAGACGGTCGGCATTGCGGGAAGGCTGGTAAGCAAGCGCATTATGGGCAAGGCTTCCTTTGCCGTCATTCTCGACGGTCAGGGTACGATACAAAGCTACCTTTCCATAAACGAGCTGGGCGACGACTACGTTGCGTTTAAGGATTACGACATCGGCGACATCGTGGGAATAACGGGCTTCGTGTTCAAAACGCGCACGGGTGAAATTTCCGTACACGCTCAGCACATAGAGCTTCTCGCAAAGTCTCTTCTTCCTCTTCCCGAAAAATTTCACGGCTTAAAGGACGAGGACACCCGCTATCGTCAGCGCGAAATAGATTTAATCGCGAACCCCGAGGTTAAAAAGACCTTCGTGGCGCGTTCAAAAATTATGTCCGCGATACGCGAATACCTCGACGGAATAGGGTATCTCGAAGTGGACACCCCCGTTTTGCAACCGCTCGAAATAGGCGCGGCGGCAAGACCTTTCAAAACCCATCACAACGCGCTCGATATAGATATGTATCTCCGCATAGAAACGGAGCTTTACTTAAAACGTCTTATAATCGGCGGCTTCGACAGAGTGTACGAGGTCGGCAGAATTTTCCGTAACGAGGGTATGGACAGGTCGCATAACCCCGAGTTCACCACCGTGGAAATGTATCAGGCATACAGCGATTATCACGAAATGATGGATATAATCGAGGATATGTACCGCAAAATCGCGATTAAGGTTTGCGGCTCGGCTAAAATTACCTATCAGGGCGTGGAAATAGATATGGAAAGCCCGTGGCAACGCCTCACGATGAAAGAGGCTGTCGAAAAATACGCGGGAGTTCGTTACGACGACTGGAAAACGGACGAAGAAGCCCGCGCCGCCGCGAAAGCGAAGGGCGTAAACGTGGAAGAGGGCGAAAACGCTACCAAAGGTCACGTTCTTATCGCGTTTTTCGAGGCGTTCGTGGAGGACGAGCTTATGCAGCCGACCATAATTTACGATTACCCCGTGGAAAATTCTCCGCTCGCAAAGCGTAAAACCACCGATCCCGCGTTTACCGAAAGGTTCGAGTATTTTATATACGCGAGGGAAATGGGCAACGCGTTCTCCGAGCTTAACGATCCGATAGACCAGCGCGAAAGATTCGTAAAGCAGGTCGCGGAAAAGCGCGCGAAGGGCGGCAACGACGCGAAGGTGGACGAGGATTTCGTGACCGCGATGGAATACGGTATGCCCCCGACGGGCGGACTCGGCTTCGGCGTGGACAGACTCGTGATGCTTTTAACGGACAGCGCGTCTATAAGAGACGTAATTCTCTTCCCGACGATGAAGCCCATAAAATAATTTCGGGAACGGAATAAAAGACCGTAAAGCGGGAAAAAAGAGAGTCGGGGGAGAAAATCTTCCGAGGAATGGAAATGGATAACAAGCTAACCAGAAAAAGATTATCCGATTATCTTTCTTACGAATGGATTCTGATGATAATCGTTATAGTCGCCGCGATAGTTTTGTGGGAACTCGTGTACTCGGTGTCCGCCGTCAGGCTCACTTCGGGACAGCAGTTCAAATATTATTACGACGAAAACGTCGTTGCGGGCAGCGACGGCGGGCTTTTCGACCTGATTATCGGCGAGGACGGCAAAAAAACGTTCGGCTACGACGTGCTAGACGTTTCGTACGAACAGCTTTCTTCTCAATACAACGTTTTGTCCGTGCGCCTTTCCGTTTACGAGGGCGACGCGATTTTTACCGACGCGACCGAGGACGAAAACGGCGCGTCGAGGTTCAAAAGCGTAGTAGACGGCAACTCCGTTTATACCTACGACAGGCTTTTTTCGGACGGCGTGAATTATCTTTCGACCTTTCTTAAAGCCGAGTTTTCCTCCGCTTCTTACGAGGAAAGGGTAAAGCTCGTTTACGACTATAATAATCTCGACGAAGGAAAGATAGAAGCGCGCTTTACCGAAAGAATGAAAGGCGATAACCGCTTCCGCTCGGACGCGCAGAAGGCGGAGGGCAAGGAGCTTGAAAAGGGCAGAATTAAAAAGCTCTGCCTTGAAATGAAAAAGTTCGGTTACCTTCTTGAATACGGCAAGGAAAACGGACTGTTTAATACTTATACGAAGTACGAATACACCCTTGCGAACGCGGACGACAGAGACAAAGAGAGCTATCGGAAGGCGGTGGACCGCGAAATTTCGGAGGGCAGAGAAAACGCCGCGTACGGGCTTAAAGTCGAAAAGCTTACGGGCGGGAAGAACGTTTCCGAATATCTTCGCGTTTCTGGCAAAGACACCGCGGAGGGCGTAACGCTCGTTCTGTTCGATTTTTATAACGTCAAAGAAGCGAAGCTGTACGATTTGCAGTTCGAGACGGTGAGTTTTATAAACAAACTCGTGGAAGAATTCAGCGATATATATTCGATTTTTAACTGATTTTTCGGTAATTTTATAATAATGAAAGGTAAATTTATCACCTTCGAGGGGTGCGAAGGGGTGGGCAAGTCCCGCCAGATAGCGATGCTCGAAGAATATCTTAATACGGCGGGCGTAAAGTATTATCTTACGCGCGAACCGGGCGGAACGGAGATTTCCGAACAGATCCGCCGCGTTATTTTGGACGGGAAAAACGTCGCGATGACGGACGAGTGCGAGGCTCTTTTATACGCCGCCGCGCGCGTTCAGCTGCTTAAAGAGGTCGTCGGAAAAAAGCTTGAAGAGGGCTGCCTCGTGATATGCGACAGATTCGTGGATTCTTCGTTCGCGTATCAGGGAAAAGCGCGCGGTCTCGGTTACGATTTCGTGGAAAAAATCAACGATTACGCGATAAAAAATTTCACGCCCGATTGTACGATTTTTCTTAATTTAAGCCCCGAAGCGGCGTTCAAGAGAAAAGGCGGCGCGGATAAAAAGGACAGAGTGGAGCTTTCGGGCTTGGAATTTCATAACCGCGTGTACGAAGGGTATCTGGAACTCGCGGAAAAATCTCCTGACAGAATTATTCCGATAGACTGTTCGGGAGAAAAGAACGAAACGCACGAAAAAATCATCGCCGCGCTTAAAGAAAGAGGAGTTTTATGAAGGAGCTTTTTCCGCTCTTAAAGGATACGGTAGCTTATAAAACCGTTTTCGGCGATAAGGAAGGCGGCAGACTTTCCCACGCGTATCTCGTTATTTCGGCGGATAAAACCTTTATAAAAGATTACCTTAAAATTCTCGCGCGGGTTATCGTCTGCGAGGCGAAAGAGCCGTGCGGCAAATGCAGAAACTGTCGGCTTATAGAAGAGGAGACTCATCCCGACGTTTATTTTTATCCGCGAGCGGGTGCTTCCGTTACTGCGGAAGACGTCGCGGACCTTATAGAAAAAACCAACTTAAAACCCGTCGAAGGCGACAAAAAGGTGTTCGTCTTAACGGGTGCGGAAACGATGAACGCTTCCGCGCAGAACAAGCTTTTGAAAACCTTGGAAGAGCCGCCCGCAGGCGTGCATATCCTTATCGGCGGAACGAGCGAATATCCGCTTCTTCCCACCGTGCGTTCGAGAACTAAAAAGCTGGAAATCCCCGCTTTTTCGGCGGATAAAATAACGGGCGCGCTGAAAAACGAATGTCCGGACGCGGCAAAGCTCGCTTCCGCGGTCGCGCTGTCGGATGGAACGCTCGGAAACGCTCTCGCCCTTTACGGCGACGAAAACCTCGCGGCGGTCACGGAAACGGCGGTAAGCGTGCTGACGGGTATGAAATCCAGCCGAGACGTGCTTAAATATTCGATAAAAATCACGTCCTTAAAATCCGACCTCGACGAGTTTTTGTCGGTGTTCGAGCTGCTCCTTCGCGACCTTCTCGCTTACCGCGAGGGGAAAGGAAGCCTCGTGCAGGACAAGCGGGCGTTAAGGGAGACGAAAGCCGCGGAGGGCTATAACACAGCCGCGCTTATATACGCGCTCGAAAAGGTTACGGAAGCGAAAAGAATAAAAAAATTCAACGGCGGCGGGACAATGCTCGTCGAAAAACTGTTGTTTTCCGTTCTGGAGGGGAAACATAAATGGCAAAAGTATTAGGCGTAAAATTCAAAAACACCCCTAAAATATATTATTTCTCGCCCGAGAGCGAAACCTCGCATTATAAAGAGGGTTCGGGCGTTATCGTAGACACCGCGAAAGGTCCGGAATACGCTATCGTCGTGTTCGACGTGAAAGACGTGCCGGACGATAAAATTCTGCACCCGCTCAAACCCGTCACGAGAAAAGCTACGGAAGCGGACGAAAAGCGAATTAAAGAGAACGCGGAAAAAATTCCCGAAGCGATGCGCTACGCGGAAGAAAAAATCGCCGAAGCGGGGCTTTCTATGAAGCTTATCGGTTGCGAATTTTCCTTCGACGGCAAAAAGCTTTCGTACTTCTTTTCCTCCGAAAAACGCGTGGATTTCAGAGAACTCGTAAAGCTTCTCGCCGCGCATTTCCATTTGAGAATAGAGCTTCGTCAGGTGGGAATAAGAGACGAAACGCGCATACTCGGCGGCATCGCGCCGTGCGGCAGAACGTGCTGTTGTGCGGGAAGTCTTACCGACTTCGGCAAAGTCACCATAAAAATGGCGAAAAATCAGGGACTGCACCTTAACCCCGGCAAGATAAGCGGGCTTTGCGGCAGGCTTATGTGTTGTCTGGAATACGAAAACGATTACTACGAGGTCGCCTGCAAGAAAGTGCCGAAGATAGGCTCGACCGTCGGCACTCCCGAAGGCAACGGCATAGCCGTTTCAAACGATATGCTCCGTATGATTACCAAGGTCAAAATTCCCAAAGACGGCGGCGGCGAGGTTTATAAAGATTTCCCGTCCGCGGAGCTGAAATTCAAAAAGACCTGCGGCGGTTGCGCGGAATGCGGAAACGGCGGTGACAAAGACGATTCGGAAGATTTAACGGATATTCCCGAGGAAATTTCCGATTAACCGTTTACAAAACGAAAAAAGTGTGATAAAATATAAGCAATAAACACGGAGGTGTACTATTATGGCATTTAAAATCAGCGATCAGTGTATTTCGTGCGGTTCTTGTGCAGAGACTTGCCCCGTCGGCGCGATAAGTCAGGGCGATACCCGGTACAACATAGACCCCGAAGCTTGTTTGAGCTGCGGCGCTTGTGCGGCGGGTTGCCCCGTCGGTGCTATTTCCGAAGATGAGTAAATTCTAAAAGAAATCTTTTAAGGCGCGAAAAATTTTTTCGCGCCTTAATAAGTTTTTATAAACGTTTTTTGCTTAAACGTTTGAAAGGAAAGCGATTGAAACGCGACGGGAGAGAACGACCGCGAGTGAGAGTTGTGAAAAACGTGGCGGGCGGCGGGCGAAACGCGGGGAGGAGGACATATGCTCGAAACCGAGGACTTGGGGCTTTGCGGCATAAAAATTTATCAGGACGACGAGCTGTACCGATTCACTTCCGATTCGGTGCTGTTAAGCCGTTTCGCGGCAGCGAAAAAAGGTGACGTGGTAGCCGATTTTTGCTCGGGAAGCGGGATAGTCGGCTTCAATTTTTACGGGCTTAATGCGGGGCTTATTAAAAGCGTCACCTTTTTCGAGCTGCAAAAGCCGCTTTTCGAGTTGTCCGTCAAAAGCATAGAGAGAAACGGGCTTTCGGATAAATTTTCCGCCGTTAATTGCAGGGTTCAGGATATAGACAAGGAATATTACGGCAAGTTTTCGCTCGTTTTATGCAATCCGCCGTATATGCCCGCGGCTTCCGGCGCGCACGATAAAAGCGAGACCGTCGCGATTTGCAGGCGTGAAATCGCCCTTACCGCGGAGGAGCTTGTAAAAGCCGTTGCCGCCGCGCTCAAATTCGGCGGGAGAACGTGCATCGTTCACCGCGCGGACAGGTTGGCGGACGTTTTATGCGCGCTCCGCGGCGCGAATTTAGAGCCGAAAAGGCTTCAACTCGTAGAGGCGGCGGGAAAAGAGCCGTATTTATTTATGGTGGAAGCGGTAAAGGGCGGCAAAAGCGGAATGAAAATACTTCGCAACGCCGAAAATTAGAGCAGCTTTCTTTTACTGCGAAACGGAAAACGGAACAAAAATCGGAATTTTCGGGGTTATTCGGAAAAAAGGAGAAAAATTTATGCTTTATCTCGTCGCGACGCCGATAGGGAACTTAAAAGATATTTCGTACAGAGCCGTCGAGACGCTTAACGCCGTGGACGAAATCGCCTGCGAGGACACGCGCCGCACGGCGATTCTCTTAAATCATTACGGAATAAAAAAGCCGCTCGTAAGTTACCATAAATTCAACGAGCGCGAGTCGGGCGAAAAGCTTGTGGAAAAGCTTAAAGAAGGCAAAAACATTGCGCTCGTTTCGGACGCGGGTATGCCCGTCATCTCCGATCCGGGGGCGGTTCTCGTGAATATGCTCATCGAAAACGATATTCCGTATACGATTATTCCGGGGGCGTGCGCTTTCGTTTCCGCACTCGCGCTTTCGGGACTCGACGGCACGAAGGTCGCGTTTTTGGGCTTTCTTCCCGAAAAAAACAAGGAAAGAACGGAGCTTCTCGAAAAATATAAAAATCTCGACCTTACGCTTGCTTTTTATTCCGCCCCGCACGACGTGGAAAAGGATATAAAAACGCTTTACGAGGTGCTGGGAGAGAGAAACGCCGTCGCGGTTAAGGAGATAACCAAGCTGTACGAGCGCGCGGAAAGGTTCAAGCTTTCCGAAGGGCTTCCGTCGGAGCCGAAGGGCGAATACGTTCTGCTCGTGGAAAAGGGCGAGACCGAAAACGCGCTTTCCGCTCTTTCTGAGGTCGAACATATAAAATATTATATGGACAGGGGCTACGACAAAAAAGAAGCGGTTAAAGAAGCCGCCAAGGACAGGGGCGTTAAAAAAAGCGACCTTTATAAATTTTCGATTGATTTATAAACCCGCCGAATAGCGGTCGGAAAAAATCGCGGAAAGCCGATAGAAAACTCGGCGGGAGGGTGACGGAAAAATCGGTCGCAAAACCGACGAAAAATAATTAAAAACAGAAAAACGGCGCGCCCGCAAAGCTTTGCGGGCGCGCATAAATTTTTAAAACAATCGTTACCCCTCGCTAAAAAGTTAAACGATTGAATAGTTAAATCGTCAAAAAGTATTTTATAAAATCGGACTTGTTTTTATAAAATACGACATGCGATTAAATCGTTAAAATGATTTTTTATCCGTACTGCCGAGTCCGCCCGTGCGCGAACAAGAACAATCGTCGTCGTAGGTTATGCCGTATTCGGTAAACACGCCTTGCGCGAAAGCCTTGCCCGCTTCCACGGCGAGCGGTTTATTTCCGCAGTTGGTCATTTTTATAAAAATATGCCCCTCGTTTTCGGCAAAATAGTAATCGGAGTCGATGATGCCGACGGTGTTGTCGAGAGTCAAGCGGTATTTAAATCCGAGACTCGAACGCGGATAAATAGAAAGTACCCAGCCTTCCTCTATTTTTACCCGTATTCCCGTGGGGATTTTAATCGTTTCGCCCGCTTTCAGGGTAAAGGCTTCGGTCGCGAAAAAGTCGTACCCCGCGCTGCCAGAGGTGGCTCGTCTCGGCAAAACTATTTTGTCGTATAATTCTGCGGGCGCGGACTTTGCGTATTCTTTTTCGGAAACTTTTTCAAACTGAGCGATTCTTTTCATAAAAATTTTACCTCTTAAATTGTTTAGAACCTTATCTTTTAAAACATTATATAATATATAGACCGCAAAAGCAAACGAAAAGAGGCGCGAAGAGGTAAAACGCCGCGTAAACGTTTGACACCGCGGGTAAAATAAATTAAAATAGGTAAAAGACGGGAGGCTATCCGAAAAAAATGAAGATTTGCGTATACGGCGCGGCAAGCGAAAAGATAGACGAGGCTTATAAACAAGATTGCTATAATCTCGGCAAGTTTTTGGGCGAAAGAGGTCACTCTCTCGTGTTCGGCGCGGGGAGCGAAGGGCTTATGGGCGCGGCGGCGCGCGGCTTTAAGGCGGCGGGCGCGTACGTTTTCGGCGTTATTCCCGAATTTTTCAAAGAAAGCGGCTTCGAGGGCATTTTTTACGAGGCCGACGAACTGCATTTTACCGAAACGATGGCGGAAAGAAAGCAGATGATGGAAGATACCTGCGAAGCGTTCGTCATAGTTCCCGGCGGGATAGGCACTTTCGAGGAATTTTTTCAGGTGCTTACCTTAAAACAGCTCGGCCGGCACAAGAAGGCGATCGTAATTTACAACTCGCAGGGCTATTACGACGAGCTTGACAGAATTATGAACGAAATGGCCGAAAAGGGCTTTATCAACGACGAGTGTAAAAAACTCTACAAAATCGTGGAAACCAAAGAAGAGGTCGCGGAATACCTCGAACGTTATTCGACGGACGGCGTGGAGTGGTCGAGACTTAAAAGAAATTTCGAGGAAGAATAGTTTTCGGCGGCTCGCCCTTCGCGGCTCATAAAGAAAAAAGCGACGTCGATTCGACCTTTTTCGGCAAAAAAATTATTTCGCGAAAATGCGGGGTAAAAACGATTGACAATACTTTAAGAGTTTGATACAATAAGAGCGTAAATTAAATCTCAACCCAATATAGGTTCGTATATACGGCACGAACGTTTCTACCGCATCGCCACAGACGCGACTATTGGATAAAACGAAGCTTTTTCCGCATTGAATTTTTTACTGCTACGGGAAAGTGAGTTTGGTCTTTGCGGAACGGGTTAGAAATTACTCGTTCTTTTGATTTTTAAAAGGATTTTCGCGATATGGAGCTTCTGGAAAAGGCGATAACGGAAAAGGGAAAGGTTTTAGAAGGTAACGTACTTAAAGTCGGAGCGATTCTGAACAACAGACTGGACGTAAAGCTTTTATCCGCGCTTGCGGAAGAGTTTGCGGAGCATTTCAGAGCCGCGGGCGTTACCGACGTTCTTACGGTAGAGGCTTCGGGCATCGCGATTGCGGTACTCGTTGCGGAAAAGCTCGGCGTGGACGCGCTGTTTGCCAAAAAGAGCAAGACTTCTAACGTAGAAGGCGAGGTTTATTCGGCGGATTGCTATTCATATACGCACCGGAAAAACAACGTGCTGATAGTTCCCGCGGAATATCTTAAAAAGGGCGCGAAAGTTCTCATCGTAGACGATTTTCTCGCTAACGGAGAAGCTCTCAACGCGCTTATAAAAATAGTAAGCGAAGCGGGCGCGGAAACGGTCGGCTGCGCGGTCGCGATAGAAAAAGGCTTTCAGGGCGGCGGGGACAAGCTTCGCGAAAAGGGCTACGACGTGTTCTCGTTGGCAATAATAGAAAGTATGGAAAACGGCAAAATCGTTTTCCGCAGATAAACACAGGTAATCAAACCCGAAAGGGTCAGGAGGTTTTTATAATGAAGAAACTTTTCACAACGTTGCTTGCGGCAGTAATTGCCACGGCTTGCTGCTTCGGTCTCGGCGCTTGCGGCGGACATAAGCACGAATACGTCGGCTCTGTCGTCAGCAAAGGCACTTGCACCGAACAAGGCGTAACGAAGTTCACCTGCTCGTGCGGAGATTCTTACGAAACCAAAACCGACGCGCTCGGTCACAGCTATAAGGATCAGAAATGCGTTCGTTGCAACGAAGCTGCTCCCAAGCTCACCGCGATAGCTACGGAAGATCTTAAAGTCGGTATCATAACCTTGCACGACGATAACTCCACCTACGATAAGAACTTTCTCGACGCGATAAAAGCCGCTTGCAAGAATCAGGGTATTGCGGAAGCAAACCTCCTGATCAGATCCAACATACCCGAAACCGCGGCATGCAAAGACGCTGCTCTCGACCTTGCGGATCAGGGCTGTCAGGTAATCTTTGCGGACTCTTTCGGTCACGAACCCTTCCTTATGGAAGCCGCAAAAGCTAAACCCAACGTACAGTTCTTCCACGCTACCGGCACGAAGGCTCATTCTTCCGGACTTTCCAACTATCACAACGCGTTCGCTTCCATCTACGAAGGCAGATACCTTGCGGGCGTTGCGGCAGGCGCGAAGCTTGCGGAAATGCAGGCCGAAGGCAAAATCACGGATAAAAACAAAGACGAAAACGGCAATATCAAAGTCGGTTACGTCGGCGCGTTCACCTATGCGGAAGTTATTTCCGGATTCACTTCTTGGTATCTCGGCGTTAAGAGCGTCGTAGCTAACGTCGTTATGGACGTTCAGTTCACCGGTTCGTGGTACGACGAAACTGCGGAAAGAGGAGCGGCTAAAACCCTTATCGACAGAGGATGCGCGCTCGTTTCCCAGCACGCGGACTCCATGGGCGCACCCAGCGCGTGCGAACAAGATAAAGTTCCCAACGTTTCCTATAACGGAAGTACCGAAGCAAGCTGCCCCAACACCTTCATCGTCTCTTCCAAAATCAACTGGACGCCTTATTACGAATACTTCATCACCTGCGCTAAAGAAGGTAAGCTTGCGGATACCGATTGGACGGGCGAACTTGCCGCGGATTCTTATGCGGACGGCTCGGTAGCTCTTACCGAACTCGGCAAACTTGCTCCCGCAAAAGATACTCAGGCGAGAATAGACGAAGCTGCGGCTAAAATCAGAAGCGGCGAACTCAAAATCTTCGACTGCTCCAAGTTCACCGTAAAGGGCGAAAAGCTCACCACTTATCTTGCGGACGTTGACGACTGGGGCGATTACGTTGCCGATACCGAGGCTATCAAAACCGAGAACGGCGTTACCTATTTTGCGGAAAGCTTCTATCGTTCCGCTCCTTATTTCAACATTCAGATAGACGGCATCAACTATTTGAACGTCGCGTTCTAATTAACAAAAAAATACCTGTAAGGCGGGATAAGTCCCGTCTTACAGGCTTATTTTTCTTTTCGGAGAGTTTTAATGGAAAAACAAGTCGCGCTGGAACTGCGTAACGTAACCAAGAGGTTCGGTACGGTAGTTGCCAACAAGGATATAAACTTTACCCTCTATAAAGAGGAAATTCTTTCTCTTCTCGGCGAAAACGGTTCGGGAAAGACTACGCTTATGAATATGATTTCGGGTATATACTATCCCGACGAGGGCGAAATATTCGTAAACGGCGAAAAAGCTTCCATTCGTTCGCCCAAAGACGCGTTCGATTATAAAATCGGAATGATTCACCAGCACTTTAAGCTCGTGGACGTTTTTACCGCCGCGCAGAACGTCGTACTCGGTATAAACGACGGCAAACGCTATAATTTGAAAGACGTAAATTCCCGTGTTTCGGAAATTGCGAAGAAATACGGTTTTGAAATAGATCCCAAAAAGAAAATTCACGAAATGTCGGTATCCGAAAAGCAGACGGTAGAGATTATAAAAGTGCTTTACCGCGGCGCGGATATACTGATTCTCGACGAACCTACCGCGGTTTTAACCCCGCAGGAGATAAAAAAGCTGTTCGCGGTGCTTAAAAAGATGCGCGAGGACGGCAAGTCCATTATCATAATCACCCATAAGCTCAACGAGGTTATGGAAATTTCGGACAGAGTTACCATTCTCCGCAAGGGCGAGTACGTCGGCACGGTGAATACTTCGGAAACGAACGAAAAACAGCTTACCGAAATGATGGTCGGCAAGAAAATCGACCTTAAAATAGAGCGCGTCAAAACGAATATAGACCGTCCGCTTCTCGAAATAAGAAACCTTTCGATAAAGAAGGACGACGGCAGCACGGCGATAGACGACGTAAGCTTTTATATCCGCGGCGGAGAGCTGCTCGGCGTTGCGGGCATCGCGGGGTGCGGACAAAAGGAGCTTTGCGAGGCTATCGCGGGGCTTCGTAAGGTGGAGAGCGGCTTTATTATGCACAAGGGAGAAAGCATTGTCGGACTTCCCTCCAAAAAGATTATAGAAAAAGGCATTTCGATGAGCTTTATCCCCGAGGACAGGCTGGGAATGGGACTCGTTCCGTCTTTTTCCGTGACCGACAACATGATGCTCAAAACTTACGACGACGGTAAAGGACCTTTCGTAGACAGAAAGAGCGCGAGAAAACGCGCGGAAGATTTGATAGAAAAGCTCGGGATAGTGACGCCTTCCACGGAAACGCCCGTAAGAAGGCTTTCTGGTGGCAACGTGCAGAAGGTTCTGGTCGGCAGAGAAATAGAATCTTCCCCGAACGTTATAGTCACCGCTTACCCCGTGAGAGGTCTCGACATAAACTCTTCTTACGCGATATACGATATACTTAACGAGCAGAAGGAAAAAGGCACGGGCATACTGTTCATAGGCGAGGACCTTGACGTTATGCTTGCCCTCTGCGACAAGATTATGGTGCTTTGTCACGGCAAAAATATGGGTATTGTCCACGCGGAAAAGACGACGAAAGAACAACTCGGACTTATGATGACGGGTTCTCTCGACCTTACCGAAGAGAAGAAGGACAAGAACTTCGGTATAGCGAAGGACAGCAACCTTTCCGAAGAGGAATGGAAGGAAGAAGCGGAAAAACAGGCGGAAGAAAAAGGAGAAGAGAAAGATGAATAACGAAAAAATCGTTCGCGAACCTTTATTCCACGTTACCAAGAGAACGGAAATTTCGGTAAAAAGACAGATACTCGCAAGGGTTATCGCGTTTTTAACGGGGCTTTTCGTGTGTTGCGTTATCTGCGCGATTTGCTATAAAGAAAAAGGCAACCCGTGGGTTGTTATAACCTCTTTGTTTAAGGGCAGCTTCGGCACGGAAAGAAAAAGATGGCTTCTTTTGCAGAATACCGCGCTTTTGCTCGGCGTAGGCTGCGCGCTCATTCCCGCGTTCAAAATGAAATTCTGGAATCTCGGAGGCAACGGGCAGGTGCTTATCGGCGCGCTCGTAACGATAGCGTGTATGCGTAATTACGGCGGCAGAATGCCCGACGCGGTCGTGTGGCTTATAATGCTCGTTTCGGCGGTGCTTTGCGGCGCGCTGTGGGCGGCGATTCCCGCGGTGTTCAAGGCGTTTTTCAAAACGAACGAATCGCTTTTTACGCTTATGATGAACTATATCGCTTCGGGACTCGTCGTATATTTCATAAAGGAGTGGAGCGGTCCGTTTGCATCCGGCTCGCTTGCCACGGTTAAGGTCGCGCACCTTCCCCGAATAGGCGGGAACGACTTCCTTCTTATCATAATAGTAGCGGCGTTGATGTGCGCGGCGATGTTCGTGTATATGAAGTATACCAAGCACGGCTTCGAGGCGTCGGTCGTCGGCGAAAGCGAAAACACCGCGAGATATATAGGCATAAACGTTAAAAAGACGATAATAAGAACGCTTGCGCTTTCGGGCGCGCTCTGCGGGCTTATAGGCTTTCTGATTGCGGGGGCTATGGACCATACGGTTTCTTCGGAAACGGCGCAAAACCTCGGATTTACCGCTATAATCGCGGTGTGGATCGCCAAAATGAATCCGCTCTGCGCGATAGCTTCCTCGTTCGGCATAATTTTTATGACGCAGGGTATGGCGGAGTTGCAGACGGTCGTTCAAGTATCGGACAGCTCGGTTGCGAATATGATTGTCGGTATTATGTACTTCTGTATAATCGGCTGCGAGTTTTTCGTTTACTACGCGCTCAATATTCGTAAGAAAAAGGTTCTGAGCGGGGACGTCGCGGAAAACGATAAAGCGGAAAAGGTCGAAACGGAAACAAGCGGCACGGAAAACCTTAAAGAAGACGGCGGCGAAGCAAAGAAGGAGGACGAAAAATGTTAGTAGGACTTATAGTGGGAGCAATCTCCATAGGCGTCGTGTTTTTGTTCGGCTCGATCGGGGAAATAATAACCGAAAAATCGGGACATCTTAACCTCGGAATACCGGGCATAATGTGTATGGGCGTTGCGGGCGGTTGCTTTATGGTCGTTTCTTATATGAAAACGCTTGCGGATCCTGCCGACGGCAGTTATATAATCATCCTTCTTGCGGTGATATTCGGAGCTTGCCTTTTTGCGGCGTTCGGCGGCGCGATTTACGCGTTTCTGACCGTCACGTTAAGAGCTAACCAGAACGTCGTGGGGCTTGCGCTCACCACGTTCGGCGCGGGCTTTTCACAATTTATTATGAACAGACTGTTTGCCGCGGTGACGAACGCGAGATCTCTTCTTGCGGTTGCAAGCACCAAAATAAAAGGGTACCTTCCGTTTGCGGATAACCTCGGCGCGTTCGGTAAAATATTCTTATCGCACGGCATACTCGTTTATTTTGCGATAGCTCTTGCGATAGTCGCGGCGCTGTTCCTTAAAAAGACGAAAACGGGATTAAGACTCCGCGCGGTCGGCGAAAACCCCGCCACGGCGGACGCGGTCGGCATAAATGTAACCGCATATAAATACGGCGCGATACTTATAGGAAGCGCGATTGCGGGACTCGGCGGACTGTTTTACGTCCTCGATTATAACTGCGGAACGTTCGACAACACTATGACTATACAGGCTTTCGGCTGGCTTGCCATCGCTCTCGTTATATTCACGATGTGGAAGCCCGACCTCGCCATATTAGGCTCTATAGTATTCGGCGCTCTGTATATTCTCGGCATCAAGATAACCGGATTAAGCACGTTAGGTCAACAGGAGCTTATCAAACTCTTGCCGTACGTCGTTACGATAATAGTGCTTATCATAACGAGTATCTTCGGAAGTAAGAGCGTTCAGCCGCCCGCGGCTCTCGGCACGAATTATTTCAGAGAAGAAAGATAAACGATTTTACGAAAAGAAAAACCCCTGCGATTCCCGAATTTCTCGGTATCGCAGGGGTTTTGTGATGTTTCGTTGTTTAAGGTTATTTGATGATTTCCTGTCCGCCCATAAACGGTCTTAAAACCTCGGGGATAGTCACGCTGCCGTCCGCGTTCTGATACTGTTCGATAATCGCGGGGAACACGCGGGAAGTCGCAAGTCCCGAACCGTTAAGCGTATGCACGAACGCAGTTTTGCCCGTTTTGCTGTCGCGGAATTTGGTATTGTTTCTTCTTGCCTGATAGTCGTTCGCGTTGGAAACCGAGCTGACTTCTTTATAAATTCCCATAGAAGGAATCCAGACTTCTATATCGTAAGTCCTCGCCATAGAAGCGGAGCAGTCGCCCGCCGCAAGCTTGCTTATTCTGAAATGCAAGCCTAATTTTTCTATTAAAGAAGCGGCTTTGTTCACGAGTTCCTCAAACGCCTCTTTGCTGCGAGCGGGGTGCGCGTACTGAACCATTTCCACCTTGTTGAACTGATGTCCTCTTATCATGCCGCGTTCTTCCGCACGGTAAGAACCCGCTTCCTTGCGGTAGCAAGGTGTATAGGCGAAGAATTTCATCGGGAGCTTTTCTTCGGGGAGAATTTCGCCCGAGTACATATTGACGAGCGCCGTTTCCGCCGTGGGGAGCATAAAACGGTTTTTCATTCTGTCTTCGTCGCAGTCGAGCCAGTATACCTCGTCTGCGAATTTGGGGAATTGTCCCGCGCCGAAACCGCAGTTATATCCGAGTTGATGAGGGGGAAGAATAAATTCGTAGCCGTCTTTTAAATGTTCCTGCACGAAGAAATTAAGGAGCGCCCATTCGAGCCTTGCGCCGTCTCCGCGATAGAGCCAGAAACCGCCGCCCGAAAGCTTCGTCCCGCGCGTGTAATCGATAATTCCGAGTTTTGTGCATAAATCGACGTGATTTTGCATAGGAAAATCGAACGAAGGCTTTTCTCCTACGATTTTAATAACCTTGTTGTTTTCTTTTTCTCCGCCGAGAAGATCCTCGTCGGGGATATTAGGATACGCGGCGAGAAGGTTAAAAACCTGTTCGTCGTATTCTTTTGCCACGCGGTCGCATTCCGAAATTTTATCGCCGAGTTCGCGCATTTCGGCAAAGATTCCGTCCACGGGCTTGCCCGCTTTTTTGAGCGCGGGAATTTCCGCCGAAACCTTGTTTCTTTCCGCTTTATAACCCTCCGCTTCCGCAATCGCCGTTCTTCTCTTTTCGTCGAGAGAAAGAATGGTATCGAAATCCGCCTTAAAGCCCTTTCTTGCGAGAAGCTCGGTAATTTTTTCTTTTTCTTCCTTTATTCTTTTAAGGTCTAACATAAAAATCTCCGTAACGAGGAAAACCCTCGATTCTGTTCGTATATCATTATACTTGTTTTAATCGGATAAATCAATAAAAACGCCCCGAATTTTCGGGGAAAGAACAAATTTCGGCGGTTAAAATTTTTCAAAATGAAAAAAATTAACAACTAATCCGTAAACCGAGCTTAATTTCCTTGCAAAAACCGCCGCGCAGGTGATAAAATAAAACGTATGAAAGACAGACTTTTTCAGCTTAAAGAATTTATCGATAAAAACGGAAAGGTAACGCTTCACGAACTCGAATGTGCTTTTCCGGACGTTTCCTCGATGACCATTCGCCGCGACCTTAACCGTCTCGAAATGGCTAACGCCGTTTTGCGCGTTTCGGGCGGAGCTATCTCCGTCAACTCGGTTCTCCGCGCAAAGGAAGCGGATTTTTCCGAACGCGTCAATTATAACGCCGCGGAAAAAATCGAGATTGCCGAAAAGGCGGCGGGAATCATAGAGAAAAACAGCTGTTTGTTCATAGACGGCGGATCGACCACCACCTATTTCGCGCGCGCGCTTCCCGACGAAAATTTCTACGTTTTAACCAACGCTTTCGTCATTGCGGAAACGGTTTTAAGAAAAGAAAAGCCTAACGTCGCAATTCTCGGCGGCGACTTAAAACGCAATAATTTTATAACCGTCGGCGGAACGTGTCTTGATTTTATAGAAAAAATAAACATTCAGATAGCGGTGATGACTGCTACGGGCTTTATCAGAGAGGGCGGTTTTTTCACTTGCGGAAGTCAATCGGAAGCTGACGTGAAGCGCGCCGTCATAAAAAAAGCGGATAAAGTCATAATGCTTTTAGACAGCAGCAAGGTGAACAAGAAAACCCCGTACACCTTTGCGGAGCTTAAAGACGTAAACTGTATGGTTACGGATAAAAATTTCCCCAAGGAAATTAAAGAAGCCGTCACGGAAGCGGGGGTAGAAGTCGTTTAGCGGCGCAAAAAAGCAAAAGCGTTAACAAGAACAGGGGCAAAGCCTCGCCCCCGAAAAATTAAACGAGGTATAATATGTTTAAAAGATTACGCGCGGACATAAGGGCGGCAAAAAAGTACGATCCTGCGGCGCGCAACAAGTTTGAAATATGGTTGACTTATTCGGGAGTGCATGCGCTTTCGTGGCACAGAGTCGCGCATTTTTTCTATAAAATCCGCTTTAAACTTCTCGCGAGAATGTTAAGTCAGACGGCGAAGTTCTTTACGGGGATAGAAATTCACCCCGCGGCAAAAATAGCGGGCGGCGTGTTCATAGACCACGGCGCGGGCGTTGTTATAGGCGAAACCGCGGAAATAGAAGAGGACGTCGTTATTTATCAGGGCGTAACGCTCGGCGGTACGGGTAAGGAAAAGGGAAAGCGCCACCCGACGATAAAAAAGGGCGTTATGATAAGTTCCGGCGCGAAGATACTCGGCGGATTCACGGTCGGCGAATACGCGAGAATAGGCGCGGGCGCGGTCGTTCTTAAAGAAGTTCCGCCGTACGCAACGGTAGTCGGCGTCCCCGGAATAGTGGTAAGGATAAACGGCGAAAAAGTCTGCAATTTAGAGCAGGAAAAGTGCGACCCCATTCAGGAGGAGGTCTGCCATCTCCGCGACGAAGTTTTCTCGTTGAAAGAAGAACTCGAAAAACTTAAAAACGAGCTTAAAAAAGAAGAAAAAGAACCTGAAAAAGGAAGCGAAAATGAGAATATATAACACCCTTTCGGGAACGAAACAGGATTTTGAACCGTTAGAGGCAGGCAAAGTCAAAATGTACGCGTGCGGCATCACGGTGTCGGGCGAAGCGCACATAGGTCACGCATATCAGGCAATAATTTACGATATTATAAGAAAATATCTGGAAAAAAAGGGTTACGCCGTTACTTACGCGAGAAATTATACCGACGTAGACGATAAGATCATCGCGAAGTCCAACGAAACGGGGATACCCGCGGCGACTTATGCGGCGGAAATGATAAAGAAAACGGACGCGGAAATGCGCCGTCTTAAAGTAGACGATCCCAACGTGTGGATAAAAGCCACCGAATGTATCGGCGACATTATAGAGTTCGTAAAAAAACTTATCGAAAAAGGTCACGCATACCCGACGGCGAAAGGCGACGTTTATTTTTCGGTAGACAGCTTCCCTTCTTACGGCGCGTTGTCGCACAGAAATTTAGAGGACGCCATGAACGGCGTGCGCGTGGATAACGACGAGTTAAAGAAAAATCCGCTCGACTTCGCGCTGTGGAAATCCGCAAAAGAAGGAGAACCTTTCTGGGAGTCGCCTTGGGGGAAAGGTCGCCCCGGCTGGCATATAGAGTGTTCCGCAATGAACTATAAAACGTTCGGCGAACAGATAGACGTTCACGGCGGCGGCAGGGACCTTATTTTTCCGCATCACGAAAACGAAATCGCTCAGACGGAAGCCTTAACGGGCAAGCGGTTTGTAAAATACTGGATTCACAACGGGCTTATCAAGGTGAACGGGCAGAAAATGAGCAAGTCGCTCGGAAACAGCCTTCTCCTTCACGACCTTCTGGACGAATATTCGGCGGAAACGATAAAATTCGCTTTGCTTTCTACCAACTATCGCGGGGATATAAACGTTACCGACAAACTTTTTCCGGAAGCGGAAAAACACATGACGGAATTTTATAAATCTTTTGTTGCCGCAAAAGAGGCGGGCATAGAGCTTGCGGGCGAAAACGAGGCAATAGACGAGGCGTTCGACAGGGCGATGGACGACGATTTCAACACCGCGCTCGCGCTTTCGGATTTGTTCGGCTTCTTTAAGTCGATAAAGGCAAAGCTTCGCGCGGGGGATAAGTCGGTCGGAGCGGATTTAAATCAGGTTAAAAAGACGTATTCGCTTTTAGGACTGTTCAAAGAAGTTCCCGAGGAGTTCGTAAAACGTGCGGAAGAAAAGGAAAAGACCGCAGAATCGGTTGTCCCGAAAGAGATAATCGCGCTTGCCGAAGAACGGCTTCTTGCAAGAAAGAATAAAGATTACGCGCGCTCGGACGAATTGCGGAACGAAATTTCCGCCGCGGGGTACGAAGTTAAAGACGTGAAAGACGGTTACGAGCTTATAAAGAAATAACCGATTAAATATAACCGAAGAAGGACTACTATATGTTTACGAGTAAAGAATTAAGAGAAAAATGGATTAAGTTTTACGAAGAGCGCGGACATCTTAATATAGGCGCGGTATCGCTTATCGGCGACGGCACGACGGGCGTTATGTTCAACGTAGCGGGAATGCAACCCCTTATGCCGTACCTGCTCGGCAAAAAACACCCGTCGGGAAAGACAAGACTATGCAACGTTCAGGGTTGCGTCAGGACGGTCGATATAGACTCCGTCGGCGACGCGACGCACTTCACGTTTTTCGAGATGATGGGTAACTGGTCGCTCGGCGATTACTTTAAAAAAGAAAAAACCGCGTGGAGTTTCGAGTTTTTGACAAAAGTTCTGGGCTTCGACAAAGAAAAAATCTGTTCCACCGTTTTCGAGGGGAACGATTCCGTCCCGCGCGACGAGGAAACGGCTTCTTTATTAAAATCGCTCGGCATTAAACCCGAAAATATTTTTTATCTCCCGAAGTCGGACAACTGGTGGGAATTAGAAGGTACGGTCGGCACGCCCTGCGGACCGGACAACGAGTGGTTTTATCCGAGAGAAGAAGGTAAGGATTCTTCGGATTTTCTTACGGGCAATCGCTACGTAGAAATCGGTAACGACGTGTATATGCAGTATAAAAAATTAGAAGGCGGAAAGTACGAAGAACTCGACCATAAGAACGTGGATACGGGTTTCGGGCTCGACAGGCTTCTCGTGTTCCTTAACGGACTTACGGACGGGTATAAAACAGACTTGTTTTCGGGTGCGATAGAGTATCTCGAAAAGGTTTCCGGCAAAGACTACGACGGGGACGAAAAGGCAAGGAAGGCTATGAGAATCGTTTCGGATCACGTTCGCACCTCGGTTATGCTTATCGGCGACGCGAACGGGATTTTGCCCTCCAACACCGGCGCAGGATATATTTTAAGAAGACTTTTACGCCGCGCGATAAGGTATTGCAAGAGCCTCGATATTCCCTCCGAAGAGATGACGGGCGTAGCGAAAGTGTTTATCGAAAAGGTTTACGACGAAGCGTATCCCTTGCTCGTCGAAAAAGAAGAATTTATTTTAGAAGAGATAAGAAAAGAAATAAGAAAGTTCGAGGCGACGCTCGTTTCGGGAATGAAAGAGTTCGATAAATGCGTGACGGGCATCGAAAGAAAGAACGCGTTTATGGCGGCAAAAGACCACGCGTACGTTCCGGAAACGGTCATTTCGGGCAAGCAGGCGTTCAGATTATACGATACGTTCGGCTTCCCCGCAGAGCTTACGACCGAGCTTGCCGCAGAGCGCGGGCTTACGGTAGACGAGGAGGGCTTTAAGGAAGCGTTCAAAGCGCATCAGGAGCTTTCCAAAGCGCAGGCGGCGGCAGCGAAGGGCGGACTTACCGAGAGAAACGAAATCACCGCGCGCTACCATACCGCAACGCATATAATGCTCGCGGGACTTCGTAAAATGTTCGGCGAAAAAACCGAACAGAAAGGCTCGAATATTAACGAAGAAAGAATGCGTTTCGACTTTAATTGCGACCATAAAATGACCGAAGAAGAGCTGAAAGAACTCGAAAAGTTCGTGAACGACGCCATCGACAAAAAAATAGACGTCGTCAGAACGGAAGAACCGTACAATAAAGCTGTCGCAGAAGGCGCGTACGGCGTGTTTAATCCGACGTCGGAAGATCAGCTTGTGTCGATTTATACGATAGCGGGCGTAGATAAACAGATTTGCGGCGGACCGCACGCGGCGAACACGGCGGAGCTCGGGCATTTTGAAATCGTTAAGGAAGAAAGCTCGTCTTCGGGCGTAAGAAGAATAAAGGCCGTCTTAAAGTAAGAAGGAGATACGAGAAGGAGATACGAGAAGGAGATACGCGTGGGCGCGAAAAAAATCGCGCCCACGCGACAAAGATTTTGTTTTAAGCCCGTATAACGGTTGACAAAACCCGATAAAAGATATAAAATAGATAAGCGTTCAACGAAAAAACTTGTCGGTTTAGTTGTTGCGGAACTTGTATGTCCGCCCTCGCAAGCAAGAAAAAACTTAATACGCACCATTAGCTTTGGCCGGATAGAGCGTCGGTCTACGGAACGAAAGTCGCGTGGGCGTCGGACTCTGAAAACCGAAGAGCGCAAGTCATCGCAC
>CAKQRD010000011.1 GCA_934271275.1 uncultured Clostridia bacterium | reverse complement strand
AGTTTTTATGTGTTTTTAAGATATAAATGTAATAATCTTAAATGTTAAAACCGCCGCTGTAACAGTAAAAATGCCAATAACGTGCAATATGAGGAAAACCCTGTATCGCACGTTATTTTTATGTATTGTTAAGTATCATTGTGATATGTTTTTAGTAAATCGTCAGTAAAAATGCGGTTTTTTAAAAGGTTTTAATGATAATTATCAAGGCTTAAAAATATATAAAAGAACAAAATTCGTGCCACTACGGAACCGAAGGTTAGGGATTCGAACTCCTTATGGTGCACCAGAAAACCCTTGTAAATCACTTACGATTTCAAGGGTTTTGATTTTTAAAAATTTTTTCGAAAAAGAGCCTTCGATAGGGGCGTTTTCAAAGCCTTGCCGAAGTAAATATTTGTGTAAAAAGCAGATTGAAAATTGTAACAAAAAGAGTCCGAAGGTTGAAAGGAAAAGATAAAATTTGCAAACCCTGAAAATTGACGATTTTAAAAAATGCCAGATAAACGAACAGAAACGTGCAAAGAGTATCGCTCGTTATCGATAAATATCGTTAAATATTTTTGAAAATTACAAAGAAAAAAGCCCGTAAGAAAAACTCTCTTACGGGCTTTATCGTAAAACATATTCGGTTAAGGTCATATAGGAGATTAAACCATAACGGCAGTATATTTTTTCATTATGCGTTGCCGTCTTGCCCAAACCGTGCCGTGAGTGACGGATAACATTCTCGCAACTGTAAATGCTCCGTATCCGTGCATACACAGCAATAAGGTATCTTTCTCCGCTTCCGATAAGTTAAGGCGTTCTATGATTTCAGCCACTTTCTCATATTCTTTTTCGGTATCGATAATATCCATCTCGACAGATTTTGAAATAGCGGCTTCGTCCTCGATAAAGTCTTCGAGATAAGCGTCGCGGGTATAACGATAAGTAATCTCGTTTACGGCTGAATAGCAAAGCTTTAACACGCTTGCGGGGCGTTTGTATTTGTTAACTCCTACGATGTCGTCAAGCTTTTTTCCTAAATGCTGCAATAGTACGCAGCATACGCTTTGTACCAACTCGTACCCGTCGGATAAAGGACGGTCTATTGACGGAGAGTGAATATCGTCTAATAATCTCCTGTACATATTCCGGTATCTTTGGTTTTTACAGCTTGCCTTTTTAAGCGCGGCGACGGAAATGGATTGAGCCATATGTAAGAGGTTGTCTTTGGTAATCACTTCGTAAAATATCTTAGAACTCATAATCTCACTCCTTAAAATATCTCATCATCGATGTTCGAGTTGTTGCCGTAGTAGTGAGCCTGTTCTCTTTTCTCGAATCGGCTTATGTGTTTGCTGTCGGTTAAAGGCGTACCGCCGTTTCTGTATTTGTAAGCGATTCCGTCCGATAGCCCGTAGTAGTAATCTTTTTGATTGTCCGTTAAACGTATTTGTTTTTTGTAACCCGATTCCGCGTACTTTTTGCAGTTTTCCATAGTACGTTTGTTGTTTGCGTCTGCGTAATATCCGCTGTTTGATAGGTTTTCGGAATATATCTCTATACCCTTAACGAATCCTTTTTTGTAACTGAAACTGTCTTTGTTCATAATATAGAACTCCTTTAATGTGTTTTTTGCCTTTTTCGGCGGGGTACGAAAAGCACGGGGAAAGGATTTACCGCGCGCTGCAAAACTTATTCCGCCCCTAAGTCAACGAGGGAGTATGAAATCGTCGCATAAAGAGAAAGCCTTACCCGTTACGGACAAGACTTGTTGAAATGGAAATACAAATAACACGCGGCGATTTAATACCGTTGACTTAGAAGGCTTTCTCCGTGCTACAACCCCGCAGGAAGAAAAAGACAAAAAAGGAGATCATCGTTTGCTCGATAAGAGTTTAGAATGAATTTTAATTACAGTGGAATATCCGTTAAAACTCCTGTAAAAACCCGCTCTACTCACGGTAGAGTGCCGTTTAGGTAACGGTTCGGTCACTCTCGCTAACTAAAAAACGGTGATACAATGGGTTAAAGGAGGACGTATGCAGGCATTATTGACGGAATTGAACGAGAATTTGTATATACCTTTTTTAGATGAACCGAAGAAGGTGAATGAGGGATGGTATAAGGTATATCACGACGGAGGACATCACGTCGGAACGAGAGTGTTGCCCTCGAAAAGAAAGGGTAAAAAGAAAACGAGAAGCAGAGAGGATCTAGACGAACTCATAGATACTCTGTTTTCTTCGGCTATGAAAAAGGGATTAGGGACAAAGAGAAAGAAGAACGAGTTGATAAATTATATGAAGGCGGGGATAGAAAAGCTATACCCCGATTTTGACGCTACAACGGAGTATATACAGGGTAAGGTAGATAAGAAGTTTCATAACCTGTACGTTCGTAAGAAAAGGTTTAAGCGGAAAGCATACCTTAATCGTTGGAATTACTTCGTTACTTTTACATATGACGACAAGAAACAGACGGAAGAGAGTTTTCGTAAGAAGTTAAGAAAGTGTTTATCTAATTTACATACAAGGAGAAGTTGGAGATATATGGGAGTATTCGAAAATGCGCCCGAAACGGAGAGATTGCACTTTCACGCGCTTATGTATATACCTGACGGGGAGATAATAGGTAGTATTTACGAAAAGAAGGACTACAACAAGAAGAGCGGAAAGATGACGGTCACAAGGATAAACACGTTTTTCGAGAACGGGTTCGGGAGAAACGATTTCCGACCCGTAAACGAAAAGGAGATAACGCACGGGAACACTATAAACTATCTGTTGAAGTATATATCGAAGTCGGGAGAGAAGATAGTATATTCGAGGGGGATACCTTCGGAGGTGTGTATAAAGGTAAAGGAGAGGGATATAGCGGGAGAAATGTTCGATTACGTTGAGAAGGTGGTATTATTTGACGACGTGATAAGCTGGGAGAGGGATATACTTAATTACAAGCCGAAACAGTTGTCAATGCAGGAACTGTTTATGAGTGCGTAAGGAAAAGAATACAAATACAAAACAACGCCGAGTGTAGGAGCGGCGTTTTTCGGCGTGCAACGAAAAAGAAAGAAGATGAGGAAGAGCATAAAACGCGAAAAGCGGCGGGGACGAAAAAGCGGATTAGCGGTCGTCCCCGCCGCGCGTTTACTATGCCGTTTACTTTTAATCGGCGATAGCCGCTTAAAAGTAGGCATAAGGGTAAGATTTTATAGTTGAGTTTGTCAGAACGAGGGAATTATATACCCCAAAAAGCACATAACAGCTATGTAGTTTAGATTAAAACTAACGAATTTTAGCTCGTTTTACCGACATAACCCTGTGCAAAACGCGCCACCTTGATACGGCGTGGCTAGCAACGACGCTTGTATATTATATCAAGGTGGCGCGTTATACTCTTTGACAAAAAAGTTACAATGAATAAAAGGTTATTTTAACTAAATTCTAATTTCATTGTTTGAAATTTTAAATAAAAGGAGAGGGGTAACAACAAATTCGGTTGCAAATATTTTTAATTCAATTATTTGTTTGCAGACATCGGTGTGGTTTTATCTTGTATTTAGGAACATCTAATTGAGGAAAAAGCGTCAATGTAATACAGTTTTCGGCGGAAATATTGCATTGACACGCAAAGCCGTTTAATGTATAATGATTATAAATCATCGAGCTTCGGAGCGGATAAAATGTTTTTATACGATTTACAGGTAAACCGTTTAACAAAGCCGCAGGGCATAGACGTTTCTTTGCCATCGTTTTCCTTTTGCGTCGGCGGCGAGGGCGCGGGCAGGCTTTCCGCTGTCCGTATAATCGTTTCCGAACGCGAAGATATGCAAAACCCCTTCTATGACAGCGGGGAACGCTCGGATATTTCTCCGCTCGGGTTCGTTCCCGAAGCACGGCTCGAAGGCGGTAAAAAATATTTCTGGCGCGCGGAAGCCCTGAACGACGAGGGCGAGAGGGCGTGTGCCGTTTCCAGCTTCGAGGGCGGGCGAAGAAGCTCCGAATGGAACGTTCCTTTCATAACTACGGCGGAAGATAATAGAAGCTCGGCGGCGTTTTACAGGACTTTCGTTCTTCCCGAACGCGATTTTTCGGGCGCGAGACTGTATATAACGGGACTCGGACTTTACGAGGCGTATATCAACGGGAAAAAGGCGGGCGACGAATATTTTACCCCGTTTTACGACGATTACAGATACGTTTTGCAGTATCAGACGTACGAGGTCGGCGCGCTTTTACGCGAGGGCGAAAACGAAATTACAGTGCTTCTCGGCAACGGCTGGTACGGCGGCAGATACCCCGCGGGTAAAAACGGAGACGGTACGTTCGGCGACGGGTTTAAGCTTTCCGCAGAGCTTGTTATACCCGCAGAAGAAGGCGACGGACAAGAGAAAGGAGAGGCATGCGGAGAAAACGGCGATATAGTCGTCGCGACCGACGACGAGTGGCGGGAAGTTGAAAGCCCCGTGATTTTTTCCGAAATATACGACGGGGAAATTTACGACGAGAGAAAGAGACTGTTCGGGGAGGACGGAAAACTAACCGAGAAAGCGAAGAATACCGCGAAACCGATAAAAATTGCATCAGCGCCCGTCGCAAAGATTATTCCGAGAATAAGCCCGAGGGTTTGCGAACGGGAAAGCTTTTATCCCTCGCTCGTAAACACGCCGAACGGCGAAACCGTTCTCGATTTCGGGCAGGAAATAACGGGGTGGGTTGAGTTCGTCTGCGACGTTAAAGCGGGAGAGAAAATTAAGCTTACTTACGGAGAAGTGTTGCAGGACGGGTGTTTTTACCGCGACAATCTGCGCACGGCGAAATCGGAATTTACATACGTTTCGGACGGGAAACGCCGCGTAGCACGCCCGCATTTCACCTTTTACGGGTTCAGATACGTCAAGGTAGAGGGCGTAGCGGATATAGAGAAAAGGTTAAACGATTTCACGGCAAAAGCGATATATTCCGAAATTCCGCGGCGCGGATTTATACGCACCTCGAACGGTCTGCTCAATAAATTTATAGAAAACACGGTCTGGGGGCAGAAAGGAAATTTTCTCGACATACCGAGCGATTGTCCGCAACGCGACGAGCGGTTCGGCTGGACGGGCGACGCGCAGATTTTTTCCGAAACCGCGCTTTATCACGCCGATTGCGCCGCGTTTTTCGCAAAATATCTGTACGATATGCGAGAAGAACAGCAAAGATATGCGGGGGCTTGTCCGTTTATAGTACCCGACGGGTTTTTCGCGTACGAGGAAAAGCGCGAGGGCGAAAAGAAAAAGGACGACGTTTCGGTTAATATCACCCGCGTTTCGGGCGCGTGGGGAGACGCGGCGATAGTTATTCCGTGGAATTTATATCGTTTTTCGGGCGATTCGGGTTTGCTTGCAAAGACGTATGAAAATATGCGGCTCTGGACGGAGTTTTTATATAACGCGGACGAAAAGCTCGGCGGCGGGAAACGACTTTGGAATTTCGGATTTCAGTTCGGCGACTGGCTGGCGCTCGACGCGCCGAAAAGGAAGAATCCCGACGGCGTGCGCGGAGCGACTGACGAAGGCTACGTTGCTTCTGCATACTATTATAACGCCGCAAAGACCACGGCGAAGGCGGCTCGCGCGCTCGAAAAAACCGCTGACGCGAAGAAATACGAAAAACTTGCGGAAGAAATTTTTTCCGCTATAAAAAAAGAGTTCGTGACGAATGACGGTAAGCTTACAACGGAAACGCAAACTTCTTACGCGCTCGCGGCGGTATTCGGATTTACGGACGGAAAAACGGCGGGCGAAAAGCTCGCGCGGCTCGTAAAGGAAAACGGGAACAAGCTCGATACGGGGTTTGTGGGAACGGCGTTTCTTCTCGACGCGCTGACTTTGACGGGAAATGCGGAAACGGCTTATACGCTTATGCTCCGCGAGGATTATCCGAGTTGGCTTTACGAGGTGAAATGCGGGGCGACGACCGTTTGGGAACGCTGGAATTCTTTGCTCGAAAACGGAAAAATAAGCGATACGGGAATGAACAGCTTAAACCATTACGCTTACGGCGCGGCGGCGGCTTGGCTTTATAAAACCGCGTGCGGCATAAACGTTAAAGAGGGGTTCGAGGGATTTGTAAGAGCGGAGATCCGCCCCGTGCCTGACGAAAGGCTGGGTTCGGTGTTCGGAGAATATCGTTCGGCTTTCGGCACTTACGCCTGCGGTTACGAGCAATCGGAGAGCGGAATAAGGTTCGAGATAACCGTGCCGTATTTAGGAGAAGCGGAGTTTTTTGTGCCGACGGGCTGTTCCGCGCTCGGTGAAAACGGCAAACTACTGAACGACCGTACCCTGCGTTTTAACGGCGGAAAGCATACGATAAACTGCATAAAAACCCCGCGCAAATAAGCGCGGGGTTGCAAATATTCAAAAAATTTATTTTTTAAGCTTTTCGGTCGGGGCTATTTTTCGCAGTTCGTGCGGGGTACTGCCGAAGGTTTCCTTAAAAGTTCTGTAAAAATACGAAACGTTATTGAATCCGCATTCGTAGCAAATGGTTTCGATAGACTTGTTGGTGTTCTGAATAAGCACAGAAGCCAGCGAAAGTTTTTTTTGGTTAATATAGTCGGTGAGGGTTTTACCCGTAATTTTGCGGAATGTTCTCGAAACGTATTCTTTTGAATAATTATATTCCGCAAAAATATCTTTTACGTCCAGACAAAAATATTCCGGTCTTTCCAACTTGTTTATAAGCCCCGTAATCCATTCGGGAGCTTTTATTTTCTTTTCCGCTTTGCGTTCGTATTCGTAATGCGCGCGAAAAAGCTCCGCTACGGCGAAATAAAACGCGGGATCTTCCGCCGAACGGAGTTTTCCCGAGTGTTTCAGAGAGGTTTCGAGCATTACTACGGCGTTCACGTCGAGTTTTGCAGATGGCTGTGAATGAAACGCACCGAACGGATCGTATTTGAAAAACGAGGCGATTTTCTCATATAAAGACACGGAAATTATAAAATCGCGGTGAATACATTCGTCGGAGGGTTCGCGAAGAAAACAATGCACGTCTCCGGGGCGGAGAAAGCGCACGTCGCCGAGCGTAAGCGTTTCCGTACGGCTGTTTAAGCTATGCAGAATTTTTCCGCTTGTGATATAAAAAATCTCGTAAAAGTCGTGAGAATGATAATATCTGTCTCCCTCGTCTGTCAGCTGAACAATCGCGTCTTCTTTGCCCGTATCGAGGAGGATATTTCCCGATAAGTTATCCATAGTATAATAATTATACGATAAAACGGCGTTATTGTCAAACGGTAAGTCAATTCAGTATAGTTATTGAACAAGAAAGCGTATTGAAAACGATCTAAAAATAAGGTATAGTAAATAATATCGGATAAGAAATTTTCTCCGCAAGCGAAATCGTCGGTAGCTTTCGATAATTTTTTAATCGAATTTTATGGTTTTTGCACGGAAGAACGGAGGAGGAAATGAAAAAGTTTTTTTAACGATTATGCGTTTAGTTTTTGTCGTAAGTTGTTCGGCTTTTGCCGCTTGCAAAAACGGCAGCGACGGGAATAATTCCGAAACACCGCCCATAGACGTTACGGAGACTGAAATATACAATATAAAAGCGATTATGTTCGGAGAGCCGACTAAAACGGAGGAGAATCCGAAAAAACCGATTCGTTGCCGTTTAACGGTGAAAAAATTACGCTGAACGCCGAACGTACGAGCGTTAAAGGTGAGGAGATTTTCGGGTACGACGGAAAAATCGCAGAATTCAAAATAGACGGAATAATCGACGACGGGGCGGGCGACAGCTACTTTTTTATCGGCGGAGTGATGTTTGCGGAATAAATGTATAATGTATAGAAAATGTTCGGAAAATGATGTTCGGAAAATGCGTCGAGAAATCGGCGCGTTTTTTATTTGCGTATTTACGCGTTTTTAGTTCTGAAATCACAAAAGGTATAAAAAGGTCAACGTAGTGTAAAAATTCTACTATCAGGTATATTGAATCGTCTCATTTTTAACGCTAAAATATAATAGAGAAGAATAAAACGGAAAAAATCTTTCGTCGTTCTTCGTAAAGGAAATTTTGCAAATTTATAAAAATTCCCGTGGAATTTAAGGGAAAAAACAGACAACGGAGGGTAAAATGAACAAAACTGTAAACAAACTTAAAACGCTTGCGGTAATTCTGCTCGCAGCGTTCTGCGTTTTTTCGTTCGGAACGGCGGCGTCGTTATTGTATAATAGCGGCAGGGCTTTTGCGGAAGAAACGACAGACGCCGTTCTCGATATGGACGGAACTGAAGCTTCGCTCGAAGCGGCGGGAGGAGTCAATAACAACGTAGACAACGCTCTCGGAGTAGGCGGGCTTGAATGGGGAATATTCCCCGAAGCTACGGGCGCGACCAAGATGCAGTTTACCGCGGAACAGGTAGCCGTCGGCGACGGAGTAACGATACGCTTCGGCAAAAGCTATAAAGCAGCGGATATACTTTTCTTAAAGGTGAGAATGGCAACGAACGGCGGCAGCGACGCCGTGACCGAAGCGTATTCTCTCACCGATACGGAAAACAAAACTTCTGCGGGAACTCTTGCATCGGGAAGCGGCGTGCAGAATCACGACCTTTACCTCGAACCTTCGGTTCTTGCGGACGAAGAAGGGAATATCGGGGGCTTTTACCTTAAAAGAGTAAGCGGAACGGACGCGTCTTACTACTATTTCGACTACGTCGAGTTAAGAACGAACGCGACGGGATTCGATATGGACGGAGTAGAAGCTTCAATAGAAGCGGAAGGCGGAGTAACGGTAAGAGCGGACAATACGTTCAACAAAAGCGGGGCGCTCGACTGGGGAATATTCCCCGAAGCTACGGGAGCAACGAAGCTTTCCAGAACGGAAGGAGAGATCGCGGTCGGCGGGACTGTTACCGTAAAGCTTAGTTTCCCCGTGAAAGCGGAAGAAGGGAAGGCGATAAAAGTCAGAATGGCTACCGAAACGTTCGCGTGCGTGTTGCAGGGCTATGCGTTAACGGATACGTCTTTTGAACACTCGGCGGTTGTGGGACAGAAAACTTCCGATCAAGGAGTAAGCAACTTCGAGCTGGTAATGTATTCGGAAATACTTGCGGACGCGGACGGATACGTCAGAGGGTTCGTGATAAAGAACACGAGCGGGGCGGCAGGTCGAATGGATTTCGACTACGTTTCCGTGGTAGATTCCGCAACGATAACCAAAACCATGTACGATATGGACGGGATAGAGGCGACGATAACGGCGGACGGAGAAGTTCAGACGCACGCCGACAATACGTTTAATACGACTCTTCCGTGGGGAATATTCCCCGAAGCAACGGGAGCAACGAAGCTGATGCGTACGGCGGGAGGAATCGCCGAGGGCGCAAGCTTTAAGATAATTCTTTCTACGCCGATAAAAGCGAAAGACGGTAAGGTGATAAAAGTACGGCTTGCGTCCGAAGGAGTCTCGGGCGTTACCGAAGGCTACGCGCTGTCCGATACCGAATTTGTCGAATCGGCGGGTAAGGTTGCTTCATGGAACTGTATACAGAATCTTAATCTGTATCTCGATCCTGCGGTTCTTGCGGACGTTGACGGATATATCCGCGGCGTAACGATAAGAAGAACGAGCGGAGCTTCGGTTGTTTACGATATAGATTACGTTGAAGTTGCCGATATAGCGGACTTAAAACTCGACATGAACTTATCGGAAGCTTGGTTCGAGTTCGGCGGGACGAAAATTACGAACAATACAGAGGACAACAATGCGGCGCTTCCCATTTTTAGCGGCGGCGACGGTTCTACGAAAATTACTTGGACGGAAAATATAGCCGTAGGCGAAAGCTTCGACGTTAAATTCGGACAGAAAATTGCCGCTTCTCTTTATCCTTATATAAAGTTCAGGGTTGCGGTAGGCAACTGGCCGGCAGAAGGAGAGGAAACGGGTACTATAATTTCCGAAATATTCTCTCTCGAAGGAAATTCTGCGGGAACGTATACCACGGGAGGCGGTAACTTCGTCGATACCTTCGTTATCAATACCGCAAGTCTTGCGGACGAGAACGGCTTCGTCGGCGGCTTCACGGTTAAAAAGGTCAGCGGCAGAACGGGACAATACTTTGCGGATTACGTTGAATGTATGGCTGCGAAAAATTTAGACGTAACCGTTATCGACGGCGCCGATACAGAAGTTAAAAGTATTCTGTACGGCAACGAATTCAAGCTTTCCGAAATAGAAGCGGCAGACACCGATACGCAGGCTCTTTTAGGCTTTAAGATAAACGGCAAACTGTATTCAAAAGACTATTCCTTTGCGGTAACCGAAGCGTGTACCGTAGAGGCGGTAAGAATTTCCTTTAAAATGCGTGTCGGCGCAATGATAAGAATGGGCGAGATTTCGGGGCTTCGCTTTATAGTAGATTTAAGCGAAAGCGAGTATAACGCGCTTGTCGCTCTCGTCGGAGAGGGCAATGCGAGCCTCGGTATTTCGATGACCAAAAAGAGTACGGGAAAAACCGTGGATAAAGTCGCGGAAAATCGTTACGTCGACGGCAACGGCAATATCGTTTGGTGTGCGGTCGTAACGGATATTCCCGTAGAGGGCTATAAAACGGCGTTCGCAAGTCAGGCGTATATAAGCGTTAAGTTCGAGGATAAATCGGAAGCGACCAAAGTATACG
The DNA here is from genome assembly GCA_934271275.1 of uncultured Clostridia bacterium. GTDB lineage: Bacteria > Bacillota > Clostridia > Christensenellales > Borkfalkiaceae > UBA1259. Next base: position 61,654 of record CAKQRD010000011.1, on the reverse strand, counting down.
CGATAGAAGACGATAACAACAGGTCTATTTACGAGGTTGCCGCAAAGGCGCTTGAAATTGGCGGACTTTCCGAGGAGCAACGGGCTTTCTGCGAGGATATCGTAACGAAAGCCGACGAATACGCTCAGGCAATAGCTGCTATAAATCTTCCCGATTACGACGCGAAGGAAAACGAGCTTTCGGTAGTCACCGCCGGCTGGCTTATACCTAAAAGCCTTAATTCGACCAACGCGCAATGGATAAAAGACGCAGGCATAAACGTTATGCACGCGGTCGCCGCGGGAGACGACGACACTCTTTATTTTGACAGTTACGACGACGCGGCAAAAGCTGCGCTCAAAATACTTAACGACAGCGGAGTAAAGGTATACGTCAACGTAAATTCGAGAAGCGCCTCCGCGTTTAACAAGATAAGCTCTTTCAAGGCGGACGCGGCGGTTCTCGGAATGTCTTTGGACGAACCGACCAAGGCGGAAATAACCGATATGGCGAGCGTGGTGGAAAGCTATAACCTGAACGCGGGCGGAAAAACGTTCTTTTCTAACCTTTTTCCTTCTTTCGCTTCCACGGTGAAAAATGATTTCGGAAATATTTTTACCACGACCAAAAACAAATATAAATCGTATTTAAGCTATTATTGCGACAACGTGCTGAACAAGCTTACGACCGGCGAAAAATGGTTGTCGGTAGACAGATATCTTCTGACCTACGATAAAAACGGTGCAAAATGCCTCGATACGGGTTGGCTTTCGGACGTAGAAAGCGTAGCGACCGTCGCAAGAAGCTATACGGGAGTAAAAACCAACTTTTTCGTACAGACTATGCCTTACGGGGCGAATAACGGCGTCGGGCTCGGAAATGCGGAAGGCTCTCACGACCGTGTGCCGACTTACGAAGATATAAGACTTCAAGAATATGCGCTTATGGCGTTCGGCTACGACGGAATGTCTATGTTCTGTTACGGCACGCCTGTGGTATACGGAGATTTTGCTTCAACTCAATACGGAATGATTGACAGAAGCGGCAACAAGACTACTATTTACGACGCGGTAAAACGTGCAAACAACGAAATTCTTGCTTTCGACCACGTTCTTTTACAGTTTGACTGGCAGGGCGTGTTTACGAACGACGCGGGAAAAACGACTACGGGTTCTAGTAGCACGAGCAATTCTTCTTTCAAAAATATAACCAGACTCTCGTTGAGCTCCGTACCGTCGTTGAACAAGGTTTATTCCACGGCGGACACGTTGTTCGGATATTTTAAGGATGAGGCGGGTAACGACGGGATTATGGCGGTGAATTACAATGAAACGTCTCAGAATCTTTCGGATACCGTAAGACTCGGTTTCGACGGCACGAAATATAACAAAGCTCTTTGCTATATCGGCGGACAGAAGGTCGTGAAAAGCCTTTCTGACGGCGTGCTGGAACTCAATCTCGGAGCGGGCGAAGGCGTTTTCGTTATTCCTTACGCCGCATAAAAATCGTTTTCAACGGAGGACTTAAAAATGAAAAAAAGTTATATCGCACCAGAATTAGAAGCGATTTCGGTCGTTTGCGGCGATTTCGTCGTGATGAGTCTCGAAAAGGGTGACAACGATTTCGGTTTTAACGAATTTGACTGACGATAAATATTGCCTTTCGGCATACTCAAAACTTAAACGGAGGAAATTTTATGATGAAACGTTCCGCTAAAAGGTTATCCGTTATCGCGCTCGCGATAACGGCTTTCCTGTGTTTTACGGCATTTTCCTTTTTAACTTTCGGAACGGGAAAAAGCGTTTCCGCAGACAGCCTTTCTACCGTCCGTCTCGATATGGACGGAACTGAAGCTTCGCTCGAAGCGGCGGGAGGCGTAAATAACAACGTAGACAACGCCCTCGGAGTAGGCGGACTTAACTGGGGAATATTTCCCGAAGCTACGGGCGCGACCAAGATGCAGTTTACCGCGGAAAAGGTAGCCGTCGGCGACGGAGTAACGATACGCTTCGGCAAAAGCTATAAAGCGGCGGATATACTTTTCTTAAAGGTGAGAATGGCAACGAACGGCGGCAGCGACGCCGTGACCGAAGCGTATTCTCTCACCGATACGGAAAACAAAACTTCTGCGGGAACTCTTGCATCGGGAAGCGGCGTGCAGAATCACGACCTTTACCTCGAACCTTCGGTTCTTGCGGACGAAGAAGGGAATATCGGGGGCTTTTACCTTAAAAGAGTAAGCGGAACGGACGCGTCTTACTACTATTTCGACTACGTCGAGTTAAGAACGAACGCGACGGGATTCGATATGGACGGAGTAGAAGCTTCAATAGAAGCGGAAGGCGGAGTAACGGTAAGAGCGGACAATACGTTCAACAAAAGCGGGGCGCTCGACTGGGGAATATTCCCCGAAGCTACGGGAGCAACGAAGCTTTCCAGAACGGAAGGAGAGATCGCGGTCGGCGGGACTGTTACCGTAAAGCTTAGTTTCCCCGTGAAAGCGGAAGAAGGGAAGGCGATAAAAGTCAGAATGGCTACCGAAACGTTCGCGTGCGTGTTGCAGGGCTATGCGTTAACGGATACGTCTTTTGAACACTCGGCGGTTGTGGGACAGAAAACTTCCGATCAAGGAGTAAGCAACTTCGAGCTGGTAATGTATTCGGAAATACTTGCGGACGCGGACGGATACGTCAGAGGGTTCGTGATAAAGAACACGAGCGGGGCGGCAGGTCGAATGGATTTCGACTACGTTTCCGTGGTAGATTCCGCAACGATAACCAAAACCATGTACGATATGGACGGGATAGAGGCGACGATAACGGCGGACGGAGAAGTTCAGACGCACGCCGACAATACGTTTAATACGACTCTTCCGTGGGGAATATTCCCCGAAGCAACGGGAGCAACGAAGCTGATGCGTACGGCGGGAGGAATCGCCGAGGGCGCAAGCTTTAAGATAATTCTTTCTACGCCGATAAAAGCGAAAGACGGTAAGGTGATAAAAGTACGGCTTGCGTCCGAAGGAGTCTCGGGCGTTACCGAAGGCTACGCGCTGTCCGATACCGAATTTGTCGAATCGGCGGGTAAGGTTGCTTCATGGAACTGTATACAGAATCTTAATCTGTATCTCGATCCTGCGGTTCTTGCGGACGTTGACGGATATATCCGCGGCGTAACGATAAGAAGAACGAGCGGAGCTTCGGTTGTTTACGATATAGATTACGTTGAGTTTACCGAAATTGAAGAGCTTGAAGTTGCCGAAAAGCCCGAAGAGGACGTCGTTCTCGATTTGAACGGCGAGGACGCGTGGTTAGAGGCCGGCGGCGAAAAATTGACCAAGATTTGTCCCGATAACGAAATACCCGTTTTTTCGGGCGCGACGGGCAACACTATGATAAGCTTTACCGAAGATATCGGTAATGAAGAGTTTTTTGCGATAAGGTTTTCTAAAAGGTATAAGGCGGAATATTTCGACGGCGTTCTCGTCAGATTTTGCGCGGGAAACAACTTCGATATAGAAGGCGGAGCGAACGCTGTTACCACTACCGCGTATTCTCTTTCCGATACCGGATTCATTCGCGGAGCAGGAATTGCTGAGATTAAAGACATCGGAAACGTAGAGCGCTTTATGGAAGCCGACGCCGCGCTTCTTGCTGATTCCGACGGATATATCTCGGGGCTGATTTTAAGAAAAACCGAAACGGATACCGCGCTTACGGGACAATATTTCGTGGATTACGTTAAGCTGGTGCTTGCCGGCGGCGACAACCCCGATCCAGACAAGCCGGATCCCGATAATCCTGATCCCGATAACCCCGACAAGCCTAATCCGGAAGATCCCAAACCTTACGATCCGCCGATTGCGGAAGATCCGACAGAGAACGTTGTTTTGGATATGAACGGCGTTGACGCGTGGCTGGAAGTAGACGGCGAAAAGGTAACGAAAATTCACCCCGATAACGCGATAGAAGGACTTTTCCCTGACGCGACGGGTAACACTATGATAAGCTTTACAGAAGACCTCGGCGACGGCGCGACCGTTACCGTGAGATTTTCAAAGAAATATAAAGCGGAGCTTTTGGGAAAAATCCGAATCTCTCTTGCGATAGGAAACAATTTCAGTATGGACGGCGGCGCAAACGCGCTGACCACTACGGGATATAACGTAAACGATACCGAATTCGTTACGCCCGCGGGCAGCGTTACGGTTGAAAACATCGGCAACGTGAACGCTTTGCTCATTATGGACGCCTCGATTCTTGCGGATGAAGACGGCTACGTCAGCGGTTTTGTAATGAAAAAAACCGAAACGGATACTTCTCTCGCGGGACAATACTTTGCGGACGAAGTAATTCTCGGAATCAAAGACGAAAAAGATCCGATAGCAGACAAAACCGACGAAAACGTCGTTCTCGATATGAACGGCAGCGCGGCTTGGCTGGAGGTAGGCGGCGAAAGAGTGAATAAGTTTACGACCGACGATTTTACGGAAGTGGCTTTCGGCGGCGACGGAGATACGAAAATCACTTGGACGGAAGACCTCGGCGACGGCGCAACGTTCGTAGTCAGATTCGCCAAAAGATATAAAGCGGAATATTTTGAGAAAATAAAGGTACGCATTGCCGTAGGCAACTGGGTGCAGACCGGCAATATTGTGACGACGCGTGCTTACGCGCTTAACGATGCCGACTGCACTAAATCTGCGGGGCAGATTAAAACCGCTTTGGGTAACGTGGTAAAAACCCTTGAACTCGATCCTGCGATTCTTGCGGACGAAGAGGGATATATAAACGGATTTATAATCAAAAAGACCGAAACCGATAAAAACGCGACGGGACAATACTATTTCGATTACGTCGAACTTTGTCTTGTCGGCAGCGAACCGCCTATAATCGTTACGGAAGATTATACCGAAAAAGACGTTTCAGAAGTTATGCCGATCGGAACGGGCAAAGAATTTTCTTTAACAACCTCAGGTCGAGGCGATAAAAAGACCACGATAGCAGCCGCGCTTAAAGCGATAGAGTTCGACAAAATGAACTTTAAGTTTACGCCGACTTATAACGGAAGTTTTTCGGTGTATATCTTGATTAAAGCACCCGACGGCAAAGCTTTATACGAGGACGGCGGCTTGTTCTTCTGGCTGACTTCGGAAAGCATTTCAATCGGGGCGGCGGCGGACGGGCTGACTAATCAGGAACAGGTATTCGTTTCGGATCTTGCGGAAAATCCTTTTGCAAGCGGAAAAGAAGTTGTAATATCCGTTGCGGCGATACCGTATTTTGTAGAAGGCGTTCAGGAAGGTTACTATCTTGCACTTTACTTAAACGGCGAAGAGAATCCGATAGTTTCCGCCTATATATCTAATACGGTAACGACGCTCGGCGCATACACGAATATCTGCGTTCAGGATCTCGGAAACGACCAGAGCGTGCGTTTTGCTCCCGCAGCGGCAAATTATAAAACTGCGGAAGAAATTATGGGCGTAACCCTTGCGACTAAGAGCGGAAAAACCGAGTTTACCACCGCGAGAGCGGCGTTAAAGCTTGACTACCTTGAAGTAGAAGGCACCGTTCTCGGAGAAATGATAATCGATGGCAACGCGACGTTCGACAAGGTGACAAAGTTCCTTACGTTCGGAAAACAGGGCGACGTGAAATTGAAATATACGATTCGGAACGCGTTCGGTGAGTTCGAGAGCAACGAGCTTACGATAACCTATAAAAACGATAAAGCCCAAGGCGGCGAAAGCGGTTGCGGCTGTTCGGGCGCGTTTGAAAGCGCTGCGGCAATAAGCGCGGTCGCGATTTTGGCGGCAGGAATATTTATAATAATCAAAAAACGCAAAGTTTAAAAAGCGATACCGACGCGGCGGCAACGGAAGAGTTTCTGCCGCAGAAACAAGCAAACGGAGGAAAGGCTATGAAAAAATTTATGTGCGCCGCACTTTGTGCGGTTCTGACGCTCGGCGCGGTCGGGTGCGGGGGAGACAAAACGCCCGCAACCGAAGTAGGCGATGACGTTTACGTTACGATAGTCGAAAGCGGAGTCGGTTCCGAATGGTTGGACGCGGTTGCCGCGGCTTATTACGAAGAGACGGGCATTACCGTTCACGTTACGCCGGACGATATGATAGTCAGCAGCATAATCAATACAATGAACAATTCGGGTTCGGATAAAGAGGATTTATATTTCCTCGGACAGGACGTGGACAGGTTCGTAAAATGGGTGAATGCGGGTAGCATAGAACCGATAGACGACGTTCTCGATTCCGATAAATACGGAACGCCCGCAAGAGGAAGAGTAGTTGACGATTCGGTTATAGAGATGGGTAAATTCGACGGAAGAAGCTATCTCACCAGCTATCTTTATTCCGAATGGGGATTCGTGTACAACCAAAACTATCTTAATCAAATCGATTCTTACGGCGAATACGAAAAGGGTAAATGGCCGGAAACGGTTAAAGGACTTATCGACTTATGTACGGCTACTAAAAACGCCGGACTCGTGAGTAAAAGAACGCAGAACGTTGTTGCCCCGTTCTCTTGCGGTTTTGCGGTAAATTATACGGACTGGCTGTTTAACGCGTTCTGGTACGAGCTTGATCCTGCCGGTTACGAGTCGTATTATAAGTATTCTGATACTTCCGAATATCCTTCCTCTCTTCTCGATACGCCTGCTGTGCTTTCCGCGTTGGAAACGGTGTATGACGTCATCGGAGCAACCTCGGAAACCGAAAGTAACGCCGTTTCGTCTTCGCAGGATCACACGACTTCCCAGACGAGCTTCGTTAACGGAGATTGCGTGTTTACCTTTACGGGAAGCTGGTTCGCTACCGAAATGAGAAAGGTTCTTTCGCAGGTGGGCTTAACCGATTATCGTTTCGGAGCGTATCCCGTCGTTAAGAAAGGCGACAAGCGCGTTGCGATGATGAATCTCCCCGGCGAAACGTTCTTCATTCCTTCGGAAGCAAACAACGTCGTCGGCGCAAAGGACTTCCTTACGTTCGCCCTTTCGGAAAAGGGTGTTGCGGCGGCGGAGAGGGTGCTCAATTATCCTATGGTTTTTTCTACCGACGAAAAAGTTGAATATAACGAGTTCGGTAAAGAAATAGTCGCGGCGGCTGAAAACGCTTCGCTCGTGGTACGCGGTTCTAATACGGACGTTTACAGAACTACCGCGCTTAATCTGTTCGGAGACGTAAATCCGGTTTTCACGAAAATGGCGGAAGCGAAATTTAAGAAGGAAGAAATAAGAGACAAAGTTATTCTTTACGAAATCACCCGTCTTTCCGGAGTATGGAAGGATCAAATGAAAAAGCTTTGACAAAGAGGCGAAAATGGATAAAACCGTTACCCTGACAAAGAGAAAGAAGAACGTCGGAAGAACGCTCTTTATAACTCTCGGCTTGGCGTGGCCGATATTGCATTTTATAGTATTCTGGTTTTTTATGAACGTCGGAATGGTTTATAATTCTCTTTTCGACGAAACTATGCGCGGAGAGCTTGTATGGAATAATTTCGAGCAGTATTTAGACGTTTTTCGCTATATGTTCGGCATAAAATATCAGGAAGGCAACGTCGTTTCCTATCATTCGTGGCTGAACACGCTTTCGATGATAGCTCTCGCGCTTCTTATAAACCTGCCGCTGACTCTTCTTTTTTCGTATATGATTTTCAAAAAAGTCGCGATGCATCAGGTTTTGAGAGTGGGAATGTACGTTCCGTGCGTTCTTTCCGTAGTAATTCTTTGCCTTTTTTACAAAATTCTGCTTGCGGGAACGACGGATTACAAGAGTCTCGTTTCCATATTGCAGTCTCTCGGGTATAACAACGAATACGTTATTAAGAACGGTTTTCTTGCGGATAAAAGAACGGCGTGGGGCGCGATACTCGTGTTCAGCGTGTGGACGGGCGTAAACGGAAATATAATTTATTTTAATTCGTCTATGTCGAGACTTCCGGACGGCGTTCTCGAAAGCGCGGAGCTTGACGGGGCATCCGAAATGCGCACTTTCGTTTCTATCGTTATTCCTATGATCTGGCCGGTTATAACCACTATGAGTATAACTCTTATAAGCGGCGCTCTCGCTTGGTATACGCCCGCATTGCTTATAGTCGGAGACAGTAAACTCGGACAGACAAATACGGGAACGATTGCATGGATGATAATCGCAAACGTGAACGCGGACAAAACCGTCGGATACCCCGCCGCGCTCGGCGTTGTGATAGCGGTGTTGGGCGGCGGACTGGTTCTGGGCTTCAAAAGGCTTATGGAGAAGGCTTTTCAGGAGGTGGAATACTGATGGAAAAGATCGTAAGGAACGGAAGAATAAAAAAGCGTTCAACGGTGGACAAGGTTTTCCGCACCGTATGCTGTATCGTTATGACGCTATTGTCGCTTTCGTACGTTTTTATGTATGTCTGGCTTTTGATGAACTCGTTCAGAACGACGGGAGAATTTCTGATAGATACCTTCGACCTGTTCGATTTCGGCAAAATGACGCTTGAAAACTATAAAATATTGTTCACAACGCGTATCGCGGGAACTACGAGAAATCCGATTTATATACACGATACAATAATTACGACGATTATTCTCGTTGTGGGGCAAGTGGGACTTGCGATAACCGTTCCCGCGCTTACCGCGTATATAATAGCGAAGTACAATTTCAGGTTTAAAAGCTTTATATATAACGTGGCGGTAGTGTCGTTTATAATTCCTTCCGTCGGAAGCATTGCCACGACTTACAGACTGCTGCTGAAAATGAATCTTTTAAACACATATCTCGGCATATTCCTGATGGCGGCTGGCGGTTTCGGACTCGGGTTTCTGTTATTTAAAAACTTTTTCGCGGCAATTCCGTGGGATTATGCGGAAAGTGCGTTTTTAGACGGCGCGTCCGACCTCGGCGTATTTTTAAGAATTATGTATCCGCAAGCCGTCCCTATACTCGTGGCTATTGCGATAACCGCGTTTATAGGCTGCTGGAACGATTTTAATACGGCGTATATTTTTATGCCGAAAAGACCGACCATCTCGCTCGGGGTAAACGTGCTTTATTCGACGATGAACAAAAGACTTGAACTTCCCGTTGCGCTGGCGGGGATGACGGTACTTGCAACCGTTTCACTCGTTGTGTTCGCGGCATTTAATAAATTGATAATGAGCAATTTTTCTGCGGGAGGAATAAAGAGCTGATGAAGAAAACATTAAAAACAACATTGGCGGCGGCTTTATCCGCTATAACGGCTTTAACCTTTTCGGGGTGCGCTAACGATAATACTATGGACAAAATAACTTTACCTGATTACGATGCAAAAATAAATGAGTACGAAATAAGCGTTTCCGGCTGGCTTATACCCGCTTCTCTGAACGCGGAAAACGTTAAATGGATACGCGAGGCAGGCATAAGCGTTATGCACGCGGTCGCGGCGGGCGACGATTATACTCTTTCGTTTCCGAAATACGACGACGCGGCAAAATCTGCGTTGAATATTCTGGGCGACGAAGGAATCGGCGTTTACGTCAACACCTGTTCAAAAGAAGGCTCGTCATTCCGTAAAATTTCGCAATTTAAAGAAAGCCCTGCCGTTCTCGGAATGTCTTTGGACGAACCGAACAAGGCGGAAATAGATTCTATGGCGAAAGAAGTGGCGAATTATAACGCGAATGCGGACGGAAGAACGTTTTACAGCAATCTGTTTCCCTCGTTTTCGTCTGTGGTGCGGAGTGAATTCGGAGGAGTTTTCGAGGATTATCTCAGATATTATTGCGATAACGTACTTTCAAAGCTTACGACGGGCGAAAAGTGGCTTTCGGTAGACAGATATCCGTTGACCTATGATAAACAGGGCGAAAAATGTTTGGACAGCGAATGGTTGTTCGACGTTCAGACCGTTGCGAAAACCGCAAGGGCATACGACGGAATAAAAACGAATTTCTTTATTCAGACTATGCCTTACGGAATAAACGAGGACGGTTCGCCGCAGGGCGCGAAATACGGTTCAAGAGACCGCGTTCCGACTTACGAGGACGTTAAGATGCAGGAATATGCGCTTATGGCGTTCGGTTATGACGGAATTTCAATGTTTTGTTACGGAACTCCGCTCGTAGGCTTCGAGTTTGCCGAAAGTCAGTATGCAATGATCGGCAGGGACGGCAAAAAGACAGATATATACGACTCGGTTAAGCGTGCAAACTATGAGTGTATGGCGTTTGACCACGTTCTTTTACAGTTTGATTGGGTAGGCACGTTTACAAACGACGCAGGACAGACGACCGTCGGCACAAACAGAACGACTAACGCTTCTTTTAAGCAACTTACGAGAATATCTTTGGAAAATATTCCTTCGCTGAAAGAGGTTACAAGCACGGCGGACACATTATTCGGATATTTTACGGATAAGGAAGGTAACGACGGGATTATGGCGGTAAACTATAACGAAACCACCAAAAATCTTTCGGACAAAGCTGAACTTACATTCGACGCGACCAAATATAACAGAGCCGTCGTGTATAACGGAGGTATGAAAACCGTACGAGAACTTTCCGAAGGTAAACTCGTTCTGGAACTCGGCGTGGGTGACGGTGCGTTTGTTATTCCCTTTGCCGAATAACGGTGTGATTTTTAACGAAGAAAAAACGCAACTTGAAAATATATAAAAGAGATATAATGCCTTATGGATTATCTTAAAAAAGGGGAAGCTTTGTATCGCACGTTATTTTATATATTGTCAGGCATAGTTATTATGATTTATATATAATAGTCGGTAAACGAACGCCTCGGGGAGTAGCAAATTGCTGCTCCCCGAGGCGATTTTTATAGTTTATACTTATCCTCAATAACGAAGTCTAAACCGTAGCGAGTTGCTTTTTCCGGCGTTGAAGTATTTCAAGCGTTTCAACGTAAGCGGTCATTTCCCCGATAATAAAATCGTTGCGAGGTATAGCGTTTAGTTCGTCTAAAAACACCGCAAGGTGATTAGACTTGTATAATCGATAATTTATTCTGTAAAACTTATGAACGAAGTTAAAAGCGTTCAGGTAATGACTATTGCCCGAATAAACAAGCGATAATATTTGTTCTTCTTTCTCGCTTAACGACTTATCATAAGTATAACCTTTCATAGATACTATTTTACTGTTTAATGAAAGCTTCGCACTCCCAAAAAATGGGAGTGCAGTGATTAAAAGATGAATAAGTAGAATTTAGTAATCGTAAAAAGCAAAAATTATTAAAAAATAAATGTGAAAAAATTTATTTCCGAGAGAAAAGAAGGGTATATAGCAAGGATTTTGCATAATGTTTTTGTTTTAAAAAGACATTATTTTAAGTTATTCCATTTGTCGAACAATGATAGTTTATATAATTCTAATTGGTTTTGTTTAGGTGTTAAAGCTTAGTTCATCATAGATTTATACAACTTTCACAGTTATGTTTAATAGAACTTTTATCGCAAAATATAATAATCTCGACAAAAATTACAAATATAGTTTAAATAATATTGACTTTTATTTAATATTGCTGTATGATGTATGAAAAGGAGTTTTATAAATGGCAATAGTAAGTCAAGAAAACGTTTTATCGGTAATGGCTTCGTTTAATCCTTGGTGGCAAAGCGGAGTAGTGCCGAAAGGTTTTGTCAAGGAATTCAGGCGGAACGGCTATTATACTTGCAAGAAAGCTTTTTTGAATGAAATAAGACGAATAGTTGTTATGAGCGGTGCGAGAAGAACAGGAAAAACTACGATAGTTTATCAGATTATTGACAAGTTGCTGACGAGCGGCATAAAGCCGCAAAATATTTTATATCTTACCTTCGATCATCCTGTGATAAGGGCAACCGAGTTTGACGCTCTTATTAATATCTACCGCAACAATATTTCAAATGACGAAGAGTTTTACGTTTTTTTAGACGAAGTTCAATACAATAAATACTGGACGAATTTCTTAAAAATTCTTTACGATATAAATCCGGGTGTTCGAGCTGTTGCAACGGGTTCGGCAAGCTCTATGGTGGAAGGCGCGGTCAAGGAGAGCGGCGCGGGCAGGTGGACGGTTATAAAAATTCCTACCTTATCCTTTTACGAGTATTGCGCGATTAAAGGGATAAAAAAGGACATTCCGAAAATCAATGTATTTAAAATGCACGAGTTATCCAGACAGGAACAGACTCGTATTATAATGATGCTCAGCGATTTGCAAATTCATTTGATAAAGTATTTGCAGATAGGAGGATTTCCCGAGTTTGTCAATACGGAAGATATAGCGTATGCGCAAAGGGTTTTGAGAGAGGATGTGATAGAACGTGCGATAAAACACGATTTACCGGGAGTATACGATATACGAAGCGTTGATGAGCTGGAAAAAGTGTTTGTATATTTATGTTATCACAGTTCGAACGTGATTAACGTGGATGCAATGAGTAAGGAATTTGAAGGCGTATCGAAGCCTACGATTGAAAAGTATATCAGATATTTAGAAAGTGCAAACCTTATTAATATAGGTAAGCAGTTGAATACGGATGGAAAGAGAATATTAAAGAGCAAAAATAAGATATATGTAGCGGACAGCGGGATTCGAGCGGCAATCGTCCTTGGTGCGGACATTGTATCTAAGCCGGAAGAGTTGGGATATGCTACGGAAACATCGGTCTTTAAACACGTTAAGGATTATTATTTTAACTTTAATAGTTTATACGATGTCGGTTATATCAGGAATGCAAAAGGCGCGGAAATAGATATTGCCGTACAGTATGCGGGAGAACCGTTGCAATATATCGAGGCAAAAATGCGTAACAGAGCTACGATAAAAGACGATGACGGAATAGTTCTTTACGGGATAAAAGGAACGCCGGGATATGTGATAAGCAAAGAAAATACAGATTATGGATTGTTGCAAAGAGAGCAAACATCGTTGTATAGAATTCCGGCATTTGCTTTTTTATATTTAATCGGAAATAGCGAATTAGCGGCAAGATAATGTCACTGTAACAGTAAAAACAAGAGTAACGTGCAATATGAGGGAAACCCTGTATCGCACGTTATTTTTATGTATTGTTAAGTATCATTGTGATATGTTTTTAGTAAATCGTCAGTAAAAATGCGGTTTTTTAAAAGGGTTTAACGATAATTATAGAGGATTAAAAATATATAAAAGAATAAAATTCGTGCCATTACGGAACCGAAGTCTAATACAGTCCTCGCTCATTATCTCTAACTACTCCATAAGGACGGATAGCATATTGTCGGATATAGGTAACTTCCCCGCGTGGGATACCGACTTTTTCAAGCGGGACAGCAGACTTTTAGATAGTTTCTTCCGCCACGCGCATATACTCGACTTCGATTCGTTACGGCTCGGTAAAAAGGTGCTTGCCTATAACCCGAGAAAAGACAGCTTCGAGTTCGGGGTTGTGGTAATAACCGAGGTCGGAAAGGAACGCGGGAACAGTATAGAGAACGCGGAGAAGAAGAAAAAGGACGGCGGCGCGAATCAGAAGAACGACTTGTTTAACAGTTGGCTTAAAATGGTTCGGCATTCCGCCACGGTGGACAATTACCCGTTCGTAAAGGTAATAACGGACGAACAACGCCCCGAAAGTTGGGGCGCGGACGCAAGGGATTTGTGCGATATAGTGCATATACGGGAAAGCGGATTAGCGTTCGTCCCCGCCGCGCAGTCAACGCGCGGCGGGGGAAATTTTATACAAACAAAAAATATCCGCGCGGGGGGACAATCAAAACAAATCTCCACGCGGGGAATACAATCAAAAATAATCGCGCCCGCCCGCGAGAGAGGGGCTACAATCAAAAATAATCGCGCCCGCCCGCGAGAGGGGGAATACCTTATATAATCAGGTTTGCTTTGCGCGTTGCAAGCTTTCTAAATTTTCTTGCCTTAACAAAGCGGCGTAACGGAGCATTTGCTTTCTCGAAGAAACGCCGAGTTTGCTGAAAATATTGTGGTTGTGATATTTGAGCGTACTTTGTTGAATGTTGCACGTCGTCATAATTTCTTCTGCGGAACACCCTTCGATATAGAGTGCGAAAATCTGTTTTTCCGTTTTTGTGAGGGTGATAAGTCCCTGTTTAAAGACGTCGTAATCGTCGGGCGCGACCTCCGCTTTGCGCGAGTATGCAAGCCTGCCTATTTCCGTGCGGTTTTGTTCTATCAGGTTGCCCTGTTCGTCGCAGCGCACGCGTAATTTTTCCGCTTCCTCGTCGCGTTGCCTGTCTTGCTCGGCAAGGAACGCAAAAAGGTCTTCGATTTCCAGAAACTGCGATTCGGCGTCTTTATGCTCCATATTCTGAATCTGTTCTATACCTTTAAGCAACGGTTTTAAGAATTTTCTGCTAAAGAACACGCACACGGTAAAGGTTGTGCAGACGAGAAGGAGCAAAAGAAGCACTACGGAAACGACGTTGTTGGCGACTTCTTTGTCGTATTCTTCTTTGGGGTACGCAACGAGCAGAACGTATCGTTCACCGCAGATATCCGTCGTTTGCGCCTTGGCGACAAAAGAAGACTCGCCTTTTAATGCGCACAATCCGTCGCCGAGGTCGGTGACGGTCAATTCGCCTTGCGGGGGAAGGTAGTACCCGCCGTAAATGCCCGCCGAGAACCCGTCATCCGGATTAAGAACGTTGCCGTTTTCGGGAAAGAGCATACAGGTAAGATGCGCTAATTGCGTAGACTGCGCGAATTGTTTTTTAAAGTAGTTGGCGGAAATCTCGAACCCGCAGAACCCGAACGCCTCTTTATTGCTCCCGACCACGGGAACGACGAAGTGCAGAGTTTTTTCCGAAGTGCCGTGAAGAAAGGAAAAGCTTGTCAGAAACGGTTTTTTTTCGGTATCGGACGCGGTATGTTTAAGATACGTTCCGTAATCGGGAATTTCTTCCACGTTAAATTCGAGCCGCCATTTACGGTGCGGCATAACGCCGTTAGCGCGCCCTATTTCCGAAATGCCGCGGTATAAAAGCAGAGTTTCGTCCGCCTCGTTGAGAGATGCGCGCTGAAAGTACAGCCCCGTTTTAGAGTTTTCCGAGCCGACTAACCCGGTATTCACGGTAGCGTTAAGCATAACGAACGCGCCGGAGCAATCGGTTTTAAGCAGTTCCGTGCCGAGCTTATCGAAAAGACGTTCCTGAAGTTCGGCTATAAGCGACGGGTTATCGTCGAGTTCGGAAAAAGTCGCGTTTTTTCGGACAGGAACTCTTCTGACTTTTGAGCGACGGTATCGGAAAGCGAGTTAGCCATTCTCGTCATGTCCTCGAAGTATTTGGACACCTGTCTTTCAAAAATTTTCATCTGAAAAGACAGGTTATTGACGGCGGAGTGCTTTGCGGTTGAAAAATGACCGAGAAAGAACAGTCCGCACGACAAAAACGCCAGAACGACGACGGCGAGCGCAAGCATATAAAAAAGCAACTTGCGCCGCATAGAAGTTTTTCTGTTTTTAAGGTTTTTAATGCTTTTAAAAACGTTCATAAAATCAGCTGCCTGTCTTTAAGAATAAATCGATAAGTTCCTGCGCGACGTCGTCCGTCGTTTCGCCGGCGGCAAGTTTATCTTTAAGTTGTTTTTGCACGTTGCGTATATTGCCGTATAAAAGGTATGTGTTGGGGAAGTAGTTTTCCGTAGTCGGCTCCGAAAGGAACTTGCAGGAATCTCTTGTGGTTTTAAGGGCGGCGTAAGTATCGCGGAACGCCTCCGTTCTGAACGGGTATTCGGCAAGCTTATCGAACGCGCCGTTTTTGACGGGCATATACCCCGTTTCTGCAACGAAATCGAGGTTGCGTTTTTCTTCCGTGAACCATTTGGCGAAAACGAATTGCGCTTCTTCTTTTTGTTCGGTCGATTTATAAGCGCAAAGCCCCACGCCCGCCTGCGTGGCGAGTTTTTCTACGCCGGATTGCGGAACGGGCAAAATTTTGAGGTTGGTATCTTCTTGCGAGTTGTCCGGGTAAGTGATTTTATCGTTGTAATAAAGAACCGCCG
Organism: uncultured Clostridia bacterium; assembly: GCA_934271275.1. Classification (GTDB taxonomy): domain Bacteria; phylum Bacillota; class Clostridia; order Christensenellales; family Borkfalkiaceae; genus UBA1259. Next base: position 45,669 of record CAKQRD010000011.1, on the reverse strand, counting down.
CAGAAGAAGAAATGCCGGAAACGGTCTGTCCCGTCATGACCTGCGTGTTAGAATACAAATCGGAAACGACTATATGCCCCTTGGCGATTGCGAGCGCGAATTTTTTATAGGAATTAAGAATAAGGTCGTTAGTTTTATACCAGCCGTTTGCGGTATAGAAATTTTTTGCGCCGCGGCTTATCGCGTCTAACTCTACGGAGCGGAGGAGATAGTCCAGCGCGCAGAACGGCTTGCCGCCGGAATACTCGTAGTATTTTTCCGCGGTGCGGAAGAACCCGTCCCACGTTTCGAGGTCTTTATAAGACACGTTTTTTTCTTCTGCGAATCTGTTGAAAGCATTACCCGCCAGAAACAGCAAATGCGTGGACTTGGAAACGGGCAGAACGCAAAGCTTGCCGTTTGCCGTACCGTCCGAAACGAAGGCATGCACGAATTCCGAAAGTTCTTCTTCGGAAAACTTTTGTTTCCAGTCGATAAGGTGTTGCGTGCCGAACTCTACCGCGTTGCTCGTGTGGCAGAAAAACAGGTCGGGCAAATGCACGTCCGCTTTACCTTGCTGTGCGTCCGCCAACTGTTTGCCCACCTGCGAGGCGTTGGAAACGAAGGTTATAGAAACGACGATACCTTTTTCTTTTCCGACGGTGGAGTTGAACTCGTTTATATATCTTTCCATAGGCGAGTCTGCCTGTTCGCCGTATACGTGCCAGAGTTCGAGCGTCACGGGCGACTCTTTATCCAAAAAAGAGCCGTTTTTTTTGCAACCGTAAAGGGTGCAGAACGAAAAACCGAGCGCGAAAAAAACCGAAATAATTCTCTTTATCATAAAACTCCTTCTTGCGGGGTAAAAAAAGAATTTCCCCACCTTTTTCCCCACCCTTTTTAAAAAAAATCGAAAAATTTTAAAAATTTTTTTAATTTTTCCCCACCTTTTGGGGGTTTGGGTGGGGGACAAAGTTTTTGTTTTACGCTATAATCAATACCGTTGAAAGCGTTTTGCAAAATTTTTCGGCAGAAAAAAAACGCCGCAAAACGGGGTATTAAAATCGGGCTGACACAGAGTTCGCCAACGCCCGAAAAAATTTATCGGGGAAAACCGCCCGAAAAAATTTTTTCTCTTTGACAGTACATATTGTATCATAACCCCGCGCTAAAATCAAGACTATATTTTAAAAAATTTCATACGCGAAAAAAGTTTGAATCCGCGCCGACGGACAGCGCAGAAAAATTTTGTAAGGAATATCGCGCGAAGGTATCGCGCTTTGTAAAAAAAATAAAGGGAGACGTTATTATGACGAAAAAACGGACACTCACAACAAAACTTATTGCAGTTTTAATCGGGTTGGCGGCGTGCATTGCCTTTGCGCTCGGCATTGCTTTTGCAAGCCCTGCGCCAAACGCTCACGCGGAAGGGACTGATACCCGAATAAAAATAAGCGAAATTCATGCTACTTCAAATATCGAAGAAGTAGTCGGCTATAGAAAAAGCGTTGTACGGCCGACTTTAGATATAGCGGACGGTTTACAGGTAAATTTAGGTACGCATCGGTGGAAAAAGTATGACGGAAGCGAATGGATATGGAACGAAGACGATATATTCGTGGAAGGAAAGTACAGATACGAAGTTCAGATTCGTACCGACAACACGACTCACGTGCTTGATAAAGACGGCGTAACGCTTACGGTAAACGGGGAAAACTGGACGGAAAAGGGAAAGGCATATGTAGGGGACAATTTCTCGTGGGATTGGTTTTATTCGAGAGAATATGAAATTACAGCTCCGATAGGTGCGCCCGTCGGGTTTATTAAAAATAATACTTGGGATTTGAAAAAAGTTTATGAAGGGCGAGCCATACCTGCGTTTTCTGTTGCCTCCGGAGCGACGGGCGGTACAAAGCCTTACACGTTCTCAAAGGTGACGGGTCCCGATTGGATTGAAGTGGCGGCAGACGGTACGGTTTCGGGAACGCCGACGGCGTTAGGCGCAAACGCAGCCCTCGTAATCAGAGTTACGGACAGTACGTCGACTACCGCCGAAATTACATTGACGATTGCCGATACGATCACGAACCCCGACGACCGCATAAAAATAAGCGAAATTCATGCTACTTCGAATATCGACGAAGTAGTCGGCTATGGGAAAAGCGTTGTACGGCCGACTTTAGATATAGCGGACGGTTTACAGGTAAATTTAGGTACGCATCGGTGGAAAAAGTATGACGGAAGCGAATGGATATGGAGTGACGACGATACGTTCGCGGAAGGAAAGTACAGATACGAAGTTCAGATTCGTACCGACAACACTACTCACGTGCTTGATAAAAACGGCGTAACGCTTACGGTAAACGGGGAAAACTGGACGGAAAAGGGAAAGGCTTGGGTAGAGGACAATTACTCGTGGGATTGGTTTTATTCGAGAGAATATGAATTTACAAAACCGACCGCGGCGGCGATAACAGAAGCTCTTGTGCCTGTTACCGACCTTACGGGGAAAGCATACAACGAAACGGCGCAAGAACCGACTTTCGGCGGAACGCTTGTTCGAGGCACAGATTACGAAGTAAGTTACGCGGTAAAAGCGGGCGCAGGCGGCGCGTTGGATTTTGGCGGCAAACCCGTGGACGCGGGTACTTACGTCGTTACCGTCACGGGTAAGGGCGCGTATGAAGGCAGTTTCACCAAAGAATTTTTAATTAACAAGGCAGAGAAATCAGCTCCCGTCGGATTTTTCGCCAACCCGATTTCGTGCAGGGACGGCAGCGGAACAATCGTCGGCGTTACAACCGCGATGGAATACAAAAAAGTCGGCGACGCGGATTATACGAAATGCACGTCAAGTACGATTACAAATCTTGCGGCAGGCGAATACGAAGTAAGATACGCGGAAGACGAAAACTATCTGGCAAGCGGCGTTGCAACCGTTACCGTTGCCGTAAGCCATAATTTCGGCGCGCTTATCGAAGCAACTCCCGCAACTTGCTCGGCACCCGGTATGAAAGCGCATTATTATTGCTCGGATTGCGGAAAGTTTTTTGACGAAGGCAAAAACGAAACAACCGAAGCAGCGTTGACTATCCCTGCAACCGGCGTTCACGACTACGGCGATTTGATTGCGGCAACCCCCGCAACTTGCTCGGCACCGGGTGTGAAAGCGCATTACCATTGCTCGGGTTGCGGAAAATACTTTGACGAAGGCAAAAACGAAACAACCGACCTTACGATACCTGCGAACGGCGACCACGACTACGGCGCTTGGGTAAGTAACGGCGACGGAACGCATACCCGCACTTGTAAAAGAGATAGCAGTCATAAAGAAAACGGCACTTGTTCGGGCGGAACGGCAACTTGCGAAAAGAAAGCGGTTTGTTCGGTATGCGGCGCGGAATACGGCGGAAAACTCGGTCACGACTACGGCGATTTGGTTGCGGCAACTCCCGCAACTTGCTCGGCACCGGGTGTGAAAGCGCATTACCATTGCTCGGGTTGCGGAAAATACTTTGACGAAGGCAAAAACGAAACAACCGACCTTACGATACCCGCGAACGGCGACCACGACTACGGCGCTTGGGTAAGTAACGGCGACGGAACGCATACCCGCACTTGTAAGAGAAATAGCGCTCATAAAGAAAACGGCACTTGTTCGGGCGGAACGGCAACCTGCGAAAAGAAAGCGGTTTGCTCGGTATGCGGCGCTGAATACGGCGGAACAGCCGCGCATAACTTAACGAAATACGGCGGAAAAGACGGCACGGGGCATTGGGATACCTGTTCGACTTGCGATAACAAATTAAACGTAGAAGCGCACACGCCTGACAGGGCAAAGCCCGACGAAACGAATCCCGTAAAATGTACGAAATGCGGATATATAATAATTCCCGCAGGGCATTACGAGCATACGGCCGGCGGCGAATGGCGCAATTCTGCAGACGGAACGTATCATTATCACGAATGTACGTACGCCGGTTGCTCCGAGATTTTGGATAAAGCAAATCATTCGGGCGGAACGGCAACTTGCGAAAAGAAAGCGGTTTGCTCGGTATGCGGCGCTGAATACGGCGAAAAACTCGGTCACGACTACGGCGAAGCAAAATACACCTGGACGAGCGACGATACTTGCAAGGCGGAAAGAGTATGTAGGCACGATAAAACGCATATAGAAAGCGAAACGGTAACCGCGACGGAAACGGAAATAAAAGCGGCGACCTGCAAAGAAAAAGGCAAAAAGAAATACACCGCAACTTTTGTAAATACCGCGTTTAAGGCGCAAGAAAAAGAAGTCGATATTGATTTTACCGAGCATACGTACGGCGGCTGGATACCCGAAATTCCTGCAACAACGGAAAAATCAGGCACGAAGGCGCATAAAGACTGCACCGTTTGCGGCAAGCATTTCGATAAAGACGGCAATGAAATAACAGACCTTTCTATAGCAAAAATCGTCACGTATACCGTGACGGTAAACGGCGAAAGCAAAGTCTGTAAAGAAGGCGAGGAAGTCACCGTAACTGCGGAAGAAAAAGAAGGGAAAGAGTTCAAAGGGTGGAAAGACGCAAGCGGAAAAGTCGTCGGCACCGAGAAGATTTATAAGTTTACCGTAAAGGGAGAAACAACGCTTACCGCCGTGTACGAAGATTTGTCGTCGCCCGGCGTTCCCGAAACGCCCGAAAATCCGGAAACGCCGGAAGCCCCCGAAGAAAAGACGGGACTTTCGGGCGGAGCGATTGCGGGTATAGCAATCGGATCCGTAGCGGTTACGGGACTCGGAGGATTTGCGATTTTCTGGTTCGTCGTAAAGAAAAAAACGTTTGCGGATTTAATCGCCGCGATTAAAGGACTGTTCAAAAAGTCCGAATAATAAAAAGGGGGCGGCGGGCGCGTTCGTTCCGCCCGTCGATGCCCGAAAATTCGTTAAGGTTTTAGGTCGCGAAAACTTGCCGCGATTTGAAATAAAATTTATATAAAGGAGAGTATTATGACAAGGAAGAAACTATTGTACGTTTTTACGCTGTTGCTGGCATTGTGCATGCTGTTTGCGGCAGGCTGTAAAAAGGAAGAAGAAAAACCGAGGAAACTTACAAGCGATCTCGGTATCACCGTTTCCGGACAGGAGTTCGATAAGGGCGTAACGCTGGTGACGGAAAGATTAAGCCTTTCCGAGGCGAGGGTTAAAAAGGCAATCAAAAAATTGCCCGAAGCATATTTTTCCTCCGACGACGCGGATATTGCGGCGATAGATATTTATCTCGTTTCTGACGGACAAAAAATTCAGCCGAAAGAGACCTTATTGATAGAAGTACCCGCACCTATCCAAGGGGTGGAAGACTATACGATATTTCAGGAGCAAGACGACGCGGCTCCGAAAAAGGTTTTATTCCCGTCGAGCGGAGAAAAAATTTCGTTCTACACGGAAACTTTGTCGCTGTTTCTGTTCAGAAACTACACAGTTATTAACAAACTTACCATAGAAGTGGAAGATTTCTGCGATATGTCCGCGGAGATCGGATCGCCGACTTTTGGTGATAGGTACTCGCGGATAGAGAAGATAGAGAGAGGCGAGAAAAAGACGATCGACACGGGAATGTATTCAGGACAATTAAGATTTTCCGTAAGCATTCCCGAAGATTATAAGTTCTCCGGTTGGTTCGAGTGCTTTGCGGGAGTCGTTGACGACGAGCCGATTTCTACCGACGAGATTATGTTCATCACCGCGAAAGGTAACCATAATATAGTTGCTCGGGCAGAAGCAAAGCTCGAAGGCGCAAAAGAGTTGTGGTGCTTCCCCGGAACTTCTAATTTCCCCGAAGCGTTCGAGGACGGCAGAGCGGCTACCGAAGTGTTCGTCAGAACGGGTAATCCGCAGAAAATAGACGTCGGCAAGCTCGCGGTTAAAATTCTTAAAGAAGCGGGCGAAGAAAGCAGATACGTTTTGCTCCCGCCGCATCAGTATAATATAATAGGGCAGGACGCGCTCGACTTTAACAAAGAAGGCGATTATCGCGTCGGCTTCGTTGCCAAAGGAAACGAAAATCTCGCGACCGAGGTCGTTATTCACGTTTCCGAAAAAATCCCAAATCTCCGTGCGTTTGCAAGTTACGGCGGCAGATTCCGCGTGGGCAACAATCAGGAACACGTAAGCGACAAGACTTTTGTTTTGACCGGCGCAACCGATACGTTCAGGTTAGAAGCTTATCCTTTCGACGATGACAGAGGTTTAGAGGGCGGCAAAATGGAGTTCGACGGTTGGTACAGGTTTGATACGGACGGCGGGATACTCGGCGAAAAATTGTCTTCGAGAAAAGTTTACGAACTTAACGGAAATCTGGGAGATTTAACCGTTATCGCGTTGTTCAGGGTAAGAGACTTGTATTCGTCCTTAAGAGGCGTGTATCAGTTGTGGCTGTTCCCCGGCGAATCGGGCATTCCCGCTGACGAAAGCAGCGAAAAAGGAGAGCTGGAATCGTTGTTGTATTACAGACCGAACGAGGCGAAAATCGACGTGTTCCGCGTAGAGGTCAAGGGACTTCGCAGAACGGCGGACGGCAGAGATTTGGAACTTATTCCTCTTTATTACGGCGATTACGAAATAGATTACGACGGGCTGGATTTAGGCAAAGAAGGCACGTACAACGTCAAGTTCAAATCAAAATTCAGGGACGGCGAACCTTATTACAGAACGATAAGCATTTCGATTTTCAAGGAATACGCCGCGCTTACGGTGGAATTCGACGGGAACGGCTCGCTTAAAGGTTCTATAGTAGAACCCGTGTCGGGTACGAGTTACGGCAAAACGGAGATGACGGAAAGCGGCAAAAAATACGTGTTCGGCGCGTTTAGGAGAGGCGAATACAGAGAAATAGTCGCTACGCCCGACGAGGGATATAAATTCGTCGGCTGGTATTCTGTAGACGAAAACGGCAACGTTTCCGAAGAGCCTTTATCGCTCGAAAACAGCTTCAAATTCAAACAGGAAGGCAAAGACGTGCATATTAAAGCCGTGTTTGCGGAAGCCGTTAAGAGTCTTACGGTCAGATGCGAGGGCTTTGAATACAATAATTTCAATTACAGCCCGAACGATAAAGTTCAAGCGGATTTGTCCAAGATGACGGTTATTACCGATACGGGACGTATTCTCGATAAGAGCGAGTACGTGGTAGACGCGAGCAACGTCGATTACTCGAAGACCGGCACGTACGAAATTACCGTTACTTATAAGTACGACGAAAGCGTTAAAACGACGCTTACCGTAATCGTACCGCAAGCCGAAACGTATACTCATATAGAACAATCTTCTGACGGTATGCTGAACGGCGTTATCGAAAAGAACGGCGTAGTCGTGGTAAAAGATCCCGACGGCTATCAGGAAATGGTGGATTTGGGCGCAACGATTACGCGTACCGCCGTTCCCGATACCGATTACAGGTTCGACGGCTGGTATATCGCGCACGATAACTCCGGCAATAAGAAATTCTATTCCGCAAACGCTACCGAAACGTTCACGATAACCGAAGATACCTATATCTATGCGAAATTCGCGCAAAAAGGAAGCGTTTCTTTAAGAGCTACCGCTTTGAGATTCGGCGTGATACAGATGACCTTGCCGGACGGCACGGTGTTAGAAGACAATATGCTCGGCGTTAACGGCAAAGAGGGCGATAAGTTCGAGCTTACTGCAAAGACTATCGTCGATTACGCTAAATTCGTGGGCTGGTTCGCCGACGACGAGTGCAAAAACCTTATTTCTTCCGAAGCAACCTATACCGTTACCGTGAACGAGGACACCGAAATTTACGCTAAATTCGAGCCGTCTTTCACCGTTACGGCGATTATCGAGGGCGGCGGCGAATTCGTGGAACATCCTTCCGAAACGGAACTTCGTTTTGAAGATTTGCCCGACGATTCGAGGGTGAGTATCACGGTTAGAGAGAAAGAGGGATACGATTTCGTCGGCTGGTTCGACGCCGTAGAACACTTCTTCGTTTCGGGTGAACGTGAGTACGTTGCGAAGGTATACGTGGGACAGGGCGATTTAAGCACCGGAAACCTTCACCTCGTTGCGAGATTCAGAAAATCCGTTACCGAACTTAAACTCGACAAGGGCGAGGACAGCGGTTTTTATACCGACGAGGAAGGCGTATTCGTTACCGAATATAAGGTAAATACGGGCGACGAGTTCTACGCTTATCCGGAAAGAGTAGCGGTTTACGGCAAGTCCGGCGAAGAGTTCCTGCAACTCGTTTCCGGTCGCGAGTACACGATAAACAGCACGATAAATTACGGCGATGACGGAAAATTCGACACAAGCAAAGAAGGCGTTTATACCGTTACCTATACCTACGTTGCGAATCAGACGATTAAAGCGACCATTACGATAAAGGTCGTGAAAATGTTGCGGTTTAACGTGATGATTTCGCCGCAAGGAAGCGGATATTTTACGGAGAACGGTCAAGAGGTGGATTTGTATAACGGCAGAAACGTTGAAAACGGAACGGAGATAACGCTTACCGCCGTGCCGTATCAGGGTATGTTCGATTTCGTCGGCTGGTTCGATTACTCCACGCAAACTCCCGTGCTTATTTCAGACAACGCGCAACATACCTTTACGGTAAACGACAACATGACCGTTCTTGCGAAGTTTGAAGAGAAGCCGAGCTTTATAGCTTTTGCCGAAGGAAACGGCACGATTAAAATGAACGGCGAAATTGCCTCGTTCGGCAACGGCATACACGTGGAAAAGGGAACGCAGATAACGCTTACGGCAGAACCGAACAACGGCGTGATTTTCGTGGGGTGGTTCGACTACTCTACGCAAAATCCCGAACTGATTTCAAGCGATTTGCAGCACACCTTTACCGTGAACGAGAGAATGGTCGTACTTGCGAAATTCCGCGACGGGCTGGAACACATCTCTGCAAGACCGGAATCGGGCATGTATTTTAACGGCGCGTACTGTCTGAACGTTTTACCCGACGATCAGTATCGTCCCGAACCCGCGCAGATAAACGTATTCGGTTATCGCAAAGGAACGGATCAGGAAGTTCAGCTCGTGCTTAACGAAGACTTTACGATAGACGACGGCGGATTGAATTACGACGTTCGCGGCGTTTATACGGTAACTTATACGGCAATCGGTCAGCCCGACGTATACGCAAAAGTTATCGTACGAGTGCTTGAAGAAGGCGATTATATCGAAATGAGATTGAATTTGCCGAACGACATCAGGGATATAAGCGAGGACGGTGAAGGATCGTTGATTGCGGGATACGTTATGGGTAAACCCGAATACGATTTGACCGCTTCCACGTTTTATGCGTTAGTCGTCGGGCAGGAGGAAGGAAAGGAGCTTGTTTACGGCGAAGACTTTACGATAGATTACGGCGGGTTAAATTATAATCAGGTCGGTAGGTACGAAGTTAAGTTTATACCGAAAACGTGTCCTGAATTTACCGCAAAAATCACTATTGCCGTACACGATCCTCAAACGGTGAAGTATTTTACGAGTCTTGAAACCGCGGATTCCGGATTTACGACGGGTAACTACGAAATATACGCGAATTACAAAATAGGGGACGAATTTAAGCCGAATCCCGAAGAAATTCAGGTGTACGGCATACTGTTCGGCTCGGAAGAAGCACAAATGCTCACTCTCGGTACGCACTACGTTGTAGATAAAGGCAATCTTAATTACGAGGTTGCCGGAGAGTATGAAGTTGTGTTCCGCGCCGTAGGCAATCCCGACACGTACTGGACGGTAAAGGTTACCGTAACAGAATAATAAAAAGTTAAACCTATCGGGGACGGGAGGGAACGCTTTCAAAGCGTTCCCTCGTACGCCCGAAAAGGAGATGTAAATGAAAAACAGAAAATCGATTATATCGGCGGCGATAATTTTGTCGGCAATTTGCTTTTTACTCGCTGCCTGCAAAGACGACTTAAAGAAAGACGACTCAAAGGAAACGGTTGCAAAGTCGCGCGGAATATCCATAACGGCAGAAGCTATTCCCGATAAAGAAAACGACGGCACGCCTCTCGTGCTCGGCGGCGAACGCTACGAAGTTTTGCAGGACGAAGTAGTTTTAAAAGGAAGCGAACTCACGGCGGAAAACGGCGCGATCGGCTTTGAATACAAAGCCGCGGGCGAAGACGATGCAAAATATTCTTCCGTTTTCCCCACGGAAAACGGGGCGTATCTCGTTCGCGTCAGAATCGCCGCAAGCGAAGACGGCGTTTGGGCGGAAGCCGTTTCGGAAGGCAAACCGTTTAATCTCGTGCAACCCGTTCAACGCACTAAAATGAACTTAAAGGGGTTGTGGTATTGCAGTCAGGAAGGCGTTTACGAAGAAACTCTGTACAACGATCCGTATATCATAGATCCTTCGGCGTGTATATTTATTATGGGAGACGTAACCGAAAACGATAATACCGTAAGGCTTTGTTATAATCCCGATAATTTCAAATACGCCGCCCGCGCAAAGGATTATATAGGAAACCTGATAGGACAGAACGGACTTCACCTCGAATGGGCGTTGGAGCTTCGCGTCGGTTCTTACGAAGGTACTGCGCTTGCAAGGTGGCAAGGCTACGAAAGTTACGGGTTTTATAAATATGATACTTACGAAGACGGCAAAGAACTAATGTGGGTGGAAAGACATTTCATAAATCTTATCGGAAGAGTGGACGAACGATCGGAGTACATAGAATTTGAATCTCTGAAAGACGCGGCAGGTTATACCGACGAGAACGGAGGCTGGATTTGTAAAGAAAAAGAACTCGACGTATACGTCGTGCGCACTATGGCGGGCGTTTCTCATCAGTACAACAAGAACCTTCCGGGGAGCCAAGTGTTCAACAAAGTACCCGACAGGGCGTGGCAGGAAGTACAGTCGTCTTTCTGGGGGCTTCCGCATTACTGGTGGTATATCACGATCGAAGAAGGACAGTCGCCGCGCACTTTGCTTTTTAACAGCAACCTGATGATAACCGTGTTCGACAGCTTCGGAAACGTGATTGCTTCGGGGCATGAAGGAAGGATAGAACTGACTTTCGACAAAAATCTTACGACCTCGTCGACTACGCTCAATACGTACTATATACTGATAGATAATTCGTACGTTTTCGACTGGATTGAACCGGAATGTAAGATGAACTTGTGCTATGTAGTGCATTAGCAAAAAGCGTGAGCCGTTCGCGTTTATCACGGGCGGCTCTGCTTAAAAAAATTATGCGGGGGTACGTTTATGATAAAAAAATTATGTACGTTGATAGGGGGACTCGTTCTTATTGCGGCGATAGCCGCGGGAGGGTATTTTCTTTATACCAAAGTTATAAAAGATAAAATCAATCCTCCCGATAAGGTCGAATTTCAGATTAAGTACGCCTACGAAACGACTACGGGCGCGCAGTTCGATACCGTAAGATACGGTTTTGTAAAGGGGTATAAAGGAGAAGCTCCCCAAACCGTGGAGATTGCTTCCTCGTTCGACGACAACGGAAATTTTCGCACCGTGACGGGGATTAAGTCGAGGGCTTTTGAAAACGCAAAAAACATGAAAACCGTCGTGATACCGAGTTCGGTCGTATACTTCGGCGTCAGAATTTTCAAAGGTTGCGACAATCTTGAAACGATAGTATTAAAAATGCAGCAGTCAAGCTTGTTTATGGCAGGATTCGGCGGCGCGTTCGACGACCTCGATTTATCCAAAATTACAATCAGGGTGTCGCACGAGAAGGTGAAAGAAGCTTTGCTTTCGGCGTATAAAGAAGCGAACGTCGTCGTAGACGAATCGCTCGCAGAATAATAATCGAGATACCCTTCGTATATGTCAAGAAATAATTACGTTTTTTCAAAAAATTTTAATCTATTAACGAAAGATAGTAATCAAAAAGTTCTTGGGGCGTATGGTAATTTAGACTCCGCGGGGATAATTGTTTAACCATTCCTCGTTTTTTGCTATCTCCTCTTCCGAAATATTACGGAAATCCGTGCTTTTCGGGAAAAGCATACCTTAATCGTTGGAATTACTTCGTAACGTTTACCTACGACGATAAAAAGCAGACGGAAGAGAGTTTCAGAAAGAAGTTAAGAAAGTGTTTATCTAACTTACATACAAGGAGAAGGTGGAGATATATGGGAGTATTCGAGAACGCGCCGGAAACGGAGAGATTACACTTTCACGCGCTTATGTATATACCGGACGGAGAGATGATAGGGAATATTTACGAAAAGAAGGACTACAACAAGAAAAGCGGTAAGATTACGATAACAAGGATAAATACGTTTTTCGAGGACGGATTCGGAAGGAACGATTTCCGACCTGTAAACGAAAAGGAGATAACGCACGGGAATACGATAAACTATCTGTTGAAGGATATATCTAAATCGGGAGAGAAGATAGTATATTCGAGGGGGATACCTTCGGAGGTGTGTATAAAGGTAAAGGACAGGGATATAGCGGGAGAGATGTTCGACTACGTTGAAAAGGTGGTATTATTCGACGACGTGATAAGCCGGGAGAGAGATATACTTAATTACAAGCCGAAACAGTTATCGATGCGGGAACTGTTTATGAGCGCGTAAGAGAAAGGCATACAAGTACAAAAAAAACGCCGAGGTGAAAAGCGGCGTTTTTCGGCGTGTAAAGAAAAGGGAAAAATATGAGAGAGAGTGTAAAACGCGGAAAGCGGCGGGGACGAAAAAGCGGTTTAGCGGTCGTTCCCGCCGCGCGTTTAATCTACCGGTTACTTTTAATCGGCGATAGCCGCTTAAAAGTAGGTATAAGGTTAAGATTTTATAGTCGTGTTTGTTAGGACGAGGGAATTATATACCCCAAAAAGCACATAACAGATATGTAGTTTAGATTAAAACTAACGAAATTTAGCCTGTTTTACCGACATAACCCCGTGCAAAACGCGCCACCTTGATACGGCGTGCGAAGCACGGCGCTTGTATATTATCAAGGTGGCGCGGTATACTCTTCTCGCAGAAAATTTTACATCTAGTTCGGTCGCAAAAAACCTGATTCATTTTACCGTTCTTAAAATCGTCAAGCGTTTTTCGCTAAACTTTGATTTATTTGTCTATCGTAAAATAAACCAAAATTCTACATTGAGGTAACGCTGCCCGCTAAACTATATCAGACGCGGGCGGTTTTTTTAAATGCTTTGGCAAATTAAGAGAATACTATGGATAACCGAGAGTAAGAAATAAAACGTTTAGCGCAATACAGCGAAAAACAGGATAATAGAGAGTAAGAAATAGACGAGTTGGGATATTGACGAGTAAAGTAGGGCGTGTTATAATCAAAAAAAATAGGGAGAACTATGCCCGTTTGCCATTGAAAACGTTGGTGTTCGGAGGAGAACGAATGGTAAAAAAGGATGAGAATTTAAAAAAGAAAAAGACGGAGGAGACGCTGTTTATACTGTCTTTTATGATAGTACCCGTTATCTCCTTTCTTATTTTCTACGTTTACGTTAATTTCAATTCTATTCTTATGGCTTTTCAACTGCCGGAAAAGGGCGAACTTCGTTTCACTCTCGAAAACTTCGCGTGGATTTTCGATAAGATAAAAAACGGTTCTAACAATCCGGTAGAAAACCTGCAACTTGCTTTCGCAAACACCTTCAAGACGTTCGGTATACAGATTATAATGTTCCCGATAAGTCTTTTCGTTTCCTATTTTATTTACAAAAAGATTTTCGGTTACAGGTTGTTCAGGGTGCTTTTTTATCTGCCGCAGATAGTTTCCGCGGTCGTGGTCAGTTTCTTTTTCATCAAGTTCTGCTCGCCCGAAAACTTCTTCCCGAAATTCCTCGAAAAAATATCGGGTATAGATTACGAGCTGGTAGATCCGCTTAAAGACCCGAATTTTGCCAACAAAATGATATTCCTTAATTATATATGGCTTACTTTCCCCGGCAATCTTATAGTCTGGGGCGGCACTTTTTCCAGAATCCCCGATTCGGTTATAGAATCGGCGCGGCTCGACGGAGTGAACTGGGCGCGCGAGATGTTCGGGATAATTCTTCCGCTCGTGTGGCCGACTTTCGTGCTTATGGTTACGTTACAGCTTGCGGGAATATTCGGCGCATCGGGTAACGTGTTTTTGCTCGCGAACGGCGGCGATTACAATACGCAGACCGTAGCTAACTGGATTTATATAAGGGTTCAGCGTTCAACGAATCCGCTGACTTCGGGCTATCTGTATCAGGCTTCGGCAATGGGACTTCTGCTCACCGCCGTATCCTGTATAATAGCGGTTATCGTAAGAAAATTCCTCGTTTCGAGAATAGAAGAAACGACGTATTGAGGGGGGGGAGATATGAAAGACAAAAAAAGAATTTTTCAAAGACGTTCCCCTTCGGAAAGGGTACTGTTCTCGATAGTTTTCGTAATATTCGCTTTGTTCGCGTTTTCTTACGTCTATATGATTTTCTGGTGCTTTTTTTCGGGAATGAGAGGCTCTCTCGATCTTAAAGTCGATCCGTTCGGCTTTTCGGGCAAGCTTTCGCCGCATAACTATATAGAAGTTTTCAGTAAGCTTTCGGTGAACAAAAACAGCTTTCTCGATATGCTGTTAAACAGTCTGTATTTTTGTATGCTCGGACCGTTTCTCTGTATAACGATTACTTCTATGATGGCTTACGTCACCTCGAAATACAAATTTTTCGGCTCGAAAGCGGTGTATCTGATAGTTCTGGTGGTAATCACGCTGCCTATATACGGTTCTACCTCTTCTATGTATAAGCTTTTATATAACCTGCATTTTCTCAATTCGCGGCTGATGATATTCACGTCGCTCAATGCGTTCTCCATTTATTATATGTACTTCTTTGCCTTTTACAAAGGCGTATCGTGGAGCTACGCGGAGGCGGCGCAGATAGACGGCGCGAATCATTGGCAGATTTATTTTAAGATTATGCTTCCGCAATCGGTCACTATGTTCGGTTCGCTATTTCTTCTTTTATGGATGACCGAATGGAACTCTTACGCGACCGCGCTCATATACCTTCCGAAGCTTCCCACTCTCGCCGTCGGCATATATCTCTTCGAGCAGGATATGACGTACGAATCGAGAATGGATATTCTGTACGCGGCGTGCTTTATATCTCTGCTTCCGCCGCTCGTAATGTTCGCGTGCTTTAACAACGCGCTCATGAACAACGTTTCGCTCGGCGGTATCAAAGAGTAAAATTCGGACGAACGGGTTAAAAAAGTAAATTTTTTGGGAAAACCCGTTAACGAAAAGAAAAGGACTCGTCCTTTTCGTCTTGCCGCGACAGCGGCGAGCCGAAAGCCGCTTTATAAGCCATAAACGATTAAATAAAACAAAAACAGCGCCGTAACGGCGTGAAGAACAAGGAGTGAATTATGAAAAAACTAAAAAGGCTTCTGGCAACCGTACTTGCGGCGGCGACCGCCGTCGTTCCGTTTGCGGCGTGCGGGGGAGATTCCGCGCAAAATTCTTCTACCGATATTCAGGTTTATTTCTGGAAATCGGGACTCGGCACGGATTTTATAGAAGATATAGCCGAAAGCTTTAACGCGGCGCAGTCGGAATATACCGTGACCGTGGAAACGGGTACGGCAAATCAGATCATCAAAACCCTCGAACTCGGGAAAAACAATACTTACGACTTGTATTTCACGATGCTTAACACTTATCAGTATAACGACGATTTCGTTAAGCTCGACGACGTTCTGGACAGCAAAGCGGAGGGCGAAAGCCTTACCATAAGACAAAAATATTACGATTACCTTCTTAACGGCGTTAAGGAAGCGGACGGAACGACTCGTTTTCTTACTTACGGAAACGGCTGGTGCGGAATAGCTTATAACGCGGACTATATCGACGGCACGACGTATAAAGTTCCGAGAACGACGAAGGAACTCGAAAGTCTTACCGCGACCTTCGCCGCTCTTCACGCGCAGGACGGAAGCAAGCCCTATCCGTGGATTCTTTACAGCGACACGAACAACAACGGTTACTGGAACTATTCCGTTATGACCTGGGAAGCGCAGTACGACGGACTCGATTATTATTATAACAATATGCTCGCGTTAAAAGACGAGAACGGCAATTCCCCCTCGCGCGAAGTGTTTGAAAAGAAAGACGGCAGATACAAAGCGCTCGAAGTCGTGGAAAGTCTTCTGACGCCCGACACCGTTTCGAGGTCGAGTACGGGTACGTTTACCGACGCGCAGGCGGTTTATCTCGACGGCGGCGCGATTATGATGGTAAACGGCAACTGGCTTATGAACGAGTCCACCGGCACTAAGACGAACGTCAAAATGATGAGATTCCCCGTTATCAGCAGCATAGTGGAAAAACTTGAAAACACTTCTATGAGCGATTCCACCCTTGCGGCGATTATAGACGAAGTGGACGCGGGCAAGGAAAAAAGCGAACTTTGCTCCGCAAACGATTTTGCAAAGATAAAGGAAGCGAGAACCATTATGTATAACAACGCTTCCGAACAATACGTTTTTATTCCCGAATATTCCCCCGCGAAGGACGGCGCGAAAGAATTTTTGAAGTATTTCTATTCGGATAAGGGCATAGCGGCTTATAACAGAGCGACGAAGCTTCCCGCTTCCGCTCGTCTTGCGGATTCTTCCGCTTTCGACGCTTCCGCAATTCCCGAATGGAACAAGCAGCAGTTCGATTTTGCGGAAAATCTTACCGCGATTACGAACACGATGACCAAATCCCGTCTTTTTATAAACAGCAGTACTAATCAGTTCGCAAGTCTTGCGTTTGCGGATAAGGTCTGGACGACGAACTCGGCGGCGCGTAAAGACGCGGAAGCTCTTTGGAACGATATATTGAGCATCATAAAAGAAAACTGGAACGAGTGGTCGAAAAACGTTTAATCGTAAGAGTAACCGTTAAAAGGATAACCGGAAAATGAAAAAGAAAATTTATATAAGAATATTCGTGGCGGTTATGGCGTTCGCGTTCGCGCTTTTCGCGGCGGCGGGGACGCTCGGCACGGGCGCGAAAAAGGCAAGCGCTGGGGCTTCCCGCTCGCTCGTTGTATCCGCTTCTTCGATAGGCGAAAACAAAATAAGTTCGGGCGATTTCTTTATAAACGGCGTCACGGCGAAGAACGGAAAAGCGATTTTTTCTCCCGATAAAACGGAAAGTTCGCTCGTTGCGAAAGCCTATATCGCGAACTTTAAAGATTACGGCGTTCCCGTGCTGTTTTCGGCAACGATTACCCTTAACGCGAAAAGCTTTGCGGAAGGCGGAGAGTTTTCCGCGATATTCGGACTCGGCAGTTTTACCGCGGCAAAGGGTGCGGCAAACACGTTTGCCATAACCGTATCGGAAGGGAAGGGTTGTATTAAAATAGGCGCGGCGGAATACCGCAAAGAGGGCGCGGCGACGGATATTTACGCCTCCCGCGAATTTCCTTCGATAAAGCTCGGTTCGGAGTTTACCGTGGGCGCGGAGGTTACGACGAGTAACGAGCTTACGTTCAAAATAAACGGCAGGACTTATAAGGAATATAAGCTCGGGGTAGACGCTGCGGGCTTTGCGGCGTTCCTGTCTTCGGGCGCGAACGAAATTTATTTAAGCGATACGGAGATTTACGGTTATCGCTACGAAGCGCCCGAAACTGTCGATTACGTTGAAACGTTCGATAACGGCTATAACGCGAATATGTTCTATTCTCACAGCGACGCTTCTCCGTTTGCGCCGACTAATCTTTCGGTTGCGGACGGCAAGCTCTGGTTCAACAACACCGCGGGCGCGTTTTTCAGTACGAGGTACAAATACAGCAATTTCGAGCTGACTTTCGATATTTCCGACCTCCGCGCGGAAGCGACGTACGAGGGCAAAACCATTACGGGGCTTATAAGCGGCTGGTTCGGAATAGCGTTCGGACTCGATTCCTCCGACGTGAACCTTGACCACGTTATCAAAAACGGAACGTGGCTGAATTTCGAGGGGATTCCTATGGACGTCGATCACTCGACCTATTACGCCGGCGCGAGATACGTCGTTTACGATAAAGCGTTTGACGGGCGGAGCTGGTCGTCCAAAGCGGAAGTTCCTATGCACAACGGCTATAACGGCACGTCTTTCAGCCTTTGGGATAAAGATTTTATCTCGGAAAGAACGGTAAGCGTTAAATTCGCTATGAACGACGGACTTATAGAAGTTTATTACCGTTTCGAGGGCGAAAAAGAGTGGGGCGAGCCGTATTTCGCGTTCGATATGGGTTCGCTTAAAACGGGGTACGTTGCCATAATCGCTAACGGCGAAAAGACGATAAGCAAAAACGGTATCAAATATAACTCTGCCGCGCAGTTCAAAATAGACAATTTTTCGGTTAGAAATACCGATTTCGAGGGCGTGAAAAAGGTTATTCCCGCACCCGATTATAAGTCTAACCGCATAGACAAGGCTTCCGACTACGACTATACGACGAAAACGGACGACGGCGACCTTATAGGCGACAAGCTCGCGAACGGAAAACTTACGGAAGAAAAAAGCGGTTGCGGAAGCGGCGTGTTCGGCGGCACGATTTCCGCGATTACTGCTCTTGCGGCGGCGGGAGCTGCGATTACCTTCATAAAAAGGAGGGATAAATAATGAAAAAGAGAATTCTGGCGTTGTCGCTTGCGGCGGTTTCCGTGCTTTCTGCGGGCTTTGCGGCTTGCAAAGACGGCGGCGCGGCGGGAAAACTCGTAACTCTTTACGAAAACGGTATGGCTTATACCGAAACGGTTAAGGGCGAAGCGGGCAAGGTAGACGCGCTTTATTACGATATTATGGGCGGAGAAGAGGTTATGCCGATAGGCGGCTTCTACGTTCCGTACGCTTCGGGCGGAAGCCTCGACGGCAACGATATGCCGAACTTTTTAACCGATTATTATTTCGAGGTTTTAGCGGAAGCGGGCATCAATATGTTCGCGTATTCGATGGACCGCCACTCGTACGGCAGTTCTAATCCAAACATAACCGCGGCGCTCAGGCTTTGCGAAAAGTACGGCATCGGCTATTTCGTGGATTCATACTGGGTTATGGAACAGCTCGGCACGCATACCTCCGACGTAGCCATCGGGGATATGGCGCTCGGCAGAGAAAGCGGCAAGAAAATTCTTGCGGAAATTCTTACCGATTTGTCGCAGTATAAAAGCTTTATAGGGCTTCATTCGTTCGACGAACCGTTCACGGCACAACTCGACAATATCGGAGTTTTCTCCGACGCGTTTTACTCGCTCGAAGAAAGTAAAGGACTCGATATGTATATGAACGCCAACGGTTACTGGGCGGGAGAGGATAACTTCTGGGGGTATTCCGATCCCATCGCTTACGACGCGTATATAAAGAAAATTTTCGCGGAAGCGAAGCCGAGAATGCTTTCCGTAACGCAATATCCCTATACCTCCGCAAATACTCCCGAATCCACCGTCACCGCGCTTATGTACAATCAGCTTTCGATTTACAGAAAATATTCCAAACAATACGGCGTGCCGTTCTGGAGAATGTTGCAGGCGGGCGGACAATGGAACGACCTTGCCGAGTGGATACCTTCGGTAGATCCGTATCCCTCGGAAGGCGAGCTTCTTTACGACGTAAACCTTGCGCTTGCGTACGGCGCGAAAGCGATTCAGTACTTCCCGCTTATTCAGCCGATATATTTTGCTTACGAAGAGGGCGGAACTTACGATTTTGAGAACCGCAACGGGCTTATCGGCGCGGACGGCAATCTTACCCGCTGGTATTATTACGCAAAACGCGCCAACGAACAGGTGAAAGCGGTAGACGAATACCTGATGAAATCGGAAAACGACGGAATAATAGTACACGGCGCGGCGGCGACAAAAGCGATTATCACGAACGGCGAATCGGGCGAGGAGATTATTTCTTCGGGAGAGTATAAACAGCTTAAAAAGGTTACGGGCGACGATTGCATCGTGGGGTGCTTTAACTATAAAGGCGGCACGGCTTTGTACGTCGTGAATTATAACAGAAAAGAAAAGGCGAACGTATCACTTTCGTTTGGCTGCGACGATTACAGATACACCGTGATTCAGCGCGGAAAGTCGTGCGACGTCGTGGGCGGCAGAATTCCGCTTACTCTCGATTACGGCGAGGGCGCGCTCGTAGTGCTTAAATAAATCTGTATATGGACTTCAAAAACATTGTCATAGCGTCTGCGGCAAACGATTGCACGGTCTACGCCGCCGAAGAATTAAAAAAATACGTGCGGAAAGTTTCCGGAGTAAAGCTTGAAATCACCGACGTAAAACCCTCGGACGGTTGTTTCTTCTCGTTGGGAAGAACGGCTGCCGTTTCCGACGGGGATTACGGAAAAATGATTTCGGCTTTAAACGGCGACGGGTATTATATATCCGCAAAAGACGGAAATATTTTTCTTGCCGCAAAAACCGACAGAGGGCTTATTTACGCCGCGTACGAATATATAGAAAAATTTCTCGGCGTGCGGTTTTTAACCGCGGAAGAGGAATTCGTGCCGAGAGGGAGAAAAATAGTATTACCGACAGAACCCGTTGCAAAAACCCCGCTTTTTAATATGCGCACCTATCTTACGGGCGACGTGTTTCAGGAACTTTCGGACGCGGATTTCATTGCAAAAACCCGTACGGTCGATTTGTTCACGAAATCGGACGAGGCGCACGGCGGCAGGCTGACGGTTTACGGCAGAAATTGCAATCATAACTTTCATAATTACGTTCCGTTCGAGGTTTACGGCAACGAGCACCCCGAATTTTACCGTTTTATCCACGTCAACGGCGAAACCCTGCCGACGGTTGATATTACGAACGGTCTTACGGAGAGCGGCGAGGTAGACGAGAAAAAAGAAGTAAGCGTCGTTAAAATCGTTGCGGAAGAAATAAAAAAGGACTTGGCAAAATATCCCGAATTAGAGGTAGTGTGCCTTACGCAGGAAGACGGACCGTACTATTTCGTCGACGAAAACAACGAAAAACTCGCGGCGGTTTATAAACGAAGCGGAATTCTTATCAGATTCTGCAACGCCGTGATACGCAGGGTTAACAGGGAACGTGCGGCGGAGGGTAAACGCCCCGTCAAGCTTATGACGTTTGCGTACGACTACGCAAAAGACGCGCCCGTAAAAGAGGCAGAAGGAAAAATCGTGCCGATAGACGAAACGGTCGTCGCGGACGAAAATCTTATAATACAATTCGCGCTTTTCTGCAACGGGTTTTACGATTATTTTTCGGATAAGCAGTATCCGTTCATCAAAAAAACGCTTAAAGAATGGCGGGCGGTTGCGCACGATTTCTGGTTCTGGGGCTACGATGTGAGTTTTCACCGCTATCTCGCTTATTACGATTCGTTCGATAATATAGAAGCCAACGTACGCGGAATGAAAAAAGAGGGGATAACCTATTTTTGTATGCAAGGACCGCACGATACGCGTAAAATCTGGCAGAACGAAATACGCGCTTACGCTTACAGAAAGCTTTTATATGGCGACGAGCGTTCGGCGGCGGAACTTACGGAAGAGTTTATCGACCTGTATTACGGCGCGGGAGCGGGAAGCGTTAAAAAGCTTATGAATATTTTCCACACCGCGTATAAAGAGGCTGAAGCGGCGGGAAAAGTCGTTACCTGCGAAAATTTCGGCACTCACGAGCGTGCGGAGATAAATCCCGAAAAAACGTTGTATTCCGCGGTTGCCGCGATAGAAAGAGGAGAAGAAGCGGTTAAAAGCGCGGGCGAAAGCGACGATCAAACGCAAAAACTCTTAAAGCGGCTTGCGGGAGTGAAAGCCACTCCGCTTATGCTTTTATACGATAATTTCTATTTTTATCACCCAGAGGGGAGCAAGGAAGAGGAGCTTAAAGCAAAGAATGCGTTTTTCGATACGGCGCGCTTTGCCGAAATAGACCTGATTGCCGAACGGTGGACGATAAAACAATACGAGGACGAGCCGAGTTTTTCCGAAAGGGTAGTAAAGCTCGGCGAAAAGCTACGCGACGGAGGGCGGTATTTCAACTGACGGCGGCAGACGTTCGATACGTCGAAAAAGGAGAAATCGATGAGAAAATTTGTTATAGCGATTTTGTCGGTATTGATGCTTGCAAGCTTATTCTGCGCTTGCGGCGGAAAAACGGAAACGAAGCATAATCTGGTCGAAGTACCCGCAAAAGCGGTCACCTGTACGGAGGACGGCTGGAACGCATACGTTTATTGCACGGACGAGGGTTGCGGATATACGACGAAAAACCCGATAAAGGCTTTGGGACACGATATTCGGAGCGTCGAGGCAAAAGCCGCCTCCTGCGGTGAAGAAGGATACGACGCCTATGAATATTGCGCGCGCGAAGGTTGCGATTATCAAACGGAGCATAAGACCTACGCCGCGCTTGAACACAAAATCGTTAAGGTTGCCGCCAAAGCCGCTACCTGCACGGAAGACGGTTGGAACGCGCACGAGGAGTGTGCGAACGGCTGCGGATACACTACCGCGGAAATTATAAAAGCGAAAGGTCACGAATTTAAGGAAGTTCCCGCAAAAGAGCCGACCTGCGACGAGGCGGGGTACGCGGCTTACAGATATTGCACGAATGAGGGTTGCAAATATACCGAAAAGAAGGAAATAAAGGCTTTGGGACACGATATGAAAAACGGAATCTGTACGCGTTGCAAAAAAGGGACGGACGCGCTCGTAGATTTCGTCGTCAGAGTTCCCGCGGGCAAAGAGCCCGTCGTACTGCAACTTACCGATCCGCAGATAATAGACCCCTCGCAGGACAGAACGAAAAGGCTTGGCGCGGGCGAGGTGGAATTCTATTCCAAAAAGTATATAAACGAGCATTGTTATGATTATATAACGGAAACTATAAATAAAATAAAACCCGACCTCATTATACTGACGGGCGACCTCGTTTACGGCGAATTCGACGATAACGGCTCGGTGTTTAAGGAATTCGTGGAGTTTATGGATAAATTCGGCGTGCCGTGGGCGCCCGTGTTCGGCAATCACGAAGGGACGAGCGCAATGGGCGTCGACTGGCAATGCGAACAGCTCGTGAACGCGAAAAATTGTTTGTTCGTTCAACGCGAGCTTACGGGTAACGGCAATTACAGCGTGGGAATCATGCAGGGCGAAACCCTTACCCGCGTGTTCTATATGCTCGATACCAACGGCTGCGGAGATCTGCACGCAAACTCGCTTGTGAACGGACACACGACTTCCGCCGTCGGGCTTGCCGCCGATCAGGTAGAGTGGTACACCGCTTCGGTAAAGCGGATTAAGGAATGCATATCGAACGTTAAATTCAGTTTTGCGTTCCATATTCAGCCCTCGGTGTTTGCTAAAGGTCTTGCCAAATACGGCTTCCCCGGCAGCGTGCCTATTAACGTTTACAAAGCGGAAAATCGCGAAGAAGGCGAATTTGGATACGTCGGCAGAGGTCTTAAAGGCAGCTGGGATCCGTATTTCACGATTTTTAACGGAATGAAAGAACTCGGGGCGGATTCGATATTCGTCGGTCACGAGCATAACAACAGTTCGAGCGTGGTTTACGAGGGCGTGAGGCTTCAATACGGGCAAAAGAGCAGCGAATACGACAGATACGTCGGCGTAAACGAGGAAACTCTCGTATTCGACGGAAATTATCCGCCGAAATCGGGAA
The DNA here is from genome assembly GCA_934271275.1 of uncultured Clostridia bacterium. Lineage (GTDB taxonomy): Bacteria > Bacillota > Clostridia > Christensenellales > Borkfalkiaceae > UBA1259. The sequence goes on along the minus strand of CAKQRD010000011.1, from coordinate 22,031 downwards.
AAATCACTCCGCTTATCGGCGGCACGGTAATACCGCTCGGTACCGAAGGCGAACTTAAAACGCCGTATATATACCTTTGCGAAAAAGCGGGCGGCAAGGTAAACTGGGAAGAAAAGAAACTGCTTTCGGTAGACGGCTTAAAATTCGGCTCGGACTTTACCGCCGATAGCGCGTTAACCGTAAAAACGGTTGAAACGGGCGGCGTTAACGTTTACGAGATTACGGCAACGGAGCAGGGAAAGCTTTCCGTAAGCACCGCGCTTCTCGGCGGAAAAACGAGTTTTTCTTTCGATTTGTTTTTGCCGAACACCTCCTGCCAAAAGCTACGCGGACTCGGCGAGCTGGCGGTAAGAGTAAAAGCCGCAGCTTATAACGGATATATAGATTTCAATTCTTCTTCCGACAAAGAGGAGCGAAAGATCGTGTTCGACAAATGGAAAACTTTTACGGAAGAGTTAAGCTCGTTCGGGAGCATAACGGAATTGTCGATCGTTTTGCCGAAGGGCAGCGTCGCGTATATAAAGAGTCTGAAAGTTTTATAATCAAATCGACGGGAAAAACGGCTGAAAAGCCGAGAAAAAAAGAAAAAATTATTATATGGAGGAAAATAATAATGAAACACTACGAACAACCGCGCGTTGCGCTGCTTTTGATAAACAGCGCGGACGTCATTTCGATGTCGCCTTCTTTGGGCGACAACGATTTCTCCGATTTGGATAATTGGGATTAAGGAGGGCTGGAAGATGAAAAAAACTTTGAATTTGAGAAAAATTTTACTGATAGTTTTCGGATTTTTGTTCGCGATGAGCGCGGCGGCGTTCGGTCTGTCGCTTGCAAAGGTTTCCGCGGCGGATTTTGACGAAAGCGATCCTTCCACTTATATCAGTTCGAATAGTTTTTTTGTTTATAGTGATGAGAAGTATGTTTTTTCCGATGTGAAAAAAGAAACGGGATATGATATAATGTTGAGGGGTGAAGCGATACGGTACTTTCAGTCTCAATCGTATTATAAATTGAGAATTACCGCTTTTCTAAATGGTGAAGACGGCACGACGATAGGTTATCGTTGCCAAGGGTATGAGAGTAGTTGGGATTTTACAAAAAACGGGAAACCCCTTGAAAGAGATTTTAAGCTTTCTGATTTAACCGATGGGGATTTCAGAATAACTGTCAGCTATAATTCAACGAGAAAAAAGGGAACGGGCTTTTCTATTAAGATAGAGCCTATAAAATTAAACGATTATAGCAGAATCGAGAATTGGTTTGATTTGGCTTCCGACGTAACCTGCGAAAGAATAAATGAAAACAGTTTTAATTTTACCGTTAAAAATAAAGCGGCTCTTCCCGTTTTGACTTTTAAGGAAAAAGCCTTAATGTATCTTGTAAATAGCGGCTATGAAGCGATACGATTAGCATATTCCTCGACCGCCGAAAATATGGGCTTTTTCAAAACGGGTGTAGAACCGTGGCAAAGCTCGGTTTGGACGGTAGGCAAAGAGGTTTCGAGGGATTTCGATATTACGGGAGGAGCTTTCGGAGTATCGACTAACGGCGCGACAACGTTTAGCGTCAGGATTGAAAAGCTGACGCACGAAGAATATTATTCTTCACCTCGAAACTGGTTTGATTTGGCGTCAGGCGTAACTTGTAATCAGTTAAATGAGAACGGTTTCGAGTTTAACGTTGCAGGTAAAGAAGCGCTTCCGGTTTTTACTTTCAAGGCAAAAGCATTGACGTATCTTGTGAATAAAGGATGCAGATCGATACGATTAACGTATTCCTCGACTGCCCAAAATATGGGCTTGTTTAAAACGGGTGTAGAACCGTGGCAAAGCTCGGTTTGGACGGTAGGCAAAGAGGTTTCGAGGGATTTCGATATTACGGGAGGAGCTTTCGGAGTATCGACTAACGGCGCAATAAATTTTAAATTAAAATTAGAAGCAAAAGAACGGTACGAAATAAAGCAAAACTGGTTTAATACGTTCGGCGGCGTAACCTGCAACAGGGTAAGTGAAAGCAGTTTCGATTTTGAAAGGAGCGATAACGGCGGAGTTCTTTCCTTTAAGGTGGAAGCTCTTGCTTATCTCGTGAATAAGGGTTACGACATTATTCGCGTTACTTATAAGCCTAACGACGCGGCTACCGGCGCAGAGATTTCTCTTTATCCCGACGGTGAAGCTTGGAATACTAATCCCGTATGGGCGAATAACTCCACGGCAAAAACGAAAGAGTTCGACATTACGAGCGGAAGAGCGTTCTCTTTGCATTGTGCGAAAACTCCGAGCATTACGTCGTTTAATCTTAAAATAGAAGCCGTAGATACCGATATTAAAGAGGTAACCGTCAATTACAACGTGAACGGAACGCCCAATAAAACCGAAACCATAATCTGGAATGCAGGGAATTTTTCGGCAAATATGCCGACCGTAAGCGTTGCCGACGTTAAAACATTCGGTTACGAATACGACGGCAAGCTTTATAAAGACGTCGCTTCGGTGTTCGCCGCAATCGGTACGCCCGAAAGCACGGTTACCGTAAACGTTATCGCGCTTCGCCTCGAAACGCAGGACGGCGCGGAGATTCGCGCTTCCGGCACGGCGGGCTTGCGCTTTACGAGCATAGTCGAAAAATCCGAGTATTTCTCCGAGTTCGGTATGATTTTAACGGTGCGCTCCAACGTAGACGCTAACTCCGAAAACGCGAAAGCGGTCGGCATAGATAATTTCGATAAAGAAAGTCTGTCTGCGGCAAGCCTTAAATATATCGAGCTTGTAAGCACGGCTTCGGGCTTTAACAGCTACGAAGAGGGTGGAAACACCGTGTTCAACTTTGTCGTTAGCAATATTTCCGAAGAGAATCTTACAAAGCAATTTATTGCGAGAACTTACGTTACCGTAAAATATGCGGACGGAACTACCGTTACATATTATTCTAACGTAGATTTCGAGAATAACGCGAGATCGGTGCAGGACGTGGCTATCGAAGGGATAGAATGCGGAATTTATCAAGGTGATGATAAGGCTTTCGTAGGAGAAAACTATTTGAAAGAAGACGTAGAGCTTACCGCATATTACGGTCCTGCGGTGGGCGCGTATATGGAAGATGGCGAGCTGTTAAGCGACGGCACTAATTACGTTATAGCGACTGTAGAGGACGTTAAAGCATATTTTGACGCCGGATTTACGTTTATTTGCGGCGACGACGCGGATTATTTAGCGTACAGATCGGCGGGACATGCCGCAGACAGCGGTTATTCGGAAACGGGCGACGATGGCAATTACGCTAATTCCGACGCGATTAAATTATTAAAGCTCGCGGAGGCTTATTGCGATAAATACGACGTAGCCTATGAAAATGCGAAGGTTCTTATAAAACTCGGTTATCTCGAAGGAGCTATGGGTGGCGAAGCCGCGCATCCGGATGCTTGGGTTAAATCTAACGTAACGAAATTTTACAATCACCTTAAAACCTTCAAATGCTTCGGTGGGTTTATTCTCCGCGACGAGCCGAGAGGACATATGGCGGATACCTATAACCTCTGGTATAAATGGCTCGTGAACGAACTTGGCGTTTATCGCGACGGATACAGACTTCACGGTGCGCTGCTCGGTATGGGTGCGGCTGAGGTTCACGTTGCGGGCAGCTCCGACGACGATAAAAATTACAGTACTACTGAAGGTCTTACCGAAGAACAGTTTACGACCTACGTCGAAAAGTATATCGCGGGGCTTACGGGTACGGACGAAGAGTATCTTTCCTTCGACTATTACCCGTTTACCGAAACGATTACGCGTTCGGGATTGAGCAAGCATTCAACCTCTTACGCGATAAGAAAGCAGTATTTCCAGAACCTTGAAATATTCTCTCGACTTGCGAGCGAGAACGGGTTCAAAAAAGGCTTATGCGTTCAGTCTACGGGTTTTTATAACAAAGCAAAATATGAAAGGATAAACAGAATAGGAGCGAATTCTTCTTATACCTATTACGGTAAAGTTTCGGAGGCGCAGATGACCTATCAGCTTTATACCGCGCTTGCGTACGGATATGACAGGATTTCATATTTTACTTATATGCAACCGATGAATCAACCTGCGGCGGAATGGTTTACCGATGCGCCGTATATGTGGAAAAAACAGTCCGACGGCACTTACAAAGCGGTTGCTACCGAAGTTTATAACAACGTTAAAAACGCCAACGCGGAAATACTTGAAATGGCGAAACGCACGGCGGGTTATAAATGGCTGGGAACGACCTATTCAAAAGGCACGACCGCCACGGCGAACGTGTTTAACGGCACGACTTCTTACGCGGGCGGAGTTCTTACCGAAATGACATCTTCCTACGACGCTATCGCCGGATGTCTAAAAGACGAAAACGGCAGATTCGGGTTTATGGTAGTCAATTCGGACGATCCGAGATTAAAAAGAGATAACACCGTAACTTTAACTTTTAACGATAGTTGTAAAAAAGTCAACTATATTGTAAACGGCGTTAAAGGAACTGCTGATATTACGAACGGTAAAATTACGCTTCGTATCGAAAGTGGTAAAGGTGTTTTCATAACGCCCGTTTTCGACGGCGCAGACGTCAAACTTACGCCCCATATTACAGATGAGGCGACTTGTCGTAAAGGAGATAATATCGATCTGTATTTTGACGAAAGAATATAGTTGAATAATGTAAGGAGAAAATAAGATGAAAAAAACTTTGAATCTGAGAAAAATTTTACTGATAGTTTTCGGATTTTTGTTCGCGATGAGCGCGGCGGCGTTCGGTCTGTCGATTGCAAAGGTTTCCGCGGCTGATTTTGACGAAAGCGATTCTTCCACCTATATCACGTCGGGGGAAAGCGAAACGTTTACTTATGAGGACAGTAAGTACGTTTTCGCAAGTGTCGTTAAGGAAACGTCCGTTACGCTTTCGATAAAGCAAGAAACGATAGCTTATTTTAAAACGCTTACGCAATACGATACGTTAAGAATAACCGCTTCTCTGTTAGGCACGGACGGTACGACGATAGGTTATCGTTGTAAAGGTTACGATTCGACTTGGGGGTGGACGGAAGGCGGACAGCCTCTTTCGAGAGATTTTGAAATAGCGGGTTTTGCCGACGACAAATTCGACGTTACCGTATGCTATGGTTCGAGCGGCTCCGGTTCGGGTTTTGCTGTTGCGTTAGAGCTTATAGAAGCTCCCGATTACAGCGATTCCGAAACGTGGTTCAGCGATTACAACAGCGACGTAACGCATACGAAGGCAGGGTATAACAGCTATAACTTTACGAGAAGCGATAACGGCGGCGTGCTTTCCTTTAAGGCGGAAGCTCTTACTTGGCTCGTTCAAAAAGGCTACACCAAAATTCGCGTTACTTATATACCTAACAACGCGGCTTCCGGTACGGAGATTTCTCTTTATCCCGACGGCGAAGCTTGGAATACTAATCCCGTATGGGCTAACAGCAGCACGGCTCAAACGAAAGAGTTCGATATTACGAGCGGAAGCGCGTTTACTTTGTATTGTGCAAAAACTCCGAGCATTACCGAATTTAATATCAAGCTTAAAGCAATTACAGCCGATTACAACGAATATGATTCGGCGGAGAACTGGTTCAACGTTTATAACTCCGACGTAACACGCGAACAGGTAAGCGAAAACGGTTTCGATTTTGAAAGAATCGGCAACGGCGGCGTGCTTTCTTTCAAACAAAATGCTTTAACGTGGCTCGTTAAGCAGGGATACGTCAAAATAGAAATCACTTATTTCCCGAAAACCGAAGATACCGCGTCGAATATGACTATTTATCCCGACGGAGAAGCGTGGAATACAAATCCTTTATGGGCAACGAAAGACCATGCGCAAACTAAAGAATTCGATATAACGAGCGGAACTGCTTTCTCTCTGCATGTTGTTAAAACAGATAGTATTACAAAATTCAATATTGAATTTAAAGCGATTTCCGGATTAAAAGAAGTAACCGTCAATTACAACGTGAACGGAACGCTCGATAATTCCCAAACCATAATCTGGAAAGAAGAAAATTTCGCGGCGAATATGCCGACCGTAAGCGTTGCCGACGTTAAAACCTTCGGCTACGAATACGACGGGAAGCTTTATAAAGACGTTTCTTCGGTGTTTGCCGCAATAGGCACGCCCGCAAGCACGGTTACCGTAAACGTTATCGCGCTTCGTCTTGAAACGCAGGACGGCGCGGAGATTCGCGCTTCTGGCACGGCGGGGTTGCGCTTTACGAGTTTAGTAGGTAAATCCGCGCATTTCTCCGAGTTCGGTATGATTTTAACGGTGCGCTCTAACGTAGACGCAAACTCCGAAAACGCGAAAGCGGTCGGTATAGAAAACTTCGATAAAGAAAGTCTTACCGCGGCAAGCCTTAAATATATAGATCTCGTAAGCACGGCTTCGGGCTTTAACAGCTACGAGAAAAACGGAAACACCGTGTTTAACCTCGTTCTCACTAATATTTCCGAAGCTCACCTTACCATGCAATATATCGCGAGAACTTACGTTACCGTAAAATATGCGGACGGAACTACCGTTACCTATTATTCGGACGTAGATTTCGAGAATAACGCGAGGGCTCCGCAAGACGTAGGCTATTCCGCTTTGGATAACGCCGAATTAAGCGGCATAACGGAAGATCAGAAAGCGTTTATAAAGGAGAATTACCTCTCAAAAAAAGCATAGAGCTGTCTGCTTATTACGGTCCTGCGGCAGGCGCGTATATGGAAAACGGCACGCTCGTAAGTAACGTTACGGGCGGAGCCGTATACCGTATCGCCACCGTGGAGGACGTAAAAGCGTATTTCGATGCGGGTTTTACCTTCATCAGCGGTGACGACGCCGACTACCTTGCGTACAGGTCGGCGGGGCACGAGGCAGACAGCGGTTATTCGGAAACGGACGGCGACGGCAATTACGCTAATTCCGACGCGATTAAATTATTAAAGCTTGTAGAGGCTTATTGCGACAAATACGGCGTTGCTTACGAGAACGCGAAAGTTCTCGTAAAGCTCGGCTATCTCGAAGGGGCTATGAGCGGAACTCCCATTCACTCCGAGGCTCAGACGAAAACTAATATAAAGAAATTTTACAATCATCTTAAAACCTTCAAATGCTTCGGCGGGTTTATTCTCCGCGACGAGCCGAGAGGGAATATGGCTGATACTTATAACATCTGGTATCAATGGCTCGTAAACGAACTCGGCGTTTATCGCGACGGGTACAGGCTTCACGGTTCGCTGCTCGGCATGGGCGCGGCGGAAGTTCACGTTTCGGACGACGGTTCAGGCAGTTCGACCTTGGGGCTTACCGAAGAACAGTTCACGACCTACGTCAATAAATATATCGCGGGGCTTACGGGTACGGGCGAAGAGTATCTCACTTTCGACTACTATCCGTTTACCGAAACGATTACGCGTTCGGGGTTATCGAATCATTCGACCTCTTACGCGATAAGAGAGCAGTATTTTCAGAATCTTGAAATATTCGCCAGACTTGCTAACGAAAACGGGTTCAAAAAAGGCTTATGCGTTCAGTCTACGGGATTTTATAACAAAACCAAGTACGACGATATAAACGGGAACGGGTTAAGCAGCAGTTATACCTATTACGGCAAGGTTTCGGAGCAACAGCTGACCTATCAGCTTTATACCGCGCTTGCATACGGGTATGAAAGAATTGCGTATTTCACCTTTATGCAGCCGATGAATCAGACGACCGCGGAATGGTTTACGGACGCGCCCTATATGTGGAAATTGCAGTCCGACGGCACGTATAAGGCGGTGGCGACAGAAGTTTACGACGGAGTTAGAAACGCCAACGCGGAAATAACCGAAACGGCGACGCGTATGGCGGGCTATAAATGGCTGGGAACGACCTATTCCAAAGGCACGACCGCTACGGCGAACGTGTTTAACGGCACTTCTTCTTATGCGGGCGGCGTTCTTACCGCGATGACCTCTTCTTACGACGCTGTCGCGGGGTGCTTGAAAGACGAAAACGGCAGATTCGGGTTTATGGTAGTCAATTCGGACGATCCGAGAAACGCGAGAACTAACGCAGTAACCTTAACCTTCGGCGCGGGGTATAAACAAGTGAGCTATATAGAAAACGGAGTTAAAAAGACCGCCGAGCTTACGGACGGCAAGATTACTCTCAATATCGGCGCGGGTAAAGGCGTGTTCTTAACGCCCGAAAACAGCGGCGCCGCAATCAAAATTACAACGCCCGCAAACGGAGATACTTCTTATCCCTATCGGGATAACGTTAAAAATTATCTCGAAAAAGAAGATGCGAACGTAAGCGATTACCTCGTTTCGGGACAAAAAGACGCGGTTGCGCCCATAACCGTCAGCTGGGAAAACACGTTCGCCGACGTTATCTCTTACAAGTTAGAGTATTCCGTAAACCGCGACTTTTCCGAAGCTTCGGTGCTGGAACTCGGGGCTTTTGCAACGAGCGCGGAGCTGTATAATCTCTACAAAGCGACCGAGTATTTCGTTCGCGTTACCGCGATAACGGCTTACGGCGAAATGCGTGCGGTGTCCTCGTTCACGACTTCCGACATAGGTCCGAGAGTTATGAAAATAGACGGAATTTACAACGTACGCGACCTCGGCGGGTATGTGACGGAGAGCGGCGAAAGAACGGTTCAGGGCAGATTTTTCCGCGGCGGCGCGTTATCTCCCAACGCTCATTGGAGCAACCTCGATACCACGCTCACGGAAGATGGCGGCGCGTATATGAGAGACGTTCTCGGAATCAAAACCGATTTCGATTTGAGAAATTTGACGGAGAACAAAGGTCTTACCGAAAGCCCGATTCCGAACGCTACCCTCGAATATTACGACGTAGGCGGTTATACGGACGCGTTTACCAACGCGGCGGGATTCGCGAAGATTTTCACCGCGCTTGCGGACGAAAGCCGCTATCCCGTGTATATGCACTGCACGGGCGGAGCGGACAGAACGGGTACGGTGTCCTTTCTTATAAACGCGCTTTGCGGCGTTGACGAGGCTACTCTTATAAAAGATTACGAAATGACTTCTTTCTCTATGTACGGCGAAAGAAATTCCAAAACGACGGAATATAATTTCGGCGGGTTTTTAGCTCGGTTAAAGACTTATACGGGAAGTACCCTTTCGGAAAAGACCGAAAATTATATGAAGTCGATAGGCGTTTCCGAAATCGCTATATATAATATCAAAGCGATAATGTTCGGAAAAGAAACCAAGGCTTTGCCCGTAAATATCTCCGCGTTCACGAACGGCGTAACGCTTAACTCGGCAAACGCGAAAGCAACGGGCGAAAACGTTATCGGTTATAACGGCGCGATAGGCGAAGTGACCATTTCAAGCTCGACGGGCGATAATAACGGCGGAACGTATATTTTTATCGGAAGTTACGGTTTCTATATAAGAGGCGGAGGGTTCAGAGTGGCGCAGGTTAGCGGCGACGGTTATGCCGAAGTCTCGCCAAGGATAGGAAAGGGAACTTTGGCTACCGCAAAACTTCAATCGGGCGTGACTATCGGAATGTCGCTTACTATAAAGGACGACGCGACGATAACCGCGACGGTATACGTTGACGGAGCGCAGAATTTCACCTACGACTTTACCCGCGTATCGAACGAAATCGCTTCCGATTCTGCGTATATGTCGGTTGCGATAAATACGGCGGCGGTAACGACTCTAGTGATTGCGGGCGCATAAAACTAAAACGATAAAATAATAAAAAACCTTTCTTCGCGGAAGTTCCGGCGGAAGAAAGGTTTTTTCTTTTCGTAGATAATATTTCTATTTTTCGGAAGGCTTTTCCGAAAGCGAAATGTTGTTTCTGTACTTAGCGGGGGTGATGCCGAATTTCTGCTTGAAGATTTTGGTAAAATACGGCACGCTTTCGATATTAAGAGCTTCGCATACTTCCGAAACGCTCGCGTGGGTGGAGTTGAAAAGCATTATCGAATGTTTCAGTTTTCTGTCCGTAATGTAATTCGTGATGGTCATTCCCATATACTTACGGAAAATTCTGCAAATATAGTTTTTGGAGTACCCCAAATCGTAAATTTCCTGCGGAATACCTTCCATAATCTTCGGCATACTGTTAAGAATGGACAGAATTTTCTTTATAATCGAGGGATACTGCTCGTAATTCGTTCCCTTCGGGTGGGTGACGAGGCTGACGAGCATAGCGACGATTCCGCGGGAAAGGATTATCTGATCTTCCGCTTCCGAATTAAGGAATTTATCGAACAGATTCTCGAAGCAGAACACGTTTTCTATCGGCATAGAAAAAAACATCGGAGAATTACCCGCGGCTAATTCTTCGTATAAACTCTCGGAAAGATAGTCGCAGCTTTTTATAAAAAGTTCGTTCCATATGCAAAGAATGCGGAAAGTGCAATTTTGCGCCACGATTTTGGGCATTTGCGCCTCGCCCGAAATCAAAAAACCGCTTCCCGTGGCAATCTCCTCCTCGGCGCAACCCGTAAGCGACATGTTTCCCGAAACGACGTATAAGCACAGAAAAAACCTTTCGCCGTTCATTTTAGCGCGTTGCTGAATATCTTTAACGATATGGCCTATGCTTCCGTTCGCCCCCGTCCGCGCCGTTTCCATCTGCACCGCGTCGTACGGAGTGGGACTCGATTTCACTATTTTCACAGCCTTTTCTGCTCCTTTTTCAAGTTTTCCCGATTTCTATTATACAGCTTTAAAAGCGTTTGTCAATGCGTTTGCAAAAATAAACGGTAAAAAGGATAACGGAGAGGAAAGTTTTGGCAAAACAGAACAATACAAAAACAAACAGGATAACCGAGAGTAAAAAATAGACGAGATGGCGTATTGACTTGACCTTTTTGCCGTGTTAAAATTTAGTTGAAAGGTAGGAGGAATTTTATGAAAAAATTTACGAAAACTTTAATTTTCCTTTTAAGCGTTTTATGTGTCGTTTCCGTGGCGGGCTTTGCCGCGTGTCAGAAAGAGGGCGGCGGAAAAACGGACGACGTTTGCACGCACGATTATAAGGTTATCTCTACCGTTGCGGCAACCTGCGAGGCAGGCGGAAGCACTACATATAAATGCTCCCTATGCGGCGAAGAAAAGAACGAAACCGTAAACGCGCTCGGACACTCGTTCGGCGACTGGACGGTTAAAACCCCCGCGACCTGCGAAACCGCGGCGGAGGAAGAACGTGAATGTTCGCGCTGCGGCAAGACCGAAGAAAGGACTTCGGGCGAAGCGCTCGGTCACGACGGCGAATGGAAGGTCGTCGAAGAAGCGACCTGTATAAAAGACGGCAAGGAAGAAAAGGTTTGTTCGCGTTGCGGCAAAAAAGAGGAGCGCGCGATAACCGACAGACCTGCGCATAACTATGCGGAAGAGACGGAAAAACGCGTGGAAGCTACCTGTACCGAAGAGGGAAAGGAGTTTTATCGCTGCACGACGGAGGGGTGTACCGAAGAATATTCGGAAGCGATTCCCCCGAAAGGTCATCAACCCGATTATACCGTAGAAGAATTCGAGCCGACCTGCGTTGACGACGGATATATTTCTTATCATTGCGGCGTGTGCTACGCGATTTACGACGAGGCGGGCGAACCCGCGCTCGGTCACGAATGGAAAGAATTTACCGAAGCGGCTACCTGCGAACACGGTTCTATGACGGGCAGAAAATGCGAGCGTTGCGAAACGGCGGAAGCCGAACGCAAAAACGACAGACTTTCTCATTCTTTCGGAGCGAACGGCGTTTGCGGCGCGTGCAACAAGCATTATACGGAAGCTAATATTTTCAGCGTTTCGGAATCCGCTTACGGCGTAGAGTTCACGGAAGGCGTTTATAAATTCACGGCAAACAACGAAGTGCTTTCTAACGGGAAAACTTTTGATTTTACAGTCGACAAAGACGGCGTGAACGAGTATATAAAGGCGGGCTATAATCAGCTCACTCTTACGTTCGGCAGAAAGAACGCGAATATGGCTACGCAGTTTAAGTACGGAGAAGAAGTATATAACGATAAAATAAGCGTTACGTTGAATCTCGAAGCGGATAAGGACGCGACGGCGTTCGGCGTATCCGTGCAGACGATAGGCGGTTGGATAGGCTTGCCTTGCGATCCGAATAACCCCGAAGCGGGCGAATGGGTTGCCGCGGACGGATTCTCGCTTACCGTTGTTACGGGTATAGCTTATAAAGACGGCGATCCGAGAACTTATATATCTTCGGGAGAAAGCTTTACTTATGAAAACGGCAAATACGTTTTCCCGAACGTTAAGAACGAAACCAACGGCGTGCTTGCTATACGCGCGGAATATATCGCGAAAATCAAAGAGCAGACCGAATTCGATACTTTAAGAATAACCGCGTCTATAAACAGCGATAACGGCAGAGCGATAGGTTATCTCTGCAAGGGATACGAGAGTACGTGGGGTTGGACGGATAAGGGTAAACCCCTTGCGAGAGATTTTGAAATCGCTTCTCTTTCTATAGAGGATTTCGGCATTACGGTTGCGTACGGAATAGACGACGGAACTACTCCCGGTTTTTCTATCACTTTAGAACTCGTTAATGCTCCTTCTTACGAGGCCGTTTCGACTTGGTTCAATCCGTACGACGACGGCGTGACCGTCACCGCGGTCGGTGAAAACAGTTTTGATTTCGCCACGAGCGGAAGTCACGTTATCTCCTTTAAGCAAGAGGCAATAGCCTGGCTTATTAAGAACGGATACACGAAAATAAAAGTTACTTATTCCACGGCGGGCGATAATATGTCGCTTTATCCCGACGGCGAGGCGTGGAATACCGCTCCGGTATGGACGGAGGGAAATACCGTTTCGAGAGAGTTCGATATAACCGGCGGAAACGCGTTCTCCGTTCACGTAGCGAAAAGCGATAACGCTACCTCGTTCAATATCGTTTTCGAGGCAGTTAAGTAATTTTTAAGGGTAAGGCGAAAAACGGATAAAATCTGACGGAATAATAAAATTGTTTCTCCCGGGCGCGATTTTATAGGGGCGTTCGGGAGAACTGTTCAAAGAGAGAAAATTATGGCAAAAGATTACGGCTATGTGGAAAGATTCGGCAAAATGGGCTTCGGAATGTTCGTGCATTACGGGCTGTACAGCGTGTGCGGCAGGGGCGAATGGGCATATTATTTCAATAAAATGTCACGCGAAGAATACGACGCTCTTCTGCCGGAGTTCAAAGCAAAAAAAGACTTTGCAAAAGAACTCGTGGCGGCGGCAAAGTCCGCGGGCTGCAAGTATATTTCGCTCACTACCCGTCATCACGACGGCTTTTCTCTGTACGATACGAGAGGACTTTCCGATTACGACGTTATGCATACCCCAACGAAGCGCGACCTTGTAAAAGAGTTCACGGACGAATGTTATAAAAACGGTATCACGCCGATTTTCTATCACACGCTTATGGACTGGCGCGACGAGCGTTTCGAGAAGAATTTCAAGGAATATCTCGTGTATTTACGGGAAAGCGTAAAGCTTTTATGCACCGAATACGGGAATATCGGCGGGTTCTGGTTCGACGGCGGCTGGGACAAAACGCAGGAAGAATGGGAGATAAACGAGCTTTACGCCCTTATAAGAAAATATCGTCCCGAAGCGATGATTATAAACAACACGGGACTCGGATTTCAGGGTAAGGTCAGTTCGCCCGAGATAGACAGCGTTACTTTCGAGCGCGGTAAGCCCGTGGTAGTCGATAATTCCGACCGCCCGCGCGCGGGCGAAATGTGCCAGATTATGAACAATAACTGGGGCTATTCGGCGTTCGACGTGAACTATAAAAGCGTGTCGGAACTTATCGGCGACCTCGTAGATTGCAGAAAGTTCGGTTGCAATTATCTTCTTAACGTAGGGCCTATGGCGGACGGAACGATAAAAGGCATAGAAAAGGGCATTTTGTCGGAGATAGGAAAGTGGATAGAAGTATACGGCGAAAGCGTTTACGACGTTAAACCGCTCGTCGTGCAGGAAGATTGCTTCGTTTTAAGAGGCGAAAAGTATGATTACCTTTTCGTAAAGGACTTGGAAATGATTGCGGACGAACACCTTAATATAGTTAAAAACGCGAAAAAGACAGTTCTTCTATATTATCCCGAAGAAATTAAGGGTATAGAGTGGATAGATAACGGAGAAGAATTGAATTTTTCGGGGGAAGGGGAAAAGTTCCGCGTTCGCATAACCGATTTCCCGTACGGCATGCACTATTGCGTGCGCGTGGCAAGGATAAAAAGGAAGTAAAATCTGTCAAATTGTATAAAAAAGAACGACGTGCGGTATGAAGAAAGCCTTATACCGCACGTTATTTTTATATATCATTAAATATTGTTGTTATGATTTTATAGTGAATCGTCGGTAAAGTGTATTTAAATTTTATACTTATCTTCGATAACGAAGTCTAAACCGTAGCGAGTTGCTTTTTCCCAGCGTTGAAGTATTTCAAGCGTTTCAACATACGCGGTCATTTCTCCGATAGTAAAATCGTTGCGGGGTATAGCGTTTAGTTCTTCTAAATATTGAGAGTATAATTCTATAAGATAAATAATCGTTTCTTCCGCGTTCATAATATTAGTCCATTGTAACGGCTATTTCTTTTAACGTATTTCGTTCGTCTTCTAAACAAGCGTGAAAGCATTCCACTATTTCGTTTCTTAATCTGAAAAGGGTGCTTTGCGCAATATTACAACTGCTCGCAAGTTTCCACGCGGGAAGTTTTGATTTTTCTATATAAACAGTCTTAAATACCGAAAGATGATTAGACTTATGTAAGCGATAATTTATTCTGTAAAACTTATGAACGAAGTTAAAAGCGTTCAGGTAATGACTATTACCCGAGTAAACAAGCGATAATATTTGTTCTTCTTTCTCGCTTAACGACTTATCATAAGTATAACCTTTCATAGATACTATTTTAATGTTTATGAGTCGGCGCGCACTCTCAAAAAATGGGAGTGCGAGGGATATGATATGAAGAAACTATTTGTATTGAGGTGTCATATTCTTCTCATAATAAAAAACATTGTAATTTTTAGCAATGAAAAGTGAGTAAAAATAACTAACGAAAAGCAGGTATGAAACTTACGGTAGAATTAAAAGACGAAAAAATTTCCTGAAAAAATAAACTCAAAGGAAACATTATGCTTTGTTAACGCTGTTTCAAATCGGTAAATATTTTTGTTTTTGGAAAATAATTTTTCAGAAAAATACTTGACAACGGCGAAAAAATCGACTAATATAAAGTTGTGATTTAGATTGGGCGATTATACAAGGAGCAGGAAATGTATATTAAGAGAAATATTGAATCGGTTTTAAAGACGCGTGCCAAACACAGCAAGTGTTTGTTGATTACAGGACCGAGACAAGTCGGAAAGTCTACTCTTTTGAAAAAAATTTATAGTAGCGCTAAGTATTATACGTTCGATGATAAAATTCTTTTAGCTTCGGTACAGTCCGATCCCAGATTATTTTTAAAAAATATACCTATTCCGTCCATATTAGACGAGGTACAATATGCTCCCGATATTTTCCCTTATATAAAAATTGAATGCGATAAGGATAACGAGTATGAAAAATATTATCTTACGGGTTCTCAGCAGTTGAAATTGATGACAAAGGCTCGGGAATCCTTGGCGGGCAGGGTAAGTATTCTTGAATTGCAAGGACTTTCTTTAAGGGAAATTAACGGTATCGAATTCAACAGACATTTTGTTCCTACGGACGATTATATAACCGAAAGAGAAAAATGTATAAAACCATATAATGATTTATGGCAAGTCATTCATAAAGGGTCGTATCCGGAACTTTACGTTGTGGAGCGCGAATGGATGGATTTTTATTCTTCATATGTAAAAACGTATCTTGAAAGGGATATTCGCGATGAAATCGAGATAAAAGACGAAATTGCATTTACAAGATTTTTAACTGCCTGTGCGGCGAGAACCGGACAGTTTCTTAACTATGCTAATATAGCCGAAGAGGTTGGCGTCTCGCAGGTAACCATAAAAAACTGGATTTCGGTTTTAAGCAGGACCGGACTTATTTATATTTTACAACCATATTATTCGAGTCATTTAACGCGCGCGATAAAAACGCCGAAATTATATTTCAGAGATACCGGTCTTGCGTGTTACCTTTCGAGATGGAATAATTATGAGGCTTTGGAAAGCAGTGCGGTTGCGGGCAATATGTTCGAGACTTTCGTTGTTTCCGAAATCATAAAATCATTTACGAACGAGGGTAAAGAGTATGATTTTAATTTGTTTTATTATAGAGGAAAGGATAAGCTAAAAAGTAAGGCGGGCGGGGCTGTTGAGGAAAGAGAAAGTGAAATAGATTTAATTATCGAAGAAAACGGAGTTCTGTATCCTATAGAAATAAAGAAAAGCGCGAGTCCTGTCGCATCGATGGCGAGTTCGTTTGACGTTTTGGATAAGGTTATAGATAAAAAACGCGGTAAGGGTGTAATTCTTTGTCAATACGATCAAAAGCTTTATTTACGTGAGGACGTTATTTCTTTGCCGATAGAGTTTATTTAAGAGGCAAAAAACCGCCACTGTAACAGTAAAAACAAGAGTAACGTGCAATATGGGGAAAACCCTGTATCGCACGTTATTTTTATGTATCGCTCTATATCATTGTGATATGTTTTTAGGGAATCGTCAGTAAAAATGCGGTTTTTCAAAAGGTTTTAACGATAATTATAGAGAAATAAAAATATCTAGAAGAACAAAATTCGTGCCACTACGGAACCGAAGGCTAGGGATACTTCTCCGCTGCGCTGCGAAGCACTAAGCGCGATGAGTGGAAGGTCAAGGCGTGCGGGCGAAGCCCTCCTGAGCTGAGCGGAGGAGCGTCCCTTATGGTACTACCTTTTAACCCTTGTAAATTACTGACGATTTAAAGGGTTTTGATTTTTAAAAATTTTCTTAAAAACGAACCTTCGATAAGGTCGTTTTTAAAGCTCCTTTGAAGCGAATATTTGCGTAAAAGAAAGGTTAAGAATTGTAACAAAAAGAGTCCGAAGGTCGAAATAAAAGGATAAAATTTGCAAACCCTGAAAAACGACGATTTAAAAAAATGCTAGATAAACGAACAGAAACGTGCAAAGAGTATCGCTCGTTATCGATAAATATCGTTAAATATTTTTGAAAATTACAAAGAAAAAGCCCGTAAGAAAAAACTCTCTTACGGGCGTTATCGTAAAACATATTTAGTTAAGGGCATATAGGAAATCAACCCATAATAGCGGCATATTTTTTCATTATACGTTGCCGCCTTGCCCATACAGTGCCGTGAGTGACGGCTACATATTCTCCCTGTCGTTTACTCATCCGAACACGAAGCACAATTGGCTGCGCTGGAAAATCAGATACAATGGCACGACCTGACGGTAAGAGTGTTTATGTAACTTTACCGGCAGAACGAAAAAACGCCGTCCTTTGCTTTTGCGGAGGACGGCATTTTTTTGTGCTTTCAAATAAAAAACAAATTTTGAGTCCACCATATTCCGATTCTATTCCCTTTTCACAGAAACTAATATCGGATTTTATTCCTTTTTACGACAAAACAATATCCGATTTTATTCCTTTTCGGTTGACAAATACAAAAAAACCGAGTATAATATCGGTAATAAAATCTGATTTCGGAGAGAGGTTATGTTAAAAAGAAAAACATATCAAAAACTTGTCGAGTGGAAAAATACGCATCGGAATAACTGTCTGATGGTGAAAGGCGCAAGGCAGGTCGGGAAAACTTATCTTATCCGCGAGTTCGGGGAAAAAGAGTATAAAAGTTTTATCGAAATCAATTTTATCAAAAATCAGGAATTAAAACAAATTTTTGCGGGGACTCTGGACGCAGAATCCGTTTATAAAAGAATGACGGCTATGATAAACGGCGTAAATCTCGTTAAAGGCGATACATTGATATTTTTAGACGAAATTCAGGCATGCGGAAGCGCTCGCACCGCCTTGAAATTTCTTGCGGAGGACGGGAGATTCGACGTTATCACTTCCGGAAGCCTTTTAGGACTGACGTATGGTGAAGACGCCGACGAAAATACGGAAGAACCCGAATCTGTTCCCACCGGATACGAAACGTTTCTTACGATGTATTCCCTTGATTTTGAAGAATTTCTTTGGGCGGAAGGGTACGAAAGCGGAATTTCTTATCTGAAAGAACTTTTTGATAAAAAAGAAGAAGTACCTTTCGCGCTCAATGAAAAATACGAAACGCTGTTCCGTGAGTATATGGTGGTGGGCGGTATGCCGGAAGTCGTTGCCGATTATGCTATAAATCACGATTTTACGCGGGTTGCCGCCTTGCAGGAAAAAATTCTCGAAAATTATCGTTTCGATATTTCAAAACACGCAAAGGGCGCGGAAAAAATAAAGGTGCGCAAATGTTACGACGCTATTCCGAAACAACTCGCAAAGGAGATCACGAAATTTCAGTATTCCACCGTGGAAAAAGGGCAGACAAGCAAAAAATACGGCGGAAGCGTTCAATGGCTGAAAGACTCGAATATCGTTAATCCGTGTTACAATATTCACGAGCCGTATCTGCCGTTGATGGCGAACGCCGATGAAGATCAGTTCAAATTGTATATCAACGATACGGGCTTGCTGTGCGCTATGTACGGTTTTGAAACCAAAAGAGCGATTCTTGAAAACACGATAAAGGGGAAGGCAAAAGGCGGTATTTACGAAAATAGTATCGCCGAAACGTTGGTGAAAAACGGTTATGCGCTTTATTATTATAAGCCCGACGATTCCAACGAACTGGAATTTCTGATAGAAAAAAACGGAGAAGTGGTTCCCGTGGAAGTGAAAGCGGGAAATACCGCAACAAAATCGTTGAACAGATTTATAGAAGCATATAAACCGTCGATGGCATATAAAATCGTTGACGGAAACGTCGGCACGAGTGACGTAAAACTTACGATTCCGCATTATATGGCGATGTTTTTATAAAAACGGTTATATTGCAGTCAATCGCGATTGGCGAAAATTTCAGAAAAAATACGGAAAAACGGCACAGAAAAGGCGCGAAAAAATATTGCATACAGTCGGGCGATAACATATATCCCGAAGACGGGCGATTTTCGATTGCAGACAGTAACGTTACCTATCGGTCGCTTTTGGAAGCTTTTGCGCAGGCGAATATTAAAAACCCCAGAAAGTAAGCGGAAAGTTTCGTAAAACGATAGGTTTTTAAGAATATAAAAAGAAAAGAACCCGCCACCCGACGAGTTACAATCGTCGGGTGGCGGACTTAATTTTAAATCCTTATTATAAAAAACAAAGGAACGCAACAGCTTTGCGTTCCTTATAATTCGTCCGTTAGTTCAAGTATATAATCAGTGGTAGTCTTGTATAAATTTGCAAGCTTTATCAGAACCGCGGTCGGTATGTCGTTCTCTCCCGTCTCGTACTTGGAATATCCTGTTTGAGACATACCTAAATATTCCGCAACTTGCTTTTGATTTAATTTTCTCTCCTTGCGAAGTTCGACTATCCTTTTATACATACAGATATTATAAAATAAATAGAAGAACTTGTTGACATTTAACCTGAAACAGGTTATAATTAGGTTTGCGTATCGCAGATTGCAACACCAAAAGTCATTTTTATGCGAAAGTTTGGCTCTTTCTAAAAAAAGTCGAGTTTAAGAGGCGGGATAAATTTTATCCCGCCTCTTAAACTATATGAGCTTACGTTCTTTATCAACGTCATTACGGTATTGACGTATTAAGAACTTGTGTAAGAGCGTCAACGAAACGTTTCAAATTCTTATTGCAATAAAAATTATATCAGAAAGAAACAAAAACAGCTCGGAGGTGTTATAATGGGGGCGGGCGGAGTTCCTGATAGAACTATTGTAAGGGTTGACGGACATATTTAAATAAAAGGAAAAATGAAATGACTAAAAAAACGAATAAATATGAAATCGAAAAGCAAGATAAAAAACAGCGACTTGTACGAAACGAATTTTTATATTTTGGAAATTGCGTCGGCAAATTTGAAATGCCTTTAATCAGAAAGCAAAATATAGACGTCGCAAAAATAAAGCTTTTGAGTTATGCGGAAACAAAAAACAACGACAGCGAAAACGGAGATAAAACCATTCACTTTTTTACTTATGATTGGAAATTTGATAGGGTATACGAAAATGCGAAGAATGAGTTGGAGAAATTAAAGCAATATTATTGTTTGTTAAGTCCCGATTTCAGTATTTTCACTAATATGCCGTTGCCGTTACAAATATTAAGCGTTTTCAAAAATCGGTGGTGCGGTGCTTTTTGGCAAAGTAACGGACTGAAAGTTATTCCTACCGTGTCTTGGGGGGACGAGAAATCGTTTGATTTTTGCTTTGACGGTATAGAAGAAGGTTCTGTCGTAGCTGTTTGTACTTATTACAGAGAGAACTGCGAGGAAGAGTTTATGCTCGGATACAATGAAATGTTGAAAAGAATAAAGCCGAGCGCAGTTATATGTTACGACGAGCCTTTTAAGGCTATGACGGGGAACGTTATAGAATTTTTACCGACGACTTACGAGTGGACGAAAAATTTGAACTGGAAAGATTTGGCTCAATTCAAATGGGAGAAGCGTCATCGCAACGTTTCGGGCTTAAATCCGAAAGATTTTAAGTTTTTCGATTACGACGATCCGTATGCGAAAGATATAATGGTACAATGCCCGATATGCGGAAAAACGGCGTTACAGGATCAATACGGGAACGGCGAGTGCAAGCATTGCGGCTGGAAGTTCAGTAAGGACGAAAAGGAATTTGAAGAAAAGCTCGGCATAAGCTATCCTATGCTTGTTTCTCCGACTACGGCGCAGGAACAATATAAAAAGGGGCTTCCTTTTAAGGCGACGTTCAAAGAATTTATGAACGGGCTGTTCTTTTACAGCGAAATGCTTTTTACTTACGGCGGCGTTACGTACGAAGTGTTCTTAAAAAGCGACGACGTTATAGCTTTTGGTTCTGCCGAAATGCAGCAGGAATATCCGTCTCGCCAAGAATTTGAAAATAAGGCAAACATCAACGGAGTTTTATTGAAGGACCTTTGGCAGGACGTGACTTTTGCAGGATTTATGTATTGCGGTTAGAATATTTTGCCGCGTTTCTTCGTTACAACAACGTTTCGTCGTAGACCGCGCGGCAGCCGCCGATGAATTTCGGACGGGTTCTCGCACATACGAGCGGAGCTTCGCCGATTTTCTTTATCGAAAGCCGTACTGGTACGGCGACTTTCTTTAAATGCATCCCTATAAGCGTGTTTCCTATATCCATTCCCGCGTCCGCTTTTATCTCTTCGACGACGACGGGTTCGTTAAAGCTTGCGTACGCGACGGTCGCGAGCGAGCCGCCAGCTTTTTTTTGCGGCACTACGTTCACGCGTTCGAGATTTCCCGCCGCGGCGCGCTCGACGACGATTGCTCGGTTAAGATGTTCGCAACATTGTATCGCGAGATAAATTCCTTGCGACTCGGTCGCCGATTTAAGCCCCGCAAAAATTTTTTCCGCCGTGTTCGGATCGGAATTCGTGCCGATTTTTGAGCCTAAAACCTCGCTCGTGGAACAGCCGACGACCAGAATATCGCCTTTTTTGAGCTTCGCTAGCTCTATAAGCTCGTTCGCCGCGTCAAAACATTCGGTAAAAATTATATCGTTTTCCATATTTATCGCCTCTTTTCGTATACATTATATATTATATAAGCCGCAAAAGCAATCGTTTTCGCCTTCCGCAAGGGACAAATATCGGTATGTGAAATAACCTTCAAAAAAATTTCGGAAAAATGTAGAAAAAGTTTGAATAATCGCTTGACTTACACTTTATAAAATGGTAATATGTATAGGCTATCGCGAAGAGCGGTAACGAGTTTTGCGGAATTTATGATAAAATTTCGTGCTTACGCCGAAGCGTAGGTGGATAAGGTAGATTGACAACTGCATAGAGCAAAGAGAGATATAGCAAAAATATATCAA
>CAKQRD010000010.1 GCA_934271275.1 uncultured Clostridia bacterium | reverse complement strand
ACTTTTAACGCTTTCATTTTGATACCTCCGTTATTTTACATAAACGATTTCATTTAAGATTTCTTCTTCGATAAGCCTTTGCATTTCAGTTTCCCGTTTCAAGTTTTCCATAAAGTCTGCCGACCTTTTGAAACGCTCTTCTTTCGAGAACTTTTCATACATCGTTTCGTACATTTCGTCGGCGGTTTTGTCTACGCCGTGCAGGTATTCGGGAAGATTCTCAATCGTCCAATCGAGCCCCTTATCTTCCAGATACTGTTTTGCAAGTGTTCCGTATTTGCCGTAAACGTGCTTTTTCTGTTTAACAGCCTTTTGATAAACCTTGATTTCCGCTACGGTCAATCCCTCACCCGCTTCCGCCTTTCGCATTACTTTTGCTTTGTTCATAGTTCCACCTCCGATTTTCTTTCGTCGTATCAATACGATAGCATCCAATCCCGCATTTGTCAAGCTGTTTTCGCAAGAAAAAACAGAAAATTTTTTATGGTTCGAATGTAAAAATTTGTGTTCGCTATTTTTCGGTTTTAATTAAATGTCATTCTTCCCTCCTTTCAAAGGTTTGCCCTAAAATGTAGGGCAAACCTCATCTGCTGTTATAATAATTGCTTTTCGCGGCGGCTTCACGCTCTTCCTTTTCTTTTTCTTCCTTCATTTCTCGCTCTATCTCCTGCAAACGGTTTGAATAGGCTTGCGTTTCGGGTAAAAACAAATCGAACACCGAGCCGAAAAAGTTTGAAAGTTCCCTGCCGATTTTATTATCGGACACAGCTATATGGCGTTTAATCGACTTATCGTTGGCTTTTCTCTTTTTCGTCCGATTATACTTATAAGCGTTTTCCTGTATGTACTTCACCTTTTTAAGAACAATGTTACCGAGTCGCCTGCGATAATCCCATTCCAGCCTGTCTATCGTCCGGATATGTTTCAGTCCGAAAAATTCGGAAGCGTTCGTCATTTTCTCTTTGAAAATACCGTCATCTTTCATTCTTTTTGCGTAATACTTCCCCATAATGCTTTTCAGCGCGGTTTCTTTTCGCATAAGTTCTGCCCTGAACGCGCTGTCGGCGGCGCACACGTTTTCGTCCACCATAGCAACCGCTTCCACAATCCCGTCAATCTCCCGCCGATACATAGCCATATCTTTTTTGCCGTATTGGAACGAAGCCGTCGGCGGAATTTTTTCCGCAAGTTCTTTCATCTTCTTGGTTGCCACATCGCGGCATAGCGCTTCCGAAAAATCTTTCCGTTTATACAACGCGCTCCTCGCTTCGTCCAAACGTTTTTTCAACTCGTCGTCTATCGTGTAAGAAGTCAGCCGCTCCACCATATTGTCTATGGCTTTTATCGGAACTTTGCCCTTGCTGCGGTATTTATATCCGGCGGCGCGCTTGTTTTTCAGCCACGGACGCTTTTCGTAAAACTCGAAATGAAAGTGCAGATGCGACGGTCTGTCCAGATGTAAAGCGCATACCAGATCGACTTCACTCGGATCCAGCCCCATATCGCGAAAGAACTCGTTGAACGTTTTCCGTATCAGCGCGATACACTTTTCGGGCGTATCGATCTTTCCGGAATTTTCTTCGTCGAACGATACGAACCCGCTCCAGATGTTGCCTTTGTTTTCTTTCAGCCGTCGTTTCATTTCTTTTAATTCGTCCCTGCTTATCATTCCGTCGCCGTTGAACACGCCCGTGGATTTTTGCAGGTAATCGAGCATCGTAAACTTTTTGGATTCGTTCCCCGTCAGTTTTCCCTCGGTCGTCATATACCGAAGATAATTCGTATCGCCCGTAAAATCGTAATACGCACGCTTTTCCGCGTGGGCTTTTATTTCTTTTTCGGTCGAACCCTTTTTCAGTTTATACGGCGTATACGCCACGTTGAATATTACCGGCGTTCCAGACAAAATACTCCTCCTTTTCCCTTGTATTTTTGCTACCGTAAACGAAAGGCGGCTGTGCCGCTTTCCGTAATACAAAATGCGGCGAAGACTGCATTTTCTTAACCTGCTTCGGTTTTACCGTATTTTGCTCCGTTTTTGCTTCACGGTTTGCTCCGCTCTTTTTTTCACCATGCATTGTTCATTATCTCCTCTTTGTGCATCAGAATCCGATACAGGCTGTCGCAATTTTTATACTCGCTTTTCTCCAGCCCGCAATCCAGTTTCATCCAGTTTACTCCGTCCAGCAAATGCATCCGCGAAGCATATAAATCGTTTTTTATCTTCGGATTTTCCGCCATAAAATCATCGAACGAAACATATTGATTTTTCTTTTCGGTTGCCTTTGAAATCTCTTTATCCGATACCTTTACGCGCACCGTTGCGCCGCCTTTACTTCCCGACGATTTTCTTTTCCGGGATAATCCCAGTTTCTTTTTCGCGAATGAAAAATACATATCGACAGGCGGTTTCAATTTCCGTTCCGTCCCGAAAAACATATACTCGCAGATTGCTTTTATATACTGTCCGCTTTCCGCATCCGTCATCAGTTTCAGCGCCTTGCCGTAAGTATCCGTAAAAGTAAAATGCGGCATCTTTTCATTGAGATTTTTAGGCTTTCGCCCTCTTTCTTCTATCCGCTTAACCTCTTCGAGAACGTCCTTGATATTGCTCCAGAAAAAGTTTTCCCTGTCGTCCTGCGGCTCCGAAATCTCTTCGTTCGTAAACATAAATTTGCAGATGTTTTTCGCCATTCTTCCCGCCGCTTCGTCGGGAAGCCCTTTCAACGCCTCGTAATATAAATCGTAAAACGTAAATTGTTTTAATCTTTTATCTTCCATTTATTCTCCTCGTTTTTTATTTTTTTTGTTATTTTTCGCCCGTTCACGGCGGACGATACCGATTGTAATTTGTCATTTATCACTCCTTTGTTAAGAATAAAAAATTGCCGGGACTTCTCCCGACAACCGCATACAAAAAGGAAGTCAAACTCTTTATCTGGCTTCCTTTTCGTTTTCTTTTTAATTGTGTATTTTTACAATTTTAATCTTTTTCTCCGTCGTTATCCGTTTTCACTTCAAGCGCGGGCTTGTCATTTGCATTAAGCGGAGAAATTACCGATTGTCCCAACTGACTTTCGATGTCCGTTCTTGCATTTTTTGCTACTTTTCCGCCTCTTTTGGCAATCGTTTTGCTTTCTTCAAACGTATCGGGCTGTTCCCGTTTCGATATCGCCGTCGTCGTAACTTCCGCAAGCATATTCAGAACGAGTTCGATATTCGTCATATTGTCGCGCAGGTTTTCCTTTTTCAACCCTTTGAGCTCTTTATACTCTTTAACGGATAAGCCGCTCCATGCTTTCGTCATTTCGTTCGTTAAAATCGCGTAATCTTTTTCCTGTTCTATTCCGCGAGCTTTCCACTCGTCTGTCAGTTCTTTGCGCATTTCTATTGTCTGCAAGCGTTGATTGATCCAGCCTTCCGTATAACCTTTGGCACGGTAAAAATCCGCGCCGCGAAGTATCGCCTTTTCCGGATCGGCTATTTCGTCAAGCCGCTCGCTTCCCACTTGCGCCAGCCACATTTTGAACGGCTCCGCTTTCGGCGACGGAATCGACTGCACGAGCCGCAAAACGCCTTTCGTATCGAGACAATCGGTCTTGTAATATTTCCCATCGGATGCCTGCATTTTCAGTCCGTGACAATTTGTCACGACCTCGCTTCCTTCATTTTTTAAGCGCTGTTTCAGTTTGCGCCAGTATGCGCCCGGATCTTTACTTGCGGAATCCGCCAGAACGTTGCATACGTCCACTACGGAAAAATACCATTCTTCTTCGTCGGCATTCCATAACGTCCGCACCTGCTTATTTTCAAACACTTTAATTTTGTTTTGCATTTTAATATTCCTCCTGCCTGCAAAAAAGTTTTACACCTATCAAGCGAATAAAACGCCGAAAATATTCCGGAATATAAAAAAATTTTTAAATTATTTTTTCTTGCGGAATTCCGGGTTGGAAAATTCAGGTGTCGGACCGCCTCCGAATATATCCCGAAGTTGTTCTTCTATCGGGCGCGTATCGGTTTCGTCCGCCACAACGATATTCTGATATTTTCGTCTGTAATCTTTATAGCGTTTCCCGCGTTTTTCCGCTCCTTTCGGTATAAATCGCTCGTTTATAAACTCTTCCGCCGTCATATCGAGCCGCTTGCAGATTTCTTCCGCTTTCTGAAAAATCTTCTCGAAATTCGTTCCCGCGGGTTTCTGCGGAAAAGTTTTCTTACGGCTCTCCACCTCTTCGCAAAGCGCAAGATACAGCCATTGCAGTTCTTCAATCTGCCCGTCGAAAATTTCGTAATACACATAGCGGCTGTGATAAGGCAAATCGTTCATTCTTTTCCCGAATTCGGTAGGATCGGTTACCTTATCGAACGGGCGAATTATGAGATACGACAGCCCGAATTTATAAAACTCGCGATAACTGTAAAACCAACTTGCAATATCCGTCTGCTCCTCAACGGGCAGCAGATATAAAAACATATCCCATAAAATATCTTCGTCGTCATCCGTACGGAATTTATGCAAAAATTTCTCCCACTGGGCGTTTGCGCGTTCCTCGTCGGATTTATTTTCCTGCAATGCGTCGCCGATTTTCATCAACCGCTTTGCGACGTAACCTTGCGTTTTGCCGAGTTCTTCCGCAATTTCCGCCTGTCTGAAACCGTCCACATAATACATTTGGTAAATCGTCCGGTCGTCAGGCGAAAGCGCGGCAACTTTTTTATCAATATCGCACTGCTTGTGAATTTTATAGGTAAAGTCCGCACCGGAAACATCGTCGTCATCCGGATCTTCCTCAGGGGCTTGTCCGAAATCGTCCTTTTCTATATCGATTTTCTTATAACTGTTGGTATTTGCGGATTTTTTGAACGTCGTTTTATGGTCGTTTTCACGGCGTTCGAGATTATAATATTCCCTGTCCATCTCCACGAGTTTATCGAACTGCTCTTCGGGAAGCGCAACCGACGTCAGTTTTTTGCGGTCGTAAAAATAATACAGAAACTTCCCGTTTTCATCCGCCGCCCGCTTCTCTTTATTCAGTTTATATGCTTTCGGAGTATCTGACATCGTCTATCCTATTTCTTCGTTTATTACGTATTGTTCAATGGAATTTTGCAATAAATATGCTTTTTCTATGTATTTTTGCGGATCTGCTACAAAGTCATCCCATTTTATTGACATTATATAACTGCAATCACCATGATAAATAATATCGTTAGCATTACATTGACTTTTTTCTGGTTTTTTCTTATTAAACATGTTCTTTTTCAGTATTGTAAACAATCTATCGGTTTTAAGAACTCTACATCCAGAAGGACAACACCTGCGATTTTCTGTGTAATATGAATAAGATCCATCTCTATCCGGAATAATCAAAGCCAAAATCGCATTACTCTTACTTGTTACATCGTTACCCGCTTTATTTTTTCGGGAAACTTCTTTTAGTGAATACGATATTTCCCACGGAATCCATTGATCTCTTTCATTTTGCTGTGTTTTCATACCTGGAGATATCATTACAATCGTCAGTGTACTATCATATATTCTGTCTTTTAACTGTTTCCAAATAGTTTCATCTGGCAAGTTTGATAAATCTTCTCCGTCTTCCTCTCCCTTATATATATCATCCCCGTTATCAAAATATTGTTGTAATTGATCTACATAGTCTCGCACTGTGTCGTCAGCCCAATAATTATTAGTAATCTTTTTAACATTTGAATCGCGATATTTATATGATACAAATATTTTGTGTCCCATTTTATTTTACTCCATTATCATTTATTAATTTCATTACAACATTCACAATTTCATCCGGTGCCGTTTCTGTTCCCAACTTTTGAAACAACTCGTTGTCATTGTAATAATTTTGCCTATTTAATTCATCCCAAATTTCTCTTGCCGAACTACCCGTTGAGGCAATAGGAATAATTAAATTCCCCTGCTCTTTTGCCAACTGATACTCTTGATATACTCCCGCCGAATTGCGACTTTTATTTTTCCCGGCTATCACAATCATTATTTTTGTCGATGAAGCCATTCGGCTTCTTATTTCAAAATAAATTTTTTTCTTTGACTCTTTATTAGTCCCTTTATAGGGAAAAGGATAAATAACGATATTATCATCGAATTTTTTTGACTTAGCCCCCAAATCCGAGCAAGCGTTATAAACGCCATTCACTATATCGGCACCTAAATTTTTCCCATACCCGGTATAGATTTTATATCCGTTTTTAATTAATTCTGTAGACAATTTCGTGGCAACAGGAGAAATTCTTGATTCTGCTATCGCATCACTACTCTCATATGCTCCTGAAATTAAAACATTTCGCGCAAAGACTTTATTTCTTATCGTCGATAATATTTGCTCGATTCTATCATAAGATTCCACAAGCAGAACATTGATTCCATACGATTGCATATCCGAAACATAATGTGATTGCTTATTTTTTCTGTATTCAAATTCAGCGTCTGTTTCTTTTGGATTTCTTTTTACTTCTTCAATAATGCTGAAATGCCTTTGCGGATGTCCCCTATCATACGCCAATCTAATTCTTGTTAAAATATGTTGAATATCCGTATCACTAAAACTATAGCCTAAAAATAAAAAGGAATTTGAACACATTTCGCCTTTTAGTTCTGACAAAACTATATCATGAGTCCTTGCAAATTCATCATAATCACGTCTTGCAATAATGCATTTATCAGCGTTTTTCACCGAACCATGAATTTTATAAATTTTCACATCTGCAGTTCTGTCGATATTTCTATAAGATAAATCATCGGTTATTACAGTAGTAGTTATCCCTGCAGAAGCAAAGCCCCTTTCTATTAAAGTATCATAGTTAGTCGTCCAAACACTATTAACAGGTAAAGACGCTATAATTTTATGTATATCCTGAATCGTCCCTTTGGAATCGGCAAAGAAATTTTTGATTGTTTCAGTAATCTTTGTTCTTTGGTTATCTCTTACATAATACTCGGCTAACGTAATTAAATCATTTTCTTGTTCTACGTCTAACCCTATATCCAAGGCGCACTCTCGTAAAACATCTTTCCAACCAACATATTGCGCTTTTCGTGATATTCCCGAGCCTATAAAAAACGAGGCACTTCCATTTTTTAAATTTTCCGAAAATTCTTTTATAAAAGACTCCTCACTAATTCCTACTTTCATTATACATCACCTTCCCGCATAATTTTATATTTTCAAATCGTTAACCACTTTCCCCTCTTCTTTACAGCCCTGAGAAACGGTCGAAAAAGCTTGATAGTTTAGCGATAACGTTACGTTTTTTCTTTTCTCTGCCACCGCCGAAGCGCGAAACGGGCGGTAAAATCTTATCGATGTCCGTCCCCGTGGTTTTAAGCGCTCCGTCTCTAAGCGAATATTCGATAAATTGCCGCGTTTCCTCGGGCTTCAAATTTTCCTCTTTTATAATTTCAGCAAGTTCTTTCTCCTTTTCTTCGGCAACAAAATTCCGCCACTCGATTATAACATCGTCAACGTCGTTAATCCCGTCCACGAACGTTTCGATCAGTTTTTTCTTACTACGCAGCTCAAAACTCGAATCGATCGCTTTTTGTATCGATATAAGCATCTCTTTATCGTTTTTATGGCTGTCGTGATATTTTTTAACAAGCATTAAGATATAATCGATATTGATTTCGATTTGTTTGATAAGTTCCACTTCGAATACGATATCATCGTTAATATTTTCTTTATCCTTCCCGCCTTTCACAAATTCGTCACGCAAATCGATATATTTGCCCGTATAATCTTGCATTTCGCGCTCGGTTAAAAACTCATTGCCTGCAAATTCGTCGAACGAAGCCAACAAATTTCTCATTCTGAGCACTGCGCCGAACAATGAAATAAACTCTTTTTTAGCCTTTTCTCCCAAAATTTGCTCGTCCAAAGGGAATTTGTCCTGTAAATCTTGCACAAGCAAAATATACCCCGGTTTTAGCTTACCGTCTTTATCGGTATAGCCGTAATAATAATCTTTATAGCCCTTCATCAAGACGATTCCGCCGGCTTCCTTATCACCGAAAAGCGAAATCGCATCGTCCGTGCGTTTCTGTAAATTCCTGAAACATACGATATTGCCGTAAGTTTTTATCGAATTCAAAATACGGTTCGTTCTTGAATAGGCTTGAATGAGCCCGTGCGCCTTCAGGTTTTTATCCACCCAAAGCGTATTAAGCGTAGTCGCGTCAAAGCCCGTCAAAAACATATTTACGACGATTAACAAATCGATCTGTCTGTTCTTCATTCGCAAAGAAACGTCTTTATAATAATTTTGGAATTTATCGCTCGACGTATCGTAACTCGTTCCGAACGTAGCGTTATAATCTTTAATCGCGCCCGCCAAAAAATCGCGCGAAGAAGAATCCAACCGCGTGGTATCTTCCGGGTCTTCCTCGTCCAAAATGCCGTCTTGTTCTTCTTCGTTCGCCCCGTAACTGAAAATCGTAGAAATCTTCAAAGCCTTGTTCGGGTTTTCAGCCATTTGCTTTTTGAACTCGTTATAATACAGTTTCGCAGCCTCTACCGAAGAAACGCAGATAATAGAGTTAAATCCCGAAAGCCGCAATTTCTGCTTAATTTCCTCAGCTTCATTTTTAGCGGAAGCGACTTCCTGAATATTCAAAAGGCTGTTAAACGAATAACTTTTTTCGTTTCTGTACGTCTTGCGGTTGAAATTATCGAGTATGTATTTAACTACTTTCTCTATCCTGTCGGGCGAATTCCAAACCGCTTCCCTGTCGATATCCCAAACCTTCGCATCGTCGATATCGGGCTCTTTTTCAAGCGTTTTAACGTAATCAACGCGGAAGGGCAACACGTTTTTATCGTTGATTGCGTCCACAATAGTATAGGTATGCAATTTATTCCCGAAGGCTTGCTCGGTCGTTCTTAAATTAGCATGCTTGCCCGAATTTGCGTTGACGGCAAAAATAGGCGTACCCGTAAACCCGAATAAGAAATATTTCTTAAAGTTTTTGACTATATCGAGGTGCATATCGCCGAATTGTGAACGGTGGCACTCATCGAAAATAATAACTACCTTTTTATCGAAAACTTCATGCCCTTTGTTTTTTGCGATAAATACCGAAAGTTTTTGAATGGTGGTAATGATGATTTTGCAATTTGAATTTTCAAGTTGTTTCTTTAAAATCGCCGTCGAAGTATTGCTGTTCGCCGCGCCCTTCTCAAAACGATCGTATTCTTTCATCGTCTGATAGTCGAGGTCTTTTCTGTCGACGACGAATAAAACTTTATCGATAAAACCAAGTCCGCTCGCAAGTTGCGCCGTCTTAAACGAGGTCAAAGTTTTGCCCGAACCCGTCGTATGCCAAATATATCCGCCGCCCGCAACGCTACCGTATTTTTTATAGTTGTTCGCGATTTCGATGCGGTTTAAAATCCGCTCCGTTGCCACAATCTGATACGGGCGCATTACAAGCAACATGTTTTCGGAAGTAAAAACACAATACTTCGTTAAAATCGCAAGCAGAGTATGTTTTGCAAAAAACGTTTTGGTAAAATCCACAAGATCGGGAATAATGCGATTGTTCCCGTCTGCCCAAAAAGAAGTAAATTCAAAACTATTGCTCGTCTTTTCCTTTTTCTTGGCTTGTCCGCTCGCGCTATCTTTAATGTGGTTAAATCTCGTGGTATTCGAGTAATATTTCGTATTCGTTCCGTTGGAAATCACGAAAATTTGCACGTATTCGTAAAGTCCGCAGGAAGCCCAAAAACTGTCGCGCTGATAGCGGTCGATTTGATTGAACGCCTCTTTAATGGCAACACCACGCCGCTTTAATTCTATATGCACAAGCGGCAAACCGTTCACCAAAATAGTAACGTCGTAACGATTATCGTAATTGCCGGTAGCCTCGTATTGATTGATGACTTGCAGCTTGTTGTTATGTATATTCTTTTTGTCTATCAGCGTAATGTTTTTCGTAAAGCCTGCGTCCGTCTTTAAATTTTGAACGTTGTCCTCTTGAATTTTTCTCGTTTTTTCAACGATCCCCTCGTTGGGGTTTGCCATGCACTCGTTAAAAAAGCGTTTCCATTCGCCGTCCGTAAACTCGTAATTATTGAGTTGTTCGAGCTTTTTGCGGAGATTTTTTATTAAGTCCTCTTCGCTTTTAATATTCAAATATTCGTAACTCTGTTCGCCGAGTAGCCGAATAAATTCGCGCTCTAAATCCGCTTCGCTTTGGTACGAATCCGAACGCTTGGCGGAAGGCTTATATTCGGTTATAACAGTACTTTTATCACTTGCCGAAACAACGTTATAAAAACTCATAATTCTCTCCTGTAATTTACTTTACTAATGCTATTATAGAAATTATTGCAGATACGATTGAAGTAACCGCAGTAAACAATCCGAACAAATAATTATTGTCTTTCACTTCATCTACTTCGATTGCAGCTATCCGAAACATTCTTGATAGTAAAAGCAACGTTATGCCCCACACGCCGCTAACAACACTCAAATACCATTTCATAGGCACAACACTCGGGATACAATATTGCAATGGAATAACTGCAATAAATAAAATTGCACACAACCCAACAATCAATTCAACAAGTTTATAAAAGGCATATAGAGCCACTCTTACAAGCCCTGCTCCGGCATTCATGTTTTTAGCATATTTCTTCGGGCGAAAAAGAATTTTCAACACAGCTCTAAATTTTCCTTTATTACCGTTTATACCGAGTCTCTTCTCGTCGGCTTTTCTGATTCTTTCTTCTTCAGCCTTCGTCGCTTCTTGTTTTTGCCTATCGTATTCCGTTAACGCACTCACAATAATTTTTGCGGTACGCTCATCCTCTATCGTAGCAACGTTTTCGGCTTTTACGCTTTCAGTTTTTGCCTGTCCCTTTTGCTTTTGTTTCTTTTTCCCCATCTTCTTCAATATCCTTAAAATTTAATAATTTATCCCTGTAAAATTCGTATTGTTTTTGCCTTGCTTCAATTTCCGCCGGCAAGCCTTTAGAAATATCGTTACATAAATTATCGAATCTATCCAAAATATCAACGATTTCTTTTTGCTTTTCAAGTGGAGGAAGTGATAGAACAATCTCCTTTAATTGAGTAGCAGTAATCAAAGGTTGTCCGCCACCTTTTGCAAATCTATTCAATCTTATTTGTTCAAGATAATAAAATACATATTTCAGATTATATTCTGATTGAATATCCACAATCAAAGTGTTATCCGAAACGTCATATTTTCCTATCGCTTTATGAACGAAACCTGCATTAGCTCCAACTCTTGCAACAAGTATTTGTTCCTTTTCATATTGATATTTGTCACTTCTTGCAATAATTCCCGTAGATCCATACACGGGATAAGCACCTTCGTTTAACCGCTCAACACTTTTTCCAGAAGAAATCGAATTGCAAATATCTCCCAGCCGGACATTGACAAACCCATACACATACTGCAAAAGCCTAATCAGCCCTGTCTGTCTGTCTGTCTGTCTGTCTGTCTGTCTGTCTAAAGATTGTCGCAGACTTCGTATCGAATGTCAACAGTTTATCGCGATAATACTCGTATTGTTGCTGTCTTTTTTCCATTTCTGCGGGCAACCCGATTTTCAAATCCGAGCATATTTCGTCGAAATTATCCAGCACTTTTACAATTCGTTCTTGAACCTCAATCGGCGGCACAGGAACGATCACTCTCGATACTGCGTTTGTATTGAATTGTTGTTGACCTGCTTTTGACACATATTTATCTGCTTGTTTCCAATATAAATTAGACTTAGAGAAATGCCAATAATATCTATTTAGAATAACACTATTGTCTAAATCTATTTTAATCAAAAAAGAAGCATACACCGCAGGTTCGTTGTTCGGAAAATAAAGTGTTTTTCCGTATGTTGCCCCTGTTCTTGCTAAAAGCAAATCCCCTTCTTTAAGCAAATACTTCTTACTTTCATCATTCAAAGTTATATATTTGCAATTACCCGAAGATAAACAACCGTCCTCATTTATATCGGTTATACGGATAAAACGTGCATCGCCTACATCTTTTGCCACGTCGGTGTAACCATAAGTAAATTTTGCCAATTTACCTAATGGCATTTGTTTTACTTCCGTTT
The DNA here is from genome assembly GCA_934271275.1 of uncultured Clostridia bacterium. GTDB lineage: Bacteria > Bacillota > Clostridia > Christensenellales > Borkfalkiaceae > UBA1259. The sequence goes on along the minus strand of CAKQRD010000010.1, from coordinate 71,811 downwards.
TTTCAAACGTCAGCAATTTATCTCTATAAAATTCGTACTGCTTACGGCGAGCTGTAAGCTCCGCTGTAAGCTCCGCGCTATACAGCGTGAAACTGTCCAGCACGCGGACTATTTCACGCTGTACCGGCAGAGCCGGCAACGGAATTTGAATCCTCGCCATAACATTACTCATGAGTTTAGGATTTCCCATGCCCTTATTTACATATTTGCTTGTGACCACGCTCAAAGCGTAATAAAGAAATTTAGGAAAAACATTTTTAGATGCAACTTTCAGCAACCCACATACATTTGTAACGCTGAATTTCCCATTTCTATAAAATACCATTCCTGCATTGGCGCCGTCAGTCGTCCATGTTAAATACTCCCCATCAAACATATATGTTGATATTTTTCCAAGAACACCTTCACTTTCCGTTTGTGAAGAATAAACGGGGTATTCACCACTATTATCACGGATAAAATCTTTTGACATTACTTGCCCACGAGAAATATCGCAAATATCTTCAATCTTGGCATATTCCACCCCGTTCGGGCAAAATTCTTTTATCAATTCTTCTAATTTACTCATTTTATTACGCCTTTCTGCTTCAAATATTCTGTTTCTTCCCCTGTTATTTTTTTACACGAGTATTCATACTCCATACTTTGATTATTGGTTTTGTTACAATATGGACAATTTTCCTCGTCCATTTCTCTAAATCCAGACATTTGCTCCGTTTCTTCACAACGATAATACTCTCCGCAATATTTACATTTTCTTATTTTATCTTCTACTGGTATATCGCAAAAATGATCATTCCAACCCATATTTTTCTCCTTTATTCAAAAATATTTTTTATTTTAAATATTATCTTTTTTCCATTCGTAATCTTTTGCTTTTTCCGTTTATTATTTTTTCATGCTCACATTATGAATTGCTGAAAAACCTCTTACATACATGACTGACACTTCATAATCATAGGGCATAAGTTTTTTTAGATAAGGTATGCTTTTTATTTTAATTATTTCTACTCCTTGCCTATGAATAAAACATACATATTTTAGTTTGTCTTTAAATGTGTAAACATAATCAAGCAAATCCTTATCCCTGCTTAATCTGTAATTAAAATTTTTTTTCTTAGGCAATAAATCCCCTGCTGACATACCGTCAATCCAATCACAGGTTACTTTTTCTGTCATATTAAGGGCAAACTCTCTATAATCTAAAATAAATACTCCAACCTCTTTGTTTCCTGTATAATTATTTAAGCTTTTAATATGATTTTCCCAATTATTCTTAAATGATTCTACTAAAAATTCATATGAATGTGTTGGTTGTTGCCAATCCCAATATTTAGAACGAACTCTATCATAACTTGGCGTTTCGTTCCATTTTTCTTCAATTTGTTTAGTTTCACTATATACTTTTTGCTTAAATAATTTTTCTTCTTTTATCTGTTGCGCCCCTTTATTAGTAGTTTTAGAAGAAGTAATTTTAAAATGTTCTATATAACCTTTATCAAAAATAAAATCAGGAAATTCACTGCTTTGTGGATTTTCTGTCGCTTTTCTAAAAATCTCGGCTATTTCCATTCTATCATCTTCCAATAAACCGAAAGAGAAATCGTGAAGATAATCAGACACATAAAAATCCCAATTGTTTTTAAACTCTTTTTCGGAAACATCTTTATATGTTTTCCCGTCAAAATCCTTACAAATACCTTTTTCTGTATAAAATATTTTTTTTACTATAATATCAAAGCATTCTTTTTCTATTTCCCCGCGCATGATACCTTTTTTACCCCTCTATTTCTGCAATAATTTTATCTATTTCGTCGCGTAAAACCTGCTCGCGGGCAACGATTTCCGCAATTTCTTTATTCAACGACTTTATATCTGTCGCTTGACGAGTATCTTCCTTTTCTATATAAGTAGATACCGATAAATTATAATCGTTTTCAGCGATTTCCGAATTTTGCACCAACCGCGCTTTGTGCGCGATATCCGCCCTATCGGTAAACATTTTAAGGATATTTTCGATATTTTTATCGCGAAGTTTATTGTTATTCGTTACCTTTTCGCACTCGGCGGTGGCGTCGATAAAAAGCGTTGAATTTTCGTTTTTGCTCTTTTTAAGCACCATTATGCACGTTGCAATGCTCGTGCCGAAAAAAAGGTTATCGGGAAGTTGGATAATACAATCGATAAAGTTGTTATCAACCAAATATTTACGAATTTTTTGTTCCGCGCCGCCGCGATAGAAAATTCCCGGGAAGCATACGATTGCCGCCGTGCCGTTCGTAGAGAGCCACGAAAGCGAATGCAGCACAAATGCGAGATCGGCTTTCGATTTCGGTGCAAGCACGCCCGCGGGCGAAAATCTCGTATCGTTGATTAAAATCGGATTATCGTCGCCCGCCCACTTTGTGGAATACGGCGGATTTGAAACGATTGCCTCAAACGGCTCATCATCCCAATGTTGCGGACTGATTAAAGTATCTTCGCACGCGATATTGAACTTATCGAAGTCGATATCGTGCAAAAACATATTGATACGGCAAAGGTTATACGTTGTAAGGTTGATTTCTTGCCCATAAAAACCTTGCCGAACGTTTTCTTTGCCCAAAATTTTGGCAAATTTCAAAAGGAGCGAACCCGAACCGCAAGCGGGATCGTAAACTTTATTAACTTGCGTTTTCCCTACCACCGTAAGCCGCGTAAGCAATTCGGAGACCTCTTGCGGAGTGAAATACTCGCCACCGCTCTTCCCTGCGTTAGATGCGTACATACCCATTAAAAATTCATAAGCGTCGCCGAACGCGTCGATAGTATTATCTTTATAATCGCCGAGTTTCATATCGCCGATACCATCGAGAAGTTTTACGAGTTTTTCGTTGCGCTTTGCCACCGTTGCGCCGAGTTTGTTGCTGTTTACGTCTATATCGTCGAACAAGCCCTTAAAATCGTCCTCGCTATCCGTTCCTTGCGCGGAAGATTCTATCGCGTTGAAGATTTTTTCAAGCGTTTCGTTAAGATTTTCGTCTTTGCTTGCCCTTTTACGAACGTTTACGAAAAGTTGGCTCGGAAGAATAAAGAAGCCTTTCGTTTCCACCATATCGGCTCTCGCTTCTTCCGCCGCTTCGTCAGATAAATCGGCATAGTGAAAATCAACGTTTCCCGCGGCATGTTCGCCCGTATCTATGTAATTCGCGATATTTTCGGAAATGTAGCGATAAAACATTATACCTAAAACGTACTGCTTAAAATCCCAGCCGTCAACGCTCCCCCTAAGGTCGTTCGCTATGTTCCAAATCGCTTTATGTAATTCTTCGCGTTCCTGCTCTTTCTTAATATCCGCCATTTTTATTCTCCTAATTGAACTTTATATTCTTCAACAAAATAATTAAATGCACTCGTTAAAATTTGTATCTGTTCATTTGTTAAAAATTCTGTATCCATTTCTACATATTTTTCGTGGCTATTCATATTAACAATTTTCTGAAAAGTCTCTGTTTCTTTATACCCTTCAAAGAGATCTTGCCATTTTTCAAACCCCAAATATATTGATGTTTTCTCTAATACGCTTCTAAACTTGTTAAAGTCTTTTTTTCTCAAATTATTTGATTGAATCGCTCTCTTAATTTCTTTCAGCATCACTATGTGAGATACGGCGAGTTGATTATTTTTTACATCCTTCAGCTCATATTCTTCATCTATTTTATTAAGAAAATAAAAGACCACTTTATCATCATCTTGCTTCTTACAATTCCTACGATTCTTCAGCGTATTAAAAACTATATTATAAAACAAAGCATGATGAGTTAAAAGCAAAAACTTTACGCTTATTTTACGAGCATGTACAGACTTAATCAATTCCAAAATCTGCATTGACAATGTATATACTTTATAGTCGTCTAAAGATGAAATCGGATCATCAATAACAATATACTTTAATTGATTAAACACTTTTAACGACCGATCTTCTTCTTTTTCCGCAAGTAAATCCGTAGCCCTTTTTAGTACGCTATAAAAAACTGACCACTGAAACAGTCTTTCTTCTCCTTTAGAAATTTTTACTGCCTTTTTGCTACCACCAATATCTGTTACATAAAATCGCATTTCACCCGTTGTTAAATCAATCTCCGGTTTAATATCCGCTTCGATAAAATTATTAAACACATCTATAATATCTCCGTCCAACCCTTCATCGTTAATAAAATTAAACAACCAAGTCCCTGTTATTATTTTAAAAGTAAATTTTTCATTATCCCAACTAAAATAATCTTCAACGATAGCATTGTAACTTAAAGATTTAATGTTTTCTTCTTCGTAATCGTTTTTATCAAGTAGAACTGACAATCTTGTTTTACCGGTTGCATTAAACGCATAAACCAAAATATCTTTAGTATTTAAAGACTCTGCAATCTCTTTCGCTATATCATCTAAATCTTTTCCCATCTCTTCATATGTCCTCAATCTATCTTAAAACTTCTTCATTTTATCTATTTTATCATACAAAACATGACAACGGCGGTCATAATTAAGATATTTTTCTTAGGTTTTACAATTATTTTTCGTCGTCCACGATTTCGACGATATCGTCAAGCGTACAGCCCAGTGCCGTACAAATTTTTATTAGCACGTCGGAATTCACCGAAACGCCGTCTTTTTTCATTTTTGCAAGCGTTGCGGGGCTTACTTTTGCGAGCGCGGCGAGTTCTTTGCTCTTCATCTCCCTGTCTATCAGTAATTTGAATAATTTTTTATAACTTGCTGCCATAATACACCTCATTGACTACTTTACTCAATTATACCATATTCCGGTATGTTTTGCAACAGGTATTTGAAATAAATTCAAAGAAGTTTTAATTTGTTTTACTTTTCTCTATCGTCTATAATTTTGCTTTCGTCCAGTCCAAGCGATTTCAGCCACATTTCCTTTTCCGTCTGAATCACGGAATACATCACCTTATCGCTCTCGCAATAAGCCAACAAAAAATTGTAGTGTTTCAGTTTTGTTCTGATTTTGTCGTCCGGATCGTCAACCTGTATTTTCGGGCGGCGGTATTCGTTATACGAAGTCAGAAACACTTTCCAACTGTATGCCGCAAGATTCTGCTTTGCCGCGCGTTTGCAATACCTCCGCCAGCAAAGCCTGATTGACGAACGGTGCTTAACCATCTGAAACTCTTCCCACTTAAAATCGGGAATCAGATACCCGTCTCCCGGTTTCGCCCTTTCCGGAAAAAGCAAATAAGCAAGTTCTCTTTCGCTCATTCCGCTCAGTTCGTCAAGTCCGATACCGATAACTTTTACCCGTTGCAAAACGCGCCAGACCGTCATACGGGAACAATCGCAAAGCGTAGCGATCTGCGTGCGGTTGTTTCCTTTCAAGTAATATTCTAAAATCAATTTATACTTCGACATAAAATACCTCTCTTTTGTCGCCCTCTTTTACCTGCATCAATATATACGGAAAAATGTAACATTTGAGGAACCACCCCGCTATTTTAGCACATTTTCCGATTTTCGCCCGCTTCCAGAAGAGTAAAAAAACAGCCAGACTCAAGCGAGAATGGCTGTTTTTCTTAAAATTCAGTATTAAAATGCCGGAATTTAACCGTTTTCCGCCAAAAGCTTACGCCCTCGGATTACGGATATTAGCCTGGGCGGCGGCAAGGCGTGCTATCGGTACTCTGAACGGCGAGCAAGACACATAGTCTAACCCTATCGCATGACAGAACTCGATGGACGAAGGATCGCCGCCGTGTTCGCCGCAAATTCCGCAATGGAGGTCTTTCCTCGTTTTTCTGCCGAGCTCTACCGCCATTTCCATAAGTCTGCCTACGCCCGTGGTATCGAGTCTTGCGAACGGATCGGACTCGTAAATCTTCGCCGCGTAGTACGAGGGAAGGAATTTACTTGCGTCGTCACGAGAGAAGCCGAACGTCATTTGCGTTAAATCGTTCGTGCCGAAGCAGAAAAACTCCGCTTCTTTTGCGATTTCGTCTGCGGTAAGCGCGGCTCTCGGAATTTCTATCATCGTGCCGACTTCGTATTTAAGGTCCACGCCCGCCTCTTTTATAACGGCGTCCGCGGTTTCGACTACTATCTTTTTGCAGAACGCAAGTTCTTTAACTTCTCCGACGAGCGGTATCATTATTTCCGGAACGAGCTTCCATTCGGGGTGGCGTTTGCTTACCGCGATAGCCGCTTTAATAATGGCTTTCGTCTGCATTACGGCAATTTCGGGATAAGTTACGGTAAGACGGCAACCGCGGTGTCCCATCATCGGATTGAACTCGCGAAGAGATGCGCAAAGCAATCTTATTTCCGCTCTCGTTTTACCCTTCGTTTTTGCGAGAAGGTCTATATCGGAATCTATAACCGGAATAAACTCGTGAAGCGGCGGATCGAGGAATCTTATCGTAACGGGCTGTCCTTTAAGGGCTTCCATAAGTCCTTCAAAGTCCGCCTGCTGCATCGGCTCTATCTTTGCAAGCGCCTCTTCTCTTTCTTCCTTCGTTTCAGAACAAATCATTTCGCGGAATTTATCAATTCTGCCCGGTCCGAAGAACATATGCTCCGTACGGCAAAGTCCTATGCCCTGCGCGCCGAGGCTTGCCGCTCTCTTCGCGTCTTCGGGAGTATCTGCGTTGGTGCGCACGCCGAGGGCTTTGTATTTATCCGCAAGCGCCATGATTCTGCCGAAATATCCGCTGTTGGGATCTACGGGAACGGTCTTTATGGCTACGTCGTAAATATTACCGGTAGAACCGTCGAGAGAAAGGTCGTCGCCTTCGCGGAAAATCTTTCCTCCGAGTTCGAAAAACTTTTCTTCTTCGTGCATCTTAATGTCGCCGCAACCGGAAACGCAGCAAGTTCCCATACCGCGCGCAACGACCGCCGCGTGGGAGGTTTGTCCGCCGCGAACGGTAAGAATACCTTGCGCGTATTTCATTCCCTCTATATCTTCGGGAGAAGTTTCAAGACGAACGAGGATAACCTTCTTGCCCGCTTTGCCGAGTTCCACGGCGTCTTCGGGAGTGAATACGATTTTACCCGCAGCAGCACCCGGAGAAGCGGCAATACCCTTGCCGACGACGTTTTCTTTATCCGCTTTTTTAAGCGCGGCGGCGTCGAAAGTGGGGTGTAAAAGCATGTCGAGCGTTTTAGCGTCGATTTGGAGAAGCGCTTCCTGTTCGGTTATCATGCCTTCGTCGATAAGGTCGCAGGCGATACGGATAGCCGCCGCCGCGGTACGCTTACCGTTTCTGGTTTGGAGCATATAGAGCTTGCCTTTTTCGATGGTGAACTCCATATCCTGCATATCTCTGTAATGATTTTCGAGCGTTTTGCATATTTCGAGGAACTGTTTATAAACGTCGGGGAGAACCTCTGCCATTTTGGAAATGGGCATCGGGGTACGAACGCCCGCAACGACGTCTTCGCCCTGCGCGTTCATAAGAAACTCGCCCATAAGTCCCTTTTCGCCGGTAGCGGGATTACGCGTAAACGCAACGCCCGTGCCGCAATCGTTACCCATATTGCCGAACGCCATCATCTGAACGTTTACCGCAGTACCCCAACTGTACGGGATATCGTGATCCATTCTGTACACGTTCGCTCTCGGATTGTCCCAAGAACGGAAAACTGCTTTAATCGCTTCAAAAAGCTGTTCTTTCGGATCGGACGGGAAATCCTTGCCGAGTGCCTGTTTGTATTTTGCCTTGAACTCTTCCGCAAGCTCGTGCAAATCTTCCGCGGTAAGATCTACGTCGTATACGACGCCTTTCTTTTCTTTAAGCGCGTCGATAAGCGACTCGAACTCTTTTTTCGATACTTCCATAACGACGTCGGAAAACATCTGAATAAATCTTCTGTAACAGTCCCACGCCCAACGGGGGTTGCCGGATTTTCTCGAAAGAACTTCCACGACTTCCTCGTTTAAGCCGAGGTTAAGAATGGTATCCATCATTCCCGGCATGCTTGCGCGCGCGCCCGAACGTACCGACACGAGCAAGGGGTTTTCCTTGTCGCCGAACTTTTTCCCCGCGATTTTTTCGAGCTTTTCGACGTTTTCCATGATCTCCGCTCTTATCGAATCGTTGATTTGTCTGCCGTCCTCGTAATATTTGGTACAGGCTTCGGTAGAAATGGTAAAGCCCTGCGGCACGGGAAGACCGATATTAGTCATTTCCGCAAGGTTCGCGCCCTTGCCGCCGAGGATTTCGCGCATTTTCGCGTTGCCTTCGCTGAATAGGTAAACGTACTTCATTTAATTAGTTCCTCCAAAAGTTTGCTGTAAATAAAACTTTTTTTATAGACTTGCCGTTTACGGCTTATCTATTTTACACTATTTTAAAAATTTTTTCAACCGTTATAGAGTAATTCTTCTGACATATTTGGTTTAATTCGACATTTTTATCAGTTCTTTAAGAGATTTTATGGTTTCGTCCGCTTTTAACGTTATATAATGGTCGATAAGTTTTAACGGCGGCAAAGCTTCTTTTTCTTCGAGCTCTTCCCCCTCCGCCGCTCTTTTTAAAGCGTAGAAGGTGGAAAGCCTTATTTCCCTTCCCCTGTCCTCTTTGCAGTCCTCGCACAAAAATCCGCCCGAAGCATGGTCGAAATACACTCTGCCTTCGGGTATCGCTCCGCATTTATAACAGCACTCGGCGTTGATTCCGTAGCCCGAAAGTCTTAACGCTTCGAGCAAGAATTTTAATAAAAGCGGTTCTGCAAAGCGATTGCCGTAGGCGAGATTTTTAAGAAATTCCGCCGTCAGAACAAAAAGATCGGTCGAAACGATGCCTTCTTTAAGGAATTTTCTGTCGTATTCTATAGCCGCGCCCGCCGCGAAGAATTTGCGCACGTCCTCTCTGACGGGATAAAAACTGTCTATTAAACTCGCCCCGATTACCGTTCTCATATTGCCGCGCGCCGAAAAAACGTATTCGGTAAAACAAAAAGGCTCGGCAGCGAATTTCATTTTCGCGCCCGCCTTTTTTACTCCTTTGATTTTTGCCGAAACTACCCCCTTGTCCGGTGTGAAAATATTAAGGATTTTATCGTTTTCCCCGAACGATACCGCGGAGAGAACTATTCCCTGAACTTTTTCTTCCATTAAGGTTTTTCCTTTCGTTTGCGGCGTTTCCCGCCGATTTTATCTGAAAATTTTACTGCTCCGCTTATCGCTTTTTCAACGCTTTTTCAACGCTTTTTCAGCTCGTTATAAAGCATATAATAAGAAATTTTGCCCGTCTTTTCAAAGGCTTTCCACGCCCTTTCCGCCGCCTCGCCGTTTTTCGGTTTTTCCGTCATTTTCCGTTCCTCCCCGCAAATAAGTATGGGAAGGAGAAAAGTTTTTATGCGCCCCGAAATTTTATAAACGGTCAACTTGCGGTATACCCCCGTGTTCCGCCGCGTTCTTTCCTGTTTTTTACTATTCTTCTCCGTAGCCGTGCTGCTTTATGAGTCTTGCGCTGTTACGCCAGTTTTCTTTTACCTTGACGTAGGTCGTTAAAAACACCTTGCGCCCCAAAAATTTTTCCATATCCGCGCGCGCGAACGAGGATACCTCTTTTATCGCCGCGCCCTGCTTTCCGATGAGTATAGCTTTATGCCCCGCCTTTTCGCAGATTATATCGAGACTTATATCGTATACCCTGCCGTCCTCGCGCAGAGAAAATTCGTTCACGATAACCGCGACGCCGTGCGGTATTTCCGCGCCGAACTTCAACAGTATTTTTTCGCGCATTATCTCCGAAATCATAAACTTTTCCGAACGGTCGGAAATTATATCTTCCTCGAACAGCTTTTCGCCTTCGGGAAGCATTCTTTCCACGACTTTGATAAGCTCTTTTAAGTTCTTGCCCTTTCTTGCGGAAACGGGCACGACTTCCGCGCCGAATTCCGCCAAGTCTTTAAGCTCCGCTATGAGCAGGCTTTCCGGCATAATGTCCGTCTTCGTCGGCACGATTATAAGAGGCTCGCCGAGCTTTACGAACTTTTTTATCGTTTCCTTATCCCGCTCGCCTATCCCCTCGTGCGCGTCTATAACGAACATTATCAAATCTACGTCTTTTGCGGAATCTTCCGTTGTTTTTTGCATGACCGAATTAAGAAGGTTGTCCGCGCGGTAAATGCCGGGGGTGTCTATAAACGCCGCCTGCATGGTTTCCGTCGTAAGAACGCCCATGATTCTGTCACGCGTGGTTTGCGGTTTGGGCGAGACGATAGCCACCTTTTCTCCGACTAAAACGTTCACGAGAGTGCTTTTGCCCGCGTTCGCTCTGCCGACGACCGCTATATATCCGCTTTTCATTCGTTTTTCTCCTTTTTACGACGGTTTTACGACGAGTTTGTGACGGGTTTACGCCGAGCGGAAAACCGCGCCGCCTTATTCCCCTCGACCTTTTAGTCTTCGTCCGATTCGCCGAGCAGCGCGAGAATCTCTTTTTCCTTTTCGCGCATCTCCGCCTTATCCTCGTCCGTCATATGGTCGTAGCCGAAAAGGTGCAGAATACCGTGAATTATAAGGTATTCCGTTTCGCGCTCTTCGCTGTGACCTATTTCCGCGGCTTGTTCTTTTATCCGCTCTTCGCACAACACGATAGAACCGATAAAAATATATCCGCCGTCCAACTCGGTAAAACAATCTTTTTTATCGAGGACCGCGCCGCGAATCCCTTCGAGCGTCGGAAAGGACAGCACGTCCGTCACCTTGTCCACGCCGCGCTCTCTTTTGTTCAGTATCTGTATGCCTTCTTCGGACTCGAAAACGAGTTCGGCTTTGATTTTCGCCTTTTGCTTCAATACGGTATACGCCGCTTTTGCCAGCTTTCTGAGTTTAAGCTTTTTCTGCAAGCTTTCTATAACGAGTTTTCCCATTACGCTTCGTCCTTCTTTTCTTCCGCGCCGTCCTCTATCTTGTCGAGGCTGATCTTCGGGTATTCTATTCGGCTGTGATACACGCCCGTCAGGCTGTTCACCACCGTGTTTATTATTATATTGAGTTCTTTAAGAGTTATTTCGCATTCGTCGAACTGCCCCCATTCCATACGGTCGCTGACGAGCTTTTTAACGACCGCGTAAACCTTTTCACGCGAGCGGTCGGGAAGAGCGCGCGCCGCGGCTTCGCACCCGTCCGCAATCATTATAATCGCGGCTATTTTGGTCTGCGGCTTCGGCCCCGGATAACGGTACTGCGCGAGCGAAACCTCTCCGTCGGTGAACTTTTTGGCTTTATCGTAAAAGTAAATTATGGGGAGAGTGCCGTGATGCTGCAAGCATACGTCCGCGATAATCTGCGGCATACGGTTTTTCATCATAAGCTGATAACCGTCGGTCGCGTGCGCCTTTATTATGTTTGCGGATAGCTCTGGCGTAAGGTCGTCGTGCGGATTAGTGCCGTCCGCCTGATTTTCCTTAAAGAAATCGGGGCGGCGAAGTTTGCCTATATCGTGATAATAAGCGCAGGTTCTCGCGAGAAGCGCGTCCTCTTCGATAGCCGTCGCGCACGCCTCCGCAATGTTGGACACGACTATCGCGTGGTTGAACGTTCCGGGGGCTTGGGCTATCATTTTCCGTATGAATTTGGATTTATGGTCGGTAAGCTCCGCGTACTTAAAGAAAGAAGCCTTTTTAAACAGCACCTCGAAGAACGGCAGAAACACCATAAACAACGCGGCGGAAAGAGGTCCCGAACAAGCCGCGGAGGCAAGCGAAACAGCACGGTTATTATTGCCGAAATCGACAAGCGGCAACGCCACGCATAACAGCGCGGGAAGCGACAACAACAGGCTTAAAGAAAGCAGCTTCACTCTCGAACTTACGTCCTTCAGAAAGTATATGGCAATCGTTCCCGAGGCAAGCCCCATCGCGAGGAAGAATACCGCCGAATATTCCGAAAACCCGCTCGTCGTCCCCGAAAAATTGTCGAACAAAAAGGTTATCACGCAGAACAGAAAGTTCATAAACGCCGCGGTTCGGCTGTTCGTTAAAAACAAAACGAGCAGCGCGGAAAACGCGAGCGGGCGAACGTACATATTGACGTACTGCCCCGTTAAAAAGCAGATTATTATCGAAAATTCCAGAATGAGAAAAAGCATTTCGGAATTAGCGGCGTCGCGCAGAAAATTTCTGTCCTCGAAAAAGAAGAATATCACGATAACCGCCACGAATAATACGAGAAGCAGCAAGAAATTGATGAATACCGCGGGATTCCTAAAAAAATCGTCGAACGCGTTTTTGCCGCGCGCGCCGTTTATCGCGACTATCGCCACGAATATCAGCGCGAGAAGCACCACGTTCGCAACGTACGTCACCGCGACGGCGGCGATATTGCCCTTCGTCCAAGGCGTGATTTTCATTGACTTTTTTTCCATAATCGTTTTTCCTTTTCCGAACGGCCGTTTGGTCGGACTACACAGATTTTCGCAAGCTTTTTCAAGCTTTTCGCGTGTTCTGCGTTTTTTCGGAGGCTACCCCGCGACCACCGTTCGTAAATAATAAAGCTCCGCCGTATAGACAAAGCCGTTTTCGTCCTCCGTTACCGTTATAAACGCTTCCGCGTGGTCGTCTCCGAGCCGCGCTTCGGCAAGCATCAGGCAAAGTTTTTCTTCGCCCTCTTTTTCCGAATAATATGTAAAGGTTCTTTTGATTTTTAAGGAAACCTTTGCGATTACCCCGACGAACACCCGATTTTCTCCGACCGTCGCCGTACCGTCCGCAATAAGGTCGCCCTTTTTCACCGCGTCGCCCGCTTTAACCTTCGCTTCGCCGCGATAAACCTTTATGCTTTCTATAACCCCGTCCTCTTCCGCGCGAAGCTCCTTAACCCCGCCCGCCAGCACGTCCTTTTCCTTTTCGGAAAGGGCGGAATCTATCACGAGACGGTTGCCGCGCTTTGTGCAGGAAACGAACGAAAGCCGCGGATTGCTCATAAGAATCCCGTCCGCAAGCCTGTCTAAATCGAGAGAAGAAAAGCGGGAAAGCTCCTTCGCCCCGACCGAAGAAAGATAGCCGTCTATTTCTCTTTTAAGAATTTTTCCGCTGCCCGTGTATTCCTTTGAGAATACGAAATCGCCCGCAAAAACCGCGAGCGCGACGAAAATCGCCGCCCCTATTATAAGCCCGAAATTTCTTAAAAGATACGAAAGCGGCTTATCTCTTCCGCTCGTTTTCACTTTTTCTATATCAGTATAGCACAATTCGCGCGTAATTGCAAAAAATTTTTGCTTTTCGGAAAATTTTAAGGTAATAAGCAGGGTTTTTGCGTCCTTTTTTTCCGCTTTTTCCACAGTCACGCCGCGACGGACGAGGGTGTTTAAGAGCGACTCCGTGTTTAGCGCGCGGATTTTATACGTTTCGTAAACCCTTAATCTCTCTTTACCGAAAGAATTTTTCCGCATACAGCCAGATCCCCCGCGCAATATTTTTTTATGAACAGCCCCTCGCCGAGAACGGTAAGCCCGCCCTTTTTGATACGCAATTCCACTTTACTCTCCGAATAGCTTTTTATCGACCGCACGCCCTCCAAATACAACGCGTCGTCGCCGAAAAGCACCGCGCGAAACAGCGGTTCGGCGGTTATTCCCGCCTCCGAAAGACATTCTTTTATTCCTTCTATAAACCCCATATTCGCCACCCCGTAAATAAAGTTTATGCCTAAACGGGATTTAAAATACCGAAGCGCGCGGAGAAGAGTTCTCCGCGCGCCGCGTTTTTAGTTTTTTTACCGCTGTTAAAGTTTTAATTTTTCCCTTCTTTAAGCTCGGCGAGGATTTGTTTTAAAAGTCCTTCCGTGCTGTTTTTAGCGGCTTCTTCCGCTTCCGCCGCGGCTTTCGCTTCTGCCGCAGCCTTTTCGTCCGCCTCTTTCTTCGCGAAATACGCTTCTACCGCCGCTCTGTCTTTAACGTTTACGCCCGCGCCCGCAAGCTCCGTGCGTTCGGATTTGTTAAGATGCCATTTTTTTACGTCGCTTTTAATCTTCTCGTTGTTTTCTTTAACCTTGTTTATCGTTTTTACGATAAGGAAAAGAACGAACGCGATGATAAGGAAGTTGATTATCGCGTTTATGAACGCGCCCCAATCTATGTAAATGGAGTTCGCAAGGTCAACGAGTCCCGTCGTTTCGTCGGTCTTTTTAAAGAGGAAGGTATATACTTCCGAAAGGCTGTCCGCGCCGAGAAGCACCCTTAAAAGGGCGTTGATGAGCGGCTTTAAGATGTTGTTGCTTAAAGCGTTTACTATCGCGGTGAACGCGCCGCCGACGATAACGCCGACTGCCATATCAAGCACGTTTCCGCGCGTGATAAATGTCTTGAATTCTCCGAAAAACTTTTTCATTTTTCTTTTGCTCCTTCTGTAATTATCTTTTTATTTTTTTCGTTTGGTTTTAAGTCTTACGATTTTTCTCGTAAGGTACGCGCACTTTGCAGGCGAAGCCGTGATAAGCGCGGCTAAAAGCTCGGCTTCCTCTCTTTTTGCTCTGTCTTTTCCTTCCATCATTTCTCCGCTATCGCCGTAACCACCGTCGCTATTGCCATAAGCGCGAGATACAGCGAAAACCATTTATAATTTGCTTTCTTTATTATGTTGAGCATAAATTTTATGGCTATGTATCCCGTTATCATCGCGGTGAGTACGCCGAGTATCAGAGGAAGCGCGGCAATCTCGCCGACCGCGTCGCCCTTTATGCACTTTATCCCTTCTAAAAGCGCCGCCGCGAGAATTATAGGAACGCTCATTATAAAGGTAAAGTTCGCGTTCGATTCTCTTTCGACCTTGCCTATCGTGCCGAAGGTCGCCGTCGTTCCGCTTCTCGAAATGCCGGGGAACACTCCTATCGCCTGACCGCAGCCCATAATAAGCGCGGTTTTACAGTTTATCGGGTTTATAAGCTCGACCTTTTTCGCCCTCGTTTCCGCAAACAGAAGCTCCGCCGCCGTCAATAAAAACGCTACCGCGAGAAGCCAGATATGTTCCGAAAAAAGAGTGTCGAGGTCGAATACCTTGGTAAATATTATGCCGACTATTCCTGCGGGAACGGTGGCGATTATCAGGTACAGCATTTTATTGAACGGTTTTTTGAAAAGCCCTATAATTTCCCGCCACAAAACCACGATAACGGGAATAAGCGTGCCGATATGCAGCATTATGCTGTAAAAGGTTACGTTGTCGGTTATGCCGAACCAGTGCTGAATTAAAATCAGATGTCCGCTCGAAGATATGGGCAGAAATTCCGCAAAGCCCTGAACCGCGCCCAGAATTATCGCCTGCCAGATTTCCATAAACCTTCTCCTTTTTTTACGTTTTTCTATGCTTTTTATTTACTTGTATTCTATATTTTATATTCTATATTTTACTATTTTATATTTTTATTTTATATTTTACGCCTGCGTTTCCGCGTTTATGAGCTTTAAGAACTCTTTCACCGCAAAGGTCAGGTTGTCGTTTTTAGGAAGACACAAGCCTATCGCGCGGGTGGGAAGCGCGGGCGAAGTGACTATTTCTTTAAGACTGCCGCTTTCTATCTCGTGCTTGACGAACTCTTTCGGTATGCACGCTATGCCTATGCCCGATTTTGCAAGCTCCGCCATAAGTTCCAAGGAAGCAAGCTCTATTTCGGGGTGCAGGTGAATCCCCTGCGAATGGG
Source organism: uncultured Clostridia bacterium (assembly GCA_934271275.1). Lineage (GTDB taxonomy): Bacteria > Bacillota > Clostridia > Christensenellales > Borkfalkiaceae > UBA1259. Next base: position 56,171 of record CAKQRD010000010.1, on the reverse strand, counting down.
CGAAAGAAACTATCGCCTGCCGAGTGGAGGTCGAAAGTTCGAGCATTAAAAGCGGGTAATCCTGCAATCTTCTCAAATCAATCGTTCCCTCGAACAGCTCGGAAAATCTGTCGCTCGCGACGAAGGTGTCGTGCAGCTGCATAACCGTGGACAAAAGGTTCACGTCCGAATCGTCTATCGGAAGATTTACGAAACCTATGTCGCCTTTTTTGTTTTTAAGCAGTTCTATCGTCTCGCCAGAAGTGCCGTTCTGCAAAATCAGGTTCACGTCCGGATAAAGCTCGTGATATTTTTTGATGTACGGAAGAAGAAAATGCGTGGCTACCGTGTCCGAAGCGCATATTCTCACCACGCCCGTGGCGGTGTCTTTAAGCTCCGCGTATTTGCTTTCCACCTGCTCGAACAGCTTTAACGCCTGCTCGACGAGCGGGAAAATTTGCTTGCCGCCCGTTTCCGAAAGCTCCATTCCCTTGTGCGTGCGGTTAAAAAGCGTGCCGCCGAGCTGTGTTTCCAGCTGCTTTATCGCCTGCGAAACGGCGGGCTGGGATATATACAGCTCTTCCGCCGCCTTCGTTAAGCTTCCGCACTTCGCAACCGTGTAAAACGCCTTGTAAAGCTCTAAGTTCGCCATTCTTCCTCCTCTATTTTCCCACGCAGAAGCGCGAGAATATGTCGTCTATTATGTCCTCCGAAGCAGTTTTGCCCGTTATTTCGCCCAAGGCTTGCCACCCCGCGGTTATATCTATCGCAAGCACGTCTAATGGCTCGGTTTCGACGCCCCTTTTCGCCGACGAAAGACTTTCTTTCGCGCGGGTTAAAGCTTCGTAGTGCCGCTCCTCGCACAAAAAATCGCCGCTTAAATCGGTTTCCGATACCGTGCGTTCGTATAACAGCTTTTTAAGCTCTTCTATCCCCTCGCCCGTTTTTGCCGAAACGTATAAGTCCGCGCGCCCGTCCGTCTTGTCGCTTTCGTCGGTCTTATTCACGATGAAAAGCGCGTTTTTATCCTTGCAGAGGGAATAAACCTGCTCGTCCTCCGCGGTTATATCTCCCGCCGCCACGAGGAACAGCAAAATATCGTTTTCGTTGAGCGCTTTTTTGGAAAGCTCCACGCCGAAGCCCTCTATTCCGTCCGCTTCTCTTATCCCCGCCGTGTCCGAAAGGAAAAATTTCACGCCGCCTATATCGAGCGAACCTTCCACCACGTCGCGCGTAGTTCCCGCAATTCCCGAAACGATAGCCTTGTCGAAGCCGAGAAGGGCGTTAAGAAGCGAGCTTTTGCCGACGTTCGGTTTTCCCACTATGCCGACCTTTACGCCGTTTTTAACGCGGCTTCCCGTTTTGAACGTCGCAAGGAGCGCGTCCGTTTTTTCTATCGCCGCGTCGAGCGCAAGAGATACCGCTTCTCTCGAAGTTTCCTCTAAGCCCTCTTCGGGAAAGTCCATATCCGCGTCTATCTGCGAAAGCGCGGCGGTAAGCCCTTCCTGCATTTCCGTAACGTCTTTCGTAAGCTTTTCGCGGTATAAGGAATACCCCGCCTTAACGCCCGCGGTCGATTCCGCGTTTATCATGTCTATAAGCCCCTCGCTCGAAGCGAGCGAAAGTTTGCCGTTCATAAACGCTCTGCGGGTAAACTCGCCGTTTTTTGCGAGCCTTGCGCCCGAAGAAAGAATTTTTTTCAATATCCCGCGGGAAATCGCCACGCCGCCGTGGGAATGAAATTCCACCGTGTCCTCGCCCGTAAAGCTTTTGGGCGCTTTGAAATACACGCACAGCCCGAAGTCCTTGAAATCGCCCGCGTCTATCTCCCCCGCGTACATAAAATTCGGGATAAAATCTTTGACGGGGGTTTTGCCGACGGGGCGGAAAAGCTTTTCCGCAACCGAAAGGGAGCTGTCTCCGCTTATTCTTATCACCGCGACGCCCGCCGCGCCCGCCGCCGTGGATATTGCGGCTATGTTATCGTTCTTCATTTAAATAAATTTTCCCTGAAAACGCCGAAAAGCAGAACGGCATTTTTTTGACCGCCCCGCGTTTCGTTCTATTTGTTATCGTCTTTTTTATCGTCGTCCGAAAATTCCGAAAACGGATCGCCGGGGTCTACTTCGCCGCGCTCCGCAAAATCCTTGAACGGAGTTTCGGGCGGTCTTTCGTAATTTCCGCCGTAGCCGCCTCCGTTATACCCGCCGTTGCCGTTTCTGTAATACGGGTTGGAATACGGACCGTAAACGTTGCCGTATCGCGAACGGAGATAATCGGAATACTTCATTTCGGACTTGTTCCTTATAACGAACACGAACACGCCGAACAGCCCGAAAAACGACAGCACCGAAGCGAGTATATAATGCTGCGGCCAGTAGTTCCTGAACAGATTGATATACAAAAACACCGTTACGAGCGTAGTGAAAAGGCTCGTGAAATAGGTGATTACGTTTATTACCTTAAAAATCGGCAGGTTTACGGGAGGAAACGGATTCGTAAAATCGTCGCCCGTTAAGACGTACGCGCCGCCGCTCACGCCCGTTAAAACAGTCACCTCGCCGCCCTGCGTAAAATACCCTACCACGGGATACCATTCGATAAAATTATAAACGAGAGACAACGCCTCGCCGACGGCGAAAACTATCGTTACCCACAGCGCGAGCTTTTTGAAGCTTACGCCGAAAAGCTTGGTTTCACCGATAAGGCGGCACGCGCAGTACAGCCACGCGCACGGCACGAAGGAAAGCCACGCGAATTTATAGCTCTTTCTTCTCGAAAGAGTGAAAAGTCCTACCGAGCGCAGGGCGTAAAAGGTCAGCGCCACCGCAAGCACTATCGCCGCAATGATATAGACCTCCGTTTTGCCCATTTCGGCAAGCTGATACTCAACGCCGCTACTTATCTCTTTTTTGAAAATTAACATTTAATCGTAATCTTCTCCGAAAAATTTCCCCTTTTCTCTCAATCTATCGCCCCGTTCCCGAAAGGGGCGCGCTTTTTTTATTAAGCTTTTTTTAATACGTTTTTAATAAGCTCTCGCGAAAATGACGTTATGCTTTGCGGGTTTTCCGCAGATAGCGCAACGCTCGGGAACGCCCTCTTCGTCGCACATAACTCTCGCGGTCGCGGAAGCGAATTCTTTTACCTTGTCCTCGCACTCGCGGCAACCGCACCAGCCCGCCTTTACGAAATTCTGCCCTTCTACGCCGTCTAATATACCTTGAAGGGTATCCGCGTGAACGACTTTTTTATCTCTTCTCGCTCTCGAAGCTTCCAGCATATCCTTCTGAATAGTATCGAGAAGCTTCGTTACGGTTTCCGCAAGGCTTTCGAGAGAAACGGTACTCTTTTCGAGAGTGTCTCTTCTCATAATCACCGCGTGTCCCGCTTCTATGTCTCTCGGACCTATCTCTATACGCACGGGAACGCCTTTCATTTCCCATTCGTTGAACTTCCAGCCGGGACTCATTTCGCGAAGGTCGGTTTTTACCCTCACGCCCGCGGCTTTGAGCGCGCTCTCTATTTCCTGCGCCTTTTCCGTAACGCCGCCCTTATGCGCCGCGACGGGAATGATAACCGCCTGAACGGGAGCGACTCTCGGCGGCAGAACGAGTCCTCTCTGATCGCCGTGCGCCATTATTATCGCGCCTATCATACGGGTGGAAGTTCCCCAGCTCGTGGTATAGCCGTATTTGAGCTTTCCGTCTTTATCGAGATATTTTATGTCGAACGCCTTGGAGAAATTCTGTCCTAAATAGTGCGAAGTACCCGCTTGCAGGCTCTTTCCGTCGAGCATCATCGCTTCCATTCCGAACGTTGCGACCGCGCCCGCGAATTTTTCCTTTTCGGTTTTTCTCCCCGTGAAAACGGGGATAGCGAGCGTTTCTTCCGCAAACGTTTTATAAACGTTAAGCATTCTCATCGTTTCTTCCATCGCTTCCTCTTCGGTCGCGTGGACGGTATGCCCTTCCTGCCACAAAAACTCGCTCGTACGGAGGAACGGACGGGTTGTCTTTTCCCAACGCATAACGTTGCACCATTGATTCATCATCACGGGCAAATCTCTGTAAGACTGTATCCACTTCGAGTACATCGTTCCGATTATCGTTTCGCTGGTAGGACGAATAGCAAGCGGCTCTTCGAGCTTTGCCCCGCCCGCGTGCGTGACCACCGCGACCTCGGGCGCGAACCCTTCGACGTGTTCCGCCTCTTTCGTAAAAAAGCTCATCGGGATAAGCAGGGGGAAATACGCGTTCTCCGCGCCCGTTTCCTTAAACCTTTTATCCATATCTTTCTGAATGTTTTCCCAAATCGCGTAGCCGTAAGGTCTTATTACCATAGTGCCTTTAACGGGACCGTAGTCTACGAGTTCGGTTTTTAACACCACGTCCGTGAACCATTGAGTAAAATTCGTTTCTATGTCCGCTATCTCTTTTACGAACTTCTTGTCTTCCATACCTTCTCCGTGTAAATCGTTTTTCAAGGTTTATAATTATAAGCTCTATATTCTATATATCCCGATATATCTCAATATAACTAACTATACCTCTGCTATTCTATAATTAAACCACAGGCGTGAGTTTATGTCAAGTTTTTTATAATATTTTACCCGAAAAGACTTAAAAAAGGCTTGAAAATCCCGCCGATATACTATATAATAGAATCAATATACAAGGGCGCAGAGGAAACGCTTTCGCTAATTTCCCGCCCGCGCCCGATTTCGGAGGATTATATGGAAATCAAACAACTAACGGTCAACGCGATAAGGGTTTTATCCGCGGAAGCTATAGAGAAGGCTAAATCCGGTCACCCCGGTATGCCTCTCGGCGCTGCGCCTATCGGCTACGCGGCTTTCACGAATATGGTTTTCAACCCCAAGGACACCGCTTTCGACAACCGCGACAGATTCGTGCTGTCCGCAGGTCACGCGTCTATGCTCGACTATTCTTTATACTATCTTTTCGGCTTCGGTCTTAAAAAAGAAGATATTATGAACTTTCGTCAGCTCGGCTCGCGCACCGCGGGACACCCCGAATACCGCGTCTGCCCCGGCGTCGAAACGAGTACCGGACCTCTCGGACAAGGTATCGCCAACGCCGTCGGTATGGCTATCGCGGAAAACTATCTCGCGAATAAATTCAACAAAGAGGGCTTTCCCGTCGTAGACCACTACACCTACGCGGTTTGCGGCGACGGCTGTATGCAGGAAGGCATCGAAAACGAAGCCGCTTCCATCGCGGGTTCTCTTAAACTCGGCAAGCTTATCGTTTTCTACGACGACAACGATATTACCATAGAGGGCAGCACCGACATCACCTTTACCGAGGACGTGGGCAAACGCCACGAGGCTATGGGCTGGCAGGTTATAAAGGTTAAAGACGCAAACGACCTCGCCGCGCTTAACCGCGCGATAAAGAAAGCGAAAGCGGAAACCGAAAAGCCTTCGCTTATCATCGTTAAATCGGTCATCGGCTACGGTTCGCCGCTCGCGGGCAAGGCAAGCTGCCACGGCTCGCCGCTCGGAGAAGAAAACCTTGCCGCGTTAAAGAAAGAACTCGGCTGGGATTACGCGCCGTTTGAAGTTCCCGAAGAAGTCTTTAAGCATTGCAAAAAGTTCGCGAGCAAAGGCAGAAAAGCGGAAAGAGCGTGGAAAGCTATGTTCGCGGAATACGAAAAGGCTTACCCCGAACTCGCGAAAGAGTATATTTCTTGGAAAAAACGCGAGCTTCCCGACCTTAAAAACGTCGAAGAACTTTGGCAGTTCGAGAAAGACGACGCTTCGAGAGGTTACAGCGCGACCGTTCTCAACAAGCTCGCAAAATATATTCCGAATCTTATCGGCGGCAGCGCAGACCTCGCGCCCGCAAACAAATCCAACATAAAAGACCGCGGCAGCTATTCCGCGACCGACAGAAGCGGTTCTAATATGCACTTCGGTATCCGCGAACACGCTATGGCGGCTATCGTAAACGGTATGTATCTCCACGGCGGACTTATCCCCTACTGCGCGACCTTCGCGGTGTTCTCCGATTATATGAAGAACGCTATGCGTATGTCCGCGATTATGGAGCTTCCCGTCGTCTATATCTTAACGCACGATTCGATAGGCGTGGGCGAAGACGGACCTACCCATCAGCCGATAGAACACCTCGCGGGACTCCGCGCGATGCCCGATATGAACGTATATCGCCCCGCGGACGGCAGAGAAACGACCGCCGCGTGGATAGCCGCGCTTACCGGAAAACACCCCTCCGCACTCTTTTTATCACGTCAGACGCTCCCGATGCTCGAAGGTACGGGCAAAGAAGCGTTCAAGGGCGGATATATCCTTGCGGACAGCGACAAAAAGACTCCCGACGTCATACTCATCGCGACGGGCAGCGAAGTATCTTTGGCGGTTAAGGCGAAAGCCGAACTCAAAAACGAGGGTATCGACGCGAGAGTCGTTTCTATGCCCTGTATGGAAGATTTCGAAGCGCAGAGCGAGAAATATAAAAAGAGCGTTCTCCCCGACGGCGTGAGAGCGAGAGTGGCAATCGAAGCGGGTTCGCCGCTCGGCTGGTATAAATACGTCGGACTCGACGGCAAGGTCGTGGGAATGGAAACTTTCGGCGCGTCCGCTCCCGCAGGACGACTTTTCGAGAAATTCGGATTTACGGTGGAAAACGTAGTCGCCACCGCCAAATCCGTTCTCAAAAAGTAATTTTACGAATTAAAAATTATAATTTCGGTTTCCCGCCGCAAATCGCGGCGGGAAATTTTTTTCGCCGTCACCGAAAATTTTTCGCGCGCGTATTATAATATTGTTGACACTTTTATAATTACGGAGTAAAATTAAAGTATCAAAAGAATAAATCTCCGGTAGGTAAGGCTACCGCAGGGATACGGGTTGCTGCCGCGAAGTAGTGGAGACACTATGAGAAGGTAAACAGACTGCGTCGAACACAAGGCGCAATTTAACGCAACTTCACCGCCCTGCGGAGTTAAAGCCAGAATGGTTGCTTGCGCTCTTCTCTTTGAGTACAGTATTTTTCGCCCGCCGTTCGTTCGGCGGTTTTTTTTACCGGAAAAGGAGAGTATTATGACTGACGAAATTATGGAACTCTTCGACAATCTGTCCGCGGATTTCGAGGCAAGAAGGTTCGCAGACCTTCGCATCAAGCTTCTAGACACCGAGCCTGCCGATATTGCAAGCTTTATGGAAGAACGGCTCGACGAGAAAGAACAGCTTATGTTCTTCCGCCTGCTTCCAAAGGAACTCGCTTCCGACGTATTTATCGAAATAGATTCCGACACGCAGGAGGCTCTTATAAAAGCCTTCACCGATAAAGAACTTAAAGCCGTCATCGACGATATGTATCTCGACGATACCGTAGATATTATCGACGAAATGCCCGCGAACGTGGTCAAGAGAATCCTTAAAAACTCCGATCCCGAAAACCGCAAGCAGATTAACGAGCTTTTAGAATACCCCGACGATTCCGCGGGTTCTATTATGACGACCGAATACGTTTCTTTCTCCGCCAAAATGACGGTGGAAGAAGCCTTCGACAAAATCCGCCGCACGGGGCCCGATAAAGAAACGATTTACACCTGCTACGTCACCGACGGCAAAAAACGGCTTATAGGCGTGGTTACGGTGAAAAAACTTCTGCTTTCCGAAAAAACCGACCTCGTGGAAAACATTATGGATTCCAGCGTCATAACCGCCTCTACGTTAGAAGACAAAGAGCAGGTCGCGATGAAATTCTCGAAGTACGACTTTTTAGCCCTGCCCGTGGTGGATAAAGAGGGGTGTCTCGTCGGAATAGTCACGGTAGACGACGCGGTAGACGTTTTGCAGGAAGAAGCTACCGAAGATATTCAGAAAATGGCGGCTATGCTTCCTACCGAAAAGCCGTACCTCAAACAGTCGGTATGGAATATCTGGAAAGCGAGAATCCCATGGCTTTTGCTCCTGATGGTCTCCGCTACTTTTACGAGTATGATACTTTCGGGCTACGAAGGAAAACTTTCTCTTCTCGTTTCGGGCGCGACGCTGTACGCCTTCGTGCCGATGCTTATGGACACGGCAGGCAATGCGGGCAGTCAAAGCTCGGTTACGATAGTCCGCGCGCTCGCTTTGGGAGAAGTGGAATTTAAGGATATATTAAAGGTTATATGGAAGGAACTTCGCGCGGCGTTTTTCCTGTCTTTGACCGTTGCCGCGGTTTGTTTTGCCAAAATCCTTCTTATCGACAGGCTGTATAACGACGGCGTGACGGTAGAAGTCGCGGCAATCGTCTCTCTGGTGCTTATGGCGACGATAATTCTCGCAAAGCTCGTGGGCTGTATTCTGCCGCTCCTTGCAAAAAAATGCAAGTTAGACCCCGCAGTCGTGGCAAGTCCGTTTATAACGACTATCGTAGACGCGCTCTCGCTTATCATTTACTGCTCGGTATCCATAGCGATACTGCCGTAAAGATATTTATCAATCGGCTTAACGAAAAGGGGAAAATCGTGAAAAATATTCTGTCGAGGTACTTTTTATGCAGAAAAACGCAAAAATGACTACGCGCCTTATAACTTTTACGGCGATGATGACCGCGCTCGTTATGGTTTCGGGCTTTATTCCGCCGCTTAATATTCCGCCCATCGGCAGAATCTACTGGTGCGACGGCATAATCTTTCTCGGTTGCTTCTTGTTTGCGCCCCTTCCCTCTGCCATGATCGGCGGCGTGGGGACGTTTTTATACGACCTTCTGCTCGGTAACGTGGTTATGATGTGCGCTTCGCTCGTTATCCATGGGCTTCAAGCCTTTCTGGTGTCCTTTTTGTTCCACAAAATCTTCCCGAAAAAGAAGCACGAGCCTATTTTCGCGTTTTCCGCCGCACTCGTCGGCGCGGCTGTGGTTATCGCGGGATATTTCGTAACCCGCCTGTTCGTGCAGAGAGAAGGCGTGACCGATTACTTCGCGTACGCCCTTACCCGTCTGCCCTCGGACGTCATTCAGGAAGCGGTCGGTATCGCCGCCGCGCTCCTCGTAACCTACGGTTTCCGTCTTAAAGTCGCGCTTTCTAAAAACGGGCTTCTCCCCGAAATCGCGGTTAAAAAAGATACTTCGGGCGAAGAATCACTCAAGGCGACCGAAACGGGTTCGCAGACGAACGAACAAAACGAACTTAAAATTCAAGAAGAAAACGAAAAGAAAAACGACGACTAAAAACGTAAAAAAATATAAAATGGTTTCAAAAAAATACAAAGGCACTATAACGGGGTGCTTTATGGGATATATAGTGCAGGCGATAGTAAACGTCTTCGTTCCCTTGCTGTTTATCACCTTTCAGTCCGAATACGGCGTGCCTCTTTCGGAAATTACCGTACTTATCACGGTCAATTTCGTTATCCAGCTTACCGTAGACGTTTTATCTGCTTTCTTCATCGGTAAAATCGGTTACCGCGCGGCGATTTACTTCGCGCACGCTATGTGCGCGGCAGGGTTGATACTTTTAACGGTGCTCCCCTCGGCGTTCGGCAACGCGTTCATAGGGCTTTTAATCGCCGTCGTGATTTACGCGATAGGCGGCGGACTTATCGAAGTATTGATAAGCCCTATGATAGAAGCCTGTCCCACGAATAACAAAGCGCAGGTAATGAGTATTATGCACTCGTTCTATTGCTGGGGAAGCCTTGGCGTGATACTTTTATCGACCGCGTTTTTCGCGCTTTTCGGCACTGAAAAATGGAAAATACTTTCCGTTATTTGGGCAGTCGTGCCCGTAGCGAATATAATCCTCTTTACGCGAGTGCCGATTTATACGTTAGAAGAGGAAACGGGTGAAAAGCCATCTGTAATTTTGCTGTTCAAAAACAAGCTCTTCTGGGTTTTTATGATAGTCATGGTTTGTGCGGGCGCAAGCGAAATGGTCGTAAGTCAATGGGCTTCGGCGTTTTGCGAAAGCGCGCTCGGCGTATCTAAAGCCCTGGGCGACCTTATCGGCGTGGCAGGCTTTTCCGTTATGATGGGGCTTTCCCGCCTGCTTTACGGAAAATTTGCCAAAAATCTCAACCCTTATTTTTCTATGGCAATAAGCGGGTTCGGGTGCGTAGGAGCGTACCTTATCGCGTCGCTATGCTCTTCCCCCGCGCTGTCGCTTATAGGCGTAGGGCTTTCGGGATTTTTCTGCGGAATAATGTGGCCGGCAACGTACAGTAACGGCGCAAACGCGATAAAAGGCGGCGGAACGGCAATGTTCGCGCTGTTCGCCTTAGCGGGCGACCTCGGGTGTTCTTCCGGTCCTACCGTCGCGGGAATCTTTGCCAGCGCGTTCGGCGACGACCTTAAAAAGGGAATATTGCTTTCCATAGGCTTCCCCGCGGTGCTGGCAATAACTATGCTTTTGTTTGCGATTTTTTCGGGGAAGAAAAAGAAAAACGGGCTTCCGCTCGAATAAATTAAAAAAATAAAAAAACCTCTTGCAAAACCGTTCGTTTTGTGCTAATATAATATTGCGAAATAGCTCAATTACACGAGGCAACAACCTCTTAAAAGTGAGGAAAATGAAAAAAGGCTTTCGGTTTGAAAGTCTTTTTTTATTTATGCGTTTATGTAGAAGGGAAACTTTTTCCTTTCCACGAAACGTTATGACAATTACAAAAATGCAGGTCAATAGCGCGCAAAACGATAAGTCCTGTTTTAGTAAAAGAAAAAACTTTATACAGTTACCAACTGTGTGTGTTTGTAGGGCGGGGGCTTGCTCCCGCCGTGCATTTTTTCTCCCGTGTGAAAATAGGTTCTGTCATTCTGCACGCCCTTGACCTGCAATCTTTGACGGGCATAGTGCTTCGTAGCGTAGCGGAGAAGTGTCCGTTCTTGTGTTTTCTTTTCCACTTTCTTTTTTGCGAGAGGGGAAGAACTGTTTTCCGAATCCGTTCTTCCCCTCTCCCGCTCTCCCTAATATGAAAACTCCTCAAAAACCCCGCTTTACTTATCGCGCATACCTCGTACTATCTTTGCCCCTTAATCTTTAAGGGGCAGACAGCAAGTTGACCATATTATTCGCTTTATACTCCATAGAAGCGGCGGGAGCAAGCCCCCGCCCTACGCATATACAGTTACAAACTGTATATGCCGTAGAGAAACATGAACCATACCCCGTCGGCTTTTACATTCTTTTATTTCTTGTAAAAATTTTTTAGACTATTACTGTCTAAACTCACATTTCGTCTAATATTTAGTTTATTATACACTCAACGTATCGCAAGTTGCAACACCAAGAAAGAAGAGGGTTTCCGATTTTACGGCAACCCTCTTCTTTTAGTTTTTTTATTTATTTGTTCAGATTATCCCGCTTTCTTTCATCAACTTTTCCAAATCCGTATCTTTAATTTTCTCCGTCACGTCTTTAAGAAGCATCTTTTCTTTCAGCGAAAGCTTCATACTCGATAGCGGCTGTTTATCGAGCGCGTAGTATACCGACTTAAGAAGCTCGCGCACGTCGTATACGCTTCCCCATACTTCGGGAACCGCCCTGTCTATATCGAGCAACGTATACACGGATTCCATACCCGTTCTCATAGAGTATTCGATAGTGAAAATGGTATCTCTCGGAGTTTCCGCAAACTGACCTATAAACGCAAAGTTTACAGAACCTTCGGGAACGACTTTCGGTCTGTCGGAATTTTTCCTCGGTCTGAAAAACGCGTTGATAAACGGCATATAGCAAGTGGTGGTATTCGCCCTCGTCGCGGCGTATTCGTCGATTTTTTCAATCGGCAAACCTATGTGATACAGCCATTCCTTGCAAACTTCTTCCCCCGTACAATCGCGCATCGGTTTCTTGACGTAGTTTCCGACTTTATCCGTATTGAGCGAATATAACCAGATGAGAACGGAATTTTTGTTCTGCGACTTAAATTGCGGCTGACGGTTAATCGTCCAGGAAAGATACCAGTTATCCACGCTGTCTTTTACGGTCACGATACCGCCCGTCGTAACCCTGCCGGAACGCGGATCGCGGCGACAGATTTTCTCTATATATTCTATAATCTCATCGTCGGAAGTTTCTACCGTCGCGCTCATCCAGTTGGTTTCTTCGGGGTGATCGCAATAGTTGGAAGGATTACCGAAAGACGGATCCTGCAACGCTATGTTTTTCCATAAATCCCACGATTCGCCGCCGCCTTTTCTGATTTTGGAAAGATCGGGCGCGTGAGTCTGGTCGCCGTAGCAGCTCGTGTCGGTGCAACAACCGTTCGTTATGAAAACAAGGTCTGTTTCGAGCAAATCTATAGAGCCTTTTTCGCCGTTCCTGACGTATTCTATCTTCTTCGCAACCTTCTTTTTTCCGTTTATATCGAACACGACGTTCTTAACGTCTATACCATATTCAACCTTAACGCCCCTGTCTTCGAGATATTTCTGTAAAGGCTGAATAAGGCTTTCGTATTGATTGTATTTTGTGAAACGCAATGCGGAAAAGTCGGGCAGTCCGTCTATATGGTGAACGTATCTCTGCAAATACCGCTTCATTTCGAGAGCGGAATCCCACGAATGGAACGCGAACATCGTCTGCCAGTACAACCAGAAATTGCTGTTCCAGAAATTATCGTCGAAAAAGTCGCTTATCTTCTTGTCTTCGAGATTTTCTTCGGGCGTCATAAACAGTTTGCTTATCTGCATAGCCGCTTCTTTGTTAAGCCCGAATTTGTTGTCGGTATGCGCGTTTTCGCCACGGTTTACCGTCGCTCTGCAAAGCGAATAGTTGGGGTCGGCTTTGTTAAGTCTGTAATATTCGTCGAGAACGGAAAGCCCCGGGTTTTCTATCGAGGGAACGTCTCTGAACATTTCCCACATAACCTCGAAATGATTGTCCATTTCTCTGCCGCCGCGCATATAATAACCGCTTCTCGGCACGGCTCTGCCGTCGCACGAACCGCCCGCTATATCCAGCTTTTCGAGAAGGTGAACATGCTCGCCCTTCATCTGTCCGTCTCTGACGAGGAAGAACGCCGCGGAAAGCCCCGCAAGTCCCGTGCCTATGATATAAGCCGATTTTCCGTCTACGCCCTCCGGTTTGACGGGGTGTGCGAACGCTTCGTAATTGCCTGATCCGTAATACATAAATTTTACCTCCGAATTTATTTTACGTTCATATTATAATGCCGTTCGCCGTAAATTGCAATAGACGATTTTTTCGCGTTGTCTCGATTTAAGACGTTCCTTAGATATTGCCGAATTTTTTGACGTTTTATCGGTTTTGTATAAAAAGCTCAAAACATAGTAACCGCGAAAAATCGAAATTAAAACGCCGCGCCGCTTTTTTAAAAAAGCGGCGCGGCTTGATTCTCGTAAAACCGAACTTTTGATTTGCGTTTTTTACTTGTTGAAATTTTCAAAAGCCGATTCTATGTTTCCTCCGACTATTTTGCTTACTCTGTCCACTACGTCTTCCGGACTTTCTTTCATATCTCGTCTTACCCATTCCAAAAGTACGCCGACGAATGCGTATTTATAAAAATCGGCTATGTACTTTTTGTCCTCGTCGCGAACGGAATAACCCTTCGCTTTTTCGTCAACGACGTTTTTCACTAAAGGATACACTAGTCGATATAAATACTGTTCGAGCATTTCGAGCGAAACGGAACGATAAATATTGTCGATAAATACTTTATCCTTTTTAGCAAGATCGAACACGGCTAAAAAACCTTCCTGCCACGTTTCGTACGTTCTGTTTTCTTTAAGAACCTTTTCGGTATCTTCTATGCACGTCCATTCGACGAGGTCGTATATGTCCTGAAAATGATAGTAAAACGTCTGACGATTTATTCCGCAGTCGTCCGCTATCTCCTGTACGGTGATTTTGTTGAGTTTTTTTTCTTTCAACAGATTCTTTAAGGAAGCCGAAATTGCCCTTTTCGTTATATCGCTCATTTTCGTCTCCGCGATTTATATAGTGCTTTTATCTTATCTCGTTCTGCGTTTTTCCGTACGCCGAATCTTTACGCGAATTTCTCATGCAAAACTCCTTACTCGTAAACGTCAAAGCGGCACGGCTGCGACCGCCGGATATAATCGCTCGTAAACGCGAACGGATTTTATTTTACTTGTTGAAATTATCTTTAAGCGATACTATTTCGGATAAAATTTCCTTTCCGTCTTTTAGTTTAAGCCGCTTAAAATATCCCGTACGGATAAACTGATAAGCTTCCTCCGAGTTCGGGTTCTCCATAACGTACGGTTCGACCTTGCCGTTAAATATTTTCACGCTTTCCGTGTTCATTCTCTCGGAAAAGTCTTGCCCCGCGTACTCCTCGTCGCGTAAAAGGTGTCCGTACTTTCTTATTTCCACGTCCTTCGCGGTCGCCGCGTTCACCCATTGAATAACGCCTTTGCACTTTATGCCCGAAGTATCGCTTCCGCTGTGCGATTCGGGAACGTAAGAACAAATAAGCTCTTTAACGTTGCCCGCGTCGTCCGTTATCACCTCGTCGCACCGCACTATATACGCCGATTTAAGCCTGACGTAGCCGTCCTTTTTAAGCCTGAAATATTTGGGCGGAGGATTCAGCGAAAAATCGTCCGCGTCTATATACAGCTCGCGCGAAAACGCGATTTTTCTCGTGCGCTTTTCCTCTTCGTTCGGATTTATATCGAACTCGACCTCTTCCGTTTTGCCCTCGGGATAGTTGGAAATCGTAACTTTTACGGGGGTTAAAACCGCCATCGCGCGCTCCGCACGCAGGTTCAGATATTCCCTTATGCACGCTTCGAGATAGCTTATCTGCACTTCGGAATTAGCTTTGCACACGCCTATTCTGCCGCAAAAATCTTTAAGGGCTTCCGCAGGAACGCCGCGACGACGAATACCCGCCAAAGTCGGCATACGCGGATCGTCCCAGCCGTCTACGAAATTTTCTTCCACAAGTTTTTTAAGATACCTCTTGCTCATTACGAGGTTCGTCACGTTAAGCCTTGCAAACTCTATCTGACGCGGCTTGGGATTAAAACCGAGCTCTATGCCCACCCAGTCGTACAGCGGACGGTGATCCTCGAACTCCAAAGTGCATAACGAATGCGTCACGCCCTGCATATAGTCGCAAATAGGGTGAGCGAAGTCGTACATAGGATAAATACACCACTTGTCGCCCGTTCTGTGATGCGTGCGGCGCAAAATTCTGTAAATAACGGGATCGCGCATGTTTATGTTCGGCGAAGCCATATCTATCTTCGCACGAAGGCACTTTTCACCGTCGGCAAACTTCCCGTCGCGCATCGCGGCAAAAAGCTCTAAATTCTCTTCCGCGCTTCTGTTTCTCGCGGGGCTTTCCTTACCGGGTTCGGTAAGCGTGCCGCGGCAGGCGGAAATCTCTTCGGGACTCATGTCGCACACGAACGCCTTGCCTTTTTTAATAAGCTCCACAGCGAACGCGTATATATTTTCAAAATAGTCGGAAGCGTACGTTTCTTTATCCCATTTGAAGCCGAGCCACTTGATGTCCTCTTTTATCGCGTCCACAAACTCGGTTTTTTCCTTCGACGGGTTCGTGTCGTCGAAAAACAGGTTGCACTTGCCGTTGTATTTTTCTTTTATAC
Organism: uncultured Clostridia bacterium; assembly: GCA_934271275.1. GTDB lineage: Bacteria > Bacillota > Clostridia > Christensenellales > Borkfalkiaceae > UBA1259. The sequence goes on along the minus strand of CAKQRD010000010.1, from coordinate 40,614 downwards.
CGAAATTCAGGCACAAAGATTTTGCGTGACCTATGTGCAGATACCCGTTAGGCTCGGGCGGAAAACGCGTGTAAACGCTTTTTACTTTGCCGCTTTCTATTTCTTCGTTGATGATTTGTTCTATAAAATTCGTAGCTTCTACCATACTTTTTCACCTGTAAATTTATAGGTTTTGTTTTTTCCGTTTTGTTTTTACCGTTGTTGCGGTTATCGTTCGTCTTTTAGTTTTGTTTTGGGTTTTGTTCTCGGTTTTGTTATTGATTGTCGCTCGGTTTTTTGCTTTCCGTTATGCCGTTTTGTATGCTCTGCCGCGAAGTCGCGCGACAACGTTTATACTCGATTCCCGACGGCTACCGTTGACGATATTCTTTATCGTTAAGTATATCACAATTTTTTAAAATACAAAAGCGAATTTAAATATTTATTGCAAACTTATCCCTTCGCCGCCGCTACGCTTGACTTAAACGGCTATTTATTGTACAATGATTTTTGATAAAATCATAAAAAATTTTTAACGGCGGTACTATATGGCGGAAAAAGAGTTAAAAACAGAAAATACAATGGATAAAATAGTAAATCTGTGCAAAAACCGCGGATTTATTTTCCCCGGCAGCGAAATTTACGGCGGACTTGCCAACACCTGGGACTACGGTCCTCTCGGCGTAGAACTTAAAAACAACGTTAAACGCGCGTGGTGGAAAAAATTCGTTCAGGAAAACAAGTACAACGTCGGTCTTGACGCGGCGATTTTAATGAATCCGCAAACGTGGGTTGCTTCGGGACATCTTGCGGGATTTTCCGACCCGCTGATGGATTGCAGAGAATGTCACGAACGCTTCCGCGCGGATAAACTTATCGAGGACTGGTGTGCGGAAACGGGTTTTGCACTCGAAAAACCCATAGACGCGTTCTCTAATGCAGAAATGAAAGCTTTCGTCGAAGAACATAATATTCCCTGCCCCACCTGCGGAAAACATAATTTTACGGATATTCGTCAATTTAACCTTATGTTCAAAACCTTTCAGGGCGTTACCGAGGACGCGAAAAACACCGTTTACCTCCGTCCCGAAACGGCGCAAGGCATATTTACGAACTTCGCAAGCGTTCAACGTACCACGAGAAGAAAAATTCCGTTCGGCATCGGACAAATCGGAAAATCGTTCCGCAACGAGATTACTCCCGGAAACTTTATTTTCCGCGTGCGCGAGTTCGAGCAAATGGAGCTTGAATTTTTCTGTAAACCAGGAACTGATCTCGAATGGTTTGCGTACTGGCGTAATTTCTGCAAAGAATGGCTGCTCGCTATCGGCCTTAAAGAAGAAAGAATCAGGCTTCGCGACCATTCGCCCGAAGAACTTTGCTTCTACTCCAAAGCGACGACGGACTTCGAGTTCCTTTTCCCCTTCGGTTGGGGTGAGCTTTGGGGCGTTGCGGACAGAACGGACTACGATTTGACTCAACATAAAAACGTTTCCGGTAAAGACCTTTCTTATTTCGATCAGGAAACGGGCGAGCGTTATATTCCGTACGTTATCGAGCCTTCGCTCGGCGTTGAAAGAAGCGTTTTGGCACTTCTTTGCAACGCATACGAAGAAGAAATTTTAGACGCCGAAAAGAACGACGTGAGAACTGTTTTAAGATTGCACCCCGCGCTTGCGCCTTATAAAGCGGCAGTCCTCCCGCTATCAAAAAAGCTTTCGGAAAAAGCGGAAGAAATTTACGCCGACCTTTCTAAATATTTTATGATTGATTTCGATGAAACGGGTTCAATCGGCAAGAGATACAGAAGAGAGGACGAAATAGGAACTCCGCTCTGCATTACTTACGACTTCGATTCCGAAAACGATAATTGCGTTACCGTTCGCGATAGGGACACGATGGAACAAGTTCGTATTCCGATAACCGAACTTAAAGATTATATTTCAAATAAAATAACGTTCTGATTTAATTGTTTTAGCAAATAAATATAACGACAATATTACACCCCGCTTGAAAAGTGATTTAATCAAGCGGGGTTTATATTATAAAAAAATCAAAGGTGAAAAAATAAAAGAGAAGCGAGAGTAAAAAAAGAGAAACAAGGCGATTGCCTTGCTTCTCTTTTAATTTTGTTGGTTTTATTATCAACTAATTATTTCTGAACCGTATCGGGGTTAACCTTTAATTGTTCCTTGATAATCTTGTTGATTTCTGCCTCCGTACCCTTTTTATAGATTATAAACGAAGAACAACCTTCACAGTAGTAAGCGATAAAGAATTGATTGTTATCTTTATCATATCCCTTTACATACTTAGTAGCGTCGGTAAAGGAAGTGATATGTTCATTAAGGACAGGAACAGCTATGGTCTTTTCAGCAACCTTGGTGGAAACACCGTTAATCGCGTACCAATACTCGACAACAATGGAACCAGCTGTAGAACAATTGGGAAGTTGCTGCTGAGTTATCTTCCAACCGGTCATTCCGGCAGCCTTTTCTTTGTCTACCTTAAAGGTTTCTCCGCATCTCTTGCAAACGCCTTCAGCATAGCCCACGTTAAGCTCGTTCTTGTCAAGCTTAACTTTCTTTTCAACGGTATCGTACCATGCCTTAGCCTTGAACTCCGTACCTTCCGCTGTTTTGACTTTCCAACCGTCGGTCGGAATATCGTGACCTAAAGCAGGTCTTGCAGCGGTTTTATCTTCTATCCACTTTCCGCAATCGGGGCAATGCATCCACGTTCTGGTTCCCTTAGTGCAGGTAGGCTCAGCCGCAGCAGCATTAGCTATGCTACTATCTCCTCTATCTACCTCATTTACACTTTCAGAAACAACGTCAGCCGCAACCTGCTTGGTAACATCAAAGTGATGTTCGCCGGATACAAGGATAACTATTTGTTCGTTACATACCGTACATTTGAATACGGCAAGCGCATACTGCGAACAAGTGCCGGGTACACCTTCGTTCCAACGAAGAACTTTTCCGCCTTCCTCGGAGAAGAAGTATGCGATAGCGGGTGACCACGGAACCTTATTAGCATCAGGAGCTTTTATATTGAAAGCAACTTCTTTAACAGTAGTGTTATTATAAGTTCCGATCGTATGCTTGCTACTCGAATTAGTCTTCGTCCAAGAATACTCAAACGTTTTGGTTATATATTGCTTATTAGTATCGGTATATTCAGCAGCTTCTACCTTATAGGTATAACTCTTACCAGTCGTCTTGTCAACGAAATCGTATTTATCGATCTGGGTTGTACCGCATTTATCCGAAGTTTCGGGAAGAGCCGTCTTCTTAGCAACGAGCTTGATAGTTTCCGTGCAATCGGCACACTTAAATGTTACTTCCTTCTTATCTGCAGGAGAGGCGATAAACGCATTCCATTCAGCTGCAACGGGAGCAAAACTATGTCCCTTAGCATTAGTCACTGACTGTTCTACATATTTACCGCAATCCTTACATTTCACGGATACGGAACCGTGCGTAGTGCAGGTAGCTTCAACAACTTGTTTGTCACTTTCGTCAAGGTTCATATGTTCGCCAGACACAACGATAACGATCTGTTCGTTACATTTCGTACAAGTAAATACAGCAGGCATATGCTCGGAACATTTTGAAGGAATGCCTTCGGACCATCTTATAAGTCCTTCTTTGAACAACTGTCTGAAAGTATCGTTGTACTCATATTCAGTGTCTTTATTGTTTAATACATACGCACGATAGGTACGAACACCTTCTTTAACGGTATGCCAAAGAATCTGATCCTTGTCTTCGATTTTGAAAACAATTTCCTGTTTTCCGCCTATGCCGTTATCGAGAGTCGCTTTATATTTCTTATAAGATTTACTCTTACAATCAGTCGACTCGTAGGTTTCGTCAACAGTTACAGGTTTAGTCTGAATGTCGCCGCAAGCGCATCTGAACTTAGCAGTCTTCGCAGATGCGTCGAACGAATCGTTCACATAGCTGTAAACGTGACCCTTAGCTTTCACCTCGTTATATTTATAGATATCACCACAAACAGTACATTCTCTATAACTATACCCGTCGGTAGTGCAGGTAGCGTCAACAACTTTTTCCGCACCATAGGTATGTTCGCCAGAAAGAGCAATAACAATCTTCTCTTCACAAACGGTACAAGTGAATACCGCAGGCATATGATTTTTGCAGGTAGCAGGGATACCCTCGCTCCATTGAATCGTCTTATTATCAACGAAGGGCTTAACTTCCGGGGTAAATTCGTACTCTTTAGATTCAGACGTATTCAAGTCAAGCGCACGGTACTGAAGAAGTTTTCCGTCTTCTTTAGTACCTACGGTATGATCAAACGTCTTATCTGTCTTTTCGAGTTGAATTTCCGCGTTAACCGTAATCTTTTCGCCGTCTTTGATGTTTTCGTAGCTATAAGCAAAAGTCTTATATCCGCCTTCTCTACAGGTAGCGGCAACTTCGCTAACAAAGCTTGCCTTCGGGTTAATCGTTTTTCCGCAAGTAGTGCATATAAGCGTCAGTTGATAAGTCTTGTCGGTGATCTTCTCGGGCGTACCATTCATTTCATAGGTATGACCTTTTGCAGGAGTAATCGTAACATCGAGTTCGTTCATTTCGCCCGATTCGCTTTCCTTAGGTCCGAAAGAACCATCGGTATAAAGGAAAACTGCTTTACAATCGGGACAGGTTTTAACCGAGGGATGTTCGTTTTCGCAAACAGTAATGCTCTTGTCGTTCAACGGAACGCTAATCCATTTGTCTACTGACTTATGTCCGGAGCTAAATTCCTCTCCGCAATCTTTACAAACCGCCTTAAAGCAGGTTGTAGCCACGCCGGACTTTTCTTCAAGAGCAGTCATCGTATCAGCCGCATAGTTCGTATTGAGAACGTAATGGGTTTTACCCTCGTCAGCTCTTTTTAAGGTGACTATGCCGTCTACTTCTGTTCTTTCATACTTGCCCTTGGTAACGGTTGCGTCGAACTCCCAAGTTCCGTGAACTTTAGCATCTTTTACGAGTTCTTCGGATTCTACCAAGCCGCATTTTTTGCAGACTTTAACAGCAACACCCTCTGCAATACAGCTTGCAGGTCTTACAACCGCCGCAGTACCGAATTCGTGTTCGCAGCTCTCGTCGTAGCTGAGCGTTTCTTTGCTGCCGTCGGTATAAGTTACCTCGATAGCGCCGTTGCCGGATTTTTTAACGCTCTGAACTACTTTTTCAAGCGCAACTTCTTTCGTGGTGCCGTCAGCCATCGTGAGAACTATGTACGTCTTACCATCTTTAATGGTGGTTTTTACAGCAGATACGCCGTTGGTCCTCAACTCTTCGGTGTGACCGTCGGCATAAGTTACCTTTATAACGCCGTCCTTCTCTTCCGTCTTGACAACTCCGTCGAGATCGTACTCATGTTTAGTGCCATCGGTCAGTTCTACCGTAATCCTGTTGTTTGCAGCTTTGACGTCCTTAACGGTAGTATCACCACCGCAAGCAGCTACGCCGAAAACGCAAGCCAACGTTAAGCAGATACAGCAGATGGCCGCTAAACATTTCTTCAACAAAGATTTGTTTACTTGCATGTTTACTTCTCCTTTTTTTATTACAAAAAATTTTTTTCTATATTAAACAGACTTTTTGTCGAACCGCAGTTTTTCTTTTGCGCTCCCCGTCGGTCTGGTTTTTCCTTTTATATATAATGAATATACAAACTCTGCTATTACCGCATCATTTATATTTTATAATAGCAAGCTTGTTTTGTCAAGCAATTTTATGAAATTTTAGTTGGCAAATAGTGTTATATGAGATTTTTTTCTCATATAAACCCTTTTGTTTCTTATATTATATCTGCCAAGCGTTTTATAGTCAAGCAATTTTCAACATTTTTTAGGATTTTGGGCATAAGTTTTTCTTAAATAATATTTTTATTCACAATTTTTTGAAAAAATTCCACATATTGTGGATAACTTTTTTTCGGACACAATTTTTTGTTTTCACGTTTTCAAAGTAGGCGGTAAAAATTACTTTCGCTTTGAGATTCTTCGTGAACCCGTCAAGGAAGAACGGCTCAGAATGACAATCGTGGAGCGTTTCGAGATTCTTCGCGGGAAAATCTCTGTATGCCCGGCTCAGAATGACACATTGTGTTTTTCTTATTTGCAAGAGGAGAAGAACGGCGGGAGCAAGCCCCCGCCCTACAAATATTTTTTCTCGTTTAACACGCTGACGCTATAAATGGAGCAGCTCGCCTTGCAGAGATAATGCTATTTACCGTTTTTAATCTGCTCTGTCCTTTTTCCACTCCGCTCGGCGCGGCATATGCAGTTTACAACTGTGCAGAAGCATTTCTTTACTTAAATATTGAAACTGTCATTTTATACGGCTTTGGCTTCCTATCCTTACAAGCACAGTGCTTCGCGGCGTAGCAAAGAACGAAACATTATATAAAAATAACGGATCGGGGAAAACCCGACCCGTTAAATTCTGTATGAAATCGTTTATCGGCTAAAATTATTTAACGATTTTAGCAACGACGCCCGAACCTACCGTTCTGCCGCCTTCACGGATAGCGAAACGGAGACCTTCTTCCATAGCGATAGGAGTGATGAGCTTAACGTCCATCTTGATGTTATCGCCCGGCATAACCATTTCTACGCCTTCGGGAAGCTGGATAGAACCGGTAACGTCGGTAGTTCTGAAATAGAACTGGGGACGATAGTTGTTGAAGAACGGAGTATGTCTGCCGCCTTCTTCTTTGGTAAGGATATATACCTGACCTTCAAACTCGGTGTGGGGTTTAACCGAACCGGGTTTCGCAATAACCTGTCCGCGTTCTACGTCTTTCTTGTCGATACCACGGAGAAGCGCGCCTACGTTGTCGCCTGCCTGTGCTTCGTCAAGGAGCTTACGGAACATTTCAAGACCGGTAATAACCGTGTTCTTGCTTTCTTCTTTAAGTCCGACGATTTCAGCGGGATCGTTGACGTGCGCTACGCCTCTTTCAACTCTGCCCGTTGCAACCGTACCGCGACCGCTGATCGTAAATACGTCTTCGACAGGAAGAAGGAAGGGCTTCGCATCGTCTCTTTCGGGGGTAGGAATGTAGTTGTCTACCGCGTCCATAAGCTCGAAAATGCATTTGCATTCGGGAGCGTTCTTGATTTCTTCGGGAGTGTGGTCGCCGGAAGCGTATTCGAGCGCTTTAAGAGCAGAACCCTTGATGATGGGGGTGGTGTCTCCGGGGAAGCCGTACTCGGTGAGAAGATCTCTGATTTCCATTTCTACGAGTTCCTGCAATTCGGGATCGTCGAGCTGGTCGCACTTGTTCATAAATACGATGATGTAAGGCACGCCGACCTGACGAGCGAGAAGAATATGCTCTCTGGTCTGGGGCATGGGTCCGTCGGTAGCGGCAACTACGAGGATCGCGCCGTCCATCTGCGCAGCACCGGTAATCATGTTCTTAACGTAGTCCGCGTGTCCGGGGCAGTCAACGTGAGCGTAGTGACGCTTCGCGGTCTGATACTCGACATGAGCGGTGTTAATCGTGATACCTCTTGCCTTTTCTTCCGGCGCTTTGTCTATTTCGTCGTATCTCATTTTCTGAGCTTCGCCGAAAGCCGCAAGAGTCATCGTGATAGCAGCGGTAAGAGTGGTCTTGCCGTGGTCGACGTGGCCGATGGTTCCGATGTTAATGTGCGGTTTGCTTCTGTCAAATTTAGCCTTTGCCATTGTTGTTTCCTCCAAAAATTTCTTAAAATGATTTTAAATTTTTTCGTTTTTTATCCCTGAATGTTTATCGTCGGGCGTTCTGCGGGATGACAAAACGCCCGAAACGTTTGCGTCAATTATTATTTTACAATAATTTAGCCCGATTGTCAACGGTTATTACGCTTTTTTACCCATTATCTTTTCAGCGACGGACTTGGGTACTTCCGCGTAGTGGTCGAACTGCATAGTGTAGTTGCCGCGCCCCTGCGTTCTGGAACGAAGGTCGGTCGCGTAACCGAACATTTCCGCAAGAGGAATGTGCGCGTCGATAACTTTAAGTCCGTTACGGTCTTCGGTTCCCTGAATAATGCCGCGGCGCGCCGTAACGTTACCCATTATATCGCCGAAATACGCTTCGGGAGTTAAAATTTCAACCTTCATTACCGGCTCTAAAAGTACGCTCTTCGCTTTCTGCAAACCGTCTTTAAGAGCCATGCTGCCCGCGATTTTGAACGCCATTTCCGAAGAGTCTACGTCGTGATAGCTACCGTCGTAAACGGTGACCTTGAAGTCCACGACCTCGTAGCCCGCGAGAATACCGTTTTTAGCGGCTTCCTGAATACCTTTGTTGATAGGCTGAATAAATTCTTTCGGAATAGAACCTCCGACGGTCGCGTCCACGAACTCGTAACCCTTGCCGGGTTCCTGCGGTTCGAGGTGAATTTTACAGTGACCGTACTGACCGTGACCGCCCGTCTGACGTTTGAACATACCCTCGGCGTCTACTGCCTGACGGATAGTTTCTTTATACGCAACCTGCGGCTTACCGACGTTCGCTTCCACTCTGAACTCGCGAAGAAGTCTGTCTACGATGATTTCGAGGTGCAACTCGCCCATACCCGCGATAATGGTTTGTCCCGTTTCGGTATCGGTGTAGGTTTTGAAGGTAGGATCTTCTTCTGCAAGTTTTGCAAGCGCGAAGCCCATCTTTTCCTGCCCCTGTTTGGTTTTGGGTTCGATTGCAACCCTGATAACCGGCTCCGGAAATTCCATTTGTTCGAGAATGATGGGAGCGTTTTCCACGCAGAGCGTATCGCCCGTGGTGGTTTCTTTAAGACCTACGAGAGCGCAGATTTCGCCGGAATATACCGCGTCGACCTCCTCTCTGTGGTTAGCGTGCATACGAAGAATACGCGCGATTCTCTCTTTCTTGCCCTTGGTGGAGTTATAAACGTAAGAACCGGTTTTCAGCACGCCCGAATAAGCGCGGAAGAACGCGAGCTTACCTACGAACGGGTCGGTCATGATTTTGAACGCGAGTCCGCAGAAAGGCGCGTCGTCAGAAGGCTCTCTCGTGATAACGTTGCCGTCGGGATCGGTACCTTCCACCGCGCCGATATCTATCGGGCTGGGGAGGTAATCCACGATGGCGTCGAGAAGGTTCTGAACGCCCTTGTTCTTGTAGGAAGAACCGCAGAGAACGGGAGTAACCTTCATAGCAAGAGTAGCTTTACGAAGACCTGCTTTTATTTCGTCTACGGAAAGATCGCCCTGCTCGAAATATTTCTCCATAAGCGCGTCGTCCTGTTCGGCGGCGATTTCGAGAATCTGGCTTCTGTATTCTTCCACCATATCCTTCATATCTTCGGGAACGTCGGTAACCTGAATTTCTTTACCGAGGTCGTCGAGATAAACGTCCGCTTGTCTCGTGATAACGTCTACGACGCCCTTGAAAGTATCTTCTTTACCGATAGGAAGAAGAATCGGGATAGCGTTGGTGTGAAGTCTGTCGTGCATCATCCGGATAGCGTTGAAATAGTTCGCGCCGTTGATGTCCATCTTGTTGACGTACGCAATACGGGGAACTTTATATTTGCTTGCCTGATGCCAGACCGTTTCGCTCTGGGGCTCGACGCCGCCCTTCGCGCAGAAGGTAGCGACCGCGCCGTCCAGAACGCGGAGAGAACGTTCAACCTCGACCGTGAAGTCAACGTGTCCGGGGGTATCTATAATGTTTATGCGGTGTCCTTTCCAGTGGCAGGTGGTCGCCGCGCTGGTAATGGTGATACCACGTTCCTGCTCCTGAACCATCCAGTCCATAGTAGCTTCGCCCTCGTGAACCTCGCCTAACTTGTGGGTTTTGCCCGTGTAGAACAAAATTCTCTCGGTGGTGGTAGTTTTACCTGCGTCGATGTGAGCCATTATGCCTATATTTCTGGTGACGCCTAAATCATAATCTCTCGGCATAAGTTTTCTCCAAAATTAAAATCTGTAATGAGCGAACGCCTTGTTTGCTTCCGCCATTCTGTGCGTGTCTTCTTTCTTCTTGACGGCGTTACCGGTGTTGTTGAACGCGTCCACGAGTTCGGCGGAAAGTCTTTCGTACATATTTCTTTCGCCTCTTTTTCTCGCGGCTGCAACGAGCCAACGGATAGCGAGCGTCTGTCTTCTTTCGGCGCGGATTTCGATAGGAACCTGATAGTTTGCGCCTCCGACTCTCCTTGCCTTGACTTCAACCATAGGCATAATGTTGTTGAGTGCCTGATTGAACATTTCCTTGGGATCCTGACCGACCTTTTCCGCGGCGAGCGTGAAAGCTTCGTAAACGATGCCCTGCGCAACGCCCTTCTTGCCGTCTAACATAACTTGGTTGATAAGCTTGGTAACTACCTTGTCGTTATAAACGGGATCGGGCAGAACGTCTCTCTTTGCAATATTGCCTCTTCTCGGCATATTAGTATCCTCCTTTAAATTTTTTTGCGCGAATTTCGTCGCGCGGGAGCGAATTTTCGCTCTTCTTTAAGGGTAAACCCCTTAGTACGGCTATCGCTTGCCGCTTTTCGCGGTAGCGAACCTTCTGCTAAAAAGCATACTGCCTACCGATCGGGTTAATTTTCCGAAATTCCGATTTTAAGTAGGTGCTTTGGTTTGTGAAACAAGCTCTTATTATATTGTTTATATAACGTTCAGCTTATTTGGGGCGTTTTGCGCCGTATCTCGATCTCGCCTGTCTGCGCTTTGCAACGCCGGCGGTATCTAATGCGCCGCGAATGATGTGGTATCTGACACCCGGAAGGTCTTTAACTCTTCCGCCGCGGATAAGGACGGAGCTGTGCTCCTGTAAATTGTGTCCTTCGCCGGGGATATAAACGATACCTTCCGCCTTGTTGGTAAGTCTTACACGCGCGATTTTACGAAGCGCGGAGTTAGGCTTTTTGGGGGTGGTGGTCGTCACGGACAAGCATACGCCGCGCTTCTGAGGACAATTGTCCAGCGCCGGAGATTTAGACTTGTAGGTGATTTTCGTTCTTCCCTGTCTGATTAACTGTTGGATTGTAGGCATTTCTTACCTCCTTAAAGTTTTTCGGTTATTTCGGAAAACGGATTCGGAAAACTCCGTTTTTGAAACGCGTTAAAATCGGGCTTTTTGCCCGACGTTTTAAAATTTTAACATTTTTATCGCGGATAGTCAAACGATTTACCGCGGTTTTTCGGCGATTTACGCGCGGGCGATAAAAAACCCGCGCGTATGCCGCTTTTTCTGACTGTTTTTTAAGTTTTCGGCTACGCTTACGCGTTCTTGCGTCACGCGTTTTCGGTCACGAAATCCGCGTTATGCTTTTTCGGTTACGAACTCCGCGTTGCGCGTTTTTGAGCCGCCGACCTTGCGCTATGCGTTCTTGCTTTTCCCGCCGTTAAATCGCGGGGCTTAAAGCTACGCGCCTTCTCCGTCCGTGGGAGCGGTTCTCGAAATAACCGTCTGCGGAGAGAGATTTTTATAGTTCTTGATGCCCGTTCCCGCGGGAATGAGCTTACCGATAATGACGTTCTCTTTGAGACCGATAAGCGGATCGACCTTATTCTTGATAGCGGCTTCGGTAAGAACCCTTGCGGTTTCCTGGAAGGACGCGGCAGAGAGGAAGCTCTCTTTCGCGAGCGCGGCTTTGGTGATACCGAGAAGTATTCTCTTGCCGACGGGAGGACGAAGCCCCGCTTCCAGAGCCTTCATCGTCTCTTCCTCGAACTTGTAGAGGTCCACCTTTTCGCCGGGGAGAATATCCGCGTCGCCGGGGTTTTCTACCTGAACTTTCTTCATCATCTGACGAACGATTATCTCGACGTGTTTATCGTTGATGTCAACGCCCTGCGACCGGTAAACACTCTGAATTTCTTTAAGGATATAGTCCTGAACGCCCTTGATACCCTTGGTTTTGAGAATATCCTGCGGGTAAACCGCGCCGTTGGTGAGTACCGTACCCGGTTCTACCTTGTCGCCCGTCTTGACGATTACGCCCGTGCCGAACGGAATGGTGTAGTCCTTGACTTCGCCTTCGTCGGTGGTGACGAGAACGTGAATTATCTTGTCTTTTTCTTCTATGTCTACGACGCCCGTATATTCGCATACGATAGCCGCGCGCTTCGGTCTTCTTGCCTCGAAAAGCTCTTCAACCCTCGGAAGACCTTGGGTTATATCGCCCGTACTCGCTATACCGCCGGTATGGAAGGTACGCATCGTAAGCTGAGTACCCGGTTCGCCTATGGACTGCGCGGCGATGATCCCGACCGCTTCGCCCACCTGAACGGGGTGGTTGTTACTCATGTTCTTGCCGTAGCATTTAGCGCAGACGCCCGTCTTGGATTTGCAGGTGAATACGCTTCTGATTTCGACTTCTTCTACGCCCGCTTTGCAGATAACGTCCGCCATATCTTCGGAAATCATATCGCCGGCTTTAACCATAACCTCGCCCGTCTTGGGATTCTTTACGTCAGAAACGACGAATCTGCCCGCGATACGGTCGTGGAGATCTTCGATGATTTCGCCCTTGCTGCCCTTGATCGCGGTGACCTTGACGCCCTTGGGAGCTTCTCCGAGTTCGGCGAAGCAGTCTTCTTCTTTTACGATGACTTCCTGCGCGACGTCTACGAGACGGCGGGTAAGATAACCGGAGTCCGCCGTTTTAAGCGCGGTATCGGCAAGACCTTTACGTCCGCCGTGAGAAGAGATAAAGTATTCGAGAACCGAAAGACCTTCGCGGAAGCAGGACTTAACCGGAATTTCTATCGTTTTACCGTTAGGATCGGTCATAAGTCCGCGCATACCCGCAAGCTGTTTTATCTGGTCGATAGAACCACGCGCGCCGGAGTTCGCCATCATAAGAATGGGGTTGAACTCGTCGAGGGTTTCTTTCAGCTTATCGGTAACGTCGTCGGTCGCCTGTTTCCAGATGGAAACGACCTTTTTATATCTCTCGTCGTCGGTTATGAAGCCTTTCTTGTAAAGGTTTTCGACTTTAAGAACGTGTTCCTCCGCCTCTTTGAGGATAGCGGGTTTGTCTTTCGGCATATGCATATCGAACACCGAAGTGGTGATTGCGCCTATCGTGGAATATTTATATCCGAGGGCTTTGATCTTATCGAGAACGTCCGCCGCGCAACTCGCGCCGTAACGTTTGAAGCACGCGCCGACGATTTTCTGCAAGTCCTTCTTGCCGACGAGCTTGTCTATCTCGTATTTGAGATAATCCTCGTCCGTTTCTCTCGGAACGAACCCGAGGCTTTGCGGAATAGCTTCGTTAAAGATGATCTTACCGACCGAAGTACGAGTTCTTCCCGTAATCTTTTTGCCGTTTGCTTCTACCGTGCGGCGAACGATTATTTCGTCCTGAAGTCCTATCTTCTTTGTCTGATAAGCCATTATCGCCTCTTCCGGAGAAGAATACGAAACTGTGTATTCGGGAACGCCGTAAAGAACGCCGTTCTCGTCTTTTCTGCCCTTTTCGTTATACTTTTCGCCGATGTGGTGACGGATAAGGGTAAGGTAATAAGAACCCATAACCATATCCTGCGTAGGACTCATAACCGGCTTGCCGTCCGAAAGCTTTAATATGTTGTTGGACGCGAGCATCAAAAATCTCGCTTCCGCCTGCGCTTCTATCGAAAGAGGAACGTGAACAGCCATCTGGTCGCCGTCGAAGTCCGCGTTGAACGCGCCGCAAACGAGCGGGTGGAGTTTTATCGCTCTGCCTTCTATAAGCACCGGCTCGAAAGCCTGAATGGAAAGTCTGTGAAGAGTAGGCGCACGGTTGAGCATTACGGGGTGATCTTTTATGACGTCCTCTAAAACGTCCCAGACTACCGTTTTTGCACGCTCTACGGTACGCTTCGCGTTCTTTATATTGTGGCAAACGCCCGTTTCCACAAGCTTTTTCATAACGAACGGCTTGAACAGCTCGATTGCCATTTCTTTGGGCAATCCGCATTGATAAAGTTTAAGTTCCGGACCTACGACTATAACCGAACGACCGGAATAGTCTACACGCTTACCGAGAAGGTTCTGACGGAAGCGACCTTGCTTACCGCGAAGCATTCCCGAAAGCGATTTAAGCTCTCTGTTTCCCGCGCCGCTTATCGCCTTGCCGCGTCTGCCGTTGTCTATAAGCGCGTCTACCGCTTCCTGAAGCATTCTCTTTTCGTTTCTTATGATTATTTCGGGCGCGCCGAGTTCCATAAGTTTTTTAAGACGATTGTTTCTGTTTATAACTCTGCGGTAAAGGTCGTTAAGGTCGGACGTCGCGAATCTGCCGCCGTCCAGCTGTACCATCGGGCGGAGTTCGGGCGGAATTACGGGCAGAACGTCTAAAATCATCCATTCGGGGCGATTGCCGCTCTTTCTGAACGCTTCTATTATTTCTATACGTTTTACCGCACGGATACGACGCTGACCGGAAACGTTTTCTTCTATTATCTTTTTGGTTTCCGCGCTTTCTTTATCGAGGTCTATCGCCATCAAAAGCTCTTTGACCGCTTCCGCGCCCATACCCGTTTTGAACGAGCCGACGCCGTACTGCTGTTCGTATTCCTGCTTTTCTCTGTCGTTAATAACCTGCTTATACATAAGCGGGGTTTTGCCGGGGTCTAAAACGACGTGGCTTGCAAAGTACAACACCTGTTCGAGAGCTTTCGGACTCATATCGAGCATAAGTCCGATTCTCGAAGGAACGCCCTTAAAGTACCAGATATGAGAAACGGGAGCGGCAAGCTCTATGTGTCCCATTCTGTCGCGGCGGACCTTGCTCTTCGTAACTTCTACGCCGCACTTGTCGCAGACGACGCCTTTATAACGAATACGTTTATATTTTCCGCAATGACATTCCCAGTCCTTGGTCGGTCCGAAAATCCTTTCGCAGAAAAGTCCGCCCATTTCGGGTTTTTGAGTTCTGTAGTTTATGGTTTCGGGCTTGGTTACTTCGCCGTACGACCATTCTCTGATCTTTTCGGGAGAGGCAACGCCTATCTGTATAGAATCGAAATTGTTAAGTTCAAACATATTTTCTTACCGCTCCTTATTCTTTGTCGTCGTCCAAATCGTCGTCCCAGTCGTCATCGTCGAACATATTGCCGTCGGGGACGGTGGTGTCTATTTCGTCGTCGTCATCGTCGAACATATCCTTCGCGTTGAAGCCGAAATCTTCGTCGAGATCGACGTCTTCGGTATCCTCGTAAGAAGGCGCGTCTTCGCCGTCCTCTTCCGTATCGATGAGAGATACCTCTTCGTGATGCGGTCTTTCTCTTGCGGGAACGAAGTCGTCTATATCGCTTTCGATAAGATCCTTGATCGCAAGCTCTTCTTTGTTCTCGGTAAGAAC
Organism: uncultured Clostridia bacterium; assembly: GCA_934271275.1. GTDB lineage: Bacteria > Bacillota > Clostridia > Christensenellales > Borkfalkiaceae > UBA1259. The sequence goes on along the minus strand of CAKQRD010000010.1, from coordinate 25,292 downwards.
TTTCATATCGAGAGCAAGCGACTGCAATTCTTTAAGCAATACTTTGAACGCTTCGGGAATTCCCGGTTCGCTGATGTTCGTGCCTTTTACTATTGATTCGTAAGTCTTTACCCTGCCGACGATATCGTCCGATTTTACCGTTAAGATTTCTTGCAGGATATGCGCCGCGCCGTAAGCCTCCAAAGCCCAGATTTCCATTTCGCCGAAACGCTGTCCGCCGAACTGCGCCTTGCCGCCCAAAGGCTGCTGCGTCACGAGGCTGTACGGTCCCGTCGAACGCGCGTGAATCTTGTCGTCTACGAGGTGGATAAGCTTTATCATATACATCTGACCGACCGTAACCCTGTTCTCGAAGGGTTCGCCCGTTCTTCCGTCGTAAAGCTGAATCTTACCGTCTACCTCGCCGTCGGGGTTGACTATATTGTTTTCGCGTAAAAGCTCCTTTATATCGCCTTCGGTCGCGCCGTCGAACACGGGGGTTGCAATCTTCCAGCCGAGCTGCTTGCAAACGAGTCCCAGATGTACTTCGAGAACCTGTCCGATGTTCATACGGGAAGGAACGCCGAGCGGGTTAAGCACGATTTGGAGGGGCGTGCCGTCCGCCATAAAAGGCATATCCGATTCGGGAAGAATACGGGAGATAACGCCCTTGTTACCGTGACGGCCCGCCATCTTGTCGCCGATAGAAATTTTACGCTTTTGCGCTATATAAACTCTTACGAGTTTGTTTACGCCGGGAGAAAGCTCGTCTTTATTCGCTCTCGTAAAGATTTTAACGTCTACTACGATACCGCCTTCGCCGTGCGGAACTTTAAGAGAAGTATCTCTCACCTCTCTCGCCTTTTCGCCGAATATCGCGCGTAACAGTCTTTCTTCGGGGGTAAGCTCCGCTTCGCCCTTCGGGGTAACTTTTCCGACTAATATATCTCCGCTGTTTACTTCCGCGCCGATTCTTATGATTCCGTCTTCGTCAAGGTCTTTAAGCGCGTCGTCGCCGACGTTAGGAATATCTCTCGTGATTTCCTCTTCGCCGAGACGGGTATCTCTCGCCTCTATTTCGTGTTCTTCTATATGGATAGTGGTGAACACGTCTTCTCTCACGAGCTTTTCGGAAAGAAGGATAGCGTCCTCGTAGTTATAGCCTTCCCAGCTCATAAATCCTACGAGTATGTTTCTGCCGAGGGCAAGTTCGCCGTTTTTGGTGGAAGGTCCGTCCGCAATCGTCTGACCTTTCTTTATTTTCTCGCCCTTATCCACGATAGGACGCTGATTAAGGCACGTACCCTGGTTGCTTCTTTCGAATTTCTTGAGTTTATATTCTCTTTCGTTGCCGTTTTCTTCTTCTACAACTATTCTGTCGCTCGCAACGCTCTTGACGACGCCCGCCTCCGCGGCGTTTACCATAACGCCCGAATCGTACGCTATTCTGCGCTCGATACCCGTCGCCACGATAGCGTTTTCGGGACAAAGGAGCGGAACCGCCTGACGTTGCATGTTAGACCCCATCAGCGCACGGTTGGTATCGTCGTTTTCGAGGAACGGAATAAGCGCGGTCGCGACGGAAATAAGCTGTTTCGGAGAAACGTCCATATAGTCCATCTTTTCGCGGACGTCTTCCGTTATTTCGTCTTTATGCCTGCATGAAACGCGCTCGTTCTCAAAATATTTGTTGTCGATAAGCGGTTCGTTCGCCTGCGCGACGATGTAGTTATCCTCTTCGTCCGCGGTGAGGTAATCGACGTGTTCGGTTACTATCGTTTCGATTTTGCCGTCCGCGCCGAGCCTGTGTTCGACCTTTCTGTAAGGAGCTTCTATAAAGCCGAACTCGTTCACCTGCGCGTAAGCGGCAAGCGAAGAGATAAGACCTATGTTCTGACCTTCAGGAGTCTCTATCGGACACATTCTGCCGTAGTGAGAGTGGTGAACGTCCCTGACTTCGAAGGTAGCGCGGTCGCGGTTAAGTCCGCCGGGACCTAACGCGGAAAGCTTTCTCTTATGCGTAAGCTCCGCGATCGGGTTGGTCTGATCCATAAACTGCGACAGTTGCGAAGAACCGAAGAATTCTTTAATCGCCGAGCTGACGGGGCGAACGTTGATAAGACCTTGCGGAGAAACCTCTTTCGGATCTTGGGTAGCCATTCTTTCTTTAATGACTCTTTCAAGTCTTGCGATACCGATACGGAACTGGTTCTGCAAAAGCTCGCCGACAGAACGCACGCGACGGTTGCCGAGGTGGTCTATGTTGTCAACCGTGTTGAGACCGAAGTTGAGATCGAGGTTGACCGATACCGAAGCGACGATATCGTCTACGGTTATGTGTTTATGGTTGAGCTTATCGAGAAGCGGACGAACGTCTTTCTTGCCCTCTACGGTGAGCGGCTCTTTAAGGTCCGCCGCGAGGAGCTTATAGAACTCTACGCACGCCTTAACGAATTTAAGACGGGTTTCCTTCGCCTTTTCGTCGTTCTTCTTGTCCTCGGGCTTTTCCTCGCCCGCGGGAACTATTTTGTCTTCGATATAGAAGAACTCGTTGATTTCCTTGCGGAGATTTTCCGCGGTCGCTTCTATGCCGTCCTTTTCCGCAGCCTCTTTTACCTTTCTCGAAAATTCGAGCGCGGGATAATAAACGTAGTCCAGAAGCCCGAACAATCTCGGATCTACGCCCGTGGCTTCCTTAAAGCTTACCACGTTGTTGCCTATTATTTTATGTCTTACTCCGTCCACGTCCGCGTATACGACGTTCACGCCTGCGTTCTGAATGGTTTCCGCAAGCTGCTTGTCGATAATCGTGCCTGCGGTAGCGAGAACCTCGCCGTCCGCGGTGACTATATCCTCGTAGGTTTTTACGCCGACGAGTCTTACGCCGAGGCGGAGACGTTTGTTGAGTTTATATCTGCCGACCTTTGCGAGATCGTATCTTCTCGCGTCGAAGAAGAGGTTTTTAAGGTGCTGCTTCACCGCGTCGTCGGTGGGAATTTCACCGGGGCGCAAACGGCGGTATAATTCGATAAGACCTTCCGTTTCGGACTTTGCGGTGTCCTTTGCGGCGGTATTCGCGATCATTTCGTCGCCTTCGAACAACTTGCTTAAAGCGTCGTCGCTTCCGAAGCCCAAAGCCCTCAAAAGCACGGTCGCGGTAATCTTTCTGGTTCTGTCGACGTGAACCCAGAGAACGCCCTGCGAATCCTGCTCGAATTCGAGCCACGCGCCGCGGGAGGGAATAACGGTGGTATCGTAAATCTTTTTACCCGCCTTGTCCACCTGCATTCCGTTATAAACGCCGGGGGATCTGACGAGCTGCGAAACGATAACGCGCTCCGCGCCGTTGATGATAAACGATCCGTTATCGGTCATAAGCGGGAAATCGCCCATAAAGACTTCCTGGTCGATAATCTCGTCCGTGACCTTGTTCACGAGTCTTACCTTAACGCGAAGAGGACGCGCGAAGGTTGCGTCCCTGTCTCTGCACTCTTTTTCGTCGTACTTGGGTTTTCCTTCCAGACTGTGGTCGAGAAAATAGAGTTCAAAGTGATCGGAATAGTCGGTGATCGGCGAAAAATCTTCAAGCACCTCGCTTATCCCCTCGCGAATGAAAGCGTCGTAAGAATCTTTCTGAATTTTAACGAGATACGGAAGCTCTATCGCTTCTTTAATCTTGCTGAAAGTCTTTCTCGTGATCTTGCCGCATTCTACTTCGGATAGTTTTCGTGTCATTAAAAACACTCTCCTTAAAAAATTATAAAAATTATAAGCCGACGGTTTACAAACACGATATTTTGTTGTATAATAACAACGGTATCGCAAAATATCGGGTTTTTAAGGCAGCGTCGCCTTGAAATTCCGCTTCGAGGTTCGTTAAAGCCGTTACCTACGAAAGGCGTTAAAAGGAACTTCGGCGCACGAAGAATCTTTTTCTTCCCGTAAACCTTTTCCCTTATACTGCCTTGCGATTTCCGCTATGAAGGTCAGCCGCCGAGTTTTCGTTTATCGAGACTTTACCGCAATTTTTCTTTCGGGTTTTTCCCCGACGAATTTTCGGAAGCAACCCGAAAAAAGCGACAAAATTCGATACTAACCTATCATAATGGCATTATACAATCTTATAGCATTTTGCAAATATTGTCAAGCGTTTTTCCGCGTTTTTTTAAAATAGTTGCAAAATAGCGCAAAATCGGTTAACAACGGAGGTTTTATGCGCATAGACAAGTTTCTTAAAGTATCAAGAATACTCAAAAGGCGGTCTCTCGCGGCGGACGCGGCTTCGGGCGGGAGGGTGAAAATAAACGGCAAGTCCGTAAAGCCCGCTCACCCCGTCAATATCGGCGACGTCGTGGAGCTGGGCTTTAACAGCGGCACGGTGAGACTTCGCGTTCTCGATATTCGCGAAACGGTAAGAAAAGAGGACGCCGACAAGCTTTACGAGATTTTAAGCGAGTGAACGCGCCCGAATTACGGGAGAAGTTATGAAAAAAGTTTCTTTGATTATCGCCGCCGCGGGAAAGGGCGAGCGCGCGGGTTTTGAAAAAAACAAACTGCTTTTTAAGGGCGCGGACGGCAAAACCGTTCTGGAACGCACTCTTTTTGCTTTTGTGAAAAGCGGAATCATCGACGAATACGTCGTAGCCGTTTCCGAAAAGGACGAGGCGGAAATTTCCGCTATTCTCCCCCGCGAAGTAAAAATCGTTCTCGGCGGGAAAACGCGGTCGGCGTCCGTTAAAAACGCGCTTGCCGTGGTCACGGGCGATATAGTCCTGATTCACGACGGCGCGAGACCGTTCGTTTCGGCGGAAATTATCGAAAATTGCGCAAAAAGCGCGGATAAGTTCGGGAGCGGGATAGTCGCGGAAGAAAGCCGCAACACGGTGTGCAGAGCCGAGAACGGCGAAATCGCGGAATACCTCGGCAAAAGCGGGCTGTATTCGGTGCAGACTCCGCAAGGTTTTAAAACCGAACTCATTAAAAAAGCGTACGCCGCCGCAGGCGAAGAAAATTTCAACGACGACGGCGAAGTTTATGCAAAATTCATCGCCCCGCCCCGTATCGTAAAGGGCAGCACGGAAAACGTTAAGCTGACTTTTAAGGAAGATTTTAAGAATACGGCGGACGGCGCGGAGTATTGCGGCGCGGATTATCGCGGCGGCGTTTTCGGCGGTGCGACGGGTTCGGACACGCATACGGCGGCGAGTGCGGGTGCGAGCGCGGGTGCGGGCGAATACCGCTTCGGCACGGGGTTCGATTGCCATAAGCTCGTGACGGGGAGAAAACTTATTTTGGGCGGCATAGAGATTCCGCACGATAAAGGACTTTTGGGACACTCGGACGCGGACGTTTTATCCCACGCGATAACGGACGCAATTTTTGCCGCGGCGGCAATGCGCGACATCGGCTACCACTTTCCCGATACCGATCCCGCGTACGAGGGTGCGGACAGCATAGAGCTTCTTAAAACCGCGCTTAAAATCGTCGGAGAAAAGGGCTTTTCCGTTACGAGCGTTTCCGCGACGATTATGGCGGAAAAACCGAAATTATTAAAGTTTATCCCCGAAATTACCGAAAATTTAGCCGCCGCGCTCGGAATAGCGAAAGGGAACGCGGGAATCGCCGCCACCACGCTGGAAGGACTCGGCTTCGTCGGCAGAGAAGAGGGAATTTGCGTTTCGGCAACGGCAACGCTGATAAAATTATAAAGACGAAAATCATGGAGCGCAACGATTAAAACGCGCGTGTTTGCCTATTTGCCTTTCGCAACGAAAACGCGCGGATTTCCCGCTCGGCGTTCGCGACAAAAAAACGCACGGGCAAAGCATCGCGCCGAAACATAGCGAAAAAGGTATTAACTTTATGAAATTTTTGATTATAAGACACGGCGAACCGAATTACGAAATAGATTCTCTGACCGAAAAAGGCAAAGTCGAAGCGGCACTGCTCGGCAAAAAGTTAGATAAAACGAAGCTCGACGACGTATACGTTTCCCCTCTCGGACGGGCGAAGCTTACGGCGGAAATCGCGCTGAAAAACAAAAACGTCGTGAAAAACGAGCGCGAATGGTTGCAGGAATTTTGCTATCTGTGGGACAGAATGCCTTCCGAATACGAGAAAAACAAAGAACTTTACGAGGGTAAAAACTGGCTTAAAGAAACGCCTTTCTCTACCCCCGAAGTTTCCGCGAGATACGAGGCTTTGCGCAAAGGTTTAGACGAAATACTTTTTAAACACGGATACAAGAAAAACGGTGCGCTGTACGAAGCCTTCGCGCCCTCTTACGACACGGTCGCATTGTTTTGTCATTACGGGGCGGAATGCGTTATTTTGTCGTATCTTCTGAACGTTTCGCCGTATATATTTTTCCAAAGCTTTTGCGCGTTGCCGACGTCCGTCACGACGCTCGTAACCGAAGAACGGGAAGAGGGAAAAGCGATTTTCAGGCTTTTATCGTTCGGGGATTTGTCGCATTTATACGCGGGAAACGAAGAACCGTCCTTTTCGGCGCGGTTTGCGGAAGTTTACGGCAACGGCGACAGGGTATAAAAAGTTAAAGATTTTTCGGCATAAAAAAGGAGCGTTCGACGAACGCTCCTTTATAGTTATTTTTCTTTTTTAATCGCCCCGTCCGCGTAATGAACGGTAATATTATACCACGTCAAATCCTCTTCGCATACGGATTCTGTCGTTATAAATAGTTGTCCATCCTCTTAACATTGTCGCTTTTCTTTAACATATAGTCAGCCTTAGTTGAACAAGCAGAACCTATTATATATAGCACTAAACATAGTATAAACGGCAAATAGCTAACCTCGATCAAAGGATTCTCTTCTAAATTGCGGGGAACGTGAAAAAAACCAAAATATATTGAAAATATAACAACTATTCTAAACACCAAATTCAAAACAAAAAAATTAGGATAACGTTTACTTTTTTTATTTTTGTCTATCTCCTCAAACCTTTTACGAATATTGATTTTCATTTTTGTCATTTTAAAAACAACAATATATAAATCATATAGCGGCGGACTTGTAATTTCGATTAAACATACTAAACATGACATTATCACAATGAAAACCGAAATTATATGAATTTTATTTTCTAATTCAAAAGCCTCCTTTATAACTTCCGTTAAAATTTGGTTATCCTTTTTGTCGAAAAGACAATTCAAAAGACTAACTACTTCTCCTGTTGCGCTCTTAATAACAGGGATACAAAATAAACAAATCAACGAAAGTGTGGTCAATATTTTACCAAACAGTTTTAAAAGTTGGTATTTCTTTAATTCGTTATAAATTTTTTCACATTTTTTGTTCCTCTCGATTTCGTCTTTTAAATTCCGCACTAAATGTGCGGCATCATTTTCTACTATTTCTTCAACCACAACAGTCTCATCGTTTAAATAATTCTCCTCTACTATAAGTTTCCCTTCTATGATTTGCGCAAACACCTCTTCCTTTATTTTTATTTCTTGTTCCGAGTTTATCATAGTAACAACCTCTTTTCTTGAACAATTTGCAGCATAAACATATACAATAAAAATTGGCTCTACCATCAAAAGCGCGATAATAATGGCACCCAAAAGTTCTATGTTGCGCAATATAAAAAATACGCCTACAATAACGGCTGAAATCGCAAGCAAAATACACAACACATATATGATGCTATAAAATAAATACATCTTATCCGTCTTTGCCGCCTCTTTTGCGTTAAAAGCCTTCATTTTCTCCTCAACCTGCTTCTGCCACAATTCATGCTGCGTTTCCGTAAGGTTTTGCTTTGCCTTGTCGTTTATGCAGTTAGTGTCCTCTAAAACCTTTTTACGCCTTGCTTCATATCCCATATCCCGTACCTCCGTAAAATAAAAAAGTGCGCCGACCGAAATCAGCGCACAAAAACGCAAATTCAAGTCGTCGCCAAACAAACTATATACAGATCGGGTATATGACAATACTCTTTCTCGTACTGAATCTGCATTTTATCAAATTCATCACAAAAAGTATTGTCCAAAAAAGGCACAAATATCCCTAAAAAAGAAAAAAATATACCCTCTGACCTTGTGTTTAGTTTGTTTGGCATTATGATTATATCACTTTTTCAATGAATAGTCAAGCTATAACAGGTATAAAAATACAATCTACTTTCTCGCAACTAAACGGCAAAAATTTAAAATCTCGCCGTCATAACCAAAAAAACCGAAGAAAGGACTTCGCCTCTCCTCGGTTTTTTCTTTTTTGGTTTTTCGTTTCCCGAAAGAAATTACTCCGCAACAACGGTCGCGCCCGCTTCTTTGAAACGCGCGATCATCTTGTCCGCTTCTTCTTTCGTAGCGTTCTCTTTGATTACGCCCTTCGCTTCTACGAGAGCTTTCGCTTCGCCGAGTCCCAAAGTGGTGAATTCTCTTACCGCTTTGATTACGTCGATTTTCTTGTCGCCGATTTCTTTGATGGAAACCTTGAACTCGGTCTTTTCTTCCGCAGCGGGTGCAGCCGCAGCAGGAGCCGCCGCAGCAGCAACCGCTACGGGAGCAGCCGCGCTTACGCCGAATTCCTCTTCAAGAGCCTTAACGAGTTCGTTAAGCTCTAATACCGTCATACCTTTTACTTCTTCTAACATTTTCTGAATGTCTGCCATTGTTTTATCCTCCATAGATCCTTTTTAAATTAAATTTTTTTGTTTTTTTCGGGCGGCACTTGCCCGATAAATTATTGTGCCTTTTTCTCCGCCACTGCGTTAAGCGCAATAACGAGGCTTCTCGGCATTGCGGAAAGCACGCCCACGAAATTCGTGATAGGCGCTTGCAAAGAGCCGAGCATTTTTGCGATAAGTTCTTCCTTCGAGGGCATTGCCGCGAGTGCTTTAACGCCGTTCTCGTCGATTTTTTCGTTCTCGACGTACGCGCATTTGACCGCAACCTTGTTCTCGTATTTTTTTGCCGCATCGACGATAACTTTCGCCGCCGCGGTTTCGTCTGCTCCGAACGCTACCGACGTAGGACCGTTCAGTTCTTCGTCGAAAGAAGTGATTCCGAGGTCGTTGAACGCACGTTTGATAAGGGTGTTTTTAAGAACCTTATATTCGACGTTGTTTTTACGGAATTCTTTACGGAGTTCGGTGTCTTCTGCAACGGTGAGTCCGACGAATTTTACGAACACGACGGATTTAGCCGCTTGGATTTTGCTTTTAATGTCTTCTACAACGAGTTTTTTCGCTTCAAAATTTGCCGACATTTGTTTACCTCCTTGTTTTGATAAAAAGCCCTTGCACGCCGAAAACGGAATGCAAGGACAATTTTACACGTTAATATAAAAGCCTTTTATCTATTCCGCCTCGGTGGGATTGCGGCGAAGCCGCATATTAAAAACCTACTGTCTTGGGCTAAAAATATTTTTTACTTTGTTATTATACTGCTTATAAAGGCGTTTGTCAACTAAATTTTAGCGGCAATTTTAACGCCGGGGCCCATAGTGCTTGCAAGAGATACGCTTCTTATATAAAGGCCTTTCGCCGCGGCAGGTTTTGCTTTAACGATGGCTTCCATAAGCGCGTCGTAGTTCTCTCTGATTTTTTCTTTGCCGAAGCTCTTTTTGCCGATAGCGCAATGGATAATCGCGTTCTTGTCGAGCCTGTATTCTACCTTACCTGCTTTGGTATCTTTGATAGCCTTGGCAACGTCCATCGTAACCGTGCCGGACTTCGGGTTAGGCATAAGTCCTTTAGGACCTAAAACCTTACCGATACGACCGACGAGTCCCATCATATCGGGGGTGGTTATGATAACGTCGTAATCGAACCAGTTTTCGGACTGAATTTTCTGAATCATGTCTTCCGCGCCGACGAAATCCGCGCCCGCAGCCTTCGCTTCGTCCGCTTTTTCGCCCTTTGCGAGAACGAGGACTTTAACGTCTTTACCCGTTCCGTTGGGGAGAACGATAACGCCTCTCACTTGCTGATCCGCCTGCTTGGGATCTACGCCCAAACGAACGTGAAGTTCTACCGTTTCGTCAAACTTCGCTTTTGCCGAATCAAGCACGAGACCTATCGCTTCGTCCGCTTCGTAAAGTTTAGCGGAATCTATGGTTTTTGCACTTTCTATATATTTTTTACCGTGTTTCATTACTTTTTACCTCCTGTGGTACGTTCGGGGCAAGATCGCCTCTCCCACATACTCCTTAATCTACGACCTCGATACCCATGCTTCTCGCAGTGCCTGCAATCATACTTGCCGCGCTTTCGAGCGTGTTTGCGTTAAGGTCGGGCATTTTGAGCTTCGCGATTTCTTCTACCTGCGCTCTCGTAATTTTTGCGACCTTGGTCTTGTTGGGAACCGCGCTCGCTCTTTCGATGCCGCAAGCCTTCTTTATAAGAACGGGTGCGGGGGGCGTTTTAAGAATAAACGTGAAGGAACGGTCCTGATAAATGGTCATAACGACCGGAATGATAAGACCTGCCTGATCCTGCGTTTTCGCGTTGAACTCTTTCGTAAATCCCGGAATGTTGATACCGTGCGGACCGAGCGTAGAACCTACGGGCGGACCGGGGGTTGCCTTGCCGGCGGGTAATTGAAGTTTTACGATTGCTGTAACTTTTTTAGCCATAATAACCTCCTCGGTGGTAATACCGTTGCGAAGATGAATAAATTTTTCCGCAACTCCCACTGTTTATAGTAATTCGGGACTTCCTGCCCGAAAATCTATCTTTTTTAGTTTTATATATAATTTATATAATGATTTACAAATTTTCGTTAAAGCGTTTCGTTCTCTGCGTCGCTCGCTTCCGAAGAAACGTTTATCTTTTTGACCTGATAGAACTCTACTTCCACGTCGGTACTTCTGCCGAACATAGTAACGTTGACGAGAACTTTCTTCGCCGCTTCGTTCACGGAGAGAACTTTTCCCGCAAAAGATTCTAAAGGCCCTGAAAGAATCTGAACCTCGTCCCCCTCTTTAAGGTCAACCGTAGATTGATCCGCGCCGAGTCCCATTCTCACCACTTCCTCGTCTGTGAGCGGAAGCGGACGACCTTGCGGACCTACGAACCCCGTTACGCCGCGGGTGTTGGTAACGAGATACCAGATGTCGTTTGAATAAATCATTTTCAGGAAAACGTAACAAGGAAATTTCTTTCTTTCGACGATTTTCTTTTTTCCGTTCGCCTTTTCTTCGAGAGTCTCTTCCGTGGGAATCTGAATCTCGAATATATTTTCCTGTAAATTATTGTTTTCGATTAACTTTTCAAGGCTGTCCTTCACCATAGCTTCGTAACCGGAGTATGTGTGAATAACGTACCATCTTGCTTCTTCTATACTCATTTGGCACTCCGCCTAATTAGGCGTTACAAGCTTTAACAGCTGCATCAGACCGTAGTCGAACGCGGTTATAACGATAAGGAACGCGAGAACCACGACGATAACGACGCAGGTTTTCTTAACGGTTTTGCCGAACGTAGGCCACGTGACCTTTTTAAGTTCCGAAAAAACGTCCTTTATCTTTGCGCCGAGTCTTTTGAAGAAATTCGGTTTACCGCTTTTCTTTTTAGTTTTTTTAGCGTCTTTTTGCGCCTCTGCGGGTTTCGCGTTATCCACGAAATCGCCTTGCGCAGCCTTTTTATTGTCCATTGCTTGCCCCTTTATAACCCTGTTGCGGGTGAAAATTCAGGCGAAATTATTTCGCTTCTTTATGAGTGGTATGCTTTTTGCAGAATTTGCAATACTTTTTCATTTCGAGCCTTTCGGTGTCGTTCTTTTTATTCTTAAAAGTATCGTAGTTTCTCTGCTTGCATTCCGTACACGCCAAAGTAATCTTGTTTCTTGCGCCTTTTGCCGCCATAATGCACCTTCCAAACACGAAAAAATTACACCCCGAATCCGAGATGCTGATTTATTTTATCACAGACGGGGATATATGTCAATCTTTTTTCGGATATTTTTAAATCTTTTTACGAAAAAACGGCAAAAATCGCCAAAAACGTATAAAACGGGGATAAAGTAGCGAAGCGTTTAATTATAAAGCGTTTTTCTGCTTTAAGGAGCAAAATAACAAGGCTCTCAAACCGAACGGAGCAAAGATAAATGATAGCATTAGTTTAAGAGTATTACAAAATAACAAGGCTCTCAAACCTTTTGGTAGAAGGCAGAAACACGGCGATAGTTTAAGAGTATTACAAAATAACAAGGCTCTCAAACCTTTCCGACTGCTACTCGTACGCGCTTGCAGTTTAAGAGTATTACAAAATAACAAGGCTCTCAAACTCCCGTTTATCACACTTGCTTATATGCGTGGTTTAAGAGTATTACAAAATAACAAGGCTCTCAAACAAAAAAGCAAAGGGGAATACCCGAAGGAGTGTTTAAGAGTATTACAAAATAACAAGGCTCTCAAACACATAACAGTTCCTATCACTTTTTCAATAAGTTTAAGAGTATTACAAAATAACAAGGCTCTCAAACCCCCCGCATAAAATGGACGATACCGAATGTGTTTAAGAGTATTACAAAATAACAAGGCTCTCAAACGACGAAATGTACGATTATTTGAAAATGTTCGTTTAAGAGTATTACAAAATAACAAGGCTCTCAAACTAATCCATAAGTCTTTCGGCGCGTTCTAAAGTTTAAGAGTATTACAAAATAACAAGGCTCTCAAACCGCCCCATATATAGTTGCCGCCCCTTATATGTTTAAGAGTATTACAAAATAACAAGGCTCTCAAACTTCGTCCTCGACGGATAATATGCACGGTCGGTTTAAGAGTATTACAAAATAACAAGGCTCTCAAACCAGGCGTAGCCTCTACTCCGTCCGGCAAGCGTTTAAGAGTATTACAAAATAACAAGGCTCTCAAACGCGAATCGGACGTTTACGGCGTTCAGGCGTGTTTAAGAGTATTACAAAATAACAAGGCTCTCAAACGGAGGTAGCCAAACAAAAAGCATACGAATTGTTTAAGAGTATTACAAAATAACAAGGCTCTCAAACGGATACAAAAGGTTACCTTGCGAGGAATAAGTTTAAGAGTATTACAAAATAACAAGGCTCTCAAACTGAATGGGGCGTGGGTTATAGAGGGCTTGAGTTTAAGAGTATTACAAAATAACAAGGCTCTCAAACAAAAAGCTACGCATTGGCTTTGCAAGCCTGGTTTAAGAGTATTACAAAATAACAAGGCTCTCAAACGACGAAGAGACGGGCGAAATCGACGGCGAAGTTTAAGAGTATTACAAAATAACAAGGCTCTCAAACATGTAACTTTAAGCGCATATTTAGGAAAGCGTTTAAGAGTATTACAAAATAACAAGGCTCTCAAACACATTTACAAATCCGAAAGGGCGAGATTTTGTTTAAGAGTATTACAAAATAACAAGGCTCTCAAACAAGGAATATCAAAGTTAGCCCCGTTCGCCGGTTTAAGAGTATTACAAAATAACAAGGCTCTCAAACAATCTTAAAAGCAATATTTTCGTTCGGAAGGTTTAAGAGTATTACAAAATAACAAGGCTCTCAAACCTAATTCGTACGCGACGTCGTCGAGCGTGTGTTTAAGAGTATTACAAAATAACAAGGCTCTCAAACCTCAAATAAGGTCGAAAACCGCGTACTGCCGTACGGTTATTTTGTATGTCCATTATACTATTAAATTCAGAAATTTTCAACTATTTCGCACAAATCCTCCGTAATTATTATCGTTCTCTCTTCCTTTAACGGCCTTTTTCTTTCCGATTCTATCAGCATAAGAGATACTTTATACAATTCGCAATGTCGATAAAATTTTTCCAAATCTTCTTCGCTCAAAACCGCCTTTAATTCGACGAAAACGAAAAAAGAAACGTTTTTAAGTTCCGCAAATATATTGACGTAGGAAATCAATTTTTCCAGAAGCGTTTCTCCGTCTTTTACAGGTTTTACGGAATAAAATTTGAAAAATTCTTCCGGCGACGGGGCTTCGTACGTTAAAGGTATATCCGTTTTTTCAAATAAAGCCAGCAGAAATCTTTCCGCCGCCGCCCCGAGTTCGTTATACGCAAGCAAAAAATCGCCCGCAAGAAATTCCGCGTATAATCTTTTATACAGAAGCGATATTATTTTCTTATCCGCCGAGCCGAACGAAAACAAATTACAGACCGCCTCCCCTTTTTCGCTCGGTTTAAATTCTTTCGCGTCGTCCCAAAAAGTAAATTCGGAATCCTCTCCCTCGAACGAGGCAAGCAATGCCGTAACCGTCCGATAATACTCTGCGGGATTTTCTATCACGAGCGACAAAGGCGAATTTTCTTTTAACGTCATCGGCGTTTCGATTTTTCCGTTTGCTATCCTTATCATATTTCAATCAGCCTGTCCATACTTTCTTCTACCGAATTTTGCTTTTCGCCGGACAGATACTCTATCCTTAAAAATTGATTTTCGGTGACTTCGAGCATTTCTATAATTCCTTCGGGCGGCAGATTTTCGGAAACCTTTTTCTTTACCGCCGCGCTTAAAACGTTATTGAGAACGAGTCTCGAATATACCGATTTCTGCATCATTATAAATCCGTTCTTTATCAAAAATTTGTGAAACCTCCCGTAATCGCGCCTGTTTTTGGACGTCTCTACGGGCAGGTCGAAAAATAGCAACAATCTCATAAACTTATTATTCATTTGCCTTAACGTTTTCGGGAAAAATTATCCCCTCCGTATCGCCCGTCGAAAGCGCGTTTATAACGCTTCTGACGTATTGTCTTATAGCCACGTCGAAGGTCGTTTTTCTTCCGCAAACCTCCGCGGGGAAATTAAGCACGCCCGCCATCTTGCTTTTAAATTTTTCATCGCCCTCTTCCAAAGATAAAGCCGCTTCGTCCACCACCGTTCTTAACGGCTCTATCAGGTCGGACGAAAAATTAAAGCGATTAAACTCGTTGTCGTGCCACATTCCGAGTTGCGTAAGGTATCCGCTCGCAACGACTTCCCTGTTTATAGCAGAAAGCAGCACCGCGTAACCGTAATTAAGACATCCGTTTATAAAACCGCCGCCCCTCCGCACGACGCCTTCGGGCAAAATACAATTAAAATATACCTTCGCGGCGTGTCCTTCTCTGTTGGTTAAGTCCCCCGCCGCGACTTCTTCGGCATACCCTGCGAGCATTTCCGCTTCCGTAGCAAATCCGTTATTTAGCAGCACCTCCGCCTGACAAAGTATTTTTCTTTTAACGACTGCCTGCCACACTTTCGCTTTCGTCTCGTCCATCCAAGCTATCTGACTTTTGTATCTTTTAGACGTATTGTGCGCGCCGTAATACGGAACGAGTTCTGCAAGCGGATCGCATTTTTCGTCGCAGAATATCACCTTAACGTTATTTTTAACGAGTTCGGAAAGAAGCGCCGCCGTAAGCGAAACCGCCGTGCTTTGCACTATCAGAACGCTCAATTCGTCTATAAAAAATCTTCGTTCCGTTTCTCCTCTCACCACGAGATGATTAAGGCGATGCTCTAACTTGCATCTCGAATTTACTATGACGGTACGAAATCCCATTTCACACCTTAAACTCTCTTACGGTAAGTCCCGCGGGCGACTTGTTGATTATTCTGAAATCGACGTCCGTTATGTTTTTGCTAAAACGTATCGTGCCGCAATTTGCCCCCAAGCCTATCTCAGATAAATCCGCTTTTTCCGCCGTGCATTTAAGGAATTTAAAAATCTGCAAAAGCGTTTTCGCTTGTTTATACACGGAAATTTCACAGAACGCATCGAACCCGCGCTCTAAATTCTTTTTAAACACAGCGTAAGGAGAAATTCCGCCGTAAATTTTATCCGACAATCTATCTACAAGTTTTTGGTAAAGAGCCTCGTTCTGCGCCTTATCTATAACGAGCTTTAACTCTCCCATTCGGTTGGTTTTCATTATAAACCATTCGGAATCGGTATCTATCGTGTTTCTCGCGCCGAGTTCCGCGAGTTTTACGAGTTCCTTAACGTATTCGTCCGTTTTTCCGTCGGTATACAGCTCGACGCCGTTCCTTACAAATATTTGCACGCCCGTAATACCGGAAATATAAACGGGTGTTCCGTTATAGGTTACGAGCTGTTGATTTTTAATTTTCGGAACGATTATCCGCGGAGAATCGAGTCTTTCCGCAAGATATTTATTTATTGCTTCGGGATCTTGTTTCATTTGATACGTCAAAAGAACGGGTATCGCTTCTATCGTTTTTATAAGCTTCCCTTTCTTGTCCTTCGATTCCACCACCGTAAAATACGCCGTGTTCTGCGAGGTATACCCGCCGTATTGCGATACGTCTGCAAGCGGACCGTTGCCCTTTCTCGGCGCGGTTATCCCGCTTTCCCCTCGTTTCAGAACCGTTTCGTTATAGAACTCGCCTTTATTGCAAAAAGCATACCGCGTAACCTGCATACTTTTTCTCGCAAAGGTGTTTTTAACGAAAGCAAGCGAGTCTTCGTTCCACGCGCCGCGTATGGGCTTATCGAACAATTTATCGAGATTTCTTCTCCTCCACCCGTCCTCTTTCATATAAAATTCGGACATAGGCGGCGTAAAGCAAACGTCGTAAACGTTACCGACGACTATATTGAGATATGCGTCTCTCGCGTGGTGGAAATCGTTCGTTTCTCTGCACTTAAACAGCTCGTACCGATTCTTAAAGTCGGACACGTTTTTGGCTTTGCTGTAAACCACTTTTGCCGTCGGGTATTTCCTTTTTAAAAGCTCCGCAAGGGCTTTCGCAGTCTGGTCGGTGATAACTTTTTGCCGACTTATAAAACCGTTGTAATCGTCTTCTCCGAGCGGTTCGGTCCGAGTCAGGCGGTCGTAAGTCGTTTTTTTCAGCAAGCCTTTCGCAAGAAGGAATTTCCAGAACGGCTTTTGGTTCGTAAAGCCTTCGGGAAGAGGATAAACGTCCGATTTTTCGGCGTTCTTCTCGCGCAGAACGAGGACTTTATTGTCGATACTGTCGTCTTTTTCGTAGCTCCTCGGCAAAATATGGTCTACGTCGTAAGTAACCGACCTTTTCGCGTCGCCAGAAAGCAGGTCTTCGAGGTCGATTTTTTTGCCCGTATACATACACCTGCCGAGCTGACGGAAATACAGATACAGCTTTTCGCGCCGCAACGTCATATCCGTTATATCCTCGCGTGAAAGTTCTTTTATAATCTCCGAAAAGCCCTCCGATTCGGTAAGAGATTTATATTTTTCGAGCAACGCTTTTTTGCGGGATTGTTTTCGCCCCGCGTCGCCTTTAACCCCGTCTTCTCTGCTCATTTCGACGAAGATTTTATCGGGAACTTTGCCTATCGCCTTAACGTATTCGTCCGCCATTAAAAGCGATTGCCATATTCCCCTTCTCACCGCGGGCGAAACGTACAGCTCTTCCACGTCCTCGTAGGTTATTTCGCGTTCATTCCCTTCGCCGTCGATATCTTCGCCGTTTTCCTGCCGCACGAGCTTTAAAAACCCGTACTTTTCGTTAAAAAGTATCTGATTTAAATTTTCGTTCGTCTGATAGAGGCAGTCCATAACGGAAAGGCGCGCGCCCGTTTCCGCGTCCGTCGCGAATATCCCCGTCAGAAACTTTTCCGAAAGTCTGCCGAAATCCTTGAACGAAAGCCCTTTAAGGGTTTTGAGATTCTGCATTATAACGGGAATATTTCCGAAGTTTTTCTTTATAAGCTCTTCGACGATGCTTTTATCTGTATTAAGGGTGTGCCATAAAATAATTTTTTCCACGACGACGCCGCCGTTTTTTACGTCCTCCTTTGCAAAATCGCCGAGAATTTTCACGAATTTTATGTACGACGACAAAGACGCGTTAAACTCCCCGTCTTTACCGGTTATCGAAGCGTTTTTCGCTTCTTCGGCGGAAAGCTTTCCTTCCCGCACCAGAAATTCTATAATCTTTTTATCCGAAACCTTTGCGTACGCCGTGAAAAGTTCGTCGTAAATCTTCTGCTTTATCGGCACGGAAAGCGGCACGCCGTTTACTTTCAGATTATTCAGCTGATTAAGCACGTTGAACCGCTGATACAGCACCGAATTTTTCGGCAGCACGTCCTCGCCGCGAAGATAGCTGCACTTATTCGTCATTTTGCGCATAAACGCTTCGACCGAAGCCGCTTCGTCTACCACGTCTCCGAAATTCCACGGCGTAATTTTCTCGTCGGTTCTCACTACCCACGCGTTTTTGCTTTTCACGTTGAGCGGTCCGACGAAATACGGCACTCTGAACTCGAAAAGCGGCTTGATTTTGCCCGCAAATTCCGCGGTCTCGGGATAATTTGCCGTCATCGCGGCGACTATCTTGACAAGCTCGTCCTCGTTTACCTGCCGCGGGAAAAGTCCGTTGTCCGAATGTAAAATTTTCGGTAAAAACGTTGCGTTTTCTATTTCCGCAAAAATCTCCGCGTAACGCTTTTCCGTCTCCTCCCCCTCTTTAAGCCTGCCGCCGTCTTTAATCGCGACGAAAAACTTTTTAAGGTACGCGTAAAACTCCTCGTCCGAACACTTTTCGACCTTCTTTTTTTCGCCGCCCTTTTTCGTGTAGCCGACGTAATTGACGTAGTTTCCCTTTTCTTCCGTGCTTTTGAAAATTTTTCTGTATTCTGCCGCGCTGTCGCCCGTAATATCGTTCTTTATAAAATATTTAAGTTTTTTAAGATCGGCTTTATGCTTATCGTAAACCGCAATCATCGCGGAGGAAATATCGGGATAACCGGCAAGGAGCTTTTCAAACGCGGCGAAATCGTATACCCCGCGAATTGCGGAAAGCACCGAAAATCCGTCGCCGAATACCGAAGCGAGCGCGCCGAACTCCTCGTCGCCGAGCTTTTTGAACGAAACGGATTTTTCTTCCGCAAAATCTTCGCCGAACAAGACCTTGGGAGAAACGGACGCACCACAAACGCCCTTGTAAATTTCTTTGGATATTTTGTCCGAATTTCCGAACAGTTCGTTAAGCCTTTTCGTTTTATCCTTTACCCCGCCTTCTCCCGTAAGAATATCGCGAGCCTTATCGGAAAGCGATTCATCGAACAGACAGGCGTCCTCGCCGTAAAAATCGGAAAGAGCTTCGTTGAGCGAAATAAAAAGCCGTTTCGCGTCGCGCACCTCGCTCATTCCGCCCTCGACGAGAAAATGCCCGCGGTATTTCACGATATGGTGAATCGCAAGATAATACAGCCGTAAATCGTACTTTTTGCCGCTCATAAGAGCTTTTCTCAAATGATACGCCGTCGGAAATTCTTTGTGAAAGTCTTTATCCGCGTACCCTTCGTCCGCAAACAGCGAATTATCGTCTCCGAGCAAAAGCGCGTCTTTATCCTTCTCGACAAACTGACTGTTATTGAGCCTGATAAAAAACGTTTTATCCGAAATGACGGGCGCGAAAAGTCCCTGTAAAAGCGAAACGCGATACTTTCTGCGTTCCAGACGGCGGCGCGCGGTGCGTTTCGTTCTGCGCTCCTTCGCCGTCGAGCTTTCGTCGAACAGCCTCGTTACCCAGCAATCTTTGCCCTTTGCGCGAAGAAGCTTGTAGTTTTCGTCCGTGCAAGCCATACCCACCGAGTTAGTCCCTACGTCCATTCCAAGATAAAATTTTGACATTTTTTAAAATCTCCCTTGACAATCGGTTTTTTAAGTCGTATAATAGAATTACAAAGTAACAAGGCAAGTTCAAATAAAAAACTTTTCTTATCACTTATCGCATCGGCGATCGCTCTTTCCTTCGAAAGAGCTTTTTTCTTTTAAATTTTTATCGTTTTTTCGCCGAAAGTCGCCCATACGACCGCTATCGTATACGATTGTATCATAATACGCGCGTAATTTCAAGACCATTTCCGAAATTCGGCAATAAAATTATTTAGTTTGATTTTATATCGCGTCGAACGCATTTCGCGATAAAAGAAAAAGAGGGCGGCGGCAAGCTACCCTCTTTTTTCTTCGGGAAACTGATATTCCCCTATCCCTCTTCTCTAACGGCGTTATTGCGTTATTCTTCGGTTAAATCTCCGTCGCAACCTCTTCTCCCCAAATAACCGATAATATGCGAATTATCGTTTTCCATAATGGGGCTTACTACTATCGCGAATATTTCCCAACTTTCGCGGTCTTTATCCAGATGAGAAAAGTTATCCCCTAAATTGTATACGAGGCAAGGAACACCACCATAAGATAAACTCAAACTATTTACATATTTATCTAAATCGCTACGAGTTTTAAACCCTGCTTCTCCATCATAGTTTCCTACATTTTGCTTAAAGTACTTGTACATATTTTTTCTCCTTTTTGTTTATATTTTTTATTTATTCTTCGGTTAAATCTCCGTCTGTACAATGTATGGTTATTTCTTTCACATATTCTTTCCAGCTGCTTGCTTTTATAACTTTTGCCCATTCCTCCGTTGTTCCTTCATAAGTGATTTCTTTAAGAGATGAACACAAGCTGAAAGTGCCGCTACCTATACTCGTCACGGTATCAGGTATGTTTATACTTGTAAGAGAGTAGCAAGATTCAAACGCCCTCTCTCCTATATTCGTCACACCTTTTCCGATAATCACACTCGTGAGCGACCTGCAACCCACGAATGCCAAGAATCCTATACTTGTCACGCTATCGGGTATAACTATACTCGTGAGCGAACTGCAATTATAGAACGCCCAATCACCTATACTCGTCACACTGTCGGGTATAACTATACTCGTGAGCGAACTGCAATCCTTGAACGCACTCCCACCTATACTCGCCACACTGTCGGGTATAACTATACTCATGAGCGAACTGCAATCCTTGAACGCATAGTACCCTATACTCGTCACGCTGTCGGAAATCGTTATGCTTGTCAATGAACGACATTCCGAAAAAGCATAGTCAGGTATTTCTCTGACGTATTCCGGTAATATGACCGAAGTTAATGCGGTTTTTCCAAAAGCCCATTCACCTATATACCGTAACTGCGAAGGCATATTTATTTCCTTTAACTCCGTGCAGCCATAAAAAGCTCTTTCGTTTATCGCGGTAAGTCCATCAGGCAAAGTTACGCTTTTCAAACCTTTATACCCGCAAAAGGCATACTTTCCTATACTCGTAACGCTATCGGGAATAACCGCGTCTATAAGCTCCTCATAGTCATTGCCGTTTTTATAATAGAAGTGCTTTGCATATTCTGTTACGGAACCATATTCTATATCAATAGAAAGCCAGTCCGCGAGAGTGCCTTCGTAATAAGCGTTTTCAAGAGCATTGCACGAAGAAAACGCAAACCACATTTTCGTCACCGACTTCGGGATAGTAACTCTTGATAAAGAATTACAGCCTGCAAACGTTCTGCTAAATCCTGTAATTTGGCTTTCTCCCGTGAATACAACTTCTTGTAACTTTTGGCAATTCTCAAACGTATCTGATCCTGAATCTACAACCGAATCGGGTATCGTAATTTTTTCTATATTTAATCCCGCAAAGCAGGAACATAATCTCGTTTGCCCCTGCGGTATAATTATTTCGGTAACAAGCTCGCCGTTCACATATAAATCCGCCCCACCGAAACCTGAACCATAAAATTGACAGTTCAGATAAGCATTCAAATCAAGAACGTTTACCCGTTCAATGCTATTATTATAAAAGCCGTAATAAACATTATTCAACGAAGCAGGGAAGGTTATTTCCCGAATCCCCGAATTTGCAAACGCATAATACCCTATTCCTTCCAACTCGCTCGGTAAAATAACTTCCTTTATGTTCTTGCAATTCTCAAACGCATTTTCCCCTATCGTTTTCACTTGGTCGGAAATGATGACTTTATTAAGATTTACGGGCAGATACGCGTTTTGGCTGTCTACGTTCTCCGCTCCGAAAATATAACCGAAAAGCAAATCGCTCCCGCTTGCAGTTAAATTTTCGCCCGTGAAAGGTATTCTTATAGTCTGCAATTCGTTACAGGCGTTTATCGCGCCCTTCGCTATTTCCGTTATACTGTCGGGAATATAAAGCTCCTGCATTTCGGTCGCGGCGTTAAAGGCGAGCGCGTCTATCGTGTCTACCGCGGCGTTTCTGTATGCTTCGGGTATATCGACCTTCGTCAACTTTCCGCAGTATTTGGTTATATGATAGTTACCCGTGGTATCGTCCACCTTAAAGATAAACGGCAACACGGTTACGGTCATAGTGACCTGCTCGTCGCCGAGCGCGGCTTTGCTTTCTTCGTCCGCGGGCGTCGCGATAAGCGTTTGCTCGCCAACTTTCGAGGGGATAAACGCGCTTTCGTCCCACGTTACCCTTACGGTCGCCTTCACCGTGCCGTCGTCGTCCTTTATTTCTATAATATCGGGCAGTTCTGCGGCGGAAATATCGTCGTCGTATGCGACGGAAGCGGTAAGGTGAATTTGCGAAGCCTTGGTAAGCTTATCGACGTACACCGCGGTATAAATATTCGCGGAGCTTGCGGTAAAGGTAAATTCCTCGTCGTAGCTCAAAATCAAGTCGTTTTTATCCTTCCAGTACGCAAACTTTTTCCCTTGCGGGGCGGCGTCGGCTTTCACCGTCGCTCTGTCGCCTTCCTTAAATATCCCGTAAGAAAAGCCGTCCTCAAATCTGCCGTTTACAACCTTTATGCTGTAAAAGGTTTCGTCCGCGCGCCAGCCGCGCAGATAATCGAATATATCCTGCGCCCTGCCGCCGTATTTCAGCATAGCCTCGTATAATTTCCGTTGATAATCGGTTATGCCCGGCTTTTCCAGCATCGAATGCAGATACTCCAAAATACTGTATTTCACAGGCTCGGAATAATAGTCCTCGCCGTTTAAGCCGACGTACGCCCTGACGTAAATCTGGTCTACCATGTTTTTTGCGGGCATACCGTAGTAAAACAGGTTGCACAGAACCGATTCGCCGCCGTATTCGACCGTTTTCGTATACCTGCTCGAAAGCTTATACGTCGCGTTGTCCGCGGTATACTCGTTCTGATATTCTGTCCACACGAGCAGCTGCACGGGGTGCTTCGCGCTGTCGAAGCCCTTTGCCGAAACGTAGTACACGAGATTGATTTCGCCTTTAAGCGAAACGTTCGTGCCGATTACGGTAAGCTGCGGGTTGGTCACGTCGATATACTCGGCGTCGCTCGCCTTCGTCACCGCGAGATTGCTGGTAAGCCCCGCAATGCAGGCAAATAATACCGCGGCAAGCGCCGTCAATATCGTTTTCCTTCTGGTTTTCATTTTTGTCTCTCCTTTTTATTTAACTTTTTCTCAAAGTTTTTTCCGTAAATATTCCGAAAAATTTATGGATCTACCCTAAAAAAGCGGGTTAAATCCGCCGTCGTCCATATCGGGATCTGTTCCTTCCGCGTCCGACATCGCTATCACGTCCGAATATCTCCCGAAAAGGTCGACGGTCGGGCAAAAATACTTTCTTTTCTCCTTCATTCTTCTGCTCCTTTTTGATTTTATCCTTAAAATTTTCATAAAAAAGCTTTGACGCCTTTTTGCGTTTTTGCTTTTCTCAAAGACACCTATGTTTTTTGTTTATTGTAACCCTTTTGAGTTTGTTTGTCAACTGTTTTGAGTTATGTGTTTACCCCATTTTGGTTATAAAATAAAAATAAAAAGGATAAAAACAATGGACGTATTAGAAAAAATCGACATTTTGCGCAAAGAACGGGGTTGGTCGGTTAACTATTTAGCGTTAGAAGCAGAGTTGACGCAATCCACCCTTAACAATCTTTACGCGCGGCGTTCCGAGCCGAAAATTTCCACGTTGCGCGCCCTTTGCAAAGCCTTCGGTATAACTTTGGCGGAATTTTTTATGGAAGAGACGGAAGAGAACGAGGGCGAAGCCCAAAACGAAACCGACGAGCTTATCGCCCGCGTAAAAGCGCTTTCACCCGAAAACAAAAAAGCGTTGCTAACGCTTTTGAAGAATATGAAATAGCTTTTTATAGTAAGCGCGTGCGTAGATACCATAATCCGTTACCTTAAAGACGGGTTTAACGTTCCGCTCGAAACGGTGGGCGACGTCGCTATAGAAGCTATCAAAAAATCATAGTAGTATTTCTTTTATCTGAAGATTTTTTGTTCCACCGCTCCAAGCGGTGGTTTTTTCGCTAAAGGCTACAATTAAAAAAGGACTGATTTTTTCAGTCCTTTTTTGTTCGTTTCCGCATTTTACGGATGCAAAAACGTAATTCACCGTCTCGAACGGACGAAGTTTCAGCCCGACAAAAGGTTTTCTCGGCAAAAAAACTTTTCCGCGTCCTGCGGGGTAAGCTCCTCGCAAATATCGAAGCCCGCACCGTTAAGAAGTTCTTTCCGCTCCCCGCGGAAAAACGGCTTTTCTTTTTCTCTCCCGAGGCTTCCGCCAACGCCGGCATTTTTTCTGCGTTTGTCGCTCGTTTCAAAAAGCGGCTGAACCATACCTTTTTTAAGCGTATCGCCCATAAACATGGTGCAAACCCCGTTTTTTTAAGCACCCGACAATGTACTTCCGCTACCTTTCCTATTTCAAAAAGAAACGTTTTTATCGGCATAAGCGACATATCGCCGTCAATAACTTCGCTGTAATGAATAATATCGGAATACGGCGGGTGCGTGCAAATAAGGTCTATCTCGCCATCGTTAATTGCGGAAAGATTACGCGTATCACCCTGTCGTTCTTCCGACGAATGGTTAAACTCACACTCGAAATTCAGTTTGTTTTTTGTAATTTCAACCGCTTTCGGGTTTATGTCGACTTTGCTTCAACGGCGGTAGTGCCTCCGCCGACAAATTGATTCAAATTTTTGATTCAAAACGGAGTCTCACTCTTTCGAGTATCGCAAAATAACTTTTTCGGCATATACGGCGACCAATTCCCGCGATATTTAGCGTTTAATCAGTTGCATTGCTTTTTCTGTAATGCCCTCCGACCTGTTAAACAAATAAATAAAAACAGTGTAATAAAAAACGAACTTACGCTTTTACTATAAGTCACAAAAATAAACGCTGTAAATATACGTTCCGAAAACGAGCTTTTCCTTGGATGCGGCAAAAATAATCCGCGAAAAACTTTGTCTTTTTATCGCTCAGTCACTGTATGTAATACTTTTTCGATTTAGCTGCAAGGAGTCATCAACCTTATCCGTCCGAAATAGCGACGTATGTCTGTTTGGGAAATTCGGTTGTCGATACGTTATTTCCGCTCATAGTTTTATAACTCTTTAACAACAGAAAATACCGTTTAATAAAAAAAGAACCGTTCGTCTTTCAGAACAGTTCTTTTTTCGTGGATGCAGCAACAACCTATCTTCCCGAATCGTCTCCGATTAAGTATTTTCGGCGCAAGCGAGCTTAACTTCTGTGT
>CAKQRD010000009.1 GCA_934271275.1 uncultured Clostridia bacterium | reverse complement strand
TTTTCTCCCCGCCTCTCGCGGCGGTTATATTAAATTTTCGACAAATTTAAACTTGCGACTTTTGAGCAAGTTTTTGAGACTTTACGACAAGACGAGGACGGAAAGTTATTGTATAATTTTATTAGAAAAATAAATTTATCGTAAAAATGCCCTTTATGCGGCGAGGAGATAAAGCGTGAAAATCGAGGCTTGGAAATTACGAATAGCGAAAAGTTGCAAACAGCTTGCGGCGGGCGAGGAAATAGACGCGAGAGTTCCGGGGGATATAACGGCGGATTTATACCGCGCGGGAAAAATCGCAGATCCGTACTTCGGGCTTAATCACAAAGCTCTCGGTAGGATAACGGAAGAAGATTTTATTTATACCGCCCGTTTCGTTCCCTCTGCGGACGTGTTACGCGGCGAAGAAATTATTCTCACCTTTGCGGGAATAGACCTTTTCTCCGAAATATATCTTAACGGCACTCTTCTCGGCAAGACCGAAAACGCCTTTATTCCTTATAATTACGAGGTGAAAAGTCTCCTTCGCGACGGCGAAAACGAACTCGTCGTGAAAATGTTTTCCACTATGAAGAGACTTAACGCGGTGGACTGCAAGGACTATTTCGGCGTATTCAATCTTCCGCGAATGTTTTTAAGAAAGCCGCAATGTCATTTCGGCTGGGACTGGGCGCCCGATATGCCCGCTTACGGTATTTTCGGCGCGGTCACGATAGAAGGCGTTTCGGAAAACAGAATAGAAATCACGAATTACAAAACCGCGAACGACGGCTCGGTGATTTTAATCGCAGAACTTAACTATACCGTGAGACCGCAGGTAGATTTTTTCGGCAAGGTCGTTAAAACCCCGAAAAAGGAATGGGAAAACGACGAAATTCGCTATACTCTCGCGACCGTTCCGAACGTGTCGCTCGAAAAGGCGAACCCCGTCGTTAAAACCGGTAAAGTGACGGACAGGGTAAATTTCAAAAATTTCAAATTAGATAATCCCGAGCTTTGGTATCCCGCGGGCGATGGCGGACAGCCTTTATACGCGTACAAAACGGAACTCGTGAGAAAAGGCAAGGTTATAAGCGAAAAAAGCGGCAGACTCGCGTTCAGAGAGGTTAAGCTCGAAGAAAAGCCGTGCGGAGACGACGCGGTAGGGTTCAAATTCATCGTAAACGGCAAATACGTTTTCGCAAAAGGTTCTAACTGGGTGCCGATAGATTGCTTTACCGGAACTATCACGCGCGAAAAGTACGATAAACTTTTAACCCTCGCTAAAGACGGAAATCTGAATATGCTCCGCGTGTGGGGCGGCGGGTTCTACGAAAGCGACGACTTTTACGACCTCTGCGACGAAAAGGGCATTATGATATGGCAGGACTTTATGTTTGCCTGCTCGGATATTCCCGAAGAGGAAGATTTCGTGGCGGCGTTCGAGAAAGAAGCCGAATATCAGATAAAGAGATTAAGGGTTCACCCCTCGATAGTTTACTGGTGCGGCGGAAACGAAAAAACGGGTTCGTTCGGCGTGCAAAATAGCCGCGGCGACCGCGTGGTGAACGTGATACTGCGCGGACTCGTGGACGCTTTGGACAGCACGAGACCTTACGAAAAACAAAGCCCTTACAGCATAAACGACGTGGCGAACGACTTTTCTTCGGGCGATTCGCACGCGGGATTCGTTGAGTCGTGCCTTCTTAAAGACGCGTTGAGTTACAGAAAAGGCGTTGCGGATAATCCCGTGTCGTTTATGTCCGAATGTGCGGAAATGGGACCGACTTCTTTGCAGTCGTTCAAAAAATTCCTGCCCGAGGATAAGCTCTGGGATATGAACGAATACTGGCAGGACAGACTTATGGATAACCCGTGGTCTGCGGTCGATATGGACTTTTGCGCGAGACAGAAATTCTACGTCGAAGGGCTTTACGGCAAGTGCGATAGTATAGAAGAGTTCATTGCGAAGGGAATGACCGTCCACGCCGAGCTTTTACGCGCGGAAATAGAGTTTGCGAGATACAACAAAGCGCGTTGTGGCGGAATGATGAACTGGATGTATTCGGAAATCTGGCCTTCCGCGACTTGGGCGATAGTGGATTATTACACCGAGCCGAAGCAGGCGTATTATCAGGCGAGAAGAAGCTATAAGCCCGTATACGCTTCCTTTACGGAAGATAAGGACGGAACGAGAGCGTTCCTCGTGAACGATACCGATAAGGCGGTCGCGGCGAAAATCCGTTACGGAATGAAAACCTTGGACGGCGAAATCGTCTGGGAGAAGAAAGCGAAGATAACTGCGGCGGCGAACGGCGTTTGGAGCGAAAAGGTGACGGAAGCGGACAGGGGCGAAAACCGTTATCTGTTCGTGACGGCGGAAGCGGGAAAGGAAAGAATTTCCGCGGTATATTCCGCCGATATGTGGCACGGTTGCCGCTTTAAGAGCGAGTATACCTATAATGCGGAAGCGGTTGGCGGCGGCGTAAGAGTCACTATAAAGGCGAAGTCCTTTGTAAAGGGCGTGACGCTTATTCTTCCCGATAATTATAAATATTCGTATTCTGATAATTATATAGATATAGAGGCGGGCGAAGAGAGGAGCGTGTTTATCGGCGGCGCGGATAAGGAGCTTATAGAAAAGCTCGTCGTGACGGATTTCAATAAGGAAACGCAGAAATAGCCTTTAACCATATTACGGAGTAACGAAATGACGACGAAAATTTCTTTATGCGGAGAATATAAGCTGTTTATAGCGGATTGCGATAAACCGCGCGGCGATTCCGGCGAGGGCGAACGCGTATTCGGCGGCGAAAGCATACCCGCGATTGTTCCCGACGACGTTATTTGTAATCTCGTCCGCGCGGGAAAGCTCCCCGATCCGTATTTCGGAAAAAACATCGAGCTTGCGGCGGAATTCGAGAATAAAACCTTTAAATTCGTTAAGGAATTCGACTATGCGTTTGTTGACGAAGAAGACGGCAAAGACGGCGCGAGGGTGCGGCTCGTTATCGAGGGCGCGGATACTTTTGCGGAATACTACCTGAACGGCGAAAAGATAGGCGAAAGCGACAACGCGCTCGTGCCGTTTTCGTTCGATATAACGGGCAGGCTTAAAAAGGGCAAAAACGAGTTTGCGACAATATTCAGTTCTCCGCTGAAAGAAGCGGAAAAATATTCGATACGCCCTTATAACGTAGCGTTTTCCAACTGCTACGAAAGTCTTTTCGTAAGGAAGTCGGCGGCAAGTTACGGCTGGGATATAATTCCGAGGGCGATTTCCACAGGCTTCTGGCGGGACGTTTATATAGAACGCGTGACGGGCGGAGAAATCACCGATTTTTATTTCAATACCGTCCGCGCGGAAAAGGACGTGGCGATAACGGTTTTGTCCGTGAACGCCGTTATTCCCGAAAAATACCTTAAAAAATGCACCTTGCGGTTTACGGGCGAGTGCGGGGAAAACAAATTCGTAAAAGAATTTCCTTTCGGGTTCAACGCCCGCACCGTTTATCCTTATATAGAAAACCCCGAATACTGGTACCCCGCGGGCAGCGGCGAGCAGAAGCTTTATTCGGGCAGAATAGAAATAGTTTGCGGCGAAACTCTCGTGGCGGAAAAAACGTTCCGCTTCGGACTCCGCAAAATCGAACTGAAATTCGGTGAAGAAATAGCCGAAAAAGGAAATTTTGAAATTTACGTCAACAATCGCCTCGTGCGGGTGCGCGGCGCGGATCACACGCCGATAGACGTTTTTCACGGCAAGGATAAAGAAAAATACGCCGAGGTCGTCGGAAATCTTGCGGAAGCTAATTGCAACGCGGTGAGAATCTGGGGCGGCGGCGTTTACGAGGGCGACGAGTTTTACGACCTCTGCGACGAAAAGGGAATTATGGTCTGGCAGGATATTATGCTCGCCTGTCACGCCTATCCGCAGACGGAGGAGTTTTTGAATAAAATTTCCGCCGAAACGGAGAAAATAGCGAAAAGACTTCGCAATCATCCCTCGCTCGCGCTGTGGTGCGGCAGTAACGAAACCGACTGGGCGTACGTTTGCGTGGGACTCGATCCGAACGACGACAGGGTGACGAGGCAGGCGATTAAAAATACCCTTCGCGAATTCGATCCGTTCGGAAATTATCTGCCGAGTACCCCGTATTTCTCACGCGAGTTCGTGAAAAAGCACGGCAGATTTTATTTCGACTTAAAGGAAATAGAAGAAGCGCGCGTGCCGCTTCCCGAAGAGCATTACTGGTGGCACAGAGACGATTTTTTGAGCTTTACCAAGCAAAATCACAGATTTATCGCGGAAACAGGGTACAGCGGTTCGCCCGAAATATCTTCACTCGATAAATTTTTGCCGAAGGGCTGGAAATACGAAAACGACGAGGATTGGGAGTGTCATTCGTTCCCGACGGAGAGTTCCCGAAGAACCGGTATAGATTATCTGTTTAACGGCGTTCCCGAAACGAACGAAGATTTGGTTGCCGCTTCGCAGTATTATCAGGCGGAGGCTTATAAATTCATATCCGAGCGTTCGAGGGTTAATAAAAACTGTAACGGCTTGATACTTTGGAATCTGCGCGACGGCTTCCCCGTGTTAGCTTCTTCGATAGTGGATTATTACGGCAAGAAGAAAACGGCGTTTTACGCGGTCAAAGCGGCGTTCGAGCCGATTCAGTGCTTTGTTATAAGGAACGCCGAAAAAGCGAAAATCTATCTCGTAAACGATACCGAAAGCGCGAAAACCTGCGAAATTCTTATTAAAACCTCCGAAGGGGAGACGCTTTTAAGCGGTTCGTTCGCGGCGGAAAAAGGCGTAGCGGAAATCGCGGAAATTCCCGTAAAAATCGGGCAAACGATAATTTCGGAGCTTTGTGGCGGCGGAAAAACGATAAAAAATTACGCGTTTATTTACGAGGATAAAATAAATTATCCCGAATATAAAGCGGTTTACGAAAAAACGATAGAAAAAATTCTGAAATAAACTCGGCGGTTCTTCCGGCGCGGGAACGCGCATGGAGACCGTAAAAAAATCAAAAAATCGAGGGGTATACCCCTCCTTTCGTCTGACGACGAAAGGAGTATCCCCTTATCGGAAAAATAAACGAAAAAAGGAGACAGACTATGAAAAATAAGGCTAAAAAGATGCTTACGCTCGCCCTTGCGGCGACGGTCGCTCTGGGAAGCTTATCCGCTATGGCGTGCAAGCCGAGCGGCAGCGAGGACGATAATTCCACCCAAAGCATACTGTACGTCAGCAACTACGCGGGCGGATTCGGCTCGAAGTGGATGGACGAAATCGAAAAACGCTTCGAGGCGAAGTATGCCAACGAGTCCTTTGAGGACGGAAAGGTCGGCGTGGATATTAAGGTAAGCCACAATAAAACGCTCGGCAGTCAGTATTTCGACAAGGTGGCAGGCTCTAAACAAGAGGTGTTTTTCGTCGAGGACGTGGACTACTATAAGTGGGTGAACGAAGGCAAAATGCTCGATATTTCGAGCGTCGTTACCGAATCCAACCCGAACGACGGCAAAACCGTTTTCTCCAAGCTTACGAAAGACGAGCAGGACTTTTATAACGCCGACGGCAAATACTATGCGATTCCTCACCACGACCATCAGGCGGGTATCATTTACGATATAGATTTATTCGAGCAGGAAGGCTTCTATTTCGCCAAAAACGGCGCGCCGAGCGAGAAAAGCTATACGGGAACGGTTAAGTTCACCTCGGACGGCGCGAAATCCGCAGGCCCTGACGGAGAATACGACACTTCCGACGACGGCTTGCCCGCAACCTACGACGAATTTTATACCCTTTGCGATTATATCGCCAAAAAGAAATCGGACGTCACGCTTGTTCCGTTCATATGGAGCGGTCAGAACAGAAGAGACTATCTCGACTGGCTTTTATCCGAGCTTACCGCAGACTTCGAGGGCGAGGAACAGTTAAGACTTAACTATACCTTCGACGGAACTGCCAAAAATCTCGTTTCGGTGGACGACGCGGGCAATATTACGAGACTCGGCGATACGAAAATCACTACCGAAAACGGGTATCTGATGTATCAGACGGAAGGCAGACTCAAAGCTCTCGAATTCGTAGACAGAATCATAGATTCGACGGAATCGGACGTGAAATGGGGAGAATCTTCCACGTTGTTCGGACCTGATTCGCAGCTTCAAGCGCAGGATAAATATATTTACGGCGCGACGGGAATCAATTCCACGAGATACGCGTTTTTGGTTGACGGAACGTGGTGGGAAAGCGAAGCTTCCGACACGTTCGACAGAGTAGAAGACAGAACGGCGGGTAAATATACCAAAAACGCTATGCGTTTCGGTCTGTTGCCTCTGCCCAAGGCGAACGCCGACAAAATAGGCGAGCAATTCACCATCGCTACCACCGAGGTTACGGTAGGCTTCGTTAAGAGCAATATAAAGGAATCCAAAATAAACCTTGCGAAAACCTTTATGCAGTTCGTTTATGCGGAAGAACAGCTCCGTGCGTTCAACACGATTTCGGGTATGCCCGCGGCTCCCGATTATAATCTTACGGACGCGGAATACGAATCGCTTTCCAGCTACGAAAAGAGCCTTTACGACGTTAAAAACAACTCGGTTTCGCCGTATTCCACGACTCCCGTATATATCAACAACTATTCGAGCTTAATGCTTAAATCCACCTTTACGGCAAAAGGCTCGAAGGCTTCGGAATCTTTGAGAACGAGAAGCGCGGTCGAGCATTTCAGAGATTTATATTCTAAATCAGGCAGAGACGAAAGCTCGTGGAAGTCGCTTATCAAAAACCTGAAATAAAGGAGAAAAGATGGCTTCTTCTCCGAAAATAAACGCGCGCAAAAAGAGGATAAATAAAGGCGATCTGATATTTGTTATCGTAATGCTTTTAGTTCCTACCGTTCAATTCGCGATATTCTATATCGGCACGAATCTGAACTCCTTCGCGCTGTCGTTCAAAACCTACGACAAGCTCGGCGGCGGGTTCGTTCCGAACGGGTGGAATAATTTCGAGCGCGTTATACAGGATTTTAAAAACAACGAAGAGGTTATGAGCGCGTTCGGAAATTCGTTCAAGGTTTACGGCGTGGGGCTTATAACCTCCGTTCCCGTCGCTATTTTATTCGCGTTTTACGTTTACAAAAAGTTTTTCGGGTTCAGAACGTTTAAGGTGCTGCTCTTTTTGCCGAGTATGCTCTCTATCTTAACGCTTTGTATTCTGTACAGAATTTTTGCGGATAACGCCGTGCCGAGCGTCGTAAACAAAATTTTTAACGCAAATATGCAGGGTTTTTTTGCAGACCTT
This sequence comes from uncultured Clostridia bacterium, assembly GCA_934271275.1. GTDB lineage: Bacteria > Bacillota > Clostridia > Christensenellales > Borkfalkiaceae > UBA1259. Next base: position 102,967 of record CAKQRD010000009.1, on the reverse strand, counting down.
AAAACCGAATACGCCGCGCTGATGTTCGCGTTCGTGTTTTTCAGCTTCGGAACGACGCTTCTTCTTTATCTCGGCGCGATTTCGGACGTTCCCGAGGCAGTTATGGAAGCCGCGGAAATAGACGGCGCAAGCAATTTCGTACAGCTTACGAGAATAGTTCTTCCTTCGATTTTCCCGACGATAAAAACCTTTTTCGTGTGCGGACTCGCGGGGCTGTTCTCAAACCAGTTCAACCTGTTCAACTTCTACGGAACGGGCGCGGAAGCAAAATACGAAACGATAGGCTACTACTTTTATAAGCTTACCATAAACGGACAGGAAAACTACTCGTACGTCGCGGCGTTCGGGCTTATGCTGAGCTTGGTACTCGTTCCCGTAACGCTCGTTATAAACAAGCTTTTAGAGCGTTTGCAGGACAAAATAGCGTAGGAGGGCGGAGATAATGAAAACGTTTTTTAAAAAGTTTTGGCAAAAACTCTGCCCACGCAAAAAGCAGAAGTTTACCGCAAGCGATATTCTTTTCGTGGCGGTGTTCGCGGTGCTTTTGGCTTATTCGATACTCCTTATTTGGCTTATGGTGTGGAGCGTTTCCACGAGCTTTAAAGATTATTACGACGATTTCGCGCTCGGAAACGTTTCGGGTTTCCCCGTAAAATGGGTAGGCTCTAACTATTCGCTCGTATTCGATTACTTTTATTACGACGTTACCGCGGCGATAAACGAATACAGGGTAGACGCGTTCGGGCTTTTGGGATATACCCTTTTATATACGGTCGGTTGCGCGTTTGTGGCGACGTTCATTCCGTGCATAACGGCGTACGTCGTAGCAAGGTTCGGCAAAAAATACCGTATTCTCAACGTTTATACCTCGGTAGTTCTCGTTTGTATGATACTGCCGATAGTCGGCAACTATCCCTCGGAATTGAGCATAGTCCGCGCGCTCGGTATGTACGACAGCATATGGGGTATATGGATACTGAAAGCGAACTTTCTGACGATGTATTATATGGTGTTTCTGGGAACGTTCGGGGCGATGCCGGACGGGTTTGCGGAGGCGGCGAAGATTGACGGAGCGGGGAACTTTTCCGTATGCTTCAAAATCTATATGCCGCTTGCGAGAAATCTTTTCGCAACGGTTATGCTCATTCAGTGGATAACCTTCTGGAACGATTATCAGACTCCGCTCCTTTATCTCGAATCCTATCCCACGCTCGCGTACTGGATGTATATGCTCGTATACAATCCGCCGTCGAACGAAACGAATTACCCGCCCGTTATGGCGGCGGGAGCAATGCTTCTGGTGCTTCCGATACTCGTAATATTCCTGTTTTTCAGCAAACGCCTTATGGGCAACATCTCTATGGGCGGGCTTAAAGAATAAAAACATACGCGGCGGTTTTTTCAATAAACCGTTGAAAAGAATAATAAAGAGGACAGAAAATGACGAAAAGAAAGAAAATTTATTTGACGGCGGCGATAGCGGTATTACTGTCGCTGTGCGCCGTTTTCGCCGCGGCTGCGCTTATTCGTTCGGAAAAAACGAACGCGGCGGAGCTTTCGGTGGAAAAGGAGCTTCTTTCGGAATACGAAGAGGGCGAGTGGATAGATATTCCCTCGGGTACGCTTACGATAGACGGAAAGAGCTACGAGGCGACCGCGGTGCTGTATTATCCCGACGGCTCGGCGACGAGAGAAAGCGGCGGCTACTTAACCCTTTCGGGTAAATACGTCGTCGTATATACCGCTACGGTAAACGGCAGACAGTATTCGGAAAAAACCGAATTCACGGTGAACGCCGAGGCGGAACGCGCGAACGCGAGAATAACCGTGGATTTTGCGGGGTATACCGAACAGACCTTGCCGAACGCGGTCAAGGGCGCGGCTTACAAGGTTTTCGCGGCAAAAGCGTACGTTAAGGGAACAAACGTTCCCGTAACGGCGGAGGTTTGCTATTTATACGGCGAACGTTCCCGCTTTTTGACGCAGATAACGGACGGAGCGTTCGTTCCCGAGCGCGCGGGCGTTTACGAAATAACCTATACCGCCAAAAATCTTTACGGCGAGGAAACGACCAAAACCGTTTCGGTAACGGCGATAGATTCCGCCGCGCCTCTTACAATTACGGCTACAAATCGCGCGGCGACCGCGGGAAAAACGACGAATATTCCCGTTCCCGCAATCGGCAAGGACGACCGACTCGGAAAGGCGGAGCTTTCTTTAACGCTTAAGAAGGGCGATTACGAAGAACTCGTTTACGAAGGTCGCGCGGACAACGCGAAAATCGAATATCTTTTTGAGAGAACGGGCGAATGGGAGCTTTTATATAAGCTTTCCGACTATTCGAGAACGACGGAAGCTTCTGCGGTAATGAACGTGGAAGCCCCCGCGGCGGCGTTTGAAAACTCTTCCGCGACGACAGAGCCTGCGTTTATCGCGGGAAAAAGCTATAAGCTCCCCGAAACGCGGGTGGTCGTATACGACGAAAACGGCAAGCGTTACGAGGACGCGGAAGTCGTTTGCGTTCTCGGCAGCGGCGAAACTGCGGAGATTAAAAACGGCGTTCTTACTCTCCCCGAAACGGATACTAAAATCGTGACTTTGCGCTGGACGTATCAGACGCTTTCAAAAAGCGTTACCGTTCCCGTGCGTTCGATAAAAAATTCCGAAGGCACGCTCACGCCCGAAAATCTGTTCCTGTTAGGCAAGGGAACGGCGCAAAGAACGGAGGACGGAACGAGCATAGACATTTCGAGGGCGAAAACCGCGAAAATCATCAATAAATTAAGCGGTACTTCCCTTAATATTTCTCTTTACGCTTCTTCTTTTGCGGAAAACGGCAGCTTTGCGGTATCTTTTACCGATTCCTTAAACGCTTCGCAAAAAATAACGCTCGAAATCGTCTGGACGACGAGAGGCGTTACCGCGAGAATAAAGGAAAACGGGTACGAAAAGAAAATAGACGTGACCGAAGAAACGCTCGGAAAAGAAATAAGAATTTCTTATTCCGCTCTCGGCGAAGCGTATAACGCGTTCAAGGTCAACGAAAAATTTCTCGATTTGCCGAGCGACTTCAAGGGCTTTGCAAGCGGCGCGGTGTTTGCGGAAATGACTTCCGCCGCGACCTCGGGAAAAATTCTCGTGACGAGAGTTTGCGGACAGAGAACGGGCGACGTCACGAGAGACGCGGTTGCGCCGAGTCTCGTTCTCACGGGCGCGTATTCTTCGCTTTACGTTGCGGGCGAGACGATTAAAACGGTTAAAGCGTTCGGCTTGGACGTGCTTGACGGATATTCGTTTGCGGAGTTGACCGTTACGAACGCGGAAAGCGGAAACTACGTCAGAACGACCGACGGCAAAGAAATAAACGGCTTGAACGCGGACGAAGAATACGAAATAAAGCTCGAAAAAACGGGGCGTTATCGTATACAGTATATTACGAAAGACCTTTCCGGCAACAGAAACGCGGAGGTTATGTACGTTACGGCGTACGGCAATACCGCGCCCGAAATAACTCTCGGCGAAATCACGCAGAAGGTCGCGAAAGTCGGCGATAAACTCGAACTTCCCGAAATCACTGTAAAATCAGGCGGCGAAGAAACGGAAAAATTCTTTATAGTTTACGCGCCGAACGGAAAGGGCGAGTATCTTAAAGAAAACGCCGCGTATACCTTTACCGCCGCGGGGAGCTATAAAATAGAAATTTTCGCGACGGACGGGGAAGGCAACACGGCTTCCGAATATTACTTTGTGGAGGTGATCGCGTGAAAAAGAGATTGATATGCGCGGCTTGCGCGGTTCTGGCGGCGGCGATAACCTTTTGCGGTTGTTCTTCCGCTACCGTTCGCATAAACGACGGCAAAACGGAGACGGAAAGAGAATTTACCCCCGTTTCCGGCGAATTTATAGTTAAAAACGGCAAAAGCGATTATATAATCGTAACCGAAAACGATCCCGAAGACGAGCTTAAAACGGCGGCGAGCGAGCTTAAAACCTTCTTTGCGGAAGCGACGGGTATCACTCTTAAAACCGTACAGGATAAGGAAACGAGCGGCAGAGAGAAAAAAATCATTTCTCTCGGCGCGACTTCTTACGCAAGAATCGCTCTCGGCACGCTCGGCGAAGAACTCGGCGCAGGCGATTACAGAATAGCCGCGGAAAACGGCGGGATATTCGTTCTCGGCGGAAGCGATTCAAGCGTTATATGGGGAGTTTATAAGCTTCTTAATTATATGTTCGGCTACGAGTTTTACCAAAAGAACGTATATACACTCGTCCGCAACGTGAAAACCCTTAACTATTTCAAAGCGGACGTAACCAAAAAAGCCGCGATAGCTTTAAGGGCGGACTACTCGGGTATGAACGATTACGGCAGTTCGATAAGCTCCACGAGATTAGGGCTTATGACCGACGATAAAACGTCCGTCGGCGACATACACAATTCGCTGGAAATGTTAAAGCCCGACGTATACGGAATAACTCATTCGGCGTGGTACTCGGTGACGGGCGATCAGCTTTGCTACACCGCGCACGGCGACGAAAAGGAGCTTGAAGCGATGGTGGAAACGGTTGCCGAAGAGCTTTACTCGTTGTTTATGAAGAGCGATTCGCTTACCAAAACGTTCGCGCGGTTTCAGATGATGGACAATAAAAACTGGTGTTCCTGCGCGGCGTGTACGGAAGCTGAGGAGCTTTACGGCGCGAAGAGCGGCGCGATGCTTAAAACCTGTAACCTTATAGGCGAAAGGGTGAACGAAAAGCTGCGCGCGGCGGACGACGACAGAAAGATTACCATAGTTCCGCTTCTTTATAACGCTACCGAAAACGTTCCCGTAGTAAGCGTAGTAAGCGGCGAAAACGGCAAGTACGTTATGAACGAGAAGCTCGGAAAGCTTGAATACGTCACTCCGCTCTGGGCGTGTATGGCGATGAAGGACCACGCGAAGGGCTGGGGCGACGAGGAAAACGCCGCCGCGCTCGATATGCTTGAAAAAATGAACGGCGCGTTTGAAAACTTCTGGATTTGGGATTACGGCGTGGATTTCAACGACTATCTCGTGCCGTTCGATACCTTTAATACGATGAAAGAGGATTTTGAAATTCTCGGAAGCTATAAAATAGGGTTATACCTCTATCAGCTTGCGAACTCCGCGAGAAACGTTACGGGCTTTAACGGCTTGAAAGTATATCTTTTCTCCAAGCTCGCGTTCGATCCCTCTCTCGATATAGACGAGCTTACGGAAGACTATTTCAGGCACGTTTACGGCGAAGGCGGCAAGGCGATGAAAAAGCTTTACGACGAATATCGCGTAGTCGCGCTGTATAACGGTCAGGACCACGGCGAAACGGGCAGCTGGGATCAATCCATTTATTCGCAGACTATGGTAAAAGCCGATTACTGGAAGCGCGGAACGCTCGTAAGATGGCAGGGGTATATACGCGACGCGCTCGAAAAAACGGGCAACGACGGAATTTTAACCTCGCAGGACAGCGGTTCGGCAAATTCAAAGGGCGTTTACGAAAGAAATATTATGACGGACGGAGTGTTCGTGCGGTATCTTTACGCCGCACTGTACCTCACGGACGATTATCCCGAAAACGCGGAGTATAAAATAAACCTTTGTAACGACGTGAGAAGCCTCGGCTTTAATCACGTTAAGGAATCGAGCGACGCGAACGACAATATCGCCGTTCTTGCGGACGTTCTGGGAATTACGAAATATATAAGCAGGGAGGACGCGTAATTATGAGAAAATCCGTAAAATATCTTTTAATTTCGGTATTATCCGTTCTCTTTGCGGCAAGTTTTGCGCTTGCGGGTTGCGGCGGAAAATCCGAAATAATCGACGACAGAACCGTTTCTATAAGTCAGACCGAGCTTTATCTTACGATAGGCGAAGAAGCGGAGCTTACCGCAAGGCTTTCGGTCGGCAAAGGAAAATTCGTTTGGAGTTCCTCGGGCGAAAACGTGGCGACGGTGACGGAGGACGGCACGGTGAAAGGCGTTTCGCTCGGCACTGCGGTAATAACCGCCGCATACGGCGACAAAAAGGGCGTCTGCACGGTGAACGTAGTTCTTCCCGACGGGTATCCGACCTTCGCGAACCCTTCGCAGAAATTAGAGGTTTTTGAAAACGGCACGGCGAAAATAGACGGCAGAGTTCTGCTCGGCGGAGAAGAGGTTAAAGCAAAGCTTTCGTTCTCTTCCGCAAACGTGGGCGTGGCGACGGTGACGGAAAACGGCACGGTAAAGGGCGTTAAAGAGGGTAAAACCGAAATTACCGTTACCGCGGATTACGAGGGGCTTGTAAACTCCGTAACCGTTCCCGTGACCGTAAGAGGCGCGGTGCTTGTTGAAACCGAAGAAGAAAACGTAAGATTACAGCTCGTTTCGGACGCGGCGGCGGGATTTTTTACGAATAAAACTCTCTCCGTCAGAGCGTTTAACGACTTTAAGGACGTGACCGATAAAATAACCGACGTTAAGTGGAACACGAAAAACGGTTCGGTAGCGAGCGTCGCGGCAGTCAGCGACGAAAACGGAGCAAAGCGCGCGGGCGTTTCCGCAGTCGGCGAAGGAACGACGGAAGCAGTATGTTCGTTCTCTTATCAGGGCAAAGCGTTTGAAAAGATTTTCGCGATAACCGTGGAAAAGGCGCGTTACGAAAAGAATACCGCAGTAGCTTACGACACGAACGAAAACGGCGGGAAAACCCTTAACGTTCTTGCGGATATTCCCGCGGCGTGCGAGACTACGGCAAAGCTTTCGGCAAAGGTCGGCGAAGAAACGCTTTCGTTCGTTAAAAATACGGACGGCGGAATCGTGGTGACGAGACCTGCCGCCGAAGAAAAGGGCGAAAAGAAGATAGTTATCGCCGACGAAAAGTGGGAGTGCGTATATTCTTCTTCCTACTACTGCACGGGCGTGCTTACGCAACAGTCTCATAAAGTTCTGGAAGCGGGCGGAACTATCGCGGCGGGCGAAATTTACGTTATGACCGAGGATATAAACGTCGGCTATACGAGCGACGAAGATCCGCTTATGATTTACGGCACTCTCGAAGGAATGGGACATACGATAAGCGGAATCACCATAAGCGTAGAGCCGCAGAGCGGCTGGACGGGCGATCCCATCGTAAACGCGCATAACTATTCGGCGTATATAGCGGAAAATAACGGAACGATAAGAAACGTGCGCTTCGATTTCGTTTCTGAAAAGCTCGGCGAGGAGCAGGCTTCCGCAATATTCATAACCCTCGTGCAGATAAACAGGGGCGTTATTGAAAACGTGGTCGCTTCGGGAGATTTCAGAACGGACGCTTACAGAATGAGCGCGCTCGTCGGCAAGCTTTACGGAACGGTCAGAAACACGGTAACTCTCGTCCCGCAGTCCGAAACGAATTACAGACATAGAATAGCGGGCATAGCTATATTTATGTACGGCGGCACGGTTATAAACTCTTATACCTGCGGAAGCGGGTTCGAGGGCGCGGACGAAACGGACGCAGAAGGGCAGAACAGGTGCTATCTCGAAAAATATAACGGCGGCGCGAACGTGATAAGCTGGAAGGGCTTTTCGGACGCCTCCGAAATAGCGGACGTCGAAAACTTCTCCGAAAATAACGGTTGGAGCGAATATTGGGTTAAAACGGGTTACGGCTTCACGTTCGGCGGAAAGGACCTGAGCTTCGAGCATAGAGAATATTTCGATACCGACTATGCGGAGGAAGAAAACGGCGAAATCGTTATAAAAGTACCCGCGGGCATTTCCTTTGCGGGCGCGACGAACGTTTATTTCGGCGATACGGAAGCGGAATTCGTTTCGTTTGCGGGCGGCGAACTAAGAGTTAAAAAAGGCGATATAGCTTACGGGGTATATAACGTTGTGGTAGAGACCTCGGCGGGCAAGTACGAGGCGAAAAACGTACGCTTAGTGACGAAAGCTTTAACGCAGGCGGACGCGAAAAACTTTAAGGCGATACTGAAAGCGCAGCCGAACGGATATTTCCTTCTGACCGAGGATCTCGATTTCGGTATGGAAATGACCGAAGGTACGATAGAGCTTTACGGCACTCTGGACGGCAACGGCTATTCGCTTAAAAATCTGCTGATACAATACGACAACAGAGGCTCGGACTGGGAATCTTATCTCTTCTCCGAAAACGCGGGAACGATAAAGGATCTCGGCGTTTACTGCTCGCTGTTTATGAACGGTCCGAAAGGGAGTTTAGTGTATAAAAATAAAGGCGTTATCAGCAACGTGTATATGGAAGTCACCTTTATAAACAGCGCGGATCAGTGGAGTTCCGCTCCGCTCGTCAACGCTAACGACGGAAGAGTGGAAAACTGCGTAGTGATTATTTCCGCGGCGGACGGCGTGAAGATAGGCAACGAGGTCGCGGCGATAGTCGGCAGAAATAACGGAAACGGCTCGGTTATAAGTTGCTACGCGGCGACTAACGGACTTACCGCGACAGATTCCTTTGCTAACGTGAACGAAGGAACGGAGAACGACGTTCTCGTCGCGAATACCGCGGCGGAAATTGCGGCTTTTGCGAAGTTCGATAAAGAAAGCGGTTGGAGCGAGTTCTGGACCGCGATAGGCTCGGAAATCATTTTCGGGAGATACGAATAAAGAACCAACGCCGTAAATCGGCGAAAAATAAAAGAAGGGAGAACAAAAATTATGAGAAAAAGACTTATAACGACTTTGGCATTGTGCCTTGCAGCACTCACGGCGGCTTTTGCGGGCTTATACGGCTGCAAACAGCCCGAACCCGACGCGCCCGATAATCCGCCAACGCCTGCGGAAAAGGTATATTACGATATAACCTTCCTCGCGGCGGACGATACGGAGCTTTTAAAGCTCAAAGCGGAAAAGGATACCGTTCCCGAATTTACGGGTACGATGCCAAAGCTTCCCGCGGAAACGGATGAAAAAACCTTCGCTTGGGAATGGGATAAGCCGATAGTTGCGGCGACGGAAAACGCGACCTATAAGCTCGTCTTAAAAGAGACGATAAAGGAGTATACCGTTAAATTCTACGCGGAAGACGGAACTACCGTTCTTAAAACCTCGACCGAGAAGTACGGATTAAAGGCGGATACGCCCGTCGCGCCCGAAAAGAGCGGTTATGCGTTCGACGGTTGGTATACCGCGAAAGACGGCGGCGAAAAGGTTGCAGATTTCACCGTGAACGGGAGCGCCGAATATTACGCGCGTTACGTTGAAATAGCGGCTGAATATACCGTTAAGTTCTATGCGGAGGACGGAACGACCGTTCTTAAAGAAGAAACGAAAAAATACGGCGAATCGGTGACCGCGCCCGTTGCGCCCGACAAGCCTTCTACGGACGGCGCGACCTATACCTTCGACGGTTGGTACACCGCGAAAGACGGCGGCGAAAAGGTTACCGATTTCACGGTTAAAGGCAACGCCGAATATTACGCGCGCTATACTGCCGAAGCAGTTAAATTCAACGTAATTTTCTATGACGAAAACGGCTTGGAACTTAAAAACTACGAGGCGGCGTACGGCGAAAAAGCGGTCGCGCCCGAAGTTCCCGAAAAAGAAGGCGACGAGCAGTATCATTACGAGTTCGACGGCTGGTACGACGAAACGGAAGAGTTCGGCGGCAAATTAGTTACCGACTTTACCGTCACCGCAAATTCTTATTATTACGCAAGATATAAAGCGGTTCTCAATAAGTATACGATAACCTTCGTTGCGGACGGCGTTATCGTACAAGAGGAAGAGCTTGAATACGGTTCGACCGTAAAGCTTCCCGAAACGAACCCCGAAAAGGAAGGACTCGTTTTTGCGGGCTGGGATAAAGAAATAGAAACCGTTACCGCAGACGCGATTTATACCGCGCTTTTCGGACGTGGGCTTACGCAGGCGGACGCTGCAAACTTCAAACAAATACTTAAAGATAACCCGAGCGGCGTGTTCGTTCTGACCGAGGATCTCGATTTCGGCAGCGCGCAGACCGAAGGCGTTATAGATTTCGAGGGCGTTCTCGAAGGTAACGGCTACGCGCTTAAAAACCTTCTCATTCACTACGACGCGAGAGACGTCGATAACTGGGAATCGTATCTTTTCTCTTCCAACAAAGGTACGATAAAAAACCTCGGCGTTTATTACACCTTGAAAGCGAACGGTTCGCACGGCGGCTTTATCTATAAAAATCATGGCGTCGTGAGCAATCTGTTCGCAAGCGTTACGGTGGAAGGCAACGACGGCTGGACGCTCGGCACGATAGCGAACGATAACGACGGCGGCACGGTTAAAAACTGCGTGGTGGTCGTGAACGAAAAATCGAGCGGCACGGCGCAGCTCGGCTCGATCGTCGGCGTAGACAGATTGAGCGTAATTAAAAACAACTACGCCGTAACGAACGACAAAATTACCTCCGAAGAGCCTTGGTCTTCGAGCGCGGCGCTCGGTACGGTTGTAGACAACGCGAACTACGCGACTATGGCGGAGCTTTTAGAAAAAGCAGATTTCGCTTCCGAAAAGGGCTGGACGGAAGGCTTCTGGAAAATCGTGGACGGCGAGCTTTTGTTCGGTCACGCGAAGCCCGCGCCCAAGCCGACGGTTTTAACGAAAGATAACTTCGTGTCGGCGTTGGCGGCAGATCCGAACGGCTTATACGAACTCGGCGGAGATATAGACTTCGGCGGCGAAACGATAGCTAGCATAGAAAGCTTCGGCGGAACGCTCGACGGCAAAGGCTATGCGATAAAGAACGTATGCGTAAACGCGTATTTCATCAAAAACGTTACGAATACCGCCACTATTAAAAACGTTAAGGTCGAATGGACGCTTGTCGGAACGAACGACGAAGACTATACCGGCTTTATACAGATTAACGCGGGGCTTATAGAAAACGCGTATTTCGTCGCGACTTTCAAAATCTATTCGTGGCATACTTCTCCTTCCGTGGGCGCGAACAGCGGCACGATGCAGAATATCGTCGTGGAAATGAACAAAACCGAAGATTTTACCGAGCTTTCGAGAATCGGCGGAATAGTAGCTTCCGACCGAAACGGCAAACTCGCGAACTGCTACGTTGCGCATAACGGAATACTTGCGGGCAGAGACGACGCGACGACTTTCTATCTCGACACTTGGAACAACGGGTCGATGACGAACTGCAATAGCTTTACTACTTCCGCGGAGCTTGCGGGAGCGATAAGCTTTGACGAAGCGGCAGGCTGGAATACCGAAATCTGGAAGGTAGTCGGCGGCGCGATAGTTTTCGGCAAATAAACCTTGCATAAATGAGAAAAAGTATATTTTTAATACTCGTTCTCGCGCTTATCGCGGCATTTTCCGCACTCCTTTTTACGGGGTGCGGAGATAAGCCGAGCGGCGGGGGCGATTCCGAAATCGAACGCCCGACCGACGGCGAAAACGACGGAGATACGGGGGATAAGGGCGAAGAAAACGACGGCGACGATGCGGGCGATTCTGATAAAAACGACGAAAAACCCGAAGATAACGACGATAAGGGCGGCGACAAGAAGCCTGAAGAAAGCGAAAAGCCCGATTATCAGGATCCGTACGAAGACGGCGGCTGGACGGGCTGGCAAAAACCTTAAATAAAGCAAAAAAAGCAAAGGGGTATACCCCTTTGCGCGTACCGCTGACGCGCTACGCGCAAACTATTTTATTATTAAAATTAAGAAAACAAAGACTGACGGCAGAAATAAACGGACAAAAAACGGAAAAAGTCTTTAATAAAAAAACCCGAAAGGGCAAAGGAGAAAAAAGATGAAGAAAAAAGCATATCACACACCCGAGTTCGCCGTAAGCGCGGTTGAACCTGACGACGTTATACTGACGTCACCGCTCGGAGAAAATCCCACGGAAGTAGGATTCGAGTGGAAATGGTAAAGGAGGAACGGAGAAAATGACGAAGAGTAAAAAAATATTTACGGTAATTCTTTCCTTTTTGGCGGCTGTGTGTTTTGCGCTCGGCATTTCGGCGACGGGAGCAAAGCAGGCGGCGGCGGATACCGCAACCGTTCTGACGCAGGCGGACGTAGCCAACTTTAAAACCTTATTGAACGGTTCAACGGGTTCGTTCGTTTTAGGCGAAGACCTTGATTTCGGCAATACTCAAACGGAAGATTTGATAGATTTCGCGGGAACTTTGGACGGCGACGGCTATTCGATTAAGAATTTGAGAATACAATATAACGACAGGACGAGTTGGAGTTCCTATTACTTTAAAAATTTAACGGGAACGATAAAGAACATAGGCTTTGAATACAGTATATGGCCTAACAGCGACGATACGGGGCTTATTTTGAAAAATAACGGCACGGTAAGTAACGTTTTCGTAAAAGCGACCGTACAGTCGGACGGCAAATTCCGTTTCGGCCCGATAGCGAAAGAAAACTACGGTACGGTGGAGAACTGCGTTGTCGAGATAGCCAAAGGCGAGGGAGTTACTCTCTCCGATACTTCTTTATACGGCTCTTTGGTAGCAATACACTGTCAATCGACGATAAAAAACAGCTATGGCGTAACCAACGGAATAACGAACGCGTTTTACGGAACAGCTTGGGAAGGCAGTAGCGCTCCTTCTAATTGCGCTAATTACTCCACTATGGCGGAGCTTGCGGGAGCGATAAGCTTTGACGAAGCAAACGGTTGGAATACGCAAATTTGGGAAGTCGAAAACGGCGAAGTCGTGATGAGACATTACGAAGCCCCCGCAGAAGCCAGAGTTTTAACGCAGGCGGACGTAGCTAACTTTAAAACTTTATTGAACGGTTCAACGGGTTCGTTCGTTTTAGGCGAAGACCTCGATTTCGAGAACGCTCAGACGGCGGGCGTAATAGATTTTGGCGGAACTTTGGACGGAAACGGCTATTCGCTTAAAAATCTTCTTATTCATTACGACGCGCGAGACGACGGCTGGGCTTCGTATCTGTTTTCCAAAAACAGCGGAACGATAAAAAACCTCGGAGTTTATTATACGCTCAATGCTAATAGCTCTCACGATAGCTTTATTTATAAAAACGAAGGCACGGTGAGCAACGTATTCGTGGAGACCACGTTTAACGGTAACGACGCTTGGGTACTCGGAACGATTGTGAACGAGAACAACGGCGGAACGGTGGGAAACTGTGTGGCGGTTCTGAATTCCTCGTCAACGGGAACGGCTCAACTCGGCTCGATAGTCGGCGTTGACAGAGCAAGTACCATTAAAAATTGTTACGCGGTAACGAACGGTAAAATTTCTTCCGAAACGCCCTACGTTGTCAGAGACGGGGACGGCGAGGTATCTGATTGCGCCAACTATGCCACAATGGCGGAGCTTGCGGCGGCGTTAAAGCTTGAAGAGGCTAACGGCTGGAACGCGGATTGCTGGGAAAATACGGGCAGCAAAATTGTATTCGGCAAAAAAGTTGCGGTAGAAATGGAAATCCTCGGCGCGTCCGTCAGATACGCTACGGCGAGCGACAAAAACTCGGGTATTCGTTTCGGCGTTAAATTAAATCTTGCCGCTTATGAGAAATACGCGGCGATCGAAGGCGCGGAAATGGGTATGGTAATCGTTCCCGAAAGCGCGAGCGCAGGCGTTACCGTTATAACCCTCGAAACCGTAAACGCTCAAACGGCGATAACCTTCGGCGCGGACGGCAATAAATGGGGATATTATAAGGAAAACGGCGCGGTCGTGGAAGGCTACGTTCAGTCCGTCGTATACGTCTGGGGTATTCCTACGGATCATTATAACGACGACATAAAGGTAGCGGCGTATATCAAAGCGGACGAAGAGGTGTTTTACAGCGATACTCTCGCTATTTGCATAGACGAGGTCGCGTTTAAAGCCCTCGAAACCGAGACCGATTCGACCAAAATCGAACAACTTAACGCATACTTAACGGCGAACGAATATACCGTAGAGTTTAAGGACGGAGACAGCGTTATTTCTGCCGAAAAGTATCATTACGGCGATACGGCGACCGAACCCGATACCGCGAAAGCGGGGTATACCTTCCTCGGCTGGGATAAAAAGTTCGTTTCAAAGGTCACGAAAGACGTTACCTATACGGCTCGTTACGAAGAAAAAATAACCGTTTTAACGCAAGCCGACGTGAATAATTTCAAATCTTTATTGAACGGTTCGTCTGAAAAATTTGTTTTGGGAGAAGATCTTGATTTCCAAAACGCGCAGACGGCGGGCGTAATCGATTTCAGCGGAACTTTGGACGGGAACGGCTATTCGCTTAAAAATCTTCTTATTCAATACGATGCGAGGGACGACGGTTGGGAATCGTATCTTTTCTCTTCCAACAAAGGTACGATAAAAAACCTCGGCGTTTATTATACTCTGAAAGCGAACGGTTCGCACAGCAGCTTTATTTATAAAAATCAGGGCATTGTCAGCAATCTGTTTGTAAAGGTTACGGTGGAAGGCAACGATGATTGGACTCTCGGCACGATAGTGAACGAGAACGACGGCGGAACGGTTGAAAACTGCGTTGTGGTTTTGGATTCCGCGTCAACGGGAACGGCGCAACTCGGTTCGATAGTCGGCGTTGAAAGATTAAGTATCATCAAAAATTGTTACGCGGTGACGAACGGCAAAATTTCTTCCAAAACGCCATACGTTGTCAGAGACGGAGACGGCGCGGTATCCGATTGCGCTAACTACGCGACTATCGAAGAGCTTGCGGCGGCAATAGAATTTACCGAAGAAAACGGCTGGAATCAGGCGTACGTCGGCACTTTGTTCGCAGAAATTATAGCAATACAAAATTCGAGCAACGAAATAACCTCCCTTGCGGTTTTAAGCCGCGGGGAGGCTTCTTGCGAAGATGACAGAATTTACGATTTCGCCGCGGAAGATTTGCAATATTACTTTCAACTTATCACGGGTAAGACCTTAACGGTTAAAACCGTGTCAAACCTCACGGAACTTGAAAGCGGCAAAAAATACTTTATATTAGGCGGCGAGCTTGCGGCGGCGGCTTCGCTTTCCTTTTCCGAGCTTACAACCGAAACGGGGTATATAATTCACAAAACCGAAAACGGCGTGTTTCTTTACGGCAACACCGCTTACGGAACGCTTAACGCGGTTTACGCGCTATTAAATCAGGCGTTCGGGTTGGAAATTTATACCGATACCGTTTATACCTGCGACAGAGACGGTTTTGAATATTCGCGCGTGGCGGCGCACACCGCTTTTAATCCCTCTATCGACAAGCTTTGGGCGCAGGACGGCTCGCTTACCTACGGCACGGATACTCAACCCGTCAATTTCACTTATCAGAGAAGGCTCGGGTTCGTCAACAGCTGGCAGGAAATAAACGGAACGTATCATAACTTTTTAGAAGTCGTTCCGAAGGATACTTACGGCGCGGCGCACCCCGCGTGGTTCGTTACCGCGACTGCTACCGATACGAAACAAAGCTTCGATACCCTTTGTCTTGCTTCCGGCGGGGACGAAATGGCGGAAATAGTCGCGAAATACGCGAGAGATTCTATCCTTTCTCAGGATTCGACGGGCAACGTTAAGGATATTTTCGTGTTCGGTCAGCCCGACAGGCGCGGCTGGTGTTCCTGCTCGGCTTCGGAAAGCTTAAAGAGTAAGTACGGCGCAAATTCCGCGGAATATATTCTTTTTATGAACAAGGTCGCGAAGATTTTCGACGAAAAGTATTCGGCGGAGGTCGGCAGAAAAATCACCTTTATGATTATGGCTTATAACCTTGCGCTCGAAGCCCCCACGGCAAATCTCGAAGACGTTAAGCTTTATAACACCGACAGCGCGGAAGTCGCGGCAATGGTCGCGATGATAGAGGGTAACTCATACAGAAAGCTCGAAGACGACGTTTTAAGCAACAAATACGGAAACAGCAACAGATATTTCTTAAATCAATATAATAATTGGCAGGGCTTGGGAAAGGCGTATTTTTGGAGATATTCGGCGTATTTCGATAATTATTTCGTTCCGCTCGACACGATTTCTAATATGCAGGATACTTATAAGACCTTGGCGGAAAGCGGCGCGACCGTTCTCGTCGATCAGGGGATGAGCGGCACGGATACGGAGACGAACTTCAACGCGCTGAAAATTTATCTTAAATCGAAGCTTGCCAAAAACGTGAACGCGGACTTGGAAACGCTTATCCGAAATTTCTGCAACGCTTATTACGGTGCGGGCGGCGAGAAAATGTACGAGTTTTTAACCGTTTACCGCGCTTGGTACGCTACCCTGGACGGCAAAACGACTTCGGGGAGTAAGGATAAGCTTGGTTGCCATATCATAAGCGGTATGGATATTTTCAATAAAAAATACTGGGACGACACGCCGAGCGGAGTTATCATAAAGTCTTACGACGCTTCTATGCTTAAAGGTTGGTACGCAAGTTATATAGAAGCCGCGCTCGGCGCGGTGGACGCAAATTCCGAATATGCGAAGAGAATCAAAATAGAAGGACTTTCCATAAGATATATGGCGTACGCGGTTTACGGCGACAGTACCTACGGTGATTTTGCGACTATTGCTTCCGACGCGGCGGCTCTCGGAGTGACGAGATTTGCGGAAGGCAACGCGTATACCAAATCGGGCAGCTACGTTTCGGGCGAAATTGCTAATTTAGGCTAAAAAAACGAAAAAGCGTTTTTAACGGTTTTGGAAAGAGTGAAACGGCGCGGCATAGGATTTTTCCTATGCCGTGTTTTTTCGTATCGCGCCGCATCGCTGATATAGAATTTTTTTGTTCCCGCGGTAGATTTTACCATTTCGCGGTGGCGTTACGGAAAATAAAACCGCAAGGAAGAGCCGCGATAGGCGTTTGAGATTGACAAACGGCGCGGAAGATGTTAAAATGGCATTGAAAAAAATTTTAAGGAGAAACGATGAAGCTTACGTTTCGATGGTACGGGGAAAAAGATTGTATACCCCTTAACTATATAAAACAGATACAGGGAATGACGGGGGTAGTGACCGCCGTGTACGACACGCCCGTGGGCGAGGTATGGGAACTCGATAAATTGTTGAGATTAAAATCCCTCGTTAGCGCCGCGGGACTGCAAATGGAAGTGATAGAAAGCGTTCCCGTACACGAGGACATAAAACTCGGAAAGTCCTCCCGCGATAAGTTGATAGAGAATTACAGACAGAATATACTCAACTGCGGCAAGGCGGGGGTAAAGTGTATCTGTTACAACTTTATGCCCGTGTTCGACTGGTTCAGAACGAATCTCTACTATAAACACGAGGACGGCTCGACCTCTCTTTCGTACAGCGAAGAGGATTTCAATAAACTCGATAAAACGAATCTGCGCCTCCCCGGTTGGGACGAGAGTTACACGAGCGAGGAGCTTAACGGACTGCTCAAAGAGTACGAGGGAATGACTCACGAAAAACTGTTCGATAACCTCGTGTATTTCTTAAACGGAATAATGCCGGCGTGCGACGAGGCGGGAATAGATATGGCTATTCACCCCGACGATCCGCCGTGGGATATATTCGGACTACCGAGAATAGTGGGAAAAGAAGAGGACTACGACAGACTGTTTAAGGCGGTGCCTAACAAGCACAACGGAATGACCTTCTGTACGGGAAGCCTCGGCGCGGGTAGATTCAACGACCTGCCCAAGATGGCGGCAAAGTACGCGGACAGAATATATTTCGCGCATTTAAGGCAGTTGAAGTTCGTGAACGACACAGATTTTTACGAGAACGGGCATCAGACTGCGGAAGGAAACGTGGATATATACGCGATAGTGAAAGCGCTTGAGAATAACGGGTTCAACGGGTATTTACGCCCCGACCACGGAAGGAACATCTGGGGCGAGAACGCAAAACCGGGGTACGGTTTGTTCGACCGCGCACTCGGGGCGGCGTATCTTAACGGATTGTTTGAAGCGATTGAAAAGGAGAGGAAATGAAAGTACCGTTCAAAGTAGATTTAAGCGACAAAGTAGTGGCTGTGACGGGCGGAGCGGGAGTGATGATGAGCGACTTCTGCCGCGCGCTTGCTGAATGCGGGGCGAAGGTAGCGGTCATTAACAGAACGAAGGCTACTGCGGAAGCCCTTGCAACCGAGATAGGAGAAAACGCGATGGGAATATCCGCGGACTGCACCGAAAAAGAAGATATAATCGCGGCGAAAAAAATTATAAACGAAAAATGGGGGAAGGTGAACGTCCTTATCAACGGCGCGGGAGGGAACAACCCCAAAGCGACCACGGATAACGAAACGATGACGCCCGAAACGAAAGTAAATAAGGACTTTTTCGGGATAGAAGAGGACGGGTTTAAGTTCGTGTTCGACGTGAACTTAACGAGCGCGTTTTTATGCACGCAGGTGTTTGCGGAAGATATGGTTGAAACGGGCGGGAATATAATCAATATCTCGTCGATGAACGCATACAGACCGCTTACGAAGATACCCGCGTACTCGGCGGCGAAAGCGGCGATAAACAACTTTACGCAGTGGGTGGCGGTACACTTTGCGCCGTGCGGAATACGTTGCAACGCGATAGCGCCCGGATTTTTCGTGACGAAACAGAATAAAGACTTACTGTTCAACGCGGACGGTACGCCGACTGCGAGGACGGGGAAGATATTAGCGGCAACGCCTATGAAGAAGTTCGGGGAAATAAGCGACCTTATAGGGGCGCTGTTATTCCTTGCGGACGATAATGCGAGCGGATTTATAACGGGAACGGTTCTTCCCGTAGACGGTGGCTTCTCCGCTTATTCCGGCGTGTAGGGAAACGGTAAAAAATGAAAAAGATATACATAGCGGGAAGCCTGAATATGGACCTGACGATAAAAAGTCCGTATATGCCGAAGGCGGGCGAAACGATAACGGGAAGCGACTTTATCACCAACGGCGGTGGTAAGGGCGCGAACCAAGCGACCGCGGCGGGCAAGCTCGGCGGCGAGGTATATATGTGCGGGGCGGTCGGAAAAGACGGCTTCGGCGAAACGCTGATAGAAAATCTCCGCGCGGTCGGAGTGAATACCGAATATATAAAAAAGAAAGAAGGCGTTTCCACGGGGATAGCGGTAATCGTAGTGACCGACGGGAACAACAGAATAATACTCGACAAAGGCGCGAACGCAAAGCTGAAAGTGGAGGATATAAAGGAATTTTTGAAAGGCGCGAGCGAGGGAGATATATATTTAACCCAGCTCGAAAACCCGATAGAAGTAATAGGCGAAGGTCTTAAAGCGGCGAAAGAGAAAGGACTTTACACTATACTTAATCCCGCGCCCGCGAATAAAGAAATATCGAAGTATTTCGGGTACGTCGATCTGATAACGCCGAACGAAACGGAGCTTGCGATATTCGGCGGGAAAGAAGAGCTGTTTAAGGCGGGGATAAAGAAGATAGTGACTACGCTCGGCTCGAAAGGCTACGAGATAGCGGACGAAAACGGAGCAATAACTTATCCTTGCTTAAAGGTGAACGCGGTGGATACTACTGCCGCGGGAGATACTTTGTGCGGCGGACTTGCCGTAGGGCTTGCAGAAGGAAAAAGCATAGAAGAAGCAACGGCTTTCGGGAGCAAAGCGGCTTCTATCGCCTGCACTCGTCGCGGGGCGGCGCAGTCCGTACCTACGAGAAAAGAGGTCGAAGGGTTTTAAGAAAAAAAGCCTGAATATAACCAGACGATAAAATAAAAAAGGTATTGCGCGGCAGAGACGAATTGTCTTGCTCCGCAATACTTTTTTTAATGTCAAACATAATTAAATAACCCATAAAACAGAGGGGAAAAGAATTTTTTCGCAGTAATTTTAATAAAAATTCTCCGAAACGTTCTTCGACGTTCTTTTTTGCGAAGCTTTTTTATTTTTACCGTGTTTTTTATACCGTACTCCTATATCGTAACTTGTTCAAATGTAAATCGTATTTTCGTTTTTCCGTAAGTCCTTAATCGTGATCTAATCGTGAACGCGCTCCCGTATTTTAAGGCGTTTACAATTTTATATGCGAAAAGCTTCTCTGTTTTTCCTCCTCGTTATTTTTCCTCGCGTTCCTCCGCGGCGTCGTATATAACGGAAGGGTTCGCGCGTTTTAACGCCGAAACGAATTCGCCGTAAAGCTCGGGCGAAATCACAACGACAGAATACTTCGCGTCCTTAAAATATATCACGAGCTTGTCGCTTTTTAAAAAATGCGTTACCTGTAAAATATCTTCCGCTTTGGTTTTCGTGCGGATAAAACCGAAATACAGATACAAATACCCGTCTTTGAAAACGTATTTGCCGTAGAAAGCAAGGCTTACGCAGAACGCAAATAGCCCGCCGCAGACGATTATCGAAATGCTGTATGCGAGAATTTTGAAAATTCCTTCGCTCGCAAGCGCGACGAGGTTATAAATATTCCACACGAGTCCTGCCGCCGAAAGCGGGATCGCGAGCGCGAGAAGTATACGGACGCTATTGCCGTATGCAAACTTAAATTTATCCATAAATACATTGTATAATAACGCGACGAAAAATGCAAGGGGGTTTTTAAGTTTTTTTGGCGTTTACGCGGCTTATCGCTTGCGATTTTTCGCCTGTCTATGATAAAATTAAACGGTAAAGCGTTTCCGAGCGTTTTTCTCGGGCGTTTTGCGTGATATTCTGTTTGCGCTTTTCCCGAAAAAGAAAGGAGAAGAGGCAAAAAAAGGAAGGCTTTTATGATAAAACTCATCGACCACGGCGTTAAATACGAAAGCGGAAGGCTCGTTCGCGCGCGCGCCGCGGATTCCGCCAAAAAAAGCGGTTCCGTCGCGTACAAAATTTTGCAGGCGCACAATACGAGCGGCAATCCCGATAAGCTTAAAATAAAATTCGACGAGATAACCTCGCACGATATAACCTACGTCGGCATCGTGCAGACGGCAAAGGCTTCTGGACTGAAAAAATTTCCCGTTCCTTATACTCTCACCAACTGCCACAATTCGCTTTGCGCGGTCGGCGGAACTATCAACGAGGACGACCACGTTTTCGGGCTTTCCGCGGCGAAAAAATACGGCGGCGCGTTCGTACCCCCGCACCTTGCGGTCATTCATCAGTATATGCGCGAAGAACGCGCGTTTGCGGGCGGAATGATACTCGGTTCGGATTCGCACACCCGTTACGGCGCGCTCGGCACGGTCGCGGTAGGAGAGGGCGGTCCCGAACTCGTTAAACAGCTTCTCGAAAGAACTTACGACCTCGATATGCCCGAAATAGTGGCGGTTTTATTGAAGGGCAGGCTTCGCCGCGGCGTAGGTCCGCAGGACGTCGCGCTTGCCTTAATTAAAGAGGTGTTCGGGTGCGGATTCGTGAAAAACAAGGTGCTGGAATTTGTGGGAAGCGGCATAAAAACGCTTTCTATGGACTTCCGCAACGGCATAGACGTTATGACCACCGAAACGACCTGCCTTTCTTCCGTATGGGAAACGGACGAAAAGACCTTGGAATATTATAAAACGCACGGCAGAGAAAGCGCGTTCAAGGAATTGAGGGCGGAGGACGGCGCGTATTACGACAGGGGAATAGTGATAAATCTTTCCGAAATCGAACCGATGATAGCTCTTCCGTTCCACCCCTCCAACGCGTACACTATCCGCGACTTTTTATCCCGCCCGTACGAGCTGTTGAAGGCGTGCGAGGAAGCGGGCAAAAAGCTTCTCCCCGAGGGCAAGGGCGAGTTTAAGCTCGTCGATAAAATAAGAGACGGCAAGGTGTTCGTCGAGCAGGGCGTTATCGCTGGGTGCGCGGGAGGTATGTATGAAAATATCGCCGCCGCGACGGAAATTCTCGGCGACGCGCCCATAAATAACAACGATTTTACCCTTGACGTGTATCCTTCGAGTCAGCCCGTTTATAAGGCTCTCGTAGAGGGCGGGTATGCTGCAAGGCTTATGACGGACGGCGCGGTGCTGAAAACCGCGTTTTGCGGACCGTGCTTCGGGGCGGGCGACGTGCCGCAGAATAACGGACTTTCCGTTCGTCACACCACGAGAAATTTTGAAAGCCGCGAGGGCAGTAAGCCTGCAAACGGTCAGCTTGCCGCGGTCGCGCTTATGGACGCGAGAAGCATTGCGGCTACCGCGAGAGCGGGCGGCGCGATTACTTCCGCAATGGACGAAGAGTACAGAGAAAAACCCAAAAAATATAAATTCGACGATAGAATTTACAAAGCGCGCGTGTTTAACGCGGTCGGGTGCGGCGATGAAAAGGCGGAGCTTAAATACGGACCGAATATCGCCGACTGGCCCGAAATGCAGCCGCTCGCGGAAGACCTGCTTCTTAAAGTCGTTTCCGTTCTGAAAGACCCCGTGACGACTACCGACGAGCTGATACCTTCGGGCGAAACCTCTTCTTACCGCTCTAATCCCTTAAAGCTTGCGGAGTTCGCGCTTTCGAGAAAAGATCCCGAATACGTTGCCCGCGCAAAGGCGACGATAAAGGAAGGCATACCGAAAGAACTCGGGATAGACGAAAAAAAGACGAGCTACGGCAGCGTGGTTTGCGCGGTTAAGCCCGGCGACGGCTCTGCGAGGGAGCAAGCCGCTTCCTGTCAGCGCGTTCTGGGCGGGGTTGCGAATATCGCGGAGGAGTACGCGACGAAGCGTTACAGAAGCAACCTCATAAACTGGGGTATGATACCGTTCCTTGCGGAAAAGAACGATTTTAAGGTCGGCGAATACGTTTACGTTAAGGGCATCAGAGAGAAATTAGATCGCGGAGATACCGAGTTTTCTGCGGAGATTCTCGGCGAAAACAAGAGAAAAATCACTCTTAAAATCTCGCCGCTGACCGACGCGGAGAAACAGATTATCGAGGCGGGCTGTCTTATAAACTATTATAAATCGCAGAAATAAAACGGAATTTTAACGCGTATGCGTGCGCCGCCGCGGGGAAAGCTCCCCGCGGCGGCGCGCCTGTTTTAAAATAACCGCGGACGAGGGCAAGAGACGGAGAAGAACGGCGGCGATTATAAAAACGCAAATGCCTTGACAGTTATTCTTTGCCGTGATAGAATAGAATTGTAAATGCGGAGCTTACGTTTTCCGCAAAAAAGCCTTTCGGAGGGGCGAATGAGAAAAAGATTTTTAGCCGCGGCGTGTGCGGCGGCTTTGGTTTTTGCGGCGGCGTTTTCGGGGTGTACCAACACCGCGGACGTTAAATCCGTCAAAAAACTCGGCGAGGTTTTTAATATTTCCGAAAACTATTCGTACGAAGTTCGCGAAGTCGGCGACCTGAACGGGTGGACGTGCGAGAACTTTTACGAAAACGTCGTTATAGCGAATAAGACGGAAACTAACGCGGAAACCGGCGCGCGCACTATAAATCGCCGCGCTTATAATTTCTCGGACGGAAGCGTTTTCGATTTCCCTGCGATAACCGAATCCGCTTCGGGCGAGCGTTCGGATAAGTTCGGCGCGCTTAACGTTTATTCATACGGCGCGGCTAATTGTGTGGATAACAAGAGATTTTACGCCTACGAAGTAAACGTGACGGGCGGCTTTATTTCAAGCGAAGGGGATAAAGTCTCGGCGCAAAGTCTTGATAAAACGCCGCTTTGCGTTGCTTTTTTCGACGCGGCGGGCAATAATTTTTATAACGTTTACAAGCCCGATTATCAAAGGTATTATATAAACGGAATCGGCGCGCATATAACCCGCGGCGACGGATATTTTATCGTCTGTGACAACGGGTTTAAGGTAAAGGAAAACGGCGAGCTTGTTAAAAACGAAAAATATACCCCGCTCGTCAGCACTCCGTACTATAACGAGACGTTCGTTTCGGGCGGATATATCGCTAAAATATCGGGCGATAAGATTTATGTTTACGACGAGAGTTTTATAGCGAGACTCGTTTATAAAGCTCCCGAATCCGCAATCGGCACGTTTATGGCCGCGCAGAGCAACGGCACGGCGGTCGTGCAGTATAAAACGGTGGTCGGGGCGGAATCCAACGACTACGAAATCGTGGAAAACTCTGTGAAATACAAACTTCACACGGGAATCGTTTCTTTTAAGGACGGAGAATTCAGAAAAAAGAACGTTGGCTTCGTTTTGAAAAACACGGATAACGCGGCGATAAGCGGCGCGGCGGCGTGGAAAGAAAAATACGCCGGGGGAGTTCTGAACGTTGCCGAGCTTTATCCCGTCCGCAATAAGCGCGTTTGCTACGGGGAAAAGGTTTTTGCCGTTCTCGATAACGAGCTTAACGTAAAATGCCGCGTGAACGGATTTGCGAACGGCGCGGACGGCTTCCCCGAATATCTCGGTAACGGGCGGTTTGCCGTCGCCGACGAGCTTAACGGCAAAAGCTTTGTTATAGACGCGGAAGGCAAGGTCGTTTTTGAAGGCTTTACCGCCGATTTCAGCCGTTTGAAGACGGACGGCAAGTATTTTTATAACGATGACGCAAAAACCGTTTCCGTTATAGAGAACGGTGAGCTTAAAACGGTCGAGGACGACGCGGAATGGGTGCGCTTTTATCGCGGCGGAGTGGTTGTAAGGCGTTCAAAAGATTACTGCTTTTACGGCGACAACGGCGGAAAAGTTTTGAAAACTAATTTCAATCGTTTTTACGACGACGTTTTCGTCGGTTTTCTCACGGGCGGTGATAAACAGATCGCGGAGCTTTACGACGGTGGCGGAAACGGCGTTCTTAAAGCCGAAAGCATAGAGGTGTTGAGTTACGGCAGCTTTATCAGGGCGATTTGCACCGATAACGGTGCAAAGAAGTCTGTAATTTTATCGGCGCAAGGCGATGTTCTTTCGGAAACGGGCGAAAATATTTTTCTTTTGGAGACGATAGACGGAAACGGACTTTTCGTTTGCGAGAGGAACGCTTCGGGCGAGCTTGAAAACTGCGCGAGAATGGTTAAGGTTCGCGCGAAGGAGGGAAAATAGGGTATGAGAAAAAGGGGTTTTTATAATAAATTCGTAAAAATCGCGGCGACGGCGGTGGCTACGCTTCTTTTCGCCGTTTCCTTTTTCGGGTGCGGCGCGTCGAGAGTTGCGGATATTAAAAAAGCGGAAAAACTCAGCGATTATTTCGAGGAAGCAAAATGCTTCGTTCCCGAAACGCGCGTTCTGGACGCAGACGGCTATCGGATAAAGGAAAATAAGTACGGAACCGTGGTTTTTTACGACGAGGAGAACGAACAAACGCCGTATAAAGCGTATTTTTCGGCGGGAGAAAAACTCGTATCGTTCGACGGCTCGCAATGGAGTTTTTATGAGGTTTTCCCGTACGAAAACGAGAGAGGCAGATATTTTGCCGCGCTCGTTATGAGAAAGAATACTTCGGACGGGGTTAAATACGTTTATTACGACGGCACGGGCGAAGAAATAACCGTTTCCGATCGCGGATATTTTGGGAAAGACGACGTTACGGGAGTAATATATATAGGCGATAAATATTTTCTCGTCGAAAGAAACGGAGCGATTAAAAGAGAATGCGATCGCGCCGCAGGCAGGATATCGGGAAAATACGTCGGCAGTACCGAAAAGTTTTTTTATGAATACGTTTATGCGGGCGGCGCGGGCAACCGCGGTTCTGCAACGGGCAAAAAGTGCCTCGGCATAAGGTTTTACGATAAAGAAACGTTTGCGGTTGCGGGAACGTACGAATATCCGCAGACCGCGGCGGCGGTTGAAAGCTTTTATCTCGGCAAGGATAAAATTCTCGTGCAGGAGCAGTATATAGAATCTCCCGTGGTCAGCAGATATAGCTATATAAATTCCGTCGGCGAAAAGTATACCGTAAAAACCTACGTCGTGGACGCGGCGGATAATTTCAAAACGGAAAAAGTCAAATATCCCTTCGTTATCAAAGAATATCGCTACAATTATTTATACGACGAAGAAAGCGTGAACGGTTCGGTTATATTCCGTGCCTTTCCGATAGAGGAATACAGGCTCGGAGACAGCGCGAATCTTACGGTCGCGCTTTCTGGAAACGGGGAAATTCTTGCAAGGATTGACGCGTTGAACGGCGAAAGCCGGATAACGAGCATAGGCGGCGGCAAGTGGCTTGTAGAGGACGGGACTGAGTTCAAAAAAATCGTTTCGGACGACGGCAAAACGGTTTCCGAATGGCGTTGTGTCGGCGGCAGGAATGGTAAATTTAACGAGTTAAACGGCAGAATTTACGATTCCGATATGAAAACGGTGCTTTTCGATATATACGATATATATTCTTCTTCTGCCCGTTACGAGCTTTACGCGTGCTACGAAAACGCCGCGTTTCTGACGGCGGAAGACGGGGTATACAGATTCGACGGCGAAATTAAAAAGGTCGGCGACAGAGTTATAAAAAGGGAAGGCAGATACCTGATAGTCGGAACGGAAGAAGGGTACGTCAGCTTTGCGGACGGAACGAAAATGCAACAATCTTACGATATGCCGATTATAAAAGAGGTGACCTTAGATAAAGACCTGATTCAGTATTCGCTAAAAAAAGGCGGCGTACCTTATTACCGCTATATGCTGGTAGAGCATAACTACGAGATCAGCTATCAATAAGAAACGTGAAAAGCAAACGGGCGAGCGGGGTAGCGAACGACTAACGCGCGCGGGCAAAAACAGAAGCGGTATAATAAAAAACGGAAGAGGTGAAATAAAAACGGAAGCGGTGAAATAAAAAACGCGGGCGAAGGAAAATTCCTTCGCCCGCGCAATCTTTATAATTAAAATACCTTATTATAATTAAAATACTGTTTTATTTTTTGGTAACGCTGTCCACGCCGTTTATGATAAGATTGCACGCAAGGTCGCGCATTTCTTTTGTATCTTCTATATACTTACGAATGATTTTATCCGAATAATATAACGCGGTGGTCGTAACGTAGTCCCAGATAACGAGCAGAACCTCGTCCGAAAGCTTGCCGTTCGGATCGAACAGCTTTCTCGAAACCTCTAAAAACTCTTCGGCGCGCGGGTTTTCCATAGTAGGATCGAACCCGTATATATTCGTGTAGGAAATATAATAGAGTGTAGCCGCCTTGTCGCGGGTGAGCTTGTCTATCATAATATTAAAGATTTCCTGCCACGTTTTGCCCTCTTCCACGAGATTTACCACGTTTTTAAGGTGTTTTCTGTCGAACTTCTGCGCGATAAAGTCAATCAGATCCTGCATAGAAGGGAAATTGTTGTAAATCGTGTGCGTAGAAATGTCGCAAGCGGCGGCAATCGTTCTTGCGGAAATGCACTGAACCCCGTCGTGCGAGCCTATTGCAAGCGCGGCGGCTTCTATTTTATTCTTGGTGTTTTCAAGTTTACGGTAACCCATATTCGTCCGCTCCTTATTCTCGTTTTTTACATTTTAGCACTTGCCCGCGTTTATGTCAAGCAAAGAAAAGCCTTATTCTCTCAATAAAACGATTAAAAGAAAAACTATAAAAGCGAAGGTAAATTTCGTGTAAAATTTTTCTTTTAGCCGAAAAATGTTTTTTTTATTATTGATTTATTAAGAAAAAAAAGATATACTTAAAGGCAGAGAGTAATATGGTCGAATTAAGGTTTTTTGAGACCTGATTCGGTAAAAAACGGAGATTTTATGGAGAGAATTATAGAAATAGAGGGGCTTAACAAGGCGTTCGGAGAGGTGAAAGCCGTATCCGATTTGTCTTTTCACGTCGATAAAGGAGAGCTTTTCGCGTTTCTCGGCGTGAACGGCGCGGGTAAGTCCACAACCATTTCGATAATGTGCGGCACGCTTGAAAAAGATTCCGGAAAAGTAATCGTCTGCGGTAAAAACGCGGACGAGGAACTTTCCGCAATCACCCGCGAAATAGGGGTGGTTTTTCAAAGTTCCGTGCTGGACGGGGTGTTGAGCGTTAGGGATAACCTTTTATCCCGCGCGAGTCTTTACGGTATTTACGGCGCGGCGGCGGAAAACAGAATAAACGAGCTTGCGGAGCTTCTGGAATTTAAGCCGCTGTTAAACAGAACGCTTAAAAATCTTTCGGGCGGGCAACGCCGCAGAATAGACGTGGCGCGCGCGCTTTTACATAAGCCTTCCGTGCTTATTCTTGACGAGCCGACCACGGGACTCGATCCGCAAACGCGTAAAAATTTGTGGGAAGTGATAGAAAATCTGCGCAAGGTTGACGGTATGACGGTATTTTTGACCACGCACTATATGGAAGAAACCGCCGACGCCGACTACGTTGTGATTATAGACGGCGGCAAAATCGTTGCGGAAGGCACGCCGCTTGCGCTTAAAAACGAGTACGCGGGCGATTATATAACCCTTTACGGCGCGGACGAAAAGACGGCGGAAAAGCTCGGCAGGGATTACGAAAAGATTCAGGACGCGATAAGAATTTCCGTTCCTTCTACCGAAGAGGCGAAAAAACTTATCCTCGCTTATCCCGAGATTTTTAACGATTTCGAGATTACGAAGGGCAAGATGGACGACGTTTTTCTTGCGGCGACAGGCAAAAAACTTACGGGAGGTAACTGAAAATGCAGACCACGATTGCGCTTATAAAAAGAAACGTAAAGCTGTTTTTCAAGGATAAGGGCGCGTTTTTTTCTTCGCTTATAACCCCCGTGATACTGCTCGTTTTATACGCGACCTTTCTTGCGAAGGTGTTTAAGGACAGCTTTAACGGCGCGATTGAAGGCGCGCTTTCGGGCGGCTTCGTCGTGAATAATTTAGAAGGAATCATAAACGGCACGGTCGGCGGACAACTCGTTTCTTCTCTTCTTGCGGTGAGTTGCGTGACGGTCGCGTTCTGCTCTAACCTTACGATGATTTCGGATAAGGTTACGGGCGCGAGAAAAGATTTGTTGACTTCGCCCGTCAGAAGGTCGTCGCTCGCGATAGCGTATTTTTGCGCGTCGCTTCTTTCCACGCTGATAATTTCTTACGTTACCACCGCCGCAGGGCTTGTTTACCTTGCGTTTACGGGCTGGTATCTTTCTTTCGGCGACGTGATGCTTATAATTTTAGACGTATTTTTGCTGACCTCGTTCGGAGTCGCGCTGTCCTCGGTGATAAACGCGTTTTTATCGACGAGCGCGCAGGCTTCGGCTGTTGGAACAATCGTTTCTGCGGGCTACGGCTTCGTTTGCGGCGCGTATATGCCCATTTCGCAGTTCGGCGAGGGCTTGCGTAATTTCCTCGGCTTTCTCCCGGGAACTTACGGCACCTCGATTATAAGAAATCACGCGCTTGCGGGTGTTTTCAGGGAGATGAGCGCACAAAATTTCCCCGCGGAGGCGATTGAAGGAATAAAAGATTCCGTCGATTGTAATCTGTACTTTTTCGGCGCAAAGGTTTCGGAAGCGGCTGCCTACGGCGTGCTTGTCGGTTCGGTGCTACTTTTAATAGGCGCGTTCGTGCTGATAAACGTTTTAAGAAAAAAAAGAAGCTGACGGGATAGCAGGACGAATAATCGCATGCCCTTGCGCGAGGGCAGAGGAATAACACCAAAGGAAAAAACAAAAAAACGACAAAAAAACGGCGGAGTCTTTATAACCCCGCCGTTTTGTTTACGGCGTCATGCAAATTTTTTTACCCCTTCTCCCGTACGACCTCCGTCGTACGGGCGGCGGATCGTTTTCCGCCAACCATAACGCCGCTTCTCTAACGGTTTTCTCAAACTCTGTCGGGCGAAACGACAGTTCCGTTTGCGCCTTGTGCGAGTCGAACCGTTGTCCGCTTTTTAAGATTTCTAAAGATTGAGAGGTAAAGAGAGGCGTTTGCTTTTTTTTGCGATAACGTCGCTCGCAAAGCGCAGCAATCGGACGAACGAAGCCTATCGACAAATATACGCGCAGTTTTTTCAGCCTCAGGGCTTCTGCGGTCAGATCAAGCAACGTTTTAACGTCGTGCGTGCCGCCTGTAACGAGATAGCATTCGCCTCTCCTACCTTTCTCCGCCGCGGATATTGCGGCAAAGGCGACGTCTTTCACGTCCACGAAATCGTACTCGCCTTTAACCGCCACGGGGAGCTTGCCGTGAATAAATTTTCTTAAAAGTCCCATCAGGTGGTTGTTTTTATAATCTCCTACGCCTATAATTCCGCTCGGAACTATCACGCAGGCGTTGAATCCTTCGCTCGCCGCCTGTAAAACGTATTCGGTAGCGAGCGCTTTACTCGTCGCGTACGCGCCTTTCACAAGGTTCGGATCGAACACGAGGTCTTTTTCGGTGTTCAAACCCTTTTTGCATTGTGCGGCGTGCACCGAGCTTACGTATACAAAACTTTTTACGCCGGCGCGCCTTGCGGCGTCTACCATGTTTTTCGTACCCGTAACGTTGATTTCGTTAACGGTCGCGTCCGGTTCGGAAAGGATACTTACCTTTCCCGCCGCGTGTATTACGTAAAGCTCTTCGTCCTTTTCGTGTGCGAAAAAGGAATCGAGCGACGCTTTTTCGAGAATGTTTCCGTAACGTATTTCCGCGCCTTCGAGCATAAACTCGTCGTCGCCCCGCATTACCAGCGCGCGAACTTTTTCGCCGAGAGAAACAAGTCGTTTAACTATGTTGTTGCCAAGATGTCCGGTTGCGCCGGTTACGCAGAATACTTTTTTCATCTTTTATCTACCTTCTTTCTTAAGATTTTGCCATATAAATTTCACTCTCCGTATTGCTTTCTCTTTTCATCTGTAGTATACTATTAGCACAAAGATTTGTCAATAGTCAATTTCGGTCGATATAAACGTAATCGACCGAAAAACGGATAATGTACACGAAAAACGACTAAAAACGTATAATTACAGAATAACGAACATTTTTAGCAGGATTTGACCGAAACAGGAGGGCGATTATGAAAAACGATTACAGAAAGAAACTTACGCAGCAAATGTTCAGGAGCGCGTTCGTGTCGCTGCTCAAAGAAAAACCCGTTCAGTCCATTACCGTCCGTGAATTGTGCGAAAAGGCGGAAGTGAACAGAGGCACGTTTTATTCCCACTATCAGGATATGTACGTGCTTTTGGAAAGTGTGGAAAACGAGATGTTTTCCGAACTCGAAAAAACGTTGGCGCAGTTTACCCGCACGCACGAAATCAGCTTTTACGAAGCTTTGTTGGAGTTCGTTAAAAACAATTCCGATATGTGTATAGTGCTTATTGGTAAAAACAGCGACAGGACTTTCGTAGATAAACTGTTGTCTTACGGCAAAGAATTTTTTATGCGTGTAAACGCGGGCGTTATATCGCAAGAGAACGCGCGGTATGCGGAGATTTTTTACGAATACGCCTCTTACGGCTGCTTGCGCCTTTTACAACTCTGGATAGACGGGGGAATGAAAGAAAGCGTGGAAAACACCGCCCGTTTATTAGAGAAATTAACCGCGTTCGACCCGAACGGAGGCGAGCTGTAACGGCGGCAAATCGTATCGGGACTTAAAAGATGTTTTCCCACGTCACCGAAAACGTTTTAGGTATTTGTTCGGAAAGTTCTTTCAGTACTTCCACCTTGGAAACGGCGTCGTGCCATTCCTCGTCCCGCACGAGTTTAACGGCTTCCGCAAGCCAGAGGTCTATTTCCTTAATTTCGTTGTGCGGAATGAAAACGTGCAGATACTTCTTTTTGTCAAGCCAGTTTTTCTGCACGGCGTAAACGTCGTCTTCGACTGCCGTTTGCTCGTTCACTTTTTCGTATAAAACGGACAAAACTTCGTCGAATTCGCTGAATTGTCTGTGAACGAAGTCCGCCTCGAACAACGCGCCGACCGTTAAAAGCACGGCGACTATTATCATAGATACCGCGGATTTTACCATGAGATTCCCTCCCCGAGCGGAAATTTAACTATTTCGTACCGCTTGTTTTTCTTTTTTAAGTAGCTTCTCCCGTTACCGTCCACCGTTAAAATTTCCACGTTTTTGAGTTTAGAACCTTGTTCGGCAAGAAAATCTTTAAGCCGTTCTTCCGTTGCGCCGATAACGGAAAGATTTCTTCTCACCGCTTTGCCTTCGTTTACGACGAGAACGGGCAGGGATTCGGATTTTTCCGTCACGGAAGGGTTTTCAAAAGCGGAAAGCTGACCGTTAGACTCGAATACGGCGTATTTCAGCTCGTCGAAAGAAAAGTAACCCGCCGTGCGCATGGATTCTATAAGGTCGTCCACGCCCATATTGTTTTTTTTAAGCTCCTTTATATCCACGCCGTCTTTGTCTATAACGAGGCTTGGTTTGCCGGATATGACGCGTTTTAAAAAATCTCCGCCCTGTTCTAAAAAAGACAGCAGCTGATGCAGTATGAAAAGCGTGAGAATTGCCACGATTCCGTAGGTGAGGGGAATAGAAACGTCTGCCATAGGCACGCACGCAAGGTCGGCGATTATAAGCGTTACGATAAATTCAAACGGTTGCATTTCGCCGATTTGCCTTTTGCCCATAAGCCGCATTACCGCGACGAGGGTGATAAAAATTATAAGCGTTCTTATAAAGGTTACTACCATACCCTTTATTATGTTTTACGCGCGGAATTTTATGCGGGGGAACGTGTGAAGCGGATTGACGAAACAGGTGTTTCGGTGATAAAATAAAGAAAATGGATAAAATGTTAAGAAAAAGAAAACACCCGCGGTTAAAGGAATACGATTATTCAACGGAAGGCGCATACTTTATCACCGTTTGTTCATTTCGGAGAAGATGCGTATTTTCTTGCGTAGTAGGGCGGGGGCTTGCTCCCGCCAAAGTGTCGCTAAAAGAGTTCGGGAAAATAGCCGAGGAACAACTGCTCGGTTTAAAAGAACGGTTTTCGAGTGTCAGAATAGAAAATTACGTTATTATGCCTAATCATATTCACGCCATAATAAGAATAATCGAAACGGCGGGAGCAAGCCCCCGCCCTACGCTGACGGATATAGTTTGCGCTTTTAAATCGCTCACGGTTCTGGAATGTAAAAAAATTATGAATATCGAAAAACTGTTTCAGGATTCTTTTTATGAACACGTTATCAGGAACGAAAACGATTTGTCGGAGATTAACGATTATATAAATAATAATCCCGAACGCTGGGAAGACGATGAGCTTTTTTATTTTTAAATCTTTCGTTATCGCTTGACGGGCGGGAGTTTTTTTGGTATAGTATAGGAAAAAATAGAGTAGCAAAGACGCGTAAAGTGTTGCAGAATGGGATGTCGTTTGCAAACGAAAGGCGCGTGCGGAAAAATTTTTCGGATTTCCGTTTGTCCTGCGGTGTCTTTGCGCGTCCGCTATTATACCCGTAAAGTCGTGTTCGGTGCTTTTGCGCTTCGTTTTGCATAACGTGCGCGCTGTCGCAGCAAAGGTATTCGCCTGACGCTTTGCGGATTTTTATCGGTCTCTCTATTCTTGTTTACAAGGAGAGATTTTTTTTATGACTTTTTTACTTATGACGAACGCCTTCGATTTCGGGGCGATTTTCAAAACCGTAGTTACCCGTTGGTACTACTATCTGTTTCTCGGCGTTTTCCTCGCCGCGCTCGTTCTGTTTTTCGTTTTTAAAAAACTGCCCGAACGCAACAATTTAACCAAAACCCAAAAAATATCTTATGCGAGCGTGCTTACCGCGCTCTGCGTGCTGGCGAATCTTTTCGACGTTAAGGTTTCGGATGCGCTTCAACTTTCGTTCGTTGCGACGACGGGCTTTCTCGCGGGGTATCTGCTCGGCGGGGGATACGGGTTTGCAGTGTGTTTTTTAGGCGACCTTATCGGCGCGATTATCAATCCGCACGGCGCGTATAATCCCGTAATCGGCGTGGGAACGGGGCTTTGGGGGCTTGTTCCGGGGCTTGTTTTCACAAGTCGCCGCGGTAACGGTCAGCTTAAACTTTTAATATCGTTCGCGATTTGCTCCGTTTTAGTCAGCGGGCTTGTGAATACTCTCGGCATATATCTTATGTACGGTCTCGGAAAGAAAACTTTTGCGGCGTATCTTGTCGATTATCCGATAAAGCTTTTGACGGCGGCGGCAAACTACGTCGTTTCCGCGGCGCTGCTTGCGGTTCTGCCGAAAATTTTACCGAAGAATAAATTCGGACTTGTCGCGGCAGAGGGGGGTTACGAAACGCATAACGCAGAAGAAGATTCGCAAGAAAAAAAGCGTTAAGTAAACGATACCGCTAAAAATTCCCCGAATCTTTTTTTATCCGCGGCGTAAACGGTTGACATCGCCGCCCGTCGCGGGTATACTATGTAGCTGAAAAGATTGAGAAAAGAGAAGGAGATTTTTATGGAATACTTAATAGACAGCGCAGATTTAGAAAAAATAAAGGAGCTTAACGATTATTATCCCGTCGCGGGCGTAACGACTAACCCGCTTATACTTTCCCGTTGCAAAATAGACGTGGTTTCCGCGGTTCGCGGGATAAGGGAGATTATCGGCAACAAAATGCTCCACGTTCAGGTGCTTGCGGAGGATTTTGACGGGATAGTTAAGGATGCGGAAAAGCTTAATAAGCTCGGCGGGGCGAATACTTATATTAAAATTCCAGTCACGAGAGACGGCATAAAGGCAATGAAATATCTTTCCGCGCGCGGCTACAATATCACCGCAACCGCGATATTCACGCCCCAGCAGGCTCTCCTTGCGGCGAGCGCGGGCGCGAAATACGTTGCGCCTTACGTCAACAGACTCGATAATATTGCAATCAACGGCGTGGATATAGCTTCGCAGATACACAAGCTTCTCGTAGAAACGAATTCGGGTTGTAAAGTTCTTGCGGCAAGCTTTTCCAACGTAGAACAAATTCATATGGTTTCCATGAAGGGTATAGAAAGTATGACTATCCCCGTGGATTTGTTCCCCAAGATGATAGCGCACCCGCTTACCGAAAGGGCGATAAGAGAGTTTGTGGAAGAAGGCAAAAAGTATTACGAAACGCTCGAATAAAATTTAACGATAAATAAAAATAAAGGCGGCGCGCAAGCCCCGAATGGGCTTGCGCGCCGCTTCTTTTTACGTTCGTATGGGTTTTACGCGAACTTTTTAGCGTATTCGGTAAATTCTTCGTAACGGGTTACGGCTTTAACGTCCGTGCGGGAAACGAGCGTTTTTATTTCTTCGACGATAGAAGCCGCTTCTTCGTCGGAGAAATTTCCGCCGAGCAATTCGTCTATCGCCGCGTTTGCCGCGTACGCCGCGCCGCTGCGGAATCCCGCGCGGATTTCCGTGGTATAATAGGTCACGTTGTATGCCGCCGATTTAAGTTTTTCGTCTTTCTCCTGAACGAAGGTATAGACGGCGAGTTTAGAAGCGTTCGTGTAGTAGGTTGCGTAGAAAACGGAAGTTTTTTCGTAAAGTTCGTTCATTTCCGTGACCGTCAGCGCGCGGTATTCTTCGGTCATGCCCTTAAATTCCGCCATATAACCTTCCGCCGTTCCGCGAATGATTTTCGCATAAGCCGCCGCGGTCTCTTTTACCGCCGAAATAAACTTTTCTTCGTTTTTAACGCTGTCCTTTTCGAGCGCGGCGTATTTTGCGTAAACCGCGTTCAGCGCTTCGAGACAGGCGTAAATTTCTTCCGCGGTCATCGAATAAACGTCCGCGGCTTCTATCGCTTCGATTTCCGCTTCAACGGTCGCCGCCGAATCCGTTTCGAGTTCGACTCTCTTTGCGCGGAAATTCTTTATCGCTTCCGCGTTCGTTCTGTCAAGGTACGCGCGCTGTTCGTCGCTGAATTTATCGTACGTCTTTGCAAGCGTAGGTATTTTGGCGTTGGGTTTCGCTATATCGGTAAGGAACTTGTCCGCCGCCTTCTTGTCTTTGTCGTACTGCGATTTGAGAAGGGTGAAGGTGACTTTGGAGGTAAAGCCCGACTTCGTTTTGTAGTTATAAACGAGCTTTTGCTGTTCTTCGGAAAGAGCGTCGTAGTCCGCCTTTGCCGCTTCGAGCTCGGCTAAATATTCGTCCGTCAGTTTCACGTCGCGGAGAGCGGTGATTTTTTCTATAACCGCGTTTGCCGCCGCCGCGTTTCTCGCTATCGTGTCGAGGTCGGTCGTGATTTCAAAGTTTTCGCCGCTCGCCGCGGTAAAGGTTGCGGATAACATTCTCGTGAGCGTATATTCGCTTCCCGCGACGAAAACGTTTTTCGCGGGAATATCGTACACGTCCGCAAAGAGGGTAGCCGCGCCGCTCGTCGCGTCTATTTCAAGCCCCATTCCCGCAAGCGGTTTATAAAGCTCGAACATCGTGACCGCAAGCGACATAGAAGGTCCTACCGCGTTGTAAATCGATTCGGGAACGTATGCCCACACGTTATCCTGAATAAACTTTACTATCTCGTCCGTAAGCGCTATCGTGACGATGCCTTCTTCCGCGCGGACGGTGAAGATTTGCGGAATCAGCGCGAGTATAAGCGACGGATCTATATCATTTGCCGTTTCTATTATTTCCGCAATCGCGCCTGAATCTATTCCGAGCGAGCCGTCCTCTCCCGCGTCAAATCCGCTGCCTATGCTGCCGAGAACGGGAAGCTCTATTTCAAGCGCGAGTATCGCGTTCGAAGCTTCCGTGCCGCCTTTTAAGAGGTAGAAATACGCTCTGCCGTCTTTAAGCGTGAGCTTTATTGCATCCGCCGAGCCGACGAGAGTGAACCATTCGGGCAGCTCTAATTCTTTCATTACGTTTGCAAGCCCGATAAACGTTTTAAGGTTTTTGTCGAGCGTTGCGGTGACTTCCGCCGAAATCGCTTTGAGCGGGTTGGCTTCTAGAGTGTTAATCACTATTCTCGCGTTCGCGGTAACGTTGTATTTTTCGATAAGCGTTACGTTCGCGTTAAGCTCCGCCGTGGCTTTGGAGCGGTAGCTCCTTAAATCTTCTACTATAAGCTCTTCGTTCGCGATGACGAAATTCGCGTGAGCGTTAAGAGTTTCCGCCTCGACCGAAAGCGATACGTTTGAAAGCTTGCCGTTCGGGGTGTAGAAATAAGCCTTCGCGCTCGCGCCCTCGATGATGCCCGCAAGCTTTTCGGCAAGCTCGGGGTAATCGACCGTATTTTCCGTCACGAGGTCTTTAAGCGCGTGTTTCGCGTAGCTCGTCGCGGTAAATATGTAATAGTCGCGGTAATATTCGGTGTCGACGTATTTTTCTATACTTTCGCCGCTTCCGAAGACCGTGCCGAGAATCTCGGTAATATCGCCGCCCGCAGGCGCGTTGAAGATATATTTAGAGCCGCCCGACGTGACGTACAGTCTGTCTTTATAGAAGAGTACCGAAAGGTTTGCGTTCTGGAACAGCTCGAATCTCACCGTTATCGCGTCGCGCGGGTGAACGCCGTTCTTTATCATTCCTCTTAAATCCGCCGCAATCTGAACCTTGACGGGGATATAGCTGTCGTTTATGCCGACCGTGCCGACGAACGACACCCCTCTTTCCAAATCGAAGTCGAGGAGCGAGAAGGTGAATTTATTGAATATCGCGTTCACGAGCGCGCCCGTATCCAAAGAAGAGGGGAGCTTGCCGAGGTTAAGCTTTTCCGTATATTCGCCGAGGTTTTCGGTTATTTCGTATTTTTCTTCGCGAACGACGAATTCCGCTTCGGTCGCTATCTTATCCGTTTTAAGTCCGACGGTCGCCGCCGTGAATTTCTCGTCCGCAATCGCGAATGAGAGAGACAGTTTGACCTCGTCCCGTTTTCCCGCGGTCGCAAGTTTCGCGTCCGCAAGAGCTTCGTAAAGCTTGTTCGTTATCGCGCTCGCGAGGGTTATATCGTAAACGCCGTCTTCTCTTTCGGTAAGGGTAAAATATTCGGAGAAGTCGGGGAGAGTAAATCCGCTATCCGCGCTTTCCGCATCGTCCGCGTTATCCGCGCCCTGCGTGCCGCCGGTAACGCCCGCAAAGAGCGAGCCTGCCGCGCCGCTTTCGGGGAGATTTTCTACGGGAATCAAGTATTTTTCGTCTAAAACGCTTAAATATATGTTGCCGCTCTCGTATATGACGGAAGCTTTATCGGAAATCGCCGCTTTGAAGCTTATCGCTTCCGAAACGGGCGTTTCGCCGAACAAAAGCCCTCTCACGTCCACCGCAAATCCCGCGGTTACGGGAAGAGATACGTCGTTTATATACAGATTGCCGCTTGCGGAAAGCCCGCCCGCGAAATCGGTTTTAAGAAGCGTGCGCACAAGCTTGTTGTCGAGAAGTTCGAGAACCTGCGGGAGTAATTTCACGAAGCTTAAATCCGCCGAAAGTTCTCTGTCGAAATTCTCGAAGGTTTTCGTGAGCGTGAAGCGTTCTTCGGAAACGTTCAAGGTCGTTTCAAAATCCAAAAGGTCGGTTTTGAACTTAAAGGTGATATTTCCGATTCTGCTTCTCGGTATGTAAAGCTTCAAAAACAGTTTGAAATCCTTTTCGCCGTTTTCCGTGCCGAGTCCGCTTGCCGAGATAGATGGGTAAAGTGCGTCGTTAAGGTAGTCGGGCAAACGAATTTCGTAAACGCCGTTTTCCGTCGCGCTTCTCTCTATCTTTATCATCTGTCCTACGCCGTCGTCCTTAATCGCCTTAACGAGCGAGGGGATAACTTCGGGAAGAGTTATCGCGAACTTTTCGCCTTTAATCAGCGCGTACGCCCTGCCTTCCGCGAGCCAAATTTTTATATCGTCGTTATTGAGGATGGTAAGCTCGCCCTTAATCGCTTCCGACGCGGAAATCGTGCCGTCGATGATTTCGTTTATTTTCGCCGCGACGGAAAGCTTTAACGGAAGAGATTTGCCGTTAAGCCCCGCGTTGCCGATGAACGAAACGCCGTTTTCCATATCGAGGTCTAAAAGTGCGGAAATAACTTTTTCTTCCGCTTCGCTTCTTACCGAATTCGCGCCCGATTCTATTTTGGAAGGAGTCGTCCCGAGTGCGGCGTTGAATTTTTCGGTATCGGGAATTTTTACTTCGCCGTTGAAGTTATCGAACTTTATCTCGTTGGTTTCCACGCAGTCCATATTGCCGAGAACGGCTACCGATATGGAATAATTGCTTTCGTAAGAATAGGAAACGGGGGTTAAATCCTCTTTTATAACGAGCTTCGCTTTCGTGTCCGAAGAAAACGCGGGGTATCCGCCGAGATTTCCGAACATTTTCATCTGCTTTTTCAAAAGCGCGTTCGCGCCGTCCTTTTCGAGTGTCAGCGAATAGGTGTAAAGCCCGTTTTTAGAACTTATAAGGCTTGCCGAAACGAGGGTTTCCTGATTGAAAACGTGTCCCGATAAAAGCTTCGCGGGGGTTACGCCGTAAACCTCTATATAGTCGGAAAGCTTGGTATTTATTACGTCTCCGCCAGAAATGCGGTACGCCACGCCTTCGCCCTTTCCGAAGACCTCGTGTTTGACGTTCACGAACGAGGACTCGGAAACGGTATCCGAATAGTATTCGTCCCCGTGTTTATAAGCTTTTGCGGTGGTGTTCTGGGTGTAGTTTATAAAGCCCTTTTTCGCCACCGCTTTTCCGATTGATTCCGTCTGATACGTTGAATAGCTTTCGAGCTTTCCGAGCGCGGCGAACACCGCCGTTTCCGCGTCCAGATCCTTAGCCGTCTTTTTCGTGGAGACTATGACGGTATCTTCGCCCGCAACGAGCGGGGGAGTTTCCGATTTGTTGCAGCCAACCGCAAAGACGGAAAAGGAAATCATCGCCAAAACGCACAAAACTATCGTAAATATACGCTTTTTCATATTCTTCTCCTTTGTTCTCCTTATAAATCTGTTTAAAAATCATTTTTGTAAACCGGTTCGTTCTCGTAATCGTTTTCGTAATCGGCAATCTTCCGAAGGCTTTCGATTACTTCCCGTAACTTTCGATTGCGGCTATATTGTATTATCATTAAATATTTTTGGCAAACGAAAAGGGCGTTTTTTTCTCTCCGTTTCGTTTTGCGCTCTCTTTATTATCGAGAGGGTGATTCTCTTGATTAGAGAATTGCTTTTATTTATTGACAAAACGGAGCAATGGGACTATAATAAAGCCATGACTAACGAAATTGAAAAGAATATTGCCGAAAACATAAAGGAATTACGGCTATCCAAAAAAATGAAGCAATCAGAACTCGGAGAGCTTATTTCATATTCGGATAAGACAATCTCTAAATGGGAGAACGGTTCTTCCGTGCCGGATATAACCGCTCTGGTCGCTATTTCGGAGGCGTTTAACGTGAGCGTTTCGGATATGGTGAAGGAGGACGCGGTAAAGGTCGCCGCGGAAAAGAACGTCGAGCGCGCGAAGGAAAACTACGATAA
The DNA here is from genome assembly GCA_934271275.1 of uncultured Clostridia bacterium. GTDB lineage: Bacteria > Bacillota > Clostridia > Christensenellales > Borkfalkiaceae > UBA1259. The sequence continues at coordinate 62,825 of CAKQRD010000009.1, read as the reverse complement.
CGACATAGCGATGCTGCTTTTAACGGTGCTTTCCGTATTCACCGTGGCTGTCATATTATACGTCGTGCTTATGATAATACGGAGCGCGCACGTCTGGCAGGTGTTCGTGTGGGCTGCTCCCGTTTCCGCGTTCGTCGTGTATAAATATAACAAGGCGCACGCGGATTTGAAATGGCTGAACGCCGTTTTGCTTTCCGTCGTCGTGTGGGGTATTATAACGGGGGCGTATTTGCAGCTTATAGAAAAATGGAATTTGTGGCAGCTCTTTTTTGTCGGAATACCGCTCCAAGGAATGGTTATAGTTTCCACCCTTCTGCGTAAAACGAGAAACGGCAAAAAGGCTCTCGATGTTTTCAAAACGCCCGAAAAGCGGGAAGAAAAGACTCGTTAAAAGTTTATCGCGAAATACGTCGTCACGCTTACGGGTTCGCTCGGTAACGTACATAGATGTACGCGCCCTTGCGACTTCCGCGCTACCCGCTTTCGCGCGACTGTTTAACTAAAGAAAATAACGATTACGGAGAGTTTGGATTCGTGCGGCTTTGATAAGTGCGAGGCGGCTCGTATTGCGTATGGTAAATACGGTAAAAGGTTAAGCGGATAAAGCAACTTCGGAATAAATTTATCGCGGAGAACAACAATAAAAAACGGCGGTCGCGCGAAGAACTTCGCGCGACCGCCGTTTTTTTCAGTTAAGAATTAGTTTAAAGAATCTTTGTAAGCTTTGCCGAATTTGAAAGCGGGAATCTTGGTAGCGGCGATTTTAATTTTTTCGCCGGTTCTGGGATTGATGCCTTCTCTTGCGGCTTTTTCTTTGATTTCAAAAGAGCCGAAGCCGGAAATCTGAATTTTTTCCCCGTTCTTCAAACCTTCGGTAACCGCGGCGATGAAGCCGTCCAAAGCGGTAGCGGCGTCTTTAAGAGTGATGCCTGCGTTGTTTGCGATTGCTCTGACAAGTTCGTTTTTATTCATATATCAAACCTCCATAGTTTCTTAAAACCTATTATACCATAAAATAAGAATTTGACAAGGGATTTTTAAAAATTTCGGCGCGATTTCGTAAAAAAATTAAAAATTTTGGGAATTTTTATCAAAAACGTATCAAAAAAGCCTTTTGCGGGGCTTTTGCTTGACTTTTTTCCGCGCTCAATGTAGAATACTTTCGTAAAGATTTCGTAAAGACAAAGGCGAATTTTTATTATGGAAAGGAAAAATATTTCTCAAAAACTTAACGAAATTTACGCGGAAAAGTGCAGAGCAAATCCGCGTCTTTTGTCGCTCGTGCGGTTTTATCAGGGCGAAACGAAGAAAAAATTATACGAGATAGCTTCTTCGCTCGCGCCGCAGGGCGTCGTCGTCGCGTTGACTACTGAAAACGGAAACGAAGAGACGGCAAAGGACGTGACCGAAGGGCTTCGCGGGGCGTGTTCTAAAATTTTAAGCGTGAAAATTCCCGAAAAAACGGACGCGGTGCGCGCGGCGGCAAGCGTTTTGCGCGCGGCGGAGGACGCAAGACTTATCGTCACCGCGGAATATCCGCTTATTCCGCTCGCGAGATACGCCGCAAAAATTTCGGGGCTTACCTTCGTGTATGTTATGCGTACGGGAGAAACGGACGGGCTTTTGTCTCCGCGGCTGCTTCTTAAAAACGGCAACCGCACGGACTGCTTTTTTTCGGACGCGCGCACGCGCGTTATTATAGATACAGATAAGATTTGCGCGGGCGAATCCTTCTGCAAATCCGTCGGCGAGAGTGAAGGGAGCGGAAAAGATAAAGTCGTTTCTTCGGCAGAAGAAGCCGCGTTTGCCGAAAAAAGGATTGCCGCGCCGCTTTTTGCAAAGCTTGCGGGAAAAATTCCCGCGCTTGCCGATTACAGGGCGAGACTTTTGGCGACGGGCGAAAAGCCGAACGCGGAGGCTTACGGACTGCTTCGGGAAGCGGTTAAAGACGGATACATAGCATTTACCAAAAAAGACAGAGAAATATTGTCTTCTCTTATTTACGATTCGCTGCTTGCCGAAATTGCGGACTTTTTATCGGACGGGGAGTTATGCTCGTTTTCCGCGCTTCGGTTTGCGGAATTTCTGCTCGCGGGCGAAAAACGCCTGCCCGCCGACTTGATTTTGGAGCTTTATGCGAGAATCAGCGGGATATACGCTTTATATACCTCTCCGCTCGCGGAGGGGCTTCTGGAAATCCCCGATTATCGCGAGAGGGCGCACGAGCTTGCCGAGCTGACGGGTACGGACGAGGGGATTTTTCTTAAAGGTCTGATAAAACAAGCGGAAATTCTGAATCGTTACGGCGAAAACGCGGATAATATTACGGACAAGCTTTTTGAAGAGCTTTCAAAGCAAAACGCTTCGGCTTCTTCGGTGCGTTCTACCTTCGTCGCTTACGGAAAAGAAGTTAGCGGCGGAAAGACGGGCGATAGCGAAACGCGCGTTTCCGAAGAAAAGCTTAAAAAAGCGATAAAGCTCGCGGGCGATTCGCCTTTCGGAATAAACGCGATGAGCTTCGCGAGGGAAAAAGGAGTGACGGAATTTATATGAACGAGAACGCTTTGAGCGGCGTGAAGGCGGCTATTTTTGACCTTGACGGAACGATTTATATCGGCGGCGAGCTTATCGGAGACGCGGCGAATACCCTTAAATATCTGAGAAACAAGGGAATAAAAGTCGGTTTTTTAACGAATAATTCTTCCCGCACGGACGATGAGTACGAAAATATGCTCGTAAAGCTCGGCGTGTACGAGACGGGCGATTTTCTCTGTTCTTCCCTTTCCGCAACGGTGGAATATCTGAAAGAAACGCGCAAAACCGCTAAAATATACGCGCTCGCGACGAACAGGGTGGACGAATACCTGCGCACTACGGGGTTGAATTTTCTGCCCGAAAATCGTTCGGACGAAGCGGATACCGTTCTGCTCGCGTTCGATAAGGAGCTGACGTATAAAAAGCTCGAACACGCGAACAGGCTTTTAGTCGGCGGCGCGGCGTATATAGCCACTCACCCCGATAAGGTTTGCCCCGCAAAGGGGTGTTCGGTGCCGGACGTGGGTTCTTTTATAGAGCTTTTTTACGCGACGAGCGGCAGACGTCCCGACGAAATTATAGGCAAGCCCTATCCCGTTATGGCGCAGATTCTTTGCAAACGCCTCGGCTTAAAGCCGAAAGAAATGCTGATGGTAGGAGACAGACTTTCTACCGACATAGCGTTCGGGCTGAATTCGGGACTTAAAACCGCGCTCGTTTTTTCGGGCGAAACGACCGAAAAGCTTTATGCGGAAAGCGGAATAAAAACGGACGCCTCGATAAAGGACGTGAACGAACTCGTAAACTTTTTTTAATCGCCTTTCGGTCGCTTCTTTGCAAGGAAACTGTAAAAAGATAAACGACTTAAATAAATTAAGGTATATAAACGCCGAAAACAGGCAATACTTTCCGTACTTAAAAGACGGGGAGTATTTTTTTATGCGAAAATTTTCTGTAATATGTTCTGTTTTCGCGCTCGCGGCGGCGGCGTTTATATCGCTTGCGCTTCCCGAATTTTACGGTTACGACGGACGGCGCGAGACGTATTTTGAAAACGGTTCTTTTTCGGAAGGGATTCGGGCGGAAGAAAGTCTCGGACTTTACGAGCTTATCCGCGGAAGGTGCGGGGAAGCGGTTCTGACGGACGAGGAGACGGCGGAAAAAATCGTGAAGGATTTCGGTGCGAGGCTCGTTTATAAAGAAAGCGTTTCGGGCGGAGAAAACGCCTATTATTATACCGAAAAGCTTCCGTTTTCGGCGGCGGTGAACGGAAAAACGGTGAATTTGCAGATATTCCGCTCGCGCGGCGCGGTAAAAGCGGGTACGCCGATAATCTACGGCGGATTTTAAGAAAAACTGCGCGACACAAACGCGCGGTTAAAAATTTTTTCAAAAAAGTCTGTATAAATCGGTATAAAAAAGAAAAAACGGTCAATAATCGCCGTAACGAAATTCAGGGAGGAACTCATAAATGAAGAAAACAGAAACCAAAAGAATGGGCTTTTTAAGGAGAAACGCCGTGTATATCATACTCGCGTTCTGCGTGCTTGCGGTAGGGCTTTCCTTAACGCTTATTCTCACCCACAACAACCCCGCCATAGACGGCACGGGACAGGTTACGCCGACAGGTCCCGACGACAACAAGCCCGATACGCCCGAAACCCCGGATAAGCCGAACGAGCCTTCGACGCCCGATACGCCCGATAAGCCTACCGAACCCGTTACCAAAACGATAGAGTTCGTGATGCCCGTGGCTTCCGCTACCGAGATTTCGGCTTACACCGAAACGCTTGCGTATTCCGAAACTTTGGGGAGATTTGCTTCTCATAAGGCGGTGGACTTCTTCTGCGAAGAGGGAACGGCTGTCGTTGCGGTGGAGGACGGCACGGTGGAAAGCGTGACCAAGGACCTTCTTAAAGGCGTGACCGTAGTCATAGACCACGGCGACGGACTTAAAACGACCTATAATTCGCTTGCGGAAGATCCCGACGTGAAAAAAGGACAGAAAGTTAAAAAGGGAGACAAGATAGGCGAAGCTTCCGTCACCAACAAGCAGGAATATAAAAGCGGCGCGCACCTCCACTTCGAGGTGAGCGAAAAAGGCGTCAGCGTAGATCCCGCGAAATACCTTTCCTTCGACGAGAAATAAAATTTTGCGCTTGAAATTTCAGCCGATGAAATTCCTGCCGAAACAAAAAGGTTAAAGGCATAATAAGCGAATAACCCCGAATAAAATGGTAAAGGACTTTCCTGTTCCGAAAACTGTTTTACGCGGGGTTTATTTTTATGAAAAAGCTTTTATCATTTGCGCTCGTCGCGATAATGTGTCTTGCGGTTACGCCGATTTTCTCGGGGTGCGGCGGCGCGGCGAAAAAAATTTCGAGCTACGAGATAGATTGCGAACTATTCGAGGGCGAGCTTATCGGCAAAGAAAATTTCACCTTTTATAATTCTACCGACAACGCGATAGAAGAATTGAAATTCAATTTATACGGAAACGCGTTCAGAAAGGACGCGAAATTTTCGCCCGTAAATCAACAATATTCTTCCCGCGCGTATTATGCGGGCAAAAGCTACGGCGATATGAAGATAACGGCGGTAAGCTCCGCAGGGGAAGCCCTCGAATATTCGATTTGCGGCAAGGACGAAAATATTCTTTCGGTAAAGCTTAAAGCCCCCGTTTACCCCGAGGAGCGGACGACGGCGGAAATTGCCTTTACCTTAAAGCTCGCGAAGGTCATCGCGCGAACGGGCATAAACGGAAAAACAATAAATCTTGCGAATTTCTATCCCGTGCTGTGCGGAATAGACGGGAGCGGCTTTTTCGAGTGCGAATACTACGCGATAGGCGATCCGTTCTTTGCGGAGGCGGCGGATTATAAGGTGAATTTCACCGCGGACGAAAAATACTGCGTTGCGGCGAGCGGAAAAATCGTTTCCTCAAAGACCGCGAACGGCAAAAGAACCGCTTCTTACGAATTAAACTCCGCGCGTTCGTTCGCGTTCGTTCTGTCCGAAAATTTCGAGAGCGTGACGACGAAGGAGGGCGAAACCGAAATAAACTATTACTATTATAAAGACGAATCGCCCGAAAAAACGCTTAAAATCGCCGCCGAGGCGGTAAAGCTGTTCGGGGAGAAGTTCGGGGAATATCCGTATCCCGCGTATTCGGTCGTGCAGACGGAGTTTTTGCAGGGCGGAATGGAGTTTTCCGCACTGACTTTTATAAGCGACGCGCTGGAAGAAAAGGCTTACGGCGAGGTAGTCGTTCACGAAACGGCGCACCAGTGGTGGCAGACCGCCGTCGGTAACAACGAGGTCAGATACGGCTTTTTGGACGAAGGACTTACCGAGTATTCGGTCGTGATATTTTACGAAAACTATCCCGAATACGGCTATACGCGGGAAAATCTCGTCAAAATTTCCGAAACGACCTATAAAACGTTCTGTTCGGTATACGATAAGCTGTTCGGGAACGTTAATACCGGAATGCTCCGCGCGCTCGGGGAATATTCGGGCGAATACGAATACGTCAATATCGCGTACGTAAAGCCCGTGTTGATGTACGACCTTCTGCGCGGCACCGTCGGCGAGGAAAGATTTTTTAAGGCGCTTAAAAATTATTACGCGAAATACAAGTTCCGCATAGCAGAGCATTATGATATTGCGGGCGAATTTGAAAGGGTATACGCGGGTTCGGACGGGATTTTTAAAAGCTTTTACGAGGGGAAAGCGGTTATTTAGTCCGTTTGACCGCTAAAAACGGCTCTGCAAAATAATTTTAAGGCGAAATTTAAAGTTTTTTAGCGCGGAAATAAATATTATCCGTTGACAAATCGGTCTATAAATGGTAAACTAATTAGGTATAAAAAAGCAGTATACTTTTTTAGGAGCTAAAATGAAAAGATTTTTAAGAACGATACTTGTCGCCGCGCTCGTTGCGGCAACCGCGCTTTGCACCGTAGCTTGCTCCGCAGGCGGCGGTAAAGGCGGGAACAAAGGACTTCTCGTAAAGAAATTCGCGGGCGAAGATAACTTTACCGTTTACGGCTATGTGAACGACGGCAGCGACACGCTCGACATCGGCGCATACGCGAAGGAAAAGGGCATTACCATCGAAAGAATTAAAGACGGCGCGTTCAAGGATAACGACAACCTTAAAACGGTTATCGTTCCCGATACCGTCACCGAAATAGAAGCGGGCGCGTTCAAGAATATGCGCGTTCTCGAAAGCATTACTCTTCCGTTCGTAGGCGTTCACGGCAACGGAGACGCTTATATAGGGCAGACCGCGAAGGGCGAAGATAAAGACGTGGACGTGAACAGAACGTTTGCGGCTGTGTTCGGCACGGAGGAATATACGGAAGGCGCGTCCGTTACCGCAAACTACGGTTCTTCCACCGCTACTTATTATATCCCCTCGACCTTGGCGAGCGTGACCATCGCTCCCGCGGCGGACAAGGCGTGCAATATTCCCGCATATGCGTTCAACGGCATTTCGGGCGTCAGCACCGTAACCGTTAAAGAGGGCGTCGTCGCGATAGGCGAATACGCTTTCGCTTCCTGCGGAATAGAAAAAGTAACCCTCGCTTCGAGCGTGAAAACGATATATGCGCACGCGTTCGACGGAGCTTCCAAAATAAAGGACGGCGGAATTTCTCTTGAAGGACTTTCGCTTAAAGAAATCGGCGAACACGCGTTTGAAAAAACCGCGCTCACGAAGCTCAACGTTACGGCGGAAAGAATCGGCGAATACGCGTTTGCGGGTTCTTCTCTCGAAAAAGTCGTGCTTGCGGGCGTTAAGGAAATCGGCGCGTATGCGTTCGCTTCCTGCGAAGAGCTTGAAACGATAAGCGTCAAGGCGGCGGAAAGCGACGTGGTTCTCGGCGCGTATGCTTTCGGAAAGTCCACTCCCGTCTGGAACGCTTAATTAAAAAAACTGAAAGCAAAAAAGGCGGTAAAGAAATTTGCCGCCTTTAATGATACGCGAAAAAACGAGGACGGTAAAAATGATAGTCGATTTACACGCGCATACGAACTTTTCCAAAGACGCGGCGGACGATCCCGAAGAACTGATAAAAAAGATGATTGAAAGCGGCGTGCAGGTTTTCGGCGTGACCGATCATAATCACTGGATAAAAGGGATAGAAAAAGAGCAGAACGCGGCTATAAGAAAACTTGCCGAAAAATATAAGGATAAAATCAAAATTTATTGCGGAATAGAGCTTTCCACAAGACCGTCGTGGGAGCTTTGCGATTTTTCCGTTCCGAAAGCTTACGATTACGCGCTTATAGAAAACGTTGACGAAGCGGAGAGCGTGACGGGCGGCGACCTGTTCGGTTATGCGGAGAAGATCGGGATTCCCTGCGGCGTCGCGCATACCGATTTGTTCGGGTTTGCAAAAAGGCTCGGCGTTCCCGCAGACGAGTATTTTAAGAAAATGGCGGAAAAGGGAATTTTCTGGGAAATGAACGTGAACTACGATTCCACCCACGGCTACCGCGAACACGAATACGTTAAAAGGTTTTTCGCGAGCGAAGAGGAGCAGAAAGTTATAAGAAACGCGGGCGTATATTTAAGCGTCGGCTTCGACGGACACAGAATGATAGATTACGACGTGAACCGCGTGAAAACCGCCTGCGACAAAATAGAAGCCCTCGGCTTGAATTTAAAAACCGAATTTTAGAATAAGACAAACCGCGCCCGAAAATCTTTTCGGGCGCGGTTTTACCGTTTTTTGTCGTTTATCCGGCAAGTTTTATTTGTTTAATAGTTCTATCGAATAGTCGAGACGGCGAAGCGTTTCTTCCTTTCCTAAAAGCTCCGCTATTTCCATAACGCCGCCGGGGGTGGATTCCTTCCCAGAAATCGCGACTCTCACGCACCAGAAAACCTGACCGTTTTTAACGCCGAGCGTTTGTACGAGCCTCATCATCGCGTCGTGAATCGAATCGAATGTAAATTCTTTTAGTTCCGCGATTGCCTTTCTTGCGAGCGGAAGCACGGTTTTGGCTATTTCCGCGTCCGTTTTCATCTTTTTGTGGGTATAAAGCGCAATATCGTATTCGCCGAACTCCTCTAAAAAGTTTATCTTTTCCGGAATTTCGCCGAACGTTTCGATACGCGTTTTCAAAAGGTTTGCAACTTTCAGAAGATCGTATTTCCCGTAAATTTTGCTTTCTTTAAGGAATTTATCCGCGCGGCGTACGAATTCTTCGTCGCTCATTTCCTTTATATATTCGCCCGAAAGCCAGCGCATTTTCACTTCGTCGAAAATGGCGGGCGATTTGCCGAGTCCTTCGAGCGAGAAGTTTTCTATAAGTTCCGAAAGGCTCATTTTTTCGGTATTGCCTTTGGGACTCCAACCGAGGAGGGCTATATAGTTCACGATAGCTTCTTTAACGAAGCCCTTGTTAACGAAATCCTCGTAGCTCGCGTCGCCGTTGCGCTTGCTCAATTTGTGCTGCGCGTCCTTCATAATGGGGGGCAGGTGAATGTATACGGGGCGTTCCCAGCCGAACGCGTCGTACATAAGATTATATTTGGGGGTGGATGAAAGGTATTCCGTACCTCTTATAACGTGCGTGATTCCCATCAGGTGGTCGTCTATGACGTTAGCGAAGTTATAGGTGGGCATACCGTCGCTTTTTAAAAGTATTCCGTCCTCAATGTCCTTATAATCGACGGAAATGTCGCCGTAAACGAGGTCGTGATAGCTGCCCTTGCCCTCCGTAGGAACGTTCTGACGGATAACGTAAGAATCGCCGCGCGCGATACGCTCTTTTATCTCTTCTTCGGAAAGCTTTAAGCAATGCTTGTCGTAGCGCACGTTGCCTTCCTCGTCTTTAAGACTTGCAATGCGCTCGGGCGTGCAGAAGCAGTAGTACGCGCCGCCGAGTTCGACGAGTTTTTCGGCGTATTCTTTATAAATAGCCTTTCTCTCGCTCTGAACGTACGGTCCGTAATCTCCGCCTACGTCCGGTCCTTCGTCGTACATAATCCCGGAATCGCGCAGGGTGTCGTATATAATCTGCACCGAACCGTCAACGTATCTCGCGGTGTCGGTGTCCTCTATTCGGAGAATAAAATCGCCGCCGTTCTTTTTGGCGAACAAATATCCGTAAAGCGCGGTGCGAAGCCCGCCGATATGCAAATACCCCGTGGGGCTTGGCGCAAAACGCGTTCTGACTTTATCCATAAAATTCACTCCTTGATGTTTCGCATAATTTTGTCCATATCGGAACATTCTTTGATATATTCCATTCTTCTTTCCACGCTGTACGAATATGCGTCGCCTTTCGCCACGATAACGTGGTCTATAAGCGACACGCCGTGAAGCGAACACAGCGCGTTTATTTTCTTCGTCGCGAAATCGTCGTCATCGCTCGGGAAAGCCCTTCCGCTCGGGTGATTGTGTGCGATAAAAAGATACGCGGGTCTGTGCAGTGCGATGCCTTTCGCGATTTCCGAAAGGTCGCCCGTAACCTTGTCTTTATAATTATCGCCGTATTCGAGCGCGGCTATTTTTCCGTACTTCTCGTTTAAGAAAAACGCAACGAACCGCTCCTCGGTAAGCCCCGAAAAATAATCAAGCAGGTCTTTTTTACAGCTCGCAAAAGAGGAAAAGTTAGTTTTCTTCTTTTTGGTTTCCTTTAACTTTACGACCGCGTAAATTTTCCCGATAGCGACGAGGTGCGCCGCCGTGCTTTTGCCTACGCCTTTCACGCTCGTAAGTTCGTCGTAAGAAGCGTTCAGCACGCCCGCAAGGTCGCCGAACGTGCGTATCAGGGTGTGTGCCAAAGGGTTTACGTCTCTTCTCGGGAGCAGCGGAAACAACAAAATTTCCAGAAGCTCGTGTTCGGGCAGACCGTTCGGATTTTCGGCGAATTTATTAAGAACTCTTTCGCGGTGTCCCGCGTGCAGATCTTTGCCGTCCATAGAAAATATTTTATCATAATTTTATAAAAAAGCAAAACGAAAAAGTAAATTATACGCGATAATCGCGAAAATTTATTGTGAAATTCGTTCCAACGGTTTGCACCTTCCGCATAAATCGTATATAATAATAACGTATAAAACTTAAAAAGGCGGCAAAGCTTATTATGAGAAATTATCAGAGCTTCGTTAAAGATCTGGAAAAGCTTGTTTCTTTCAAAAGCGTAGAGGGCGCGGCGGAACAAAACGCACCCTTCGGCAAAGAGGTGAAGGCGGCTCTCCGCTACTTTTTATCGCTTGCGGAATCGTTCGGGTTCGAGACGGTTAATTACGACGACTACGCGGGCGAAATCGCGTTCGGCGAAAAGGGTTTGCCCGAAATAGGCGTGATAGGACATTTAGACGTCGTTCCCGCGGGCGGAAATTGGGATACCGATCCGTTTACGCTTACTTTGAAAGACGGCGTTTATTACGGGCGCGGCGTTCAGGACGACAAAGGACCTATGCTGCAATGCTTGTACGCGTTAAAAGAAGTCAAGGATTCAGGGGTGAAGCCCGCCGTTCGCTTCCGCTTCTTCGTCGGCTGTAACGAGGAGACGGGCTGGGGCGACGTGAAATACCTTGAAAAACACACAGAAATTCCCGAATACGGCTTTTCGCCCGACGGAGATTTCCCCGTTTCTTACGCGGAAAAGGGAGTGGAGGTTTTCGAGTTCGACTTTCCGAATTTAAAGAATTTTACTAGTCTTAAAGGCGGCACTGCGGTCAACGCGGTTTGCGCTTATGCGAGCGTTGCGGCAAATAAAGACGGGATAAACGACGCGCTTATAGAAAAATACGGTTTGAAGCGCACGGGCGAGTTTATCGAAAGCTTCGGTACGGCGGCGCACGGTTCTGCGCCCGAACTCGGCAAGAACGCGTTTTTACCGCTCTTTAAGTATATGGCGGAAACGGGCGAGGAGCTTGGCAAAATTATAGACTGCCTGTTCCTCGATAAATACGGCATAGGAAAGCTCTCTAACGAGCAGGGGCGCGTTACTTTCTCGCCCGACCTTATAGAGAAAAAGGACGGCAAAACGGTTCTCGTCTGCGATTGCAGAGTTCCCGCGCCGCTCGCGCTTAAAGACGTGACTGCGATAACCGATAAGTTCGGAATAAACTATTCCGTATCCGAAAAACACCCGCCGCTCGTGGTTGAAAAACACGGCAAATTCGTGGAAACGCTTCTTTCGGCGTATAAAAAGGTTACGGGCGAAAACGCGGAAGCGCGCAGTATGGGAGGAAGCACCTTTGCGAGAGTGTTCAGAAAAGGTTGCGCGTTCGGTTGCGAATTCGAGGGCGTTGACGCGCATATTCACGACGCGAACGAGAGAATCTCCGAAGAACTGCTTTTGAAAAGCTACGAAATTTATAAAACCGCGCTTTTTGACCTTGCAAAAGGATTGTAAATATAAATACGGCGGCGCGAACGGCTTTTAAAGTCTTAAACGAAGTCGCGCAGAGAGGTGAAAGCAAATGAAATTCGATACCGAACTCGTGGGCAAAATAGGCTCGATGGCTTTGATAGACAAAACGAACAATATTCTTAATTACACGCTTATCGCAAGACTTTCTTCCGAGCTTCGTCCGGGGTATATCTGGGTTACGAGCGGCGCGGTGGAAACGGGCAGACTCGACTATATAAAAAGGAACGGCAGGGAGTTAAAGGGCGACGCGGAAGCGATAAAAACCGATTATTCCGCGCAGGGGCAGGCGATACTTATGTCAACGTACAGGCAATTTATCGATCCCAAGTATTCGCTTCGGCAGGTGCTTATCGAGCATCAGCATTTCAACGACGCCGAAAAACGCGAGCATTTAAGGGAGCTTCTGCTCCGCGCCAAAGAACAGAACGCCATTCCGATAATAAACTATAACGACGCGGTCAGCACCGAAGAAAACAGAAGGTGGGAAATTCAGTCGTTAAAGAAAAAAAATCTTAAAGTGGTGGAATGCGTGGATAACGACGAAACCGCCGCGCAGATAGCCTGCCTTGTAAAAGCGGAAACGTTGCTTATTCTTACGAGCGCGGAAGGGATTTACCGCGACAGCAAAGATTCTTCGACGCTTATCCCGTTTATCGGCGGCAAAGACGTTTACGAGGTTCTGGATAACGTGAACGAATGCGAAAACTATTGCAACGGCGCGTCCCGTGCGGGCGCGAACGGTGCGAAAGCAAAGCTCGAATACGTTAAGGACGCCGTGAAAATAGGAACGAAGGTGGTAATTGCTTCGGCACGGTATAAAATTTCGGACGTATTAAGCGGGAAAGCCCCATCAACGATGATAGGCGTGAGATAAAGGATATTTGCGCATATAAAACGTATGCGCATATAAGTTAAAAAGGACGATTAAAGTTTAAAATATAATAAGAAAGCCTTCCTGCGGCGGTTGCCGCGAGAAGGCTTTTGGTTTTTAATGGTTATTTCAGAGTTATTTTGGTTTTTGTTTTAGAGTTGTTATAATTTTTATTTCTAATTTTCAAATGTTCGTACAGTTACAAACTGTGTACCCTCGAAGGGAGGGGATTGCTCCCGCCGTCAAAAATTCTCTGCACTCGCCCCTGCCTGTCATTCTGAGCCGTTCTTTCTTGACGGACTTACGAATAATCTCTACACGAAAGTAACTTTTGAAATTCTTCGCGGGATTGTCTACGATTGCCCGTCAAAGATTACAAGTCAAGGGTGTGCAGAATGACATATTTACTTTGTTTTTTTGCGAGAGGGGAAGAACTGTTTTCCGCTACATTTGTGCTTCGTAGCGTAGCGGAGAAGTATCCGTTCTTGCATTTACTCTTTCCCGAAAGGGGCAAAACTGTTTTCCGAATTCGTTTTTCCCCTTTCGGACATACCCCTTTTCCAAAAACTCCTCAAAAACCCCACTCTATTTTAGCGCATACCTCACGCTAATTCTGCCCCTTATTCTTTAAGGGGCAAACGACAAGTTGACCGCATATTTCTTCTTATACAGTTATAAACTGTATACACTCTGTTTGGGCGTAGTAACTTCTCTCGTTTCTGTTGTATACACCGTAGGGCGGGGGCTTGCTCCCGCCGTTCCGAAAATTACACGCAAAAACTCCTGATTGTCATTCTGCCCGCATTCATTTGCCGCGTTAAAATTTTCGTAAAAAACGTAATTTCCGCGAATAAGATAATTTCTTCTGCCCATAATACTACCAAGGGGGAAGTTATGAGAGATAAAAAGAAGACCGCGAGAAATTGCGGTAAAAACAAGAACGTTAAAGATTGCAAATAATGCGTAAAAAAAGATTGAAAAATGCCGTTTGCAGGCAAAAAAGTCATTTCGATACGCAGGGTTCTTATACGGGCGTAGATTATTTCGATAAGTACGAAAAACCCGTTCAGGACGCAGACGACTTGTAAGAAGTTTATTTTAATAAACTTAAACCTTTAAAAGAAAAAGTACGATATAATTTTGATTCAGCTTTACGTTAAAGAAGGTATTCTTTAAGAAAACCGTTCATAAAAAGCAAAAAATCGCTGTTATCGCGCTTTTTCTTTTTTTATTTTCAATCTTTCATTCGCTTGACAACTCCGAGTTTCTCTGCTATACTTACGCTTAAATTAAGGCTATAAAAGGAGGAATGCGTATGTACGGCAAAGAGAAGCGTTCGATTGTGGCAGAAAAATGCAGAAAAACCGCGCTCGTTCTCGCGATTTTGTTCGTCGTTATCTTCGCGCTTTCTCTCGGTTTTATTGCCGAAAATCACGGTCACGAATGTTCGGGAGCGAATTGTTCCGTTTGCGCCGTTTTGCGCGTTGCGGAAGAAATTTCGGGCGGAGCTGAAAAAGCTGGCTCGGTCGCTCTTCTTTTCTCGTTCGTATTTGCCGCCGTTCTTTGCTTAAAGAAAGCTTCGGCGCGTTTCGTTACGGCAGTTACGCCGATTTCCCTTTTTGATATTCTCACAATTTAATAAATAAAAAACAAGGGTTAAGCCGAATGGATACGTTCGGTCTTTTTGCGTTTGCTTTTTCGGATTGCTTTCCTTTTACGGGGGGAAGTCTGCTTTCGGTGCGCAAAATATTGATGCCCTTGTTTTTTTATGCCAAAATTTATGAAATTTATTGAATTTAAGGAGAATTTTAACTTTATGAAAAAAATAATTATGCTTGTTTTAGCTTGTTTTACGGCTCTCGGTTGCGTTTCCTTTGCGGCGTGCAAAACTAACGAAAAAGGCAACGACGACAAAATATCGGCGGCATGCACGATTTTTCCGCTTTACGACTGGACGAAAAATATTATCGGCGATAGGCGGGAAGAGTTTGAACTGACGTTTTTGGTAGACGGCGGAGTGGATTTTCACAGCTATCAGCCGTCTGTACAGGATATAGCAAAAATTTCTACCTGCGATTTGTTTATATACGTCGGCGGCGAATCCGACGCGTGGGTAGATAACGCGCTTAAAAACGCGACCAACAAAAATATGAAAGTTATCAATCTGCTCGAAGTTCTGGGTGATAAAGTAAAAGCGGAAGAAACCGTTGAAGGGATGGAACACGAACACGATGACGACAACGAAAAAGACCACGACGGCGAACACGGCGTCGAAGAATACGACGAGCATGTATGGCTGTCTTTGAAAAATGCCGCCGTTTGTTGCGAGGAAATAGCTTCCGCTATAAAAAGTCTCGACGAGGAAAACGCGGAAAGTTATGAAAATAATTTAGCCGCATACAAAGAAAAACTTACCACGCTCGATAAAAATTATTCGACAGCAGTTACAAATGCGAAGTATAAAACGCTCGTGTTCGGCGACAGATTTCCGTTCCGCTATCTTGCGGACGATTACGGGCTTAAATATTACGCCGCGTTTGCGGGGTGTTCGGCGGAAACGGAGGCAAGCTTTGAAACGATAATTTTTCTGGCGGGTAAAATCGACGAATTAAAGCTTTCCGCAGTTTGTACGATAGAGGGTGCAAACCATAAGATAGCGGAACAGGTGAAAAACAACACGACCGCTAAAAATCAGAAAGTGGTAACATTCGACTCTATGCAGTCCGTGACCGTCGCCGACATGAAAAACGGTGTGAGTTATCTTGCGATTATGCGCGAAAATTCAGAAGCATTGACGGAGGCGTTGAATGGATAGAAATTCCGAAAACGATTTTTGTCTCGATTGCCGCGATCTGGCGGTCGGGTACGACGGTAAAAGCGTAGCCGAAAATCTGAATTTCTTTATCGGAAGCGACGATTATCTCTTTATCGTCGGGGAGAACGGTGCGGGCAAAACCACGCTTATGAAAACGATTTTAGGTCTTTTAAAGCCGATTCGCGGCGAAATACGTTTCGGCGAAGGGCTGAAGTCGATTGATATAGGTTACGTTCCGCAGCAAACGGAAGCGCAAAAAGATTTTCCCGCTTCCGTAAAAGAAGTGATACTTTCGGGGTGTCTTTCGGGTTGCGGATTAAAGCCGTTTTATTCCAAAAAACAAAAAGAACTTGCCGAGCATAACGCAGAGCTTCTGGACGTATCCGTCCTTGCAAGAAGGTGTTTTGCAGAGCTTTCCGGCGGGCAGAAACAAAGAGTTCTACTCGCGCGGGCGTTATGCGCGGCAAAAAAAGTTCTTCTTCTGGACGAGCCCGTCGCAGGGCTTGATCCGATCGTGACGGAAGAACTTTACGAGACGATAAAAAAACTTAACCGCGACCTAAAAATGACGGTTATTATGATTTCTCACGACGTCGAGGCGGCTGTAAAATACGCTTCACGAATACTCGTCGTAAATAATCCGCCGTTTTTCGGTAATGCGGAAGAGTTTTTGAAAAGCGAATTTTATAAGAAAACCGCGGAGGAAAAACAAAATGGACGCTTTTGAAAAATTGTCACTCTATTTTCAGTTTCCGTTTGTCAGGTATGCGCTCGTCGTAGGTGTTCTGATTGCGCTTTGCTCGTCGCTGTTCGGCGTAACGCTCGTGCTGAAAAGATTTTCTTACATAGGCGACGGGCTGTCTCACGTTGCGTTCGGGGCGGCGGCGGTGGCGGGAATAGTCGGACTTACTAACGATATGCTTATCAGTATGCCTGTAACGATAATCGCCGCAATACTTCTGTTGCGGGCGGGGCAGAATGCAAAAATCAAGGGCGACGCGACGGTAGCTATGGTTTCGGTCGGTTCGCTTGCGGTCGGGTATCTGCTTCTCAACGTCTTTTCGGCTTCTTCTAATCTTTCGGGCGACGTGTGCAGCACGCTGTTCGGTTCGACTTCTATACTGACTTTGGGAAAAGCGGAGGTTTGGCTGTCCGTCGGACTTTCCGCGGCGGTGGTGATTTTTTACATTTTGTTTTATAACAGAATTTTCGCGGTGACCTTCGACGAAACATTTGCAAAAGCCACGGGCGTGAAAACGGAATCGTTCAACGTTCTGACGGCAACGATAATCGCGGTGATAATAGTGCTTGCGATGAACCTCGTAGGCTCGCTTTTAATATCCGCACTCGTGATATTTCCCGCGCTATCCGCGATGCGGGTGTTCAAAAACTTCAAAGCGGTTGTAATATGTTCCGCGTGTGCATCAGTAATCTGCGCCGTTTTGGGAATACTCGTTTCGATAGTATACGGAACGCCCGTCGGTTCTACCATAGTCGCCGCGGATATAATATGCTTTGCGGGCTTTTCGCTCGCAGGGAAATTTTTAAGGAGACAAAAATAATGAAGAACAATAACAATAAAAATTTGGATAACGATATGTGTAATCGTGTTAGTAATAATTTAAAAAAAGGCGTTTTGAAAATTTTAACCGTTTTTGTAGCTGTAATTTCCGCCGTTGTCGTTCTCGGGTTTACGTTTTACGGTTGTGCCGAAAAAGGAAAAAACGCCAACGTGGATTTGGATTTGTCGGTTATGAGCGGTACGGTCGTTTACGCGGAAGTTTATAATATGGTTTATTCGCCGGACAGGTATCTCGGCAAAACCATAAGGGTAAAAGGCAAATACGCTTCTAATTATTACGAGCTTACCGATAAGGTTTATAGCTACGTCGTCGTTTCCGACGCAACCGCGTGCTGCGCGCAAGGACTCGAAGTAAATCTGAACGGGAAATGGAACTTTGCGGACGGCGAAGAAGTTATCGTGACGGGCGTGTTTTCAAGCTATTCGGAGTTGGGAAAAACGTATTACGAGATTATTGCCGATTATGCGGAACGAGCCTGAATAATATTTCCGTCCGAAGAAAATTCCCGCCGAACTTTGCGCGAGGACTTGACAAAGTCGCGCCGAAATGTTAACATATGTATGCTTTTAAGTCGGTCGTACGGTCGCGGGGGCGGAGAGAAACCGCCCGTGAGGAAAGTCCGAACTTTTTAGAAACAGGGTGCCGGAGAAATCCCGGTGAAGGCGACTTTAAGGAAAGTGCAACAGAAAATTACCGCCGCGCAAGCGGTAAGGTTGAAAAGGCGCGGTAAGAGCGCACCGCTTCTGCGGCAACGCAGAGGGCAATGTAAACCCCACCCGAAGCAAGATTGACAAACCGTTCCAGACGGGAGTTTCACCGGAACGGTTTATAAAAATATCGCTCGAAAGCGGCGGAGACGTCGCTTCTAGATAAATGACCGTACCAGACAGAATTCGGCTTACAGACCGACTTAAATTTTTTTGAACCAAAGTCGTCCGCGCGCTTTTGCGGGCGGCTTTTTTCTTTGCCCGTTTTGTCCACTTTTGTCCGCCGCTTTGCCCGCCGCGCTTTCCTGCGTTACGATACAATTTTAAGGTGCGTTTCGATAAAATTGCCGCAAAAAGCTTTCAAAAACCTTAAAATCAAGTAAAAATCTAACGATTCAACCGTGAGTTGGAAGCTTTCTATCGTGCGTTGTTGCAAAACGGCGCGACATGTAGTACAATAAAAAAGTAAAAAGGAGGGCGTTTATGAGCGCATTCGGGAAAAATATTTATAGTTTAAGAAAAGAGCGTGGTTGGACGCAGGCGGAGCTTGCCGACAGACTCGGGGTGACTAATCAGGCGGTTTCCAAATGGGAAACGGGCGAAAGCTTGCCGGACAGTTCTCTGCTTCTTCCGCTTTCGGAGCTTTTTGACGTTACGATAGACGAGCTTTTTAAGGGTAAGCGTGCGGAAAGCGAGGTAGATAACGAATTTCGGAACGACGCCCGCAACGAAGCCCGCGAGGAACGGACGAGAGACGACGATTTTACGGGAAAGGACGACGATGACGAAGAAGACGAGAACGAACCGAAGCTCACGAACGACCGCCCGCAGGAATGGCGTTCGAAATTCGCCGCGCTTATATGCACGGGCTTGTGTCTGATTTTCGCGGGGGTGATAGAAATCGTACTTGTGGGAATTTTAATGGAAAGCTTTGCCGTTTACGGGGTTATGATAATGTTTGCGTTCTTCGCTGTCGGCGTGCCGATTATCGTATACGCGGGGATAAAGGACGCAATGTATTATCTGAGCGTGAAAAGCGATGAATGGAAGCCCTCGATAGCGAGATTTGCAAAGGGAATAAGCTTCGGCGTCGCACTTTGTATTCTTGCGGTTATGGGCTTTGTGTTCGGCGGCGCGACCGAAGAAGGCAGCGAGAATGTAACGCTTATACTCTGTATAGGAATGGTTACGGGCTTTGTGCTTATCGCGGCGGCGGTTACTGTTTTTATCGTTTCCGGAATGCGGTTCGGTGCGATGGTAAAAAGGCTTGCGCCCGAATATACGAGGGAGAGAAACGAAGAACACGGCGTCGGCAGATTCGGCGGCGTGGTTATGCTTATCGCGACGGCGATATTTTTAACGCTCGGTCTTGCGTTTGACAAATGGCATCCCGCGTGGGTGGTATTTCCCGTAGGCGGAATAATCTGCGCGATATTAGGCTCTATCGACGAAGCAACGGGCAAAAAATGTGAGCATCATAAAAGAAGAAAACCGTAATTACAAAAGCGACAGGGTAATTAAAGACCGAAATAAAATCGCGGGGCGACCTGAATTTTCAGGTCGCCCAGCGTGGTTTAAGGTTAGTGGTAAACAAGAATAAAACGCCTTTTTACGCAGCCTTTTCCTCGTATAAAGTTTTCGGCTGTTCGGAGGGCGTAAATAGCTTATCAGATAAAGCTTTGCCAAGCCTTTTAAAACCCCACGTCGCGGAAATCGCAACGACGGCAAGGACGGCGTAATAAATCAAAAATATGGAAGTCGCGATTCCGTCTAAATTGAATAGATCGACCGTGAAATTAAACGCGGCGTTCAACGCAATGTGAATAACGTATATCGAGAACGAAAGCTCGCCTAAAAAGTCGAAAAATTTATTATAAAAAAGCGCGTTGATTTTCGTGCCGTAAAGCGCGATAAACAGAGGCATCCATATCACGAGATTGAAAGCCACGTCTCCGTTCCCGAAATAGCTCGTTGAAAAATCCTTTTTTATAAACAGCGTGATCGTCGCGCACGCAAAAAGAAAGCATACGACGCGCAGTATCGACAGTTTAATTTTGCCGAGACGAATAATTCTTTGGAGAATCGGCATAAAAAAGAATCCTGAAAAGAAATTGTACAACCCCATTCCGAGCTGAAAATTATTGAAAAACGGCAAAGTTCCGCCCGCTTCGCATATATAAATTCCTATAAACAGCGGGATAACAAACCAAACTGCGCAAGGCTTTTTGCGGGTGAGGGAAATTATAAGCGCGGCGACTAAATAACAGAAGAAAAGCGAAGCAAGATACCAAATCGGTCCGTTATAAAAGCCGTAGCCGTATCTGAAAATCGTGTTGCCGAAAAATACAAGGTCTAAAAACAGTTGATTGAATGAAAACGAATTTTCGCCTTTTAACATGAACGTTCTTAAAACCGCTATCAAAAAGGCAAAAAGCGTTGCGGCGGTTGCAAGAGGATATATTTTTATCGCTCTTTTTGCCAAAAATTTTTTTATCGTTAATTTCTGTTGTGAGAGTTTCGGATAGTAAGCCAAAAAGAAGGTCATACCGCTGATAAGGAAAAAGACTTGATTTCCTCCGCAAACGGTAAAATATCGCCAGATTTCAAGTATTCTGTAATTTTCAAAATTGAAACCGAACTGACAGCCTACGCAGTGCCAAAAGGTGATTGAAATTGCAAGAAAAATTCTGATAAAGTTTAAAAATGCAAGATTATATCTCTCGTTCATACGCTTTTTCCTCTTTCGTATCGGTTAGGAAAGTATATCACAGTCTTTGTTTAATTACAAGCGTTTTTAAGAATTGCATGAAACGAATAAAATCGCCGTGCGACCTGAAAATTCAGGTCGCACGGCGATTTGCTTTTCTATTTAGTTCAATGCAAGGGTTTATTTCCCCGACTTTAAGTAAACCATCAAAACGGTTATATCGGCTGGGGAAACGCCCGAAATTCTGCTCGCTTGTCCGAGGCTTTTCGGTCGGATTTTATTCAGCTTCTGTCTCGCCTCCAGCCGAAGCCCCTGAATCGTGGAATAGTCCACGTCCTCGGGGAGCAGTCTTTCTTCGTATTTTATCGCTTTGTCTATCTGTTCCTGCTCTTTTTGGATATATCCCGCGTATTTCGCGTCCGTTTCCGCCGTGTCCATAATATCGCGGCTTATGCCTTCGTACCCGCCGAGTTTTTTCGCAATCGTTTGAAGAGAAACGCCCCTTCTCACGAGGTCCGCCGCGCTCAACGCGACGTTCGCTTTCGTTCCGCCGACGCTTACCAAAAATTCCTCGGTCTCGCTCGGTTTAAGCGGTTTGTTCATTTCGGCGGTTGCGCGCGCGTATTCTTCTTTGCGTTTAAGAAATACCGCGTAGCGATCGTCTTTCACAAGCCCCGCGGCGCGCCCCTTTTCGGTAAGCCGCATATCGGGATCGTCCTGCCGCAAAACTATTCTGTGTTCGGCGCGGCTCGTCATCATTCTGTAAGGCTCGTTAGTGCCTTTCGTCACGAGGTCGTCTATAAGGACGCCTATATATCCCTCGTTGCGGCGGATAACCAAGGGTTCTTCCCCGCGCAGATACAAAGAAGCGTTAAGCCCCGCGATAAGCCCCTGCGCGGCGGCTTCTTCGTAACCGCTCGTGCCGTTAATCTGCCCCGCGGTATACAAGCCTTCTATCTTTTTATAGCCCAAAGTGGGGTATAAATCGAGCGAGTCTATACAGTCGTATTCGATGGCGTAGGCGTAGCGCATGATTTCGCAACGTTCAAGCCCCAAAACGCTCCTGTACATTTCTTTCTGCACGTCGTGGGGGAGAGAGGTGGAAAGCCCTTGAACGTAAATCTCGTCGGTGTCCGCGCCCTCGGGTTCTAAAAACAGCTGATGCCGTTCTTTATCCGCAAATCTCACTACTTTATCTTCTATCGAAGGGCAGTACCTCGGTCCCGTACCCTTTATCATACCCGAATAGAGCGGGGAACGGTGCAGGTTCGCGCGGATTATTTCGTGCGTTTTCGGTGTGGTGTATGTGAGATAACAGGGCATCTGCTCGACAGGGAGTCTCTCCGTCATATAGGAAAAGGGGTAAATATCCTTTTCGCCGTTCTGAATTTCGAGGCGGGAAAAATCTATCGTTTTTCTGTCCACTCGCGCGGGCGTACCCGTTTTGAATCTTCTCACCGAAAAACCGAGGTCTATAAGGTTTGCGGTAAGCTCGTTTGCGGGCTGAAATCCGTTCGGACCGGAAGAGCGTTGCCATTCGCCCGCGATGACGCTTCCGTTGAGGTAAACGCCCGTCGCAAGGGCTACCGCGTCGCAATAAAGTACGCCGCCGAACGCCGTTTTCACGCCCTTGACCTTGCCGTTTTCCACGAGAATTTCCACCGCTTCGCCCTGCAAAATGCGGAGATTTTCCGTACTTTCAAGCGTTTTTTTCATATTGCGGTGATAAAGATTTTTATCCGCCTGACCGCGCAGCGACCTGACCGCCGCGCCCTTGCCGCGGTTAAGCATACGGATTTGAAGCAACGATTTATCGGCGTTTATGCCCATTTCGCCGCCGAGCGCGTCTATTTCGCGCACTATCTGACCTTTTGCCGTGCCTCCGACGGACGGATTGCACGCCATAAAGGCTATACTGTCCAGATTAAGGGTGAGCATAGCCGTTTTGATTCCCGTTCTTGCGAGCGCAAGCGCGGCTTCGCTGCCGGCGTGTCCCGCGCCGACGACTACCGCGCCGTATCGTCCTTCGCTAAATTCCGTCATAGTTTTTCTTCGTCTTTATTCTTTAAGGAGCATCTTTCTGATGTCGTTTATTTCCGTTTTAAGCTGGTCGTCCGTTTTGATGAGTTCGGCGATTTTGTCGCGCGCGTAAATTATGGTCGCGTGGTCTCTGCCGCCCATTTTTTCGCCTATCGTCACAAGCGGAAGATTCATCATATCTGTGATAAGGTATATGCAAATCTGTCTCGGTTCAACGAATTCTTTGTTTTTCTTTTTGCCGAGTATGTCCGTGCGGGAAACCTTGTAGAAATTGCAGACGCAGTTTATAATGTCGTCCATTTGAAGTTCTTCCTGCCGTTCGCCTGCGGATTCTTTGAGCGCTTCGTTCACGAGTTCTATCGTGATGGGGCGTTCGTGGAGCTTGCTTGCGAAAATTACCTTCGTGAGCTTGCCGATAAGCGAACGAATATCGCAGTCGTTCATTTCCGCGATATAAGAGAGAACATTGATGTCGATGACGCATTTCTGCTCTTCCGACTTGCGACGGAGAATCGCGATACGCGTTTCGAGATCGGGCGCCTGAACGTCTGCGAGAAGTCCGCCCTCGAAGCGGGTGCGGAGTCTGTCCTCCAAAACTTCGATTTCCTTGGGCGGTCGGTCGGAGGTCAGAACGACCTGTTTGTTCTGCATAACGAGTTCGTTGAAGGTGTGGAAGAACTCCGTCTGTATACCTTGTTTTTTTGCAAGGAACTGTACGTCGTCGATAAGCAGAACGTCTACGTTTCTGTATTTTTTTCTGAAATCGGCGGGAGAGCCTTTGCCTCTGCCGATGCTGTCTATAAGCTGATTCGTAAATTGCTCGCAGGTCGCGTATAAAACGTTAAGCGTGGGGTTGTGGAGCTTTATGTAGTTAGCGACAGCCATTAAAATATGCGTTTTGCCGAGTCCCGTGCCGCCGTAAATGAACAGTGGGTTATAAGCCTCGCCGGGGTTTTCCGCAACCGCTTTGGCGGCGGCGTAAATAAGCTCGTTGGAAGAGCCTACGACGAAGGAGTCGAAGGTAAATTTGGGGTTAATCGGCGCGCTTTGATTTTCGACAGGCGCAAAGCCTTCGTCCTCCGCGGCGTAGCGGGAGAGATATTCGTCGTGGTCCTTTGCGACGACTACTTCAATTTCGGTGTATTCGGGGTTGATCTTTTTAATCGCGTCGCGGATTTTATCGCCGAGCTTGACGGACGCGGTATCTACTATAAGGCGGCTTTCGTTGCATAAAACGAGCGTCGAGCCTTTAAGATCGACGGGTTTAAGCTGTGTGACATAGGTATCGAAGGAAATGGAACTGACCGTTTTTTCCAGCTCCATAAGCGCGTTTTTCCATAAAATTTCGTAACTTTCCATTCGTACCTCTCCTTTTTCGTTCGTTTCGTTTGCATTTGAGTAAAAAACATTATATAATATTTTTAAAATAAAATAAAGTTATTTCTTGCTTTTTTAAAAAGTTTTTTATTTCGCGTATGAATATACAAAGGCTCACATTAAAAAATTTCCGCAACTATGAAAGCGAGGTTTTCGAGTTCCGAGACGGAATAAATATTTTGACGGGGAAAAACGCCCAGGGAAAAACGAACGCCGCCGAAGCGATGTTTTTTTTGTGTACGGGCTATTCTCCGCGCGCGAATAAGGATAAAATTCTGATAAAATCGGGCGAGGAACGGGCGGAAATTTCGGGCGAGGCTTCTTCTATATACGGCGGGGTGTCAGTTAAAATAATTTTTTCCGCGACGGATAAAAAGCGCGTGTTCGTGAACGGGCTGGAAGTGCTTAAAATAGGCGAGCTTCTCGGCAATATTCACAGCGTGTTCTTTAATCCCTCGGAATTGAAGCTCGTGCAGGAAGCACCCGAGGACAGACGGCGGTTTATGAACATTTCGCTGTCGCAGATGTCGAGGACGTATTTTTACGCGCTCGCGCGGTACAATAAAATTCTCGCGCAGAGAAACGTGCTTTTAAAAAACCCGAAAGAGAACGTTATTTACGAAACGTTGCCCGTGTGGGACGAGCAGCTTGCGCGGCAGGCGGCGGTGATAATCAAGGCGAGGAACGAATTTCTGACGGAGCTTTCGCCCGTAGCGGAAGAAAAACACGCGTTGCTTTCGGGCGGGAAGGAGACGCTTAAAATGAAGACGGAAAGCGGGTATTACGGCGAGCTTGACGAGATAGCTTACGCCGTGAAAGAGGACTTAAAGACGGCGATTCCGAAAGATATTCGGCTCGGCTTTACCTCGATAGGTCCGCACAGAGACGATATAAAATTTACGATAAGCGGGGCGGACGCGCGGATATACGGCTCGCAGGGGCAGCAGCGCACCGTCGCGCTCGCGTTGAAGCTTGCGGAAACCGAAGCGTTTTACGCGAAATTCAAGGAATACCCGACGCTTATTTTAGACGACGTTCTGTCCGAACTCGATAAAACGCGGCAGAAAAAGCTTTTATCTGCGGTGGAAAAGCTGCAAACGGTGTTCACCGCGACCGAGCTTCCGCGCGGGGTGTTCGGGCTTTCCAAAAATTATAACCGCATAGAGATAGAGGGCGGGAAAATCAAGAGAAAGAAATAAGTTGAGGCGCGAACGGCGCGGGAAATAAGGGAAACGAGAGAAAACTACGGGAAAGCGCAGAAAAAACGCGGGTGAGGACAGGAAAAAGCGGCTCGGCGAGACGGAAAGAGACTTAAAAGGGAAGACGCGGGGCGGCGGTTAAGGAAAAAGAAGAAAAAAGAAAAGCGGCGTAAAAAGCGGGCGCGAAAATAAGAAAAAAAGCAGGGGTTGCTGTCGGGAACGCCTGCTTTATTTTTTTAACCCTAAAATTTCGTCGGCGGAAACCTCTAAAATTTCGCAAAGATTAGCGAATGTGTCGATTGCGGGGAACTTGTCGAGCCTTAAATATTTGCTGACGGTGGAAGGGTTTATCCCGAGCCTTTCGGCGATTTCTTTTTGGGTGAGGTTACTTGCTTTTATTTCGTCGCGCAATCTTTTTTGAATATCTTTAAGCTCTATCATAACAAAAATATAGCACAGTGTGCCATTTTTCACTTGACAAAAGGCACATTGTGCCTCTATAATATAAGCGAGAAAACTTGCTTGCAAGGGTTTTCGAGCGCAATATTTCAACAAGAAACCGCGCTTTGCCTTTGGCGAAGCGCAGGCAACGGTAGTTGCCGACAATTTTTTGTCGGGTTTCTGTGTTATAATACGAGAAAACTTGCCCCGCAAGGGTTTTCGAGCGCAGTATTTCAACGAGAAACTGCGATTTGCCGAAGGCGAAGCGCAAGCAACGGTAGTTGCCGACAAAATCTTATTTTGTCAAGTTTCTAAGTTATAATACGAGAAAACAAGCCCCACAAGGGTTTTCGAGCGTCGTGTTTCACTGTGTACGGCTATTATTCGCGATTAGCGGATAAGATATGCGTAAATAGGGGCAAAAATTTATTTATGCAAGCGGCATAAAGCTTGGATAAAAATATAAACGGAAGGAGAAAGGATATGATCGATTGTATTGAGGACGTTAAAAACAGGGATATAACTGTTATGACGAACGAAGAGCTTCTCTCATATAAGAAAGAAGTGACTGACGCGCTTGAAGAGGTGAACAAGATTAAGAAGGTGGGACTAAAAAAGATTTTGTATACGGTAGGAAGTTATATCGGCGGAGGATTGTTAGGGGTGACTTTTGCCGGAGCTCTAATCGGAAGGATTTACGGTTGGGACTTTTTTGACGTAATCTTGTCCCGTTGGGGAACTATTTTGTTTAGCGCGGCAGTGATTGCCGTTCCTTGGTTTATTTATAAAAAAGCAAAAAAGGACGCGGGAAAGCTTCGTACGGCGTGTCTTGATAAAATAGACGAAATAAACAGACAAATAAGCCTGAACGATTTCAAAGCTGCCGTAGAAGAGGAAAGGCGCACGGCTACGCAAGAAAGAGCTTCCGAAGACGTTTTCGGGTTTTGATGAAAAAGTTGTTTTTGCGAGCAGTACAACGTCATAATACAAATTGAAATTTGTTCGCAAGGGGGCTTTTGAACGCAGTATTTCAATAAGAAACCGCGGTTTGCCGAAGGCGAAGCGCAATCAACGAAGTCCTCGATAAATTTTTTTGTAAAGTTACTACGTTATAATACGAGAAAACTTGCCCCGCAAGGGTTTTTGAGCGCAATATTTCAAATAGCTTTATAAGCGGACTTTTATGTTTTTTTAAAAGTATGCTTTTTAATTATATTATATGCAAATTATGCGCATATTTGGCTTGCGAGACAACGCATATTGTCAGGTGTTTGCATTCATATATATGTATGTACAGTTACAAACTGTATACGTTGTGCGGTGTGAGAGAATATTTCTCGTCACCATGGTATATATACCGTAGGGCGGGGGCTTGCTCCCGCCGTTTTTGGTTTTTTCCCTGAGAAAATATGTTCTGTCATTCTGAAACTATCCGTCCTGACGGATTTTACGAAAAACCTTTATTTTATATAAAACCCCTAATTGTCATTCTGAGCCGTTCTTCCCTGACCGACTTACTAAGAATCTGCAAACTAAAAGCAGTTCTGTCATTCTGATACAAGCCTCTTGTCTTTTCTTACGAAGAATCTCAACGCGACATAAACTGATGAGATTCTTCGCGGGATTGCCTCTGCGGGCAACGCTCAGAATGACACATTATGCTTTTCTATTTTTTCTTTTTGCGAGAGGGGAAGAACTGTTCTCCGCTATGCTACGAAGCACTATGCCCGTCAAAGATTGCAGGTCAAGGGCGTGCAGAATGACACGAATTGCTTTGCGTTAAATTTTACGCATACAGTTACTACCTGTATGCGATCTTTATCGTATTTGCGTTGTTTCATCTTGTTATTTCATAGGTTTTTCATTAGTTGTCTCTTATATTTTCTTGAAAATAGCGAGACTTATATTGTCGTTCAGGATAGCGTGCGTTATATCTTCGGTTTTCAATAATTTTGTCTCGATAATCAAAAAACGCCCCGACGGTTTTAGAAAAACCGTCGGGGCGTTCCGTTTTTAAATTTTTCGCTCGGATAAGTCCGTTTCTTCTTCGGTATCGGTTCTTTCAGGTTTTACGATAGAAAAACCGCAAAGTCCGCTCCAAAGATAATCCGCAGAAAATCCGTTTCTTATTCTTTGCCTGCAAGGCGTTTATAGGTATCGAGCCTTTCCTTGCTGTCTTCCTGCGTCTTTTCAAACAGCTTCTCCGCCGTTTCGGGACGAGCCTTCATAAGCGAAGCGTATCTCGTTTCGCCGAGCAGGAACGCTCTGTAATCTCCCGTCGGTTCTTTGCTGTCCAAGGTGAAAGGATTCTTTCCTTCCGCTTCGAGCGCGGGGTTGTATCTGTAAAGCTGCCAATAGCCGCAATCGACCGCCTTCTTTTCTTCTTCCTGCGACTTGGTCATATTGATACCGTGGTTAATGCACGGAGCATAGCAGATGATAAGCGAAGGTCCGTCGTATTTTTCGGCTTCGAGCATCGCGTTGAGGAGCTGCTGCTTGTTAGACCCCATCGAGCATTGAGCGACGTAAACGTAGCCGTAGCTCATAGCCATCATGCCGAGGTCTTTCTTCTTCGTTCTCTTGCCTGCCGCCGCAAATTTCGCAACCGAGCCGGTAGGAGTCGATTTGCTCGCTTGTCCGCCGGTGTTGGAGTAAACTTCGGTATCGAGAACGAGTACGTTCACGTTTGCGCCCGATGCGAGAACGTGGTCGAGTCCGCCGTAGCCGATGTCGTACGCCCAGCCGTCGCCGCCGAATATCCATACGGAAGGTTTAACGAGGCAGTCGAGGTTCGCTCTGATATAATCGAGACCTTCTGCGGTTTCGGTTTCGAGAGCTTCTCTTACCATAGCCGCCGCCGCTTTGCTCTTGTCGGCGTCGTCTTTACCGTCGAGCCACGCCGCAAACGCCGCGTTTGTCTTTTCGTTTACCGCATCGTACGCCGCGCGCATATCCTCTTCTATCTTATTGCGACGCGCGCCGTAAGCGAGGTTAATGCCGTAACCGAATTCCGCGTTGTCCTCGAAAAGGCTGTTTGCCCACGCAGGTCCGTGACCTTCTTTGTTCTTGGTATAGGGGCAGGTGGGGGAAGAACCGCCGTAAATGGAGGAACAACCCGTTGCGTTTGCAACAATCATTCTGTCGCCGAAAAGTTGCGTTACGAGCTTGACGTAAGGCGTTTCGCCGCAACCCGCGCACGCGCCCGAGAACTCGAACAGCGGTTTATTGAACTGCGAACCCTTGACCGTACTCGTCTTGCAGCCGGGGCAAGCGGAAACGTCCTGTTCGGGAAGATTTTCGGAGAACTCGTAGTTGACCTTTTCTTCTTCCACGATGGTATGGAAGGGAACCATGGTAATCGCTTTTTCTTTTGCGGGGCAGATGTCCGCGCAGACGCCGCAGCCCATACAGTCGAGCGGGGAAACCTGAATACGGAATTCGTAGCCCTTGTTGCCTATCATTTCCTTGGTGGCGAAGCTTGCGGGTTTGTTCGCGCCGGCTTCTACGATCGCGGGGCGAATACAAGCGTGCGGGCAAACGAACGCGCATTGATTGCATTGAATACACTTTGACGCGTCCCACATAGGAACGTTTACGGCAACGCCGCGCTTCTCGAACTTCGTCGTGCCGGTAGGAACAGAACCGTCCGCGTTGAAAGCGGAGGAGGGAAGATTGTCGCCTTTAAGGGAAAGTATCGGGTGAACGATTTCCTTAAAGTACTTGTCGTCCGCGACGTCCGCCATGGGCGCGCCCGTCGTAGCGTTTTCCCACGAAGCGGGAACGTCGATTTTGATAAGGTTTGCCGCCGCCGAATCGATAGCGTTGTAGTTCATCTGAACGACCGCGTCGCCTTTCTTCGCAAAGGATTTATACGCCATTTTCTTCATGTACTCAACGGCTTGGTCGTAAGGAATAATGTTTGCGACCTTAAAGAACGCGGACTGCAAAATAGTGTTCGTTCTGCCGCGAAGACCGAGTTTTGCCGCAATATCTATTGCGTCTATAACGTAAAGATTGATATGCTTTTTTGCGATGTCGCGCTTAACCGCCGCGGGAAGCACTTCTTCGAGTTCTGCCGCCGATTTTGCGGAAGTATTAAAGAGGAACGTGCCGTTTTCCTTAATGTCG
Source organism: uncultured Clostridia bacterium (assembly GCA_934271275.1). Classification (GTDB taxonomy): domain Bacteria; phylum Bacillota; class Clostridia; order Christensenellales; family Borkfalkiaceae; genus UBA1259. The sequence goes on along the minus strand of CAKQRD010000009.1, from coordinate 33,020 downwards.
CCCGTCATATCGTAACGAGTGATGTACGAGGGGTTGGAGCATTGAACGAAATCCGCCGCGTCGATAAGGTATGCCGACTGAATGGGCGTTTTGCCGAAGCGGAGGTGCGATACGGTTATGCCGCCCGACTTTTTGGAGTCGTAGAAGAAGTAACCCTGAACGAACATATCGGTGTGATCGCCGATGATTTTAATCGAGTTCTTGTTCGCGCCGACCGTTCCGTCAGAACCGAGTCCCCAGAACTTGCAGGAAACCGTTCCTTCGGGGGCGGCGTTGTATTGTTCGGAAAAATCGAGCGAAGTGCCGGTAAGATCGTCGTGAATACCTACGGTGAAATGATTCTTCGGCTCGGCTTGCTCGAGGTTTTTGTAAACCGCGTATATCATAGAGGGGTTGAACTCTTTTGAACCCAAACCGTATCTGCCGCCTACGACTTTGACGTCGGTTATGCCCTTTTCGAGGAGAGCGGAGCATACGTCGAGGTATAAAGGCTCGCCGAGCGAACCCGCTTCTTTCGTTCTGTCGAGAACGGCGATTTTCTTAACCGTTTTCGGAAGAGCTTCTACGAAAGAGTCTATTGCGAAAGGTCTGTAAAGTCTGACTTTCAGAAGACCGACTTTGTGTCCTTCTTTGTTCATCTTGTTAATCGTTTCTTCAACCGCGTCCGCGCCGCTGCCCATAAGCACGACGACGTTTTCCGCGTCCGCCGCGCCGACGTAATCGAACAGGTGATAGGATCTTCCGGTCAAAGCGGAAACCTTGTCCATCATTTCCTGAACGATAGCGGGGGTAGCGTTGTAATACTTATTAGCCGTTTCTCTGTTCTGGAAATAGGTGTCCGCGTTCTGCGCAGTACCCTTCTGAACGGGATGCTCGAAATTGAGCGCGCGGGAACGGAAATCCGCTATATCGTTCATATCTACGAGAGCTTTCATTTCGTCGTAGTCTATAACGTCTATTTTGCTGACTTCGTGGCTGGTTCTGAACCCGTCGAAGAAGTGCAGGAACGGAACCTTTGCTTTCAAAGTGGAAAGGTGCGCTACGAGCGCAAGGTCCATAACTTCCTGAACGGAGTTCGATGCGAGCATTGCAAATCCCGTCTGACGGCACGCCATAACGTCCGAATGATCGCCGAAGATGTTCAGAGAGTGCGCCGCAAGAGCGCGCGCGCTGACGTGGAAGACGGTGGGGAGAAGTTCGCCCGCGATCTTATACATATTCGGAATCATAAGGAGAAGTCCCTGACTTGCGGTGTAAGTGGTGGTAAGCGCGCCCGCGGTGAGAGAACCGTGAACCGCACCCGCCGCGCCCGCTTCGGACTGCATCTCGGCAAGGCGAAGCTTTTCGCCGAACATATTAACTCTGCCCGTAGCGGACCACTCGTCCGCAACCTCCGCCATAGGAGAGGAGGGGGTTATCGGGTAAATTGCCGCTACCTCGCTGAACGCATAGGCAACGTGGCTGGCGGCTGTGTTGCCGTCGATAGTCAATTTTTTCATTATATAAAATCCTCCGATAGTAATAATAAATTCTACCGCTAATTATTATACAATTAAAGTACGGAATAGTCAACGCTACGGGGGAAATTTTTTAAGTAAATTATACCGTAATTTATAAAAGGAAGGGTTTATGAACGTGGAGAAAAGAGGTTGTGCCTCGTTTGCGACCTGTCAGAGACTTTTTTGCTCATTGTTTTCGGTTTATTTGCCGATTGATTTGCGAGAAACGGCGGGGGTGATTTTATCGTAAGCGATAACGGACAAACGACAACGCTCGGGTATTAAAAAGTGGTATTGACAAACGCCCAAAATATGGTATAATTAAAAAGCAAGATAATAAAAGGCGTCTGACAGACGGTAAGCGCACATTTTGGCGGTGCGCGGCAACCTTATTGTTTTTTGTGTGATTACGTTAAAGGAGTGTAGAAAGGTATGGAAGGGGAATTTATTCTTCTGTTTCTAATCGCGGCGATAGCTATGGCGGCGATTTTTACGCCCGTTCTCGTCGCGACGATAAAAAGAAAAAAGGTCGGAGAAAGACAAGGACAGACGGCGCGAATAATCACTCTTTCGATAACGGGGCTATTGTTTGCGGTAAGCCTTATTTCCGCCGTATACCTTATGGTTTACAAGCTTCCGAAAAGATATTATCTCGATAAAGCTCAAAAAGAGTTCGACGAAGCTGAATACAAAACGAAAATCGAACGAATTTTAGAGGAAAAATACTATTTCGGCGGGGCGTACAGCGGATATTATTACGACGTTACGGACGTTGAGTTCGTTTATACCTTTGACGAAAAGCCGAGAGTTTTTATAGTGACTTATACTTCCGACGGCGGCAGAAAAGAAAAACCCGAAGCGGAGGAAAAATACGAAACGCGTTGGGCGGTAGGATTTATATATCGCGACAAACCGTATATGAGCTTGCTCGGTGAGTATTGGGAAGAAACGCCGTTGCACGGCTCGGACGACGAAAACCCGTTCATAAAATACGGCGCACAGGATAAAAAGAAATATTATTTTGGTTTTAACGGTTTCGGGTATTTAAACGACGAGGGGAAAATAATCGGCGTGAACGGCGAATTCGAGAACAAAGAAATTCCCGAAGACGGCGGGGAAGATTTTCGACCGTATATAGTAAATTATTACGTTTACGAATTAAAAGAATAAAACCGCTTGGAGGAGTGCGGGGAGAGGAAAAATGGACGTAGGATTAGTCATATTTTTATTAGCGGCGGCACTCGTCGCGATCGTAGTATTTGTGAAGCTTGTCGTTTCTCTCGCGAAAAGACGGGCAACCGCGACGGGTACGGAAAAGGCGATTAAAATCGGTTGTTCGGCGGCGGCTTTTGTAATATTCGCGCTGTGTTTCGGGTATTTTATTTATCTCGCGTTCTTTTATCCGCCCAAATATTATCTCGATAAAGCTCAAAAAGAGTTCGACGAGAGCGAATACAAGGCGAAAATCGAGCGAGTTTTGGAAGAAAAGTATCACTTCGGCGGGGCGTACGGCGGATATTATTACGACGTTACGGACGTTGAGTTCGTTTATACGTTTGACGAAAAGCCGAGAGTTTTTATCGTGGCTTATACTTCCGACGGCGGCAGAAAAGAAAACCCCGAAGCGGAAGAAAAACACGAAACGCGTTGGTCTGTGGGGTATATTTATCGCGACAAGCTGTATTTAAGCTTGCTCGGGGAAAGCTGGAAAGAAACGCCGTCGGGCGGCTCGGACAAGGAAAACCCTTTCATAAAGCACGGCGCGCAGGATAAAAAGAAATATTATTTTGGTTTCAACGGCTTCGGGTATTTGAACGACGAGGGGGAAATAATCGGCGTAAACGGAAAACGGGAAAATACGGAGATTGCCGAGACAGATTATAAAAACCTGAGACCGTATTTCGTTAAAACCTGCGAGACGGTGGAGCTAAAATAAAAAGGCAAAATTCAGCCGAAAGAGTATTAAAAATCACTAAAAAGGGCATAACCATAAAAATTTTTAAGGAGAATTTTTATGGCAAATATGCTCACGACCAAAGAATGTACGCTTATTTCCGATCTTCTCTCGCTCGAAGAGAACGCCTGCAAAAAAGCGCGGTTGTATGCGCGCGTGCTGACCGATCCCAAGCTTTCCGCAAAGATGAACGCGATAGCGGACGGTCACGAGAAGAGGTTCAAATCCCTTCTCGAAATGCTTTAAGGAGGCGGAATATGAATTACAAAGCGGATATAACTCTTAACGAAAAAGACAGTCTGACGGATATTTTAACGCTTGAAAAGAACCTCGTCAAGGTCTATTCCATGGTGATGACCGAAAGTTGTAGCAGAGGCTTTCGCACCCTTATAAAATCTTTGTGGAACGAGACGGCGGCGGAACAGATGGACGTCTTTTTAATGCTTACCGATAACGATTATTACCGCGTGGAAAGCGCGCCCGAAGAGGAGCTCGGTAAAATAAAACGCGCTTTTACGCCCGCGCTTAAAGAATTGAGCTGAAATTCGGGTTCGGCGGCGTAATCGAAAAGTTCAAATTCAAGTTCGGCGGCGTCGTCGGACTTAAAAAGCGAAATTTTGCGCGCGAAGAGGGAATTCAGCCGCGAAAAACGGTTGCTTTTTATTTCGGAAAGTGCTACAATACTCGCAACGGAAGGTTTTCGGTCAACACTTCCGATTAAAAAAACCGACAAAAGACAAAACTATATTAAAAGTCCTTTGCGGTGACCAGAATCTGCGGAGGATTTTTTTATGCGGAAAACGGTTACTAAGTTAGTTGCGCGGGCTGGAGTAATAGCCGCCCTTTATTTCGTGCTGACGATGGCGGTTCTGCCCGTCGCGAGCGGCGCGATTCAGTTCCGAGTGTCGGAAGCCTTAACGCTTTTGCCGCTTCTTTTTCCCGAAGCGATACCCGCGCTTTTCGCGGGGTGTATACTTGCAAACCTCGTTTCGGGGTGCGTTGTATACGACGTGATTTTCGGGAGCGTGGTGACGCTTCTGGCGGCGTGCCTTACTTACGCGGCGGGGCGGGTATTCAAGAAAACGTGGTTAAAAATTGCGGTCGGCGGAATTTTTCCCGTGCTTCTCAACGCGTTTTTGTTGCCGCTTATATGGCTGTTCTGCTACGAAAGCCTTGAATACGCGTATATGATTCAGGTGTTGTTTCTGATAGCGGGGCAGGGCGTTTCGGTGTACCTTTTGGGAACGTTTTTAATGCTTCCCGTGATGAGAATGAGAGAAAAGGGCGTTAAATGCCTGCTGTAAATTTTTTAAAGGTATAGCGGAAAAATTATTAAATTTAAATAAAAAAATCGCCGTCTGCGGGAAAAAGTTTCCTGCGGGCGGCGTTTTTTCGGCGGTTAGTCTATTCTCTTGAACGGATTGTATAAAATCCAGTAGAAAATAAGCCACAACGCGGAAATTCCGACGAGACCGTAAATGATTCTCGAAATGACTGCGCCGCTGCCCGCGCCGAACAGCGCGGCGACGAGGTTAAAGTCGAAAATTCCCACGAGTCCCCATATTATCGCCCCCGTAAGCACGAGGATAAAAGCGATTATAGTCGTTATTTTCATAAAGCGTTTCCTCCCGAAAGGGAGTATGCGCAAAGAAAAAGAAAATTATTCAAACCGCGTCGTCCGAAAAGAAGGAGCAGGACAGAAAAAAAGGAGCTTTAACAAGCTCCGAAATTTCTTTTACAGCATAAGGTTTTCAAGCACTAACTTATCGAAATCCGTTTTTTCCACGAAATCGTCTGCGGTAAAACGTACGGTGTTGTACTTTGCGTAGTTGAATAAATGCGTTTTTATAAGTACGGGCGTGGGTATATCGAGGGCTTCGCATATATCTCTGACGTATTCAAAAAATATCGAATAGTCCGTCGTTCCTTCGCGTTCGTATACGAACTGCTTCATTATCTTCCCGTTTTTCATTACCTTCGCCCAAATTCTTACCATTTTTCTTAACGATTTCGCTTCCTTTCGCCCTTGCGGCTTTCTTTATTCTATCACAAAGAAAAAATAAAATCAACTTATGTATTGACAAAAGGGCTTCTTTAAATGTATAATGTTATCGTCTATTATAATAGGATAATTATGGCGGGAGTGTATTTTTTATGAATCAACTCGAAAAAGAACTGCTCGGACTTCTCACGGAGAACGCGAGATATTCTTATAAACAGCTTGCGGACATCACCGGCGCGACCGAAAAAGAAGCGGAAGCCGCGGTGCGCTCGCTCGAAGAAAAGGGCGCGATAGTCAAATACGCCGCAATCGTCAACACCGAAATAGCAGAGGATAAAAAGGTTCAGGCTCTCATAGAGGTCAAGGTTGCGCCGCAAAAGCTTAAAGGCTTCGACGCGTACGCCGAGGAGCTGTATTCTTTTAAGGAAGTGCAGAGCCTTTATCTTATGAGCGGCGGTTTCGATCTCGCCGTGTTCGTAGAGGGCGACGGCATCACCGATATTGCGAAATTTATCGCCGAAAAGCTTTCGGTAATAAACGGCATAACGGGGGTTGCCACCCACTTTATACTCAAAAAATACAAAATAGAAGGGCAGATAACCCGCCCCGCCGAAGAAATTGAAAGGCAGATAGTACAGGCGTGAGAGATTTCGTAAGCCGCAGGGCTAAAAGCTTAAAACCCTCGGGTATCAGAAAGTTTTTCGATATGGCGTCCGAAATGAAGGACGTTATTTCGCTGGGCGTAGGCGAACCCGATTTCATAACGCCGTGGAACATCAGAGAGGCGGGTATAAAAACCGTTCAGAAGGGTTACACGCAATATACCTCCAACAAGGGGCTTCTGCCGCTCAGGGAAGAAATTTCTTCTTACCTCGCGGCGCGCTTTGACGTGTGCTTTTCTGCGGAAGAGATAGTCGTAACCGTCGGCGCGAGCGAGGCGATAGACGCGACTCTCCGCGCGATTACGGACGAGGGCGACGAAATACTCGTTCCCGATCCCGCGTACGTTTCTTACGCGCCGTGCGTAGAACTTGCGGGCGGCAAACCCGTACCCGTCCCGACAGACGGCGAAACGGGCTTTAAACTCACGCCCGAAGCTTTGGAGTCCGTTATAACAAAAAGGACGAAAGCGCTGATATTTCCTTATCCCAACAATCCTACGGGCGGGGTTATGGAAAAGGAATACATAGAGAAAATCATACCCGTCATATTAAAGCACGACCTGTTCGTGGTGACGGACGAAATATACGCCGAGCTTACCTACGGAGAAGAGCCTTTCCGTTCGGCGGCGTCTTTTAAGGAGCTTGAAGGAAGAGTTGCGCTTATCAGCGGGTTTTCCAAGTCGTTCGCGATGACGGGCTGGCGTATCGGTTACGTCTGCGCGCCCGAACCCGTTATGGAGGCGATACTTAAAATTCATCAGTACACGGCGATTTGCGCGCCGATAATTTCGCAGTACGCCGCGCTTGCGGGGCTTGCCCGCGGCAAGGAGGACGGCTACGCGGTAGTCGCCGAAATGCGGAACGAGTACGATAAAAGAAGAAAATATTTATACAGAACTCTTACGGAGGCGGGGCTTACCTGTTTCGAGCCGAAAGGCACGTTTTATCTCTTTCCTTGCGTGAAAAGCACGGGAATGACGGGCGAAGAGTTTGCGGTAAAGCTTCTCGACGAAAAGCGCGTGGCGGTAGTTCCCGGCAGCGCGTTCGGGGAGTTCGGAAAGTATTACGTCAGAATTTCTTACGCGTATTCGATGAAGAGTCTCGTTGCCGCAACCGAGCGGATAACCGAATTTCTGAACGAGATTAAAGAGAAAAAGAAATAAGCCGAAAATAAAAAGCGGCAAATAACCGAGAAGTAAATAATTGCAAAGTAATTAACCGCGCGCAGCGTTTTTTCGCGCGGAGGAGAATATAATGGAAAAGATAATAGTTGTGGGCGCGGGGCTTTCCGGCGCGACGATAGCGAGACTCCTTGCCGAAAACGGCAGAGACGTTACGGTTCTCGACAAACGCGGAACGCTCGGCGGCAACGCGTACGATTACGTCGATAAGAACGGAATAAGGATTCAGCCTTACGGTCCGCATATTTTTCACACCGAGGACAAAGAGGTGTTCGATTTCCTTTCCCGCTTTACCGAGTGGAATAAGTACGAACACAAAGTACTTGCAAACGTTAAGGGAAAACTCGTTCCCGTGCCGTTCAATTTAAGGTCGTTGTCTCTTTGCTATCCGAAGGATAAAGCGGAGCGCATAAGAAAGGTGCTTATCGATGAGATAGGCGAAGGAAATTCGGAGTCCATACTCGCGCTTAAAAACCATAAAAACCCCGAAATCCGCGCGTTTGCGGAGTTCGTTTATAAAAACATATATTTTAAATATACCAAAAAGCAGTGGGGCATGCGCCCCGAGGAAATAGGCGGAACGGTTATAAACCGCGTACCCGTCTCCGTTTCCGAGAAATGCGGGTATTTTACTGACGAGTATCAGTTTATGCCGAAAAACGGTTTTTCAGAAATGGTGAACAATATTCTTCGTCATCCGCGCATAAAGCTTAAATTAAAGACAGACGCGGCAAAGCTTATCGCGCTCAATAACGGCACGATTTATTATAAAGGCAAAGAATTCGACGGCACGGTTATCTTTACGGGCAGGGTGGAAGAACTGTTTAATTACCGCTTCGGCGCGCTCCCTTACAGAACGCTTAAATTCAAAACGAAGGTTTACAACAAGCCTTCCGTTCAGCGCGCGGCGGTCGTGAATTTCACCGCTTCGCACAGGTATACGAGGGTTTCGGAATTTACCAAATTCACATGCGACAAGTGCGATAAGTCGGCCATAATGAAGGAGTATCCCAAAAAATGCAGAAAAAATTCGGGTAAGCCTTATTATCCCGTGCCGACGGCGGAAAATATTGCGAAATATAAAAAGTACGAAGAGGAAGCCGCGGGATATAAAAATCTTTACCTTCTGGGAAGGCTTGCCAAATACGAATACATAAATATGGACGCTGCCGTTAAAAAGGCGATAGAGCTTTTCGAGGATATGGAATAGCCTCGGGGGAATACGGCGGCTCGCGCAAGTCGGCTTGCACAGGAAGGGCGAGCGGCGCAGGTCTGTTCGCACAAGTCGGCGAGCGGCGGAGGCTCTATGCGGCGGAAGTTAAACGCTGACGAGCTTGCTCGCGCAAGTCGGCGGAAAACGAAGCGTTTTAATACGAAAAGGCGGAAAAAGAGAGGAGTTTGCCGAAAAGACGGCGATTTCATATGGACTTTAACACGGAAAACGTAATGACTGAAAACGCGTTCGGAACGTGCGGAACGGTGCGGCGGATATTCGAGTCCGTCTGGCTCGTTCCCGCGGTTTTCTGCTATGCGTTTTTATGTTGGTTTTTAGGTTCTACCGAAGCGGTCGTCGCGGGTTTTGCGCTCGTTCTCGCCTGCATTTTCCTTTTCTGCAAAAAGATAAACAACGCGTACGCTATTATCCTGTACGTTTCGTTTTTTATTCAGAACATAGACGGCGCGTTCGACGAAATGACGAAGGACACCGCGGTTCTGCTCGCTTTATCGGTTGCGATTGCGGGGACTTCTTTTATTGCGTTTTCGATAAAAACCTTCGTGAAGGAAAAAGGAAAACTTAAAAAGGGCAAGCTTTTCTATCCGCTGCTCGTTCTGGACGCGGCGTTTCTGTTCGGCGGAATATCGAGGTTCGATATAGCGCAGTTTTTCGTCGTGGCGGGGCTTTCTCTCGCGGTTATGCTCTTTTATATCTTCGCGATAAATTGTACGGAAGATTTCGGAACTTACCTCGCGAAAGTATTCGTTATCGGCGCGGTATTTATCTCTCTCGAAATAATCTACGCAAAATACAGAAACGGCAATATTTTCGACGGGCAGGTAGTCGATCAGAGGGTGTTCTTTTTCTCGGCGCAATGTTTAAACACCGCGGCTATTTACCTCATGCTCGGAATGGCGGGGGCTTTTAAGCTCGGAGTCGGCAAAAAAACCGACGTGCCGTTTTTCCTTTTGTGTCTGTACCTTATGTTCGCGGTATTTTTAAGCTGTTGCCGCACTATGATGGCGGTATCTTTGCCCGTGCTTATAGCGGTATACGTTATGTTTATCGTTTATTCGCCGAAGAAACGCAACTTTTTAATCGCTACGATAGTTCTTCTCGTAATCGCCGCGTTCGGCGCGTATAAATTCAGGAACAAGGTTCTTGAATTTGCGGGAATGATTATAGATAAGCTTAACAGAGGACTTAACGGCAGAGACAGCCTATGGGAATGGTGCTGGGACAGATTTTACGAATACCCCGTGTTCGGTTACGGGTTTATTTCTGACGAAGTTTTGCCGAGCCTCCGCACGAACGTGGTTCTTGCGCATAACACTATTATACAATGGCTTTGTTCTCTCGGCGTGATAGGCACGGCTTTGACGAGTTATTTTTACGCGGTCAAGTATAAGCTTTTGTTCAAAAACTTTGACAGAAAACGCATTTTCTATCTACTCGCGATAGGCGGGGTTGCGCTTTCGGGTATTTTCGATCAGTCGCCCGCGGTGGATGTTTTTACATACTTAACGCCGATATTGCTCCTTGCGGGACTGGAAAATTCTTTGCCGCAGCAAGCGACTTGCGCTTCTGACGGCGAAAAAGTACGGACGGGAAAAGACCGTCGGAACAAAGCGGCGGAATACGGCGTTACGGAAGAATAAACAAGGAAAGAGGAATGTTAGAAAAAAAAGAAGGCTCGCCCGCGGAAAAGCTCGGGCGGATATTAGAGAGCGGGTATTTCGTTCCCGCCGCGCTTATTTACGGACTTATATGCTGGTTTTTCAAGTTGACGTTTTTTGCCGTATACGGGTATCTTGCGGCGTTTTTGCTTATTCTGATTTTTTGCGAGAACGTTAAAAACGTTTTCGTTCCCGTGCTTTATATTTCGTACGTCATACCCGATATAGTAAGCGATCCGCACCTTGTTTTATACGCGGTCGCCGTCGGAACAGCGTACGTTTCGCTGTTCGTTTTTGCGATTTACCGCGGACTTGAAAAGAAGAAAAGCGGCGGACGGGTAGTTAAAGGCGAGCTGTTTTTTCCGTTTATTCTGTTTTCGGTCGCGCTCGTTCTTGCGGGGGCGATAGGGAATTTCAATCCGCTTGCCGCAGCTATTACGTTCGGGTTCTGCTCGGTGGTACTCGTGCTGTATTTCATAGCGCTGAACTTTACCAAAGGGCTTACGGACGGACTTGCGCTTACGTTTTTGTGGGGCGCGGCGGGTCTTACCCTTCAAGTGTTTTTAGACGCGTTTTTAAGAAGCTGCAAGGATTTCGGACCTGAAAGCTTTTTCGCGGCGCAGAACGTCAACGTGTTCGCGATAATGATAACCTTGGGAATAGTATCCTGCTTCAAGCTCGGCGCGGGCAAAAAGACGGACGCTTGGTATTTTTTGCTTTCCTGCGTGTATTATTTCGGCGTTCTCGAAACGTGTTGCCGAATGATGATAGCCGTCGCGACCGTTCTCGAAATAGGCGTGACCGTAGCGTTTGTAGTGCGTTCCGAAAAGAAAACGCGGTTTTTATACGCGGGGCTTTGTATTCTGGCGATAGCAGGCTGCTCGTTCGCGTTTTACGACGAGTTGATAAAGCCTATCGTCGACAGAGTGATAAGAAAAATGACGGGGAGTTTTTGGAGCGGCAGAGACGAAGCTTTCCGTTTCGCGATAGAAAAGGGCAGAGAATTTCCGATATTCGGCTACGGCTTCCTTGCAGGCGAGGGCGATCCGAGTCAGCGGGAAGGAATTTTACTTATACATAACACCGTTTTGCAGTGGATTTGTTCTTTGGGATACTTGGGCGCGAGCCTTTCCGTGTGGTTTTACGCTTCAAAGTATAAGGTCGTTTTCGATAAACGAAATCCGCAAAGAGCGTTCACCGCGCTGTACGTTCTCGTAATCGCGCTTTCGGGAATAACCGATCAGGCGGCTTCTATGGATATTTTCTATTTTCTTTTGCCGCTTCTGCTCGTCGCGGGCGCGGAAAGCGAAATTGCGAAAAGTTCCGCTTCCGTTTCTTCTTCCGCAGACTCCGAAGCCTCTTCGTCCTTTGTTTCTTCGGACGCTCCGTCGGACGTTTTTTCAGAGGGTTCGGGGATACCGAAGCGAGCGGAATCCGAAAAGTAAAACGAAGCAAATAAAAGTAAAAAAAGTAAATGCGGCGGCGAAAAACAGCGAAAAGTAAAACGAAAAAGCAATAATAAAACGCCTCGAAACAAAACGCCCCGATTTCCGAAACTCGGAAATCGGGGCGTAAGTCGTTTAAAAATTAAATTTTATCCGATTTATCTGATCGTCAAATTTTCGTATTGCCGAATTTTTATCAATCCTTATGCGGCGTTACCGTTTTCCACGGATTCCAAAACGTATACGAGCGAGCCGAGACGGGAGAACGAACCGTACGCGGAGAGGGGCGAAACCATTTTGACGGGAAGCGCGCGGTCGGGAATAACCGTTTCTTCACCGTTTTTCACTTCGCTTTTCTGAACGTATACGAGCTGTCTCGAACCTGTGTTGTTCTGCGAATTGACGTAATACGCAAGCTCTTTCACCTTGATTTTGCCGCTAAAATCTGCCGTGTTATATTTGAAATTCGAGTCGTCGTCGTATTCTTGAAGATTTTTAACCGCAAGGTCGGTCGCCTCGCCGTACGCGGGGGAAACGGTCGGCAGATTAAACGTGGAATCGACGTCAACCTTTACGTTGCGGATAGCGAACAGAAGCTCGGCGTTGTCGATAACCGTTTTATACGCGTAGTCGTAGCGCGCGGTTTTAAGCTCCTCGTCCTCTAAATTTTTAACGTCCGCGCTTGTCGCGGTCGGCACGGCGTATTGCACCGCGCGGGAAGCTATTTCGTACGAGCCGCCGTAATATTTGACTTCCGAAAAACTCTTGACGGCGGAAAGTGCCGCCGCGTCTTTTCCGAACGAAACCACCGTATAATCGGATTCCGACTTCGCGTATATAGGCGCGTAGGATTCCGAGAACGGCAGGAAATAAATTTCGGAGCTGATAACGTCCTCGTGTTCGTAAGAGGGGGCGTCGTCCGCGTTTTTGCTGTTTAAGTAATATTTCGCGGCGAGCTTTAATTCGGTAGTAAGCTTATAGACCTTGCCGCCGAGCGTTATGTCGGTGTTTACCGCGCCGGCTATCTCTTCGGGAAGAGCTTTTTCCACCTTTAAGGCGGCGGTGTACGTCCCCGCGATTTCGTATCTTAAAACGTCGTCCTTTATAGAGGAGTCCTTTTTATACGCATAGTCCTTGTCGCTTGAAAACACTTTGTAGGAAAGCGTTTCGTAGTATCCTTCGGGCGGATCTTTTGCAACGACTCCCGTTTCTCCGCCGCCCATAAACGCGTTGTTGAAAACGAGTACGGACTTCCCCGAAGAGCAACCGACGAGAAAGGTCAGGGAAAGAAGCGCGGATAGAATCACCGCCGATAATTTTTTTCTCATATTTTATAACTCCGATATTCCGCGCGGGACTTAAAAAAGCGCGCGCCTTACAAGTTTTTTGCAAAAAATATTTTTATACAGCAATATGATACCACAAAAAACAGCGATTGTAAAACCTCTTGCGTTTATTTTTTAAAACAAAGAGTAAAAAAGCGTTGTTTCGCCCGCCCGATATGATACAATATAGGCGTATGGAAGAAAAATTTTGCCCGCCCGAGCGCGGGAACGAAAAAAAAGCGACGCTTATTACCGCCGATTCGTTTTTCGGCGTGGAGAGCGCGCTTATCGAAAAGCTGAAAGAAAACGGAAGCTCGCCCGAAGAGCGGAGCTTCGTTTTCTGCGAGGAAAAAATTTCGCTTATGACCGAACGGCGTATCGCGGAAGCTTTCGGCGGGAGCTTTAATACCGAAGTGTATTCGTTCGGCAACTTTTTGCGCGCGAGAAAACGGCTCGATAACGTGCTTTCCAAGGAAGGCTCTGCAATGGCGGTTAAAAAACTGCTTAAAACCGCGCGGCTGAAATGCTTCAACGCGGGCAAAACAGACCTCGCGCCATCTCTGTTCGAGCTTATCGTGCAGTTAAAAAGCGCGGGCGTCGCTCCCGAAACGCTGGAAAGAGCGGCGGAACAGACGGAAGGGATTCTTAAAAACAAACTTTCCGATATTGCGGAAATTTTCGGCGCGTACGAAAAATATCTCGAAGAAAATTCTCTGACCGACCAGAGCGGCGCGATGGCGCAGCTTCCCGAGGTTATCGCAAACGACGAAGAGCTTGCGGGCGCAAAGGTATATATAATAGGATTTACGGGCTTTACCGCACAGATAAAAAACGCGATAGCCGCGCTCGTGAAAAAGTCCGCCGAAACGACGGCGATTTTAGTCGGCGGCGAAAACGCTTACGCTTTCGTCAACGAAGCGGGCGAGGTGTTTTCGAGAACGGCAAGGTTTGCGGGCGCGAGCCTCGTTTACCAAAAATATAACAGCGAATACTCCGAGGAAGGCGCAAAGATCGCAAACGGGCTTTTCGATCCCAAAGCCTTTGCGGGCGAAAAGCTCAAAACGGACAAAGTGCTTTTTTTCACCGCCGAAAACCCGAGAAAGGAGCTTATAAAAATCGCGGGGCTAATAAAGAAAAAGGTGAAAGAAGGCGAGAGGTATAAAAACTTCACCGTTATCGTACCCGATCCCGATTTATACGAAACGCCCGTGAAAGAAGCGTTTGCGCTTTACGAAATACCGTACTTTTTCGACCGCGCGAAAAAACCTTCTTCGCACCCGCTCGTCACCCTTATCACCTCTTACGCGGAGTTGTTCAGAAAGGGCTTCGGAGAAAAGGAGCTTGCCGCGTTCTATAAAAACCCGCTCGTCGCGGACGACAAGTCCTTTGCGGACAGGTTTGAAAATTACCTTCTGAAATACAATATCCGATACGGCAATTTCCGCCGCCCGCTCGACAAAGAGCTTGCCGCGGAGAGCGAAGAAGAATTTGCTTCTTTCGAGGCGTTCCGCGCGAAAATCTGCGAGTATTTAAAGGTTTTCGACGTGGAAAGGCTTCTTACGGAGCTGAACGCGGAGGAAAAAATAAAGGCGTTTACCGAGAGGCTCGAACTGCTCGGCGAACGTGTGGAAAGCGCGGTGAACGCGCAGATTTACGAGGCGACTGAGTCCGTTCTTCGAGAGATAAAAGGTATTCTCGGCGAGGAAAAGGGAATGGACGCCGCGGAATTTAAAAGCGTGTTTTTGAGCGGCGTGGCGGCGATGGAGCTTTCCGTCATTCCGCAGTATAACGACGCGGTGTTCGTGGGGGGCTTTAAAGAAGCCGCGCTCACGAAAGCAGACTATCTTTTCGCGACGGGGCTGTCTTCCGAAGTACCCGCGGTGAAAGCGGACGTCGCGCTTTTATCCGACGGCGACATAAACGCTCTGTCCGAAATAAAGGTGCTTATAGAGCCTAAAATCCGCGTGGTGAATCACAGACTTCGCGAAGAAACCGCGTTGGGGCTTTCCGCGTTCGATAAGCGGCTGGTGCTTTCTTATCCGATTTATTCGGGCGGAAAAAAGAACTCACGGGGAGAAATACTCAATTTTGCGGAAGCGGCGTTCACCCTGTACGGCGTGGAAAGCACGGGCGGGTATATAACCGAAAAGCAGGGACTTAATACCTTTGCGAAAGAGGCTGGGCGGTTTGCCGAGGGCAAGCTTTCGGACTTTACGGCGGCGACCTCTTATTACCGCGCGACAGAGGGGCGGCTCGCCGAAAAGGTTGCGGGATACGCCAACGCCGAGGTGAAAGAGCGGCTGTCGTTCGCAAAAGAAGCGCTGTTAAAGGACGTGACGAGTCCTACCGCGATAGAGGACTTTTATAAATGTCCGTATCTTTTCTATTTCCGTCACGGGCTTAACGCGAGAACGCGCGAAAAGGGCGAGCTTTCGGGGCTTTCGGTCGGAAACCTTATGCACGAAATTTTTAAGGAATACGTCCGCAGAATCGGAGAGGCGAAAAACGACGAAGCTTCTCGCAGACTGTTTGCGGAGATTGCGGAAAAGGTCGTTTCAAAGCCCGAATACCGGATATTTTCTTCGGACGACGAGCGGAAAGCTTCGCTTAAAAGAACGCTTACGGAGTGCGAAAAGTTCTGTAACCGCACGAGAAGCTGGCTCAACAGTTCGGGCTTTAAGCCGGAAAGGACGGAAGCTTCTTTCGGGGACGGGACGTATTGCGCTTATCCCGCGGTGAAACTTGCGGGCGGCAAGGTGCGGCTGGAAGGCAAAATAGACAGAGTTGACAGAAAGGGCGAATATTTCAGGGTTATAGATTATAAAACGGGTGCGGCGGACGACTCCGCAAAGCTTTTTTTCTCGGGCGAAAAGCTGCAATTATATCTCTATTCCGCGGCGGTGCGGGAAAAAGGACTTAAACCCGCGGGGGCTTATTATATGAAAATTTCCGACGAATATTTAAAGTCCGACGAAGAAACGCCTCCGCTCGTTATAGGAAGAACCGCGGGCGGCACGCACGAAGAAGATACGCAAAGCGGAGAACGCGGTTTTTCGGAAAACGCGGAAGCGGACTTTTTGCCGAGGAATAAAAACGGCGAACCCGAGACGGTGGACGAAAACGTTCTTTCCGCGTTCATCGACTACGCGAAAGCCGTTTCCGAAAACGCGGTGCGATCTATGGAGAGGGGCTTCGTCGCGCCGTATCCCCGTCTCGGCGCGTGCGAATACTGCGATTTCAAAGCGGTATGCAAGGCGGAAAATATTCTTGCGAGAAAAATAGGAAGCGTAAACGACGAAACGATAGAAAAAGCCGTGGAAAACTCTGACTTTGCGGCGGAACAACCGCAGGCAAGCGCGAGGGAGGAAGAATAATGACGGAGCTTAAAAAGGAACAAAGGGAAGCGGTTTTTCATAACGACGGAAATCTTCTCGTCTCGGCTTCGGCGGGGAGCGGAAAAACCTTCGTTATGATAGAACGGCTTATCCGTCTCGTTTCGGAGAAAAAAGCGAGCGTAAACCAAATTCTCGCGGTCACTTTTACCGAAGCCGCCGCGGCTGAAATGAAGGAAAAACTTAAAAAAGCGCTAGTGAAAAAGATTAACGAGGGGGAAACCGCGCTCGCGGAGGAGCTGACGGAAGTCGCTTCCGCAGACGTTTGCACACTGCATTCGTTCTGCGCCGCGCTTCTTCGCAGATATTTTTTTGCGGCTGACGTTTCGCCCGATTTCAAAATCGCGGACGAGGACGACGCGGGCGAGCTTAAAAAAGAAAGCGCGGACGAAATTTTCCGCGAGTTGTACGAAAAAAAAGACGAGGATTTTCTGAATCTCACCGCAAGGTACAGAAAAAAGCGTTCGGATAAAACGCTTAAAGAAAATATTTTGTCCGTTCTGAATTTTGCGGATTCGGAAGCGGATCCCGAGGAATTTTTGCGGAGATCTTATGCGCTTTGCGAAAAAGACGGCTTTTATAAAACCCTTGCGGAATATAAAAAGTATCTCGATAAAGACGCGCTTTCGGCACTCTCCGACGCGGAGGACGCGCAGTATTTGTTCAAGAATGCGGGCAATGAAAAGGGCGCGAAGTTCGCGGAGCTTTTGATAAACGAGATTTCGCGCGCGAAAAGCGGGGATATTTACGCTTACGCGGCGGCGGAGAACGTGGAGGTTAAGGCGTATTTCGGCACGAAGCTTTCCGTAGAAGAGCAAAAAGCCAAGGAGCTTGTCGTTTCCGCGAGAGACGCGTTTTATAAGGGCGTGGTAAAGCGCGCCGCAAAGCATCTTGCGGACGAAAAAACTGACGCGGAGCGAAGCGAAAAATCGGCTCGGCACGTCCGCGCGCTCGTGGAAACCGCGCTCGCGGTGAGAGAAAGATACGCCGAAAAAAAGCGGGAAGAAAACCTTCTCGACTTTTCCGACCTCGAACATTTCGTCTTGAAGGCTCTTCGCGACGAACGGGTGAAAAAAGCGGTAAGAGAAAAGTATAAATACGTTTTCGTGGACGAGTATCAGGACGTGAACGGCGTGCAGGAAAGCATTATTTCCGCAGTCTCCGATAACAATTTGTTTATGGTGGGAGACGTTAAGCAAAGCATATACGGCTTCCGCGGTTGCCGCCCCGAAATTTTCGGCGGAAAGCTCGAAGCGATGAAGGCTCGCGGCGAAAAAACCGTTCTATTAAATCACAATTTCCGTTCGGCGGCGGAGGTCATAAACGCAGTAAACGCGATTTTTTCTTACTCGATGACCAAAGAAAGCTCCGGAACGGACTACGCGGGCGATTCTATGCTGATTTCGGGCGGGGTATTCCCCGAAGAGGAAACGGGCAGAGCCGAGCTGCACCTTCTGATAAACGAGAAAAAGCGCAGGACGGAAAAGGAAGAGCCGCGCGTATACGATATAGAAAAGGACGCGTCTTCTTCGGAAAAAGAGGATTCGCCGCTTATTTCCGCGCTCGTTACCGAGATAATACGAAAGGAATTAAAGCGCGAGTTTTACGACGTAAAAGAAGGAAAATCGCGTAAAATCGGCTATTCGGATATAGCGATACTCACGCGCAACAAGAGCAATTCCTACGTCACGGGGCTGGTTACGGGGCTTATCAGAAGAGGTGTTCCCGTCGCTTCCGAAGTAAAGGAAAACGTGTGCGATTATCAGGAAACAGCCACGCTTATAAACGTTTTAAAGCTCGTCGATTGCTTCTATTCCGACGTGCCGCTTATATCCGCGCTTTTGTCGCCGATAGGCGGCTTTACCGAAGAGGAGCTTGCCGAAATTTCGATTTTCTATTCCGACGATACGGGAAAGGACGGCAGGAAAAACGGCTTTACGGGCGCGTTTTTATACTTTGCTGAACACGGCGGCGCGGGCGCGCTTAAAAGCAAAGTATGCGCATTTATAGAATATATAGATAAAATGCGTTTTCTTTCGGACTTTCTCGGCGCGGGCGGCACGCTGGAAAAGATTATAGAGGACTGCGGGTACGAAAACTACCTGCTCGCTTCGGATTCGGGCGAAGAAAAGGTAAAAAGACTGCACGGGTTCGTGGCGGCGGCGACTTACGGCGGCAAAAACTACACCGTCAAGGAATTTATAGGTAAAACCGAAAACGCGGAGGAGATATTCAAAGTGCCTTCGGGCGGAGAGGAAAACGCCGTGCGCGTTATGACCATTCACGCGAGCAAAGGTCTGGAATTTCCCGTGTGCATCGTCTGCGGGTTGGAGCGGCGCGCGAACAACGAAGAGGAACGGGAAGAAATTCTCACGGACAGAACTCTCGGGCTTGCGACGAGGTGTTTCGACGATGAAAAAAGAGTGGTTTACGAAACGCCGCTTCGCGGCTTGTTCAGGGAAAGAATGCGCGAAAACCGAGTTAAAGAGGAACTGCGGCTGTTCTACGTTGCGGCAACTCGCGCGCAGTATTCTCTGCACCTTACCTTCGAGGGAAAAGAGGATAAAAGAAGAGAAGAGTTCCGCGGCGCGGATAAGTTTCTCGATTATATCCCGAAGTCTTTGCCCGTCACCGAATGGAAAGAAGAAGATTTCGTTTATACCGACCTTACCGCGGAAAGAAGAAAGGTTTTAGTAGGAAAGGCGGACGAAACGCTTACGGAAGAGATGAAAAAAGCGTTTTCTTATCGCTATCCTTTCGCTTCGGCGACCGAATTGCCGCTGAAAAGCACCGTCACGGAGATTGCCGAAAGAAGCTTTTCCTTCGGGACGGAAAAGTCAACGGAAAAATCAACGGATAAATTTACGGAAAAGCGCGTTTATCTCGGAGAGACGGACGATAAAAAGGGCGTGCTTGCGCACAGAATTTTAGAGCTTTACGATTTCGGTAATCCCGATTTTGCGGGGCAGGTGAAAATCGCCGCCGAAAAAGGGCTTTTGGACGAAGAAGCCCTTAAAACGGTAGACCTTTCGAGGATAGAACGCGCCGCGAAGTGCGAAACGCTTAAAAAGCTATCGGGGTATACACTTTATCGCGAACAGCCGTTCACGGTAAACGTTCCCGCAAAGATGATTTTCGATACCGATAGCGAAGAAAACGTACTTTTGCAGGGCGTTATAGACCTTCTCGCGATAAAGGACGGAAAAGCGGTTATCGCCGATTACAAATATTCCGAAAAGGGCAGGGAAACGCTTAAAACGCGGTATAAAAAGCAACTCGACCTCTACGCTTACGCGACCGAAAAGGTTCTCGGCTTGAAAGTTGAGAAAAAAATTCTCGTAAACGTTTTCGAGGGGTACGAAATAGAATTTTAGTTTTTCCCGCCTCCGCCCCTCGGAGGGTACACGGAAAACCGTTGCCGCCGATTGTGTCGTTCGGAAAAATTCGCGGAAAAAATTTTCGCCCCAGACTTTGCCTCGCGGCAAAAACTGTGGCAAACGTTCGGGTTTTGGTAGCTTTCCGTTTTATTCCCCCAAAAAATTGAAAAACGCCTCTTATTCGACATATCCGAAAGGGTATCATCGGACAAAGAGGTGTTTTTATGTTGAAAAATATTTTATCGTTTTTAACGGGTTTTGCGGAAAAGTTCGGCGGGCTTTCGGTGATAATATGCGCCGCGCTCGCAACGGCGGCGTTTTTGACTTACGACATTCTCGCCATATTTAAACGCGGCTTCGACGGCAAAAAACGCGGTAATTTTTATGCGATTTGCGCGCTTCTCGCAGGGTTCGTCGGCGCGTTGTACGGACTGAACGGCATACGCGGCGAATTGTTCTTCTCTTCTGCGTTTTTGTACCTGTTCTATTCTTTGGTGCTGTTTCTTCTGCCCGTCAGAAAGGATAAGCGGGCGGCAAAGGCAACCAGAGAACAACGCGAACTCGCAAGATATATAGACGAAAAGGTGAGAGAGGCGAGAGAGCTTTCCCGCGCACAGGGGAATTTCGGGAACGCCGAGGTTAAACCCGCTTTCCGCTGCGAAGCGGCAGAAGTTAAAAGAAACGAAGGATCGCCGTACGTCGGTTCGGCAGGGTTGTCGGGTTCGGCGGGCGTATCGGGTTCGACGGGAGCTGTTCGCCCCGTTTGCGAGCCGCGCGAAGCCCGCGATATACGCGACATGCGTGAGGTACGCGGCGTTCAGAGCTTTTGCACGGAGCAGTCGCCACGGGATATAAGGGAAGAAAAGCCCGCGCCGTTCGAGTATTACGAAGAAAGCTCTTCGCCTTCCGCGCGTGTCTCGGACGATTTGCCGCTTGCGGAAATACCTTCGGCAGGAGAAGCCGAAAGACCTTGCGGAACAGGCGGCAGAGCCGGGACCTTTGCGGAAAACGGGTATTCGGGAAATTACGGAAGCGGCGCGGGAAGCGCGGGCGGTTCGGGAGACCTCGATTATTCGCACGTCAAAAACGTTATAGCAAGACTCGACTATTTCGGACTTAAAGAAAGCGACAGAAGACAGATTCACGATCTGGAAGCGAATCTTTCGGAAGCGGAAAGGGGCGGCAATTCGCCCGACCTCAAAGACCGCATAAACGACGGGCTTTCCTCGCTTCTTAAAATAATGTCCAAATACGGGGCGTGATTATAAATACGTTAATACGTCGCCCGATTATAGGCACGAGATTAAAAAACAAATAAAAACTTGTTAAAAAAACCGCGTTCGCGCGGTTTTTTCGCGTTTAGGTTGACAAATGCGGTCGGATATTGTACAATAGCTTTCGGCAATATAAATTACAAAAGCGGTTTAGTAATACAAAATATTGCCCAAACTAAAAAACGATAAAGATAAGAGGAGAAATATGAAGAAAATTTTAACCGTTTTCGTTTTGTCGCTTTTGGCGTGCGCTTGCGTTTTTGCGGGGTGCAAGCCTCCGGTAACGCAAGAACCTACGGTTTATTCCGTGACGTATAATTTGGACGGCGGCAGAATCGAGGGGGAATACAGAACTTCTTACAGCGCGGAAGACGCGTTTACCCTTCCCGTTCCCGTAAAAGAAAATTACGAATTCGTCTGCTGGACGGACGCGAATGGCAAGGAATGGACGGAAATCAAAAATCAGGTAGGGAATAAAACCTTTTTCGCGAATTGGCGGCAGATAGTTTTTTCCATAACTTACGACTTGGCGGGCGGCGTGAATCACCACGATAACCCCGATAGTTACAGCTCGAAGGGCGAGACGATAACGCTTGCTTCTCCCACGCGCGAGGGCTATAAGTTCCTCGGCTGGCGTGATAAGAACGCGGTAGGCGGCGATTTCGTCATCGAAATTACTGCGGGAAGCACGGGAGATAAGGTTTTCGTCGCGATTTGGGAAAAGGCTTCGTTCTCTATAACCTACGAATTAGACGGCGGCGTAAATCATCCCGATAACCCCGATAGTTACGAGAGCGACTCGGCGGATATAGAGCTTAAAGCTCCGACAAAAGAGGGATATATCTTCCTCGGGTGGATAGACGCGGCTACTTCCGGCACGACTTTCGTCGATAAAATTCCTGCGGGAAGCAAGGGCGATAAGATCTTCGTTGCAAAATGGCAGAAAGAAGTTCCGCCGGAAGCCGAAACGTTCGTCGTTAAATACGAACTCGTTTATAATGGACAGCGTTCAACGGTAGAAAACGCGGCGGACGTTCTCGACGCGGAAATCAAGGACGGCGAAGCGTTTAACGGACTTCTTCCCGAAGCCGTTTCCGAAAACCCGCTTTATAGATTCGACGGCTGGGTGGTTATCACGGCAGAGGGCGAAATAAGAATTACCGCGGGTACGATTGCGGACGAAACGCTTCTCGGCGAAGACGGCGAAACCATAACGCTCGTCGCAAAAGTAGTCAGATACGCGTACGCGATAGAGTACGTTTTAGAGTATGACGGAATAACTTCTACGGTAAACGGTCACGATACGGTGGAAAACGACGTGATAGCCATAGACGGCACGTTTGAGGGCAAACTGTTCACGTTCGTGCCGACCGACGCGCATTATAAAGCGACGAAATGGGTTACGATAGTGAACGGTAACGAAACGGAAATAACCGCGGCGACCGCGTTTTCCGTGGAGCTTCTCGGCGAAGACGGCGAAACCGTGAGACTTTACGCCAAAGCGGAAAGATATAAATACGACGTTAAGTACGAGCTGAACTACGGCGGGGTTGCTTCCGCGGTGAACGGAGCAACCGCGTTAGAGGACGGAATAATCGCGATGGGCGAGAGCTTTGCGGATAAATTGTTCACATTCGTGCCGACGACGGAGGGCTACGTTGCGGAAGGCTGGGTAGTTCTCGTAAACGGGCAGGAAGCGAAGTTGAATTCCGCGAGCGTTCTGACTGCGGAAATGCTCGAAGCGGACGGTTCGGCGGTCAGACTTTACGCGAAAGCCGTGTATCGGCAGGTATATGAAGACGTCACAATTGCGTATAACCTTACAGATACGATTCAGAGAGAATATCAAAGTAACAACAAAGGCACGTTCATAGATTTTAAGGAATACGGAAAACCGCTCACGGTAGACGGCAAAACGACCGCTCCCGAAAAGACTGTGAGAAACGGCGAAAGCTTCGCGGGCAAACTCCCCGCGATCGACCAAGAAAATTGCGGCTGGGTATATAAAACGACCGAAGGCTACGTTTATTGCTCGGAAAAGACCGTTTTCGACCTTTCCAAGGCGGTGCTTGAAGACGGCAAACTCGTGCTTTACGCTTGCCTTACCGAATACTGGATAGGACCTTATTAAGCCCGGCAGTAAGAGCGGCGCGACGTACTAAACGCAGCGAAATACGAGACGTGCCTTGCGACGAGCGGGCAGGTTGATGGTTTTACGTCTTCCCGTTCGGCATAAACAATAATAAATAAAAAGCTCCGAATTGAATAAAAAAGCTTTATATTGAAAAATAAAAAATTGAGTAAAGAATGCCCCCGCAGGGGCGGAATATTCCGCCCCTGCGGGGGTTACTTTTTTAAACCTTACGCAAAAAGTAAATGATTTAATAAAGACAAAACTTCTTCTACTTATCGTTATGAATGCCCGTTTTCACTCCCGAATAATCTTCCAAACCCAAAAGATAATCGGCGGACACGTCGAAATATTCCGCAAGCTCCCGTATCTGCGTGGCTTTCGGCTCGTTAAGCCCTTCGCACCAGTTGATTATCGTCGTTTTGCTGTATTTCAAATCCTTTGCGACGCGGTAGCGCGTGATGCCGTTTTCTTTGATAAGCTGATTAAGTCTTTTAGAAAGAATGTCCATTTTGACCGCTCCCGTCGCCTCCGTTTCCGAAAAAAATTTCAACTAATTGTACCAACTATTTGAACTATTCGCTTGACAAGTCCAACTTACTGAACTATAATGAACATAGTCCAACATTATGAACTATCAAGAAAAAAACAAGAAAGGAGAGAGCAGATGGAAAAAACGAAAGAAAACAAAAAAACGTATGAGTCGCCCGAAATAGGGCAAAAAATCGTAGCCGCGGCGGACGTGATAACGCTGTCGGGGAACGTGCTGGAAGAAGATTATTACGAAGGAAACAAATAAAAATCAAAATAAGGAGAAAGAACCTATGAAAAAACTAACAGCAATGCTTGCCGCTATTCTGGTAGCGGTAACGGGGGCGGCGGCTTTTACCTCGGTATCGGCGGAAAGCGCGCCTTCCGCGCACATATCCTCGTTCAATTTGTCGCTCGAAGATAACGTTCACGTTTATTTCCGCGCGTATTACGAGGGGATAGACCTCGATTCCGACGAGTACGGAATGATTTTCTGGAAGGAAGCCCGCGCGGACGGAGCTTATACCTACGAGAACGCGGCAAAAGACGACAAAGCCGAAATACGCGGCAAAACCGAAGCGTGGAGCTACGATTCGGTTATAGCCAAAAAGGTTGCGACTTATACATATAAATTCGCGGCGAAGGAAATGGCGGACGTAATTTACGCGGAAAGCTATTGCGTAAAGGACGGCGCGTATTATTACAGCGACACCGTTCCGTACGGCGTAACGACCTATGCGGCGAGAAAGCTCGGCAAGGTGCAGGGCGTTGCGGGAACTACCGACCAAAACCTTAAAAACGTGATAAAGGAAATGCTCGAATACGGCGCGGCGGCGCAGCTTTATTTCGGCTATAATACCGAAAATCTCGCGACGAGCGTGTTAGACCTTCCCGACGTGCCGCTTTATACAAACCCGACCTTCGTCGTGGACACCGTAACCGCGGCGGCGGGCGAAGAAAACGTAGCGGTAAAAATCGCGGTCAAAAACAATTCGGGCATATCTTCCATATCGCTTAACGTGACCTTCGATAAAACCGCGCTGACCTTAACTAATTATACCATAAACACCGCGGAAATAGGCGGTCAGGGAACGCCTTTTAACGCAAACGCGAAAGAAGTTCAGATTCCGTGGGTAAATTGGACGACCAACGTAGAGGGCGACTGGACCTTCGTCACGCTCTATTTCACCGTTTCGGCGACCGCGACGGGCAAACAGGCGATAAACGTGACCTATAACGCGGACGACGTGTACGACGTAAACGAAAACAACGTGGCGTTCGATATTGTGAACGGAGGCATAGAAATAAGATGACGGGCTTTACGAAATCGTTAAAAAATAAACTGTTAGCGGTATTTATAGCCGTTTTCGCGATGTGCGCGGGCGCAATAACCGTTTTTGCGGCGACGGGCGCATATAGCGGCGTGTTTGCGGAAACGGAAAAAACGCTTACTATGACAATTTCGGAAGAAGCGGTCAGGGCGGGCGAAACCGCGGAAGTCAAAATCTCGTTTGAGAATAATACGGGCGTGGCTTCCATAAACCTCGAAGTATTTTACGACGAAGAACTGACTCTCGAAAAGGTCGAATTCAACAAAAATCTCGGCGGCAGCAATACCACCTCGGATTTTCTTAAAAAAGGCAGTCCCGTAACCCTTATATGGGTAAACGGGTTTGCGGATTTTGTGGGCGACGACGTTTTTGCCACTCTGTATTTCAAACTTTCGCAGACGGCGGAAAACGATTGCTTCTGCGAAATATACGCGCAGTTCGATGCGAACAATATTTACGATAAAGACGAAAACCCCGTAAATCTTACGGTGGAAAGCGGCGGAGTAACCGTTACGAATGCCGTTGCGGGCGACGTGAACGGCGACGGCGTGGCGAACAATAAGGACGTTACGAGACTGTTCCAGTATCTTGCTAAATGGAACGTGACCGTAAGCGAAGCGACCGTCGATATAAACGGCGACGGGGTTGTGAACAATAAAGACGTAACGAGACTGTTCCAGTATCTCGCCAAATGGGACGTGTGCGCATATATAACGAAATTTTTTAAGGTTACGTTCGACGGCAACGGCGGAACGCTTGTGAGCGGAGAAGAAACGCAGAAGGTAAAAGAGAATAAAAGCGCGACCGCACCCGAATACGAAAGAGAGGGTTACGAGTTTAGCGGATTCGATAAAGATTTTTCGTGCGTTACGAGACGAATGACGGTAACGGCGCAGTGGAAGCAGATAGCCCCGCACGAGCATACGTATTCGGAAGAATGGAGCAGCGACGGAGCGTTCCATTGGCACGCCGCCACCTGTGAGCATACGACGGAAGTAAGCGATAAATCAGAACACGAGTTTAATGCAGAAAACGTTTGTATAGTTTGTAACTATCAAAAACCGACTACTAAACTCGATACGCCTGAAATTACAAAGGTTGAATATGATACCGTATACTGGTCGCCCGTAAGCAGTAACCCCGATCAGGAATATACGGTACGCATTAACGATAACTACGAGTGTACGCTCAAGGGAACGCAATGCGCGATAAAAGACGCAGTATGGAATGGTAGTCCTATATCGAAACACGGTATAGTGAGTGTAAGAGTTAAAGCTTTGTCTGACAATAGCGTTAAATATTACGATTCCGATTGGTCGGATACAAACGATTCGTATTATTATGTTCCGACTATTCAAAATGAAGAGCAGAAAACCTTGGTGAAAAATTCTATCGGGTTTGGATACAACCTTATAGAAGATGACTATTTGAATACTCCTGATTGTTCGACAAACAGTGTATTTGACGTAGGTAAACTTTTATCCATAGGCAAATATACGGAGCGTTCGAGAGGTGAAGGCGCAGATAGGACGTATAGTTACTCTTCCGTTGACGAATTTATGTCTAAAACGCGAATATCAATAGATAAAACTGCTGAAATAGGTTGCGACTTCTTGGGAAGTATGAAAGCCCAGCTATCTGTTGATGTAGGCTTCGATTATTCAAATTATACATACAACAATACGATTGTACACGAAACGAACGTAACGATTGCTGACTATTTATTAACTGATTTTAGTTATGGATATTTGAAGTATTGCTTATCGGAAAGCTTCTTAAAAGATTTACGAAGAGAATCCGATGCAACGAAAAATATGACAGATAGTGACCTTGTAGCCTATTTGTTTGATAATTACGGTACACACGCTATTTTGGGGGTTACTGTTGGCGGAACTTATTTCTCTCAATATGTAATCTCTACAAATAAAACAGACATTGCGGCACAGGTTAAAGTTGGTTTTGGTACTTCTGCCGGTGTAAACATCGAAGGGTTACTTAAAGCGAACTTTGGTCTCGAAGTAAGTCTTGATCAACAAAATGAATGGAAAAATAGCGAAACATACGCTTCGTTGGTAACGAATTCTCACGGAGGAATTCATAAGTCTTGCACAGATCCTAATAAATTACAAGATTCAGTAAATGCGTGGACGAGTACAGTGAACTCAAATCCGCGTTCGATTAAGTTTACGCAAGACGGGGCAATTTCCTTATCTTACTTGCTTTCTTCGATAGATCCCGATTTGGGTAATGCGTTTGAAGCGTACGTCGATACTATGGCGGACGAAGAATATAAGGCTTTGTTTGAAAAGTACAACAAGAGAACTACGTTAGATCCGAAGCCGACGGTTGAAGAAGTCGAAGGGAAAAACGTTTTGGTTATCGATTTAAGCAAATATCAAAAAATCGGAACAATAGGAAACGTAACTTATCCCACTTTACTCAACAATGTTTTCAGCGTTTATCCGATAATGTGCGGAAAGGCGATAGACGAAATTAAGGTAAAAGGTGCGTACGATACGCAAAAGACTTTGATAAACGGTTTTTCTTTGGAGATTGCAGGAGAGTGGGGTAATAGCGTAAAAATAACGTTAGAAAACGCAGGCATACGAGCGGCAGATGAACGGGGCTTTATTATTCTCGGAGATAAAAATACTTATTTAAAAGTCGACCTCAATTACGTTGGAGATAATGAGATAACGGGCATAGACGGAGCTAATGCTACGACGGCAATATCGTTGGAATCTACCGATTTTACTATTTCCTCGACTGATTCTTCCGCAAAGCTTGTAATTCGCGGCGGAAACGGTGCAGACGGAACGAGTGCAGGAGCAAGCGGCTCTAACGGCGCGACTGCAATAACTGCTAAAAATCTTATCATAAACACATTCGGCACGTTAGAAGTTTACGGCGGCGCTGGCGGTACTGGTATTGCCGGTAATAGCAAAAATTATCGTAAACAAGCTCAAGAAGGTGACGATGGCGAATCCGGCGGTAGTGGCGGTAACGGTGCTGTATGCGTAATGAGCGAAAAAGTAAACGTGATTAACGCGTGTAACGTAATATTTATTACGGGTA
This sequence comes from uncultured Clostridia bacterium, assembly GCA_934271275.1. Taxonomy (GTDB): domain Bacteria; phylum Bacillota; class Clostridia; order Christensenellales; family Borkfalkiaceae; genus UBA1259. The sequence goes on along the minus strand of CAKQRD010000009.1, from coordinate 4,949 downwards.
AAGGCGGTAATGGCGGTAACGGCGGATACGGGAGCGATGCATATAATTTTGTAAATGCTCGCGGCGGTAACGGCGGCAACGGTGGCAACGGTGGAAATGCAGGCGAGATTTTGTCTAATATCACAGGAGAATCCGGTAAAATCAAACAAGTTCTCGGTTTAAGAGGAAGTGGAGGTAAAGGCGGTTCGCGAGGGACAGGGTATTGCGGAACGAATTTGGCTTCAAAGTGGTATGCCACGAACGGAGCTAACGGTGCGGACGGAACTGGTTATTATTCAGAAACGGCTTATAACGGACACACATACGTTCTTGTATCGGGCAAACTAACTTGGGAAGAAGCGAAAGCATACGCCGAAAGTATGGGCGGACACCTTGCGACGATAACTTCTGCGGAAGAGGACGCAGTATTAGGAGAAATGATAAGAGCTTCCGGATATGGCGGAGTATGGCTCGGCGCGGAAAATACGAGCGGCTCGTGGAAGTGGGTGACGGGGGAAGAATTCTCGTTTACTAACTGGGCGAGCGGAGAGCCTTCCGGAGGAGACGAACACTACTTGGGCTATAAAAACGGCAATAATGAGTGGAATGATTATAGAATGTCAGATGGTGCCGTCTTTGGTTTTATAGTAGAATTTGAATAACATAGTCAAGTAAAAGTTTATCGTAGGTGTGGGGAGAAAGAAGTGCGGAAAAGAGAGGCAAAAACGCCTCTCTTTTCCGTTTTTTATTTCATATTTTTCATTATCCGCTCATAAATTAGTTCCGTATGAAGCTCGTCTCTTTATCGCCGTCGGACTCCGCAAAAGTCCTTAAAATTCTTTGCGATAAAAAAACTAAAAACAGACTGTTCAAAATGGGCTTGACAGAGGGCGTGACCGTTACTCTCGTCAGACGCGCTCCGCTCGGCGATCCGCTCGAATTAAAGGTGCGCGATTTTTACCTCGCTATCAGAAGCTCCGCCGCCGAAAAGATAGAAGTGGAAAAATTAAGCCCGCAAAACGGCGTAAAAAACGATAAAACGACTAAAAAATTTTAAAAAGGGGTGCGGACAAGGTATGAATTTAGCTTTAATCGGCAATCCGAACTGCGGCAAAACCACGCTCTTTAACGCGCTCACGGGAACGTATCAGAAGGTCGGCAATTTTGCGGGCGTAACCGTCGAAAAAAAGGACGGCGTTTATAAAAAGGATAAATCGCTTAAAATAACCGACCTGCCGGGGCTGTATTCGCTTTCCGCCGATTCCGCCGACGAGCGCGCCGTGACCGATTATCTCAAAACCACTCCGCCCGACGCGGTGATAAACGTTCTTGACGGAACGAATCTGGAAAGAAATTTATACCTTACCTGTGAGCTTGCGCGGCTTAATATTCCCGTCGTGCTTGCCGTAAATTTCTGCGACGACCTCGACAAAAACGGCATAGAATTGTCCGAAACCGCGCTTTCTTTGCTGTTCGGCGGCGTTCCCGTCGTGAAAATTTCCGCGCTTAAAGGCACGGGGCTTTCTGAGCTTATCGCGGCGGCGCGTGAAAAGGCTGAAATCCCGAAGCTTGCGGTTGCTTCTGCGGGAGATTTTTACGGCTTTATCGAAAAAAATATCGGGAAAATCATACGGAAAACGGAGACGAGGGCGGAAAGATTCACTCGGCGCGCGGACGGGATTTTAACGCACGAATATTTCGGAATACCTATTTTCGCCGCGGTGGTTTTGTTTATTTATTTTGCCGCGCTTAAAGTCGGCGGGGCGGCGGGGGAGCTTGTCGGCGCGGGGTTCAGGAGCCTTGAAAACGCAACGAGAAACGCGCTCGAAGGGACGGGCGCGGCGGAATGGGCGATAAGCCTTTTAACCCAAGCGGCGATCAAGGGCGTGGGAACGGTTTTATCGTTTTTGCCGCAGATTCTCGTGCTTTTTCTGCTGTTATCCGTGGTCGAGGAAAGCGGTTACGCCGCCCGCGTGGCGTTCAATTTCGACAGATTGTTCAGGAGCTTCGGGCTTTCGGGCAAGTCGCTTTTGCCGCTTACGGTGTCGTGCGGGTGCGCGGTGACGGGGATAATGGCTTCGCGCACGATAGAAAGCGAGGGGGAACGCCGCGCCACGATTTTTCTCGCCCCGATGATGCCGTGCGGTGCGAAAACGGCGGTGTTCGGGTGGTTTGCGGCGGTCGTGTTCGGCGGAAGCGCGCTTGTGGCGGCTTCTGCGTACTTTTTAAGCCTGTTCGCGGTGGCTGTGTTCGGTAAAATTCTCAAAAAATTCAAGCCGTTTCGCGGCTCGGGCGAGGATTTTCTGCTCGAAATGCCGACCTTACGCGCCCCGTCGGTAAAAGACGTGTTTTTCGTGCTGTGGGAGAAAACGAAAGACTTTCTGTTTAAGGCGGGAACTGTAATTTTTACCGCTTCCGTTGTGCTGTGGGTGTTGAAAAATGTCGGCGCGGGCGGGTACACGGGCGGCGCGGTCGAAAAGAGTTTTCTGTATTTTCTCGGCGACAAGCTGAAAATTTTGTTTTACCCGCTCGGGTTTTCGGGTTGGCAAAGCTCGGTGGCGATAATTTCGGGCGCGTTTGCAAAGGAAGCGGTCGTGGAAACGCTCGCGCTCCTTTCGGATAACCCCGCCGCGTTGTTCCCGACAAAGGCTTCTGCGTACGCGTTTTTGGCGTTCGTGCTGTTGTCTCCGCCCTGCGTTTCCGCACTGTCTGTCGCTAAAAGGGAATTAAAAAGCGGCAAGCTCTTCGCGTTTATGCTCGTTTTTCAGTTTTCGGCGGCGTACGTCGCGGCGTTTGCGATAAATTTTTTCGGAAATCTTTTCGTTCGCGCCGCAACCCGTTCGAGCGGCTTGATTTTTTCCGTAATAATCGTTATAATAATAACGACGGTATTCGTGTGCGTCGTAAAAACGGCGTTTCGCGGCGGGTGCGGAAATTGTCCGCGCGGCGGCTGTTTTCGGCACGGCGGGGATAAGCGCGGAGGAGCGCGAAAAAAGAAAATCGAGCCGAACGCGGCAAAGGAGATAAAATATGTGCGACAGAGATAAAATGAAATCGCAGTACGATTATATGAGAGAGGCGGACGACAAGGAAGAGGACGCTTCTTATCCCGAAGAGTGGGCGGACGAACGCAGAAAAACAGATAAAGAACGGTATTTCGAGTATTACGACGACATAAAAACCACTCCGAAAGACGATTGGTGAGAAGTGTATTTTGTAAGCAGTCGGCGGGAAGCTTGTAAAGTTTGAAAGCTTGTAAAATTTGAAAGCTCGTGAGGTTTGAAGGTTTGTAAAATTTGAAAATCTCGTAAAATTTGAACGCCCTCGGGATATGCGAAAAGCATATCCCGAGGGCGGTTTTTAATAAATTTGACGAAAGTCGGCGAAAGTCGGCGAAAGTTTACGAAAAAATTATGAAAGTTCGCGCTCTTGCCTTTTTAATTTTATTGCAGTCGAATTCACGCGTCTTTTTCTGCTTGTAATTTTCTTCTGAATTCCCAAACGGAGATTTCTCTGTCTGCTTCTGAAATTTTTTCGTTGCAAATTCGTTTGATATTTTCGCAATTCTGATCGGCTTTTTTGGAAACGTTTTTAAATATTTTTGTCGCAATCAATAAAACGGTGGCAATACCGTAACATAAAAGCATTAAAGCAATAGATAACGTACGGGAAATCGAAAGTACGCCGACGAGCATCAAAATTCCGGCGCAAATCGAACAAGTTCCGCCGCCTATATTGAATACATTTTTCCATAATTTAGCTTTAGACTTCTTTTCGGCGTCTTTTTGATAGTCAAGTAAAAAGGTTTTGTAGCTTTTAAGCTCTTCTTCCGTCATATTCGACAAGTCTTTGTTTTTGATTTCTTCTAATTCCTGTTTTAATTCCATAAGTAACGCTCCCTTTAATTTTTATCCTTGAAAATTTTTTGCTCTTGCTTACACTTCGCCTTCGGCAAACCGCAGTTTCTTGTTGAAATACTGCGCTCGAAAATCCTTGTGGGGCTTGTTTTCTCGCTTGCATTGTAACATCTTACCCTTATATTGTCAACCGTATTGTATTAGTTGCTTAAATCAACTACCGTATCCTTTTCAGCGCTAACTACTTAAAAATCAGCCGTTTGAGCATTTTTAGAGGTAGCTAGATCTTTTCTAAATTCTAAAATAGAAATTTGTCTATCTGCTTCTGAAATTTTTTCGTTGCATACTTGTTTAATTATTTCAACATTTTTAGTTGATTTCTTTCTTAATAGACTGAAAACACCAACAATGCCAAAACAAACGAATAATATAACATAGCTTGTAATCATTGGAATTAATGATAAGTCTTTCTTTATATTTAATACACTACACATAAGTGCAGAAATTCCGAAAAATATCAGCGGAGTGCCACAAACCCAGTACAATAATTTCCATAACTTAGTTTTAGCTCTTTTTTCAGCATTTTTGTTGTAATCGGTTAAATAAGCTTTATAGTCTTTTAGTTCTTCTTCCGTCATATTCGACAAGTCTTTGTTTTTGATTTCTTCTAATTCCTGTTGTATTTTCATAAATAACACTCCCTTTGATTTTTTGTTTTTAAGAAATCTTTGCTCTTGCTTGCACTTCGCTTTCGGCAAATTGCCGTTTCTTTTTGAAATGCTGCGCTCGAAAACCCTTGCGAGCAAGTTTTCTCGCTTGTATTATAACGTTGCGCGGCTTGCAAAGATAAATCTTTGCTCTTGCTTACGCAAGACTTATTTGCTAAGCGCAAATAAAGCCGTATTTTGAAATGCTGCGCTCGAAAACCCTTGCGAGCAAGTTTTCTCGCTTGTATTATAACGTTGCGCGGCTTGCAAAGATAAATCTTTGCTCTTGCTTACGCAAGACTTATTTGCTAAGCGCAAATAAAGCCGTATTTTGAAATGCTGCGCTCGAAAACCCTTGCGAGCAAGTTTTCTCGCTTGTATTATAACGTTGCGCGGCTTGCAAAGA
>CAKQRD010000008.1 GCA_934271275.1 uncultured Clostridia bacterium | reverse complement strand
TCCTTGAGGTCGTGGGTTCGATTCCCATCACCCGCCCCATTTATTTTAGGGGTGTCGCCAAGCGGTAAGGCACGGGATTTTGATTCCCGCATTCGTAGGTTCAAATCCTGCCACCCCTGCCATATAATTTAACGGTTCATTAGCTCAGCCGGTAGAGCACGTGACTTTTAATCACGGTGTCCGGGGTTCGATTCCCCGATGAGCCACCACCGCCTTTAGCTCAGTTGGTAGAGCAACTGACTCTTAATCAGTGGGTCCGGGGTTCGAGTCCCCGAAGGCGGACCACGAAAACGGGAGTCTCGTAGCTCCCGTTTTTGTTACAATTTTGCGGATATGGCGGAATTGGCAGACGCGATAGACTTAGGATCTATTGGGCAACCGTGGGGGTTCAAGTCCCTTTATCCGCACCAAAAAAGCAGGAGAGGTTTTTGCCTTTCCTGCTTTTTTTCGTACAGTTGTTAAGGGACTTGAACGGGACGGATAAGCGAATATGCGTTGCTCCGCATATTCGCCCGTCACAGGCGTGAAAACGAGCCGAAACGCGACAGCGTTTGCAAAAAACTTGTTTTTTGCGTAAAATGCGCCTTGCGAATTTTACGGCGAAGCGGCGCAAGTCCCTTTATCCGCACCAAAGCTATCGGTCTAAAAGTCTTCTGACTTTTAGACCGATTTTTTAATGATTGTATGCTTGAAAAATTTGTAATTTTGTGCTAAAATAACCTTATTATAAATGTCGGAGGATATGCAGTGGCAACCAACAGCAACTTGCAAATGTCGCGTAGTGGCAGACAGGACGAATTTTATACGCAAAAGGAAACGGTTGAAAAGGAACTTTGGCACTATCAAAAGTTTTTTGAAAACAAAGTTGTCTTTTGCAATGCCGACGACCCTGCGATAGGAGAGGATGGGACAAATCATTATGGGGACGACAGGGGCGGTTTTGCAAGTAGTTTCTTTCAGTATTTCCGTTTGAACTTCAATCATCTCGGCTTGAAAAAGTTGATTACTACGCATTATGTGTCAAACGGCAGTAGCTATAAATTTGAGATAGTCAAAACGGATAAGGGCAATCAAATAGGAATACCCGATTATATCAAAACTCCGTTGAAAGGCAACGGCGATTTTCGTTCTCCCGAATGTTTGGAACTTTTGAAAGAGTGCGACGTCGTTGTAACAAATCCGCCGTTTTCACTTATGAAAGAATATTTGCCGCTTATGCTTAACAGCGGAAAACAATTTTTAGTTTTGGGTAATATCAATCATATTACGTTTAGGGAAATATTTCACTTTTTTAAAGATAATCAATTTTGGCTTGGGTATAATAGCGGTCATTTTTGGTTTAACGTCCCCGAATATTATGATGAAAAGGGAACTGATTTTAGAGTGATAGGCGGACAAAAGCAACGACGTATGGGAAATATTTGTTGGTTTACAAACATTGACAACGAAAGGCGACACCAAAAGTTAGAACTTTACAAGCATTATTCTCCCGAAGAATATCCTACTTACGATACCTATAACGCTATCGATTGCAAGGTATACAAAGAAATTCCCGATGACTATTATGGCGTAATGGGAGTCCCGATTACATATTTGCCTTATCATTGTGCGGAACAGTTTGAAATATTGGGAAAGTTTGACGGCGGTACGGGAAGTAATGATTTGGATTTGGCAAAACCGTTGGTTAATGGAAAGTCAAAATATAAACGTATTGCTATTCAGAGGAAAAAATGATGCGCATAGAGAAAATGACTATTACAATACCCGAACTCATAAAAGGGTATGCCGAAAAAGGCAGAGAGGGCGAGGACGGCGTGGTTGCTTACGGCGGTTTGTTAGATGTTCGTCCGCCGTATCAAAGGAATTTTATTTATAACGATAAAGAGCAATGCGAGGTCATACGGACAATATCGAAAGGCTTTCCGCTGAATGTTATGTATTGGTCGAAAACACCCGACGGACGATTTGAACTTATGGACGGACAGCAACGCACGATTTCGATTTGCAGATATTTTGCCGACGGGTACAATACCTATTCGGTTGGAGATTTGGGCGTAGGACACGATAACGAATTTTTTGCTCATAATTTACGCGATACATATCCCAGGAAATATGAGGAAATGCTTGCTTACGATAAACTTGAAATTTATGTATGCGAGGGAACAGCAGAGGAAATACACGATTGGTTTACCGTTATAAACATAGCTGGCAAGGTTTTAACTCCGCAGGAAATTTTGAATACGTCTTACACGGGAACGTGGTTGACAGCTGCAAAATCTTATTTTTCAAGAAAATATAACTGTCCCGCTCAAAATTTAGCAGGAGATTATATGAGCGGTTCGCCGAATAGACAGGATTATTTGGAAACCGTTTTGCAATGGATAGCGGATAGGGACGGGCTGAAAAAAATCAGCACTTATATGGGCGACCACCAAAGCGATGAAAACGCCGAGGATATAATAAACTATTTTAAGTCCGTTTTTGCGTGGGTAGAGAGAACATTTACCGTTAAAAGAAAAAAATTGATGAATGGGTTGCAATGGGGACTGTTTTATAACAGGCACAAAGACGATAAATTAGACCCGATTGCCGTAGAAAACAGAATACAAGAACTTTTGCAAGATTATGATAACGACTACGGCGTAACAAATCCCAACGGAATATATGAATACATTTTGACAGGCAAAGAAAGTTGTTTGCAAATTCGCGCTTTTAGACAACAGGAAAAACAACAGGCATACGAACGGCAAAACCATTGTTGCGCCGATTGCGGGAAACCGTTTGATTTAAGCGAAATGGAAGCGCACCACAAAAAAGCGTGGGCAGACGGCGGTCATACCACGCCCGATAATTGCGTTATGTTATGCAAAGAGTGTCATTACAAAACTTTTAAGTACAACTAATAATACAAATAATCGGAATTCAAATAGCAAACGACAGATTTTGTAGTACACACCTATAAAAACGCGAGATTTCGTACTGTATAGCCAAGTGTGATGGTCTATAAGTCTTTTCTTATAGACCATCATTTTTATATCTGTGCGAATGATTGAAAAACGCTACATAATATGCTAAAATTATGGCAAAGACAAATTTCAATTTGCGGAGGCAACTATGAAATACGCGAATCAATTTATAGGCTGTTGCGGACTGGACTGCGAAAAGTGCGACGCTCGGATAGCAACGATTACGAACGATAACTCTTTGCGTGAAAAGACTGCTACACTATGGACAAAACTTAACGGAGTGACGATTACTCCGGAAATGATTAACTGCACAGGATGCCGAATCGAAGGCGCAAAAACGCCTTTCTGCGATAAATTTTGTCCCGTACATAATTGCGTCAGAGAAAAAGAATTAGATACTTGCGCCGATTGCGGACAGATGGACGGATGTCCGAAGCTGATACGCATCGCTACAAATAGTCCTTTCGTTTTGGAAAACTTAAAAAAACTACGCAACGTTAAACAGGGCGAAATAAATTAAGGACTTATAAAACAGTAAGGTACGTTTTGGGACGGATAAAGGAAATCAGCAAATCCATTCTTTTTGGCAAAAAATAGATTTTATATTATTTGGAAAAAATACAATGTAATGGTATTGACGTTATAAATTCAGGGCGGTATGCACAAAATTAAAAAACTTATGCCGATACCGAGGTCAAAATAACGAAAGCCCACGCGATTTCGCGCAAACGCGACCACGCGGGGCTTTTCTGTTTTCTTCGCTTCGTTCAGTCGTTTTTTACGTGAACGTCTAACTGATTGAACGGAATTTCCACGCCGTTTTCGTCAAACGCTTTTTTCACCGCCTCGTTCATATTGAACACGACAGTCCAGTAATCTTCTTTTTTGCACCAGAATTTCGCGCCTATATTTATCGCGCTCTCCCCCTGCGAAGCCATTCTTGCGGTAGGTTCGGGCGAATCGAGAATAAGCGGTTCGTTTTTGGCAATATCCAGAATTATTCCGCGCGCTTTATCGAAGTCCGAGGAATACCCGATCGAAAAAGTCAAATCCACGCGGCGAAGGTCCTTTTCGGTATAATTCACTATTTCGCTCGTGGAAAGCTTGCCGTTAGGCAGATACACCACCTTGTTGTCGGGCGTGATTATTTTGGTATTACATATAAAAATATCTTCCACCGTTCCCGAATACCCGCACGCTTCGATATAATCGTCCACCTTGAACGGACGGGTTATGAGAAGAAGCACGCCGCCCGCAAAGTTGGAAAGCGCGCCGTTCACCGCCAGCCCGACGCCGACGCCGAGAGATGCGATAAGCGCGCTTATGCCGCTGGTATCGAGTCCGAGATAGCCGACGAGCGCGACTACAACCAAAATTTTCAGTACGATTTTGAAAACGTACGAAAGCGTTCTGTATAAGGTTTTATCCACCTTGCCCGCGTTTTCGAGCTTCTTTTCTCTTCTCGCTATCTTTTTGGCGATTTTATTGATTATAGCAAACGAAACTATCAATATCAGAATAGCGATGATAATCTTTATTCCGGTATTTGAAATCCACGTCTGCACGTCCTTCCAAATCTGTTCCCAGTCCATAAATATATGTTTCTCCTTTGCAGAAATTTTTATTACGAGTTAAAGCGTTTTTACCGCCGAAATCGAAAGGAAGCGGAAGAAATCGGACAAAAAGCAAAAATCGAGGACGGAAACCGAAAATCGGTTTACAGCTTTTCGGCGAGGGAGGCGTATATGCCCGCTTCGTCTAATCCGCAGGAAGCAAGCTGCTCCGAAACGCTTCCGTGCGGAATAAATTCGTCCTTTATCCCGAGAACGGTGACCTCCGTGTTCCCTCCGTTTTTCCCCGCGTAATATTCGCAAACCGCCGCGCCGAAACCGCCGATTACGCTGTTTTCTTCCACCGTAAACACCTTTTTCCCGATAAATTTGTCCAGAACCTTTTCGTATAACGGCTTAACGATTCTTGCGGAATACACCGCGACCTTTATTCCTTTTTCCTTTTCTATACGTTCCGCCGCGGAAGCCGCAAAAACAAGTACCCGCGCGCCCGCCGCAAAAATCGCCGCGCCCGCGTTCCCGTTGTCGGCTTCCCCGTTATTCGTTTTTTCGTTATCGGCATTCGCGCTAATGTCCGCCGCGCGCCTTTCTATCCACGGTTTTTCCGAATAGCCGAACGTTTCTCCCCATTCTCTGCCGCCGTCCTTCGGATAGCGGACGGCTACGGGCAACCCGAGCGAAAAGGCGTAGTCGAGCGCAAGCTTCAAATCCGAAACGCTTTCGGGTGCTAAAACCGTCATATTCGGGATATGCGTCAAAAAGGATAAATCGAACGCGCCCTGATGTGTTTTTCCGTCCTCGCCGACGAGTCCCGCCCTATCGAGACAGAAAACTACGGGCAGATTTTGCAGGCAAACGTCGTGCATAATTTCGTCGTACGCGCGCTGCATAAAGGTGGAATACACCGCCACTACGGGTTTTAAGCCGCCCTTCGCAAGCCCCGCGGCAAAAGTCACGGCAAATTCCTCCGCGATGCCCACGTCGTAAAAGCGGTTCTGGTGCGCCGCTTCTACCGCGGAAAGTCCCGTTCCGTCCTTCATCGCGGCGGTTATCGCCACGACTTTATCGTCTTTTTCTATCTTTTCGCAGAGATATTCGCCGAGCGCGCAGGAAAACGCCCCGCCCGAGCAACGCATATTTTTACCGACTCCGTGATAGAGATCGGCGCGCTCCTCCGCCTTTTTAAGTCCCTTCCCCTTGGTGGTTTTGACGTGCAGTAAAATCGCCTTTTCGCGACAGGCTGTTTTAACGCTTTCGAGTATTTTTATAAGCTCCTTCACGTCGTTGCCGTCGCACACGCCGACGTACTTAAACCCGAACTGCTCGAAATAATTGTCGCCGCCGAAAATACGTTTCAAAAAGTCGCGAAAACCCCTGAAAAAGCGGGTCACGAACGAATTTCCGAACACGCGTTTTATAAAATTTTTGCTTTTGACGTAACCGCGGCGCATCGTGCTTTGGGAAATTTTTTTATACAGCGCGTTGCGGTTTTTGGAAATGGACATTCCGTTATCGTTAAGGATAACTATATAATTTTTCGGCTTATGCTCGGTCGCGGACAGTGCTTCGAGATTAAGTCCGTTCACGATCGAGCCGTCGCCGACGACGTTTATGACGGTATAATCCTCACCGAGCTTATCGCGCGCGGCGCAAAGCCCCAAGCCTTCCGCGAGCGAACAGCCCGCGTGTCCCGTGGTGAACGGATCGAACTCGCTCTCTTCCGCGTCGGGGAAGCCCGAAATGCCGCCGCCCGTGCGGATACCGCGGAATTCCGCCTTTCTGCCCGAAAGAATTTTATGCGCGTAGCACTGATGCCCGACGTCGAACACGAGCTTATCCTTGGGAAAATCGAAGGTATGATAAAGCGCGAGAGTAGTTTCCACTATCCCGAGGTTAGAAGAAAGGTGTCCGCCGTTTGCGCTGACGACAGACACAATTTCTCCGCGCAGCTCTTCCGCAAGGAGTTCGAGTTCTTTTTCGTTAAGTTTTTTTACGTCGGAAGGCTTTTCGACGCGCGATAAAATCCCCATTCTTTCTCTCTTTATTCCGTGTAGGCTTTAATTATACAGCTTTCCCCCGAAAATGTCAACGGGGTTCGGTTAAAAACGATTGACAAAACGACGGTTCGGTTAAAAACGGTTAAAAGAAGAAGCGACCGAGAGAACTCTCTTTCCCTCGGTCGCCGCTATTCGATTTTTTATTCGCCGCTACGCGGTTATCGGCGGTTATTTCCGCCTTCGTTATTTTGCAAATTCGGTCGCGCGCCATTCTCTGATAACGTTGACCTTTATCTGCCCCGGATATTCCATCTCCTGCTCTATCTTCTTGGCGATTTCCTTTGCGAGGAACAAGGTCTGCGCGTCGTTCACCTGTTCGGGTTTGACCATTACGCGCACCTCTCTGCCCGCCTGAATGGCGTAGCTCTTCTCGACGCCCTTGAAGCCCGCCGAAATTTCTTCGAGCTTTTGAAGCCTCTTGATATAGTTGGTGGTGGTTTCTCTTCTCGCGCCCGGTCTCGCGCCCGAAATGCCGTCCGCCGCCGCGACGAGTACCGCTTCTATCGTTTTGGGTTCTACGTCGCCGTGGTGAGCGAGTATCGCGTTCACGACGTTGTTGTTTTCTCTGTACTTTTTGGCGAGGTCCGCGCCTATCTGCATATGCGTGCCTTCGACCTCGAAGTCAACGGCTTTGCCGATGTCGTGGAGAAGTCCCGCGCGCTTTGCAAAGGCGGGATCTACGCCGAGTTCGGTAGCCATAACCCCCGCGAGGTGAGATACCTCTATGGAGTGTTTAAGCACGTTCTGACCGTAGCTGGTACGGAATTTAAGTCTGCCGAGAAGCTTGACAAGCTCCGGATGAAGTCCGAAAATACCGCACTCGAACATTGCAGCTTCGCCCGCTTCTTTAATCTGCTGATCAAGCTCTTTTTTCACCTTTTCGACCGTCTCTTCTATGCGGGCGGGGTGAATTCTGCCGTCCTGAATAAGGCGTTCCAAAGCGATTCTCGCAACCTCGCGCCTTACGGGATCGAAGCCCGAAACGATAACCACTTCGGGAGTATCGTCTATGATAAGTTCTATTCCCGTGGCGTTTTCGATGGTACGAATGTTTCTGCCTTCTCTGCCTATGATTCTCGCCTTCATATCGTCCGAAGGGAGCGGCACTACCGAAACGGTAAGCTCGGTCGCCTGATCGGTGCTGCACTTCTGAATGGCAAGGCTGACGATTTCTTTCGCCTTTCTCTCGCCGTTTTCTTTAGCTTCGGCTTCGATGTTTTTAACCATACCCGCGGCGTCTCTTTTCGCCTCGTCCGTAATGGCTTCTATAAGCTGCTGTTTTGCTTCTTCTTTGCTCATCTGCGCGATTTTCTCGAATTCCTCGAGCATTTTATCGTGTTGAGCGGAAATTTCCGAAAGCTTTTTGTCGTATTCGGACTGCTTTGCTTTAAGATTTTCCTGTTGTCTGGTCACTTCGTCGAGCCGTCTTGTCAGATGATCGTCTTTTTTATCGAGCGATTCCTCTTTCTGCGCGAGTCTGTTTTCCGTTTTCTGAAGCTCGGCGCGTTTTTCTTTGGTTTCGCGCTCCAAGTCGCTTCTTAATTTGATTTCCTGTTCTTTAACCTCTAAAAGAGCCTCTTTTTTGATTTGTTTACTCTCTTCGGTCGCCTCTGCAATCATTCTCGATTTTTCGTCTTGTATCGAACCGAGATCCTTTTTATAATTCCTGAACGAAATAAAAAATTTAACTGCAAACACCGCCGCGGCGACGAACAATACCCCGAAAACTATCGCGAGTATTCCGCCAACGCCGAGTGGTGCCAAGAACAGGGAGCCGTAGTTAAAATCTTGCATAAATAATGCCCTCCTGTTTTTTAGCTTACCCGAAAAAAGGCGCGCCGCGCCCTTTATCGTTCAGCACTATATTCTATTGTATAACAATTTTAGTCTTTTGTCAATGATAGAGCGGAAATTATTCGCTCACCGCGCTATCTTTGTGCATAAGCGCGTCCATAATGCGAGCCTGCGCTTCCGCCGCGATTTCGGGGTTGCTCTCGAAATAATCGGAAGCCTTTTCTCTGCCCTGCGCGATTTTTTCGCCGTTATAAGAGAACCACGCGCCGCTTTTTTCTATAATGCCGCACTGAACGCCAAGGTCTATGATGCAACTGCCCTTCGATATGCCCTTGCCGTAGATAATGTCGAATTCCGCGGTTTTGAAGGGCGGAGCGACCTTGTTTTTAACGATTTTGGCTTTGGTATGATTTCCGTAAGCGTTGCCTTCGCTCTTTAACGCGTCGCCCTTTCTCACGTCTATTCTGACGCTCGCGTAGAATTTGAGCGCCTTGCCGCCCGCGGTGACTTCGGGGTTTCCGAACATTACGCCGACCTTTTCGCGGAGCTGGTTGATAAAGATGATGCAGGTTTTGCTTTTGGAGGTAATCGCGGTGAGCTTACGGAGCGCCTGACTCATAAGTCTCGCTTGAAGTCCGACGTGCGCGTCGCCCATATCGCCCTCTATTTCCGCTTTCGGGGTAAGCGCCGCAACCGAGTCTACGACGATTAAGTCTACCGCTTTGCTCGAAACGAGCGACGCGGTTATGTCGAGAGCCTGTTCGCCGTGGTCGGGCTGGGAAACGTATAATTCGTCGAGGTTTACGCCGAGATTTTTGGCGTATACGGGATCGAGGGCGTGTTCCGCGTCGATAAAGGCGCAGATTCCGCCGTTTTTCTGCGTTTCCGCAATGCAGTGAAGCGCGACGGTGGTTTTACCCGATGATTCCGGTCCGTAGATTTCTATAATTCTGCCGCGGGGAAGTCCGCCCACGCCGATAGCCACGTCGAGCGAAAGACAGCCCGTGGGAAGCACCTCTATGCCCTCGTCCGCACTGCTCGCGCCGAGGCGCATAATCGCGCCCTTGCCGTACTGCTTTTCGATTTGCGCCATTATACCGTCTAATGCTTTGATTTTGTTTTCATCCATTTTCGTTTATATCCTTTTAAGTTTTTTTATTGCAAGAAACAGCGCGGTATTCTTTGCCGTTTCCGTTATTTCCTCTCTCGTTCCGTTAAAGCGGAAGCGGTATACGTCCACCCCGTCTTTCATACCTATCGCTATAAAGCACAGCCCGACGGGCTTTCCGGAGCCGTCTCCGTTAGGTCCTGCCAGCCCCGTGGTCGCTATAGCGAGGTCCGTTTCGCCTCCCGCGAGAAGCCCAACAGCCATCTGATACGCCACGACCGAGCTGACCGCCCCCTCTCTCACGAGGTCTGCGTGCTTAACGCCGAGCCGACGTTTTTTGCTTACTTCGTCGTAGCAGACGACGCCCTCGTACACTACGTCGGAAGCGCCCGCGTTTTTCACGACGTCCGCGACGACTCTTCCGCCCGTAAAGGATTCCGCGGTGGAAAGCCGCACCTTTTTTAAGCGCAGAAGGTCGAAAAGCCGTTCGGAAAGAGTTACGTCGTCTTCCGCGTAAAGTCCTTCTTTCAGCTCCGAAACTATCGTCCGCACCGCTTCCGAGCCGCCCTTTTCGGCGTATTTTTCAAAGAGGAGCGACAGCGTTACGTCGCCGCAATTCTCTTTAATATCGTAATTAAAGCTTTCTCCCGATTCCGCCTTTGCCTTTTCCGCAGCCGCCTCCGCGTCTTTTTTTTCGCCGCAGTATTTCAGGACGAGCCGCTTATATTTAAGGTCGTATTTTTTTTCGAGATACGGAAGAACGTATTTTTCGCACGCCTGCTTGAATTCCGCGATTCCCGCGGGCAGAACCATAAGCGTAAAATCTCTGTCCTCCGTCATAAAACCCTGAAACGCGCCGAGGATATTCGGCACGAGCGAAGCGTCCGCGGGAAGCCTTGCGTATTCCGCCGCACCGTCCTCTTCGCCGTAAGGGCAGGCGGCTTTGGCAAACCCGAGTGCGTTCTCGTTTTCCACGAGCGCGGTGGCGGAAAGGTCGCATATGACCTCTTTTATGGGGAAATCCGCCTCGTCCCCGCCCGCGATTATAAGGTTATCCGCCATATCCTTAAACCGCTCGAAGGAGTGGCGGAAGGAAGCCTCGTCCGAAGCGGGCAGAACCTCTAAAAAGTCGGTGGAAAACCCGCCGCTATAAAGGGTTTTGGTATAAACCGCAAGCCTCTCGGTATCCAGCTCCGCCGCCGCGGTTTTGAAGGTTATCAGCGCGTTTTTCATTTTCGTTCCGTTTTCAGCACCCCGCGATTTTTTATCAGGCACTCCGCGCCCGAATATATAGTGAGAACGGTAGCTAAACCGAGAAGAACGAGTCCTATGATATTCATAATTCCGTAAGGCTCGGGCGTAACGTCTTTGCCGACGAGCAGCACGACTATCGCCACGTCCTGAACGGTGGTTTTAATCTTTCCCGAAAGGTCCGCGGCAAGTACCGCGCCTTTGCTTGCGGCAACCATACGGAAGCCCGAAATCATAAGCTCTCTCGCGAGGATTACGGCGACCGCTATCGAGCCGTACCAAGGAAGAACGGGCGTTTGCTCGCCCGCCGCGACCAGCATCACGATGAGCGCGGTGGAAACGAGAACCTTATCCGCGATAGGATCTAAAAACTTGCCGAGGTCGGTCACCATATTATACTTTCTCGCGATATGTCCGTCGAGAAAATCGGTGAACGCGGCAAGCGCGAATATAACCGCGGAAATTATAAATCTGTAAGGTATCGCGGGGATAAAGAACACCGCCGCGAAAACGGGAATCATAATAATTCTTAAAACGGTAAGCTTGGTAGGTAAATTCATACTCTTTCTCCGTAAAGGTCGTAACCCGTTGCCTTTGTGATTTTCACTCTCAGATACTTTCCGTATTCCACCTCGGAATCCGAAAAGAAATAAATTTTTCCGTCCACGTCGGGCGCGTTGAAATACGCTCTTCCGTAATACACCAAAGCGTTTTCGTCAAAGCCCTCCGCAAGCACGTTAAAGGTCTTTCCCACGAGCTTTTTATTGTTTTCCTTAACGATTTTTTTCTGAACCGAATAAAGCTTTTTAAGCCGCGCGGTCTTTACGCTCTCTTTAAGATGCCCGTCAAGTTTGTCCGCGGGCGTATCCTTTTCTCTGCTGTACTTGAAAAATCCCGCCGCGTCGAGTTTCGCCTTTTGCAAAAACCCGACGAGCGCGTCGAAATCCTCTTCGCTCTCCGCGGGAAAGCCCGTGATAAAGGTGGAACGAATCGCAATCCCCGCCACCTCGCGGCGAAGCTTTTCTATAAGGGCAAGATATTCCGCTCCCGTCCCCTTTCTGTTCATTCTTTTAAGCACAGAGTCGGAAGCGTGTTGAAGCGGCACGTCTATGTATCTTATAACCTTTGCGTTCACCGCCATTTCGTGAATAAGCTCGTCGGTAATGTTTTCGGGATAGCAATATAACAGCCTTATCCCTTTAACGTTCGGGAGTGCGGAAAGCTTTCTTATAAGCTCCGTTAAAGTAACTCGCGGGAAAAGGTCTTTTCCGTAAGCCGCCACGTCCTGCGCGACGAGAATAAGCTCGTTTATTTCGCCGAGATTTTTCGTCTCTTCCAGAAGGTCGTCCACGGGAACGGAGCGGTATTTGCCGCGGATTTTGGGAATAAGACAATATGTGCAATGATTGTCGCACCCGTCCGCGATTTTAAGATACGCGTAGCCGTCCGTCGTGAGAAGGCGTTTCGTTCCGCATTCTCCGCGCGGCGCGCCGACCTCGCTCACCCGTTCGCCGTCCGTTATTCTGTCTATAACCTCGTTTATCTTGTCGTAATCGGAAACGCCGAGAAAAGCGTCCGCTTCGGGAAAACCTTTCTCCGTTTCTTTAAGGAATTTCTGCGGGAGACAGCCCGTCACGATAAGCTTTTTCGCGCTGCCGCTTTTTTTGTATTCCGCGGCGGAAAGAATTTCCTCGACGGATTCCTTTCTCGAACTGCTCAAAAACGCGCAGGTGTTGACGATGATAATATCGGCTTCTTCTACGTCGCCCGTAATCTCGTGTTTCTCTTTGATTTTGGCGAGCATTTTCTCGGTATCTACGCGGTTTTTGTCGCACCCGAGCGAAATCACGCCGATTTTAAGCCCGCTTTTTTCGTTATTGTTCTCCATAAGTTATCTCTTTTCAGACCTTTTCCCGTCTTTTGGCAAGGTTTTTCAAGGTTTTGCAGGGTTTTGCGGGGCGGGAAAAAGTCTGTCTGCTTTTATCAGTAAGCGTCGGGCATTTCGCCGAACTTTTCTATAAACTCTTCGCGGGAAATAAGCACTCTTCGCGCTTTGCTGCCCTCGTTGCCCGAAACGAAACCCATTCTCTCCATTCTGTCCACAAGTCCGCCCGCTCTCGCGTAGCCTATCTGGAATCTTCTTTGGAGCTGGGAGATGGAAACCGTTCCCGAATTGACCGCAAGCCACAGGGCTTTCAGGAAGAATTCGTTTACGCCGCCGTCCTCGTCCTCTTCTCCGCCTCCTTCCGAAGCGGAAACCTCCGTATCGCGCGGATGCACCGATTTATCGAGGAATTCTTGCAGTTCGTCGTCGAAATACGCGGCGTTGTGTTCTATGATATATTTCACGACCGCGTTAATCTCTCTGTCGCTTATCCACGCGCCCTGATACCTTTCGCATTCAGGCATAGACGAGTTTTTATAAAGCATATCGCCGTTGCCGAGCAGCTTTTCCGCGCCGCCCTGCGAAAGAATAGTCTGCGAATCCGCAAAGTTCATAACCTTTAACGCGATACGGGAAGGCAGGTTCGCCTTTATCGTACCCGTTATTATATCCACCGAAGGACGCTGGGTTGCAAGCACCAGATGCACGCCCGCCGCCCTCGCCTTCTGCGCGAGCGCACGGATACGCGCTTCCATATCCTTCTTGCACGTTTCCATAAGGTCGGCAAGCTCGTCCACTATGATTACGATACGCGGCATTTTCGGCACGGTATCGCTCGCGATTTCTTTATTATAACCGTCAATGTCGCTGATAACGCTTTCGGTGCAGGCGGCGAATACGTCGTAACGCCTTTCCATTTCGTTATACGCCCATTGAAGCACCGCTATCGCCTTCTGCGGCTCGGTAACTATCTCGTCTATCATAAGGTGCGGCAGATGCTCGTAGCAACGGAAGCCCACGCGCTTCGGGTCGATAAGAATAAGCCGCAATTCCTCGGGACTGTACCGCATGATAAGGCTTACTATCATAACGTTAAGACAAACGCTTTTTCCCGAACCCGTCGCGCCCGCAACCAGATAGTGCGGACCTTTCGCAAGGTTATCGGTAATAGCTTCGCCGACGAGGTTTTTGCCTATCGCGAACGTAAGCGCGCCCGCCTTTTCGGGCTTACCCGCCGCGCCTTCCAAAACCTCACGCATACCTACGGGTATGGGGGTCTTGTTCGCGACCTCTATTCCGACGAGGTTTTTGCCGGGGATAGGCGCTTCTATTCTGACGCCGTTTTTGGAAGCGAGACGCATACGCAAATCGTCGTCGTAAACGAGTACCTTTTTGACCGAAACGCCCGCGGGCATCATAATTTCGTAACGGGTGATGGAAGGTCCCTGAACGTAGCTCTGCGGAAGCGCGTTTATGTGGAACTCTTCGAGCGTCTGTTTTATGACCTCCATTCTCTCCTCGTGATTTTCTTTCGGCGCGTTCACGGGTGTGGAATGCGCTTCCAGAAGGTCGAGCGGAGGACGGATATATTCTCTGTTAATGGGCGGCTGAACCTTTTCGGGTTTCGTCGGCTCTCCTGCGGTATTCGGGGTATTTGAAATATTTGCGGCTTCCGAGGTTTTCCCTCCGAACGCGCCCGTTCCGAAAGCGGCTCTCGCCCCGCCTCTCGACTGACCGCGCGCATGATCTCCCGAACGGGGTTCGTCGTTATCGTCCGCGGAAACTCTGCTCGTAAAGCCCTTGCTTTCTTCCGCCGCCTTGTTCTCGTCGCCGAACAAAATTCTGTTCGCCCTCGGTTCGCGGATAACGCTCGAAACGCCCGCGTCGTCCGAATCGTCCTCGAAAAAGGCGCGCGCGCTTCTTCCCCTTTCGCCCGTTCTTCCGCCGAATCTTTCGGCAGACTCTTCCGCACGCGGATTTTCGGGCTTGTCGGATATTTCCGTTCTTTCAAGCTTTTCGGTTTTTTCTTCAAAATCGTCGCCGAACAACGCCGAAGTTCTGTCCGAACGCCGCGATACGCTTTCGCTTTCCTCACCCGAAACCATCGCCGCGCGCGACGAACGTTCGGGGATTATTTCTTCTTTTTTCTCTTCCTCACGGGGCGCAACCCTCGTGCTTTCGGAGGTTACGTCGGAAGAAATTTCGGTAAAGCGCGAAGCGCGACCTGTCAACCCGTCCGAAGCGCCGCGAACGGAACTTTCGGTATTGGCCGTGTTTTCGGCACGAATTCCCGCCGCTTCCGCGGCTTTTTTCGCTTCCTCCGCCGCTTTAAGCCTTTCCGCAAGGGTAGGCTTATAGTTCGCAGGCTTTTTCGAGGTATTCTGCGCTTCGTTTCCCGCCGTTTTTTCGGTATTCGCGGAAGAGTCTGCGGGAGTCGTTCCCGCGCCGTTCGCGCCGCTTAATCCGGAAACGCCCGCCGCGACCGAGCCGTTTGCATTCGTCCCCGAAGCGTTCGCAACGTTCGCGTTCGCGCCGACGTTTGCGCCGGCATTTGCGCCCGCGCCGCTCGCAGAACCGTAGTTTTTGTTTGCGAAATAGCCGCCGTTTCCGTTTACCTCCGCGGCGGATTGAGAGCCGCCCGCGCCGCCCGTACCGCCCGCGTATCTTCCCGCAAAATAAGCGGAACGAAGAGCGGCGTCGTTAGCCGCGGCGTTGTTGCCGTCGTGTTCGCGGAAAGGAATCGCAGAGGGATTCACCCCCCCTTGTCTCGCCGCTCCCGCGCTGCCGTAAGCGCCAAACGAAGCGCCCGAAACGGAGGACTGTTTAATCGGCGTGGAAACCTTTGTTTCGCCCGCGTATTTTTTAATCGTTTTGTCGGAATTGAGGTCGAGCTTCGGCGGGGTTTTGATGTATTCTATTTTTTTCTGCAAGTCGTCTTTATAAGAACCCGAATAGGATTCCGCGGACTTGCCCACGCCGAGACCGTTTTTCTCGAAATCGAGCTTTATGCCCGAAACCTTGTCGGATTTTGCCATCTCGCGCTTGGTTTTAAGCTTAAAGTCGTCGGGATTAGAGACGAAAAGGCGTTGGTCGGAGCGTTTTTCGTCGAATTTAACGCCTTCCGCAGGGTATTCCTTAACGCCCGAAATAACGGGGTTTGCGGGAATTTCGTTCTGAGGCGCATAAGAACTGCGAAGCTTTTTCTCGGGAGCTTCCGGCTTGCTTTTGCCGCTTTTGACAAAATCGGCTATGGTAAAATATACGCACAGCGCAAAAATCGCGCCGACGACCACGCACCCGCCCGTCAGCTGCATAAGGGTTAAAAAAGGATAAGCGATAATCGCCGTGCAAACGCCGCCCGCCGAAGCGGTTAAAACTCCACCGTCGCCTTTCGCGTAAGAAGCGGAAATATAATCGGCAAAGGTGTAGCCCGCGCCGCCGTTATCGCCCATAGAAAGAAGATGCAAAAAGGTTACGAGCGCGATGAAGGCAAAGGTTATGAGAGCCTTTCTCTTTGCTGAAAAGCCCGTTTTTTTGTCGGTAATAAGAAAAATTCCGATAATTTCGCCCCACGCGGCGACCGCGTACGCAAAATAGCCGAACGCTCCGAATAAAAACGCATTTATATATTGACCGGGCGCGGAAAAGACCTGCTCGCGGGTTATTAAACAAACGAGGCAAAGGGTGGTAAAAAGCACGATGATAACGCCGAGCGTTTCCTTCGTGAAAACCGACCTTTCGCTTTTATTTTTTTCCTTTCTGGTACTATTCAAGAAAACACCTCTTAGAAAGTATTAGCCATTAAATTATACCAAAAAGCCCGTACTTTTACAACGTATTTAAGAAAGAATTAAAAAATATTTTCGCGCGCGCGTGCGAAACGGGAAATCGAACAAAGTATCGCAGGGTAGTTCCCCGCGTTTTTATACTTTTTTCTGCGAGAAGGGAAGAACTGTTTTTCTGCTACAAAAGTGCTTCGTAGTGCAGCGGAGAAGTATCAGTTCTTTTGTTTTCTCTTTTCCGAAAGGGGCAAAACTGTTTTCCGCACATAGTGCTTCGTAGCGCAGCGGAGAAGTATCCGTTTTTCCCCTTGCTCCTCCGCTGTTGCTACGGAGGGCTACGCCCGAACATACCCCTTTTCCAAAAACTCCTCAATAACCCCGCGTTACTTTTCGCGCATACCTCTCGCTAACTTTGCCCCTTATTCTTTAAGGGGCAAACAACAAGTTGACCGTGCTGTTTTCCTTTACACAGTTTGTAACTGTATACCCCCCGTAGGACGAGGCAACTTCTCATACTGCCGTAGGGCGGGGGCTTGCTCCCGCCGCTATACAATTTTCACGCGAAAACCCCTGATTGTCATTCTGCACGCCCTTGACCTGCTGTCTTTGACGGGCATAGTGCTTCGTAGCGTAGCGGAGAAGTGTCGTTCCTTCTTGCTCTTACTTACGAAGAATCTCTACGCGTAAGTAACTTTTGAGATTCTTCGCGGGATTGTCTACGCGGGTAACACGCTTCTCCGCTTACTCCTCCGCTATTGCTACGGAGGGCTACGCCCGAACTTACCCCTTTTCCAAAAACTCCTCAAAAACCCCGCGTTACATATCGCGCATACCTCACGCTAACTTTGCCCCTTATTCTTTAAGGGGCAAACGGCAATATGCCCGCGCTTTTTATACAACAAATTAACGGCGGGAGCAAGCCCCCGCCCTACGGCGTTACACAGTTACAAACTGTATAACGACTTACTCGCCACAAAACGAACAGCCGCCGCGGGGAAGTCTCCCCGCGGCGGCTGTTTCTGATATTATTCCGTATCAATTCTAATATAAATCCGTTTCAATATATCTTTTTTCCATATACTTCTATTTCAATATATTTCTATTTTAATATTATTCCGTCTTGATATTAGTCTTTTTTATTTTATTCTCGTTGCTAAACCGCCCTAAAACCGTCAGTTTTTGCCTTTATATAAAAGTCTCCCGCACTGGTCGCAGTCTATAACCTCGCCGTTTTTGAGCTTGCCGAGTTCGGACATAGGCAGCTCCATATTGCACGCTCCGCAAACGTTGCCGCGCACCTCGTACACGACGGGGTAAATCTTGCCCGCGCGCTTTTTAAGGTATCTTTCCATGAGCGCGGGATCGACGCTTTTCGCAAGCTCTTTAAGCTCTCCTTCGATTCTGTCGCGGTTGCCCTTTACGGAAGCTTTCAGTTCGTTGTATTTCTTGCCGTTTTCCGCGTACTGCGCCTGCGCCGCCTTCGTTTCGTTCTTTATCTTAACGTATTCTTTAACGACCAAGGTCATTTCCTCGGTAAGCTTTTCCGCGCGGGACATAAGATTTTTTATCTTTCCCGCAAGCTCGTCTATTTTTTTAAGAACGTAGCCCGCCTCGGTATCGTCTTCCGCTGTCTCTACCGCGCGAACGAATTCTTCCTTCTGCTCTTTAAGCTTTCCGTGTTCGTCCAAAGCCTTTTGGTATTCTTCGGCGAGTTTCGCCGCACGCGCGTCTAACTTCGCCACGCTCTCCTCCACGCCGTCGATGTATCTTTTTGCGGCGATCGCTTTTTTGCGGTCCTCGCTTGAGGCAAGCTCCTGCTCTATTTTGCGAAGCTCCGCGTCCTTCTCCTGATACTTCAAAAGTTCTTCTATCATAGTCTTGTTCTCCTTTTTACTGTATTTTTCGTCGGACGAAAATTATTCGTAAAGTCCGCTTTCCGAAAGCGTTTTCATACAAATTTATCTGTTTTTATACGAAAATCCTTTGCGTAAAACCTTTTACAAAAATCTCCCGTCCTCGAAATAAAAGGTTTCGGCACGCGAGCCGAGCTTTTCGGTAACGCGCCGATAAAATTTTTCAAATCCGTAGTTCTCGATCGCGTAATGCGGCATAATAATCACGCATTTTCCCGCTTCCACGAGTTCTTTAAGTATATGGTGCGGCATATCCGCCGTAAGCACGACGTCCGCGTCAAGCGTCCCTCTTTTAAGCGCGGCTTCCGCATAGCCCGCGCCCGCCCCGCAGAACGAAGCGCAAACCTTTATTTCCGCGTTCTTTTTACCGTAAACGAACGCCTTGTTCGTTTTAAGCTTCTTCTTCGCGCGAGCCGCAAATTCCGAAAGAGTCAGGACCTCCCCTTTTTCTCCTGCCGGAAATTCTCTGCCGTAGCCGTAACGGGGGTCTCCCTCTTCCAGCACGTCCAGAAGTCTCGTTTCGTTCGCGCTTTTCGCGCCCAGAGCCTCCGCGAGAGAAGCGTCTATGCCGCCCTCCGCAATATCGAGGTTAAGGTGCATAGAAAGCACGGAAATCCCGTTTCTCGCCGCGAGCGCGACGGAGTTCGTCACGGGATCTCTTTCGGAAACGCTTTTAACGGGATAATATATCGCGGGGTGATGGGTTACGATGGCGTTTGCGCCGAGTCTCTTCGCTCGTTTTACCGCCGCTACCGACAAATCGAGTGAAAATAAAATCTTCTTTACTTCTTCCCCGAAATTCAGTATGATTCCGCTGTTGTCGTAATCGCCTTTCGCGACCGTTTTATAAGAAAGTTCGAGGGGAGCAAGCTCCTCCGCAACCTTTTTAATCTCCTCTATATCGAGCTTTTCCGTGATTTTTTCCGTTTTTAATCCTTCCTTTTTCGGCATATTTTTCTAACCTCTCCGCTTCCGCCAAAAATTTTTCGCGGGTTTCTTCCGATAAATCGGGGTTTTTTGAAAATTCCCGCTTTCTCGCGGCTTCCTCCGAAAGTCTTTTTATAAACGCCTCGGAAAACTCCCTCAAATTCGTTCTGCCGAACTCCGTTTCTTCATCGGTCAATCTGTCGTTTCCTTGCTCCGAGACGATAAGGTCGTAATACCTGTTTTCGGCAAAAAAAACGTAGTCCTTTACTATTTTATACCCGAAATTCACCAAAAACGCGCGCACTTTATCGACGTTTTTCATCGGTTGCAAAACGAGCTTTTCGGGCAAAAACGGGGCTTCTTTCAAAATTTTTATAATCTCCTCGCCGCCCATACCCGCAATAAGCGCGCACCCGACCGCGGGGACGTTTTTAAGCCCGTCCGAAAGCCTTCCTTCCGCTTTGCCCTCTTGCACGAACGACGCGAGCAAAGCCCGCGCTTTTTCGAGGCATTTTTCGCTTACGTCCGAAAAAACCGCCCTTTCGCATTTGCGATTTACGAGCATCGCGTTTGCGATATAGCCGTGGTCGCACCCGACGTCCGCAAAGCTTTCGCACTCGGGAATTTCCCCGTAAATAACGCGCAGTCTTTCGGTCATCAGTCGATAAAATCTTTAAGCCGTTTGCTGCGGCTGGGGTGGCGAAGCTTACGAAGCGCCTTCGCCTCTATCTGCCTTATTCTT
This sequence comes from uncultured Clostridia bacterium, assembly GCA_934271275.1. Taxonomy (GTDB): domain Bacteria; phylum Bacillota; class Clostridia; order Christensenellales; family Borkfalkiaceae; genus UBA1259. Next base: position 109,162 of record CAKQRD010000008.1, on the reverse strand, counting down.
TCACGGGTTACGTTGAACTCTTTGCCGACCTCTTCCAAAGTGCGCGGTCTGCCGTCGTCCAAACCGTAGCGAAGTCTTAAAACCTTCTCTTCGCGCGGAGTTAAGGTATCGAGTACGCCGAGAAGCTGTTCCTTTAACATAGTGTAAGAAACGGCGTCCGTCGGGGCGGTGCTGCCCTCGTCCTCTATAAAGTCCGAAAGGTGACTGTCCTCTTCTTCGCCGATAGGCGTTTCGAGCGAAACGGGATCTTGCGCAATCTTCTGAATTTCGCGCACGCGCTCTTCCGGCACGTCCATTTCTTTGGCTATCTCTTCGGGAGTCGGTTCTCTGCCCAGCTCCTGCAACAGTTTTCTCGAAACTCTTATAAGCTTGTTTATCGTTTCCACCATATGCACGGGGATACGAATGGTTCTCGCCTGATCCGCAATCGCGCGGGTTATCGCCTGACGAATCCACCACGTCGCGTAGGTAGAGAATTTAAAGCCCTTCTGATAGTCGAATTTTTCTACCGCCTTCATAAGTCCCAGATTGCCTTCCTGAATAAGATCGAGGAACTGCATTCCGCGCCCCATATAACGCTTTGCGATAGAAACGACGAGCCTTAAATTCGCTTCGGAAAGAAGACGCTTTGCAGCTTCGTCGCCTTCCATCATCTTCTTTGCAAGCTCCGTTTCCTCTTCCGGCGCGAGCAGGGGGACTTTGCCTATGTCTTTAAGATACATCTTAACGGGATCGTCCATGCTGATTTCCGAAAGAAGCTGGTCGTAAAGATCTTTATCCCTCTCGTACTCGTTGATTATCTGAATGTTTTCCCGCTCGAAAATTCTGTAAATTTCTTCGAGTTCCGCAGGGGTTGCCTGCTCTTTGTCGAGCTTGTCGAAAAGCTGCGTCATCGTTATGCTTCCGCTCTTTTTATATTCCAGAATTATATCGTTCACGAGCGTTTGAAGAGCTTCGGAAAGGGGCGGTTGTCCGTTTTCGGGCGTTCCGCCTGCCGTTTCGTTCTTCGCCGCGGTCGCTTTTGCGGTTTTGGTCGCGTTCGTCGTAGCGGTCGCCGCGTTTACCGTAGCGGTCGCCGTTTTGTTTGCGGCGGCGGATTCGGAAGCCTCTTTTTTCTCCGCGGGCTTGTTAGATTTATCGGCTTTGACCGATTTTACAGTTTTTTCGGTTTTTTCCGCGACGGCGGGCTTATCCGTCTTTACCGCGGTTTTAGGTTTTGCGGCAGCGACGGGCTTTTTTTCCTGCGCACTCTTATTGTCGGAAGCCTTTGCGGATTCCGCTTTTTTGCTCTTTGTAGTCTCTTCCATTAAAGTTCCTCCTGCGCTTTCGCGCTTTCCGTAACGCCTCGTCGCAAGCCGTTTTTTCTTAAAAAATCTATAATCGTTTTATAAAAGCGTCTTTTTTTCGGCAAGCAACGCGCTTATTTCTTTTGCAATTTCTCTGCGTGCGTCTACGTCCGTCGCATTTTTATAATCGGCGTTCAGTTTTTCGGTTTTTTTCTCTATTTCGGCAAGTCTGAGCGTTCTCACGCAGTCCGAAAAATACTCCTCGTCGAACCGTTTGTTCTCGTCCGTTTCCATAGAAGCGATGAGCGAAAGCTCGCCGCCGTATTCCTCTCCGAACACCTCGTAAAGGTCGGAAAATTTAACCTTTTCGCCGCGATTTGCGGCTTCCTTAACGTAATTTTTTATCGCCGTGTGCGCCGCTACGGGAAAATCGAGATTATCGAGATCTTCTTCGCGCGCATAGCCTTTGCCGAAAAGGTACGAATACAGAATAAACCGCGAAGCGAGAGTTATTTTATCCCCCGCGCTGGGCGCGAAATCGGGCGAAGCGGGAACGAAAGCCTTTTCTTTTTTCTCTTCCGCGCTGTAAAGCTCCCTCTTTAACGCCTCGAACGTGAAACCCGTCGCGTCACGCACGGTTTTTAACAAATCCTCCTGCTCTGCGGGGGAAGAGCTTTCTCTTATCACCGCCGCCGCCGCGGAAGCGAACTTGCGTTTTCCGTCCGTCGTCGCAAGGTCGTAAGTCTTTTTAAGCACGAGAAGCTTGAAATCTATGAGCGGCATAGCTGCCGCGAGCAATCGTCTGTACCCTTCCGCGCCGAGATTTTTTATCACGTCGTCGGGGTCCATACCGTCGGGGAGAATGACTACTTTAACGTCAAGCCCCTCTTCGCTTAAAATTTCAAGCCCGCGAACGGAGGCTTTCTGCCCCGCGAAATCGCCGTCGTAGCTTATATATACTTTGTCCGAATAGCGTTTAAGTATACGCGCCTGATCTTTGGTAAGAGCCGTTCCCATACTCGCTACGACGTTGCCGAAGCCTGCCTGTACCAGCGACACGACGTCCAGATGCCCTTCGACTATGATAACGCCGTCGATACCCTTTTCGTTCTTTAACTTTTTAAGATTGTTTATATTGAACAGCGTTTTACCTTTTGTAAAAACGCAGGTTTCCTTGGTATTGACGTATTTTCCGACGTTTTTTCTGTTGTCTATTATTCTGCCGCAAAACGCTATCACGTTATTAAACTGATCTATTACGGGAATGATGAGCCTGCCGCCCAGAGAATCGTACAGCCTGCCGCCGTCGTTTTTTCCGACCGCGCCCGAATCCAGCATTTCCTGTTCGGTATAGCCCTTTTGCCTTAAATGCGCGGGCAGACCGTTATAATCGAGAGACGCGCCCATACCGAATTTCAACACGAATTCGGAAGATATTTTTCTTTTTACGATATATTCGACGTGAGCCGCGGCGGCTTCGGTGCGAAGGTTGTGCGCGTAAAACAACGCGGTCTCGCGAAGAAGGGAAAGAATACGTTCGCGATGCTTTTTCTGTTCTTTTATCTGCTCGTCGTCGTATTGAACCTCGGGAAGAGTCATATGCGCGCGCTCCGCGAGGAGCTTTACCGCGTCGCCGAAATCGAGCGATTCCATTTCCTGCACGAAGGTTATCACGTCGCCGCTTTTGTGACAGCCGAAACAATAAAAAAACTGTCCCGTGGAGTTCACGCAAAACGAGGGGGTTTTCTCGTGATGAAAAGGACATCTCCCCCAGAAGTTGCCGCCGCGCTGCGTTAAATGAACGTACCGCGAAACGGTATCGACTATATCGTTTTTGTTTTTAAGTTCGTCAAGGAACTTTGCGTCGTAACCCTTCATTTTTACTCTTTTTATTTGTGATTTTCGGTTTGTTTTTATAATTTCCAGTTATCGGGAATGAATATCGAGGAAAAGGTTTTAACGGCGTACATATCGCTCATACCCGAAACGTAGTCGCAAAGCACGATGTTTATGTCGTTTTCTTCGAGTTCTTTTCTGTAAAAATCCGGAAGCTCTTCGGGCTTGTCGCGATAATATTCGTAAAGCGCGGAAATCATTCTGTCTGCTTTTTGCTCTTCGTCGCGGAAGGTTTTGTCGTTATAAACTCTGTCGAACAAAAAACTGCGGAGAGTCGCCGTGGCTTCCGCCGCTTCCTCGCCCATTTCCACCTTGTTTTTGCCGTTGCTTTCCTCGTAAATGGAGTAGACCATAGAGTTTATGCGTTCGCCCGAAGTTTTGCCGAGAATCTTTATCGCCTTTTTCGGCAGGTCGTCGAAGGTGATGAATCCGCCGGCTATCGCGTCGTCTATATCGTGATTTATATAAGCGATTCTGTCCGCGAGCGAAACGGCCTTGCCTTCCGGCGTTTTAGGGCGGCAGTTCATTTTATGATTTATTATGCCGTCCACCACTTCGCGTGTAAGATTGAGTCCTCTGCCGTCGTTTTCGAGAAAATCGACCACTCTGCCCGACTGCACGTTATGCGAAAACCCGTCGGGATTGAGACGGTCGAGAATACGCTCCCCCGAATGTCCGAACGGCGTATGTCCCAAATCGTGACCTAACGCGATAGCCTCGGTAAGATCCTCGTTCAAAGCCATCGCGCGGGAAATAGCTCGTGCCACCTGCGCCACGGTCAGGGTGTGCGTAAGGCGGGTTCTGTAATGGTCGCCCTCCGGCGAGAAAAAGACCTGCGTTTTGTTTTTCAGGCGGCGGAACGCCTTGCAATGAATGATTCTGTCTCTGTCGCGCTGAAAGTCGGTGCGCATAGGACAGGGCGTTTCTTCCCGAAGCCTTCCCACGGTCTCGTCCGAGCGGGTGGCGAAAGGCGAAAGAAATTGTTTTTCGATAAGAAAGGTTCTTTCCTTCACGAACGTAATCCCCCGAAACGGTTTAGCATTATCATATATAAATACGCCGTAAAAACAAAAAACCCTTTTTTAAAAGGGTTTTTATGAAAAAAGATATTATTTAAGGAAAAAAGGGCTTTACCGACCGTTTTTTTCTCGTCGGGCTTTTACCCCGCTCCAAAAAACGTATACGGTTACAAACCGTATACAACTGTAGAAAGGGGCAATAAAACAACACTCTGCCGCGCCAAAAAATTTTTATACTTTTCCTTCTTTTTCCAGATATTCGTAAAAGCCGTTTATTCCGCGCGTCACGTCCTTAAAAGTCTGCTCGAAATTTCCCGTATACCACGGATCGGCTACGTCTCTCTTATCGTCGGTAAAATCGAGAAGCAGTCTTACCTTTCCTTCGGGATCGCCGTTTAAAAGCCTTTTCATATCCCGAATATTCATCGCGTCCATACCGATGAAATAATCCGATTTTCCGTAGTCGGAAGCGTTCAGCTTTCTTGCGCGTTTAGAAGAAAAATCTATTCCCGTTCTCTCTAAAATCCGCGCCGTTCCGTAATGCACGGGACTACCCGTCTCGCACCCGTTAGTCGCCGCGGAATCTATCTCAAATTTATCCGCAGTCCCCTTATCCTGAACGAGTTCCTTCATCAGAAATTCCGCCATAGGCGAACGGCAGATATTGCCGAAACACACGAACGTTATTCTTATTTTATCCATAAATCTCCCGTATTTCGTTCGTTAAAAAGCTTTCGTCTAAAAGCTATGCGGCAGCCGCTTCGGACTCCTCGCCCTCGGAAGGCGTTTCGGGCGCGGGCGTATCGGGAGTTTCGGGCGTTGCGGGTACTCCCGGTATTTCGGGAATATCCGTAACCTCTCCGCTCGCGATAAGCCCCAGAAGCTTTTTCATTTTTTCTTTATATTCAGCGGAAACGCTTTCGTCATCGACGTTGTCGATTGCGGTCAAAAATTTATCTCTGTCCGCCTCTTTAATCTGCGCGAGCGTTCCCGAGCCGCCGTTTGTCAGCTGTGTTTCGAGAAGAGTAACGAGCATTTCGTTTTTCGCAAGCCCTTTCACTATTTTATCCGCGTCCTCCTGCGTTATTTTCACCGTTTCCGCGGGGGCGTCGGGATCTTCGGACGATTTGATTTCGGAAATCTTAACGATGGTTTCCACCGCGTCCGCCGCCGCGCCGAATTCTATTTTCTTAACGTCTATATCGTTGCCGAGGTTATCGAGAACCTCTTTAATCTGATCTTTCTGTTCTTCGCTCGCGCCGCTCGAAGCGACCGTTTCCAGCACGTCTTTTATGACCGTGTTGATGATTTCGGCTTCTTCGACGGTGGTGTCGTTCTTTATCTCGTCAAGATCCCTTAATTTATCGCAAACCGAGCCGACGTTTTCCTTGGTCACGCCGCCGTCGCCGCCGATTTCCTGCATCGCATCCATAATGTCCTTGGTGTTCGCCGCCAGCTTAACGCCTTTTTTCGCCGCGCCGACCGCCGCCGAAAGAGTTATTTTGTTGCCGTTTCTGTCGGTCGTGGTCGTCATAAGAACGTATGCGGGTTTGCCCGCTTCGGCATAAAATTTGCCTATGGGCGAGGTAAGATAATCTTCTATCGTGGATTCGTCAAGACCTATCTGCGCCAGCATCTCTTTAACGGGGTTTTGCTCGGTCGTTCCGGAGCTTTCCGAAGAAGAAAGCGCGGAAAAATCTATCTGCGAGATATTGTTAAGCTCGCCTATAATGCCCGTAAACGGCACGCATAAAACGAACGCAACGAACAAGCCCTGAACAAGCCCCACGAGCGCGCCGAAAGGTCTACCCTTCTTTTCTCTCCCCAAAAATATCTTGATAATCGGGAACAAAATGACGTAAGTCAGAAGTTTAAGCACCAGAAACACGACGAGGAACGCCGCGAGTCCGATAAGAATTTCGATAAGCGCGTACGCGAGCGTCACCACAGATTCGGGAACGTCCCCCGCGTTCGCGATAGATTGCTCTATAAGCCCGTTTATGGAGTTTCCGCCTACTTCGAGAGTCATAAGCCACTTGGAAATTATCGGGCGAAGCAGCCACGCCGCCACCGCGCTCGCCGCCACGAGAATAAGTCTCACGACAGAACGGGAAAACCCGCGGAACAAGCCCAAAAGCACTCCTAAAATCACGCACAGCGCGGATATAGCTATCACGCCGACGGTAAAATAATTTACAGCCATAACTTTTCCTCCGTTTTAATTCGCCTTTCGTCGCGGACGAGGGCAAAAAACCCGCCCGTTTATATCAGTATACAACTTTTACCCCTTTCGTGTCAAAATATTACGGGGTTTTTTAAATTTATCGACAGTGTTAAAAAACGCCGTACCTGTGTTTCGGTCGGCGTTTTACTATCCGAAGCGGATTATATTTTCCTTAAAATCTTAACTATTTCGCCTATGTAGCCCTGATGAAAATCTTCGTTCGGGTAGTTCTTTCCGGCGGTTTCGGGATAGAAAAAGCCGCTTTTTTCCATTTTATAGGTGAACAGCTTTTTGCACACGAAAATAGTTTCCGCTTCTTCTATCGCGACCGCGTTTTCGAGGTACAGCGGAGTAAGTCCGCAAGCCCTCAATTTATCGTCGTAATCTCTCCCCGACTTGCTGCCCAGAAATCCGAGTTCGCTTTTTCTCTCTCCGTTAAAGGCGGAAAGGGTGAAAAACGGCTGTTCGTCTATGAATTTTTTGGTATATCTCTGCGGGCGGACGTATACGGTCGCGACGGGCATACCCGCAAAAGCTTTCAGCCCCTCGCCCTTCCAGAGCGAACCCATCTGCCCCCAGGAAACGGTCATAGAGCTATACCCGTTTTTATCCCCCGCCGTCAGCGCGAGCCAGTCCTCCGCAAAGGTTTTATAAACGTCGAGGTTAAGATCTTCGAGCTTCACTTCTTTAAAAGCCATTTCGTCTCCTTTATCCGCATTTTGCCGCGGGGGGGGCTTATCGCGGCGATACTATCCGTTATCGGATTATTCCGCCGTACCGCGCCCGCCCGAACGGTTGTTATACGGATTTAAATATGATAACACGCCCGCGCCCGATTAGCAAGGGATCAAGATTAAATTTTCGATATTTCTTCTCTCGATTTTGAATTACCTCTTGTAATTTGCTTTATAAAATGTTACAATGAACGTAGAATTTCACGGAGACTTAAAATGAAAAACAAAACTATAGCGCTCATCGCGCACGATAACAAGAAAACCGAAATCATCGAATGGGCTGTAAAAAACAAAGATATTTTAAGCCGCTACGCTTTATGCGGCACCGGCACGACCGCAAAGCTCGTCGGAGAAGCTACGGGACTTGAAGTAAAACGCTATCTCTCGGGACCGCTCGGCGGCGACCTCGAAATCGGCGCGAAAACCGCGGAAGGCGAAATCGACGTGATTATCTTTTTATGGGATCCGCTTCAAACTCAGCCGCACGACCCCGACGTTAAGGCGCTTCTTCGCATAGCCGTCGTATACGACGTGCCTATCGCAACCAACGTCGCCACGGCAAATTATATTCTTCATTCCGATTTGCTGTAATTTTTGCAATATTTATAATCTTCGCAAATTTTATCTTTGCCGATTAGTAATTTTTTAAGGTAAAAATTTCGCGCGGGGCGAAACTTTCGTTTCGCCCCGCGCGTTCCATATTCTATTAAATTATTTTTGTTCGGGATTTATGCGGATTTTGTCCGCTTTGTCGCTTTTTTCAAGCATAAACACGGATTTTCCGTCTTTTTCTATGCTTTTGAAAAACTGTATCGGGCGACTGTTGGTAAAGCCGTACAGTTTGGGGTTGAAATCGTTTTCCTTTCTTCTCAATTCGTTTATGAATATAGAAAAGTTCATCCAGCCGTCGAGGTCCGCGCCGCCCGCGATGATGTCGCCAGAGATATTCACAAGATCTTCGAGCTTCTTTTCGGTAGCGGCTTTTTCCTTATCCTCTACGGTCTTGGTTTTGCCGCGTTTTTTCTGCGAAGCGGAGTTTGCCGCGGCTTTTGCCGCCTTCGCCGCCGAAAGAATTTCGTCTATCGGAATAAAAATATCGCACGCCCTGCGGAAGGAAAGCGGCGTTTTCTTTTCGCCCGCGCCGATTACGACTATGTTGTCGTTACGAAATCTCATCGCAAGGTTGGTAAAGTCGCTGTCCGACGTAGCGAGACAAAAGCAGTCTACGTTGCCTTTATAGAGAATATCCATAGCGTCGATGATCATTTTTGAATCGGTGGCGTTTTTACCGGAAGTGAACGCTACCTGCTGAATCTGTTCTATGGAATACTCTAAAAGCGCGCTTTTCCAGCCGTTCGCCTTGTTGTTGGTAAAATCGCCGTACAACCTGCGGTAAGTGACCTTGCCGTACTGCGAAAGTTCGTCTAAAATGATTGAAAAATAATCGCTCGAAACGTTGTCGGAATCTATTAAAAGAGCGATGGTTCTGTCTTTAATCTCCATAAAATCCCCTTTTTACGGGTTTAAGTATACAATATTTTTGCGGCGTTTGTCAACCCTCGCGAAAAAAACTTTTCATTTTTTAGCCGAAAGCCGTTAAAAGAAAAATCCCGCGGTCATCGCGGGATTTTTCTTTTACTCTCAAAAAACTTTTTTCGCGCATTACAGCATATTTCTCTTTATCTTGCCGCTGACGGTTTTGGGAAGTTCTTTCTTAAAAACCACCTTTCTCGGGTATTTATACGGCGCGGTATGCTCCTTGACGTAAACCTGAATTTCCTTTTTAAGCTCCTCGCTCTCCGCCGTACCTTTCACGAGTACCACGCTCGCCTTCACTATCTGCCCGCGCACCTCGTCGGGTTCTGCGGAAACCCCGCATTCCAGAACGTACGGCAACTCCATTATAACGCTTTCTATCTCGAACGGTCCTATGCGGTAACCCGAGGACTTTATAACGTCGTCTCGCCTTCCGACGTACCAGAAATACCCGTCCTCGTCCTGCCACGCGGTGTCGCCCGTGTGATAATAGCCGTCCTTTATAACCTCGGCGGTCTTTTCCTCGTCGCCGTAATAGCCCGCGAACAGTCCGCACGGCTTGCCGCCTTTTATATTCACGCAGATTTCCCCGACGTCGCCGCGGGTAACGGGCAGACCGTCTTCGCCCAGAAGCTCTATGTCGTAAATCGGCGCGGGCTTCCCCATAGAACCGATTTTAAGCCGCGCGTTCTTAAGATTGCCGACGAGCATAGTCGTTTCCGACTGTCCGAAGCCCTCGTAAATTTTCAAGCCCGTAAGCCTTTTGAACTGCTTGTAAACCTCGGCGTTCAAAGCCTCGCCCGCCGTTGTCATATGCTTTACGGAAGAAAAATCGTAGCAGGACAAATCTTCTTTAATCATCATTCGGAGCATCGTCGGCGGCGCGCAGAAGGTCGTGATTTTATACTTTGCGAACATAGGCAGAATGTCCGCCGCGTCGAAGCGGTCGAAGTCGTATACGAAGGTCGCCGCTTCCGCAAGCCATTGCCCGTAAAGCTTCCCCCACATAGCCTTTGCCCAGCCCGTATCCGAAATGGTGAAATGCAACCCCTCCTCTTCCACGCAATGCCAGTATTTTGCGGTGTGAAAATGCCCGAGCGGATATTTATGATTATGCGCCGCGATTTTGGGATAGCCAGAAGTTCCCGAAGTGAAAAACATAAGCAGAAGGTCGTTTCCGCAGGGCGAATCCGCCGTCCGAGGAAATCTGTCCGAAAAACCCGCGAACTCCTTGTCGAAATTTCTCCAACCCGCTCTTTCGCCGTTCACGATTATCTTGTGTTTAAGCCCCGCAAAGCCTTCCGCCGCTTTATCGACTTCACGCGCGCTTTCTCCCTCCGCCGTGCAGATAACCGCGGAAACGCCCGCCGCCTTAAACCGGTATTCGAGGTCGTGAGAAAGGAGCTGATTAGTTGCGGGAATAGCTATCGCGCCCAGCTTATTAAGTCCCAGCATAGCGAACCAGAACTGATAATGCCTTTTTAATATCATCAGCACGCGGTCGCCCTTTTTTATTCCGAGCGAGCGGAAATAATTAGCCGCGCGGGCGGATTCCTTAGCCATATCGAAAAAGGTAAAGCGACGTTCGGTTTTATCCCGCGAAACATGGAGCATCGCAAGCTTTCTGGGACTTCTCCGCGCGAGCGCGTCAACGACGTCGAAAGCAAAATTGAATTTTTCGATGTTTTTGAAAGAAATTTTAAGGGGCGTACCCTTATCGTCCTCCGTCACGTCGATAAAGCTTTGGTAAATTTTGCAGTTTTCCATAAAAACCCTCCGTCGGGGCAATAAAAAAATCGCCCCAAAGTAAACTTACTTTGAGACGAGTTATAATCCACCCGCGGTACCACTCAAATTGCTTTTTAAATAAAAAGCCTCTCTCGGGATCCATCAACCCCTATGCCTTAACGCAGCAATCACGGAAAGGTTCTACTTGCCGAAAACGGTTTTCTTCCTTTCTGCTCCGAAGTTACACGACCGAAAACGTCCTTTTCCGCTCTCACCGAACGCGGATTCTCTGTAAAAGTTCTCTTTCTCGGCGTCTCTTCATCAACGCTTTGATTTTCTTTGATATTATAATACCATAACCTTTGCGGTTATGTCAACGATTTTTTCAAATATTTTTTCGCGCGAAATCTTCGGAGGAATTTTCCGAATCGCTTTCGGAACGGTCTTCGCCGCCTTCCGCGATCGCCGCGTTATTCTCTATCGGACAACCTCTCGCCGTCGCCGCTCTTTTCGTCGCGTTTTCCGCATTCTTCGCGCCTTCTACCCTTGCGCCCTTACCGAGAACACCCCACTTTTTAAGGGTTGCGAGGTACATGGGAAAGCCTACGGAAACGGTTATTATTTCGGACACGGGGAACGACAGCCAAGAATAATCGAGACCTATTCGGGAGAACGCCCAGAATATGGGAACGAGACATAAAACCTGTCTTAAACAGGACAAAAACGCGCTTTTTTTGCCCGCGCCTATCGATTGAAAGAATACGGGCATCATAAACGAAACCGCCGCGGGCATAAAGCTTAACGCAATCAGCGGGAATGCGACCTTGCCTATTTCGATGACGTCCGCGCTCTGCGAAAATATTCTTAAAAGCTGTTCGGGAATAAGGGTGAAGCACGCCACCCCGAGAACCATAAATATCGCCGAAATAACCATAGAATCGGTCATCAGCTTTTTGCACCTTCCGTAATATCCGCAGGTATAATTAAAACTTAAAACCGGCACGACGCAGGTCTGAAGCCCCAAAAGCGGAATGAAAAAGAAGCTCTGCATTTTATAATACAGTCCCAAAACGGTGACCGCCGCGTCCGAAAACGAAGCGAGAATAACGTTTAAAAGCACTATATAAAAGGTATATAAAAGCTGCATTAAAACGGAAGAATAGCCGTAATAATAAATCTTCTTTATATACTTTCCGAGGTTGCTTTTCGGAGGAAGGTGAAAGCCCTTCACCCCCGTTATCACCGCCGAAGCAACCTGTCCCATCACGGTTGCTATCGCCGCGCCCGCAACGCCCATACGAGGGATAAAGCCCCAGCCCGAAATAAGTATCGGGTCGAATATTATGTTGATAACCGCGCCGACGACCTGCGCTATCATAGGAACGCGCATATTTCCGCGCGCCTGATGCACCTTGGAAAAAATGCCTTCCAAAAACGTGCCGAGACTCCCCGCGCAGACTATGTTCCCGTAAACAACCGCCTCGTCTATAACTCCTGCCGACTTTGCGGAAACGGAAGCGTACGGACGCATAACGAGAAAGGATATAAGCGCGAAAATCGCCCACGAAATAACCGCGAGAAGCACGCCCGTACCCGCGGTATTTTTCGCTTCTTCCTCTTTCCCCTGCGCGTATTTCCTCGCCATATAGGTGTTTACGCCGACGCCCGTTCCCACCGCGAGCGCGATTATAACGAGCTGTAACGGATAAATAACGGTGAGCGCGGTGAGCGCGTCCTCCGAATACCTACCCACGAAAAAGCTGTCCACTATGTTATAGAGAGCCTGAATAAGAAGCGCGAACATTACGGGCGGCGCGCTCCTTAATAAAATCTTACCTATTTTGGATTTTCCGAAATCTATTTCCGTCTTTACAGTTTTCGTCATATACTCTCTACCCGATTAAAATCGCAACGATATTATACCCGAGGAGACTACGTTTGTAAAGCGTTCGGAATATAAAAAAGTATAAATTTCGCGCGGAGAAAGCGCGGCGTTTAAAGTCTCCGCGTAGTCGGAGCAGACCGCGAAATCGTATCCGCCCTTGAAATCTGCTGTTTTCACGTCGTTTTCGCCGACTTTTCCCGCTATTGCCGCAGAAAATTTCCCCGTCTTAATCTCCGCGGCGCGCCCACCCGAAAGGTAAGAAAAAGTAAGCCCGCCGCGCCGTATCGTCTCGCCGTCCTTCATCGCGGTAACGGAAATATTTTTGAAAATCTTTTTTATAATCGTTTCCATAACCTCGTCACGCTCGCCGAAATACACCGCGTTTTCAATATCGAAGCCGTGCCTGAGAACGGACAAAACGACCTGCGCGTCCGTGCTTTTGTCGCCGCTTAAAATATACACGGTGTCGAGACGGGTTATCCCCTTTCTTTCCGCCGCGCGGAAAATCACGCTCGGAGAAAAGCTCTCGTTAAAGTCCGCAAGTATCAGAGAGTTGCCCTCGGGCGTTTTTACTATCGCCGCGGAAACCTTGCCGTTGCCGAGGAGATACGCTTCCGTTCTCGTTGCGTTCACCGCCGACACAGTCGCCGTTCCGATAACGAAAACCGCCGCGAGCGCGACCGAAACGACGATTTTCGCCGTCCTTTTAAGGTTGATAATTCCGCTTGCGGATATAAAGGAAGCGTACCAGAACACCGCGAGAAAACCGAACGCCGTACCCGCGACGATTAAAGCCGCGCCCTTCGCGAACGTAGCGAGATAGTTTATAACGCCTATCGCCTTGGCGGGCAAAAACAGAAGCACTGCGTTCCCGCCGAATATCCCCGAGATTACGGCGAGCGCGAAAAGCGCGACGTATAAAACGCCGACGACGGGGAGAAATATAAGATTTACGAGTACGGACAATACTGAAATTTTCCCGAACGACCATAACAGGACGGGAACGGAGAACGCGAACGCCGCAAGCACCGCCGCGACGGAAGAAGCGAGCCGTTTCGGCAAGAATTTTCCGAAAAGCCGCGAAAGCGCGGGCGCAAAAATCAACAGCCCCGCAACTATGGTGAACGAAAGAACGAAGCCCGCGGTGAACAGTTCGGCGGGACTATATACGAGTACGAGCGTCGCCGCAACGCCGAGCGCGGATAAACCGTCGTAGCGTTTGCCCGAAAGGCTCGCGGCAAAAGAAACGGAACACATAATCGCCGCTCGGAGCGAAGACGAGGAAAATCCGCATACGCCCGAATAGAAAAACGAAGATAATATTACGACTGCGGAAAGGGCAAAGCGGTTTACCCTGCACTTTTTAAGGACGAACGAAAGCGCGGCGGCGAAAAAGCCGATATGCAGTCCCGATACGGCGAATATATGCGCTATACCCAGATCGCGGTATACGGACAAAAGTTCGTCGCCGACAAATTCCGACCCGCCCGTCAGCATCGCGTACGCCACGCCGAATTCGTCGCCCGTCATACCGTTTTCGAGCGCGCGTTTTATAAAAAGGTTGGCGGTTTGAAAAATATCGGGCGAGTGCGAGAGAATTTTTATATCCGAAGCAGAAATTTCCGCGCGGTACTTAACGCCTTCCGCCAAGCGGTTTGCGGCGAGCTTTCCGTCGTAAACGACGGAATATTCGGTTAAAAACGCGAAAAAGCTTATTTTATCGCCGACGTCCGCGGTCGTTTTGCCGTCAACCGTCAGCACGATTTTGTAGCCCGTTTCTCCTTTATAAACGCCTTCTGTGAAAGCGTTCTTTATTTCGAGAGCAGTGCCGTAAGAGGTTTCGGTTTTAGAACAAACGTTTCCCGTAACGGTATAATAATGCCCGCCGAGTTCGCGGGAAGAAAAGGCTTTGAACCTTGCCGTAAATCCCGACGCGCCGACGGCAAACAACAGAATGAAAACGAGTACGAAAAGAAAATTTCGTTTTGCGCGCGACTTTTCGGCATAATCGGTATAAAATATAAGAAAAACCGCGCATAATATAACGAACGCACAAAGAAAAACGGCGGCAGAAACGGTTTTGCCCAAAAGGTAGTTTTCGGCGCAGAATATCCCCGCAATCGTCGCCCCCGCGGCGAATACGGATAAACGGAAATTCATAAGCTTTTTAAAAGGCAGCTTCACTTTTTTCGCGGTTTTCGCGGTCTTTTCGCCCTCGCCTGCTTTATCGGCTTTAACGACCTTATCCGTTGCGGCGGTTGCGGCGGGCGTAAAGTTTGCGGCAGTTGCGGCGGCGGTTGCGGCGGGCGAACCGAAAGCGTAAACGGTCTCGTTTTCTTTTGTGTTCGACATAATTTTTCTCTATAACCGAATCGGGTTCGGCACGAAAAATATTTTAAGTCAAAAAGCGTAAAAAGTCAACGATAAATAATTGCCATAAGGTTATAAATCTGCTAAAATAAGAATAAGCTTACGATAAGCCTGCGCAGTGCGATAGGAAAAGTCAAAAAAATCCACAGTAATAATAAATAAAGGACCGCGTCCCTGCCGAAAAGCGGAGCTCTTGGGCGGCGTATTTCCCGTCCGTTAATAAAGAGATGCAGAAACGGCAAGGCAGGTTACTTGCCCGTAGAATATCGGGTTATTATTTCTTTTCCGTCGGCTGATGCGGGTTTATTTTGTTTTTTGATATTTTTTTGTTTATACTACCGAAAATCGTTGCCAAATAAAATAAATTATGGTAAAATAGTCAAGCTGAAAAGATAGAAAAAGTTATTTTTTGTTTAAGGCCTCATGGTCAAGCGGTTAAGACGCAGCCCTCTCAAGGCTGAATCCGGAGTTCGATTCTCCGTGGGGCTACCAAAAGAAAAAGCATATCCGAATGGATATGCTTTTTCTTTTGCCCGCGGAGAACGAACGACGAAGGAGTTCGGCTTTGCCACCGTAGCAAAGCGGAGGTGCTTCTCCGTGGCAAACGGCTACCCAATAGCCGTTTCCTACCCAATGAAGCGAAATCGGTTCGGGCGTAGCCCTGCGTAGCGAATGCGGAGCAGTTTCTCCGTGGGGCGGGGTGCGAATTTTTTCGCGCCCCGCCCACATTTTCTATTACCTTTACTATCTTTATAAATTCTTTATTTTTTCTTCGATTACCTTTGCAAGAAGCGCGTGTCCCGCGTCGTTCGGATGAAGCCCGTCCGCAAAATACTTCTTATTAAGCTCCTCTACGTTAGGATTAAGCATAGGTTCTCTGAATAAATCGACGAATTTCAAGCCGTCTCGTTTAGCTTCCTTTTCAATAACCGCCGCAAACTCTTTAAGCGGCGCGCCGATTACCGTTCTTCTTTCTCCGTAAACGTTCTCGTCGTTCGTTCTGCGGAGCGGAGTCATAACGACGATTTTTTCTTTCCCGTACCTTTTTATAAGTTTATCAAAAAGCGATCTCACCGCGCCGCAGAAGGTATCCGGCGTATCGTCTCCCTCTTTTCCGAACGGCGCGTCTCCGTGACCGTAGTCGTTCGTTCCTCCGAACACGAACACGAAATCCGCGTCCGCGGGCAATTCCTCCGCGCGCACATTAAAATCCAAATCGAACTGAGACGTTTCGCTCTTCACGCTCTGTCTCGCGATTCTCGTGCCGCTGATGCCGTAATTCAAAGCTTCTTTAAGCCCCAAATCCTTTTTCATCACCTGATGAAAAACGTTTTCTGCCTTCGTCGCGGAAGATCCCGCAGTTATGCTGTCACCCAAAAAAACAACCTTTTTACCTTTTAAATCCATTTTATTTTACCTCTATAATCGTATAAATTTCTACTTTATCCAAAGCTATTTTAACTCTGCCGTTCTCGTAAACGAACGGAATTTCTTTGCCCTCGGGCTGCAATTTCACCGACCTCGGCTTTTTATCCGCGGCCAACTCCGCGTTCACGCCGTACAGCGCGGGAATGGTCTCGAAAGACATCGTTTTGGGATTGCGGTGTTCGCCCGTAAGATTGACGACGTGAATATATTTCTTGCCGTTCTTTTCGGTAGCGAGAACCTCCGCTTCGCCGCCGCGGTCGATAGTCGCGACGCCCTTGCCGTAGCTTCCGAAGCACTTCTTAAAGAACCTTGCCGCCTCGAAAGTCTTTTCCTCGTTATAGAAATTGCCGAGATTTACGGGCATGATTGCGACCGTGCCTTTGCCGAACTCTCTTTTAATAAACGCGCCCGCTTTAACGCCGTCGAAATTGATGGAGGGCGGCGGGTTGGTGCAAGCCATATCCCCGTCCACAAGCCCTTCGTACATATAGCAAAGGACTTTGCCGCCTTCAAGCTCCGCGTTGAGATAATCTCTCCTCACCTCTACCTTATAATCATCGTCCTCTATTCTCATAACGGGGTGGTCGCGATATTCTTTTATAACCCTTGCGCCTACGTCGTCCGCGAAAAGCTTTATCGAATCCGCGCCGCATATAACGAGGTTTCCGCCCGCCTTCGCGTAAGATAACAGCCGCTCCTTAATCCCCTCGCCGAGCGCGGAAGCGTTTGTCACGACGAGCGTTTTATAATTTTCAAGCCCGTACTCTTCGAGCCGCTGTTCGTTAAGCACCGAAACGCTTTCGCCGAGGTCGCAAAGCGCGAGAAGCATACCCGAAAACTCCTTGCTGTACCCGCTTGCGTTGGTAAACAGGCAGTCAATATCGTTATAATACGCCGCCGCAGAATACACTACGCCGATATTCGGAACGATTTTGCCGTTATGCGCGAACTCCTTTCTCGCGCGGCAGAACGCGGAAATTTCCGCCCAGTACGGTATAGCCCATTCGTCCATAACGACGTTTTGCGGGGACTGCATATTATAGACCTGAAATCCGCCGCCGAGAGCCATAATGACCGCGGCTTCCTGCATAAGCTGAACGGGGCTTTTGACGTGGTGAACGGGGAAGTTTATGCCCCAGCTCATAATATCCCAGTTTCTGCCGAAGGACTGCATAATTCTGCCGTCGAAGCGCGCGCTGTCCACGCTGTTCGAGGGAGCGAGGTCGCCCGAAATGTAATCGGTAAAGCGCAAATCGTCCGGCACGAAAACGGTGTTGAACCAGTTGCTCGTTATATCGAACTCGGGCGCGACCTTCTTTATTTCTTCTATATAATGCTTAACGTAATCGAAAAAGCCCTGTCTGTTGAACGCGAGGTATTCTTTATATTCTTCGTCCGAAAGGTCTTCCGCGCGCTTGCCCGTCTTTTCGTAAAACGCTTTTTTGGCCTTTTCGGAATAATCGACCGCCGCACCCCAGCACTCGCCGTCTACCCACGCGCCGTCCGTTTTATACTTTAACGCAAGCTCCTTCATCTGCGGAATGAGAAGCTTATCCGCGTAATCGCCGAACACGGACATTTTATCGGTAAGCGTGCCGTCTTTATTCACCGCACACCAGTCGGGGTGATCCTCCGCCGCTTTTTTATCCCATACGCCCGAATAATGCGAGTAGAGCGCGACGCCGTATTTTGCGGTAACCTTTCTCCACCCCGCGAGAATATCGTTCACGAGGTGCGGAGCGGGCGTACCCGCTTCCGTTTTATAAGAGGAATATCCGGGGTGACCTTTGGTGTCGCACTGAATAAAATCGGGCTTGACCTCTTTTACAATGCGCTCGACTACCTTTTCGTCGAAATTTTTGCCTATATCCTTGGTATCTTTATTCGCGTGGTAATCGAAATGCAGACCGAAAAAGCTGTCTTTTCTTCTCATCTTGTCTCTTTTAAACTCCTTTATCTGCGGGCGTCGAACGAGTTTTTCGCCCAACGGAAATATATTATCATAACGCGCGGCAAATTACAACTTTTAAACGAAAAAAAAGAGTTCCCGTTTAAAAGAAAACTCTTTATATTTCTATTCGTGGGCAATCTGCCGCCGCCTTAACCGCGGTTAAAATCGGAAAGCCCCGTTTCTACGAGCTTCATATAAAGCTCGTTTTCGTCCGCAGGAGTGAGCCGTGATTTATCGTATACCGCTTTGCCTCCCGAAATAATCACCGCGCGGGAAGCAAGCCGTACCGCCTCTTTCGCTTCGTGCGTGACGAGTACGGTCGTGCGGCTATCCTCTTTAAGAAGTCTTTCAAGCTCCGCAATCATCAGTTCTTTGAGCGCGGGATCGAAGCCGAAAAACGGTTCGTCTAAAAGCAAAAGCTTTGCGGGGTACGCGAACGCCCTGATGAGCGCGACTCTGCGCGCCATTCCGCCCGAAAGCTCTTTCGGGTAAAGGTTCGCCGCACCGAGAAGTCCCGCGCGGGAAAGCAAGCCTTCCGCGTCCGCGTTTTTATTCACGAGCAGAATATTTTCTTTGACGGTAAGGTTTTTCGCAAGCCCGTTCGTCTGAAAAACGCACGCCGCGGGCTTTACGTCGCCCGTAATTTTCCCCTCGAAATCGGTAAGCCCCGCAAGAATATTGAGAAGGGTGGTTTTTCCCGATCCCGAAGAACCGAGAACAGCCGTAACCGCGCCCGTTTGCAAAGATAGCGAAAAATTCTCGAAAACCGTCTTTTCGCCGTATTTTTTAGTTACGTCGGTTAAAGTTATCATTTCCACCTCTCCGCACGCTTTGCAAGCGCGCCGAATATAATTTCAAACAGCAGTCCCGCAACGATAACGACCAAAGTCAGCGCAAACATCTTGGGAATTTCGAGATAGTAGTTGCCGTTATTAAGCATATTCCCGATAGATTTTGCCGTTGCCGCAATCACTTCCGCCGCCACCATAAGCTTTAAGTTAAGAGAAATCCCCGTGCCTATCGAACGCAACAGCGCGGGCGCGATTTGCGGAAGCCTGACTTTAAAAAACACGTCCTTTTCGCTTACGTTAAAAGCTTTGCACATTAAAAGCGCGTCCTCGTCCACCGCGCCGAGAGCTTCCGCCGCTATTCCGTAAAGCGCGGGCAGCACTACTGTGGAGGTCACTATTATCGGCGCGACGCGGGAGTTTGTCCAGAACAGCACCAGAAGTATCACCGCGACGGTCGGAAAAACTCTTACTATCGCGATTATCACCGAAATCACGCTTTTTGCGGCGGGACTTTTTTCGGAAAGTATCGCGAAAGAATACGCAAGCGTAAAAGAAATCGCAAAAGCTATGACCGTGCGAAGAAGCGTGCCGAAAAGGGCGGCATAAAACTCCGCCGAGCCGAAAAGTTTAAGGCACGCGGAAAGAGTTTCGCCGACGGTCGGCAAAATATATTCGCTGCTTATCGCTTTCGCCGCGATTTCCCACACGGCTACGAGCAGCAAAACGGTTGCAACGGGCAAAACGACTCCCGTAACGATAGTCTGTTTTACTTTCACGGTTATAAATAGAATTCTTCGGGAACGACGTTCGCCGCGCTTTCGGTTATCGCGCGGATTGCGGCGATATACGCGTTAAGCTCTTCCTTTGCCGCCGCAGAGTCCTGCCAGAAGATTTTGCAGCCCTTAATCGTGTCGGAATTTATTGTAGCGGCATTCAGAGAAGTCTGTTCGTAAACGGACTTTACGGCGTTCACGGCTTCCGCGGGGTTTTCTTTCGCCCAGTCGGCATTTTCGCCGAACGACGCGCCAATCTTCTCAACGAGTTCGGGGAATTTTGCGGTTACGCTTTCTTTAACCATAAGCGCGGCTTGGGGATAGCTTGCGTTTTTCTCGTCGTACATTTTTTGAAGGTCGAGTGCGGCGAAAACGCCCTTACTTTTCAGCACGCTCGCGGCGGGTTCGGGAACGAGACCTATCGCGGCGCCGTCGGTTAAAAGGAGCTTATTGAAGTCGGAGGGCTGGGCGTAATATTTAAGAGCAACCTTGCCCGCGACGGGCGTATCGCTTTCCTCGTATTCTATGCCGAGATTTTTGAGCGCGGCAAGGAAGGTGAAATCGGGAACTTTACCCTTCTGCGGAACGAAAACCACTCTGCCCACGAGGTCGTTTGCGGTTTTAACGCTTTCGTCCTTGGTCATAACGTAAAAATTGCCGTGAGTCACGACCGCGGCGAGCTTATAATTTTCTCCGCCGTTGTTCGTATAAAGCTTGGTTGCCGCGTTGACGGGCATAATAACGAAATCGCCGTGATTTTTAAGTATCGCGTTGTTTATTTCGGTTGCGGAAACGACGTTGTAATTCATCGTGAGGTTTTCAACGCCGAAATTCTCTTTGTCGTTTACGAATTTTGCAACCGAAAGCGCGGGCGCGCCGTCGGGCATATAAAAGGAAAGCGAGACGGGTTCGGCGGGAGCGGGCTTCTCGCCGTTATCGCCTGTGTTATCGTTTTTTGCGCAGGCGAAAAGTCCTGCGGCGGTCGCGGCGATTATCGCCGTTAAAAGAATGGTTAAAAATTTTTTCATATAGTTCTCCTATGATTTTTATCGTATTTTACTGTTTTAAACGCTTTCGCTTTTGCTTATGTTTATATTTTTTGATTAAAACGTTTTGCACAGTTATAAACTGTATAAAGGTTTTTATAAAATACTGCTCTTATTTTAAGTTTTCCACACAGTTATAAACTGTATACACCCCGTAGGGCGGGGGCTTGCTCCCGCCGTTCCGAAAATTCTTTAAGCACAAACTTTTGTTCTGTCATTCTGAGACCTGCTTCTTGCCATTTCTTACGAAGAATCTTTGCACACAAGTAGCTTTCAAGATTCTTCGCGGGCTTGTCTACGCAAGCTCATCTCAGAATGACACAATTTACTATGCGTTAAACATTGTATACAGTTACAAACTGTATACTCTTTGTGTGGTGCAGGGATTTTTTCTCATTCTGCTGTATACGCTCCGTAGGGCGGGGCAACTTCTCACGCCTCGTAGGGCGGGGGCTTGCTCCCGCCGTTCAATATCTTTCCCGCCGACAGACGCCGCATACGCCGCCGAATCAACAAAAAAATTCCCCTGCGGCGAACTGCCGAAGGGGAAAAACCAAAAAGCTCTTAAAGTCAAGGACTTTAAGAAAAAATTCTTTGCGTTATCCCCTTTGCGGTCAGAAAAGCCTTCCCGTGCAGGTTCACGCTTATTTTACAACTTTGTCGGCGCGCTTGTCAAGCGCGCAACCCCGATAAATTCAGGAAAGAGCGCGCTCGCGGATATATTTTTGCCTCGTAGCCTCGCCGCCCCGCAAATGCCTTTCGGCAAGGTTCTTTTCCAAGGTAACCTTAACCCTGACGAAAAGCGTTTTGTCTATTTTAACGAGCCGCTCCGTCACGTCTTTATGCACAGTAGATTTAGAAACGTGAAAAACCTTTGCCGCCGCGCGAACCGTCGCGCCCGTCTCCGCGATATAATACGCTTCTTCCAGCACTCTCCCGTAAATATCGTCTTTCATATATTATCCCCCAAATTTTTCGGATAATACATTTTATGCCTTATTTCGACAAAACATAACGGTTTTTTGTCGTTATTTCCGCAAAAATCGCGCCTTTGCCCGCAATAAATCGCGAAAAACGATTGCCTAAAAATTAAAACCGTGCTATACTGAAAAATGCCAAACCAACTGAATAACTTTAAGGGTAAATGGAATATTTATACCTTTTTTAAGCATTACTACAATGTGTAGATTTGTTAAAATGCAGATTTCCTCCATTGTGGTAATGTGAATATTCCTTACTCTTTTGGTTGGTTTGGCGACTTCTGAGGTCTGCGTTTTAGGTGCGTTGACTTCGGTTGGCGCACTTTTTATTTTTAAACGGTGCGACTTTATTTTTACTTAAAGGAGTGCCGAGGTTATGGCGGGGAATGCAAGTTTAAGAAAAGCCGATAAAGCAAAAAACGACGAGTTCTACACGCAGCTTATTGACATTGAAAACGAATTAAAGCATTATAAAAAAGAATTCGAGGGAAAAACGGTATTTTGTAACTGCGACGACCCGTTTGAAAGCAATTTTTTCAAGTATTTCGCAATGAATTTCAATTACCTCGGCTTAAAAAAACTTATCTGCACTTCTTACGAGACCTCTCCCGTCGCATACGAACAGCTGTCGCTCCTCGATAATTCCAACGTTATAGTAAAAAAGGAGGGCGGAAAACCTCCGTATAAAATAGAGATAACCGAAGTACTCGATTATAACGGAGACGGCGCGGTAGACCTGTCGGACGTGGAATATCTTTTAAAAAACGACAAAAACTCGCTTTCGATATTAAATGGCGACGGGGATTTCCGCTCGCAGGAATGTATAGAGTTACTCAAAGAATCGGATATAGTTGTAACGAATCCCCCGTTTTCGCTTTTTCGCGATTACGTTGCGCAACTTATCGAATACGGTAAAAAATTTTTAATAATAGGCAACGTCAACGCTATCACATATAAGGAAATTTTTAAGCTTATAAAATATGAAAATATTTGGGGCGGTTATATTTTTAATAAAACACTGGAATTTGAGATTCCCAATAGCTACAAGGGCATAGAAAAAAACGGAAAAAAGTTTGGCAAAGTTCCTTCAATCACTTGGTTTACTAATTTAGAAACAACAAAAAGGCACGAATTTTTGCCGCTTTATAGAAAATATATCCCCGAAGATTATCCTAAATTTGATAATTACGACGCGATTAACGTAGACAGAACCGCCGATATTCCGTATGATTACGACGATTTGATGGGCGTTCCGATTACCTTTCTTGATAAATATAATCCCGAACAATACGAAATCGTTGACGCAATTAACAGATATTCGCTGTTCGACACTTTCGGAACAAACGAAAAAGTCAGAAAAACTCATTCCCATACTTGCAACGTAAACGGTGTGGCAAAATATTTCAGAATAATCATCAGGAGGAAAAAATAGTATGAAAATCGAACTGCACGAGATTAAAATAAGAGACGTCGTAAACGGCTATACCGACAGTCAGGAAAACGGCGTAGTGGGCTACGGCGGCAAACTCAATATCCGCCCTGCGTTTCAACGCGAATTCGTTTATAAAGAAGCGCAACGAAACGCCGTTATAAAAACTATCGTAAAGAGCTTTCCGCTCAACGTTATGTACTGGGCGGAATGCGACGACCTAAGTTACGAGCTGCTCGACGGTCAACAGCGCACCATAAGCATCTGTCAATACGTCAGCGGCGATTTTTCCATCAACAGCCGCGCTTTTCATAACCTTACGGAAACGGAAAAAAATCGGATTCTCGACTACGAGCTTATGATATACGTCTGCAAAGGAAACGACAAAGAAAAATTAGACTGGTTCAAAATAATCAATATTGCGGGGGTACAGCTTAAAGAACAGGAACTTCGCAACGCGGTTTACACGGGCGAATGGCTTTCGGACGCAAAACGTTATTTTTCTAAAAGCGGGTGTGTGGCGTATCTTCTCGCAAACAAATACTTAAACGGCGAAGTCAATCGGCAAGACTATTTAGAAACGGTTTTATCGTGGATTTCCGCAAAAGAAGGCATAAAAATAGAAGATTATATGTCCGCTCATCAGCACGACTCACACGCAACGCCCTTATGGCAATATTTTCAGTCGGTAATAAACTGGGCGCAAACCATTTTCCCCGTTTACCGAAAAGAAATGAAAGGTTTGCCGTGGGGGCTAATGTACAACGCATACGGCGAAAAAACGTTTAACCCGCAGGAATTAGAAACAAAAATCGTTAAGCTTATGCAGGACGACGATATAACCAAACGTTCGGGTATTTACGAATACCTTTTATCGGGTAACGAAAAGTTCTTAAATATAAGGGCGTTTACCGAAAACGAAAAACGGCAGGTTTACGAGCGGCAAAAGGGAATTTGCCCCTTATGCGTTGCCGAACACCGAGAAAAAACGCATTACGATATTTCCGAAATGGAAGCCGACCACGTAACCCCGTGGCGCGAGGGCGGCAAGACAAACGTCGGTAACTGTCAGATGCTTTGCAAGGAGCATAACAGAAGAAAATCGGATAAATAAGCCCCTGATTCCCTTTATCACTTTATAATACGCCCGCCCCGAAAGTTTTTCGGGGCGGGCGTAAGAATTTTATATATTCATTTTTAATTTTTCGTATCGACCTTTGCAAGAAGTTCCGCGCCCGTAATGGCTTTCAGTTCGTCCGCGTCCTTAACGGTGTTATCCGCAAAATACAACAGGAACACCGCGCCCACGCCGAGAACGAGTCCCGCCGCCAAGCCTATGAGCGAAAATTTAAGCACGCCGTCGTCCGCCGTAACCGTCGCTTCGTCCTGAACCTTGCGTATTTCCGATTTAGAAGCCCCCATAAAGTTGACGGTGTTTCTGCGCATACTCTCTATAAGCGCGTCAAGCTTTTCTGCCGCCGCCTTTTCGTCTTTATCGGTATAAGAAACGGAAAAAATAAGGCTTTCTTCGCCGTAATCGACCTTTATCGCGCTACCCGACACCGATTTTTCGTCAGTCTTGCCCGCGGCTTCGTTATAAATTCTGTTCGCTTCGTTGACGTACACGGGAGAAACGACGTTCGTCGCGAGCGTCGGCAGATATACCCTTGCGAAATTCAGGTTATCCCTGACCGAAATGTATTCGCCGCTTTCCGAGGGGTACAGTATTTGCGTTATGAGTATAACGTCCGTTTTTGCGGTGTACACCGTGCCGCGCGCGAACAGCGCGTAACACAGCCCCGCCGCCGCGCCTATCACGACCGCGCAGATTATAAACCATATTCTTTTAAGCAGAATCTTAACCACGGGGAAGCGTTTCTCTTCGCCGATTCCGTCGTTGCCGTCGTTTCCGAAGCTGTTTTCTAAGCCGCTGACGACGACGCCACCCACGGCGTTTTCTGCCGAGCAATCGCAGTTTCCGTAGCTTCCGCCGCTTCCGCAGTTCCCGCCGTTCACGCCGTTGCCGTAGCTCCCGCCGTTACAGCCGTTGCCGTCGTAAAATTTTTCTTCCATCACGCTTTCTCCCCCGTTTTTCTGACGTAACCCAAAAGCTTCGTACCCGTAAGCCGTTCAAGCTCCTCTTTGCTCCTTATCGTTCCGTCCGAAACGTACAACAGGTACGCCGCGGCAACCGCCAGCACACCGCCGACGAGAACGGATAAAAGTATTATTTTAGTTTTGGAAACGTCCGCTTTTACCGCTACGTCACGCTCGTTTTCCACCGTTTCGTTGACGTAGGTTTTAAGTCCCGTAAAATAACTGCGAAGTTCCAGATCGTAAGCGAGTATCAGCACGCGGAGCTTTTCTCTCGCGCCCGTCTCGTTCCCGTCCGTCAAGGACACCGTAAACGAGTACACGCTCACGGTTTCGTCGTCGTTATGGACGGATTTTATATTCCCCGCCGAAATATACTTTTCGCGCGCCGTAGCGTTCCCCGCCGCAAGCTTTTCCTCGTAATCGTCGTTTTCTCTGACGCTTTCTATAAACTCGCCGAGGGTTTTGCCCTGCGCCGCGTATTCTTCGAGGTATTTTTCGTAATAATAATTCGCGCGGTCAACCACTATGCCCGTATCGCAAAAATCTACGACGGTGGCAAGATAAGTGGTCATTGCGGAATTGTTTTTAGTCGCGGTGGTGTCGCCCTCTATAATCGCGACGTAGTTCACGAGTTCGCTCGCGGTGTAAGAAGGCTTGCGTAAATAAGCCGCCGCCGTACCCACCGCCGCGCTCGCCGCCACGACGCATATAATAACCACTATATAACGCCTTAATATTTCAAAAAAGCTCTTTAAATCCAAGCCCTCTTTTTTGCCGTTCATTCGCTCCGTTTAGCCCTCCGTCTCGTTTTTCAGTTCTTTTATCGCGAATTTTCCGCGAGACACGCGCAGTTCCTTGTTGCATATGGAAAGCGCGGCGGCTTTGTGCGATATGAATATAAGCGTTTTGTCTTCAAGCCTCTTCAAACCGCGCAAAACTTTCAGCTCGGTTTCCGCGTCGAGCGCGCTCGTGGCTTCGTCGAGGAGAATTATCGGCGCGCCCGTCAGCACCGCGCGTGCAATCGCCACTCTCTGAATCTGCCCTTCGGAAAGCCCCACGCCGTTTTCGCCGACCTTGGTGTTAAGCCCCTCGGGCAGCTCGCACAAAAAGTCCTTGACGCACCCTATTTCGAGCGCGCGGGCAATCTCTTCGTCCGTCGCTTTCTCGTTGATAAAAGTCACGTTTTCGAGAAGCGTTCCCGAAAACAGCATATTCCCCTGCGGAACGTAAGAAAACAGCGCGCGCGTGGAAGCGTTTGCGGGTATTTTTCCGTTTTCGGTATCGAAATAAATTTCGCCGCCGCCCAAATCGTATACGCCGAGCATCAGCTTGACGAACGTGCTTTTGCCTATGCCGGAAGCCCCCGTCACCGCGACGAAATCGCCCTTTTCTATCCTTGCGTAAGCCCCCTTAAAGACCTGCTCTCTGCCGTAGGAAAAGCTTAAATCTTCCGCGACTATCGCGCGCATTTCGCCGTAAAGCCTTGCCGCGTCTTTTTTCGTTGCGGTTTTTCCCGCCGCGCCGACCTTTTCTGCCTTTTCGCCGCCTTCTTTGCCGCCCGCCGCACCCGCGGTTGCCGTCTCGATTTCGCCGACGGTCTCTTCTTCGAGCCGTTCTATTTCAATAAGCCGCTCGGCAGAAGCAATCATCGCGTAGTATTTGGGGAATGCGGAAGAAAGCGAAGCGAACGGCACCTGCACGTTGTTCACGAGCTGTAAAATTGCGGAGAGGTCGCCGTAAGTAAGCCCCGTGCCGTTAAATATGCACGCTCCGCCGTAAATGAGCGCGAACAGATACCCCGCGCTGAATATAAGGTTATAGGCGGCAGAACCGAACACCGCGTAATTTTTGCGGCGCATTTTCCACCTGAAATTCTCGTTTTGCAGCTCGTCGGACTTTTTCTCTATCTTGTCGTTTATCGAAAAAACCTTTAACGCGAGCGAGTTTTCCACGCTTTCCTGCATAAACGAACGCACCGCGCCGTCCGATTCCAAAGACTTTTTGTGCAGACTTTTAAGCTTCCCGCGCAGCACGCCGAGAATTATGAACACGAGCGCGCCCGCAACGACGAACGCTATCGCGAAAATCCAGTCGAGCGCGACGAGAGCCGCGACCGCGCAGATAAGCCGCACGACCGAAGCCGCCACCGAAGGCACGATAGAGGTGACGCCGTCCGCAACGACGGAAACGTCCTGAGTTAAGCGGTTCATCAGCTCGCCGCTGTGATACTCTTGTATCGCGGCGTATTTTTTGGTTAAAATTTTAGAAAAAATGCGCGATTTATAGGCGATTTCGAGCTTTCCCCTGATGTTTTCGATAAGCCCGCCCGTTATGAGCCTGAAAATAAATTGCAGAATAACGATAGAAATTATAAAGATAATCCCGAAAACGAGCTTATCCTTGTCGCGCCCGACCGCGCCGTCGATGACGGCTTTCACGGCGAAAGCGAAGGCGACGGACAGAACGGATAAAAAGGCGTTGGAAAGAATCAGGCACAGCATTTTGCCCTGCTGACCTTTGGAATTCTTATATAACCAAGATAACGCGCCCTTTTTGGTATTTGCGCCGCGAGTTTTCATATAGAAACATTTTAGCACAAAAGAAAGGTTATGTAAAGCGTATCGTAAATTTTGCCGCCCCCCGCGAAAAAGAAAGAGAAAAATTACAGAAAAAACGGCACGCGCCGTGCTATCTTTTTTCGGCGTAAGAAAAAAGCAGCGCAACAACTGTAAACGACGATAGAAAAAAGGGAAGGAGAGAAACTAAGCCCGCTTCTCTCCTTCCCGCTCTCGAAATAAACTTTTGCTTTGGCTAAATATTTTAAGCTTCTTCTTTCGTCAACTTTCCGTCCGTGCAATGTACGGTAAAGTCGCCGGTATTACTTCTCCAATAGATTCCTTTTGCTATATTCTTCCATTCCTCTATCGTTCCGTTGAAAATTATACTCGTGAGTGAATCGCACCACAAGAACGCCATATTACCTATACTAGTCACGCTATCGGGGATTGTTATACTCGTGAGTGAACTGCACTGAGCGAACATTTCATATTCTATACTCGTCACACTATTCGGAATAGTTATACTCGTTAAACTCCAGCAACCATAGAACGCACTATCGCCTATAGAAGTTACTCTATCAGGGATAGTTATACTCGTAAGATAATTGCACTCACTGAACGCTCCACTACCTATACTCGTCACGCTGTCGGGGATAGTTATACCCGTGAGCGAAGTGCAATTATAGAACGCGCGATCACCTATACGCGTCACGCTGTCGGGAATAACCAAATCGGTTACTAATTCGTTATTTAAATATAAATTATGTGCATAAGATAATGGATTGCTACTTGCGCCATCAAACTCGATATTACACCAAGCCGCTATATCCGTTATATATACTCCTGTGAGCGAACTGCAATTCCTGAACGCATCACTTCCTATACTCGTAACACAATTTCCGATAGTCACGCTCGTGAACAAACTGCAACCATAGAATGCTTTCTCACCTATTTCTTTGACCGGCTTACCGTTATAAGTCGCAGGTATCGCAATTGTTCTTATCTCCGTACCTATGCCCGTGACGATATAATATGTGCCGTCGTCGCTCAAAGTATATTCAAGCCCCGTTGCTTCTTCTACTTTTTTATCGCCACAAACGGTACATACACCGTCAACATAATTATGATCGGCAAGCGGAATTTCCGTTTCGTCCGTTTTAGCGTCGCAACGCGTGCAATGGTGAGATTTTATACCCGTTTTAACGCAAGTAGGTACTTCGTCTACCGTCCATTCGGTAGAATAGTCGTGTCCTTTTGCAGAGCCTTCGTCAGTTATCGTTTTTATTTCGTCACATCTGTCGCATTTAGCTGTTTTTGTTCCGTCTGCCGTGCAAGTCGCGTTTCCGTCAGAAACGTAGTTTTTAAAGCTATGTCCTAACGCAGGCGTTTCGTTGTCTTTATACTCGTCTCCGCAGGAGCATTTATGTAAGATATAGCCTTTTGTCGTACAGGTCGGTTCAACAACTGTTTCTATGTACGAATGGGTATGATTTAACGCGGGAATTTTGCGCGTTTCGGTATAATCGCAATTTTCGCGCGTGCAAGCTCTCGTTTCCTCGCCGTCTTTACCTTCGGTTGCAGGCGTTGTCACCTGCCATTCGCCGAACAAATGCCTCAAGGCTTCCGTTTCGTTATCTTTATACTCGTCTCCGCAAGAACATTTATGTAAGGTATAACCCTTTTCGGTACAAGTAGGCTCTACAACCGTTTCCGTATATGAGTGAGTATGATTCAATGCGGGAATTTTGCGCGTTTCGGTATAATCGCAATTTTCGCGCGTGCAAGCTCTCGTTTCTTCTCCGTCTTTTTCTTCCGTCGCGGGCGTTATCGTTTTCCACTCGCCGAATAAATGCCCCAAAGCTTCCGTTTCATTATCCCTATATTCGTCTCCACAGGAGCATTTATGCAAAGTATAGCCTTTTTCGGTACAAGTAGGTTCTACAACCGTTTCTATATACGAGTGAGTATGATCGCCCGAAGGTTTCCCCCCGTCGCCCGTGCCGCCGTTGCCGTTTTCGCCGCCTGTCCCCCCACACTGCACAAGTACAACCACTGTGCCTATTGCCGCGATCGCCGCGAGTATCGCAACTAAAATCAACAACTTTTTCTTCCGCATAGTTTTTTCTATGCCTCCTCTAAAATTTTTTCCTGCGCAAAAATAAAAAATGCGCCAACCGAAGTTGACGCACTAAAACGCAGACTCCGATTGTCGCTAAACTAACTTTAAATGGAATAGGGAAAACTATTTGCGAGTTAAAGTGGAATCTGTGTTTTAACAAAAACCAATACTCACAAATAATAGAGTTATCCCATAAAAAAAGAAAACCCCTATTCGCCCATTATATTAAGTTAGTTTAGCATAGATAATATAGCACAAAAAATTTTGCATTGCAAGCGTTTTTTATGCTATATTCTCCGAAAAGAAAATACTTCTTCGCTACGCCCGTGTTTCATATACCGCAAAAGCCTCCTCCCCCTCTCTCTCGAAGAGTCTCCGCCCCGCCCCCTTATTGTCATTCTGAGCCTATCCCCTTGCCATTGCTATCGAAGAATCTCCACGCGCAAGTAGCTTTTTAGATTCTTCGTAAGTCCGTCAGGAAAGCAAAACTCAGAATGACAGAATTTACTATCCGTTAAAATCATTCACCCGCAATTTTCCCCGCGGTTTTGGCGTAACGGCGAAATTATAAATTATAAATACCGTTCAAACCGCAACAAATCGCATAAAAAAAGAGGAAGAAACGGAAAATTTCCGTTTCTTCCTCTTTTTTGCCGCCGTTAAAAGCGGTCGTGATTTTTATTAAATTATTTTTCGAGGACGGGACCTGCCGCAACGAGCGCTTTGCCCGCTTCGTTCGTTTCGTACTTCGCGAAGTTCTTGATAAATCTTCCCGCAAGGTCTTTCGCCTTTTCTTCCCATACAGAAGCGTCCGCATAGGTGTCTCTCGGATCGAGAATGTTCTTGTCGACTCCCGCGAGTTCGGTGGGTACTTCAAAGTTAAAGTACGGAATCTTTTTGGTGGGAGCTTTCTCGATTTCGCCCGAAAGTATCGCGTCGATGATTCCGCGGGTATCCTTTATGGAGATACGCTTGCCCGTGCCGTTCCAACCGGTGTTGACAAGGTAAGCTTTCGCGCCGCTCTTTTCCATCTTCTTAACGAGTTCTTCCGCATACTTGGTGGGGTGGAGTTCGAGGAACGCCTGACCGAAGCAAGCCGAGAAGGTCGGGGTGGGTTCGGTTATGCCGCGCTCGGTACCCGCAAGCTTCGCGGTGAAGCCCGAAAGGAAGTAGTACTGCGTCTGTTCGGGGGTGAGAACGGATACGGGAGGAAGCACGCCGAACGCGTCCGCCGAAAGGAATATAACGTTCTTTGCCGCGGGAGCAGCCGAAACAGGACGAACTATATTCTTGATATGGTCGATAGGATAGGATACGCGGGTGTTCTCCGTTACGCTCTTATCCGCAAAATCTATCTTGCCGTCCTTGTCGAGGGTAACGTTTTCGAGAAGCGCGTCTCTTCTTATAGCGTTGTAAATGTCGGGTTCGGAATCCTTGTCGAGGTTGATAACCTTCGCGTAGCAGCCGCCCTCGAAGTTGAACACGCCGTTGTCGTCCCAACCGTGTTCGTCGTCGCCGATGAGAAGTCTCTTCGGATCGGTGGAAAGAGTGGTTTTGCCCGTTCCGGAAAGTCCGAAGAAGATAGCGGTGTTTTTGCCCTCCATATCGGTGTTTGCGGAGCAGTGCATAGAAGCGATGCCTTTGAGCGGGAGGTAATAGTTCATCATAGAGAACATACCCTTCTTCATCTCGCCGCCATACCAGGTGTTGACGATAACCTGTTCGCGGCTGGTGATGTTGAACATAACCGCCGTTTCGCTGTTGAGTCCGAGTTCTTTATAGTTTTCTACCTTCGCCTTGGAAGCGTTGTAAACCACGAAATCGGGTTCAAAATTTTCAAGCTCTTCCGCGGTGGGTTTAATGAACATATTCGTAACGAAATGCGCCTGCCAGGCAACCTCCACGATGAAGCGGATAGCCATACGCGTATCTTTGTTCGCGCCGCAGAAAGCGTCCACTACGAAAAGACGCTTGTCGGAAAGTTCTTTTATAGCGATATCTTTAACAGCCTTCCACGCCTCTTCGGTGGCGGGGTGGTTGTCGTTTTTATAACCTTCCGAAGTCCACCAGACGGTGTTTTCGGAATTTTCGTCCTTAACGATGAATTTATCTTTGGGCGAACGACCGGTATAAATACCCGTCATAACGTTGACCGCGCCGAGTTCGCTGACCTGTCCTTTTTCGTAGCCTTCGAGTTCGGGTTTGGTTTCTTCTGCGAAAAGCATTTCGTAAGAAGGATTGTAAACGATTTCGGTCGTACCCGTAATGCCGTACTTGCTCAAATCAATTTTCTTCATAACATACCTCTCTATGTTTTTTTAACCGTTTTAACGGTCGATTTAGCTTTTTTGGGCGAAAGTCAAAACGCCGTTTCGGAATTTTGCCAACCTTTCACGCATACTATTATACATTATTTTTTAAAAAAGAAAAGCGGTTTTACGAGATTTTTCGATATTTTTTTAAAATTATTTTCGTTAAGCAAAAACTTTTTTGCATTTTCTTACCGTAACGGTATCCTTTTTTTCTAAACGAAAGCTTTTGCCGCCGAAAAAACAGCTTTTCGGTAGCAAAAGCCTCTTCTTGATTACATTCGTTTTTTGTTTAAGCTATATCGTTTCCGCTTTTATAAGCCTCTTTCCGTACTCGCGTTTAAGAATTTTATACGCGAAATCCCTTTCTTTTTTGTTTTCGTAAAGTCCGAACACCGCCGAGCCGCTGCCCGTCATAGATGCCGCGCCGAATTTTTCAAGCTTCCCGAGCGAATTCTTTATTTCGGGCAGGATTTCGGAAGCCGCGGGATAAAGGTCGTTTTTCAATAGCTCCGCAAGCTCTTTCGTTTCGCCCGCAAAGTACGCGCGCGCCGCTTCCGTCGTGTGCGGAGGGTATTTTTTGCCGATTTCGTCGTACTTTTTATAAGCCGCCGCCGAAGAAACGCCGTCCGTTCCCGCGATAATCAGAAAATAAAGCTTTAATTCCGCAAGGCATCTGTCTATTATTTCGCCCCTTCCCGAAAGCACCGCGTACCCGCCGCGAAGCATATACGCCGTGTCGCTCCCGAGCGAGTTCGCTATTTTCTCGATTTTACCGTCGATTTCCCTTTCCGTTAAGCCCGTGCGGGCAATTATTTCGCGAAGGTACAGCTTTTTCATGCCGAGCAGAACGCCCGCCGCGTCCGCAGAAGAACCGCCGAGTCCGCCGCCCGCGGGAATATTCCTTTTTATCGTTATATCCGCGCCGCGAACGGAAAAGCTTCCCGTAAAAGCGAGCGCGGCTTTTTTTGCGTGGCTCGCTTCCCCAGAAACGCCCGCGGGAAGCCCCGTGAATCTGACGGTTATTTTATCGTCCTTTCTTTTTAAAAGCGTAACGACGTCGAAGATATTCGCCGACGTTACGAGAGATTTAAGCTTATGAAACCCGTTTTCCGCCCCGACTATATCGAGGGTAAGGTTTATTTTTGCGGGAATTTTCACCTTGCTTCTCATAGGTTTTTCCTGTGGCAACGTGACGTTGCATCCGTCTTTTATTCCCCCGTTGTCATTCTGCACGCCCCTCACGTCGTCATTCCGAGCCATGCTTCTTCTTACGAAGAATCTCTGCACGAAAGAAACTTTTGAGATCCTTCGCGGGATTGTCTCTGCAAGCAAGTCTCAGGATGACGCAACGGGGTATGCGCTTATCCTTTAATCGTGATTCCGCACGGCTTTGACCTGCCCGTCGCGGACGATTTTACTTTTTACATACCGTCTTACTTTTGGCGGTAAACGACTATTCTTTCCTCGCCCGAAAGCGGAAATTCAAGTTCTTTATTCGTCGCGACGAGATTATCGGGCGCAACGTTGAGCCTTTTTGCCAGAGACCAAAGCTCCTCGCCCTTCGTCGGGATATAAACGCTTATCGCGGCGTCCGTTTCCGCCTTTTCGCCCGTCGCCTTCGCCGCGTTTATGCAGGTTATTTTACGGCGTTTTCTCGGGTAAACGGTGAACACGAGTTCGGCTTCTATATCCGCTTCTATAAGCGAAACGTCGCGCATCACGGCGCGGGTTGCCGATACGGAAATATCGTACTCCTCGTTTTCTTCGAGCTGAATTTCAAGCGAAGTCTCGAACGGCACTTCCGCCTTTCTCGAAAAGGTTTTCCCCTCCGAGTCGCAATACAGCCCCGTCATAGAAAGCACGCCCGTGACCTTGATTACCCCGTCGGAATACCCGCTCTCCACGATTTCCGCGTTTTCTCCGCAAGCCGCGAGAACGTACGCCCGCGCGGGGATTTCTTCTATGCTCGCTCTGCCGCCCGCGCGCACCGTCGCGCTACGAATTTCGCACTCGAAAACGCTTTCCTCTTCCACGCGGCTTAAATCGAGTTCTTCTTTTAAGCTGAACGCGTCCTCGGTGATTTCCGCAGTTTCTTCCGAAAACGCTTCGCCCGAAGCCTTTAACGAGACCGCGCATACTACCTGCGACACGCCGCGCTCCTCGTCTACGTTCACGTCCGTTTTAAGCGAACGCACCTGCACTCTCGCCGTCGCGGAAAACGCGGGCATAGCGTCTTCGCACTCTATTTCTATGCGGAAAGGTACGGTTCTGTTTTCTCTTATTATATCCTTTTTCTCGCCCGATTGCAAGAAAATGGCGGAAATATACGCTTCGCCGTCCACGATTATGCTGCCTACGCCGCATTGTACGGAAGTGACCGCGGCTTCCGCGCGATGCTCCAAAACCTCGTCCGCACGGTAATTCAGCTCGTACTCGTCTTCGAGCGGATAAACCGTTTCGCGCTGACCGTAGCTTTTCGCAAAGGATACTTCGTGCGTTTCGGTTATCAAATCGCTCCCGCCTTTAAGCGCGGAAAGACTTGCGCACTCGAAAAGCTCCGCGCAAATTTCCACCGTAGCGGTAACGGACAGCTTTACTCCCGCGAGCGAGGCTTCGGTTTTAACTACCTTTCCGCACGTTCTCGCGCGCGTGGTTTCGGTAACTTTGTCGCTTTCTACGTTCCCCGTAAATTCCGCGCCGCACTCGCACTTTCTCACCGCGCCTTCCGCGTCCTCGTAGCAGACGAAAAAGGTTATCGTTCCGCCGTAGCCGAGCTTTCCCGCCGCGGCGTTCGCGCCCGAGACCGAAACGCAGGCGGATACGTTCAGAATTTTTGCGACCGACTCCGCGGGAGCTTCCGTCCTGCATTCGACTTTAATGCGATCGGTCGCCGCGCCTTTTCTTTTGCAGAGGGTGATTGTTTCAAACACAGGTTCAAATGGCATAATGTCCTCCTTTGCCGTGAATACTTTGTTTATTAAAGTATATAGCGCGCGCACGGGTTTTATGACACGGTATTTCTCTTAAAAAAGTTTTCGGGGAAAAACGTCTGCGGTAAAACGCGCCCGTCACGCGCTTTGCTTGACTTTTATTCAAATCGGGCGTAAAATATTGTTTCGGATAATAGAATGTTTTCGGAGGAATTATTTTATGTTTGAAGGCAAAAGACTGGAAAATTTTTGCGAGCTTGCGCTTAAAATCGGCGTAAATCTCCAAAAAGGTCAGGGACTTTTAATCGTCTGCCCCGTAGAAAAGCGCGAGGTCGCGCACGAGCTTACCAAAAAGGCTTACGAATACGGTGCGAAAATCGTCCGCGTAAAGTGGCAGGACGAAATACTCGATAAGCTTAACTATATGGGAGCGGAAAAGGAGGCGCTCGCGGAAGTGCCGAAGTGGCAGATAGCCGAGAAAAACGACCTCGTGGAAAACGGCTTCTGCTACATAGCGATAGACGCCGAAGATCCTTCCGCGTTCAAAGACGTTCCCGCGGAGAAGCTTTCGGCGGTGGCGAGAGCGAGAAGCAAGGCGTTCAAAAAATATTCGGACGCGGTTATGAGTAACGCGATTCGCTGGTGCGTGGTTTCCGTTCCCACGGAAGTCTGGGCAAAGCAGGTTTTCCCCGCCGCGAAAAACGCGGAGGACGAGCTTACCGAAGCCATTGCGAAAACTATGCGCTTAAACTACGAAAACCCCGTGGAAGAATGGGAAAAGCACGTCGCGAGATTAGACGCGCGCGCGCAGTTTCTTAATTCGCACGACTTCGAGTATCTGCATTTCGAGAACTCGCTCGGAACGGATTTATACGTGGGGCTGGCGGAAGGTCACGAATGGCTTTCCGCAAAGGAAGCGGCAAAAGACGGCGTTCCGTTCGTTGCGAATATGCCTACCGAAGAGGTTTTCACCGCGCCGCACAGACTTAAAACGGAGGGCGTCGTCAAGTCCGCGCTTCCCCTTTCTTATAACGGGCAGATAGTTGATAAATTTTCCATAAAATTCAAAAAAGGCAAGGTCACCGACTTCTACGCGGAAAAGGGCTACGACATTCTTAAAGAACTGATCGAAACGGACGAAGGCACCCGCCGTATCGGCGAAGTCGCGCTGATAGGCAAGCACTCCCCCATAGCCGAACAACACACGCTGTTTTTTAACACGCTGTTCGACGAAAACGCGAGCTGCCATTTAGCTCTCGGTAAGGCTTACCCCACCACGCTCAAAGGCGGCGCGAATTTAAGCGTGAAAGAACTGAAAGCGCGCGGCGCGAACGACTCCGTAGAACACGTCGATTTTATGATAGGCACGCCCGACCTTAAAGTTACGGGCATTAAAAAGGACGGGACGAAAGTTCCCGTATTCAAAGACGGAGAATGGTGCGTCTGAACTTTTTTCGCATTTTTTAAATGCAAAAAAATCGTAAACCCGTAAAAACAGGAACTCCCCTCGTACGAAGGGGAGTTCTTCTTTACGTTTAGTTTGTTCGTCTTATTTTTCGATAAACAGATCGGCGGCGCGTTCGGTCTTTTTCTTCGGCTCGCACGTCACGTTTATCCCGAGTTTTTTAAGGGTGGATTCGTCTACGTGAGAAAGCACTACGGAAGAATGAAATTCCGCGCCCTTTAATTTCGGCAACTGATCGAGCGCCTTTTTCGCGGTGGGATTTGTTACCGCGCTGACTGCGAGCGATATAAGAATTTCGTCGGTATGAAGCCGCGGATTCGCGCTGCCCATATGCTTTATTTTAAGTTCCTGAATAGGCTCTATAACCGCAGAAGATATAAGGTCTATGGAATCGTCTATATCGCCGAGAACTTTCAGCGCGTTAAGAAGCGCGGCGGCGGAAGCCCCGAGAAGCGCGCCCGTTTTACCCGTGACTATTCTTCCGTCCGTAAGCCCTATCGCGGCGCACGGCACGCCCGTCACCAGCTCCTTTTCGAGCGCGGGGCGAACGACCGCTCTGTCGCTTATCGAAACGGACATCTTCTGCATAAGGATTTCTATTTTGGAAACGGTTTCTTTACCGATTTTTCCCTTTCTCGCGTCGAGCTGCGCGGCGTAATAGCGGCGTATAATTTCCTGTTTGCCCGCTTCTCTGCACACCTCGTCGTCCACTATGCAATAGCCCGCCATGTTAACGCCCATATCGGTGGGCGACTTGTACGGACAGCTCCCCATAACCCTGTTCATCATTGCGGAAAGCACGGGGAATATTTCTACGTCGCGGTTATAATTCACCGCCATCTCGCCGTAAGCCTCCATATGGAAGGGATCTATCATATTTATATCGTTAAGGTCTGCGGTAGCCGCTTCGTACGCGACGTTCACGGGGTGCTTCAACGGGAGATTCCATATCGGGAAGGTCTCGTATTTGGCGTAGCCCGCCTTAATTCCGCGTTTATTTTCGTGATAAAGTTGCGACAGGCACGTCGCCATTTTGCCGCTCCCCGGTCCCGGCGCGGTTATAACCACGAGCGGACGGGTGGTAACGACGTATTCGTTCTTGCCGTACCCCTCTTCGGAAACAATCGTTTCAACGTCCGAAGGATACCCCTCTATCGGATAGTGGCGATAAACCTTTATGCCGAGCATTTCAAGGCGTTTCTGGAACTGTTCGGCGGAAGGTTGAGAAGCAAAGCGGGTTAAAACCACGCTCCCCACGTAAAATCCTTTATCCTGAAATTTATCTATAAGCCGCAGCACGTCCGAATCGTAAGAAATGCCGATGTCGCTGCGCGTTTTGTTTTTTTCTATATCGTTAGCGTTGATTATAATGACTATTTCCGCCGAATCTTTAAGCTGTGACAGCATTTTGATTTTACTGTCCGGCTCAAACCCCGGAAGCACTCTGGAAGCGTGGTAATCGTCAAACAACTTGCCGCCGAATTCAAGATACAGTTTATCGCCGAACATAGCGATACGTTCGAGAATTTTAGCCGACTGCATTTCGAGATATTTTTTATTATCGAAGCCTTGTTTCATCATAAGTTTGTCGTAAAAAACGGCTTTTAAGCCAACAGTCCCGCCTCCGTGAGTTTAGTAACGAAAGCTTTAACGTCCGCCTTCGCCGTTTCTTCGTCTACGTCGTACTCTTTCAGAAGTTCCGCAACCGCTTCTTCTTCGGTCGCGCCCTTTTCGAGTATTCTCCATAAAAACGCGCCCGTCTCGTTGAGGTTTATCATACCGTTGAACTGCTTAACCGCCGCGCCCACCGCAACGACGAGGTAGCTCCCCGCAACCTCTCTTAATATGAATCCGTCTTTAATCTTCATCGTCCGCTCCTTTTTCGTTTCCTTTTATCATTTCTCCGTAAGAAAGCTTTGCCGCTTCCTCCGAAACGTTGCAATATAACCTGAATAACCCGACGGAGTTAAGAAGTTTATCCAAAAGGGTTAAATATTTGTCCATATCCTCTTCCGTTTCGGGGCGAAGCGTCTGATTGAACGCCACCGCAAGCATATCTTTGGGAGTAAGTTTTTCTATGGTATTTTCCTTGCCGCGGCGAACCTCGCAAATCGCGGCGATTTCCGCGCGGGCGTTGGTATCGAGGTGATGTTTCCCGTTCCACGGCGTGCCGTAAACGTAAAATTTCCCGTCCGTAAGCCTTATTATCGGCTTATCGTCGTTGATATAAACGAGCCTGTCGCCGAGAAGCTCTTTCAAAAGCCTTGCGTGGGTGGATTTTCCCGTTCCGCTCGGCGCGGTGAAAAGATAACCCTTGCCGTCCACTGCAATCGCGCTCGAATGAAAAATCATTCCGTCCGCGTGTTTAAGGGTATAATCGCAAAGCTTACGGAATAGCGCAAGGCTTTCGAGATACGCGTCGGGAAAACCTTCCGCGCCCTCTTTCTCTTTTTCCGCGGCTATATCGTCCTCGGTGATTTCCGCCGTGAACGCAGAAGGCTCTTCGCCTTCGTAAAGATAGTTTTTGCAAAGCCGCGGCGTGTAGCCGTATATATGATTCGTTTCAAACACGACGTCCGCAATCTTATAGCGTGGCATTTACCCTTCCTTCATCGTTTTTTTCATACTTATCCATTTTAGCAAAAACGCGTTTTTTTGTCAATATATAAATTGATTTTCCGCGCGAAATTATATATAATATTTACGATATGAAAAAACTTACGAAAATTTCCGCCGTTATTTCGGCGATTATATTAGCGTTTCCGCTTTTCTGCTGCGGGAAAAACGGGGCGGGCGCGGAAAACGGCGGGGACGGCGGATGCGCTTCTTCCCCGCGCGGAGAAGCGACGGATTTTTACGCGATGAACACGGCGATTCACGCGGAAGTTGCCGACAAACCTTTTGTAAGCGGCGAGGAAGAAAAACTCCGCGAGCTGTTTTCTTCGCTCGAAAAGGAGTTTTCCGCTTCCGAAAAGGATTCGTTCGTTTACGCTTTGAACGGCGCGGCGGCGGGCGAAGAAACGGAAATTTCCGAACGCGGCAAAACGCTTCTGGATATTTCGCAAAAAGTTTACGCGGTTACGGGCGGCGCATTCGATCCCACCGTTCTTCCTCTGTCCGAACTTTGGGGTTTTTACCCCTCCTTTCCCGTAGCGGATTTTTCCCCGCCCGCGGAGGAGCTGATTTCGGAAATTTTAAATAGCGGCGTTATCGGCTTAAATAATATATCCTTGACGGAAGAAGACGGAAAATTTTCGGTTCTTAAAAAAGCGGACGGAACTAAAATAGAGTTCGGCGGCGTGCTTAAAGGTTTTGCGACGGACGAGGCGGGCAAAATTCTTTTAGGGTTCGGGCACGCTTCGGGATACGTAAACGCGGGCAGAAGCAGTCTTTTTATTTTAAGCTCGACCTCGCTCGGCGTGCGTCACCCGAGAAAATCGGGCGAAAACCTGCTGACCGTAAGCATAAATGGCAGAAAGAATTTTTCGGTTTCCACGAGCGGAGATTACGAAAAAGTTTATACCCGCGACGGTGAAAATTACTGTCACGTTATCGATCCTAAAACGGGAAAGCCCGTCTCGACGGGCGTGGCGCAGGTAACGATGATAGGCGGCGGAAATAAATTCTGCGGGGCGTTTCTCGACGCGGCGACGACCGCGCTTATGACGAAAGATTTTTCTTCGGAAGCGGGCGCAAAAAGTCCGCTCGTGACGGCGATAAACGAGCTTTTAAGCGCGCCAGAACTCGAAGGGGCGATAATTTTCGTCGCGGCGATAACGGGAGAAGAAAAAACGCTTATCACCAACGCGGAAAGCGGAGCTTATACCCTGCTCGATAAAAACTTTTCGGTTTTTAAAATATGAAAACATAAACCGAAAAATATAAAACCACGAATTTCGGGTTAATTTTATCGTTTCTCTTGACAAACGGAACAATCGAAAGTATACTTTAAGCGTATTTTCCGAAAAGGAAAAGAAGGAGATTTTTTATAATGAAATTTGCAGAAGATTTCAGAAGCTCCGCCCGCGCCAAAATGACGGGCAAATGGGCGACTCTCGCACTCGTTACTTTTATAGTATCGCTTATACTCGGGGTATGCACCTCGTCTTACACGACGATTAGCTCCGGCAACTTTACCACGGTTTGCTTTACATCGCTCGGCACGATAGCCGCGCTGGTGCTGAACGGACCGTTCGAGCTGTCGCAGAACAAAATCGCTCTTAACGTTATGCGCGGCAAAGACGTGACTATCGAAATGACATTCGACGGGTTCAAAAATTTCGTGAACGCGTTCCTGCTCGGACTTGTGAACTCGATTTTCATATTCCTGTGGTCGCTGCTTTTCGTCATTCCCGGTATCGTCAAAGAGCTTTCGTATTCTATGAGTTTTTATCTTCTTGCCGACAATCCCGAGCTTACGCAGGATCAGGCGAGAGAAAAATCCATCGCGATGATGAACGGCAACAAGTGGAGATTGTTCTGTTTGAGATTCAGTTTTATCGGCTGGTATCTTCTCGGCATAATCACCTGCGGCATACTTATGTTCTGGGTTGTACCGTACGTCAAATGCGCGGAAGCGGAATTTTACAGAGACCTCATAAAGGAGCAGGACGATAATCGCGGAAATTCTTTCGGCACGAACGAAAACGAAGCCGCGAGCGACGCGGAAGAAAAAACCGCCGAAGAACCGTTTGAAGAATTAAACTGATTTTTAACGCCGAAAAAAGCGGCTTCGTTAAAGGATTTTCGCCTTTACGAAGCCGTTTTTTATTTTTGAATTTATTCTTTACGCAAAAGCCTTTTCCGTAAAAAAGACGGTTATCCTTTACATAAGCGGCGCGAACAGGCGTAAAAACGCGGTATAAATTCTTTTGAACGCGTTCTCTTTGCAATCTTCTGCGGAAATCGGCTTGCAAACTTTAAGGACTTCGCAAAAATCTTCTTTCACCGAGGTTGCGAATTTTTGTCCGTAAGCCGCCACTCCGCACTCGAAATGCAGATATAAACTCCTGTAATCGAGGTTAGTCGTGCCGACTATCGCCACTTTATCGTCCGCCACGAAAGTTTTGGAATGAATAAAGCCCCTCGAATATTCGTAAATTTTAACGCCGCCCTCTATGAGCTGCTTGTAATAAGACCGCGTTACGTTATGCACGAATTTTTTGTCGCCGTGACCGGGGGTTATGATTCTCACGTCAACGCCGCTTTTCGCCGCAAGAATAAGCGCGTCAGTCATTCTGCCGTCTATAATAAGGTACGGCGTGGTTATATAAAGATACTTTTTTGCGGAATAAACGGTTTGCAGATATACGTGTTCGCCAACCTCTTCGTTATCGGTCGGGCTGTCCGTATACGGCTGAAAAAATTCCCGTTTAAAAACCTCGCGCGAGTCAACTTTTCCGCTCTTCGCGTTTTCCGTTTCCGCAGTCGCTTTTTCAGCTTCGTCCCCGAAATCCGCGGGGAAAAACCGCGAATAATCGGGACGGGTTTTTGTCGCTATCTCGTAGTTTTGCAAAAACATCGCGGTAAGACTCCAAGCGGCTTTGCCGCGGAGCATAACGCCCGCGTCCTTCCAGTGACCGAAGCGGTTGATTTTGTTGATGTATTCGTCCGCGATATTCACGCCGCCCGTGAACGCGGTTCTGCCGTCTATCGAAACTATTTTTCTGTGGTCGCGGTTGTTCTGCACGGAAAGCAAAAACGGCTTGAACGCGTTGAAAACCGCGCATTCTATGTCGTGTTTTTTTAGGTCGGCGCGGAATTTTTCGGGCAAATCTTTAAGACTGCCTATATCGTCGTAAAGCACCTTGACGGTCACGCCGTCCTTCGCCTTTTCTTTCAGAATATCGTAAATGCCCTGCCACATTTCGCCTTCGCGGATAATGAAAAATTCCAGAAATATATACTTTTCGGCTTTTTTCAGCTCTTCGAGAAGCCTTTCGTAAAAAATTTCGCCCGTTTTAAGGTATTCCGCTTCCGCGTTCCCGAAAACGGGAAAGCCCGCGCTTTGTTCGAGATAATTTACGTCCGAACCGTATTCGGGAAAAGCTTTTTTCGCTTCTTCGCCGTCGCTTTTAACGAGAGAGAACCCGTCCTCGCGCATAAAAAACTCGGAGTTTTTCACTCTTCTCGAAAAACGCTTCGACGATGACTGACGATAGAATATGATATAAAACAGCGTGCCGAAGATAGGCAGGGTTATAACGGTAAACAGCCAGACGAATTTATACGCGCTTTTGCCGCGTTTGACTATTATATGCACCGAAACGATAAACCCGACGAGCTGGCATACCCCGAGAAACACCGCGGAATATATTCCCCGCGCGACGACAGCGTACACGAGCGCCGCGACCTGTAAAAGGATAAGAAAGGCAACGAGAGTATGCTTATTGAAAGTCACGCGAAGCGCGCGGCTCAAAAGGCTTCTGTCTCTCGTTTTTGTTTTCATTTTTCCTTCTCCTCGGTTTTTCTTTTCGGTTTTTCTCTTTATTAAAGGTTTGCCCGCGCGCCTCGGGGCGCGCGGGCAAAACCCCGTTTATTTAAAGTTTTTTCAATACGCGGTTTTATATATTTCGAGAATATCCGCTACGCAGGTCTTTCTCGGATTGCCGCCCGTGCAGGGATCTCTGAACGCGTCTTCCGCGAGCATCGGAAGATCGCTCTCTTTAATAAGCGATTCGCCCGTAGCCTTGTCTTTA
This sequence comes from uncultured Clostridia bacterium, assembly GCA_934271275.1. Classification (GTDB taxonomy): domain Bacteria; phylum Bacillota; class Clostridia; order Christensenellales; family Borkfalkiaceae; genus UBA1259. Next base: position 65,907 of record CAKQRD010000008.1, on the reverse strand, counting down.
AGCTCCTTGACGGTTTCGGGAATATCGACGTCTCTCGCGAGCTTTTTAACCGCCGCGATAGCCGCGTCCGCCGCTTCGTCCTCGGTCATGCCCTTAACGTCTACGCCCATAGCCCTTGCTATATCGCCGTATTTCTTTTTCGCCGCGCATTTATTGTATTCCATAACGTAAGGAAGAAGAACGGCGTTGGCAACGCCGTGCGCCACGTCGAAACGCGCGCCGAGCGGGTGTGCCATAGAGTGTACTATGCCGAGTCCGACGTTGGAGAACGCCATACCCGCAATGTAAGAGCCGTACGCCATACCCTCTCTCGCTTTAAGGTCGTTTCCGTCCTTAACCGCCGCGCGGAGATTTTCGGAAATGAACTTAATCGCGTTCCAGCTCATCATTTCGGAAACGGGGTTCGCGCCCGGCGTGATATAACCCTCTATCGCGTGGGTAAGCGCGTCCATACCCGTAGCCGCGGTAAGCCCTTTCGGCATACTCGTCATCATTTCCGCGTCGTTAAACGCTATCATAGGAATGTCGTTCGCGTCTACGCAGACGAGTTTTCTGCCCGCTTCTTCGTCGGTTATGACGTAGTTGATGGTGACTTCCGCCGCCGTACCCGCGGTAGTCGCAAAGCATACGAGCGGGAAAGATTTATTTTTGGTGTCCGCAACGCCCTCGAGGCTCTTGACGTCCGCAAATTCGGGGTTGGTAACGATAACGCCTATGGCTTTTGCCGTATCCATGTTGCTACCACCGCCGATCGCTATAATAACGTCCGGCTTACATTCGTTAAACGCTTTAAGTCCCGCCTTAACGTTTTCTATGGTGGGGTTAGCCTTTATGTCGGTAAATATGGAATAGGTAACGCCCGCTTCGTCCAAAACGTCGGTTACCATTTTAACCACGCCGTGCTTTAACAGGGTTGCGCCCGTCACGATGAACGCTTTTTTCATTCCGCGTTTAATAAGTTCGGGAGCGAGTTCGGATCTACAACCCGCGCCGAAATAAGCGGTTTCGTTCAAAATCATTCTTGCCATAAAAATTATCTCCTTTATTAGTGTTTTTTCTTAAAGTTTACCGCAATCGCGGCGATTTGTCAACCTTATTATGGGCGTTTTGCCGCCCGATAATACGGAAAATTTTTAACTTTCGGGATTCTTCGCGGGATAGGCTTTGCGAGCATAGCTTAAAATGGCAGAAATTATTTTTCTTCTTTGCAAGAGGGGAAGAACAGTTTTCCTCTACGTTTGTGTTTCGTAGCGTAGCAGAGAAGTGTCCGTTCTTTTGTTTTTCTTTTTTCCGAAAGGGGCAAAACTGTTTTCCGAATTCGTTTTTCCCCTTTCGGACTTACCCCTTTTCCAAAAACTCCTCAAAAACCCCACATAACTATCGCGCATACCTCACACTAACTTTGCCCCTTATTCTTTAAGGGGCAGACAATAGGTTACCCGTGCTTTCATCTTGCAATACACAGGCTCGCGCTTGTCGTTTTATATTGCTTTTCGCTCTGTTTTTTATAAAATCGAACTCGACATAAGGACGGGATAGCTCTGGCAGCACGCCGCGTCGCCGTCGCGAAGATTCTGCGCAAGCGGCAGGCGCGGCTGCTCTAATTCCTCTATTTTTTCCGTCTTTCCTTCGATATAGTCGTTTATTACTCTCTTTGCTTCTTCTAATCTCATTATAAGTCCGCCTATTCTTATATCCGAAATCTCAAAGCCTATCGACTTGTTCTCGGTAAGCCATTGCGTTCTGTGCGCTTCGTAAAAAGTCCTCGTCTTTTTTATAACGAGCGGAATACGCTTATTCGCAATCTCTTTAAGAGTTTCCTTATCTCCCGCGTGATACGCCGAATAAATATCTCTGCCGAGCGTGGCTTTTACGGAAAGCAAATCCGCCAGGCGGTAAAGCGTTTCGAATATATACGAGAACGCCCCGCGCTTATTCGCCGCGCGTTTCATCTCTCTCGCGCACTTTTTATAACATTCGGACATCTCGGGAACGACGTGCGCGTCCGCCTTGCCTATGAGCGGATCGTTATAAAGCGCGTATTTCGCCACGTTGGTTATATCCGTTTTCTTTCTGCCGCCGAACTCGCTGTCAGTCGTTTTATAAGGTTTATTGAGGTTTTCCGTGTTCTTAAAATCCGCGTAAGAATTACCGAACAACGCGGCAAGTCTTGCGTTAAGCTCCTTCGCGAGCGAGCCGTTCGCGCCGTATAATCTTTCCGCCGCATATGCAATCGAAGACAACGCGGCGAGCGTGGAGGTTTCTCCGCCCATATCTCCCCAAGCGGTGAGAAGAAAATCTTTACACCCGCGCCCTAAAAAGCTTTGAACCGCAACGTCGGTCGATTTTTCGGCGGTGGTGTTGAGCGGAGCAAATCCTACCCACGTCCACACGCCCCCCGCGAACATAACGTTATCCGTAATCTCGAAATGCCGTCTGAAATTTTCGTCGTAAGCCTTCTTGTTAAGGTTATAGTAATCCCAGTAAATAATCGTAACGTCTTTCGGGAAATTCTTTATAAATTCGGGATCGAACTTTTTGCCTTTCAAATTGGTATAAGCCGCGGGATCGTTTCCGCCCAAAGCCGCCTTGAATATCATATCGCTCCACATGGCGGGCTTAAAGCCGTGCTTTCTGCAAAGTTCCAGAACGCGGTTTAAGTGGCGCATAAACACTTCCGCGCGGTTAGCGACGTAACCGTGCTTATCAAGGTATTTTCCGAGGAACATCGCGTGCGCTTCGTCCATACCGATATTTATGCGGCGGGAAGTGAAATTCTTTTCGCAGAACTCCAAAATATCGTCTATAAACTCGTAAGTTTTTTCCTCGTCCGCAAGCAGAATGTCGTCTCTGTCGTGAACGTCTTCAAACGCGTCCCACAAAAAGATTGCGGGAAGGTGCGCCAAGGTCTGTATACACGGCACGAGCTCCACCCCGAACGCCGCCGCGTAAGAGACTATCTCTTTTATTTCCGCGCCCTTATATCTTCCGCGCGCCTGTCCGAGCTGGGGATATTTTTCTATCTCCATAAGGTCTTCGGCGTAAAGCTCCAGATAGTTATACCCCGTGAGAGCGAGAACGGCCACGAGGTCTTTTGCGCCTTTTACCGAAAGAACGGCGTTTCTCGCGCAGTCGCGCATAAGCCCCACGCGTTCCGCTTCGGTGTGCTTTTCGAGGTTAAACGCCGCGCCGCCCTTTTCTATAACGTGAGAAAGGGCGTAGAAAAAACGGGAAATTTCGTCGTAATAAATCACCGCGCCGTTATTATCCGCTTCTATCTTAAAGCCGTTAAGCCCCGCTTTTTTCACCGCGGAAACGGGATAGCCGTTCTCCGCAATTTCCGCGCCGTAGCCTTTTTCGGAAAGAATCTTAACGCCTTTTGAAAGCTCTTCGGGAATATTGAATTTAATTTTCATAATTTAGAATTCCTTTGGTTTTATTTCCGTTAATATTTTACCATAATAAAATAAATAGTCAAGGGAAAGAACAAAAAATCCGTTGACAAAAAGCGTTTCGGAGGATATAATTTATTTGAACTTAATCGAGAGGGAGTAGTTTACGCGACCGAAAGCTCGGTAGCGGCACAATTACCGACAGTTTCCCGGCGGCAACCCCGCCCGGTATTGTTATAGAAAACGAGACTCGCGCATCTTTTACGAAAGACTGCGCGGGTTATTTTTTTAGGAGGAAATTTATGGATTTCTACCGTATGAGCGAAAAAGAAACGCTCGAATTCGTAGGCTCGGCGGAAAACGGGCTGACCTCGGCGGAAGCCGAAAAAAGACTTGCCGCAAAAGGCGAAAACAAGCTTGCGGAAAAGAAAAAAACGCCGTTTATAGCGCGGTTTTTAAAGCAACTCGCAGACCCTATGATAATAATCCTGATTGCGGCGGCGGCAATAAGTCTTGTTTTAACGCTCGTAAACGAATCGCAAGCAAAGCTCGAAGATTTTGCGGACGTTATAATCATAACGGCGGTCGTGCTGTTAAACGCCTTTCTCGGGGTTATTCAGGAAGGCAAAGCGGAACGCGCGCTGGACGCCCTTAAGAATATGACCGAAGCAAAATGCAGAGTTTTGCGGGACGGAAAGCCGCTGGTTATCGAAAGCCGCAAGCTCGCCGTCGGCGACGTGGTGCTTTTGGAAGCGGGCGACGCCGTACCCGCAGATTGCAGAATTTTAGAGGCGGCGAGTCTTAAAGCGGAAGAAGCCGCGCTGACGGGCGAAAGCGTTCCCGTGGACAAGTTCTGCGAGAAAATAGAAGGAAACGCCGCGCTCGGCGACAGAAAAAATATGCTTTTTTCGGGCAGTACCATTGCCTACGGGCGGGCGAAAGCCGTGGTCGTCGCAACCGCTATGAATACCGAAATGGGCAAAATCGCGCACGTTCTCGTGAACGCGAAGGAAGAAAAAACGCCGCTTCAAATCAAAATGGCGGGGCTTTCAAAGGTTCTCACCTATATTGTTCTCGGCATTTCCGCCGTCGTGTTCTTGTTTAACCTTATAAAAAGCGGATTTCAGGCAACCGCCGTTCTCGATTCGTTTATGATAGCGGTGGGGCTTGCCGTGGCGGCTATTCCCGAGGGACTTGCGACGACCGTTACCATAGTTCTTTCCGCGGGCGTTTCCAAAATGAGCGAAAAGAACGCCGTCATAAAAAAACTTACCGCCGTGGAAACGCTGGGGTGCGCCGAAATCATCTGCTCGGATAAAACGGGAACTTTAACCAAAAACGAAATGACCGTGACCGAGCTTTACGGCGAAAAGAAAAAAGCGGCGACGGCGTTCGCGCTGTGTTCGGACGCGGAACTCTCAAACGGCAAGGCTGTCGGAGAAGCGACCGAATGCGCGCTCGTGAACTACGCTTTTTCGGCGGGGATAAATAAAAGCGAAGAGGAAAAGCTTACGCCGAGAATCGCCGAAGCGCCGTTCGACAGTATGCGGAAGATGATGACTACCCTGCACCGCACGGAAACCGGCGTTATTCAGTACACGAAGGGCGCGCCCGACGTGATTTTATCGCGTTGCGCGTTTACAGAGCGCGACGGAAAGGTTATTCCGCTTACCGAGGAGCTTAAAGAGAAAATCCTTGCGGAAAACAAGAAAATGGCGGATAAAGCGTTGCGAGTTTTAGCCGCGGCTTATAAAAATTACGACGAGCTTCCCGCAGACGTTTCCGCCGAAAAGCTTGAAAACGGGCTTATATTCCTCGGGCTTGCGGGAATGATAGACCCCGTTCGTCCGGAAGTTAAAGACGCTATTAAAAAATGCAGAAAAGCGGGGATTCGCCCCATTATGATAACGGGCGACCACATAGACACCGCCGTCGCGATAGGTCTTGAACTCGGAATTATCAAAAACCGTTCGGAAGCGATACTCGGCGCAAAGCTCGACGAAATGACCGACGAGGAGCTGGAAAAGAATATAGACAAATATTCGGTATACGCGAGGGTGCAGCCCGAGCATAAAACGCGGATAGTGAACGCTTGGAAAAAGCGCGGCAAAATCTGCGCGATGACGGGCGACGGCGTGAACGACGCGCCGAGCATAAAGAGCGCGGACATAGGCGTCGGAATGGGCATCACGGGTACGGAAGTGACTAAATCCGCCGCCGATATGGTGCTTACGGACGACAATTTCGCAACGATAGTAGTCGCCGTCGGCGAAGGCAGAAGGATTTACGACAACATAAGAAAAGCCGTGCAGTTCCTTTTGTCGTCTAACCTCGCGGAGGTGCTTGCGGTGTTTATAGCAAGCCTTTGCGGGTTTACGCTTCTTCTCCCCTCGCACCTGTTGTGGATAAACCTCGTGACGGACTGCTTCCCCGCAATAGCTCTGGGAATCGAGCCGGCGGAAAAAGACGTTATGGAAAGACCGCCGCGCGCCAAAACGGAAGGAATTTTTGCGGACGGCTTGGGGCTGAACGTGGCGATTCACGGCGCGCTTCTCGCGGCAATAACGCTTGCGGCGTATTTTATCGGGGCGAGTATAGAGCATCACGGAGTCGCGAGCGAACAGGGTATGACGATGGCGTTTTTAACCCTTTCCATGGCGGAAATCTTCCACGCATACAACGCGCGGAGTATGAAAGAGAGCGTGTTTTCGCTGAAAAGTCACAATAAGCTTTTATGGGGCGCGATGATTTCTTCTTTGATACTGACGACGGCGGTAATATTCGTGCCGGGGCTGAACGCGTTTTTCCATTTTGCGGACGCGGCTGGCAATCCGATAATAAACTTTAAGGAATACGTTATCGCGCTTGTGCTTGCGGCTTCTATAATTCCGCTTGTGGAAATAATTAAGGCGACAGAAAGGGCGATAAAAAAGAAAAAACGGGGATAAAAATATTTTTCACGAGAGGGGAAGAACTGTTTTCCTGCTACAAATGTGCTTCGTAGCGTAGCGGAGAAGCGTCTATCCGCTTTGACAGACTTACGAAGAATCTGCGATCTAAAAGTGGTTCTGTCATTCTGAGCCGTTCTTTCCTGACGGACTTACGAAGAATCTCTACGCGATAGTAACTTTTAAGATTCTTCGCGGGATTGTCTACGAGATAATCTCTCAGAATGACAAATTATGCTTTTCTGTTTTTCTTTTGAGATAGGTGGAAAAGGACGGAAGGTTCAGCGGGCGTCGCCGAACCTTCCGGCTTTCTTTTCTACAATATTGATTTCCGTTCCGAACTCCTCTTCGCACGCAACCGAAACGATTAACTCGTATTCGCGCAAAACCGTCGTTTTAACGTTTTCCGCAAGCGAATTTATCTTCTGCGGACGAAAAATTTTATCCCCTTCGCGCTTGAAAACGCTTTCCTTCGCCGTCCAAAGCCTTAAAACGTCTTCCCTCGTCGGCGAAGAAGAAAAAGCCGTTTTCTCTTCTTCCGTCGCTATTCTGTCGAAAAGTCCTTCTTTGATCGTACGGTTAGTTTTTTCTATATCCGCGCCGACGGGAAGCTCCGCAATCGCAACCGCGACCACACTTTCCGTATGAGAAATCGAAAAATAAATTTTTCCGTCTTTGCCTTTACCTTCGCAGTCGTTATCCGCGCAACCGCCGCTACCTCCTCGCACGCCGCGGCGACCACAATCGCATCCGCCGCCGAAATACTCCCACTTTCCGTTTTCGTTTTTTCTTAAATCGGCTTTATTTATATCCGCGCCGAACTCTCCGAAAGCAAACGCCAGAAGCTCCCAGCCGTAAAATTTCCGCGCCCTCTCCGAAAAATCTCGAGCGGACAAAATTTCCCGTTTTCTCTCCTCGCAAGCTACGGAAGATACGTCGATCTCCCCGCACGGCTCGCCCGAAAAATCGTATATGAAAACCTTTACGCACGTCGCGCGGTCGCTTTTTCGGCCATGCCGCTTCAATTCGTTCACGAAAACAATTTTAGCACAACCCCAAGCCATTCCGCAAGCGGATAAGCGAATTTTATCCTGTCTCCTCTCCGCCCTGCCGCCTTTTGCGACGGCACAAGCAACGCCGTATAAGCTCCGCAGAACAAATCCCGCGGCAAAAGCCCCGCCGCTTTTATCTGAAGAAAAAAAACGTTCCGCGGGAAAAACTCCGTGCGAAACGCTTTTGCTTTTGTTTTTTTAATATCGTTCTTTAATTTGCCCTTTCGGAATAAGAAAAAGCTTATTTACGGCAACCCTTATTTAACCCTGACGCTTTCTATTTTAGCGGAAAGGTTTACCGGAAGCTTAACTCTGGTGCTGTTATATCTCACGAGTTCGGACTTAACCGCCGCGTTGTCCGCCTTGAAGAGATCGGTTATGGAATCCTCGTCGTAAACGGCGTCTTTTACGCAGTGGAAAGTAAGACCGTAGTTTTCGTCCGCCTTGGTTTCGTCGTATTTGCCGGTGAAATAAACGCGGTAATATTCGTATTCTTCGGAAGAAGAGAAGAGGGTAGTCAGCGCGTTTATCGCCGCAGAGTTTGCGGTGTCGTTCACGTCGTAGGTCGCGAACACGCAGAAATTGTCGTTATAAGCGGAAATGGAATCGGTGGGAATATACCAGGTTCCTCTGCCCGAATCCGCCGCGGTGGTCGTGTTCGTATAAGAACCGTTCGCGTACCAGCTTCTCCAAAGTCCTACCGAGCCTTTAACGTTGGTAAGGTCGGAACCGGTGTAACCGTTATGCTCGAATTCGCCGTAAATTTCTGCAAAATCGTTGTAAACCACGTCCGTGCCGTTCGCTTTAAGGTCGCCGACCATAATCTGCGAGCCGTAGCCGTCCATCATATAGAAAACCGCGTCGTCGTAACGCCCCGCGTTTGCGTATTCGATAATCTTATCCACCGTTTTTTCGGCAAGATTGCGATAAAGTTGCAAAGTAAGGGTATAATCGCTCCCGTCGGCGGAAAACTTAACTTCCAGCGTTTTAGTCTGACCGCAAGCCGCAAAGCCAGCCGCAAAAACGCAAAGCATAACCGCTACGATAGCGTTCGCAAATATTTTGAAAAGTCTTTTCATTTATGTCACGACCTCCCGTCGTTTTCGTCGTATATCTATTTTACTTGTATTTTTCCTTCTTGTCAATAAAAAAACCGCATTTGGTCGGCATTTTATGGTTAATTTAAAGGCGCTTGCTCCGTTTGTTTCTTTTTTCGTCAGACTTTTCCGCGTCCTTTTCCGCTTTTTTAAGCAAAATTTCGCGGTCGTTCCTTTCCGGGAACTCTCTGCACAGCGCGAGAAGCTTTTTCAGTTCCTTTCCTATTTCTCCGCCTTTAAATCCCGCCGCCATCAAATCTTCGGCGGTTATATTCAGCTCCTTTAAGGAAAACGGCGTGCCGTCCGAACGCATTTTTTCTATGATTTTCTGCCATTTTTCTACGGTGGGGCTGATTCCCGTATCGTCTTTGCTTGCCGAATAGTCCGCCTGTTTGAGAAGCAAAAGCTTCGGGATAAGCGGAGAGTTTTCCGCAATGAAACGGCGTATTTTACTCTCCTTTTCCTTGCAGTCGAGGTCCTTCATATGCGCGCCGACGAGGAACGCCGTCTCTTTTATCGTTTTCCCGTCCGCTTTGAGCGCGGAAAGTATCCGCTCGGTCATTTTTTCGCCCACGCTCGCGTGTCCGTAGTATTCGCCGTAATTCAGCATACAAAACGGCTTTGCCACGTCGTGGAAAAGCGCGGCGAGCCTGACCTCTTTTTCGGCATAGTAAACCGCTTTAAGGCTGTGTTCCAGAACGTCGTATTTATGATAATCCGCGCGTTGCGCCATACCCCTCCCTGCGGTAAGCTCGGGGATGATTCCGTCCAGCACGTGCGTTTCGGACAGGATTTTCAAGCCCGTATAATGTCCCGCTTTATCCGAAAAATCGTATTTAGTATCGGCGACGAGTATTCTTTTCAATTCGTCGAAAATTCGTTCGGGCGAAATATCCGCGATATTCGAGGAATATTTCTTCGCCGCCGCAAGCGTTTCTGCGGTGGGACGAAAATCGAGTTCTCCCGCCAGCCGCGCAAGCCGCATAAGCCGCAAGCCGTCGCTCTCGAACACCTCTTCGGGAGCTTTTACTGTATCGAGAATTTTATTATTTATATCCGAAACGCCGCCGAGAACGTCGGTTATTTCGCCGCGGAAAATATCGTAGTACACGGCGTTGCACTTAAAATCCCTGCGGCGCGCGTCCTCTTCTATATCGTCGGTCGGCACGGTGAACGCGGGGGTATGTCCGCCGCCCGCCGAATACAGTTCTTTGCGAAACGCGGTGTATTCGTATTTTTCTTCGCCGCATTTAACGACCGCCGTACCCGTTCTTTTGTAGAACGCGACGACGTTGAACCCCGCTTCTTCCGCGAGCGCGGCAAAACGCTCCGCGGGAACGGCGGAGGCTATATCGAGGTCGCCTTCCGCCACGTCCGAAATAAGAAAGTTCCTTATAAACCCGCCCACGATAAAGAGGGGCGCGGCTTCTTTTTCTCGGAGAATGCGGGAAAGCTCGTAAAGTTTTTCACTCGAAATCGGCTTCATAAAAATATTTTATCATAAAATCGTTGTTTTTTATAGCGTTTTATAGTAAAATTATTGAACTACTTTACAAAAGCATCGGAAATGGACAAAATGTTGGATTTTATCGTAAACCCCACCGCGGGCGGCAAAGACGGCGCGAAAATCAAGCGCGCGCTTCCGAAAATAGAAAAACGACTCGTCGAACGGGGCGTTCCTTACGTTATTCATACGACCAAAACGCCGCACCACGCAACCTCTCTCACCGACCGGCTGATTAAAAACGGCGCGACGGATATTATAGTCGTCGGCGGTGACGGAACTTTGCACGAAGTTATAAACGGGTTTTCGGAATTCGACAGGGTTGCGCTCGGGATAATCCCCTGCGGAACGGGCAACGACTATGCGGACGCGCTTAAAATTCCTTCCGACCCCGTAGAAGCCCTCGATAAAATTTTAGACGGAACGCCGCAGTACACCGACTTTATGCAGATGCCTACGGTACGCGGGCTGAACATAATCGGCACGGGCGTGGACGTGGACGTTTTGAAACGCTACGCAAAATGCAAAAAGAAAACTAAATTTAAATATACGCTTTGTCTGATAAGCTCTTTGTTGCACCTTAAAATGGCGGAATTCGACGCGGAATTCAACGGGGAAAAGAAAAGCTATCGTTCGTTTATCGCGTGTGTGGCGAACGGCAAAAGCTACGGCGGAGGAATTCCCATCTGCCCCGTCGCCGAACCTTCCGATAAAAAGCTTGATTTTCTTGCGGTGAAGGAACTTCGCGGATTTAAGCTTATCGGCGCGTTTTTGAAGCTTAAAAAGGGCAGAATTATGGAGTTTCCCGAAACGTTCCACGACAAAACGGAAGAAGTTAAAATTTATCCAAAGGGAAGCTATACGGTGAACGTGGACGGAGAGCTTTACGACGATATACCGTTCGAGGTCAAAATAGTTTCGGACACCTTGCGGGTGTATATGTAAGTTTTTTTGAAATAAACGAGAAATCGACTTTTTATAAGAAATAAATAAAAATTTAACTGAATAGCTTTACTATTAAATAAACTTATAAGCTTTTGATAAAAGGTAAATGTTTTTTGAAATTAAAGCGTCGCCGAGTCGCGAAAATTCGCGCCTCGGCAATTTTTATGCGGTTTTATACTATATATTATTGCGATTTTTCGTTATAATCAAGAAATTTATTTCTATACAGTTATAAACTGTATACACCCCGTAGGGCAAGGCAACTTCTCTCACCACCCTGTTGTATACACCACCGTAGGGTGGGGGCTTGCTCCCGCCGTCAAAAATTCTCTACACACGCATCCTAACTGTCATTCTGAGACCTGCTTCTTGCCCCTACTTACAAATAATCTGTAAACTACAAGTAGTTCTGTCATTCTGAGACCTGCCTCTTGCTCCTTCTTACGAAGAATCTCTACACGAAAGTATCTTTTAAGATTCTTCGCGGGAAGGTCTACGCGGGCATCGCTCAGAATGACACATTATACTTTTCTATTTTTTCTTTTGCGAGAGGGGAAGAACTGTTTTCCTAATCCGTTCTTCCCCTCTCACGCTCTCCCTAATTTGAAAACTCCTCAATAACCCCTCGTTACTTATCGCGCATACCTCGCGCTTACCATGCCCCTTATTCTTTAAGGGGCAGACGGCAATTTGACCGTGCGTTTTTTATTTTACAACAAAATACGGCGGGAGCAAGCCCCCGCCCTACGGCATCACACAGTTACAAACTGTATACGCCTGTCACGAAAAATTTATACGCGCCCCCTGATTGTCATTCTGAGCCTTGCTTCTTGCCCTTTCTTACGAAGAATCTCTACGCGAAACTACCTTTTGAGATTCTTCGCAGGATAGTCTCTGTATGCCCGTCTCAGAATGACACATTTACTTTGCGTTAAATTTATGCACACAGTTGCAAACTGTATACTCTAAAAGTCAAACGGCGGGGAGATTAAATCTCCCCGCCGCGCTTTTTATTTGCTCTCTAACAAAGCGTTTATATTTGCTCCCCGACAATGCGCTTTATTCGTTCTACGACGATGTGCTTTATCCGTTCTCCGTCTCCGCGGAGAGTTCTTTCGTTACTTCCGGACATTCTTCAATCCCGCCCGAAACGGTTTCCGTAGCGGCAGCCCTTTGCGCAAGTATCGCAGCTTCTATCGCCGAAAAAATTTCCGTCTTTCCCATTCCGTTCTCCGCCGAAGAGGCGATTAGATCCTTCACCCCCACCTTCATAGAAGCGGCAAGCTTGCTAATCGTCGGCTTCACCCGCGTTTTCGGCAATTTATCCGCCTTCGTCGCAACGAATACCGTCGGTATGGCATAATGGTAAACGTAATTCGCCATAGTGTAATCGTCGGCGGTCGGATCGTGGCGAATATCGAGAAGAGATATAAGGAGCGCGAGCTTTTCCTTTCTTAAAAACTCTTCCATAAGCCTGCCCCATTTCTCTTTTTCCGCCTTGCTGACCTTTGCAAAACCGTACCCCGGCAGATCTGCAAGCACGAAATCGCCAAAATCGAAATAGTTTATAAGCCGCGTGCGCCCCGGCGTCACCGAGGTTCTCGCAAGCTTTTTGTTGCCCGCGAGCATATTGATGAGCGAGGATTTGCCCACGTTAGACTTCCCCGCGACGGCTATTATCGGCTTGTTCGTTTTATAAAGCTTCGAGCCGTCCGCCACGCTCGTGATAAAGGTAGGATTTTTTAAGTTCATAAATCACCTATCGCGACGGTAAACACCTCGTCCGCTTCGGTCACGGGAACGAAGGTTATCGCCTTTTTAACCTCTTCGGGAATATCCGCAAGATCCTTTTCGTTAGCGCGCGGAATCACCACCGTTTTTATACCTTTTCTGAACGCCGCAAGCGACTTTTCTTTAAGCCCGCCTATCGGAAGCACCTTGCCGCGAAGGGTAATTTCGCCCGTCATCGCCACGCCTTTTCTCACGGGCTTGTTTATAAACGCCGAAAGAATAGCCGTCGCCATGGTTACGCCCGCCGAAGGTCCGTCTTTGGGCGTCGCGCCCTCGGGAACGTGTATGTGAATATCGGTGTTTTCAAACCGCGAGGAATCTATTTTATATTTCTCCGCGTGCGCCCGGATATAACTTATCGCGGCGCGCGCGGATTCTTTCATCACGTCGCCGAGCTTGCCCGTCAGAAGTATTTCGCCCTTACCGCGCATAAGCGCGGCTTCTATCGTTAAAGTAGTTCCGCCGACGCTCGTCCACGCAAGTCCCGTACACGCGCCGACTTCCCCGCCCGAAACGTCGTCCTCGGAGCGTTTTCTCACCCCTAAAAGCGCGGGAATATCCGCCGCCTTTACCACCTGTTTTTTAAGCCGCGGACGTTCCGCAAAGCGCACCGCAACCTTTCTTACCACGCTGCCTATTTCGCGCTCTAAATTACGTACGCCCGCCTCCATGGTATAGCCTTCTATGATTTCGGTAACGGCTGCGTCTTCTATCTCTATTTTCTTTTCGGTCAGCCCGTTGTTTTTTATCTGCTTCGGGATAAGATACCTTTTCGCTATCTGGAATTTTTCCTCGTCCGTATACCCCGAAAGCTCTATTATCTCCATTCTGTCGAGCAGAGGATACGGTATCGTATCCACGCTGTTCGCGGTGGTTATGAACATCACCTTGGAAAGGTCGAAGGGAATTTCCAGAAACCTGTCGCGGAAGGTGGCGTTCTGCTCGGGATCGAGTACCTCTAAAAGCGCGCTCGCGGGGTCGCCGTGTATGTCCGAAGAAAGCTTGTCTATTTCGTCTAATAGGAACACGGGGTTATTTGAACCCGCAGTTTTAAGCCCTGTGATTATACGCCCCGGCATTGCGCCGACGTAAGTTTTTCTGTGTCCGCGAATTTCCGCCTCGTCCTTAACGCCGCCGAGACTCATTCTCACGAATTTTCTGCCGAGCGAGCGCGCGATGGACGTCGCGACCGAGGTTTTGCCCACTCCCGGAGGACCTACGAAACAAAGAATAGGTCCTTTGATTTCCTTCGTAAGGTGCAGAACGGCAAGGTATTCCACAATCCGCTCTTTAACCTTATCAAGCCCGAAATGGTCTGCGTTAAGAATCTCGCTCGCCGCGGCAAGGTCGTCGTTGTCCTCTGTGCGTTCGGTAAACGGCAAATCCAGAACCCAGTCTATATAATTAAGAATCACCGAATATTCGGGCGAAGAGGGGTTTATTTTGTCGAGACGGGAAAGCTCCTTTAAAACCTTTTCTTCCGCGTAAGCGGGCAGTTTTTTGGAAAGTATCCGTTCTTTAAGCTCGTCGCCCTCCTCGGGATCGTCGCCGAGTTCGGTGTGAATCGCTTTTAATTGCTCCCTTAAATAAAACTCCTTCTGACTTTTGTCTATGCTTCCGCGAACCCTGCCCGCAATCTTCTTTTCCACCTTTGCTATTTCGAGTTCGGTGGTAAAAAGCTTGTCGAACGCTTTAAGTCTTTCGACCGTGCCGTTTATCGTAAGCATTCTCTGGCAGTCCTCTTCCTTGAAGTTCACGACGGACATCGCGTTGTCCATAAAGTCGTTGGGATCGGAAAGCGCGGTTATCGTCGCGAGCATATCCTTGTTTATGCGTTTATCGAACAAAGTGTACTCGTAAAACGCGTTTTTCGCCACGCGGAAATACGCTTCCGTCTCCACGGAATCTGCGTCCTGCTCGTAAGGCGCGGGAGCTATGACCGCGGTAAAATAGTCCTTCGTGTCGCAAAACTGCTTGATTTTCGCGCGCGAAACCGCTTCTACGCAGAGCTTCATGCTGCCGCCCTGCACCCTTATAATCTGTTTTATCCGCGCGATGACGCCCACTTTTAATATATCCGCCTTTCTCGGCGCGTCTATAAAGGCGTTCTTCTGCGCGGCGATGAACAAAACGCCCTCCGCGGAATCCACAGCGTTTACCGAAGCGGGTCTGCCCACGTCGAAATTGAGTATGGTGCGAGGATATAAAACCTTGCCGCGAAGCGGTATCACGGGCAGAATTCTTTCCCCGTTTTCCGCGTTCGGCAGCACCTCTTTTATTTCGTCCTTTATTCCTTCGCCTTCCTTTATTTTTTCTTCCATATATTCACCTTTAACCAAATTACAAACAATACTTGCGCAAAAGATATTCCACGGGTCTGTCCGCGTACGGAACGGTTATCTCCTTTGCCACCCTTTTAAGCTCTTCTCTCGCGTCGCCGACGGCTACGCCGTGCCATTCGCCCGACAAAAGTTCCACGTCGTTGGTAGAATCCCCGACGGCTATGACTTCGGACAGCGGAACGTTATAATATTTCGCGAGATATTCGACGGAAAATTTCTTGTCGTACCTTTTATCCACGACCTCTACGAGCATAGGCGCGCCGTTGTTCGCAACGAGCCTGTCGCCGTATTTGGCGTTTATTTCGTCGGTCGCGCGCCTAATTTTATCTATCTCGCCCATTCCGCCGACCTTCAATACCGTGCGCTTTTCTTCGAGAATGTATTTAACGAGTTCGGGGGTATGCACGCCCTTTACCTTGCAGGAAGCCTCGTAAAACTCGGTGTACGGACACTCGCAGGAAAGGTGCATAACGTCGTCTATATCCGCAAGCGCGGTAACGCCGAATTTTATCAGAAAATCCGCGACCTCCGCCGCGAGCTTATAATCCATTCCGCCCTCGAAAATGGTTTTGCCCGTCGCCGCGTCGTTTATCATCGCGCCCTGATAGCTTATAACGAGACCTTTAAGCCCGTACTCTCTGCATATGGGCAGAATCGAGGAAAACATTCTCCCCGTGCATACGGCAAAAATGCCGCCTTTTTTTTCGTATTCCTTTATCGCCGCGACGGTTTCGGGTTCGATTTTGCCGGGGGCTTTCCCGAGCGTTCCGTCGAAATCGCTTACAAACAGCTTGTATTTCATCTCTGAATCAGTCCTTCTTCGGTAAGTTTATCAATAATGTTCTTCGCCTGAACCTTGCCTATCCCTTCCACCTCGGTAAGCTCCTCTTCGGTTGCGGAAATAATTCCGCCGAGGTCTTTAAACCGCGCGAGCAGCGCGCGCTTTTTCACTTTTCCGAGTCCTTTCACCCCGTCGAGTACGGAGGAAAGCGAGCGTTTGCCGTGCAGGGTTCTGAAATAGGTTATCGCAAAACGGTGCGCTTCGTCTCTGATTCTTTGCAGCATTCTGAGACAATAATCGCTTTTGTCGAGAATTATCGAATCGCTTCTGTCGGGTAAAAACACTTCTTCTTCCCGCTTTGCGAGAGAAATGAGGTCTATTCCCTCTATTCCGAGTTCGTCGAAAACCTCTTTTACCGAGGAAAGCTGACCTTTGCCGCCGTCGATTATCATAAGGTCGGGCTTCGGGAACTTCTCGGGATCGGTATTCATTCTCTCGAACCGTCTCGTCAGCACCTCTTTAAGACTCCTGAAATCGTCCGCGCCCTCGAAGCTTTTTATGCGAAATCGTCTGTATTCGTTCCTGTCCGCTTCGCCGTTAATAAAAACCACCATACTGCCGACCTTATCCACTCCCGAAATGTTTGAAATATCGTAACATTCCATACGCTTCGGAAAGTTTTTAAGTCCGAGCTTTTCTTTAAGCGCGGCGCACGCCGCGACGGTCATATCGTTTTTATGTTTTATCTTATCCACCGCGGTGGAAAGATGCTCTTCCGCGTTGGCTTCCGCCATTTCGGCAAGCTGCCGCCTTACGCCCTGCTTCGCGCAGATTATCGTAGCTTTTTTGCCGTGACGAAGTCTTAAAAATTCCGAAACGGCTTCAGCGTCCGAAATCTCTTCGGCTAAAATTATCTCGTCGGGAACGTCCGCGTTGTCGCGGTAATAGCGCAGAATAAATTCCGAAAGCGCGTCCGCGGAAGAAAGAGCCGCGCTCTCGAAGGAAAAGTTTTTGCCGCCGCTCATTCTGCCGCTTCTCACGAACAGAATATTCACCGCCGAATACACGCCGTTCGCCTTGTAGGCGATAACGTCCGCGTTTATGAACTTATTAAGCGCGGTCACTCTGCGGAGCTTTAATTTATCGAGCGCGGCGAGAGCTTCTTTATATTTAAGCGCAAGCTCGAACTCTTCGTTTTCCGCCGCCTGCGTCATTCGTTCTTTAAGCGTTTTTTCCGCGCCCGAAATATCGCCCGAAACGAAATCCACGGCTTCTTTCACGCGGGCGGCGTACTCTTCTTCGGAAACAAGCCCCGCGCACGGCGCAAGGCAACGCTTTATGTGATAATTAAGGCACGGCTTTTCGGTCTTTCCCGCCGTAAGCTTTTTGTCGCACGGACGAAGAAGGTATAAAAGATTTACCGTATCGAGAATCTGCGAAACCGAAATGCCGCCCATAAACGGACCGAAATACTTTGCGCCGTCCTTTTTTATCTTGCGCGTGACCGTAAAGGTCGGAAACGCTTCTTTAAGGTTGATTTTCAGGTACGGATAGGTTTTGTCGTCCTTTAAGAGTATGTTATATCTCGGCTTGTGCTTTTTGATGAGGTTGTTTTCGAGAGACAGCGCGTCTATCTCGCTCGGCGCGATTATATAGTAAAAGTCGGCGATATTACTTACCATCGCCATAACTTTTTCGGTCTTTACCGAGTTGAAAAAATATTGTCTTACGCGGTTTTTAAGATTTTTCGCCTTACCGACGTAAATAATCTGCCCGTCCTTGTCCAGCATAACGTATACGCCGGGGTTAGTCGGAAGATTTTTTATCTTGTCCTCTAAAACGCTCACGATATAAGTATACCACGATTTCGGATATAATTACAAGCGGTTAAAAGCCTTTCGCCGCGATTTAGATTTTTCCGCGCGGTTTTAGCGCGAGTTTAATCACGATTTTTGGGTTTAATACCCGTTCCGCGGCATACCGAACGCGGGTTTTACGGCGGGCTTTACAAACGAGTCTGACGCGGGTTTAATAACCCAGAAATTCCACGCCTTTAAGAAGAACGTCCGAAAGCGCGTCGTTGCGGAGAGAATAAAAAACCACTTTTCCCTGCCGTTTGGTCTTTACCGCGTTGAGGTTTTTAAGAAGTCTTAACTGATGAGAAACGGTTGTCTGATTGAGTTTAAGAAGCCGCGACATATCCGTCACGCACATTTCGGAAATGGCGAGCGCGGAAATCATTTTCAGCCGCGTATAGT
This sequence comes from uncultured Clostridia bacterium, assembly GCA_934271275.1. Lineage (GTDB taxonomy): Bacteria > Bacillota > Clostridia > Christensenellales > Borkfalkiaceae > UBA1259. The sequence goes on along the minus strand of CAKQRD010000008.1, from coordinate 47,797 downwards.
CGGAAAATATGGAAAAGAAGCTGACGAGGTCGTCTAAAATTTCGCCCTGCGGAACGTATTCCGTAACCATATCCTGAAGTCTTTTGTCGAGTAACATTTGTTGCATAAAACTTTCTCCCTTAAAAATATTTTGGCAATTTCTAACGATTGCACATATATTGTATCATAAAGAGGGAAAAAGGGCGCGGACGGCTCGGCACGCATTTTGTCGAACCCGCTCGCATATAATAGATTATTGACGAAATTAAAAATAAAGGTTTAAGGAGATAGAAATGAATTCTAATAATCTCACTCTCGTTGCGCTTTTGTTTTTACTTACGAATAATAATACCATAAACACCACTCAGCTTTTACTGCTTCTCGCGCTTCTTTCCACGGGTAACAACTACTGCTTATGGGGGCAGACGACGGATAATACGACGACGCGCTGAAAAGAACGATTCGGATAAAAAGGGCTTCCGCCGCATATCCTCGGAGGAAGCCTTTTTCCGCAAGTCTTTTTTAAGTCTTTTGCGTCTTTTGCGTAATCGGCAGGTCAATTCGTAATTGCTTTTTGTCCGACGCTAAAAAGCTTAAATTTTAAAGCACCTCTGCAAATCCTTGTATTTTCCGAGCGCGAGAAGGGTTACGCCTCCGCCGAGAACGGTATCGGGCGAAATCACGGGGTTCATTTTGCCGTCCTTTTTTATGCCCAGAAGGTTTATCGAATATTTTTTACGCGTATCCACTTCGCCGACGGTTTTTCCCTGCCACTCCTCAGGAACAGCCACCTCGTATATCGAATAATCCTTATCGAGTTCTATATAATCGAAAATATGGTCGGAAGTATAGCGAATCGCAGTCCAGCTCGCAAGCTGCTTTTCGGGATACACTATCTCGTCCGCGCCGATTTTTTTAAGAAGGCTCGCCTGTCTGTCCGCGGAAGCCCTCGAAACCACGAGCTTCGCGCCCATTTCTTTAAGAAGGGAGGTCGTTTCCAGCGAACCCTGAAAATCGTTGCCGACGGCGACTATGCACACGTCGAAATTCTTTATTCCGAGCGTTTTCAAAAACTCCGGGTTAGTCGCGTCGCCGATGACCGCGTTCGACACGAGCGGCAGAACGTGATTCACTCTGTCCTCTTTTTTATCGACCGCCATCACCTCGTGTCCCATTTCGTTAAGCTTTGCGGCTATATGCCTGCCGAATCTTCCTAATCCTATCAATAAAACCGATTTCATATCAATCTCCTTTCAATTATTTTACACGACGTATTGTCCGTTCGTTTATTAACCCGTCCGCAGGTTCTCAGCCGACGGAAACCTTTTCTTCGGGCAGTCTGTATTCGTTGCTCGCGGTGGAAACGGTCGCGTAAATCATAGTCAGCGCGCCGACCCGCCCGATAAACATCAAAAGCATCAGCACAATTTTAGAAAATACACCGAGCGCAGGCGTTATTCCGAGCGTAAGCCCTACCGTGCCGATTGCGGAAGCCGCTTCGTACAGTGCGGAAAGCATGGTAACGCCCTCCGTTTTGCCTTCCGCGACGTAAATCGCCACGCCGCCGACTATAAACAGCGCGATATACATAAACGCCACCGCGCACGCCGTTTTAACCGTTTTATCGGAAATTCTGCGCTTAAACACGCAGGTATCGTCTCTTTTTCTGAACACCGAAAGGCTGGCGAGAAGAAGTATTGCGAACGTGGTCGTTTTAAGCCCGCCCGCAGTCGAGCCGGGCGAACCGCCTATCAGCATAAGAATAATTTCCAGAACGTGCGCCGCGTCGCTCGTTTCGCTTGCGGCAACGGAATTGAAGCCCGCAGTCCTCGGCGTGACCGCCTGAAACAAAGATACGAGCAGTCTTTTTCCGAAAGGCTCGCCCGCGAACTCGAAAAAGAAGAAGTACGCGGCGGGTACGATTATCAAAAGCGCGGTCGTCACGAGTATGATTTTACTCTGCGTGCGGTATCTCTTTACGTGAATCCCGTGCTTTTTCACGTCCTCCCAAGTGAGAAACCCGAGTCCGCCGATTATAATAAGAAGCATTATCGCGATATTTATCACCGCGTTATCCGCGTAAGCCGTGAGGGAAACGAAAGGCGTTTCCACGCCCAAAATATCGAATCCCGCGTTGCAGAACGCCGAAACCGAGTGAAAAAGGCTCATCCAAAGCCCCTTCCAAAACCCGAAGTCGGTTATAAACACGGGCGACATAACGAGCGCGCCTGTCGCTTCCACCGCGAACGTGCCGATGAACACGAAATGCGTAAACTTGACTATTCCGCGGATTTCGGGCGCGGCAAGCGTTTCCTGCATGATACTGCGTTGCGAAAGCCCTATCTTCCTGCCCGTAGCCTTGATGAGCGACATTGCAACGGTAACCACGCCGAGTCCGCCTATCTGTATCAGCAAAAGAATGACGAACTGTCCGAAAAAACTCCACTCTGTGGCGGTGTTTTTTACGACAAGCCCCGTCACGCAGACGGCAGACACGGCGGTAAAAAAACTATCGATAAACGAGCAAGGCTCGCCGCTCGAAGCTATCGGAAGGCATAATAAAAGCGTTCCCGCGGTCATCACCGCAAGAAACCCCAGAACGATTACTCTTGCCGAAGTAAATATTTTCCTTTTCAAAATCGGATTATTCCTCCGCGATTAAGTTCGGCAAGCCCGTGCGTTTTACAAGAAAAACGAACGAATCGCCGCCGAAAGCGTTTTCCGTTTTTTTTATCCTACCGTATTATACTACTTTAAAAATCCCTTGTCAAACGGAACGCGAAAAGAACGCTTCCGCTCACACCCCGTAGGGCTATGTCTCTCAAAGGTAGCAGGTCAAGTGCGTGCAAAAAGGCACAATTTCCATCATATTTCTTTTACACAGTTACAAACTGTATGCTATCGTAGGGCGAGGTAACTTCTTGCACCCCGTAGGGCGGGGGCCTGCTCCCGCCGCCCGAAGATTTTTACACAAATTTGCGAGAGGGGAAGAACTGTTTTCCGCTATGTTTGTGCTTCGTAGCGGAAAAGTATCCGTTCTTGCGTTTACTCTTTTCCGAAAGGGGCAAAACTGTTTTCCGAATTCGTTTTTCCCCTTTCGGACTTACCCCTTTTCCAAAAACTCCTCAAAAACCCCGCCTTACTACCTCGCATGCCTCACGCTAACCTTGCCCCTTATTCTTTAAGGGGCAGACAGCAAGTTGTCCGCGTTTTTTCTCATGTACAGTTACAAACTGTATGCATAACTTTGACAGTTTAAGCATGTTGTTATTCTGCGCGAGTTTGATTTATTTTTCGTAGGGCGGGGGCTTGCTCCCGCCGCCGAAATAACGAAATTTTACGAAATAAAAAGCCGAGCGCCCCGCGAAAAACTTTCGCGGGGCGCTCTTTTATACTATTTTATAAGTATATGTTTCTTGCTTTCAGACTTGGGCATTTTACTAAAAGTCCATAAATACTTATCTACTTCCCTATAACTCAATCCTTGTAAATTATAAAACTCAATAAATTCATCATAGGCTTTTATATATTCTTTATAATTTTTCAAATCAGAAGTAAACGCTTTTTTATTGCTACAAAAATCGCCCTTTTTTTGATAAAACTTTAATGTTTTGAGCGACAATTTATCTCTTATCGGAAATCTACTCCCATCGTGTAAAGCGCAATACTTTGTTGCAAACGAATAATAATCTTTATCTTTTATTATTCCTCGTATAAAGTTGACCGCTTTTGTTGTGTCCGGATCATTATATAACCAATTATCAAAATCACTTTCATTAAAAATAGCGTCTGTTATAATGCGCAAATCGCTTAATACTATATGCGTACTATATGCCGAATTTATGTATACGCATTTAGCAAATATCAAACCTTTATCAGTATTTTTGTTATTTATAGAAAGAAGCGCGGACATACCTAACTCATAGTATTCGCATAATCCACCGTTTTGCTTATCCCAAAGCTTTTGAAAATGCTTAACGGTATTGACGTTACTCATACTTTTCTGTCTCCTTTGTGAAAATATTTTTTTAATTTTTTTGTTTGTTTTAAGCTTTATCTTTTGTTAAATCTCCGTCTGTGCAATGCACAGTAAAGTTACCCGTATTAGTTTTCCAATCACTTCCTTTTGTTATCTTTCGCCATTCGGCTTTTGTTCCGTTATAGGTAATATCTTTGAGCGAACTGCAACCCTTGAACGCATAATTATCTATGCTTATCACACCGTTTCCGATAGTTACACCAGTGAGCGAACTGCAAGAACTAAACGCATGCTTTCCTATGCTTATCACACCGTTTCCGATAGTTACACCAGTGAGCGAACTGCAACCATAGAACGCCCAATCTCCTATACTCGTCACACCGTCGGGAATTGTTACATCACCTTTTATGTTTTTCGGAATATGCATTATTTCAGTTTTATTTTTATCATAAAGTATTCCGTCTACGCTTGCATATTTCGCGTTATTCTCACTCACGTTTATTTTTTCGAGCGAATTGCAATTATCGAACGCATAATTGCCTATACTCGTCACGCTATCGGGAATTGTTATACTCGTGAGCGATATGCAACCATAGAACGCACTCTCACCTATACTCATTACACCGTCGGGAATAACCAAATAGGTTACTAATTCGTTATTTAAATATAAATTTAGTGCACAACTTAATGGATTACTAAACTCATTACTAAACTCAATATTACACCAAGCAGCTATATCCGTTATATATACCCCCGTGAGCGAACTGCAACCAATGAACGCTCTATCTCCTATACTCGTCACACTGTCGGGGATTGTTATACTCGTGAGCGAACGGCAATTATAGAATGCATAATTACCTATTCTCGTCACACTGTCTGGAATAATCAAATCGGTTACTAATTCGTTATTTAAATATAATTTATGTGCACAATATAATGGATTACTAAACTTAATATTACACCAAGCCGCTATATCCGTTATATATACTTCTTTAAGCGAATCGCACACAGCAAACGCATCATCGCCTACATTTGTTATGCTGTCGGGTATCGTTATACTCGCGAGCGAATTGCAACCACTAAACGCACTATCCGCAATACCGACCGTATCGGCTTTTAATTCTACCTTCGTTACTAAATCATCGCTCTCGATAGCCCATTTATCGACGTAGCCTACACCCTTGATATACTTTATAAGTTGACTACAATTACTAAACGCATTTTTATTTATTTCATTTACACTTTTTGGTATCGCTAAATTATCCAAACTACTGCATTCGTTAAATGCCTTTTCACCTATCGTCAGTAGTCCGTTGCCAATTTGAATCTCCTGTAAGTTCGAGCATCCGTTAAAAGCACTACCACCTATTCTTTCTATGCTATCAGCTAAAATTACTTGTATTATATCGACTTTTTTATAAAACGCAACTTCGCCTATCTCTTTTACGGGCAGTCCGTTATACGTTGTAGGTATACTAAACCGAGTGCGTGTTTCTTTCCCGATGTCAGATACGATATAATAGGTCTTATCCGCGCTTAACGTATATTCAAGCCCTGTCGCTTCTTCTATCGTTTTATTACCGCAAACGGTACATACGCCGTCAACGTAGTTGTGGTCGGCAAGGGGTATTTCCGTTTCGTCCGTTTTAGCTTCGCAACGCGTGCAATGATGAGATTTTATACCCGTTTTTTGACAAGTAGCTTTTTCATCAACCGTCCATTCGGTAGAATAATCGTGTCCGAGGGCTTTTTTATAGTTCGCGTTATAGCTGTTTCCGCACTTTTCGCAAGTATATTTCGTATATCCTCTTTCCGTACATGTGGGTTCTACTATCGTAGTGATATAATGGTGAGTATGAGAAAGCACGGGTATTGCGCGCTCCTCTTTAAAGCCGCAATTCTTCCTCGCGCATACCCTTTGTTCAAGCCCTTCGCTATCTTCGGTTGCGGGCGTTATCGTCTCCCACGCGCCGAACAAATGCCCCAAGGCTTCCGTTTCTCCGTCCTTATACTCTTCTCCGCACTCGCATTTATGCAAGGTATAACCCTTTTCGGTACAAGTAGGCTCGACAACCGTTTCTTTATAATCGTGCGTATGGTCGAGCTTCGGAATTTTACGCGTTTCAAAATAATCGCAGTTTTCGCGCGTACAAATTCTCTTTTCCTCGCCGTCTTTTTCTTCCGTCGCGGGCGTAGTCACATTCCATTCTCCGAGCTTATGATCCAGCGCGCTGACGTAGCTATCCTCGTACTTCTCTCCGCACATGCATTTATGTATGGTATAACCTTTCTCGGTGCAGGTCGGCTCGATAACCGTTTCGATAAAAGTATGGGTATGTCCGCCGGAGGGTTTATCTCCGCCGCCCGTGCCGTTGCCGCCGTTATTGCCGCTCCCTCCGTTACTTCCGCAAGCCGCAAAACCAACCGCCAAAAACAACGCCGCAAGGGCGACGATTAAAAAATTCGATAGTCTTTTCATTCTTTTCTCCTTTTTGTACAATTCTCTTCTTTTGCACCTATATAAGTGCAAAACAATCATAACACTTGCATATAATATTGTCAAGCATTTGTTCCCAAATAAGTGCAATTTTATCGGGGCTTAACAATATTATGAATGCAGAAATCGAAAAGAAAGTCGGCAATAATATCCGAGAAATCAGAGAAGAAAAAGGCTTTACGCAGGAACTGCTCGCAACCAAATTACAGCTTCGCGGGTGCGACGTAACAAGGAGCGCGATTGCCAAAATAGAGGTCGGGCAAAGGCACGTTTACCCCGACGAACTTATTCTGATAAAAGATATTCTGAACACTTCTTACGAAAAAATTTTTAATATCAAGCAATAACCTATATTTAACTTTGTTTAAAAAACCGCGGCGGGGAGCTGCGTAAAGCTCCCCGCCGTATTTTCGGTGTTCTTTTAATTCTGTTTTTTAAGTTGCGATTTTTTTCGTTACGCTTCGTTTCGCTTCGTTAAGCCGCGCTTCGCGGTTATTTAAGCTCTATTTAAGCTCGAAGCGAGCGACTCTGACGTGCATACTCGTGCCGTAGTTAAAGGGCGTCGCGTCGAACTCGTTCTTCTTCACCTTTATCGCTTTGCCGTTATCAAGCCATCTCGCGTTCTTTATATCCGCGTTGATTTTTACCCTCTTAACCGTGCCGCCCAGCTGTACGTTGGCGTTTGCCGCCATAGGCACGTCTTTTATAAGCGCGTAGTAATAATCGCCCGCTTTCACGACGTCCGCGTTTTCGGCGGTTATTTCGCAGGGCTTCACGTCGTATATAAAGTTTTTGTTAAAGCGCACCCACTTGCCTATTTCTTCCAAAATTCCTTTATCTATCCCTTTAAGCGTGCCGTTTCCCGTCGGTCCGACGTTCAAAAGGAAGTTGCAACCGTACTTTCTGCAATCGACAAGGTTTTCTATAAGCTCTTTTACCGATTTATAGCTTACGTCGTTTTTGGCGTAGCCCCAGTGGTCGTCAAGTATCTGGCACATTTCGCCCGCACGGTGACGGTCGGAATTATCCACGAACGCGGGTTTGCCGCGCTCGAAGGTCACGCTGTCAAGCTCCGGATGCCCGACCTTACCAAGCTCCGAAAGCCCCGTGTTGTTTATTATCATAGCTTCCGGCTGATATTTCCTTATGGTAGCGTAAATGCGGTCTTCCTGCCAATCTTCGTTCGGCTTATCCCACATTCCGTCAAACCAAAGCCCGCCGATTTTGCCGTAGTTTTTACACAATATCTCTATACTTTTCACGAGATAATCTATATACGCGGGGAAGTTCTTTTCGTAGTCCTCGTTATGCCAGTCGAGAAGGGTGTGATAGAAAAACGGCGTTATGCCCGCTTTGTTGCACTCGTCCACGAACTCGCGCACGAGGTCTCTTTTCGTCGCCGAATGGGGCGCATCGAACTCGTTCAGCCCGCAGGTATCGTACAGCGAAAAGCCTTCGTGGTGACGGGTGGTGAGGGTTATATATTTACAGCCCGCCTTCTTCGCCGTAGCTACAAGCTCCTTCGCCCAAGTCTTTTTTACCTTGAACTTATTTATAAGTCCGAAATATTTTTCTCTGTCCGTTCCGCCATTTTGGATAAATATCCATTCGCCCTTGCCGAGAATGCTGTACAGCCCGAAATGCACGAACATTCCGAAGCCCTTCTTTTCAAATTCGTAAACGTAATTTCTGTTTTCCATTTTATTTTTACCCGAATCCTTTTAATAAGTCCGTCCTGCGGTTTTTTACAGTTTTTCCGCTACTATGCCGTCCGCGATTTCCGCTTCGTAACATTCCGCGGCGTAGCCTATTTCTTTTTTATAGTTTTCGAGAACGAATTCCTCGAACGCCTTTTTCTCCGCGGTTTTCACGAGCGACACGGTACACCCGCCGAAGCCTGCGCCCGTCATTCTCGAACCCGCGCAGGCGGGGTGGCTTTGCGCAAGCCGCGCGAGCGTGTCAAGCTCTTTGCCCGTGACTTCGTACAGCTCGCTCAAAGATTTGTGCGAAGCGTTAAGAAGCTCGCCGAGCTTTACCATATCCCCCTCGCGCATAGCCTTTGCGGCTTTTTTAACCCTGTCGCATTCGTACACGACGTGTTCGGTTCTTTTTCTCACCGTTTCGCCGAGAAGATTTTTATTTGCCTCGAATTTTTCGGGCGTAAGCTCCGCAAGGCAGGAAATTTTGCAGACGGGGCTTAAAATTCTCAACGCCTCTTCCGTTTCCGCGCGGCGTTCGTTGTATTTGCTTTCCGCAAGGTTGTGCGGCTTTTTGCAGTTTATAAGCACGAGAGAATATTCGCCCGTTTTTACGGGAACGTATTCGCATTCGAGCGTTTTGCAGTCCAACAGCATGGCTTCGCCCTTTCTTCCGCACGCGGAAGCGTACTGATCCATAATTCCGCAGTTCACGCCCGCGTATTCTCTTTCCGCTTTTTGCGCAAGCAACGCGATTTCCACGGGGTCGAGCGATTCTCCCGCAAGCGTTCCCAAAGCCGCTATCGTAGAAACCTCTATCGCCGCAGAAGACGAAAGCCCGCTCCCGAACGGCACGGTGCAATCCATATATAAATCCGCGCCGACTAATTTATGCCCCGCGTTTTTCCACATAAGCGCGCTACCTGCCTGATAGTTGCCGTACTTTAAGCCTTTATAGTCTTCCAGACGGTTTATATCGAGGGTAACTTCGTCGTTCAGCGTACTCCAAGAAATATTTATCTTATCCGTGCCGTTGGCGCGCGCGTAAACGGTGTTTTTCAGCGACAGCGCGGCGGGAAAAACCTTACCCCCGCAATAGTCTATATGCTCGCCTATGAGGTTTACTCTGCCCGCGGCGGAAACTTTATAATCGTATTTTTCCATATCTTTTCGCTCGATTTTTCGATTGTCCGATTTTCAAATTTCTATTTTCAGTCTATAACGCCCGCAAGCTTCAAGAAGGCTTCGGTGTCCTTTCTGTCTTTGAATACCGCGGTATTCTGCAAAATGCGGTAGCAAACGCTGCCGAGTTCTTTTCTGACAGCCCTTTCCACGTTCTCGCGCGAAAGGTCGCTTCCCGCAATCGCCTTAATCTCTTCCGCAATCATTTTGAAGTCCGCGAATTTTTCGGGCAACGCTTCCCCGCGGGAGATTATATCGCCGAGTTCTTTTAATTCCCCGTCTAATCTTCCGGGGAGAATGAACAAGCCCTGCGCTTCGATAAGTCCTATCGACTCCTTTTTGATGACGTGGAATTCGGGGTGAGCGTGGAACACGCCGTCGGGATATTCTTCGGTCGCGATATTGCTTCTTAAAATGATATTCATCTCGTAACCGCGTGCGGTTTTAACGACGGTGGGGCTGACCGCGTGGCGGCGTTCCCCGTCCTCGCCGTGAGAAATAAGTCCCAGAGCGGGATTATCGTAATCCTTCCAGCACTCGTTGATCGCGTCGGAAAGCTCCGTGATAACCTCTCTGTCCTCCGAAACGATGCGGACGACCGTACCCGGCCATTCGAGAATTTCGACTACGGCGTTTTTGCCGCCCTTTGCGACAAAAGTTTTATAAGCCGCCGCTTTTTGCAGGGGCAGAATCTCGCCGCCGCCCTGATAGTGGTCGTGCGCGAGAACGCTTCCGCCGATACGAGGAAGCGCGGCGTTACTGCCTATAAAATAATGCGGAAATCTGTCCGCAAAGTCCATAAGCCTGCCGAACGTGCCTTTATCGACGTGCATGGGCGTGTGCTTATAGTTTACCACGATGCCGTGCTGATAAAAATATCCGTAAGGCGAAAACTGCCAGAACCACGGCTCGCCGCCGAGAGTCACGTTCACGGTGCGGAGCGTGCGTTTGCTGCGCCCCGAAAAACCTTCGTTTTCGTGGCAGATATTGCATTTCGGGTATCCGCCCTTGGGCTTATTGCCGGAAGCTGCGGTTTTCGCGTCGCGGAATTCGGGTTTAGCCTTGTTTATCGTAACGATAAGTCCCGCTTCCTCAAAACGCGGATTAAGATCTAATTTCGCCTTTTTAACGTAGTCGTTTTTAACCGAATAATCGTAAAACCATTCGGTGGCGGCTTTCGCGCCCTCGGTTTTTTCTATCTCGTAAAACTCGTCTTCGACGGCTTTCGGACTCATAGAAAGCTCTCCCATCACGGCGTCGCAGTATTTTTCCGCCTCGCACTCCTCGAAAAGCCCCGCGCTTAAACAGGCTTCTTTAAATTCCGCAACGAGCTTTTCGGGACTTTTAAGGCTGTCTACGTCCGAAAAATTTTCGGTTTCGGCAATTCTGTCGTCGTAAGCGTCGAGGTCGAAAAGATTGAAAATCGCGTTCCTGACGTAATCGCGGTTTCTTTCTTCCAGCCCGAGGTTTTTCTCTGCGTAATAAACGAGTTTGTCTATGGATTTATAAACGTTTTGCATAAGGTTACTTCCCTTTCGTTATTTCCCGATAATTGTAGCATATCGCGCGGATTATGTCAACCGCGGCGCAAAAAAAGAGCGGTAATCGCCGCCCTTTTTATAAGTCCTTTTTATAAGCCGTTTTTATCGTCTGTTTTTATCGCCGTCATTTTTCGGAAGCGAAATACTCTATCGCTTTTATATAGCCTTCCGTGCCGAAGCCCTTTATCGTCTTTTCCGCGTACAGCGAAACGAAGCTTTTCTTCCTGAACTCCTCACGCGAGTCTATATCCGTCAGATGCACTTCCACGGCGGGGATATTCACCGCTTTAAGCGCGTCTAAAACCGCGACGGAGGTATGCGTGAGCGCGGCGGGATTTATTATTATTCCGTCGAATTTCCCCATCGCCTTCTGAATTTTCGTCACTATCGCGCCCTCGTAATTAGACTGAAAAATTCTGACCTTCACGCCCGAAATTTTCGCCTGCTCTTTTATTTTTCTCACGAGCGCGCGATAATCATCTCTTCCGTAAAGCGCGGGTTCTCTTATTCCCAGCATATTAAGGTTCGGACCGTTTATCACAAGCAATTTCATAAGCCTTTATAACCTCCTTAACGCACTTTTCTTTCTCGCCGTTATTATCCGCAACGCCGTCCGCCGCCCCTTCGTACAACGGCTTTCGCTTCTCGTAAAGCGCGGCTATTCCCTCACTTTCGGAAATCGGTCTGCCGCTCGCGGAAAGCTTTCCGAGGTCGCGTTTTATATAAATTATAACCCCGTTTCTTTTAAGATTTTCAACGTTTTCGGGTATCGTCGCCGCGCCGCCGCCCGTCGATATGACCGCGCCGCTTTTTGCCGAAAGCTTTGCTATAACCTCGCTTTCTATCTTGCGGAACGCCGCTTCGCCGCGGGTTTTTATGATGCTTTCTGGCGTTTCTCCCGTCGCTTCTTCTATCTCTGAATCGGAATCGAAAAATTTTCTCCCGAGCTTTTCCGCCACCCGCTTTCCTATCTCGCTTTTACCCGCGGAGGGCATACCCGTAAGCACTACGTTCAGCACGTTTTTATAAACGTATTTTATAAGCTCTTCGGACTCCTCTTCCGTGTGCTTTATGCCGAGCCAGATATCCTCTGCGAGGAGCGCCTGCTCGACGAGCATGGAAAGCCCCGTATCGGCTTTTATTCCCGCCGTTCTCGCCTCTTTTACAAGTCGCGTTTTTTGCGGGTTATACACGCAGTCGAACACCGCGGAAAGCCTCGGGAACGCCGTTATATCCACGGGCAAGCCGTCTGCCTCGGGAAACATTCCCACGGGCGTGGCGTTGATAAGTATTTCGGTATCCGTAAGTTTTTCGTAATTTTCAAAATTTATCTCGCCGCGACGGGTGACCGAATAAAGCTTTTTCGCGCCTGCCGCGGTTAAAAACGCGTTCGCCGCCGCCGCCGCGCCCCCGCCGCCTAATATGCAGGCGGTTCTGTCCCGCACCGAAACGCCCATTCTCTTAAACGCGTACGCGAGTCCGCCGACGTCCGTATTATAACCGTACAGCCCGTCCGACTTTTTTACGACCGTATTTACCGCGCCGACCGCACGCGCCTCTTCGGAAACTCCCGAAAGATACGGCATCACCGTTTTTTTATAAGGAATGGTGACGTTGAACCCCGCAAGCTCGTCGCCACGGGCGCACGCGGAGCAAAAGCCCTCGACCTCGTTTTCTTTAAGCTCCGTAAGCGAGTATTCGAGACCGCGCCGTTTATGAATGAGGGCGGAATAGCTATGCCCTAATTTTTTGCCTATAAGCGCGTATTTCATACCGTTTCGCCGTAGCTGCCGAGGAATACGAATTTATCCGAACCGCTTTCGAGATCGGAGATGAGCCGCAGAACGTTTTCGTCCGTCACGTCGCCCTCGAAATCGAAGTAGAAGGTGAACTCGAAGCCCGCCGTCGGACGGGACTCGATTTTGGTAAGGTTAAGCCCGAGCGCGTAAAACCCGCCGAGTATACGGTTAAGACTGCCGGGGGTGTGCGCGAGGTTGGTCATAACGCTTATCTTGTTCGCGCCCTTATAAATGCGCAAATCCTTGGTGATAAGGATAAAACGGGTATAGTTGCCGTCGCTGTCCTCGGCGTTTTTCGTGAGGATTTCAAGCCCGTAACGCTCCGCAGACCGCTCCGAGCAGAGCGCGGCGACCGTTTTATCGCCCGCTTCCGCAACCGATTCCGCCGCAATCGCGGTGTTTTCGGAAACCTCGGTTTTCACACCGAGAGACTTTAAGTATTTTTCGCATTGAGAAAGAGCCTGCGGGTGCGAAACGACCTTTTTAATATCCGAAAGCTTTGCGCCCTTAACCCCCGCAAGACAATGCTCTATCCGAACGCGCACGCTTTTCACTATGGAAAAGCGGTATTTTCTCATAAGGTCGTAGACTTCCGAAACAGAACCCGCGGTGCTGTTTTCTATGGGGAGAACGCCGTATTCGCAAAGCCCCTTTTCCACCGCCGCGAAAACCGCCTCGAAGCTCTTGAAATAGGTGACTTCGGGAACGGCGAAAAGCTTTTCCGCCGCCAAGCCGCTGTTCGCGCCGTACACGCCCTGACACGCGCACGTTCCGCTCGCGGGGAAGGTCGGCAAGCCCTTTTCTATAATCGCGCGGATATTTTCCGCCGTTTTCGAGCCTTTTTCTATAAACCTGTTCTGATAAGCCTTGCCCGTTGCGAAAATCGTTTCGTAAAGCTCTTTAACGTACAGCCGCATATCTTCGGGAACTTTTTTCGCAAGGCGGAAAATAACCTTCTTTTCGCGTTCCGCGTCGTATACGGGCGCGCCCGCCGCCGCTTTCGCTTCCGCAATCTTTTCGGAAACGGCAAGCCTTTTAAGGTATATTTCTATAAGCTCGTCGTCCGTTTCGTCGATTTGTTTTCTTAATTCTTCAAGTTCTTCGTTTCTGTTTTCCATAATCTGTCTCCGAGTTTATTTTTTACAAAATTTCGTCTAACAACGCGAGTGCCGCCGCGCTTTCCACGCAAGGCACAGCGCGGGGAACTACGCAAGCGTCGTGCCGACCTTTTATCGCTATCACGGTATTTTCCTTTTTTATCAAATCCACCGTGTCTTGCTCCTTCGCTATCGAGGGGGTGGGGCGCATCGCCACGCCGAACGTTATGGGCGCGCCGTTCGCGATTCCGCCGTTTATTCCGCCTGAATCGTTGGATTTAAACGCTATTTCCCCCGCTTCGTCTATATAAAGCTCGTCGTTCGCACGGCTTCCCGTCATATCCGCAAAGTCGAAGCCCGCGCCGAATTCCACGCCCTTCACCGCGGGAATCGCATAAACCAGCTCTGCGATTTTCCCTTCGAGTCCGCCGAAAAGGTTGTCTCCGATTGCCTTCGCACCCGTTATCACGCACTCTATTTTCCCGCCGAGGGAATCCTTTTCCGCCGCCGCATTTTTTATCGCCGCCAGCATTTCCGCCTTGTTTTTTAAGGACGGGAACTCGCCCGCGCGGAGCTTTTCTATAATTTCGGGCGTTAAATTCTGCGTTTTATAAGAGCCGCCGTCTATACCGCCTACCCTCGAAACGAACGCCGCGATGCGCACGCCGCGCGATTCCAGATACTCTTTCGCGACCGCTCCTGCCACGCAAAGCACCGCCGTAAGCCGCCCCGAAAACCTGCCCCCGCCCGAAAAATCGAGCGCGCCGTCTTTCAAGTGCCACGCGTAATCCGCGTGCGAAGGACGGGGCTTTCCGTAAAGCTCGTTATAATCGCCGCTTCTTCTGTCCGCGTTTTTAATCTCGCAAATCCATTCGGAGGGGAGAAAATTATCGGTAATTTCGCTGCCGTCGGCGCGGAAAAAACGCGGCTCGTCGTGTTCTCTTCTTTTCGTAGAAAAAACGGATAAAGAAGGCTTTCTTCTTTCGGTAAATTCTTTAAGCTTTTCGGGCGAAAAAGCGAATTCGGGAAAGCCCGTCACCCTTATTCCGATTTTATCCGCGTGCGATTCGCCGTAAATTTCCGCCGTTATTTTTCTGCCTTTAAATAAGGACATCTGCTTTTCCTCCAAGCCGTTTTAAGTCGTTAAAAAATTCGGGGTAAGACTTTGCCGCCGCCTCCGCGCCGCAAATTTCCGAAACGCCTTCCGCGCCCGCCGCCAAAACCGCCGCGGACATAACCGTTCTGTGGTCTCCCCCGCCCGAAAACTTCGCGCCGACGGGCAAACCGCCGTAAATCGTTATCGTGCCGCCGCGCCCGCTCGAATATTCGGCTTTTATCCCCGCCGCACCGAGCGTTTTTATAATAGCTTCTATCCTGTCGCTTTCTTTAAGCCTTAATCTGTCCGCGGAATACAGCGTGGTTTTGCCTTTTGCAAACGCCGCGACTGCCGCCACCGTCTGCGCAAGGTCGGGAATATTTTCGAGATCTACGGTTATGCCGCTTAAAGCTCCCGCTCTCACCCGTACGCCCGTTTCGTTTTTCGCGCCGAGCTTGCCGTTTTTAACGTTTTTTCCGTCTTTTCCCGCGCGCGCGCCCGCTTCCCGAACGCCGATAAGCTCGGTTTCCGCGCCGAAAGCCTTTAAAATTCCCAGAATTTCGGAATCGCCCTGCCCCGAGGGGAATGCAAGCCCCGTCACCGTGACGTCTCCAGTCACCGCGCCGAGCGACAGCGTAAACGCCGCGCCCGACCAGTCGCCTTCGGGAGAAACTTCTTTGTTATTCGCGGTAAAGCCCGATTTTATGCGGAACGTCGCGCCGCTTTTCTCTATTTTTACGCCGAATTTTTTAAGCACCTCGAGGGTTATATCCACGTAACCGCGGCTGACCTCTTTGCCGAGAACCGTCAGACTTCCGCCGCCGAGAAAGGAAAGCGCGAAAAGCATGCCCGTCACGTACTGCGAACTGACCGAACCGTCTAAAACGTAGTCGCCCGCAACGAGTTTTCCCGTTATCCTTCGCCCGTCCGCCGTTTTTTGAAAACCGTTCATGCACCTTTCAAGAGCTTCTACGGGGCGCATGCAAAGTCTTCCTCTTCCCGTAAATTCCGCGGGAATACCGAGGGCCGCCGCCACGGGCATTAAAAACCGCAAGGTCGAGCCGCTTTCGCCGCAAAAAACCGTTACGGGAGACTGCGGCTTAAAATCCGCGTTCCGCTTTACGGTAATATAGCCTTCGCCCGCGGTTATCTTCGCCCCGAGCGACTTTACCGCCCCTATCGTCGCGAAAGCGTCGTCCGAAAGCTCGCCCGTCTTTATTTTAACTTCCCCGCCGGAGAGAAACGCTGCGATAATCAGTCTGTGCAAATAGGATTTCGACGGCGGTGCTTCGATTGTGCCGCACAATCTTGTCGGCGTGATTTTAACTTCCATAATACTCTTTCAGAATTTTTTCCGTTTCGCTTATTTTAAGCTTCTCCACGCGAGGCTCGCCCACGCTTTTAAGGGTTACGAAATTAACCTCTTCGCCGTCGCTTTTTTTGTCCGCAAGCATCTCCTTGCAAATTTCTTCCGTTTTAAATATCGGCGAAAGGTCGAAGGGATAAGCGTTTAATATCGCAAACATTTCGTCCTTCGTGCGGGAGATTAACCCGTAAATTTTCGCGGAAATTTCTATCGCGGCGGCAATTCCCTTCGCCACGCATTCCCCGTGCGAAAGCTCGTATAAAGCAAGCGTTTCTATGGCGTGTCCCACGGTGTGACCGAGGTTAAGTATTCGCCGAAGCCCGCCCTCTTTTTCGTCCTTTTCCACTACTTCGCGCTTTACTTCAAGACACTTTTTCACAAGCTCTTCCGTTATGCCGCCGTCTAAATCTTCTTTGGTGATGCCTTTAGATAAAAGCGCGTACTTAACGGCTTCTCCGTAGCCGTTTTTAATCTCCTTTTCGGGGAGAGTTTTTAAGAAGTCGAGATTTATGTACACGGCGTGCGGCTGATAAAACGTTCCGCAAAGGTTTTTTCCCTCTTTAAGGTCTATCGCGGTTTTCCCGCCGACGGAAGAATCTATCGCCGACAAAAAAGTCGTGGGAACGGCAAAAAGCTTTATTCCGCGCATATAGACGGAAGCTACGAACCCCGCAAGGTCGCCCACGACTCCGCCGCCCAAAGCCGCCACCGCGTCTTTTCTCTGAAACCCGCGCTTTGCAAGCTCTTCTAAAAGCGTTAAAAAATTTTCGCCGTTCTTGCTTTTTTCTCCCGCCGCAACCGACAAAAGCGTTATTTCTTTATCGGGGAAAATTGCCGAAAGCTCCTTTATAAACTCCGCGGCGAAAAGTTTTTTCACCGTTTCGTCGGTAATGACGGCGATTTTACCCGCTTCTTCGAGCGGTTTTGCCGCCGATTTAAGCTCCCCGTAGCCTTTCGTTATATAAATATCGTAGCCTTTATCAACTTTTACCGTCAGTTTTTCCATATTATTTCGCCTTATTCACGTCTATCGCGAGCTTTATTTCGTTGCCCTCCGCAAGAAGGTCGAAAAGCTCTTTTTTATCGCCGCGCTTTATCGCCGCCGAGTATTTTTGCAGGTTTTCTACGAGAATATCCAGCTCTTCCGCAAGGTAGTCGGCGTTTTCGAGCATCAGCTCCGTCCACATCGCGGGGGAAAGCCGCGCCACTCTCGTCATATCTTTATAGCTCCCCGCGGAATACCCGAAATGCTCTTTCGCTCGCGGACTTTTTACGAACGCGTTCGATACGACGTGACATTCCTGCGAGGTGAAGGCTATCATTCTGTCGTGATTTTCGGCGGTGGTGATAATCGTTTCTCCGAAACCGAGCGACAAAAAGAATTTTTTTATGCCGTCCAACGCGAAAATATCCGCTTTTACGGGAACGAGTATCATAGAAGCCTTATGAAAAAACGTTGCGGAAGAGTGTTCTATGCCCGAAAATTCCCGCCCCGCCATAGGGTGTCCGCCGATAAACGTGAGGTCCCCGTATTTGTCCGAAAGCCTTTTCATTGCGGAAACCACGCCGCGCTTCGTGCCGCAAAAATCCATAACCGTCGCGCCGCTTTTAAGGTGCGGCATATACGGACTTACCGAACTTTCAAAATCGGAGGGATTGACCGCAGAAATAAGAACGTCGAGATTTTTTGCCGTTTCTTCGGAAAGTCTGCCGGTAATAGCTTTAAGAAGCTCCGCCTTAATTAAAACGGAATCCCTCCTGTCCGCTCCGAAAACCTCGTGTCCCGCTTTTACGGCCGTTCTTCCGAACGATCCGCCTATAAGTCCCAGCCCAACGATACCTATTTTCATTTTTCCGTTTCCTTATGGTTTATTTAAGATTGCTATTCAGGTAGCGGCAAGACGTGCGCCGCGCCGTTTTTTTGCCGAAGTTTTATATACAGTTATAAACTGTATACCGTCTCAATAATCATACACGACCGAGGCGGGCGAGCGCGTAGCGACAACGGAGAAGAGCCTATCCTCTTGCCTCTTCTATCGAAGAATCTTTACACGATACCTCTGATTGTCATTCTGAGCCTTGCTTCCTGTTCCTGCTTACGAAGAATCTCTGCGCGAAACTAACTTTCGAGATTCTTCGCGGGATTGTCTACGATTGCCCGTCGCTTCTCCGCTATGCTACGAAGCACTATGCCCGTCAAGAAAGCAGGGCAAAGGCGTGCAGAATGACACAATTTACTTTGCGTTAAAATGTTTTACACAGTTACAAACTGTATATAACCGAAACGGGCGAGCGCGTAGCGGCAAGGCGTGCGTGCTATATGCCTTTAAGCCCTCGATTTTCCGACGAGCGGCAACATTACGTCTACGCTCTTTACGATATCCGCAAACTCTTCCGGTCGGATAGACTGCGCGCCGTCGCAAAGCGCGTGCGGCGGATCGTTATGCACTTCTATCATCAGTCCGTGCGCCCCCGCGCCGACAGACGCGAGCGACAAAGGCTTTACGAGGCGGGAAAGTCCCGAAGCGTGAGAAGGATCTACGATAACCGGAAGGTGCGTAAGCTCTTTTACGAGCGGTATCGCGGAAAGATCAAGCGTATTTCTCGTATACGGCTCGAAAGTTCTTATGCCGCGCTCGCATAAAACTATATCCTTCGCGCCTTCGCTCATAAGATATTCCGCGCTCATAAGCCACTCTTCGATGGTGTTTGCAAGTCCACGCTTTAAAAGAACGGGTTTTTTTGTTCTTCCCACCTCTTTAAGCAGCTCGAAGTTCTGCATATCGCGCGCGCCTATCTGCACTACGTCTACGTCCGCAAAAAGATCGATATGCCGAACGCTCATAATTTCGGTAACTATCGGCATACCCGTTTCGCGCTTGGCTAAAAGCAAAAGTTTAAGCCCGTCTTCCCTGAGTCCCTGAAAGGCGTAAGGAGAAGTCCTCGGTTTGAACGCGCCGCCGCGAAGAAGTCCCGCGCCCGCGGCTTTAACCGCTTCCGCCACTTCAACGATCTGTTTTTCGGATTCTACCGAGCAAGGTCCTGCGATGAACTGAAAATTATCCCCGCCGAACTTTCTTCCCGCAACGTTCACTATCGTATCCTCGGGGTGAAATTTGCGGTTTACGCATTTATAAGGCTCGGATATGCGCTTAACGTCCTCCACTATATCGAGCGAACGCACGAGGTCTATATCTATTTTACTCGTGTCGCCTATAAGTCCTAAAACCGTCGAATGCGCGCCGCTGCTTACGTCTACTTCGAGTCCCTGTCCTTTTATCCATTTAACGAGGTTATCGAACTGTTTTTGTTCTTTTGTGGGTTTTACTACGATAATCATTTTATCAGCTCCTTTGAGCGCGTTTTGTTTTTTATCAATAAAAAAACGACCGCTATTCGTGAATAACGGTCATCTCTCAAACGATTTTATTTTTACAAAGCAAAAAATAACCGATATTCACAAATATGGCTTAAAAAAGTAATATTCGTAATAAAAGGCGAAATTCTTTTTCATTTTCTTTGCTTCCTTTACGGTTAGTATATTATATCCGAAAAAATATGTCAACTAAATTTTGCGCGGTTTACGAAATTTTATTCAGTAAATCGTTTTTTTAACGAAAAACGGGGCTGTTACGCCCCGTTTTACCTTTAAATTTAGTGCGGTATGCAGCAAAACGCGCGCCGCTTATTTATAAAGCTCTTTGTAGTTTGCGCAAGCGCGATAGTCCGCGCCTTCAAGATCCTTCGTACCGAATGCGCTCCAGGCATGCGGTCTGTAAATATCTTTGTCCTCGATGTTGTGGAGGGTTACGGGGATTCTGAACATACTCGCGAGAGTGATAAGGTCTTTGCCGACGTGACCGTACACGAACGCGCCGTGGTTTGCGCCCCAGTTTGCCATAACGTTATAAACGCTGCCGAACGCAACGGTATCGTTAAGTCTCGGAACGAACCAGGTGGAAGGCCACGTTCTGTCCGTTCTGTCGAGAAGTATCTTGTTCACGTTTTCGGGGAGTTCCACCGTCCAGCCTTCCGCGAGCTGTAAGGTATAACCTATGCCGTCTACCATATTCACGCGAACGAGGGTTACGGGCATTTCGCCTTCGGTAGAAAAGCTCGAAGAGAAACCGCCGCCGCGGAAATAACCGCGGTTTGCGGGCGAGAACTCCGTTTTTGCGAGCATAGCTTCTATATCCTTATCGGTTACGTCCCACCATCTCTTCATAACGGAATTGCCGTTTTCGTCTTTAACCGCGCCCGTGCCGTCGAGTGCCGCCGCGCCGCTGTTAAGAAGGTGCATAAAACCGTTCTTCGCAAGCCCTTCCGCTTTCCAACCCGTGCAGCGTTCGACCGCCTTTGGCGACCAGTACGTTCTGACGTCTGCGAATATGCTCGCTCTGCCCGTAAGCATATTTCCGAAAAGCATTGCAAGACCGTTGCAGTTATCGCTCTCCGTCGCGAGAAGAACGGGCTGTTTTTTGCCGTTCCAATCGAAGGTGGAGTTGAGAATCGCTTCGGTATAGTCGCCGTTGGGCTTATAGTCCGTCCACATACGCTGGCCCTGGAAGCCGCCGAGAATACCGTTTCTGCCGAGAGCTTCTTCGTGACGACCGATGTCGTTAAGCTTGTCGTTGCCGAGCATAATATCGCGAATGATAAGCGTCATTTTCGCGACGAATTCCCATTGTTTTTCAAGCTCCTCTTCGGTAAAGTCCTTCTGCTCCCAGATAGAACCGTTGTAATCTTTGCCCTGTTTGAGCTTGGTTTTTATCCATTTAAGCTCTTTTTCGTACTCTTCTTTGTCGTAAATTTCAAGGTCGATTCTTCTTAAAATTTCGGTCATATCCACCCATTCCGCGCGGATTCCGAAATATTTCTGCATCATATTCGCGTCGAGGAAGCTTCCGCCGATACCCATCGCGACGGAACCTATGGAAACGTACGCTTTATTGCGGAGCTGACCTACGACGAGCGCGCATCTCGCAAACCGCAGAATCTTTTCTTCCACGTCCGGCGTAATGCCGCTCATACCGATGTCCTGCACGTCCTCGCCGTAAATCGCGAACGCGGGAAGTCCTCTCTGAACGTGCGCCGCCATACAAGCCGCAAGATAAACCGCGCCGGGGCGTTCCGTACCGTTAAAACCCCATACAGCCTTCGTAGTCAGCGGATCTAAATCCATAGTTTCGCTGCCGTAGCACCAGCAGGGCGTAACGGTAAGGGTTGCGGTAACGTTCTGTTCCTGAAAATACTTTGCGCAAACCGCCGCTTCTTTGCCGCCGCCTATCGTGCAGGGCGAAATTACTACTTCCGCGGGAGTGCCGTCGGCATAAAAGACGTTTTCTTCGATAAGCTTTTTGGCGTCTTTTGCCATCTGCATCGTCTGCGCTTCGAGCCCTTCTCTGATTCCGCCCCATCTTCCGTCGATGGTCGGGCGAATACCTATTCTGTTCTTCATATTTTGTCTCCCTTTTATTTTTTTCGGCTTTTTTACCGTATTTTTTGTTTTAGAATTTATTTATCCTGCTTGCTCGGCAAACACTCTACGAGCACCGCTTCCGTATCCGAAGAAACCGTAAACTTTCCTTCCGCGGCGTAAGGAAGAAGGAAATAATCTCCGCGTTTAATCGGCTTTTCGTAACCGTCCGCAGTAATTTTGCCTTCGCCTTCCAGACAGATATACACGCTCGGCGCATAGTCCATAACGAAGCTTCCGCCGTTTCTGACCGTATGTCTATTTTCCGCAAAGCAGGGAGTATCTTCGTAAGTGATAAGGTTTTCTTTTTTATAGTTCGGCGTGTCGACGGCAACGCTCGGCGTAACCCGCGCGTATTCCTTCGCCGCGTCGCCGTAAATGTCGTAGTTGATGCTGTCGAGCGCGACGTCCTTCGTAAGCCCTATGTATTCCTCTTCGTAAGAAATATGATAGTCGCCGCACCAGCGTTCGGGCTGAATGGTAAAATCGGTAGGTTCTTGCACCTCGATGATAGTGCAGCCCGCGCCTATCGCGTGAATAAGCCCCGCTTTAATAAGCCACATATCGCCGACCTTCGCGTCTACGCCCGCAAGCAAGCCGCCCATAATATCCTTTTCGGTCTCGCTGCGTTCTTCAAGCTCGGAAAGCCTTTCCTTGGTCATTTTGTCTTTAAATCCGAAATAAATCTTTGCGCCGGGGCGGGTTGCAACCACGAGCCACGCTTCGGTCTTGCCGTATTCCGAATGAAAATATTTGCGCGAAAAATCCTTGGTCGGGTGAACTTGAAACGGAAGTCTCACCGCGCTGTCCAAAAATTTAACGAGGCAGTCGTATTTTCTCTCGCCGAGAACGTCTTCTTTATAATCGTTCAAAAGGTCGTCGAGAAAAATATCCGTACCCTTAACTACCGAAACGCCGTCGCGCTTGCCGAAATAGCGTGGGTTAATCGCCTTAACCTTGCTCGCCACCCATTCTTCGGGGAACATATTGTCCGTGCCGTCGTCGTAGCCGTTCGGATCGTTAAAAATCTCTTTATAAGGCATTCCGCCCTTATAAATGCGGTATACCCTGTTGCGCTCGAAAAAAATCGGTTCTTTTACCAGCTTTTTAATATCCATATACACTATCTCCCGATAATTGTTTTATATTTTTCATAATACCTTAATGCGAGTTCGGTTATCGACTCGTCGCAAAAATGGATGTTATCCCCGCTGTATTCCATAACCTGTGCGTTCGATAAAAGCCCTTTGCTTGAAGCGACCTTTGCGAAACCTATATCACGGCAGACCTTTGCGGTAGCCTCCTCCACGGCGTCGGCAGCAGACTTATTCTCGTCTGCCCAACTGTCGGAGAACTCTCCCGCTATAATCGGCAAATCGTTAGCCCCGCAACGTTTTCTTATATCTTCCGCCGTGGCTTTGAAGTTATCGTAATAAAACGCTTTACGCTCCTCAAAACCGAGCTGCGGTTGTTCAAACGCGTCGTGTTCGCCCTGATGCCACAAAAACGCAACGAAACGATTTTCGGAATTTAACGAACGCGCATATTCAATCATATCGCACAGCCTTTTATGCAACGGATTGCCGACTCCCCACTGTTTTAGCGCGAATCCGGTTCCGCCGACCGCCGCTTTGATTATAAGTATTTTCCTGTCGCTTGACAAAAAACCGTCTTTTATATATTCTTCGACGAACGGTTCCGAAATGTCCGACAAAATTCTATAGTTCACTCTTCGCAATCCGGCATAGTCTATCGGAAAAGCAACCCTGCTTTCGTATTCTATTGAAGCATAATCGTACATGACGAGCGATTCGTCCGTCATCTGAAACACTTTTTCGTTATGATATACTCTATTCGGCGCACATAAACCGTTTCCTTCCGCGTTGGACTGTCCGGCAAGGACTATTATATCAAACTTCTCTTTTTCCGCCCTTTCTATCATATTTTCACCGCTCCCTTAAACTGCGTGGCTCTCGCGCCCGCCTTGTTACCGAAAGCGAGGGCTTGTTCTATATCGTCCTTCGTGAGCGCGGAAACGTCCTTGCCGTCGAGCTTTGCAAGCACCGCGCCGAAGAACGCGTCGCCCGCACCCGTCGTGTCTACGGGCTTAACCTTTTCGGTCGCGACGACGCCGCTTATTCCGTTGTAGTAGTACGCGCTGCCTTTGCTTCCCAAAGTCACGAGAAGAAGCCTGTTTTCCTTGTAAAGCGCGCGAGCGGCGGCTTCCACGGTGGTTTCGCCGGTGAACGCCGTTATCTCGTCGTCGGAAAATTTAAGAATATCCGCTTCCGCAACGTACGGGCGATAAGCCTCTATCGCCTCTTCTATGCCCGCGTAAAGGTCGAGACGGAAATTCACGTCGAAGGAAAGAGTTTTTTTCGCTGCGCGAACCTTTTTTATAACCGCGTCCGCGAAATCTCTGCCCGCTTCTTCCGAAAGCATCAGCGAGCCTAAATGTAATATATTAAGGTTTTCGTAAGCGGATAAGTTTACGGAATCCGCGTCGATATTGAAATCGGCGGTATCGTGGCGGAAGAAAGCGAAATCGCGTTCGCCGTCGGTCAGGGTGACGAGCGCGAGAGTAGTGTTTCTTACCTCGTCGCGTTGAATATCGAGATAATCGAACCCGACCTTATCCGAATAATCTATAAGGAACTTGCCTACGGGGTCTCTGCCGACTCTGCCTATAAAGGCGACCTTCGCGCCGGACTGTTTGGCGTTTACGGCAACGTTAAAGGGCGCGCCGCCGCAGAACATTTTGAATACGGGCGCGCCGTCCGCCCCCGCCGCTTCGCCGATCATATCGGCAAGGATTTCTCCTATACAAAGAATCATAAATAACCTCTTGATGAATTCGGTAATATTCTATCACGAAATATTCGTGATTGCAAGCGGTATGAAAAAAATCTTTTGCGATAATTAGCTAACCGTAAGGACCTCCGAAAACGCAACAACCGCCAGACCGCGCTTTTCGACTGTATACAGTTACAAACTGTATGCTACCGTAGGGCGGGGGCTTGCTCCCGCCGCCATACAATCTCTACACGAAACCCTTGATTGTCATTCTGAGCCATTCTTCCCTGACGAACTCACGAAGAATCTCGACACACAAGTAACTTTTGAGATTCTTCGCGGGCTTGTCTTTGCGGGCATCGCTCAGAATGACACAACTTCTTTTCTATTTTTTCTCTTTTGCGAGAGGGGCAAACCTGTTTTCCGCTACAAATGTGCTTCGTAGCGTAGCGGAGAAGTATCCGTTTTTCCCCTTGCTCCTCTGCTGTTGCTACGGAGGGCTACACCCGAACATACCCCTTTTCCAAAAACTCCTCAATAACCCCTCATTGCTTATCGCGCATATCTCGTACTATCTTTGCCCCTTAATCTTTAAGGGGCAAACGACAATTTACCCGTGCTTTTCTTTTTATACAGTTACAAACTGTATGCATAACTGTGACAGTTTAAGCACGTTGTTATTCTGCGCGAGTTTGATTTATTTTCGTAGGGCGGGGGCTTGCTCCCGCCGATTTTTTGCATTTTACCGCCAAAATATCATTGTCATAGTCGAAATGATTCGACGGCGATAAGCGAACAACAAAAAAAGCGGGCAATCACGCCCGCTTTCTTTAGTTATACTCTCAATAATCGTCACTACTTCACAAACTCTTGTACTTTTTCAAAAATTTTGTTTGCGCATTTAGAATCTTCTCTGTTTTCCGAAGCGTTTTTAGATATTACTTCATAGTTGTTTTCGGAAATAACTTCCATAAATCTTTTGAACATCGGCGTATCGTGACTCGCACAAATAAACAAATCAATTTCTCCCGAACTATTGTTTTTCAACTCTTTCAAATCGTCACGCAACAGTTTGGGATAATCTCCGTGAGAAGTTATCGCAACGACTTTGCCGTTTATTATAAAAACGGCTTGTACGTCTCCTATATTTTTGTTTATATTACTATAAAACCGAGAATTACAATATACGGGTTTGCCGTATTTATCCATAATCATTTTGGCAACTAATCTTAATATCGTACTTTTGCCGGTATCAGGCTTCCCTTTTAATACGATGACTTTCATCTTTTTTCTCCTTTTATGTTAAGATTTTTTAATATCACCGTCGGTGCAATGCACGACGTAATTACCTGTTTTGGAATTCCAATTTTCACCTTTTTTTATTTTGTTCCACTCTTCCATACTGCCACTGTAATATATATCTGTAAGTTGAGAACAATTATAGAACGCATTCTCTCCTATACTCTTCACGCCCTCGGGGATTGTTATGCTTATGAAATACCAATTGTGGAACGCGCTATCCGCTATACCGATAGTATCAGCTTTTAGTTCAACCTGCTTTCTCGAAGAATTCAAACTAACAACCCATTTATCAACGTAACCAACGTCCTTTACTGTTTTTATAAGTTTATGGCAACCTACAAACGCATCATAGCCTATACTTATTTCACTATCCGGAATTGTAATACTCGTTAGCGAACTACAACAATAGAACGCTTTCTCACCTATACTCGTTACACTATCAGGGATATTTATACTCGTTATCGAACTGCAATACATGAACGCCCCAGCTCCTATACTCGTCACGCTGTCGGGTATCGTTATACTCGTAAGCGAACTGCAACCACCGAACACTCCTTCACCTATACTCGTCACACTGTCGGGAATATTTACGCTAGTTAAAGATGAACAGCTACCAAAAGCATGCTCACATATATTTTTCACACTATCGGGAATTGTTACACTCACAAGCGAACTGCATTTATAAAACGTGTGTTGCGCAATGCCTACCGTATCCGTTTTCAATTCTACTTTCGTAACTGCGCTATCACAGGATACCGCCCATTTATCAACGTAACCTACGCCTTTAAGGTACTTTATAAGTTTGTTGCAACCAATAAATGCATCTTTTCCTATATTCGTCACGCTATCGGGGATAGTTATACTCGTGAGCGAACGGCAATCTTTGAACACACAATATCCTATACTCTCTACACTGTTTCCGATAATTACACTCGTGAGAGAATAACAATATTGAAACGCATAATTCCCTATACTCGTCACACCGTTACCAATCATTACACTTGTGAGTGAAAAGCAATCACTGAACGCATTATCGTCTATATTCGTCACGCTATCGGGAATCGTTATACTCGTGAGCGAACGGCAATTATAGAACGCATGATTTCCTATACTCGTAACACCGTTTCCGATAGCTACACTTGTAAGAGAATAGCAATATTGAAACGCTTCGTTTCCTATACTTTCCACACTGTTTCCGATAATTACACTCGTAAGCGAATCGCAAGCACTGAACGAACTATCTCCTATATTCGTTACCTTATCGGGAATAACAACTTTTTCTATTTTATCACAATAATAAAACGCGCTGTCGCCTATCGTAAGAAGGTTTTCTCCGAAAGTAATCTCTTTCAATGCAGGGCACTGATAAAACGCGCTGTTTCCGATTTTTTCTATACTATCGGGCAGAACGACCTGTATAATATCAGACTTTTTATAAAATGCCGCTTCGCCTATCTCTTTTACGGGCAGTCCGTTATACGTTGCGGGTATTATAAAATGTTTACGGGTACTGTCACCCATTTCGGAAACTATATAATACGTTTTATCCTCGCTTAACGTATATTCAAGCCCCGTCGCTTCTATAAGTTCTACCGCGCCGCAAACCGTACAGATTTCGTCATCATAGGTATGCGCGGCAAAGGGTATTTCCGTTTCGTCCGTTTTAGCGTTGCAACGCGTGCAATGGTGAGATTTTATACCCGTTTTTTGACAAGTAGCCTCTTTATCAACCGTCCATTCGGTAGAATAGCCGTGTCCTTTTGAGGGTACTTCCACCGTTTCAAGCATTTCTCCGCAAACCGTACATTCTTTATGTTTACTGCCCGCTTCCGTGCAAGTAGGTTCTTTATCCGAGATATAATCGCTCGGCTTATGTCCTTTCGCAGAACCTTCGTCAGCTATCGTTTTTATTTCGTCGCATCTGTCGCATTTAGCCGTTTTCGTTCCGTCCTTCGTGCAAGTCGCGTTTCCGTCCGGAACGTAATTCGTAAAGCTATGGTCTAACGCGCTGACGTAGCTATCTTCATATTGCTCCCCGCACTTGCATTTATGTATGGTATATCCTTTTTCCGTGCAAGTCGGTTCTACAACGGTATCGACAAACTTATGCTCGTGGGTTTTTGCGGGAATAGCTTGTTCTTCCGTTTCTCCGCAACGGGCGCAGGTGCGCTCCTTCAAGCCGTCCTCTTCTTCCGTAGCGGGTTTTATTTCTTTCCACTCTCCGAAATTATGTCCGAGGGCTTTTTCGTAGTCTGCGTTATAGCTGTTCCCGCACTTTTCGCAAGTATATTTCGTATATCCCCTTTCGGTGCAAGTGGGTTCTATCGTAGTCGTGATATAATGGTGAGTATGAGAAAGCACGGGTATTGCCCGCTCCTCTTTAAAGCCGCAGTTTTCGCGCGTGCAAGTTCTTCGCTCAAGCCCTTCGCTGTCTTCGGTTGCGGGCGTTACGATTTTCCACTCGCCGAACAAATGCCCCAAGGCTTTTGTTTCTCCGTCCTTATACTCTTCTCCGCACTCGCACTTATGCAACGTATAGCCTTTTTCCGTACAGGTCGGCTCGACAACCGTTTCTTTATAATCGTGCGTATGGTCGAGCTTCGGAATTTTACGCGTTTCAAAATAATCGCAGTTTTCGCGCGTACAAATTCTCTTTTCCTCGCCGTCTCTGTCCGCGGTTTCGGGTGTAATCACTCTCCAACTTCCGAACGAATGCCCCAAAGCGGCGGTTTCGTAATCTTTATATTCGTAGCCGCACTTGCACTTATGTACGGTATAGCCCTTTTCCGTACAATTCGGCTTTACAATCGTATCGACAAAAATATGGGTATGTCCGCCGGAGGGTTTATCCCCGCCGCCCGTGCCGCTTCCGCCGCCCGTGCCGTTGCCGCTCCCTCCGTTACTTCCGCACGCCGCAAACAGACCGAGCGAGAAGCACACCGCCGCGATTAGCGCGACAAACAATACTCGTATGGTATTTTTCTGAACTTTTTGCATATTTTACCTCCGTTTTTTACAAATTAGATACTATCTAACTCTATTTTATTATAGTTAGATTATTTCTAATTGTCAACTGTAATTAGTTAGATTATACTAAACTTTATTATTATGAAGGATAAATTACGGAAGGTTTTCAGTCAAAAATTAAAGGAATGCGTAAAGGATTCGGAGTACAGCTACACCACGCTCGCAAAGGCTTTGGGCATATCCAAAGCGACAATGAGTATGTACGTTCACGGAAAAGCCGTTCCTTCGCTGGAAACGTTTCTTTCGCTTTGCGATTTATTAGGCGAATCGGCTGATTTTTTGCTCGGTAGAAAGGAATATTAGAATTTTATCGTTGAAAACTCTGCGAAAACGCAGGAAAACAATAATAAACGTGCAAATAGATAAAAGAGGTCGCGGCGGTGAAGAATTTCACCGCCGCGACCTTTAAATTCAATATAGAAAAAATTTTACTGCGCGCGCTCTTTTACCTTAACTTTTCCGCACATATACTCGGAATAAGAATAAGAAGTTTTCCCCGTGAAGCTCTTATCCAAAGGGCTGACGGTGAACAGCGCGGGATATACGCCGACGAGCGTTCCCGCAAACACGACGTATTTGTTTCTGCCGAGATTCAAAGTAACCTCGACGGGCTTTCTGTACATTCGTTCTATCGTCGTTTTGACCTGACTTAAATCTGAACTGTTTTTAATCATACGGGAATTATTCCCGATAAAACGAATTATTAAACGCCCGCACGGCTAAAACTTTTCAAAAAATTTTACCCGAAAGGTTTATAAAAAAACCTCGTCAAAGACCTGCCGAAAAACTTTTTTTGTCAGAAATTTTACCCGAAAGTCGCGGCAAGGAAACCCGCTGCGAGGAAATCGCCGCGTGGAAATTCACAATCGGAAAATTCCCGCTCGGAAAACTCCCGAAACGAACGGTTAAAAATCTTCGCCGTCGTCCTCGTCGTCTTCTTCCTCTTCCTCGTCGTAATCCTCGAAATCGGACTCGTCTATTTCCGGAATATCGAAGTCGTCCGGTTCGTCGGACTCGACCTCCTCTTCCTCTTCTTCCTCTTCCTCGTCGTCGAACAGCTCGTCGCCTTCTTCCTCCGCGAGCTTAGAAAGCGAAAGCATTTCTTCGCTTTCCTCTTCTTCCTCGGGAACGGGATCTTCGTCCAGATACTCCTTCCACGAATCGTCGTCCTCTACGTCCGGCACGGTGTCGTCGCGCTCCATTTCTTTAAGACACGCGTCGCAATACTTTTCGCCTTCTTTAACGTAGTTCTGGTGGCAACGGGGACAGATGTCGCTTTCTTCCACATCTACCTCTTCGTCGTCCGGATTATCGACGAACAAAAGCTTTGAACCTTTATTCAGCTCCGCCTTGCAAACGTCGCAATAGTCCTCGCCTTTTTTTATATAATTAAGTTCGCATCTCGGGCATTTAACGTATTCCGCCATATTTGCTCTCCATATATATCATATATATTTATCGTCTTATCGGGTTGTTACAGCTTCCCTCGACTTGCTGTATATTATAGCCGTATAAGCTTTATTTGTAAACTGTTTTTCGGTGAAATTTTATAATTTTTTTAAATTTTTCGCAAAAAATTCGCAAAAAAAACGGACGATAAAAATCGGTTTTACGACTTTTATCGTCCCCAAACGCTTAAACTCGGGCGCGCTTCCCCCTTTTCCATGTTATCACTCTCTATTCAAGAAGCGTCATCGAGCTTTAAGCCTTTTCCAAAAGCATTTTATCGGCGACCAGCGCAATGAACTCGCCGTTAGTAGGTTTTTCCGCACCGACGTACGCGCGCACGCCGAGAAGCGAGTTTATATTGTCTATCCTTCCCCTGTTCCAAGCGACCTCTATCGCGTGGCGGATAGCGCGTTCGACCTTGCTTGCGGTCGTCGAATATCTTTTACCTATCATAGGATACAGCTTTTTCGTTATGCTGTTTATTATGTCGGGATCTTCGACAGCCATTTTAACGCCTTCGCGCAAAAACGAATAACCTTTGATATGCGGCGGAATACCTACGTTTATAAAGATTTTACTGATCTTTTCTTCGAGCGTAACCTGATGCACGGGAACGCCGACACCCGTCTGTTTAACCCCGCCGACTCCGTTTGCAAGCTCTTTCATTCTTTCGAGAAGAACGCCGCCAGCGAACGGTTTTGCCATAAAATAATCCGCGCCGAGCTCCATAGCTTTCGCTATAAATTCTTCTCTGCACAGCGCGGAAAGTACGACGATTTTTACGTCCTTATTCAGTTCTCTCACCTTTTCGATCACACATAGCCCGTCGTAACCCGTCAACACCAAACCCATAACGAGAAAATCGGGTTTCTTATCCGCAATCATCGCAATGGCGGCGATGCCGTCCGTCGAGCTGCCCACCACCTCGAACTCTTCGTCCGAATCGATGGTCTCCGCTACCTTGTCCGCACATTCTTTGGTATCTTGTAGCACGAACACACTCTTCAATTTCATTTTTTCACTTTCCTCCTTACCCTTGTCGTTCAAGGGATATTATCAGTATTGTACTACAACGCCCGTCAAAAAGCAAGCAAATTTTGAATAAATTTACAAATATTTTTATTTTATTTAGAAAAACGCGCCCATAATACCGTGAAAATCGACAGCTTTCGACTTTTGTACAAAATACTTTTGAATTTTGACCGATATTTGTACTAAAATAATTCCTGCGGCAATAAGTTTTTTAATCGGCAAAAAAATTATAATCAAGCGGCGCGCCGTATCGGCGCGCCGCTTTCAATTATTCGGTACCTTTAATTTCTAACTATTTTCAATTCTTAATTGTTTTATTAAAACCGAAATTTTCGATTATTTCGTTTCGGCAAATAAGTCGGTAGCTTTGGAATAATATGCTTTGAGGTTGTTGCAGAGAAGGTCTCTTACGCTCACAAACCTGTCTTTACCGATAGAATCTATGATACCCTGCCTTATGTTCTTTGCGGCTTCGTATTTGTCGTTAAGCTTATCTCTCAAAGCGGCCTTTTCCGCCGCAGGCATCTTGGAAACGTATTTAACCGCTTCCGCAAGCTCGTTATAAGCTCTGCCGAGTTCGATTGCCTTTTCGGCGTTCTCAAGCTTAACAAGATAGCTTTCCGCAACTTTCTTCTTCGCCTCGTCGTCTAAGTCGTTATAAGCCTTTCTCGCGTCGCCGACGGAAGAAACGAATTCGTTATCCTTATCGGAGAGGTCAAGCGTGGAAGCTATATCGTTGATAGCCGCAACCGCCGCATTCGCGCGATCCGCCGCAAGCATCACGCCCGCAAGCTTTTCGCCCTCGAACCAAAAGCTGTCGTTTTCGCCGTCGTCGTCGGTATCCTCGCCTTTAACGTTGTTCGCGTTAAGGTCGGTAAACCAGACGTAAGAACTGCCCGTGGTAGTCGTGTCGAGATAGAAGATATAAGTCGTGCCGTTTGCGGTAACGAATTCCGGCGCGTACCACGAAGAATTGACCGAACCCGCGGAAACTCTTTCCGCAACGGCTTTTTCGTCGTTTATTTTCGCACGGGCGATTTCGCCGTTAGAATTGTTGTAATAAACGTAACCGTCTCTCACCGCGATGAGCGAAGAAAGGTCGTCCGCCTTGTAAACGTTGGTTTTAACCGATCTTTCGTCGTCTACGAGCGTGGACTTAACTACGGTTTTCGCACTGCTGTCGAAGAAATAAACTTCGCTCGTGGATTCGATTATAACGCCCGAAGCCGCATAGGTCGTGTTTCTCACAACTTCCGCTTTCACGCTTTCGTTCGTAATATCCTTAACGGCTTTGACGTAAGTCTTCGCTTCGCCGCCCGAAGGTGTTGCGGTGTAGAAAACGTATCCGTCCGTAACGAGGGTTATCGCATAGGTAACGTTTCCGTTCTCGCCGTCCAGAATCTTAACGGCTTCGCCCTTAGCGTTCACCGCGTAAACCGCGTTGTAGCTTGCTGTCGAACGGGAATAGCCGTCTTTTGCCGCCTTATCCTCGAAATATTTTTCGTCGTAAACCTTAACGGTGTAGAACGCCGCGACGGAATCGGAATTTTCGGCGAAAGTGACGTCGCCCATAGAAACGTATACGTCTTTGTCGGATGCGCTCTTAACCGCGTCGTTGTTCTTTTCGTCCGTTTTCGCGACGGTAGTCGTCGTTTTCGTCGTGGTGTTGAAAACCTTGACGGAAGAGTCTGCGGTATCCTGATAGATTATATAAACCACCCCGCCCTCTTCGGTAATTCTGTATTTTACGGAAAGAGCGGAAACGCTGAAAAACACGTCTCCCTTTTCCTGCGTGCCGTCGAGCTTCGCTCTCTGGAAAGCGAGTTCGTCGTTAGCTATGCCGCCTTTGGAATTTTTGTCCGTGGAAGGGCTTCCGAAATAAACGTAATCGCCGCTTATTTTAACGCCCGCGGTGTAATCGCTCGCAACGAAAAGCTTGGGGACTACGACCTCCGCTTTGACCGCGCCGCCGAGAGTGGACTTATCCACCGCGACGAGCGAGCCTTTGACGGGTGCGCCGAACGCGTTGTCCGCCGTGGAAACGCCTACGCCGTTGATGATGTAGATATATTTTTCGGTTTCGGCAAGGAAGCCGCCGTCCGACACGAGCTTGCCGTGGTCGGTCATAGTCGGCTTCTTAAACGATGCGCCGCTGCCGCAACCGACGGCAAACGCCGCGGAAACAGCAAGTACGACTGTTAATAACGTCAGTAAAATCTTTTTCATAATCGCTCCGTAACTTTTTCGGTAAACATTTTCAAGTCGCCCGAATATAATTATAGATGTAAGAATTTTAAAATATAAGGAGCAGAAAGTCCTTACGAATAAATTTCAACTCTTTATATTATAAACTATCTTTGCCGCTTTTGCAATGATTTTTCGGTTTTTTTACGGGTTTTTTGTTTAAAGGAGAAAACAAAAATGGACAAATTCGGAATTTTCAATCTCTTGAACTCCTTTCTGGGCTTCGCGAACGAAAAAAAGGAGAGCGAAAACGGCGTTTCGCCGCGCGGCGATTCGGGTTTTTCCGGCTCTTCCGGCTTTTCGGGTGCGGAAAATTCCGTAAACGCCCGCACTTTCAAAAACGGCGAAGTCAACGCCTCCCGCAAAAACGGGCAATCTGCCGATTCCGCCGCGGAAAAACCCGAATTTTTACCCCTGCAACAGGGTATGCTTTCGGTAATGCGTTCTCACGACGAATTCGTTAAACGCGTGCGCGAGAAAAACGCAAGAACGGAAAGAAGCGAAAAGAACGCGGATAAACCGAAATAAACTTCCTTTCCGAACGGTATATCGTCCTAGATCCGCTCCTTAACGCCACGACGGCATCATACCACCGAAAATAGCTCTTTAACGTTCCGACGACTCCGTAACGCCGCGAGGTTTCATAGCCGCGACAATTTTGTAATGCCGCAATAGTTCCGTTGCGTCCCTATATACCGAAATAATTCCGAATAGTAAAGATAAACCGCGACCCCGATAAGAGGTCGCGGCAATAATCTTTGTAAACAGAGACGAATCCGATTATCTCTTGGAGAACTGCGGAGCGCGACGAGCCTTTTTGAGACCGTATTTCTTTCTCTCCTTCATTCTCGAATCTCTGGTGAGGAAGCCTTCTTTTTTGAGAGCGGCTCTCGATTCGGGTTCGGCTTCGAGCAGAGCGCGTGCGATACCGTGTCTGATTGCGCCCGCCTGACCGGTGAATCCGCCGCCGACTACGTTTACCGCGACGTCGTATTTAGCGGTTACGCCGAGAAGTTCGAGCGGTTGACGAACGATGAATTTAAGGGTATCGAGACCGAAGTATTCGTCGAGGCTCTTTTTATTTATGGTTATCGTTCCGTCCCCTGCGGGAAGCAAACGAACGCGGGCTACGGCTTTTTTACGTCTGCCGGTACCCCAGTATTGAACTTTTTTCTTGGAAGTCGTTTTAGCCATAATTCTTCACCTCGTTAAACAAGTTTAAGCACTTCGGGCTGTTGCGCCTGATGGTTGTGGTCGGGTCCCTTATAAACTTTCAGCTTCGTAAGCATTTTTCTGCCGAGGCTGTTTTTGGGAAGCATACCTTTAACCGCTTCGTAAACCGCCACGTCGGACTTCGTAGCCATAAGAGTTTTATACTGAATCTCTTTAAGACCGCCGATGTGACCGGTATGGTATCTGTAATATTTCTTTTCGAGCTTTTTGCCCGTTAAAACGACCTTGTCGCAGTTGACTACGATGACGAAATCGCCCGTGTCTACGTTGGGGGTGAAGGTGGGTTTGTTTTTACCGCGAAGAACTGCCGCGACTTGCGAAGCGACTCTGCCGAGCGCAACGCCTTCGGCGTCTACAACGTACCACTTTCTGACCACGTCTCCCGCGTGAGCCATATAAGTTTTCATTGATATTTCTCCTTGAATTTGCGTTTTAGGCGCATTGTATATAACGTTTAAGACGCTTAAAAAGCACTTTCACGACGAGTGCCTTACAGGGAGGGCTAATCCCGATAAGCGAACTTTTCCTTATAAATGCTTATCTATTCTAATTTATTTCGGATATAAAAGTCAAGCGTTTTGCGCCGATTTTATTATTTTTTGCCGAATTTTTAATTTTTTCTTTTGCCGTCGCCGTTTTTCGGGCTTACCGCACGATTTTTACCGCCGAACCGCAGTAAGGACAACGCGGATCGGACTCCTTAACCTTTGCCGTCGCGCCGCAGGACGGGCATTTTACGACTATTTCCCTTTCCCCCGAAAACGCCGCGAGCGGTTTCAATTCCTTTTTCGCGTCGTCAAAGATAAAACCTTCTATAATACGCTTTTCGATTGCGGTTTTAATAAGATTTTCGGCTTCATCGTCCTTTGCTCGGATTTGCGAAGCTATATCGGAGAGTTTGAAAAGCTTGTCTCGGTATATCGCGAAAGAAAGTCTTTCGTATCTCGTCGCTTCGCCGAACTTTATCCACGCCATCGGCGAACCGTAAAACCCGAGGACGGTCATAATTATCCCCGCGACGAGCATAATCCAACCGTTTCCCGCGCCGAGAATTATAAACACTATTCCGACGGGCAGAAAAACGGTCAGAACCGCTGCAAAGAGCGCCGTTTTAATCTTTTTTCTCTTAGCCGTGTTTTCGTTTCTTTTCATAATTATTCGTTCCCTTTTTTCGGTTGCGGTCTTCTCTCCGCTTCGGTTGCGGTTTTATTCG
Organism: uncultured Clostridia bacterium; assembly: GCA_934271275.1. GTDB lineage: Bacteria > Bacillota > Clostridia > Christensenellales > Borkfalkiaceae > UBA1259. Next base: position 11,795 of record CAKQRD010000008.1, on the reverse strand, counting down.
TATTCCGCGTCTAAAAGGCACAAGCCCTTTGCGGGAAAGGTTTTAACGTTTTTGGGGCGCAAACCCGTTAAAAGCGAGCGTTTTATATCCTCTGCGGAAATCTCGCCCCTGCCCGCGGCGACCAGCGTCCCCGTCATTATTCTTACCATATTGTATAAGAACCCGTTACCGCACACGGTGATTTTTATATCCTCGCCGAACTCGCCGAAGCCTTCGACCGATAAAGAGTATATCCTTCTTATCGTGGTTTTAGCCGCGCTCCCGCTCGCCTTATACGCGGAAAAATCGTGTTCGCCGACGAATTCCTTCGCCGCCGCCCGCATTTTTTCTATATCTATTCCTTCGTCCGCGCGAACCGCATACCGCTCTTTAAGCGGCTTTTCCACGCCCGATATATATAATGAATAGACGTAAGTCTTTTTTTTCGCCGAGTTGCACGCGTGAAAATTTCCCGCCGCCGCCTCGCTTTTTATCACCCGCACGGACGGCGGAAGGAAAGCGTTTATCGCCTTATAAAACCGCTCCGCGGGAACGCTCGAAGAGGTGTCGAAATGCGCGACCTGCCCCGCCGCGTGTACTCCCGCGTCCGTTCTGCCGCTGCCCGTAACCCGCACGCGCTCGCCCGTCGCTTTAAATATCGCTTCTTCTATAAGTCCCTGCGCCGAAACGCCGTTATTCTGCACCTGCCAGCCGCAAAGCTCCGTGCCGTCGTAGCTTATCGTAAGCTTAACTCTCATAGCACCGCACCTAAAAAGAGGTAAAATTTATTGAGAAACACCACGCCCGTGATAAGCGCGGCGATAAACAGCACGCCGAGAACGTCGCGGTAAGTGACGACGCTTTTTTTGTATTTGGTACGGTTTTTACTGCCCGCGTAGCAACGCGCGTCCATAGCGTCCGCCAGCTCGTCCGCGCGACGGAACGAACTGATTAAAAGAGGTATCAGCACGGGAACGAGCGCTTTTGCGCGTTTAAACAGGTTTCCGCTCTCGAAATCCGCGCCGCGGGCTTTCTGCGCCTTTATGATTCTGTCCGTTTCGTTAAGAAGCGTCGGAATAAACCGAAGCGCGATGCTCATAATGAGCGCGAACTCGTGAACGGGGAATTTTATGAATTTTAACGGAGTTAAAAGGCTTTCTATGCCGTCCGCAAGCTCTACGGGAGAGGTGGTTAAGGTAAGCACCGAAGCTCCGAGTACCATAAGCGTGATTCTTGCGACGATAAAGCCCGCGGACAAAAGTCCTTCGTCCGTGATGAACCCGTTTTCCCACAGCGGCGTGCCGTTTTTATTGAAAAATATTTGCAGCACCGCCGAAAAAATAACGAAAAACAGCACCGCTTTTATGCTTTTCAGCACCCGCAAAAAGGGTACTTTCGCAAGCGCAGTGGAAATTATAACGAACAAAAGGCAGGCGGCAAAGCCCAGAAAATGATAGCTCGTCACCAGAAACGTCGCCACGATGTAGGCGATAGCTATCAGAATTTTCACCCGCGCGTCCATTCTGTGAACGAAGGAATCGGCGGGATAATACTGGCCGAAAGTTACGTCTTTCACTTTTCGCCCTCCCCGCCTTCCGCGCAGGTCTCCGTTTTCGCGTTAAGCCCCTCTCCCGCGTCGGTCTCCGTCTTTACTTCGATCTCGTCTTTTTCGCAGAGCTTCGGTTTTGAATAAAGTTCCGCCGCCGCCTTCACGAAGCCCGCAACCGTCATATCGTTATCGGGTAAAGCTACGCCGCGCGATAAAAGTTCTTTTTCGACCTCCGCGGTGACGGGGCGTTCGAGACCGCCTTTAAGCGCGTTCTCGTCCGAAAAAATCTCTTTCGGCGTGCCGCACGCGACGATTTTGCCGTCCGAAAACACCGCCGCGCGGTTACAGTTTTCGGAAATAATATTCATATCGTGAGAAACGAGGACGATGGTTTTGACGAAGCTTTCGTGCAGTCTTTTAAGGAGCGCGACGAACTCTCTTTTTCCGACGGGGTCGAGTCCTGCGGCGGGTTCGTCCAGAACCAGCACCTCGGGGCGGACGGCGATAACGCCCGCAATCGCGACTCTCCGCTTCTGCCCGCCCGAAAGCTCGAACGGAGATCTGTCCTTATATTTTTCGTAATCTATGCCTACGAGTTCGAGTGCGGTTTTAACCTTTTCGTTCACCGTCTCGTCCTTTTCGTTCGGAAAGAAATTTTTTATGCCGAACGCGACGTCCGCCGCGACGGTTTCGGCAAAAAGCTGATATTCGGGGTATTGAAAAACCATACCGACCTTGGCGCGGAGAGTGCGGAAATCGCACTTTTTATCCGAAAGGTCAAACTCGCCGACGAGAAGTTTCCCTCCGTTCTTTTGCACGCGTATAAGACCGTTAAGATGCTGAACGAAGGTGGATTTGCCGCTGCCCGTCTTGCCGATAATGCCGAAGAAGTCGCCTTCTCCGACGGTGACGGAAACGCCCGAGAGCGCGCGGACGGCAAGGGCTTTGCTTTTTTCGCCGTATACATAACTTAAATTTTCGGCAACAATCTGCATAACGCCTCCGTGAGAGCCTCTTTCGTCAGCACGTTTTCGGGAACGGGTACGCCGCTTAAACGCAGCTTTTCCGCGATATAACCCGCGAGCGGCAGTTCGAGTCCGAAGCTTTTTATCCGCTTCATATCCGAGAAAACGTATTCGGGCGCGCCCGAAAGCGCAACCCTTCCTTTGTCCATAACGTATACCTTGTCCGCTTCTAAAACCTCTTCCATATAATGGGTTATGGTTATAACGGTAACGCCTTCTTCGCGGCAAAGCCTTTTCACCACCGCGAGGATATCTTTTCTTCCCTGCGGATCGAGCATTGCCGTCGATTCGTCTAAAACGAGAATTTCGGGGCGCAACGCAAGCACCCCCGCTATGGCTATTCTTTGCTTCTGCCCGCCCGAAAGCCTTTCGGGAGAGGATTTTCGGAACTCTTCCATACCGACGGCTTTAAGCGCGTAATCGATTCTTTCGCCGATTTCTTTTCTCGGCACGCCGAGGTTTTCCGGACCGAACGCCACGTCGTCCTCCACGATGGAAGCGACGAGCTGATTGTCGGGGTTCTGAAACACCACTCCCACTCTTTTTCTTATCTCGAACAAAGCTTTTTTATCCGAAGAACAAAAGCCGTCTACGGTGACCGTTCCGGAATCGGGAATCAAAAGCGCGTTGAAAAGCTTGGCGAGGGTAGATTTACCGCTCCCGTTGTGACCGATTACGGAAACGTATTCGCCGCGCTCCGCGGTTATGTTTACGCCCGACACGGCGTTTATTTTTTTGTCGTAGGAAAAGCTTACGTTTTCCGCCGTCAGTAAAGGCATTTTTCTCTCCGAATAATAATGCTTAATTCTCTCGAAAATAAAGATTACAAGTCATTTTATCACGAAACGCGCCAAAAGGCAACCGTTTTGCGTTTTACGCTTTAAGCCGCGCATTTTTCCGTACGGAAAAATGCGCGGGGAACTTTTTCCCTGCGCATTTGCTTTTCGTTCTTTGCAAAAGCTTATCAGCTTCCGCCTTTTCCGCTTTTTATAAAAACAGGATTAGTCCTTCTTTTCTTTTGCGGAAACGTCTACCACCTGCTTGCCGTCGTAATAACCGCATTTGGGGCAAACCTTGTGAGAAGCTTTAAGCTCGTGGCACTGGGGGCATTCCGAAAGATTAGGAGCTTCCAGCTTCCACTGCGCGTATCTGGTGTTGGTTCTCTGTTTAGAAGTTTTGCTTTTCTGTACTGCCATTGTATCGTACCTTTCCTTTATTTACATTTACATTCGTCGTGATTAAGGTTCACGCCGCACCCCGCGCATATTCCCTTGCAATCTTCTTTGCAGAGGAAATTTATCGGGAGATTCATAATAACCGTATCGTCGGCTATCTTTTTAACGTCTACCTTGTCGTTTACGAGCTTATAAGCCGCGTCGCCGCTGCCGTCTACCTCTTCAAAGAACTCGCAAACGTATTCGCGTTCGGTCTCTTCGAGACATCTCGTGCAGCAACCTTTAAGGAAGAACGCAACTTCGCCCTTGACGCACGCGGAATCCTCGCCCGTCAGCGTTATTTCGCCCGTAACCTTAACGGGGTTTACTATTTCAACGAGCGGTATATCCACAAGTCCTTTTTCCGCCTCGTACTCGAAGTAAAAGGTTTTTGTGGTTTTGCCGCTTCTTTTTAATTCTCTTAAATCAAAAATCATAAACGCCTTTAAGGAATAATAGCCTATCAAGTATATAACATTTGTAAAACCTTGTCAACGATTTTACCCGTTTTTTGCAATTTTAAGCCGATTTTTTCGGAAAATTTCCCGTTCGCGGAAACAGTTTTCGCGCCGCGGTTACGTTCTTCCACGCATCCGAGCGCTCCCGCACCCGCGTTTTCCGAAATTATCCGAGATTATCCGAGGTTATCCGAGGTTATCCGAATTATTTCGCGCTCGTAAGCTCTTTCGTTTCTCTCGCGATAGAAAGCTCTTCGTTGGTGGGAAGAACGATAATCTTCACCTTGGAATCCGCCGCGTTGATAAACGTTTCGCCGCGGGTTTCGTTCTTCTTTTCGTCGAGGGCCGCGCCGCAGAACGTCATATCTTCCATAACGAGCTTGCGGACGAGCGGAGAGTTTTCGCCTATGCCGCCGGTAAAGACGATGGCGTCCGCGCCGTTAAGCGCCGCAAGATAGCTTCCGACGTATTTTTTAACTCTGTACGCGAGCATTTCGATAGCGAGCTTCGCGCGTTCGTTGCCCTCTTTCATAGCCGCGGTCAGATCGCGCATGTCGCTGGAAAATCCGCTTATGCCCATAATTCCGCACTTTTTATTTAGATAATCCACGACTTCTTCGGGCTTTAAGCCGAGCTTGACGCGCATAAAATCTACCGCCGCTGGATCTATATCGCCGCTTCTCGTTCCCATAACGAGACCTTCGAGCGGGGTAAAGCCCATAGAAGTATCCTGACATTTGCCGTCCTTTACCGCGGATATGGAAGAACCGTTGCCGAGGTGGCAGATAATCATTTTGGCGTTCTTGTTGCCGAGGAGCTTGCCGACCTCTTCCGAAACGAACTTGTGAGAAGTGCCGTGGAAGCCGTATTTTCTTATCTTATACTGCTCGTAAACCTCGTAAGGAATACCGTACATATAAGCCTTTGCGGGCATGGTGGAATGGAAGGTGGTGTCGAACACCGCTACCATAGGCACGCCCTTCATAACCTCGCGGCAACTCTTTATGCAGGCGATGTTGCCGGGCATATGGAGAGGTCCGAGTTCGGCGTTCTTTTCGCAGATTCTTATAACCTCGTCGTCGATGACTACCGAATGTTTGAAATCTTCGCCCGAGTGGAGAACTCTGTGTCCTACCGCGCCGATTTCGTCCACGCTTTTAAGCGCGCCCTTTTCCTTATCGAGCATCGCGCCGAGAACGAGTTGCATAGCCTCTTTATGGGTGGGCATATCCTGTTCTATAACGGTTTCTCTGCCGTCGAAGGTTTTCTGCGTGAGCTTGCCGCCGTTAAAAGTTATTCTTTCGCAAAGACCTTTCAGGATAACTCTTTCGTTATCCATATCTATAAGCTGATATTTAAGGGAAGAGCTTCCCGCGTTTATTACGAGTATTTTCATTTTTATATTCTCCGTTAATCCGTTATATTATTTCGCTTGAAGAGCGGTTATCGCGACGACAGCTTTAACGTCGTCCGAATTGCAGCCGCGGGAAAGGTCGTTGATGGGCTTTGCAAAGCCTTGGCAGATAGGACCGAGAGCCATATATCCGCCGAAACGCTGCGCTATCTTGTAGCCTATGTTGCCCGCGTTTATGTTGGGGAATATAAATACGTTCGCGTGTCCCGCAACCTTGCTGTCGGGAGCTTTAAGCTTGCCGACTTCGGGCGCGACCGCGGCGTCGAACTGGAATTCGCCGTCTACCGTCAGATCGGGAGCGGCGGCTTTCGCAAGCGCGGTCGCTTCCTGCATTTTGGGAACGGACTTAAAGTATTTGTCGTCGTTGCCCGAGCCTTTGGTGGAGAAGGAGAGCATAGCCACTCTCGGTTCTATCCCCGCGATGGTTCTTGCCGTTTCCGCGGAAGAAATCGCGATGTCCGCAAGCTGCTGCGCGTCGGGTTCGATATTGATCGCGCAATCGCCGAATACGGCAACGCCGTCGGGATTATATTTGTTTTCGCCCGCGGGAGCTACCATAACGAAGCTGCTCGAAACGGTGTTGATTCCCTGCGCGGTCTTTATAACCTGCAAGCCGGGGCGAAGAGTATTCGCCGTGGAGTGGCACGCGCCGGAAACCATTCCGTCCACGTCGCCCGCTTTAAGCATAAGCGCGCCGTACATAGCGTAGTCTTTGAGAATGGCTTTTTTAGCCGCCGCCGCATCCTCGTATTCGGGGTTGCCGGTCTTTTTGTTGATTTTGCCCTTTCTTAACTCGAAAAGCATTTCGGCGTATTTATCCGTTCTCTCGTCGGTGACGGGATCGACTACGGTAACGCCCGAAATATCGACGTTCGGGTTATTCTTTTTGATTTCTTCAAGGTTTCCGAGAAGAGTTATTCTCGCGATGCCCTCCGCCGCGGCTTCCGCCGCCGCCTTGACTACGCGCGCGTCCTCGCCCTCGGTGAGAACCACGTTCTTGTTGAGCTTTTTAGCTCTTTCGACTATGCTTTGAAGTACGTCTGCCATAAAATTTACCCTTTATCTTCCTTTTTTTATTTTTCGTTTTGTATTTTTTGCGAAATGTTGTACAATATCTTTGGTGGGAAAAGCGCGATAAAACCGCCTTCCCGCCGCGAAATTTCGCTTATGAATTTTACGAACGACTTTATTTTACAACATTTTTTGAAAAATGTAAACCGCTTTATAAGCTTTTAGATATATTTTCCTAAAAATTGCAAAGCGCGCCCGAATCGGGGCGAAAGGAGGCTTAAAATTGAAAGTTTGCGCCGTCATCGCGGAATACAACCCGCTTCATCTCGGACACGTCGGGCATCTTGACTATATAAAAAACGAACTGAAAGCGGAGCGCGTCGTCGTTATCATGAGCGGCGATTTCACCCAGCGCGGCGAACCCGCCGTTCTCGATAAATATACGAGAGCGCGGCACGCGATAATCGCGGGCGCGGACGCGGTGATAGAGCTTCCCGCGGTGTTTTCTACCGCCAACGCGGAAAATTTCGCGAAGGGCGCGGTGAACATACTGTCCGCCTTAAACTTTGCGGACGGGCTGTGCTTCGGCGTGGAAAGCGGCTCGGCGGAGGATTACGAACGGCTTGCGGAGGCTATGAACGACGAAAGCAAGGAATTTAAGCGCGCGCTTAAAGAAAGTCTCGAAAAGGGCGTGTCGCTCGCGAAAGCGAAGTTCGAGGCGGTAAAAGCCCTCGGCGGGAAATTCGACGAAAAACTTATCGCTTCCCCGAACAACATTCTGGCGCTCGAATACGCGAAAGCGAATCTTTCCTCGGGCGGAAAATTAAAGCTTTACCCTATGATAAGAACGGGCGATTGCGACCATAACGACGCGATACTCAAAAAAGGAATAACGAGCGCGACGAGCATACGCGCGGCGTTAAAGGCGGGCGAAAAAAAGAAGCTTAAAAAATGCGTTCCGCCCTTCGTTTACGAGGATCTGACCGAATACCCGTTCGCGTTCGACAAAATGATTATGACAGCCCTTTATACCGCAAAAAAAGAGGATATGGCGGAAATAGCGGACTGTACGGAAGGGCTGGAAAACAGAATAAAGGCACTCGCGAAGGACAATAAAACGGTGGAAGAGCTGGTGCGGAAGGCTTCTACCAAACGCTACCCCGCGACGAGGATAAGAAGAATACTTATCAACAATCTTTTGGGAATAAAGGCGGAGCTGACGGCGGAAACGCTTAAAAGCGGGCTTTACGCGAAAGTACTTGCGGTGAATGCGGACAAAACGGATATAATAAGGATAATATCCGAAAAAGCGGAAATACCCGTGCTTACGCGAAAAAGCGACGAAGCGGACTTAAAGCGCGCCGCCTTACGCTCGCTCGAAAAGGACGTACTCGCCGCCGATTTATATTCGCTCGCGACGGGAGCTTCCCCCTCGGGCAGAATGCTTCTCGTATAAAAGGCTTCGTTCTAAAAAGTCCCTCACGTTTTGATATGCACCTCAAACGTTAGATACTCTTGGGGAATTTCAGGCATCTCAAATCAAAACAGCGTAAACAGCGAGTTCGTAAAAGGACGACCGAAGATTTCTCGGTCGTCCTTTTGTTTATTCTATCTTGGTTTTTTTGCACAAAAAGGTTAAATCAAGATTAAGACGGCTTTGAAACGAATTTTCCATTTTCATCGGGCGTTGACCGCTTTATTGGGTTTCTTGTGAGCCGTTTATTTGTTTTTTGAAAAAAAGTATTTAATTTTCAAGATGTTTTCGTTAGTTTATAGAGCCAACATAATTAAAAGCACCGTTTGTGCGACGGCAAGCACGGGCGAAAGCCAAAACATAAACTTTCTAAATCCGCGTTCAAAGTAAATGTCATCTTTTACCTTGTCGATTTCTTTTTTTGCCTTTTCAACCGAACTCATAAGGTTATCTGCGCTTTCGTTTATTTTAGCTACCGCTATATCCGTTGCTTCTTTTACTCTATCGTTTAACAGTTTGCTTGCCGAATCAATCGCCTTTCCCATAGCTGTGGTTACAAGGCTCTCGATTTCCGTTACCGTTCCCGTTATTCTCTTCAACGTCGCATCTATCCTCTCTGACAATCGGTAGTTGCTCTCTCTGACTTCTTTCGAGAGCCTCTCTACGTCTTCTTTCAGCTTCCTCTCTAGCCTTTCGTTGTATAATTCTACGTTCTTCACTTGACGCGTCAGTTCCTCGACTCGCACATTCAGCCTCAAAACTAAGTCGTTGCAATGTTCTCTCGATACTGTTAAGGCTTGCATTAACAACGCTTCTCGCGCTTCCGCCGTTAATCGTTTTACCTCCTCGCAAAGCTCCAATGCCTGTGGATTGTTTGATAAATCCACTGATTCGTCCTCTATTACGGGTTGAGGACGCTCGCCCGTTATTTTGTTTAACAATTTGTTTTAATACCTCCGTTTTACTATAATTTGTTCCGAGCTTTTCCCCTCGAATAGGTTTTTGTTTGTTAGGGTGCAAATAAGAATAATCCTTACCATCTCTCGTAATTTTTACGCCGTAACACTTTTCAAGATATTCCTTGAACTTGTCAGACGTAGCCACGTTCTTAATTGCTTCTGCAATTACTTCACGTAGTTCTTCTTTCCAACTCGTACCACCTTTAAGCATAATCTTTTTCTCGACCGCCGTTCTGCTGTTCTTCCCACGCTTTCTAAAATCCGTTTCGGTAAAACCATACTTCTTGCCAAGCCTATTTGCTTCGTCCTTCATCTTCACGTAGTCTTGCTTATTAAACTGCAATTTTTTACCCGTTATCGGGTCCACCGCGTTTACGATAATATGGCTATGCACCGTTTGCGTGTCCGTATGGGTAGCAATTACGCACTCGTAATTTTGAAAGAGTTTTGCGACTAATTCTTCAGCGTAAGCGTGTGCCTTTTCAGGCGAAACGTTATCTTGACGCGCACAAGATAATTTACAATGATAGTATTTCCGTTCGTCAAACTTATCCCCTTTACCAAAACGGCTTGCCGTTTCTTCAAACTGCTTTGCATAATCCTCGTCTTCAAAAAGATTTCTAACCGTCACTATCTTTGCTTTCTTCTCGTCGGTTACGTAAGCTATCCCGTTTCTCGGCTTTGCCTTGCTTGCGCTACACTTAAAAAGTGGCATTATCCACCTCCGATTGCAATAGATATTTTGCGGTATAGTTCTTTCAGACTTTTGATGCACGTTTTTATTTCTTCTTCCGTCGCAAAGCCGTTATAACTGTTTCTAACAACTTGGTTTAGGTTGTTGCCTTGCCGTTTTAGTTCAGCTAAAATATCGTTGCCGTTTTCTATCACGGTAATCGGCTTGTCGGTAATTGACCGAATTACAAAGTCCGTTATCGTCAGTCCGCTTTTTGCTATTGCGTTATCTATTAAATTTTTCTCTTGCTCGCTTGCCCTAAAATTGTAGGCAAATGGTCTTTTTCTTCTTGCTATAATTTCTCCTCCTTTTATTTTTTTGTTGTTTGGGGTATTAGGGGTTTCCCCTAACGAGGCGATTTGAAAAATCGTGTATTTGGCAAGACAAATACGTTCCTCGCTATAACGTCAAAGCCACCCTTTTACCTTATTGTATTTAGTTGTCTTTTGGGCGTAGAAAAAGCCTGACAGGTTATCACTGTCGGGCTTTCATTTCCACGCTTTTGAAAAACGGGTTCTATTACACCGATTACTCTTTTTAAAATTTTGGCAAGCCTTTCCCTTTCTATGAAAGGGAAAACTCTAATTTTTAATTTGTATCCCAAAGACGTGCTCTTTCACTTTTTACCATTTTATTGCGAATTTCTTACCATAAACAATAATATTCCCGTCTCTACTTTCCTCAACGAACCCTATAGGAGAACCGCCTTTAAGCATAAAATCCTTAAAGTGACGAGCATTTACTATCGAGGCATAAATTCGCCAATCGGACGGACGATTCTTTTCATAATGGCGAGCCACGAATATAAGCACGTTTCTACTCGTTAGCCATTTGGAAACTTGCTTATCTCTATCGGCTTTCTCTTCTTCTATTTTTTCGTAAACAACCTCTTTTTCTTGGTCATCCGAAACTCGTAGTTCCATATACAAACGGTCAATTCTCTTTCTATACTCTTCGCAAATCTCAATAATTTTATCTCTATGCCTATAATCGGTAGCGTTATCCGAAGTCGTAATTTCTCCCACGACCCAAGAGATAGGCATATAATTAACTCGTTTTCTTTTACCCTTTACGAAGTTAAACTTTTTAACGGCTTGATAAATATAATCCATCGCCGTATCATAAAAAGTATACTCGTTTTCTTTTCCCTTATCGTCGATTTCCTTAAAGAAAATCGGCGCAGGACTATTATACTTCTTGCGCAATGCGAAAAGTTCTTTCCCAACGTTTACGTTATCGTAAGCGCGCTTTGCTTTGTCTATCTCTAGGTCTGACAAAACGGCAAGCTTACAAACGTCGTTATAAATCTCTAAGATTTTCTCCGTAGGTGCACCGCCTTTCATTTCGTTCCATATAATACTATTTAATTTTTGCGATAGATTTACGATTTCGCCTATTTTGTTTTCGCTTGTGTCGTGGTCGAGCTCTGCAAGCGTTTGACCACTTTTACTCATAGAGGAAATACCGCAAACGGGCACTTTGAAATAATTTTTATATCTCTCTGCACTTTCCACCAACAACTTATCATCGGTTATCAGTATTGCATCGGAATCGTAATCGCAACCATTTAAGCGCTGTTGAATATTCTCGCCAATAGCGTTTACACAAACGATATTTTTACCTAAATTGAAATAATTCCAAATCTCGCCGCTAAGGTTGTTTTCCACACAGTAAAGGTTGCCCATCGTTATATGCGGTGAGCGCGCGCAAAGAAGTTTCGCGCCACTTTCGAATCTCTTGCAGTAAATTTGTCCCTTCTTTAACTCGCTTGTTATCTTTTCGCCGGCTATGTACTTTAACAGCTCAGGTCCGTTGCCGAACAACGTTGCGTTCGTGCCGTTTAATAAAATATGTCCACGGCGCAAACTGCTTTTAAGTCCGCTTACTACGTCATCTCTAAAATTAGCATATAATGCCGTTGTATTAAAATGCGTACAACTGAAAAGCAATCTAAAAATAACGTCGGCACGATCGGCAAG
>CAKQRD010000007.1 GCA_934271275.1 uncultured Clostridia bacterium | reverse complement strand
TCTTTGTCCCTTTTTTGCCATAAAAAATGCACCTCCAAAAGTTTTTCTTTTCTGTCCAACTTTTGGGGTGCATTTCACATAACGCGGCAGTCTTTTTTTACTCGCGAAAGTTAAATTATATTGAACTCTATAAGGAACGACCTGAAATCCGCGTCGGAGCAAACCGCTTCGGAAAGGCGGTATTTTTCTATCGGAATACCGCATTGCAGAACATCTCCGCTTGCGGTAAACTCGTCGAAAACGGATAGATTTTTATCGTAAACCGTCGCTTTGTATTTTTCGGTCGGGATAAGCCCCTTGAATGCGATTTTGCGGTTAGAAACACCGTTTTCCCTGACGGGCATAATCACGCTCGCAAGAGCCTTGTCTTTGCGTGGAGAAACCGCCTCGAAGCCGCACAGAACGTTTAATTCGCCCAGCCTGTAAAAATCGCCGTACTGTATAAAATCGCGCCGTTTTTTGTAAAAATCCGAAAGCGCGGCGGTGAATTTCAGCTCGTCTTCGGTAAAGTCCGAGCAGTCGAGTTCGTAGCCGAAGTTAAAGAGGCACGCCGCGTTGAATCTGTTTTCTATCGAATACGATTTTTTGGTGAACCCGTTGGGGGAAGCGGAGAGGTGCGCGGTCATAGCCGATTGCGGGTAGCAGACGGAAGTGTTGGTCTGAATAACGGTGCGAACCGCCGCGTCCGTGTTGTCGCTCGTCCAGATTTGCGGAAAATAGCACAGAATACCGAGGTCGAAGCGCGCCCCGCCCGCCGCGCAGCCCTCGAAAAGTATTTCGGGGTGATTTTCGGTAAGGCGTTTCATAATATCGTACAGAGAAAGGATATATCTATAAAAGTATTCGCCTATAAAAACCGTTTCGGAATGGCAGTCGCTCATAACTCTGTTGAAATCCCACTTGATATAATTGGGTTTTACGAGCGAAATAACGTTTTCCACGCTTTCTGTAACGAAATTCTTCACCTCTTCGTTCGTTAAATCCAGCATCAGCTGATTGCGGTGCAGAAACGGTTTTTTGTTCGGAATTGTCATAGCGTATTCGGGGTGAGCGAGGAAAAGCTCGCTCGTCGGCGAAATCATTTCGGGTTCGAGCCATATTCCGAAATCGAGTCCCAGAGCGCGTATATCGTTCGCAAGCCTTGATATTCCGCCCGTTTTTTCGGGGTTATCGTACCAGTCGCCGAGCGAGGTTTTGTCGTCGTTTCTTTTGCCGAACCACCCGTCGTCGAGAACGAAAAGCTCCGCGCCCGCCTTTTTGCCGTTTTCGGCGATTTTAAGAATTTTTTCGCGCGTGAAATCGAAGCCCGTGCCTTCCCAGTTGTTTATGACTATCGGGCGTTTTTTATTCTGCCAGCGCTTCGGAATTATGTGTTTGTTTATAAACGAATGAAGGCTGATTGACAGCTCGTCCTCGCTTTCGGCAAAAACGGTAACGGCTTCGGGAGAAAAGAATGTTTCGCCGCCGTTCAAACGGTATTCAAAGGCGAAATCGTTCACGCCCGAAATGATTCGCGTGCGGCAAAAAGCGTCCGTTTCGTAAGAAGTTTTGTGATTGCCCGAATACACGAGATTAAAAGCGTATACCCCGCGCTCGTTCTTTATGAGCGAGAACGGATTGTGCTGTGCGGAAGAAGCTCCCGCAAGCGACTGATTTATGAATACGCCCGAAGAAAGCCGCGCGTCGCGGCGGTATCTTTCGCCTGCCCAGCAGCCGTCGAACGTGCTTACCGTAAAATCGCTTTCGGAAATATCTAATTGTAAAGAAGCGAATTTTTTTATCGTCACCGTTTTTTCGCCGAGGTTTTTGAGCGAGGAACGCACGGTTATGACGTCGTTATCGCGATAAACGGAATAGCTTATCGTAAGTAAAAGCTTTTCGGTTTCGTCGATAAATTCAAAGGTAAGCGTTTTTTCCGCGCCGAACGATGACGGCAGCAGGGGAATAGCCTTTTTGCCCTTCGAGACGGTCGCGCTTTTAAATTTAAAGTCGTTCGAGAACGAATTGTCGGAGTTGAAAATCAGAATCGATTTATCGCGGTGGTCGTCGTCTCCGAAGCAGGAAAAAAGCTTGTTTCTTAAATCCGTGCCGATATTATCCTCTTTTACGAACGCCGTTTCGGGCGATATTTCGCCCGTTTTTTTGCCGTAGTAAAGATACGAAACGTCCGTGCCGTCGCCGTAAAAGACGAGCGAGGTGCGCGGGGTATCGAGTCTGTAAATTTTCCCGTTCACTCGTAAATTACCTCCGCTTTTATCGTCTCGCCGTTTTCCGCAAGGGGCAGTACGCCGTTTTCGCATTTTTTGCCCCGAACGTAAACGCCGGGTTCTTCTTTTCCGCCGCGCCGCGCGGTTATTTCGTATTTTATTCCGCGATAACGCCGCGTAAGGCAAAATTCGTTTATTTCTTTCGGCATACAGGGCTTTATCGCAAGCCCTTCGAGAGTGGGCTTAATTCCCAAAATATATTGAGAAGCGTTCACGAACGTCCACGCCGCCGTCCCCGTGAGCCAGCTGTTTTTGGCTGAACCGAAGTCGGGCGCGTCTTTTCCCGCGATCATCTGACTGAAAACGTACGGCTCGGTTTTGTGTATTTCGCTAATTTCTTCGAGGTACGCGGGGCAGATTTTGCGGTAAATTTCAAACGCTCTTTCGCCGTTGCCGACAACCGCTTCCGCACAGCTTATCCACGGGTTGTTATGGCAGAAAATGCCCGCGTTTTCTTTGTAGCCCGCGGGATAAGAAGAAACCTCGCCGAGATTTAAATGATATTCCTTATAGGCGGGTTGTAAAAGCACTATTCCGTACTTCGTGTCGAGGTGCTTTTTAACGCTGTCGAGCGCGAGCCGCGCTTTTCCGTCTTTAACGCCTATGCCCGCCATAACGCACATTCCCTGCGGCTCTATGAATATCTTGCCGTCCTCGCAAGCTTTGCTGCCGACGGGCTGTTCAAACGCGTCGTAAGCGCGCACGAACCATTCTCCGTCCCAGCCCGCGGTCTCCGCGGCTTCGGTCATAAGTTTAACCTCGTTCCGAACCCTCGCGGCTTCCGCAAGGTCGTTTTTCGCCTCGCAGAGCTTGGCGTATTCTTCTCCGTATTTTACGAACATACCCGCAATGAACACGCTCTCCGCCTTTTCGCTTTCAAAATTAGAACAGGTCTGAAAGCTTTCCCCCGGAGTTTTTGAAAAGCAGTTAAGATTAAGACAGTCGTTCCAGTCTGCTCTGCCGATGAGCGGCAGTCCGTGCGGACCTTTGTGCGTTATCGTGTAATTTATCGACCGTTTAAGGTGTTCCATAAGCGGCGCGCGGTCGTTTTCGTCGTTGCTAAACGGCACGCTTTCTTCGAGAACGGAAAAGTCTCCCGTTTCCGCAACGTAAGCGTAGGTGCAGGCGATAAGCCATAACGGATCGTCGTTAAAGCCGCCGCCCACGTCCGCGTTGCCGCGCTTGGTAAGCGGCTGATACTGATGCCAGGTAGAGCCGTCGGGGAGTTGAATTGAAGCGACGTCTATAATGCGTTCGCGCGCCTTTTCGGGCAGAATATGCGCAAAGCCGAGCAAATCCTGACAGGAATCGCGAAAGCCCATTCCGCGCCCGATACCGCTTTCGTAATAGCTTGCGCTGCGGCTCATAAGATACGTTATCAAACATTGATACTGATTCCAGATATTAACCGTGCGGTCGAATTTTTCGTCCGTCGTTTTTACCGAAAATTTATCGAGCAGCTCCGCCCATCTTCTTTTTAACTCGTCGAATTCGGCGTAAACCGCCTTTTCGTCCGAATATTTTTCGATTAAGCGTTCGGCTTTTTTCTTGTTGACGACGTTCGGGGCTTCCCATTTGTCGTCTTCGGCGTTTTCGACGTAGCCGAGAAGGTATACGAGGGAAATTTCCTCGTTCGGCGCGAGCGTTATATCCTTCCTCAAAAACGCAACGGGCGACCAGCCGTGAGCCGTTTCGTTAAAAGAGGTTCTTTTCTTCACCGCTTCTGGGCTGTCGAAGCCGTTGAACTTCCCGAGGAAGGTATCTCTGTCCGTGTCGTAGCCGTCGATTTTGTCGTTAAGCGAGAAGAACGCGTAATGATTGCGCCTTTCGCGGTATTCGGTCTTGTGATACACCGCGCCGCAGCGTTCTTTTTCTACGATTTCCACCTCGCCCGTATTATAATTGCGTTGAAAGTTAGTCGTATCGTCCTGCGCGTTCCAGAGACAAAATTCCACGCCGCCGTAAACGGATAAAGCTTTTTCTTTACCCGAATCGTTGCGGATTTTTAAGAGGTTTATCTCGCAGGCGTCCTTCGTCGGCACGAAGCAGGTAAGCTCGGCGTAAATTCCGTTTTTAGCGCTTTCAAAAACGGTGTAATTAAGCCCGTGACGGCATTTGTAAAGGTCGAGCGGGGTTTTGCTCGGTAAAAAAGCGGGCGAAAAAACCGTCGTTTCGTCGGCGATATAAAAATATCTTCCGCCGTTGTCCGTCGCGGGGGAATTGTAGCGATAGCGGGTTATTCTCCGAAGCTTTGCGTCGCGGTAAAACGAATAACCTCCCGCCGTGTTGGAAATAATCGAAAAGAACCCGTCTCCCGCAAGATAATTTATCCAGGGGAGAGGGGTGTATGGCGTGTCTATAACGTATTCCTTGCGTTCGTCGTCAAAGTGTCCGAATTGCATTTTCTAAAAAGCTCCTTATAACTTTTAACGGCTAAATGATAGCAAATTAAACCGCGCGTGTAAATGCGAAAGTTTTCTTAAAAGAAGAAATCTAAAAAAAATATTAAGAAAACGTATTGCATTTATTTTAAGTATGCCTTAAAATTGCGATATAAATTCATTATAATTCCGTATAGAGGTAAGAAATGAAAAAGAATTTCGTCTGGGGCGCGGCGTCTGCCGCGTATCAGGTAGAGGGCGCGTGGAACGAGGACGGCAAAGCTCCGACAATCTGGGACGAGTTTACTCACGATAAAAAGGCGTTCAGAGCGCAGTCGGGCGACGTCGCCTGCGACCATTATCACAGATTTAAAGAGGACGTGGCTCTTATGCGCGAGCTGGGGCTTAATTCTTACAGGTTTTCGATCGGCTGGGCGAGAATCTGCCCGAGCGAGGGGGTAGTCAATCGTAAGGGCTTGGAATTTTACGACGCGCTCATTGACGAGCTTTTATCGAACGGGATAAAGCCTATGCTTACCCTGTATCATTGGGATATGCCGTTGTGGGTATACGAAAAGGGCGGGTTTTTGAACCGCGAAACGACGAAATATTTCGCGGATTACGTTTCCGTCGTTGCGGAAGCCTTCGGCGACCGCGTAAAGGATTATATAACGATTAACGAGCCGCAATGCGTTCTGCACGGCGGGCTTTATTCCGACGCTCTCGCCCCCGGAATAAAGCTTACCCTTAAAGAGCTGCTTCTTGCCGCGCACAATCTTTTGCTTTGCCACGGAGAAGCGGTAAGGGTTTTGAGAAGCAAAGTAAGCGACGCGAAAATAGGACTTGCGACCTGCGGGTGGATAACCTGCCCCGCGGACGAAACGGAGGAGAGCGAGAAAAAGGCTTACGACAACTTTTTCAGGGTTTGGAAGGAGCAGCCTATGAATTGTATGTCGCCTCTTTCCGATACCGTTTATCTCGGCGATTATCCGAAGGAATATTACGAATATTTCGGGGAATATCTGCCGGAGATAACCGCGGAGGACTTAAAGCTTATTTCGGAGCCGCTCGATTTTATAGGGCAGAACATATATTCGGGGTTTTATATGGATAAAAACGGCGAATACGCGCCCTTTAAAGACGGTTCGCCGCAAAACGATATGGGCTGGGACGATATTCCCGAAGCGGTGTATTACGGACTGAAATTCCTTTATAAAAGGTATGGCAAGCCGATTATAATAACCGAAAACGGAACGGCGCAGAACGACAGGGTTTGTCTTGACGGAAAGGTTCACGACGCGTACCGCATAGACCTTACGGCAAGATACCTTCTTCAAACGGAAAAAGCCGTTCGCGAGGGAATCCCCGTAAACGGCTATTATCACTGGGCGTTTACCGATAATTTCGAGTGGAAATGCGGGTTTGCAAAACGCTTCGGGCTGGTGTTTATAGATTACCCAACGCAGAAGAGAATCAAAAAAGATTCGTTTTACTTCTATAAAAAGGTCATAGAAACGAACGGCGAAATTTTGAATTCGCCCGAAAAGCTGTTTCAGATAAAGGAGTCGTAAAGCTTGCCGATTTCGGCTTTTATTCCGTAAAATTTAATCAGTTCGGAAACGGAAACGACCTGATACCCCACGGCTTTAAGGTCGGGAAGAAGTCTTTTCACCGCGCCGACCGTCTTGTCGTAGCCCTGATGCATAAGCACTATTCCGCCGTCCGTAAGATTAGAGGAAACGGTATTATATACGTCGTTTTCGGTGACGGCGTTATCGAAATCGTTCGTGCCGAGCGCGCCCGTCCAGTTTATAAACGTGGTTTTATAAAGAGACAGAACGCGGCTGTCCGCGTGACCGCCCGCGGGGCGTACGAGATGCACGGCTTTTTTGTCGAAGGTCTGCAATTTCTCGTCGGTCAGTTTAAGCTCTTCTATAACCTTATCGTCCGAAATGGTGGTAAGGTTCGCGTGAGTATAGGTGTGGTTTCCCAGCTCGAAGCCCATAGAAACGGCTCTTCCGAGCGTTCCCGAATTTTCGTCGGTAATTTTAGAGCCTATCGTAAAAAGCGTGGCGTGGGCGATATAGTCGGGGTTTTCTTCGTTGAATTTCTTAAAAACGTCGAGGAGGTCGTCCGTTTTTTCGGTCGGACCGTCGTCGAACGTAAAGGCTATAAGTCTGCGATTGCTCCCTATATGCGAAACGTCCGTAGCGGAAACGTCCCACAGCTCGGCGGGTTCTTCGGGTGCGGACGGCTGTTCGGGCGGGGTAGTCGAAGAACCGTTTGAAGCGCACGCCGTCTGTAAAGCGAACGCGAGCGCAAGAACGAATATCAGCGATAAAAAAAGCGATTTTTTCATTTAAGTCACCTCGACGCAAATAATAACATATATAAAAGAAAAAATCAATTTTCCCTCGGCTCAGGATAAGAAATCTAAAAAAAAAGATAAAAATAAGACTATCGCTTATCGCGGGGATATTCTATAATACAAGCAATCGAAAGCTTGACGGCAAGCGTTAAAAAAAGAATCGTCGGTTCTGACCGACAACCGCTTCCCGCGTACGGTCGGGAAAAACTTAGGATATTAAAAGGCTTGAAAACGGTAAGGAGAAAAGGATGAAAATCAAAGCGAAAGCGTGCGCGACCGCCGCCGACGAAAAAACTCAAAAACCGAAAATCAATCTCAAAAGGTATTTAAACGACAATAAGTACGTTTATATTATGATGCTTCCCGTTATCGTGTGGTTCGGGATTTTTTGCTACTGGCCTATCACCTGGATAAGAATGGCGTTTTACGATTACAGTCTTACGCACGGCTTTGCGGGCAGTACCTTCGTGTTTTTCAATAACTTCCTCGATTTCTTCGAGGATCAGTTCTGGCATCTTCTCGGCAACACCCTTGCGATAAATATTCTCGCGCTCGTGTTTCTGTTCCCCGCAGCTATAATTCTCGCCCTCGCCTTCAACGAGGTGAGGAACAAAGGTTATAAAAAAGTTCTTTCCATAATCAGCTATCTGCCGCACTTTTTGTCTACGGCGGCTCTCGTAGGGTTCATCACTTCTTTATTAGATCCTTCGAGCGGGCTTTTGGGGCAGGTTTGCAGAACGCTTAACGTTCCGTATAACAACTCGCTTTTATATAAAGCGGAAGCGTTCCGCGGAATACAGGTCGTATCGGGTATCTGGCAGACGGTCGGGTGGAACTCCATTATTTACAGCGCGGCTATGACTTCGATAGATCCCTGCTTATACGAGGCGGCGGAGATAGACGGCGCGGGCAAGTGGCGGGAAATAATTTCCATAACTCTCCCGTCCATTCTTCCGACCATCGTTATAATGCTGATTATGCAGATTGGCGCGATAATGGGCAGTAATTTTGAAAAGATTTATTTAATGCAGAATAACGGCAACCTCGAAAAATCGGAGGTTATAGCGACGTTCGTGTATAAAACGGCGTTCAAGGACTATAACTACGGGCTTTCGACGGCGGTCGGCTTGTTCAATTCGGTAGTCGCGCTGATACTCGTGACGATTGCGAATATTTTCAGCAAAAAGTTTGCCGAAACGTCTTTGTGGTAAGGAGCGGTTTATGAGCGGTATCAGAAAAATAAAAAGAAGCGTTCCCGCAAAGATAGGTTATGCGGTGCTGCTGATAGTTCTCACTATCCTCGCGGTTACGGTAATATATCCCTTTATCAATATGATAGCGATTTCTCTTTCGGACACTTCCGCCGTAAGAAGCGGTTCTATAACCCTTTTCCCGAAGGTATTCGCGGACGGGCGTTACCGCGTGGGCGCAACGTGGGAGGTTTATAAAACGGTTGCCGCGAACAAGGCTATTTACCTCGGCTATCTCAACACGATAAAGGTTTGCGTTTTAACCTGCGCGCTGTCGCTTTTGCTGACGAGCTTTGCGGCGTACCCGATGGCGTTTTCCAAATTGAAGTTCAAAAAGCTTTACACGCAGTTTATAGTGATAACTATGTGGTTTTCGGCAGGCACGGTGCCGAATTATATGGTCGTAAAATCCTTGGGGCTTATAGATTCGCACTGGTCGCTGATTCTTTGCACCGCGCTCAGCGCGTATAACGTCATCATAATGCGCGGCTTTTTCTACGGGATACCGAAATCTATCGTGGAATCCGCAAAGATAGACGGCGCGAACGACTTTACCATTCTTTTCAGAATGATACTTCCTAACTCTCTGCCCATTCTCGCGACGATAGGGCTTTGGATAGTGGTAGGGCAGTGGAATCAGTATCAGAATCCGCTCCTTTATATAGAATCGGACGAAAAGAGGGTTTTGCAGCAGGTGCTTGCGACGGTAATAAGCTCGGCGGACTCGAAAGACTTCGATATAAGCGGCTCTAACTTCGGCATAGAACAGGTCAGAAACGCCGCGCTTATGTTCACTATGCTGCCCATACTCGTGGCGTTCCCGTTCTTCCAGAAATTCCTTATTTCGGGAACTATGACGGGCGCGGTCAAAGAATAAAAATAAAAAATCTGCGGAGGGCAAGCTCTCCGCAACGGAGGAAGATAATGAAAAAAACCAACTTCAAAAAGCTTATTGCGACGGCTCTCGCGGGGGTGACGGTATTTTCGCTTTTCGCGGGGTGTCGCGTGAACGTCGGCGGAAACAAGACCGAAAGAAGGGAGAGAACCCCGAGAAGCGAGTACGCGCAGGATTATAACTACGATTTTTATTCGAGGGATAAGCTCACCATAAAAATTCTCGCGCCCATAAACGAGGGCAAGTTCAGCAAGACCGAAAACCTTATTCCCGAAATAGAAAAGGCGACGAACACCAAGCTCGACGTGGTTTTCACCAGCGAAGAAGCTTTCGGCGACAGGCTCGTAACCTCGCTCGGCAGTAACGATACGCCGGAGCTTTTCTGCCGCGTACCCAACCGTCAGGCGCTTATAAGAGACGGCGCGGCGTACCCTTTATACGACCTTTTAATGCAGTACGCGCCGAATTATATGGACACGCTGGAAAGCTATAACGATCCGAATATGATATTAGAGCTTACGGACGTGGCTTCGTTCGAGATTTATTCTATGATGAATATCCGCGAACCCGAATGTCAGCTTTCGTTCCTTATAAGAAAGGACTGGCTGGACGCGCTTAATCTAAAAGCACCCGAAACGTGGGACGAATTCGTGAGCGTGTTGCAGGCGTTTAAGGACGGAGATCCTAACGGCAACAGCGACAATAACGACGAAATTCCGTTCTCCGTGCAGGATATAACGAACCTGCGCTATGCGTTCGGCATAAACACGAGATACTATTTCGCTATGGACGGCGATAAATACGTTCCCACCGTTTATCATTCTCAATACAAAAATTATCTGGAAGCGTTGCAGGAATTATTCGCGGCGGGACTTTTAGACAATACCTATAACGAGCGCGGCTATTCGGGCATACAGAACCTTATGGGCAATAACACCCTCGGCTGTACCGTTTATTATTCGGAATACGCAAAGCTCGGCACGGAGGACTTGCACAAAAATCAGCATAACGGCACCTGGATAGGTATTCAGCCGATCAAAGGACCGAACGGCGATTCCGGCGTTCAGAGCGCGGGCGGATTTGAAAACAACTTTATGATTTCCTCCAAGGTGAGCGCGGATAAAGCGCGCGAAATAGTCCGCTTTATGAACTGGTTCTACACCGAAGAGGGCAAAAATCTTCTTAACTACGGCGTGGACGGCAAACACAACACCGTCAACGCGGACGGCACGCGCACGATAAAGCCCGAATACGCAAACTTTACCGCCGCGCGCAAAGCGGGTATGCTTTTCGAGTCGTTCAACTATCGCTTTACTATGGACGCGTATCTGCAATACGTTTTCAACGGCAACACCGTGAATAACCTTGCGGCAACGGACAGATTGTTTTACGACGCGCTCGGTCTCGGCGACGAGAACGGCAACGGAAGATATGACTTCGTCAAGAACTGCTTCTGCCTTTATACCGACGAATGGACGAAAAAGTCTACCACTCTCGAAAGCGCGACGAATACGTTTGAAGAGAACGTCATCAAGGGCAAATATTACGGAAGCAAATTAGATTCCGAGCTGGAAAATCTTAAACGGCAGTATAAAACCGTGTACGAACAGGCTGCGGAAGCCTATGCTGAGCTGAAAAAATAAACCCGTAACGGTTAAGTGAGTATGAAACCTTCTGCTTATCTCTTAAAAAACGGAATATTGTATATAAACGGAAAAGCCGCTTTCGGGATAGGCAGTCATTATTATCCGTCGTATCACCCGCAAAAAGTACCCGTACCCGAAAACGGAGACCGTATCGGCGAGATGAAAAGAGATTTCGCCGATATGAAATCCGCGCGAATAAATATCGTGAGGACGGCGGCGATAGGCTCTTTCTGCGAAGAAAACGGAGTGATTAAAGGTGATTTTCCTTTGGGCAAGGCTATCGCGGAAGAGCTTGAAAAGCTCGGAATCGCGCTGACGGTGCGGCTTAACGGGTACGATAACGGGCTAAACGAATATCCCGACGAAAGAATGCTCGACGAAAACGGCGCGCCGCTCGTTAAAAGCTGGTCGCAGTTTATAACGAACAGCGTTTGCCACGAGGGCGCGAAGTCGGATAACGAAAAGGTCACGGCGGTCGGAGCGGAATATTTCGGCAAGTTCGACAACGTGGTAGGCTTTCAGATTTTTAACGAACCCGCGTTCCCGTGCGAGGGATTTTACGATTATAATCCGAATACGTTGGAGGAATACAGAAAAACTCTTATAAAAAGAGGGGTGAAGGAAGCGGAGGCTTATCCGCCGCGCCGTCGCCCGACCTATTCGGAATCCCCCGAAGCGTGGATAGAATGGCGGCTTTTTAACGCCGAAAAATTCAACGATTACCTTAATTTTCTTGCGGAAACCGCGAAAAAGCGCAAGCCCTCCGCGGAAACGTTTACCTGTATGACCTGTTGCCCCGTGCAGATAGGCAGCAGCATGCGCGGCGCGGATTATTTCAGAATCGCCGAAAAAATGGACGTCGTCGGGATAACGCTGTATCTTAAATGCAAGGGCGCGTTTTATTACGAACATTCGCGCGTTACCGATTACGCGGAAAGCGCGGCGGCGGCGTTCGGAAAACATTTCTGGCTGATAGAATACGACGCTCGGACGGATATGTCCGCAAGAGATTTCGAGGTGGAAACTTATGCCGCGATAGGAAGCGGTGCAAAGGGGATAATGTACTATCAATGGCGCGGCGACTACGTTTTTGAAGATTCGCCCGAACCGAACGGATTCGGAATTTTCTATAACGACCGCACCCCGACCGAAAAATACGCCGCGGCGATGAAAATGCACGAAATGCTGTATCGGTTAAGCGGCAGAATAGTTCGCAAAGAGCGCGTGCGGCAGGGCGTTGCGATTTTATACAGCGAACGCGCAAACGCTTATTACGACGCGGTCTGCAACGGCGATAACAAAAACGCGTGGCAAGGGAAGGAAAGCAACGTTTTCGCGGCGATGAACGTTTACAGAAAGTTTAAGCGCGAATTCGTTTCGCCGACGGCGGTGCGGGCGAGCGAGCTTAATCGTTTGTCGTTTGCGGTGAACGCGCTAATAATTCCCGCCGAAAACGGACTGTCGGAAGCGGAAAAAACCGAGATAGAGACCTTTGAAAGGGGCGGCGGCAAGGTTTATTATTACGACGTATACGTCGATTCGTTTAAGCCCGCAAGCTTTTCGGGCAGGTGGTACGAAGCTTACGAAATTATAGAAGAATGCGGCAAAAAGATAGCTTCCGTAGGCGAGAAAAAAGTTGACTTAAAGTTCTTGGAGGACGAGAACGAGTACGCGATTACGGTTATAGATTTTGCGGAGGACGCCCGCGCGCCGAAAAACACGGAAATCGTTTTGGAAGCGGAAACGAGCGGAGAAAGCTGCGTTTTTTCGGACGGAGACGGCGACAGAACGCTGCCCGTCGTATCGGACGGCGGGAAAAAGAAAATTGTCGTGGACAAGCTCGTAAACGGCGGAGTGATTTTTATAAAGAAAGGATAAATTATGGCAAAATTCGTTACGTTCAGCTTTGACGACGGCGTGGAACAGGACGTGCGGTTCGTCGGGAAATTAAATAAATACGGCTTCAAGGCGACTTTCAACATAAACACGGGCATACAAACCCGCGCAAACGGCTGGGTAAACGAGGGTGTGGAAATTCACCGAATGAACATAAAGGGACTTAAAAGGCTGTACGAGGGACACGAGATAGCCGCGCATACCTTAACGCACCCGTTTTTGGAAAAGCTCGACGAGGAAACTATTTACAACGAGATTTATTACGATAAAAAGAATATCGAGGAATGGTTCGATAAAGAAGTCGTCGGTATGGCGTATCCTTACGGAACGTACGACGAAAGAGTGATAAAAATCGCCCGCGACGTCGGTATCAGGTACGCGAGAACGGCGGGTACGAGTATGAAATTCACCGTTCCCGAAAACCTTATGAAATATGCGGGAACTTGTCATTTTTCCAACTACGAAATATCGAGGCTCATAGACGATTTCGACAGGCTCGAAGACGACGGAACGAGGAACGTTCTGTATATCTGGGGGCATACCTACGAGTTCGACGTTTTGGATAAGTGGGGGCTTTTGGACGATATTTTGGAAAGACTGAAAAAAGTTAAGGCGAATTTCGTTACAAACAGAGAAGCTTTCGGCTTATAACGGGAATATAAATCTGTATGTAATTCGGTTTACTAAAAAAGAACGCCCGCCGCGGTTTGCGGGCGGGCGTTTTAAGAGTCGCCGAACTGACGATTATATTTTGTAGTATTTGTTCATACTTTTGCGATAATCGTTCGGGGTGATTTTCACCTCGCGCTTAAAAATCGCGTTAAAATACGATTGAGAGCTGAATCCGCAGTTTATGACAATATCGGTTATGGTCGCGTCGCTTTCGAGAAGCATTTTCTTCGCGGCGTTGATTTTCTGATTGATTATATATTGATGCGGGGTAACGCCCGTGACCTGCGTGAACAGCTTATGGAAGTAATTCGGGCTTAAAAAGACGTGGTTTGCAACGTCTTTCAGCTGAATGTTCCGATTGTAGTTTTTGATGATGAATTTTTTCGCCTGCGTAATGGCTTTGGAAACGTTTCCGTTGACGAATTTCTGTTTTTCGTAAAAATCGCGGTTTTCGGCAAGACGGAAAACGATCTCGTTTATGTGGCTGGTTATCCTCAGCTCCGCGTACGCGCTGTCCTCGGCGTTTCTGTATTTTAGAAGTGAGAAAAAGCGGTCGAGAAAAACCTTCGCGTTGAACGCCTGCATTTTCGGCGGGAGCGAGTCGAGAATTTCTTTTATGCGCCCGTCTTCTACCGAAAGATACAGATAGTAGCACTTGAACGGATTGACGGAATATCTCACGTCGCCGGGCTTGCAGATGATGAGAGTATATTGTTCTATGTCGTATTTGACTTCGTTGATATATGTCGTGCCGGACTTGGAAAGATACAGTTCCACTTCGTAAAGACGGCAAACCCTCGGCGGCGTGGTGGTTTTCTTTTTGTGTATCCATTCCGACTGAACGGAATCGAAGTACCCCGAATCGACGTAATTGAACCGAGACGAAATTTCCATTGCTCCTCCGAAAAAAGAATATTTCAAAAAATTTTTCGTTCTTATAGAGTATAACATTTTATAGACAATAAATCAACGTAACTGTGCAAAATGGTAAAAATTTTATGAAAATAACGTTTTTAGGACAGAACGGTTTTTTAATCGAAAGTAAGAATTCAACATTCGTGATAGATCCGTACCTTTCAAATTCGGTAGAAAAAATCGAGCCGAAAAACAGGCGCAGACAGAAAATCGACGAGAGCTTTCTTAAAATAAAGCCGAACGTGGTTGTCATAACCCACTCGCACGCAGACCATTACGACGAGGAAACGCTCGATAAGCTGCTCGAAAACAACGCGGGCGCGACTTTGCTTGTTCCGCCTTCGGTTTTTTTCGGGGCGAAAAAGCGTTATCCCGATTGTAACTGCGTGTATTTTAGGAGCGGCACGAGCTATTCTGCGGGCGGCGCGCTGTTTACCGCGGTCAAGGCGGAGCATTCCGATCCCGAGGCGATAGGCGCGATAATTTCCTGCGAGGGCAAAACGCTGTATTTTACGGGCGACACGCTGTACAGCGAAAGAGTGCTAGATAGCCTTCCCGAGAAAAGGTTCGACGCGGTTTTTCTGCCGATAAACGGGCGCGGAAACAATATGAACGTTTCGGACGCGGAAAGGTTCGCTTTGCGGGTTGAAGCGCGCTTCGTCGTGCCGACGCATTTCGGAATGTTCGACGATATGACGGGAAAAGAGCTGAAACTGAAAAACGTAGTGATTCCCGAAATTTATAAGGAGATAAAAATAAAATGAAAATAACCGACGTAAAAACGTTCGTGGTTGACTGTTTCAGAACGAACTGGGTGTTCGTGAAGGTGTATACGGACGAGGGTATCTGCGGCGTGGGCGAGGGTACTTTGGAATATAAGGAAAAGGCGCTTTGCGGCGCGGTGGAACATCTTAAAAATTACCTTGTGGGCAAAGATCCGCGCACGATAGAAAAGCATTATCACGATATTTACCGCGACGCGTACTGGCGCGGGGGCGCGGTGCTTATGAGCGCGCTTTCCGCGGTCGAGTGCGCGCTTTGGGATATTCTCGGCAAGTCGCTAGGTGTGCCTGTGTATCAGCTTCTCGGCGGCAAGGTAAACGACGATTGCAGAATATACGTCAACGGCTGGTTTTCGGGCGCGAAAACTCCCGAAGAGTTTGCGGAAAAAGCAAAAATCGCCGTTAAACGCGGCGTTACCGCCATGAAATGGGACCCCTTCGGAAAAAGTTATTTGCAAATATCGAATAAAGACCTCGACGTCGCACTCGAATGCGTGGCAAAAGTAAGAGAAGCGGTCGGAAGCGACGTGGACTTGCTCATAGAAGGACACGGCAGATTCGACGTGCCTACGGGCATAAAGATAGCGAAAGAACTCGAACAATTCAAGCCTATGTGGTTTGAAGAACCCGTTCCGCCGAATAATTTAGAAGCGTTAAAGGCGGTGCGGGATAAATCGCCCGTGGCGATTTCCGCTGGGGAAAGGCTGTATACCCGTTTCGATTATAACGGGCTGTTTGCAACTCGCGCGGCGGACTATATTCAGCCGGACGTTTCGCACGCGGGCGGGATAATGGAGCTTAAAAAAATCGCGGCTATTGCGGAGGCGAATTATATTCCTTTCGCGCCGCATAATCCTTCGGGTCCCGTCGCAAACGCGGCAACCTTGCAGCTCGCGGCGTGCTGTCCGAATTTCTGTATTCTCGAAATAATGTATTCGGACGTCGAATACCGCAAATTCGTTACCGACGAAAATCTGGTTTATGAAAACGGAAGAATAAAAATCGGCGACAAAGCGGGGCTTGGCATAGAACTTAACGAAGAGGAGTGCTTAAAACACCCGTACGTCGAACATAATCTCCGTCATTATACGGGCGCGCTTACCGATATTCGCCCTCCGAAAACCGAATTTTATTTTTAAGGGGTAAAGCTATGACCGAAAAATGGGCTTTAGTAACCGGCGCGTGCGTGAATACGGGCGCGGCGATAGTTGAAAAGTTCGCCAAAGAAGGCGAAAACGTGGTTTTTACCGGCAGAAACGCGGAGCGCGTGGCGGAGGCGGAAAAACGTTATCGCGAAAAATTTCCGCAGGTAAAAATAGTAGGCAAGGTTTTCTGCTCGCTTAAAGAGGATTTATCGGCGGACGAAGAAGGCGTCGAAAGGCTCTTTTCCGAGCTGGATAAAGAAGAGATAACGATAACGGACGTTATTCTTAACGCCGCCGACCTCGGCGCGGGGTTTTCCGCGCTCGAAAGCCCGCTTTGCGATTTCGTAAGGGTTATAAATACCAACGTCGTGTGGAATTTCTGCATAATACGTAGCGCGGCGGAAAGAATGATTAAAACGGGCGGAGGAAGCATAACTTTTATAAATTCCAACACCGCATATCGCGCGATACCGGAACGCGCGGCTTATTCCGCTTCCAAAAGCGGACAACTCGGGCTTATGCGCGCGCTCGCGCTCGATCTCGGCAAGTATAAAATAAGAGTGAATGCGGTTTTGCCCGGAATGATTCATACGGACAGAACGGATAAAAATCCCGAATTTTATAAGAACGTGCCGTCTGCGTTTTCTCCGCTCGGAGGTATAGCGGAAGGTTCGGACATAGCCGACGCGGCGTGGTATTTCGCGGCTCACGCAAAAAACACCACGGGCGCGGAACTTACCGTCGATTGCGGAAATATGATTCAGCTTTATCCCGTAAAATGGTAGGGGCTGCAAAACGAAGATAACTTGGCTCGGTCAGGCGGGGGCATTATATCGAACATAAAAACGAAAGGGTTATCATAGATCCGTATTTATCGGATAACGTAAAAAAATATCAACCGAAAAATTATCGAAGAACGCTTATCGATAAACGATTTCGGCAAATTAAACCCGACATTAAGCCGGGAGAACGATATACTTAATTACAAGCCGAAACAACTATCGATGCGAAAGCTTTTTATGAGCGCGTAAGGGAAAAGAAATAAAAAAAAGAACGCCGAGGGGCAGAGCGGCGTTTTTCGGTGTATAACGAAAAGGTGAAAATACGGAGAAAGGAGTAAAACGCGGAAAGCGGCGGGGACGGAAAAGCGGATTAGCGGTCGTCCCCGCCGCGCGTTTAATCCATCGGCTTTTTATCGGCTATCGCCGCTTAAAAGGCCGCTTAAAAGCAGGTATAAGGATAAGATTTGATAGTTTAGTTTGGTATGTCGGCAGGACGTTTCGTATAAAACTTTGTTTACAACAACCATAACGCAAATATCTTGCCGATTCTGCCTATATTCCCGTTCTTTCGGTCTGGTTTGTAAATTTTTTCTTTGAAACGTTTTTCATGTCTCTTCGCCTATTATTCTCGGAGATATTATCAGTTTTATTTTGCGCTTTCTGACGAAATTCTTTCGGCTTCATATTCGTAGACTGTTTGAACACGTTGGTGAAATGGGATTGATCGAAAAAGCCGCATTCCTGCGCGATAAAAGATATCGGTTTATCCGTTGATGAAAGCATGGCGGTAGCGTGAGCGATACGGATTTTTTTAAGATATTCCATAGGCGACGTATTGAAAACTTTTTTAAAGTACCTGAAGAAATTCGGCGTTGACATATTGACTGTTTTAGACAAATCGTCTACCGTAAGTTTCGAGGAATAATTTTCCTCCATATACTGCGTGGTTTTCAAAATTATATAGTCGGCGGTGTTGTTATGAGGTTCGACCGTGTTTGTGTATCTTTGCGATACCAGCTTTGCGAGCTTACATAGAAGACCTACGGTTTTCAAGTCGAATATAGTGCTGTTGTCCTCGTCTTTTATCTTGTCTGCTTCGATCAGGTCGTCGAAATCGCTTATAAAATCGTTTAACAGTTCCTTCGGAATATTTATGTTGAGCGACAGGTTGTTAAATGCCTGCCGGATTTGCGGCTCGACCTCAAACAAAAGCTTTATACCGGGATAATGATTTAATTGTTTAT
Source organism: uncultured Clostridia bacterium (assembly GCA_934271275.1). Taxonomy (GTDB): domain Bacteria; phylum Bacillota; class Clostridia; order Christensenellales; family Borkfalkiaceae; genus UBA1259. The sequence goes on along the minus strand of CAKQRD010000007.1, from coordinate 122,089 downwards.
TATAGTCTTCCAGCAATTCGTTCCTTATAATAAGATGGAAAAGTTTTGTCTTTTCATCGTTCGACCAGTATCCGTGTTCGGTGTACGGCGGAATCATAAACATATCGCCGGCTTTCGCGGGGTGATTCTTATTCTTAACATAGTGTCTGCATTCACCGTAAGTTATCACGTTCAGTTCATAATAGTCGTGAGAGTGCATTAAAATCGGGTAAGAGCGGTTGTGATAATATGCAAACCCCTGCGAAAAAGCGGAAACGTTATTAAGCGAATAAAACGGATTCGTGTGCTTTGTAAGCATAACCGGATAATTCTGCGTATTCTTTTTCATTTTGATAGAAACCTACAAAATTTTGATTGAATTTTACAATAATTATATCATATCTCGTTGTATAATGCAAACGATACAAGGGGTAAAGATGTTTTTTATAAACAAAACGTAAGTAAATACGCTGATTTTGATACACGGACAGATGTACCGCGTTATTAAAAACAGGAGACGCAATTAACCGAAAACGCGAAATAGAAATTAAAAAATCGAAGGGTACCCTTCCTTTCGTCTTCGACGAAAGGATAACTCTTATCGGATATAAATAAGCAAACTAAAACAAAGAAATAAAAAAACTTGTTTTTTTCATAATAAAGAAAAGAGCAGGAAAATCGATGACGGAGGAAAAAAGAAAAATGTTATCAGGCGATTTGAAAATTCAAAAAAGGCGTAAGGGCGTACTTGCGGCGTTTCTCGTTTTTGTTACGGTAATTGCTTTGGTATGTGCGGCTGCTTGTACGGGAAACGGGGGCAAGCCGTCGGGGGGATTGCCCTCGGGTGACGACGACGAGCCGACCGTAGCGCGCATCGAAACAATCGATACGGGAACGGATCTTTCGATTTGCGACGACGTGATTTACGAATATTTTACCGCGCAAACGGAAGCCGAGCAAATCGCCGTTTTGCAGAAAGATTCTGCGATAACCGAAGAAAAAGGCGGAAAACCCGTTACTTTCTCGTGGAAAAAGAACGGAAGCGCGAAATATACGTTATACCTTGCGGATAACGACCGATTTGAAAACGCGAAAGAATATACCGCATCCGGAATCGTGAATAAATTAGACGTTTATAACTTATTACCCGCTACGACGTATTATTGGAAAGTCGCGGGTACTTTTGCTAACGACGAGTCCGATGTTCTTCATTTTACCACGAGCGACGTTTCCGTTCGTTATATTTACGCGGAAGGCGCGACAAACGCAAGAGATCTTGGCGGATACGGCGCGCAAAACGGTTCTGTAAAATACGGAAAAATATTCAGGGGTAATTTATCCGACGGAATACGGGGTTTAACGACCGACGGTAAAGCGACCTTGCAAAACGACCTCGGTATAAAAACCGAAATCGATTTAAGAACGGGAGCAAAACAAAAATCGGAATATTTCGGCGAAGCGACAGGCTATTATAAATTCTCCGTCGGCAGTTATACCGACATATTCGATTTTGCGACGTGGAACGCATTACCTTCGGCAGCCCGTAAAGATTTTAACGCCGACAAGGCTTCGGAGTTGAAGAGGCTGTTCGGAGTTCTGGCAAACGAGGACAATTATCCCGTAATTATACATTGCGACAACGGTGCGGACAGCACGGGGACTATCGCGTTCCTTATTAACGCTGTTTTGGGCGTCGGGGAGAATGATCTTACGAGAGATTTCGAGCTTTCGAGTTTTTCAAAAATGTCCGGAGCGAGATACAGAAGCGCGTTGAACGAGGATAAAACGGCGTTTGACGATACGGGCGTTATGCAGAACGACGGCAAGGCATTCGTCGCGTTCGGAGCGACGCTTAACGCTTTGAAGACTAATTTCGGCATAGAGGATAAGCCTTTATCGTACGCGATAGAAAGCTTTCTTACGGACTATGTCGGCGTAAGCGGCAAAACAATCGAGAACATAAAGAAAATTATGCTTTCCGATTATACGCCGAGCGAAATCGAACGCGTCGGCGGGGAAAGACAAGTCATAGATCTTTCCAAAGAGGATAACGCCGTAAATCTCGGTGAAATCGCTTACGATTCGGTTGACGGCATATATATCAACGATATTTCTCTCGGCAATTCGCTTACGAGCATAAAGGGAAGTGATTTGACGGGAATCTACGGCGAAAGAGAACTTTCCGTTAAGGTAAGAGCCGAAAAAGGACAGAAAATCGTAAAAGTTCCCGTTTTAATCGTTACAAAGTTCATTTCTAATGCGGAAGAACTGAAAGAGGCATTGACAATAAAAGAACAGGGCAATTACGGATATTACGAGCTTAAAAACGATATAATTATCGACGCGCTTGAAAACGATGCGGGGGACGTCGTATTCGACGGCCAAAACGGATTCTGCGGAATTTTCGAGGGCAAAGGACACACTATAACGTCCGAACTCGGAAAACACGGTTTATTCGGTTATGTAAGCGGCGGCGCGACGATAAGAAACGTTAAATTCGCTCTCCGCGGCGAAGTGAACGTGACGGGCAAAACCGTGATAGGCGATTATGTGGTAGGTTCGAGAATTGAAAACGTAAGCATCGAAATTTCCGCGGAAACGGCGGACTTCGGCGAAGACGGCGCGGGGATAATCTCCGTCGAGGCATTTAGCGGCAACGTCGTAAACGGGCTTATCGTAAATGCCGAAAAAGCTTTGATCAATTCGCTGTTCGGGGGAGGAGCGTATTCGTTTGAAGGCAACGAATTCAACGCGTGCGAAATAAAGGTTAAAGACATAAAAGAAATAGCGAGAAATTATACCGACGGTAAATACGTTTCGGTCTATCTCGAAAACGTAGACGGATTCGGCGGAGAAATAATCGGAACGGTCGAAATCGTCGTGGCTGACATAATAAACGAAAAAGGCGCGAACGTCAAATTGAACGTGGGCGAGCGTTTTAAAAGTTCCGGAATAATAAGCATTGAAAGCAAAGGCGTTAAAATAAACGAGTATAAATTTGAAGACGGCGTTCTGTATTTATTCAACGACCGAGATATTTTCGGCGAAGAGTTAGGCGAGACGACCATAAATATAACTTTTGAAGGCAGAAACGGAATTTCTGTCAGAGCGCGAATCAGCGCGGTTATATTTACGGATTCCGAGGAAATTACTTTGTCCGGGACGCAGGAAATTTGCGTCGGGAGAGTGACAAACTCCGTTGATCTCAAAGAATTCGGCGGCGCGACCGTATATTCGATTTCCTGCAACGGACATTATTTCGGAAACGACGCAAACGCTCTGAATATCGACGCGGAATTCAGAAGCAATCCGCTGATTCACGGTAGCAGCGTGCTTACGGTGCTTGTCGGAAAAAACGATAAATTCTATACTCTGCAAATTCCCGTTACGGTAATAACCGAGGAAATAAGCGACGTCGGTCGGTTTAACGAACTTCTTAAATCAGATAAGGCGGAATACGCGATTTACGGATATTACAAATTGACGGCAGACCTCGGCAATCCCAAATCGGAATTCAACAACGGCAACGACCGGAACTGGCAGAACGTGGACGGGCTTTACGGTTTCCGCGGGACTTTGGACGGAAACGGATATTCCGTAACGGGAACCGTTTTTGCGAGAGGTTTGTTCGGGCTTGTCGGCAAGGGCGCGGTTATAAAGAATTTAACGGTGAATGCATACGGATATGCGAACGGCAGAACCGTTCTCGCCCGCTCGATAAGAGACGCGGCGGTCGAAAACGTGATTATAAATATTAAGAGCGGCGAATCCGATTCGTATCTGACGGAAGGCGGAATACTTACCGCGCTTATGAGTCACTCGACGACGTACAGAAACGTTGAAATCAACTCGGACGGAAAAGTCGATACGTTGTTCGGTTGCAGCTACTGGAACTACGACGCAAGAAAGGCCAACACGTTCGCGAACGTTAAACTGAACGTTAAGTCAATCGGCGGACTTCTTTGCCTCAGAATGAACGTTCCCGAGTCCCTATATGCTTTGGAGGGGATAGAGGGTATAATAATTTCGTACGCGCGTTCTTATAACGACGAAAACAACGTCGTCATTATCGGAAGTCAGTCTGAACTTACGCTCGGCGAAGAAAACGCGGACGTAAAAGAAATAATATCCGTTAAGCTCGGCGACAGAGAAATAAAGGGCTTTAACTTTGCGGGCGGAATTCTTACCATAACCGAAAATTTTGCTGTTTCCGATATAGGCGCACAGGTGCTGACTTTAATAGGAAAAGTCGAAAACAACTCGGTTACCATTTACCTCGGCGTGACGGTGGTGCTGCCCGCGGAAGAGGTAACCCTTACGGGAGACAGAGAAATCGTTTTGTCAAGAGGAAGGGAATATGCGATAAACCTCGGCGAATATGCGAACGCGACAATACTTGCGGCAACGCTCGGCGGCGAAAACGTGACCTTCACGAACGGTAAATTAACCGTATCGGACGAGTTCAGAGCAAATCCGCAGAAACACGGGTATCGGACGTTGAAAGTCACCGTTCAGAAAGGCGGCAAATATTACAATATCACCGCGAACGTTCTTGTAGTAACGAAAGAGATTTCAACGATAGATGAGCTTACGGCGGCGACGACGGCGGGCGCGGATAACGTGGTCTACGGATATTACAGATTAACTCAGAACGTGGGTTCGAGCGGAGCGTGGATAAACGTCGAAAACAAAGGCAGCTGGGAGAATGCGGACGGAAGTATAGGCTTCCGCGGAACGCTGGACGGCAACGGTTTTGCGGTAGACGGAAACTTTGCGACTCACGGGTTGTTCGGAATCATAGGAAACGGAGCGGTCGTTAAGAATATAAAGTTCAACGTTTATTTTTATCAGAACGGCAGGCAGACATTGGCTCGAAGCATAACGGGCGCGACGATAGAAGACGTAACGATAAACATAAAGAGCATACACGGAACTCTGGACGCGACTGCAGAAGGCGGCGTTATAACGGGGCTTCTGAGCCGCTCTGCGACTTACAGGAGAGTAACGATAAACGCCGAAGGCAAAGACCTCGACACGTTGTTCGGAAAGAGCTACGGCAGGTATAAAGCCGACAAAGCGAATACGTTTGAAGATTGCGTCGTCAACGCTAACTCCTTGGCGGGGCTGATTCATTCGGGCGACGTTATTCCGGCAACGGGTATAACGGGACTTAAAATAACGGAAAACATTAAGTTAAACGTTGCTAACGAAATCGTTTTATCGAGCGGAACGGAATATGCGATAAACCTCGGCGAATATGCGAACGCGACAATCGAAAGCGCAACATTAGGAGGAGAAAAAGTAACGTTTGTAAACGGTAAACTAACCGTATCGGACGAGTTCAGGGCGAACACGCAGAATCACGGCTATCAGACGTTGAGCGTCACCGTCCTGAAAAACGGTAAATATTACAATATCACCGCGAACGTTCTTGTGGTAACGAAAGAGATTTCTACGATAGATGAGCTTACGGCGGCGACGACGGCGGGCGCGGATAACGTCGTTTACGGATATTACAGATTAACTCAGAACGTGGGTTCGAGCGGAGCGTGGATAAACGTCGAAAACAAGGGCGACTGGAAGAATGCGGACGGAAGCATAGGCTTCCGCGGAACGCTGGACGGCAACGGTTTTGCGGTAGACGGAGCGTTTGCGACTCACGGGTTGTTCGGAATCATAGGAAACGGCGCGGTCGTTAAGAATATAACGTTCAACGTTTATTATTATCAGAACGGGAGAGGCACCTTGGCGAGCAGCATAACGGGTGCGACGATAGAAGACGTAACGATAAACATAAAGAGCATACACGGAACTCTGGACGCGACCGCAGAAGGCGGAGTTATAACGAGACTTATGAGTAAGGACTCGACTTACAGGAGAGTAACGATAAACGCCGAAGGCAAAGACCTCGATACGTTGTTCGGAAAGAGCTACGGGTGGGATCAAAACAAAGCGAATGCTTTTGAAGATTGCGTAGTCAACGCAAAATCCTTGGCGGGACTCATGATGTCAAAGAGCTTTATTCCGGCGACGGGTATAACGGGACTTACCTTAAACACAGAGTCATAATGGTTGTTCGATGAAAAAATATTCGATAATTACTGTAATTTTAGTCTTTATGGCTTTTGTTTTCGTATTGCCCGCTTGTGCCGACGAAACGAAAGATAAGCAAAAGCCTGACGCGGAGTATACCGTTTATTTTGAATCGGACGGAGAGATCGTTTCCGAAACACGCAAAAAGAACGGCGAATCTATAGAAAGACCGAAAACCCCGACGAAAAACCATTACGAATTGGACGGCTGGTATAGCGGCGCGAAAAAATGGAATTTCGATACGGATAAAGTTTTTTCGGAAGTAACGCTCGTTGCGAAATGGTCGCCGGAGGTTTACTCGGTGACCTTCGTCAGCGAAGTCGGAGACAGAGTGGAAAAGCAGGAGATTGCTTACGACCCCGTACACGGGAAAGCGGTTAAGCCGAAAATAAAAGAGTTCGTCAGAACGTCGGCTTACGAATATGAATTTATAGGTTGGTACTCGGGCGATACGGAATGGAATTTCGACGATGTCGTAGAGCAAAATATCGAACTTGTCGCAAGGTGGAACAAAAATACAGCCATAGGCATTCTGCCGAGCGATTAAAAATAAAGGAGGAATTTATATGAAAACTTATGCAAAGCCGAATATGGAAATCATAGGAATCGGAGCCGACATAATAATGTCTTCTCCGCTGAAAGATAACATATTCAACGACGACGGAGGCTGGGGTATCGGAACCCTCGGAAGCGGTAATTAACGGGAGGAAGAATTATGAAAGCTTTTAAAAGAATAAAATTGAGTTTGATAGCGCTTTTCGCCGTAGTTTTCGTTTCGACTTTCTGCGCGTTTGTCGTAACGGGCGCAAAGAACGTCAACGCCGAAGAAACCGATCCCGTAATTTTCGCAATGGACGATACGGGACTTACGTTAAGAACGAACAATCAGGTCGGACTTCGTTTCAAAGTTAAGATGAGCGAAAGCCTCGGGCAGAAAATCAAAACCACCGAAGGAACGTCCCTTAGTTTCCTTATTGCTCCCCGCGCGGCGTTCGACATAGTAAAGGGAGACTGCAATGCTCTCTTTACCGCGGCGAACGGAGCAACGGGGGAAACCAGACCCGCTCGTATACAAGCTGCTGAGAAAGGGACAATTTACGAAGAGGGCGGTTATAGTTGGGCGAGCCTTGTTATAGTGACGGGAGAAGCGAACAGAACGCTCGATATGAGCGTGGTCGCTTATTACACCGAAAACGGAACGAACACTTACGCAACGACCGACGTTGAAAAAGTAAGAGGAAATCTCTACGACGTCGTCAATAAAACGGTACTTTCCAAAGCGGAAGTAGCGAAAGATATAATCGGAAACGAAGAGTTTGACTGGTACGGCACGGGCAACTATCCGATAGAAATAACCACGACCGCACAAGCAGAAGTCCTGAAAGCTTCGGGAGCGGATATTTCGGGAAAAACCGTTCTGGCACAATCTTCCGTAGAAGTTCCCGCCGAAATCGAAGCAAGCGTTAAAAAAGTTGCCGAAAACGATCTCGGCGAAGAAAGAGCGGAAATAAAACTCGGCGAAACGGATGATTACGACGTTGATATGGGAAGCTTGGAAGGAACAGTAGTCAAGGCTGCCATAGGCGGAAAGGTCGTTCCGTACGCCGACGGAAAGGTAACGCTTAATTTCGACTTTAAAAATCGTCTCGTAAAGCACGGCGAACAGACGCTTACGGTAACGGCGGGAAAAGACGGAACTTATACGAACTACAATAAAAAGATTCTTATCGTAACGAAAGAAATTTCTACGATAGAAGAACTCACGACCGTAAGCGGCAGAATTTACGGATATTACAGACTCGCTAATAACCTGTTAAACACGAGCAACAAGATAAACGTTGCGGGTTCGGGCGATTGGAAGAATACGGACGGACAGAGCGGTTTCCGCGGAACGTTCGACGGAAATAATAAGACTATAAGCGGCTGGTCTACGATAAACGGAATGTTCGGAATCGTCGGCGAAGGAGCGGTGATTAAAAACCTTACATACACCCTTACGTCTTATGAAAAATACGGAAACGCTCTTGCGAGAAGTATAACCGGAGCTACCGTAGAGAACGTTACGATAAACGTTACCAACGTAAAACCGAGTGCTTCTATCAACGAGGAGGGCGGCGTTATAACGGGACTTATGAGTAAGGGTTCGACTTACAGAAACGTAAAGGTAAACGCCGAAGGTCTGGAATTAGATTCGCTTTTCGGTAGGAGCTACGGCTGGGATCAGGGCGTAAAGAATACGTTTACAGACTGCGAAGTCGAAGCGAAATCTTTGGCGGGACTCATGATGTCAAGCAGCATAATTCCTGCAACGGGTATAGAAGGTCTTAAAATAAGGGAGTGTGTTGAGTTAAGCAATAAAAACGAAATCGTTTTGTCGGGCGGAACGGAATATGCGCTCGACCTCGGCGAATATGCGGGCGCGACAATCGAAAGCGCAACTTTCGCCGGAGAAAGCGTAACGATAGCGAACGACAAGCTGACCGTTTCGGACGCATTCAAAGCGAACAAGCAGAAACACGGCAATCAAACCCTGAGCATAAAGGCTGAAAAAGACGGAAAGTATTATCACATAACCGCGAACGTTCTTGTGGTAACGAAAGATATTTCTACGATAGATGAGCTAAAGGCGGCGACGACGGCGGGCGCGGATAACGTCGTTTACGGATATTACAGATTAACTCAGAACGTAGGTTCGAGCGGAGCGTGGATAAACGTCGAAAACAAGGGCGACTGGGTGAATACAGACGGAAGCATAGGCTTCCGCGGAACGCTGGACGGCAACGGTTTTGCGGTAGACGGAGCGTTTGCGGCTCACGGGTTGTTCGGAATCATAGGAAACGGCGCGGTCGTTAAAAATATAACGTTCAACGTTTATTATTATCAGAACGGCAGAGGCACCTTGGCGAGCAGCATAACGGGCGCGACGATAGAAGACGTAACGATAAACATAAAGAGTATAACAGGAACTCTGGACGCGACCGCAGAAGGCGGAGTCATAACGAGACTTATGAGCTGCTCTTCGATTTACAGGAGAGTAAAGATAAACGCCGAAGGCAAGGATCTCGACACGTTGTTCGGAAAGAGCTACGGCAGGTATAAAGCCAATAAAGCGAATACGTTTGAAGGTTGCGTAGTCAACGCAAAATCTTTGGCGGGGCTGGTTCATTCGGGCGACGTTATTCCGGCAACGGGTATAACGGGACTGACTATTCCGGAATAAAATTACAACAAACTTCGGGCGGACGGAAAGAGCCGTCCGCCCGACAAATAAAAAGAACAAATCGTCCGACAGAAAATCGACGGAGTCTTCCGGCGGTTAAACTAAACACAAGGAGCAAAAAATATGAAAAGCAAATTTATTAAAAGAGCGATATGCGGAGTTATGGCTCTTTTCATGTCGTTTACGGTTGCCGCGTGTAGCGGCGGTGGCGGCGGCGGAAACACCGGCGGCGGTGGCGGCGGAAACACCGGCGGCGGAGCAAGTCCGACTGCCGCAACCGGCATCAACGTTCTTCTTTTCACGGGAACCGCAACCAGAAACGGCGCGATAAAATGGATTCAGAACGCCGCGGAAAGATTCACCGAACTCAAAAAAGACGAAGTGTACGAAAGCGGAAAGAAAGGCGTTAGTATTTCTGTTTCGGACAACAAACAGATTCCTTACGAGAGCCTCGGCTCCGACGGTAACGACATCTACCTCGACGAAGCGAAAGCGGATATGTACACCTATTCGGCGACGAACAAGCTTATGCAACTCGACGAAATCGTTAGTTACATCGAGGAAGATCAAGGCTTGACCATCGATCCCGACGCTAAAAAGAGAATGCTCGGCTATCAAAGCTCGGACGGGCAACGTCATTACTACGGACTCCCTCAGTACGAATGGAGCAACAGTTTAACTTACGACGTTGACTATTTTGACGACTACGGACTTTATTTTGCGAAACCTGACGCGACTAAATTTGAAACTCACGAAGGAGCGTACGGTACCATAAAACTCGTAAGTAAGGACGATATGCAGAAATCGTGCGGTCCCGACGGCGCATACGGTACGATGGACGACGGGTTACCGTCCTCTTTGGAGGAATTCGTTCAGCTTTGCGATTGTATAAAAACCAAAGGCGGTTCTCCGTTCATCATGCCGGGCGGCGCGGGCGGTTCGGTGTATTCTTTCCATATGGTTCAGGCGATCTGGGCTGCTCTCGAAGGTGCGGAAACGATGAGAAGCGTTACGGCGGAATATTCGGACAAGCCTGTCGAAGTCGTTACGGGTTTTAAGAAGGACGAATATTTCTTCGGTGACAAAAAGATACCGATGCCTATAACCGAAAAGGTCGTTTTAAACGACAAAAACGGTTACAAAATGTACGATATGGCATCCAGATATTATGCGCTTGCGTTTATGCAGTTTGCTTACGATAACGACTGGTTCCATTCCGAAACCAAATCGGATACCAGCGCTGATAAGGTACAGACTACTTTCATCGCGACCAGAGCCAACGAAAGAGCTGCCATGTATATAGACGGTACTTATTGGTATCACGAAGCGCAATTATACGATAAGGGTTCTGCGTTCTCTAAGTGGAGAAGAAATAGCGGAAACAGACCGCGTAAACTCAGTTATATGTGTCTGCCGACAACTCTTAACGGTTCCGTTGCCGAAGGCGAAGGTAAAAAGAATACGATGCTTAACGTCGGTTTGTCCTTTATGTTCGTGAACAATCGCGTATCCGAAAACGAAGGCAAAAAGAGAGCGGTCGTCGATTTCCTTAAATTTCTTTATTCGCAGAAAGAGCTCGCGGCGTTTACCGAATTCCTCGGGATGAACGTTCCTATAAACTACGAATACGACGAGCAGAAACTCGGAGATTACTACTATACGAGCTTTAAGCAGATCAAGAAAGAAGCCAACGTTGTAACTACGGCTTCGAGCAATCCGATTCATTATAAAAATCTTTCGAGTTTCCTTCTCGGTTTCGGAGGCGCGCTCAACTATTACAAGTATAACAACCTCGTTATGATGGAAGGTTATCTTCAGGCTTATAAAAACGGAAGAACCGCAAAAGAAATTTTTGAAGGTTCCACTCTCGGCGAAGCTGTATGGGGGAATTTGCTTGAAAACGCAGCAAAGTAAAGATAAGAATAAAAGATAAGAATAAAAACGATCGCGGACTTGTCCGGACGGTCGGGTATGGTACGGCTGACGACGATTATCCGAAAGGGTAATCGTCGACGGCAAGACGTTTAAGAGGTGTTATTCTATGGGATTCGGAAAAACGAGCAAAAGAATATTGGCAGAAAAAAAGCAAAGGGCGATTTTTTCGCTTATTATGCTTACGATTCCTATTCTGCATTTTTTGATTTTTTACCTGTATATAAATTTAAGCTCGTTTGCATTGGCTTTCAAAAAGTACGATATAATCAGCGGCGTCGGTATGGTTACGAGTTTTGCGAAGCTCGAAAACTTTAAAGACGCGCTCGGTCAACTTTTCAGCGTAACCGGTTGGAAAATGATAAAAAACTCGCTTACTTTTGAAGCGATAAATCTGTTTCTGGTTACGCCGCTTACTCTCATTTTCTCTTTTTATATCTATAAAAAGTGTTTTATGAGCAAACTCTTCAAGGTTATGCTGTTTTTGCCGTATATCCTTTCGGAAATAATTGTGGCTACCTTATATAAATGTGTGTTGAACGACGTTTTTCCTCAGATTGTAAGAGATTTGTTCAATGTTACCGATCTCGAAGGTTATATGCTTCTTTCGGCAGAGAAAACAAAAATGGGCGCGGCAATCGTTTTCAATATCATAATGTGGTTCGGCATAAACAGTCTTATATATTCGAGTTCTATGGAAGAAATCAACGTTTCTATGGTTGAAGCGGCAGAGCTTGACGGGGCAAATATCGCGCAGGAATTTATATTCGTTACGATTCCTTCCATATTTCCGACGATAGTGACGCTTTTTACCGTCGCTTTGGCGGCGCTGTTCACCGACCAGTTCAGAATGTTTTCGTTGTATAAGTATTCGGAAGTCGGGTCGCTGGAAAACATCGGACATTTCCTTTACATGGAAGCGAGCCGCGTCGGTTTGAGTAAAACTGCCGGACGAATGGATACGACCAACACTTACGGCACGCTGTCCGCGATGGGACTTTTGCTCTCTTTCGTGGTTATACCTTTAACGCTCGTTACGAGGCGACTTTTAAATAAATACGGACCGAGGGCAGACTGATATGAAGAAAAAAACAGAAAAAAGCACGGCTACGACCGTAATACTCGCGATTATTTTTACGGTTCTTATTATTTATTCTCTGTTTATGATCCTCTCTTTGCTATGGGGAGTTATGATTTCTCTTAAAGGTCTTAACGACCTTAACAACGAATGGACAGGCAGCGGAATAACAGACGTTTTAAGATTTCCGGATCTTGATCCCTCTCATTATTGGATTGACGAAATGAATGGCGCAGAAAATATCTGTCACAGCCGCAGAGAGTTTTTTCAGTTGTTCAATTACAGACTTGTAATAGAAAGCTTTAAATTCACTAAGCCGACTTCGTTTTATGTGAACGGCAGGGCTGACGCGATTACTCACAATCCGATGGTATGGTTCGGCGGCTCGAACGAAGCTACTTTTATAGATATATTGATAAATACCGTTCTCTACACGGTAGGCGGCGCGGCTATAATGTGTTTTATGCCCGCTCTAACCGCTTATATAACCGCAAAGTACGATGATTATCCTTGGTGTAAAGTGTTGCATATGATAAACATCGTCATAATGTGCATACCCGTCGTAGGGAGATACCCGACCGAACTCACGTTTTTGAGAAACAGCGGGCTTTACGATACCATGCTCGGAAATTACGTGCAGAAAATGACGGGTTCGGGAACGTATTACCTCGTGTATTATGCGTTTTTCAAAGGGCTTTCCAACGTTTACAGAGACGCGGCTGCTATAGACGGCGCGTCGGAGTTTACTATAACGTTCAAAATTTATTTCCCGCTTGCGCAGAAAATGATACTGACGGTGTTCCTCATTCAGTTCGTAACCTTGTGGAACGATTATCAGACCTTGTATCTGTATCTTCCGTCTTACCCCACTTTTGCGTATATGGTATATTATAACGTAGTAGAGGCAAGCAGCGAGACGACGTTCCAAGCGGTTAACATGAAGATGGCGGCGTGTATGTTCCTCGCTATTCCCGTTCTTATACTGTTCGTTATATTCAAGGAAAAACTCATGGGCAGCATATCGCTCGGAGGGATCAAAGAATAAGGAGTAAAAATGGTGAAGACTAAAAAAGTAAAAATTTTATCGGTTTTGTTTGTCGGAATAATCGCTTTGTGTGCGTCGGCGCTTTTGTTCGTATTGAAGAACGACAAAAACGTATACGCCGCCGAAGTTTCCGTCAGCGGAATAAGAACCGAATACTTATATAAAGACGCGGTAAAAATACCCGAGAAAGCTACCATGACGGTGGACGGAGAAAATTACGAATCGGATTCGTTTTACGTGGTTCTGCCGGACGGCAACCGCATCTTTTCGACTAAGCTTACACTCGAAGCCTGCGGGGAGTATTCTATCGTTTACGAAAAAACGATAAACGGTAAACGTTATAGCGCTGCAAAGACTTTTTCCGTCAAGAAGAAAATTTTTGAGTTGACTTCCGGCAGCGAAAGTATAGAATACGGCGCGATTAACGGTTATTTCGCGGCAATGGGATATGTTGAAGGTCTTAACGTCGGTTTGGCGGAAGGCGACGTTTTAGAACTCAACAAACCGTTCAATATTTACGAAAACAATCTGAAAGATTTAATTTCGTTCAATTGTATGCAAACCGAACCTGTTCTTTGCAATTTCATTACGTTAAGACTTACCGACTGTTACGACCCGTCGATTTATCTTGACATAACGTATAAGCGCGGCGTGAGATACTACTCGACTAATATCGTTGCGGGAACCTGCGGCGGTAAATCCGTAGGTCTTGTGCAGAATGAGCAAGGCAACGTCAAGGTCGGCGGTAAATCTTTTGAAATAGGCAAAGAAGGCACTACCGTATATGGCAATAATCCAGATACCGGCGGCTATTCTAATCTCAGTTATTACCTCGATACGACGGATACGAATAAAATCAAAATTTATGTCCGCGTAGGCAACGGAACGGCGAATGCCCTCGTATCTGAGATAAACAACGATAAGGCGTATCAGTATTCTTTCGGCGGTTTTACCGACGGAAACGTGTTTTTATCTCTTCGCGCTCAATCGCTTGTCGGCGTGAGCGAGGCACCCGTTCAGATAGCGAGGTTCGGCGGTTTTTCGGGCAGGGATTTATTGATATCCGATTTTTATAATGACGATTTAAACCCGATTTTTTATCCGAATGAGTTTGAAAAAGAATATAAAATAGCGGTCGGAAAAGAAGTAAACGTTCCCAAAGTGAGCGCCTTGGACGATTACGGCATAAGAGGACTTGCGGACTACGCGGTAACCTATGAAAAGAATACGTCCGCCGCAAGTGCGGTCAGCGTTAAAAACGGGAAATTTACTCCGCAGAGAAGCGGGACGTATACTATAGACTATTTCACTTACGACGTTTACGGAAACAGAAGCGAGCTTTCGTTTAACCTTTACGCTATCGACGCGCCTGACGGAATTATCGCCGTTCTCAAACAGAAATCGGACGTTTCGGCGGGCGAAAAGCACGCGTTGTCGGATATTGTAGAAATCACATCGATCAACGAGAAGATTCTCAATATAGACGTAAGCATAAAAAAACCGAGCGGAAAAACGGTTGAAGCGGAAAGTTTTGTTCAAGTCTGCACGTTCGACGAGGTCGGCACGTATTCGATTAAATATGAATATTCGGATATGTTTTACGACGGAGAAATAACTGCTGAGATTAAGGTCGTGCCGAACGTTCTTCCGAAATTCGAGAACGACAAATTATACACGAATAAATACTATATTAAAAACGCCGAATATTCGCTTTTGAACGTAAAAGCGTGGAATTATACCTCAAGCGGCAGCGAAATCGTGAAGACGAAGTCCTATGTTTCTTACGACGGCGGAGCCTACGTCGATATAAATACCGATAGCTTTATAATTACGGGGCAGTCGACCGTTAAGTTCAAAACGGCGTGCTTAAACAACGAAAGCGTATATATCGAAAGCGACGAAAGAAAGATTGTCGATGTCGGATACGGCATTGAAAATGCGGTCGAAATCGCAAAATATTTCAGCGGAAATATGACCGCAAAAACAGAGGACAGAATTCCCGCTTTAACGGCAAACTCTTCCGATGCGTATTTCGAGTTTATAAATCCCTTGGTATTTTCTCAGTTCGGTCTCGGGTTTGAAATTCCCGCGACGGCAGACGGTCGGAAACAGAGCGTTATGTCTATGACGATAACGTTGACCGATTACTTTAACGCGGATAACGAATATACGATCAAAATAAGCGGTAAAAACGGAAGATTTGTTGCGGAGACAGACGGCGAAGTTTACACGCTTGACAGCGACTGGAACGGTACAAAGGTTTCCGTAAAAATAAACGACGGAGTTTTACTTATCGGAACGAGAAATATCGAAGCGGTAAACAGATTCGCCAACGATTTGTGCTTTATGTCGGTTAAATTCGACGGAGCGACAAACGGATTTAAGATCAAAATAAGCGACGTATGCAATCAGTCGTTTACGACCGTAAGTTCTTCCTCGACCAAGGTCAGCGACGGAGCCGCTCCCTATGTGTTTGCAAACTTGCCCGATGAAGTGGGTTCGCTCGGTCAGGAAATAATCGTCGGTAAGCCTTATGCAACGGACGTTTTATCGCCCTCGTCTTACCGGAAACTTTCCGTAACCGTATTAAAGAGCGGTGCTTACGGCGATGAGACGGCAAAGGACGTAAACGGCAGAGAACTTAACGAAATTACCGATTTTGAAAGCGAAATCAAGCTTGTTCTTGACGATTACGGCGAATACACCATAATTTACAACTACGCGGACGGAAGAGGAAACGGCAGAGGTATGAGTTTGTTGTACAGGGTAGTTACGGTGATCGATATAGAAGCCCCCGCGCTTGTTCTTGAAAACGAGGGCAAAACGGTGGAAGTAAAAGCGGGAGAGGCGTTCAGACCGAAATTCGAGGCTACCGACAACTTTACGGACAGCAGCGATCTTTTGATTTATTATATTGTGAAAGATTCCAACGAGAACTTTGTCGCAATAACTACTTCCGACATCGTGATTTACAACGAAGGAGAATATACGATAATCGTTTACGTCGTAGATGGGGCGTATAATACGGTAAGCAAGAGTTATTGCGTTAGCGTAAGGAGTGCTTATGAAAAAGAATAAAATAATTTTATGTATATTGTCGGCTGTTCTAATGGCGTTTGCTTCTTTCGGCGGATGTAAGAAAGCCGGGGATACGTCAATCGGCGGAGGTCGTAACGATAAAGACGACGTCGTCACATATTCGGGCGAACTCGCCGTAAATACGGCGGCGTTAAAACAATTTGACAAGACTTACAACGAAAACCACAGTTTCTCGTACAAAACGACGGGAACGTATATGGTGAAAGACGGAGTCACCTCTTATAAGGTCGTCGTTCCCGAGGTCGAAACGCAGGCTGTATCTTATGCAAAAAGCGAGCTTTCGAGATTTTTCAAGGAAGCGACGGGCATAACTCTCGGCTTCGTGAAGGATAACGGGCTTACGCATAACGGTGCGAATCAATATATTTCGCTCGGCAACACTTCGCTTTATAAAAGTCTTGGCAGAAACGATGATTTAACCGCCCTGAAAAAGGACGGAACGAAGATATTTACGAAAGACAAGACCGTATACATTATCGGCGGAGAAGAGACGGGTGTTTTGAACGGTGTTTACGACTTTCTGAAAATAAACTTCGGTTTTGAATATTTCTTTACCGATAGTTACACTCTCAGAACGAACGTGACGGACCTGAAACTTCTTGATTACGACGTAACGGATATTTCCGATATAGAGTATCGTGAAAGAATCGGCTATACCAACGGTCCTTCCGACAACTCGGACGGGAAAATGATTTCTTATCGTTTGAGGCTTCGCGACAGTTACGGCGATTTGCTTCTTCCTATTCATACGGGAGACACGAAAGCGACTGAAATCAAGAATAACCACAACAGTCTGTATTTCTTGCCCGAGAAAAAATACGGCAAGGATTATCCCGAGTTTTATTCGGGAACGGGGCAGCTTTGCTACACGGCGCACGGAAAGGATACTTACGACCTGATGACGACGTTTTGCGCGGAAAAAATCGAGCAGTCGCTCAAGTGGTATCCCGCAGAGGAATATCCGCAATATAAAGCCGTTCTTATAGGACAGATGGATAACGTTCCGATGTGCAGGTGTACGGAATGTATGAAAATTAAAGGCGAAAACAACGAAGCTAATTCAGCCGCTTTAATGAAATTCATGCACGACGTCGGAAAGAAAGTAAATGAATGGATGGCGCTCGAAGAAAATGCTCCATATCGCAGAGACAATCTTAAATATATGTTTTTTGCGTATCTCGATACGTCAAGACCACCTTTCACGGAAAATTCGAACGGCGATATCGTTATTAACGAAGAACTGAAGTTCAACGACGACGTAAACGTCGCTCCGTTCTTTGCTCAGAGCCATTTGCATACGGGCGTATCGTTTGACGACGCCGCGAACATAGAACAGAAGGAGTATGTAAGGCTTTGGGGTAAAGCGTTTCCGGGAACGTGGGCGTGGTCTTACGGCGGATTCTATAACGATTTCTTTACTTTCTGGGATCTGTACAGCTTCTATCCCGGGTATTATAAGTATTTGAAGGCCAACAATTACAGCCTTACGTTCCCGCAGATTAAGAGTTGTCAGACGGGCGCAGATACCGGGTTCAACGTTCTTGCGATTTATATGTATTCCAAACTTGCTTGGAACAGCGAACTAAGCGTCGAAAATATTTTCGACGAATATTTCAACGCCATGTACGCCGAGGCCGCGCAACCGATGAAAGAAATGTTCAACGATTTAAGATTGTGGTTTGCAAGAAACCTTAAGGACAACAATTGGAGTTGGTCTGCAAACATGAACGGCAGCATCTCGGGGTCTATGGAGTTCGTTAAACAAGGCGACGTCGTGACTATGTTCAGACATTTGAACGACGCGTATTCGAAAATAGAAATGTACAAGAAGGATCCCGCAAAATATGCAAGCTTGAAATCGCATATCGATATGGAATGGTTGTTTCCGGCAAAAGTTTCTATTTCGAACGATACGGGGCTATTTACCGAAAGCCAGATTGCCGAGATAAAGACGAATTTTAAAATGTACGTCAGAACTCTCGGAATACAATACATTAGCGAGTTCACAAGTATAGAACCCTTTATCGATAGTTTATAATGAGGTAAAAAATGAAAATAAAAAAAATAATTCTTTTTATTATACTTGCTCTGTCCGTCGTTTCGCCGGCACTATTCGTCGGCTGCAATAACGACGGCGGTTCGGGAACAGGGGGCGCGGCAGGCGATTCGCCGAGCGAAAAAATCTCATTGTCGGTTGTCTCGAAGGATATGATATTCGGAGACAGGTTAGATATTATATGCTTTTACGGCGGAGAAAAAGCAATCGAGTGGAGTTCGTCCGACGAATCGGTAGCGGTAGTCGATAACGACGGCGCAGTCACGACTACGGGCGTCGGAAAATGTAATATTACGGCAAAGGCCGGGGATTCTCAAGCGTCTTGCGAAATAACGGTATCTATGGGAAATTATCTGCCGGAACTGAAAGTATTGCATCTTTCGGACGACGTGCTTGAGCTAAGAGCGGGTGATGAGTTTGAACCCGAAGTCAAAGTGCTGTTCAATAAAGTTTATTATGATTGCGAAGTGAATTTTTCTGCTTCCGCCGACGGTATAGTCGAATATTCGCAAGGGAAAATAACCGCGAAAGCGGCGGGCGAGGTTACGGCGACATTCACGGGCGAATGGCTTGATTTCTCGTCCGATAAGCTCAATAAAGAAATAAAAATAATCGTCGCACGGAACGTTGAGTATAATAATATCATCGAAATAGAAGGCGAGGAAGTTCTTTCTTCCTCCGTTGAAATATCCGTTACGCCCGAATGGCAGGGAAAAACATATCCGAACAAGGCAGAGATTTCGTCTTTTGTAACCGTTGACGGAACGAAGTATGCGTGCGATTTCTCTTCGGAGGACGATAATCTTTTCGATATCGAAAATCTGACGGACGGAAGAGTGCGGATAACTTCAAAAGGTATAGGAGCTTCGATTCTTACAGCCGGATACGTTCATACGGACGGTAAGGTCTATGAAACAAAAATTCCGGTAGAGGTTTATTGTCCGACCGAAGTATACACGGATCAGTTTGATTTCTGCCCGACAGACGTCGTTGACGTTGCTGCGATATTCGGAACGCAGTACGCGAAGATTCTTTCTGCCACGCAAGGAGGCAGAGAGCTTTTAACCGAATTCAACTATATTGAAGGTGTGAAAATCGCCGGCGAAGATACCGAACCGATGACTATACTGACGAACGTCGGCGGATTTGTTTTTGAAGATGTGTTCGCATACGATACGCTGCTTAATAAGGACAATATATTTAACGTTTTACAGCTTGGAAAAGGCAACCTCATCAAAGACGGATACTATATTCTCAATTCGGATATAACAGAAACAGTTGATTTTACTGCACAATCCAAAAGCGTGTATAACGAGGTAAATCCGCAAAATAACACATATTTCTGCGGAACCTTTGACGGAAGAGGTCATACCATCAAGGTCAAGGTCGGACAACAGGGCGTTTTCGGCGGTTTTTACGACGGAACTACGATAAAAAACACTAAATTCGTTATAGAGTTTTCGGATAAAACCGAATCGTGCGGTTTAGCGGGCAACGACGGAACGTTTAACTTGTCTGGCGGCGCGGTCGTTCTGAGTAACTTATACGTTGAAACGGTTAATTATTTCAAGAATTCCTACGCCCTTTTGGAATATTGCAACTTTAACCTTGAAATGTATGATATTTTCGTAAATATCAAAGGAACGGAGAAACTTCCCGATTACGCAAGTCTGGGCGTCGAATCCGAAATGGCGGCATTGTTCCATTACGATCTTACGGCCACAATGGCTTCCAACGACGGCAAATTCAAGGGCGGGTTCAGAAACATTTTCGTAGTAACGGGTAAGTTTATGCCTATGGCATGCAGCTATTGGCGCTGGGGCGCATACAGATACGTTTCATATGCAAAGAACGACGAAAGTTATCTCGGAGACTTTAAGGCGACAGGGTATAGTCATATTTATACTTATTGTCATGTAACCGCAACGGACGATAACCCGAATAAAGACAAGTATTTCGGTACCATCAGTTACAGCAAAGGCGCGAACGAGGGTAAAAAGTATGCTTGGATATTCAAGGCGAAGGAAGACATTAAGGACGGCGGAATCGAAAGATACGACAGCGTTCTGGAGTTGTCGAGAAAGGTCGATATGATCGGAACATGGAGCGTCGGTTAACCGATATCATAACAGATATGACGAGTGCAGAACGAACGGCAAAAATTAAAATAAATTCGACGAATACCGACGGATACGGACGCGTATTCGTCGAATCTCATAAAAAGATAAAAGTTGTCGGGTTGAAAATAACGGATAAGACAGGTCGACGCTATTTATTTGACTATGACCTTGAAAAAGACTATATCTTTTGCGGCGATTTTTTTATAGAAAATCCTCGGTTGTGGTCTCTTTCCGACCCCGAATTATATGAATATCGGGTTGAAATCACTTACGCCGACGGCGAGAAAGAAACGCTTTGCGGTAAATTCGGATTCAGAAAGATAGGTCAAAACGGAAAAAACATTACGATAAACGGTAAGCCCGTGTATATAAGGGGTTATATCCGCGGAGCGAAGGCGCACGATCATTCCAACCTTCTCGGGCTTTCTCTTAAAGATTTTTACCTTAAAAATCTGAAAGAAGCCAAGAAATTCGGCTTTAACTACGTCAGATTTCATTCGGTCGTTCCCGAAGACGAACTTTTCGAAGCAGCGGACGAGGTCGGTATGCTCGTTCACGTCGAACTTCGTCCTCCGCACGATATTTATAATAACTTAGAGGAAATGGTTACTACGGGCAGTGCAATCGTTCCCGAAGAGTTTTTGAAGGAGACGGTTGACAGGTGTTTCAATCACCCGTCCTTCGCCGTTTACTGCATAGGGAACGAGATAAAGCGTGCGAGTGCGGAAGATATTCGCAAAATCAGAGAGAAAATCGACTCGCTTGACGGTACCCGGCTTTTTCTCGACACTTGCGCTTGGGGTAAAAATAATCGCCCGAACGTCGATATGGACGTTCAGCATTTGAGCTACTATTTTCCTTACGGCAAACACGCGGGAATGTACGACGACACCGAGAATCTTCTTGCGGCGAACGTAGACGAAAACGAGCCGATGAAGGTCGAAACGAGGAATTGCGAAATCGTCAGGGACTTGTATTTCAACGTGCCGCTTCTCGCGCACGAGGTGTGCCATTATACGGCTCTCAAAGACTTTTATTCGCTCAAAAAGAAGTTTATAAAAAGCGGCGCGCCTATGCCGTGGTGGGTGGACGAAGAGATTAAGCTCATAGAGGAAAAAGGGTTTAAGGATTCCTTTGCCGAAATGTTCGGGGCGAGCAAACATTTTCAGTTTATCTGCTGGAAAACCGCTTATGAAGAAATGCGGAAAAGCCCGCTGCTCGGCGGCTTCCACTTCTTGCAGTTTGCCGATACCGACGCATACGAGAATTCCAACGGCGTTGTAGATTGCTTTGACGACGAAACCTGCGTAAAACCCGAAGATTTTCTTAAATTCAACGGCGACAGGGTTTTGGCGACGGACTTGAAAACGAGAAATTATTTCTGTGCGGACGAAATAATCGTACCCGTTTATTTTTCCAACCTCGGAGAGGATGCGGAAACGAGGGCGAACCTTTTATTGACGCTTGAAAAAGGCGGAAAGACTTACGTCGAGTGTTTTATGAAAAACGTCGACGTTTCGAGAAAAGGCTCGTATAGGTTATGCAAAGCGAAAATAACGTTGCCGAAAGAATCGGGCGTTTACGTTTTAAAAATAAGGCTTACGACCGAAAACGGAGTTTATTCCGAAAACGAATGGACGTTGTGGGTATACGACGAACCCGCGAAAAAAGAAAGCTACAAAGAATTCGTTTCTTACGTCGCCGATAATGCGGCTGTAACCGACGATATCGAAAAGGCGTTCGATTTGCTTGAAAATGGTAAAAACGTATGCCTTGTATACCGTTCGGGATGGACGAGACATCGTCGAAATCCCGACGTAAAAAAACCGAAATACGCGTTTAAGGCAAGTTGGAATCGTTTTAAACCAGTTATATGGGACAGAGGCACGAATTTCGGCGGGTTAAACGATAAGAAAACGCTTAATAAATACGGTTTTCCGTGCGAAGAATACTACGATTTCAATTTCAGCGCGATAAGCGAAGATTGCGACAAAATCAATCTCGACGATTTCCCCGTTAAAGCGAAAAAACTTATTTCCGGTATAGATAAAAGTTCGCGTGACAGATTCGACGCCTATAAAGACGCTTACAATTTGCCGGAGCTTATGCCCGACAGGACTCTCAGAGATTTTGCGTATTTGTTTGAATTTAAAGTCGGCAAGGGTAATTTGCTCGTGTGCGGGCTTAATCTTACGGGACTTGACGAGGGCGAACCGTCGGCGGTCGCAATGTCGGAATGTATCAGAAAGTACATAAGAAGCGAGGATTTCAAGCCCGAAAACGATGTAACGCTTAAAAAATTGAAAGCATATATGTCGGCTTGCGCCGAATCTCCCGTGAAAGAACGGACGATGACGCAGTTCTGGGAACTCGACGACGCACCCGTGGAAAGTCCCGAATTCTGGCGCGCGGCGAAAGAATATCTGAAATAAGAGAAAAATTTGAAAGATTTAAAATTAAGATACAAAACTCCCGCCGAAAGAACAAACGTGGGGTGGGAAAAATATTCTTTGCCGATAGGTAACGGCTACGGAGGCGCGAGCGTTTTCGGCGGTACTGACGAAGAACGCGTTCAGTTCACTACGAACGTTTTCGCAAACCCTTTCCGTTTAGGCGGCGTGTCGAGCTTTCTTGAACTTTACGTTGCGTTTAACGACAAGGCGGAAAATTACGAGAGAGGACTCGATTTAAGAACCGGCATAGTGTATTCCGAGTACGTTTCAAACTTCGGTTCGGTGACGAGAAAAGCGTTTTACGATTACCCCGACAACGTTTTCGTTTACCGCGCGGAATTCGATAAGCCGAAGAACGTGCGGGCGAAAATCGTCATACCGTATCTCGGCGAAAGATCGTTATCCGAAGGAGGAAGAACGGGCGAGATAACGGCTGACGGCGATATGCTGGTCGCTCGCGGAACTCTACCTTCGAGAGAGCTTAAATATACGGCGAAAGCCGCGGTTGTAACCGACGGCGAAAAGAAATGCGAAAACGGCGAAATAGCGGTGATAAACGCTTTATACGCGGACGTTTACGTTGTTTTCGATACTTCGTATAAGCTTTGTCCCGAGGCGTTTTTCACGCATAAAGCGGTAGGTTGCGATCCGACGGAAAAGGTTTCCGAAAGACTTGAAAACGCATTAAATATCGGATATAAAAAACTTTTAAAACGGCACGTCGAGGACTTTTCGTCTCTTATGAACAGAGTTGAATTCGACCTCGGCGGAAAGGACGACGGAAGGGCGACCGACGAGCTTTTGCGGTCTTACCGCGAGGGCGAATCCGAACCGTATCTGGAAGAATTATATTATCAATACGGCAGATATTTGCTTGTTTCCTCGTCGAGAAGAGGGACGCCGCCCGCTTCGCTTCAAGGTGTTTGGACTGTTCACGATAAATCTCCCTGGGGAAGCGGATTCTGGCATAATATCAACGTTCAGATGAATTATTGGCACGCCTTTTCGGCGAACATAGCCGAGACGTTCGAGGCTTATGCGGATTTTTTCAAAGCATATCTTCCCGAGGCGGAGAAAAACGCTGAGGCGTGGTTAAAAGAAACAAACCCCGAAAACGCCGCGGGCGACTGCGGCTGGATAATCGGTACAAGCGCGTTTTGCTACGAAATCGAAGGAAAAAATCCGAACAGCCATTCCGGACCGGGGACCGGCGGGCTTACCGCAAAATTGTTTTATGACGCATACGATTTTACCCGCGACGAGAACTTTCTGAAAAATTACGCTTATCCCGCGGTACACGGTATGGCGAAGTTTCTTAAAAAGACTTTACGGGATTACGACGGCAGGAAATTGTGTTCGTTCTCGGCTTCGCCCGAGCAGATTCTGTCGGGAGAATGGGTAAACGAGCATAAGTATCAGCAATATTATCACACGGTCGGCTGTTCTTTCGATCAGCAGATGGTCAAGGAAGTATTCGAGGACGACCTGAAAATATCCGAAGCCCTTGGAATTTCGGACGAAACCACCCGCTATGAAGAAGAAAATATAAATTCTCTCGATCCCGTAAGAATCGGATACAGCGGGCAAATCAAAGAATACGACGAGGAGCGTTTTTACGGCGAAATAGGCGAAGCAAAACACAGACACTTATCTCAACTCGTCGCGCTTATGCCTGGCGGACAGATAACGGGCGATACGCCGGCGACTTTGGATGCAGCAAAAATAACGCTCGACTATCGCGGAGACGAATCGACAGGTTGGGCGCTTGCTCACAGACTCTGCGCGAGGGCGAGAACGGAAGAGGGTGACCATGCGTACGCTCTTTTGCAAAATCTTTTGAAAACGAAAACGCACCCGAACTTGTGGGACGTTCACCCGCCTTTTCAGATAGACGGTAATTTCGGAGCGACGGCGGGCATTACGGAAATGCTTCTGCAAAGCCACGGCGGGTATATTTCCATTCTTCCGTCAATACCCGAAAAATGGCAAAGAGTAAGCTTTAAGGGGTTAAAAGCGAGAGGAAATTTTGAAGTCTCGCTTGATTATGATGACGGAATTATAAAAAAATGCGAGATAATCTCCTATAAAGGCGGCACGGTAACGCTTTATTACGGCGGAGAAGCAGACGAAATAATCGTTTGCGACAATAGCGGTGAAATACCCGTAAATTGCATTGACGGCAAAATTTCGTTCAGTACGGTCGCGGGAGAAAAATATTGTCTGTCGGGATTCAAAAAACGAGTCAACCGACTTATAGCGAGGGGATTCGCGGCAAAATGGCAAAAACCCGGCGTTAAACTTGAATGGATAAGCGACGGAAACGAATACGACGTTTTCAGGGCGAAGGACAGCGAAACGCAATATACGTTTATAGGAAAATCGAGCAGCGGAGAGTTTATCGACGGCGATTATTCCGAAAACGACAAGGCAAGGCTAACGTATAAGCTTCTTTTGTCGGAGAGCGATAAAAGAGGCAGAGGAAACGGCGCGACGACGGTTTTAAATCCCGCGAGCGACCTCGAAAAAGAAAGATACTATTACAGGCTGAAAGTAAATAACTTAAACATAAAGAAATAACGAGTATGAAAAAAATTATGAAATTCCCCACGGCGGGACAAACGGTAACGAAAGGTTATCCCGGCGAAATGATACAATACACCTTAGACAAGCAGTTTTTGGATAAAAGCCTTTGGAAACTCACCGTCAATCAGTTCAGAATAAAACCCGACGGCGAGGACGGCGGTTGGCGCGGCGAATTCTGGGGTAAGCTTATGCGGGCGGCTTGTCTTACATACAGAGTCACGGGAAACGCGAAGCTTTACGCCGAAATAACCGAAAGCATAGAGGATATGCTTACCGCCGAGGAAGAAAACGGCAGATTTTCCACCTACGATTTAAGACACGAGTTTAACGCCTGGGACATGTGGTCGAGAAAATACGCCATGCTCGGCTTCCTTTATTATATCGATATATGCAAAAATAAAGCGCTTGTCAGAAAGATAACGAAGGCACTTAAAAAGCATGCGGATTATATTCTGAAAAAAGTGGGTATCGGTAGAGGGAAGGTCAGAATTTTCGATACGACGAATATTTACGGAGGAATGAATTCCTGCTCGATTTTAGAGCCGTTCGTTAAACTTTATAAACTTACGGGAGAAAAGAACTATCTCGATTTTTCGGAGTATATCATAAGCACGGGATTTTCCGAAGATCAGGATATAATAAGCCTTTGTAAAACCAAAGAAAAATTTCCGTTCGAGTTCAACCATACCAAAGCATACGAAATGATGAGTTGTTTTGAGGGACTTTTGGAATATTATACCGTTAAGGGGAATGAAGACGACCTTAAAACAGTAATCAACTTCGTCGACATGGTTCTTGAAAGCGATTATACGGTTATAGGTTGCTGCGGTTGCACGCACGAACTTTTCGATAATTCTTCGGTTAAGCAAACAGAGGATTCCGAAGGCGTTATGCAGGAAACGTGCGTTACGGTAACGCTTATGAAGCTTTGCGCAAAGCTTCTCGCCTTAACGGGTAACCCGAAATACGCAGACGTTATAGAAAGGTCGGGGTATAACGCTCTTTTCGGTTCGGTAAACAGTGAAAATCAGACGATGAAACGTACCTTAGGCATCGTCTGGGAAGGAAAAGATGCAGTATCCGTTCCGCACGAAGCGTTTCCGTTCGACAGTTACAGTCCGCTTTGCTTAGGGCAAAGAGCAAAGAAGGTCGGCGGTTTCAGAGTGATGGAAAACGGAAGGTCTTACGGCTGTTGCGCGGCTATCGGCGGCGCGGGAACGGCTATTTTCGGATTAGCCGCGATAACGGAAGGCGAAAACGGATATTTTATAAACCTTTATAACGACGGAGTATATACGGATAAAGCGGCGGGAGTCAAAATCTCGGTCAGAGCAAACCTTTATAAAAAGGGTGAAGCGAAAATCGCGGTGAAAACGACCGGCGAAACGACGCTGTATCTGCGTATACCGAAGTGGACGAAGGATTTTACCGTTTCGATAAACGGCGAAAAAGCCGTTTTCGGTTCGGAAAACGGTTATGCCTTAGTTAAAGCGAACGGTTGCGCTAAGATTATGGTTTCAATGCCGATGAGGGTTGAAAGAAAGATCCTGAACGGTAAGGCGGAATACGAAAGAGGTCCGATAGTGCTTGCGAGAGACGAAAGGTTCGGCGAAGATCTTGAACAGCCGATCGTCGTGCCGAAAAAGGCGGGCGGTGCGGTTGCAAGACTTATCAAAAATACAGACTTCAATGCAAACGAGACCGTAAAAATAAAAACCCGAAACGGCGAAATAACGCTTTGCGATTATTCTTCGGCAGGGAAAAATTACGACAGCGAGAAATGCAATATGTGCGTCTGGAATAAAATCGATTAAGGAAAAACAGAATGGAAATCATCGCCATACAACTTGACCTCGGGAGACAAAAAGAAAGACTCGATTTTGTAAAAAGTTTCGTGGATAACGCCAAGAAGCGCGGATATAACACGATTATCCTGTATATCGAGTGTTCGATAAGAACGACGGTCACCCCGTTTCTTGATAAAGACGACTCCTATTCTCTCGAAGAGCTTAAAGAAATAACGGGCTATATAGAAACGAAAGGACTTGACGCGATTCCCGCGTTCGAGAATTTCTACCATATCGAAAAAATACTGCAATATAAAGAAACGGCAAGCCTTTCAGAGTTTAACGACGAGAGGGCGGAAGGCAGAGGGTGGTCTCCCGAACGTTTTAAACACGGCTCGGTTGGTTGCACATCGAACCCCGATTTCAATAAGTTTTTCGACGCGTATATTACGGAGGTTTGTTCGGTATTTCGCGGTAAATACGTTCATATGGGCTTGGACGAGGTGTTCGAGTTTGCGGAGTGTCCGAGATGTAAAGCGCGTCTTAAAGCGGGTATAACCAAAAAAGATATTTTTTTCTCTCAGGTTATGCACGACTACGAGCTTGTAAAAAACATGGGTAAAAGCATGCTCATGTGGGATGATTTTTTCGAGTATTACGATATTGTAGCCGACCTGCCGCGGGATATAATTCTATGCCATTGGAATTATGGTTTTATAGGTTCGGAAACCAAAGGTCATTGGACGAACAGGGTGAGAAAAGACTGGTTATCGGTTTACGACCGCTTAGGTTTTAAATATATTTTCTGCGCATACGGAAGCAACGCTTCCTCGACGTACAACGTCGATACTTTGACCTGCTACGCGTTAAAACATAAGCCTATTGGCGCGATTTTAACGATCTGGGAGCGCGCGGCGAGTTTTTATAACGGAATTTACCCCCTTGTCGCTCTTTGCGGAAAACTTTGGAACGGACAGATCAAGAATTTCGACGATAAAGTCAACGTGTACGAAGAGGTGACGGGCGATAAAGAAATCGCAGAACTTCTGCTCGAAAATCAGGTTTTGACGTCTTGCCTTATCGGTACGAATATCGGCGTTAAAGCCGAGGACGATAATTTCGTAAAACAACTTTACAGAAACACTATGAAGGATTTTGTAGAGAAGTTGCGGGATTGCCTTGCGGACGAAAAGCGAGTAAACGGAGAGAAACGTGATATTTTACTTGATATTTATGATTTTTCGTTCGAAAAATATCTTATTTATAAGATAAACGCTTTGGGTTGTAAGGTTTTTGACGAGTACGAAAAGAGAAATTTCGGAAACGGCGAGGTCGATTTTACGGAAATATTCTCCGCGCTTGACGAAGCGGAGAGAGGATTTGAAGAAATCAACGAAAACGCCGATTATTTATGGGGAAAATATCGTCGCGGAATTATGAGTTCGGGCGGACTTATGAACGAGGAAAAAGAACGCAGAAAGTCGCTTGTGTTAAAAATAAAGCAAACGATAGAAGAAAATAGGGATTGCGGCGTTTTATACCTCGATACGGTAACGCCGGACGGATTCGGTTCGCCGAAAATGAAGATAATTGTTAAATATTCGGACGAACCCGCCGAAAAAGAACTGTATTTCGGGAGCGTAAAACCCGAAGCAGTTACTTTTGACCTTGGCGGAACGTCCACGATTCGTTTCGCTATGAAAAATAAACCTGTGGAATACGTCGTCTTAGAGTGCTTTGGCGAAGATTCGATTTTTGTTTCAAACGTAAGAATTCTTGTCGGCGGGGTAAAATACTCTGTTTATAACGCAGAAAAAATTTGCGGAAAAGTAATAAACGAACAAAATATTGCAAAGAGCGATACGACTTTTTCGGAACTCGGCGAAAGCAGCGGAATCGCGCATTTGAACGATGTTACGCTTGCGAAAAGAGCAAACGGCGTCAGACTTACGTTCGATATGATTATATAAGAGGAATCAAATTTCAGGCGGAAAAAATGGAAAAACTAAAATTTAAATCCGTTTTAACGGACGGAAGGTACTCGAAAGATTTTTGTTTGCCCGATTATTTAAGGGAAAACGGGAAGTTTTCGCGAGAGAAAACGCTTAAAGAAATAGTAAGGGAAGAATACGGCGAAATCGATGAAACAGGCGTCAGAATAACCGTGAGCGACGTTACGGACGAGAAGTTCGACGACGATTACGGGTATTTCTTTTGCAAAAAGGCAAAACATACGGCTCTGAGGTTTTCGCTCGAAAAAGACGGACAATCTGCAAGCTTTATAGCAGATTTATTCGTTCCGACAAGAAAACAATCCTGTAACTTCGTCGTTCACCTTGATTTTATGAAATATCTTCCGACGAAATATTGCCCCGTCGAAGAACTTATGGACGGCGGAATTGCTGTCGCACACCTTTATTATAAAGAAATTTCCACCGACGACGGTGATTTTTCTTCCGGTATAGCTCCTCTTTTTTGTGACCGTCCGGATAAGTATGGTGCCGGGAAACTGTCGCTTTGGGCTTATGCCGCGAAAATTGTCGGCGAATATCTTATAAAAGCGGGCTTTACGGATAAAGAAAAGTTGTACGTCGCGGGACATTCGAGACTCGGTAAAACCGCGCTTCTTGCGGCGGCAAAGTACGAAATATTTGCAGGTTGTATGGTAAACTGTTCGGGTTGTTCGGGCGCGGCGATTTCACGGGGTAAGCGCGGCGAAACGATTAAAGTGATTACGGAGGTTTTTCCGTTCTGGTTTACTCCGAATTTTAAAAAGTATGCCGAAAAAGAAAGCGAAATGCCTTTCGATCAGCATTATTTGATGGCTTCGGTTGCACCGAGAAAGGTTTTCGTCGTTGTCGCAAGCGAGGACGATTGGGCGGATACCGACTCGCAGTATTTGTGCGCGGAAGCAGCGAGCGAAGCATACGAAGAACTCGGTTTTACGGGACTAAAATCCGTAGATAAACCGCTTGAAGTCGGAGAAAAGAGCGTCGGCGGGAAAATAGCGTTTTTCGTCCGCGACGGCGTTCACTTTTTCAGCCGTGAAGACTGGGCGTTTTATCTCGGATGTATCGGTATGCTCGAAGTAAATGAAAGAAAAAAAACGGAGTAAGGAATTTATGTTAAAAGGAATCTCAAAAATTATATCTCCCGACCTGATTAAAACGCTTTGCGAGATGGGACACGGCGACGAAATAGTTATAGCGGACGGGAATTTTCCTTCCGCAAATTTAGGAAAGAGAATTATCCGTGCGGACGGGATAAGCGGGACGAAAATTCTCGACGCGGTGACGTCTTTAATACCGCTCGATACTTACTCGGAGTTCAATATGATTTTAATGAAACTCACTCCGAGCGACGAAGGAAAGATTAACCCGACGATATGGGCGGAATACGAAAAAATCGCGAACGAACACGATAAAAACGTAAAAATCGGGAGCATCGACCGGTTTGAATTTTACGAACGCGCTAAAAACGCATACGCCGTTATTGCCACGGGCGAGGAAGCCGTTTATGCAAATATCATATTGAAAAAGGGCGTAATAAATTAACTCCGTATTCGATAAGAATATAAGAAAATCAGTAAATACTATATTAGTTCTATCGAAAAAGACGAGCTTTCCCATTTAAGACAAGAATTTTAAGCAGAAATGCGGAGAGTTTCGGAGAGACGAGCGAGAGAGGAGTAATACAAAAAAGTGATAAAAAAGGAATTTCAATTTAACGGATATAACGCTACGGTGCTTATTCCCGATAATTTCAACGGTAAATGGATTTGGAAAACGGAGTTTTTTTATGCATTCGACAAAGCCGAGCGCGTTTTGTTCGATACAGGCTATGCCCGTGTATATTACGAAATAAGCAACATGTACGGGAGCGATCGCGCGGTAAGGCTTATGCATAAATTTCACCTGCATTTGTTACAAGAAGCGGGATTTAATACAAAGCCGATATTATTCGGGTTTTCCCGCGGCGGATTGTACGCATTCAATTACGCGCTGTATTATCCGGAATACGTTTCCAAAATATATCTGGACGCGCCTGTGCTTGATTTGCGTTCATGGCCGCCGGAGAAAAGCCATGAACACGAGGAGATGCTCGCAGAATATCGTCTTGACGAAAAGACTTTTAAAGAATATCGTGTAAGCCCCGTAGACTGTCTGGAAGAATTTTATTCAAACGATATTCCCGTGCTTATAGTGGCGGGGGAAGACGATACCGTGGTTCCTTATAAGGATAATTGTCTTAAAATGGTAAATTTTTATAAAGAAAAAGGGCAGGAGATACCCTTTATATTAAAACCGAACTGTGAGCATCATCCTCATTCTTTGGAGAAGCCGACACCTATAATAGAGTTCGTAGAGAATTAGGCATTATATGTTCTCCTGATAAGGTATGTGAGCGGAGAGTATAAAGCGAAAAGTGAGTATATACGCGAAATCGCTTTCTGCAAAACCGGCGTTACCCTGTAGCAACGCTTCTTCAAAAAAATACAACACAAAACTTGCCGTGAAGCATTAAAAAGTTCGGTAGAAAAAACGACGTATTACAAGCCGCGTGATGCAGGGCAAACTCTTGCGTCGCGCGTTATTTTTATATATACCGTTAAGTATTGCTGCTAAGTATAAACATTCATAAATACTATTTTAATATTTAATAAAAGCTTCGCACTACCAAAAAAACGGGAGGACGGGAAAGGTAATAAGAAATATATAGGAGATAATAATCATAAAAAGGAAAAACTATTAAAACAAATTGATTTCGGCAAATTTTAGAGAATGCAAAAAAAGCGTATAAGTCAGAAAAAACTTACACACTTTTCTTGACGTTCCCCGTTTCGTATCCTTATATATTTCGTGTTCTTATATATGATGTTTTGTATATAAATATTTATCTGCCGAAAAAGCGTTTTCTGTAAGTTAAAGAAAGCTTTTCTATCTCCGCGGCTTTTTTAAGGTCGTTCGTTTCGATAGCGGTTTTAAGG
Organism: uncultured Clostridia bacterium; assembly: GCA_934271275.1. Lineage (GTDB taxonomy): Bacteria > Bacillota > Clostridia > Christensenellales > Borkfalkiaceae > UBA1259. The sequence goes on along the minus strand of CAKQRD010000007.1, from coordinate 89,657 downwards.
GCCGCCGCGTTTTCCGATTTTATTCTCTTTGCGGTCGGCTCGAAATTGTCGATTAAAAATCTCGTATACTTTACAAGCCTCAAATCCCCGTGAACGCGGTATTCTTCGTTTATCCGTTCCACGCCTACCGTCCTGAAGTTCTTTATCGCTTCTTTCACGTTTCGCACGTTATCGCAGAACGCATATGTAAAGAACTTGCCGAACAAATCGCCGTGTACGTCGTGACAATCGGAAGAACCGACTATCGGGATTTTAACGCCCTCCGCGCGGAGCTGTTGATAGGTGGCAACCTGTAAATTAACTCCGTTCCCCGTGTGATCGTCGTCGTCAACCACCTCGAACGCGTCGAATATCCCGTTTTTAAGAAGGAATTCCAACATTTCGCCTTGCATATTGTATTCGCCGTAAGCGTCCCAGTACGGGTGGCATAACACGCTGACGCCGTTAAACTCCCTTATTTTCTCCGAAACCCAGAGCCTGAACGCGAACTCTTTTTTATCGAGAGAGGCTGGCAAACGATATTTTTTTGCAAGCTCGGCGGCGTTTGCGGTAACTTTTTCAAAAACCGCGTCGGGGTTTTCGTTTATGATTTCGTTCACGCCGTTTTCCGCGCCGAAGTTTATGATATGGAAATATCCCATACCGCGGTTATGCACCTCTTCGCCGGCGTAAACGCAGAATTCGTTCAGAATACCGTTCACTTTATCGGAAAGCGCGCGGGACGGCGCGTATTTGTGATGGTCGGTGAGTGCCATATAATCGAACCCGCCCGCGTAGTATGCGCAAGCGGTGTCGAGCGGAGAGGAAAGCCCGTCCGAAGCGGTGGAATGAATGTGTCCGTCGCCCTTATACGGGTTAAGAACGTATAAGTCCTCTTTGAGAGAATAAATTTCAAACTCCGTCTTTTCTCCCGAATACTCGATATATACCCTGTGGCGTTGTTCGCCGAGCGGGGTGAAATCGAATTTCGCTTCGCCGCCGTTGACCGTGACGGGGAAGGGCTTATACCGCTCGTTTTCGTCTATGCGGTAAAGAGAAGAGTGCGGAAGATTATATCTTTCCATTGATTGTACTGCGACGAAGACTTTTGAACCGTTAATAAGTTCGTCGCCGCTTAAATGTAGTTCGGTTGCCTTGTTTGCGAGAATTACTCTGGGAAATAAATTCAACATATTTTGCTCGTTAAGTTATAATATTTTAGAATTAAAAAAGCCTGTTATTTACTTTGCGAAAGTAACCATTCGTAAAGTTCGGGTGTGGCGTAAGCCTTCGTCCAACTGTCGTGACAACAGTTATCGTAGAGCGTGAGCTTGACTTTCCCCCCGAAGCCGCGTAGTTTTTCGGTCATACGAATTGCTTCTTCCACGAAAATAACGTCGTCTTGTATGCCGTGGAATATCCATAACGGAATATCTTTGATGCGTTCGGCGTTCCAATACATTCCGCCGCCACAACAAACGATGCCCGCTGCAAACCTGTCGGAGAAAGTCATGAACAGTTGATAAATCGCGTAGCCGCCCATACTTATACCCGATCCGTAAAATCTATGTTTATCGGTAAACGGCGCGTTATAGATATAATCGCATAAATCGCGAAGTTCGTCGTATATATCGAACCAATTCTGCGCATAGCATTGCGGAATAACTATAAGGCACTTGTTAAGATATTTGTTGCCTTCGTTTTGTCTGTCGATGAGTCCTATATTTGTTTTAATGAGCGACAAATCACGACCTCTCGCTCCCGCGCCCGGGGTGTGAAAAATTATCGGGTAACGTACTCCCTCGACATAATTTTGGGGATATGAAATAATGTAGTCCAAGTTTTTAAATCGATATTCTTTAATCATAATTTTTTCTCTTTTTTATTAAATTTTTGCCGGTAATGACTTCGATAGAGGCGGTTGGGGCAGTGGATAAAATATATTTGCCGTGCCATAGGCGCGCGAATGTTGGAAGAATAAACGTACGGCTCGGCGTTGTAGCCTTCTATTCCGAATTTCTTTATAATCTCGTTTTGTTTATAAATCTGTAATAAGACGAGGTGTGCTTAAAGCCCGCGTCGAGGATAATTTCGGTAAGACTTTTTTCGGAAGCTTCTGTTTGGTTTTTAACGTATTGCGCACGCATTTTGTTTATATAATAAGGGATACTTTCATTCATATACTTGTTGAACAGCCGCGAAACGTATTCGCGCGAATACCCCATTTGCGAGGCGAGCGAGGTAGCCGTAATATCGCCGCGGAAATGCTCCGAAATATAGATAAGCATTCTTCTTATATAATCGGATTCGGTTTGAGAATTAACCACGGGTTCGGCGTATTCGAGTCTTTTATATAAAAGACAAAGAACGTAATTAACCACCGAATCGACGTAATACTTATCGTCCGCAACTCCGTTTCCGACGGGTATAAGATTCATTTCGTCTATCGCGTTAAGAATGGTATCGGTAAGCTTTTGATCGCGAATGACCGTCGTTTTTATTCTTTTACCGTTTCTTGCCGCGTCGAACGCTTTGGAAACGTCCGTCGGAATCATAATTACGCAATCGTCGCTCGTGTTATCGAGTTTGCTGTAAGAATGCAAGTCGTAATTGTCAAAGAGAAATACCGAGTCGTTGCCGACGATATAACTTTCTCCGTTCTTGGTTACTTCGTATTTACCTTGCCTTACTATAAAAAGTTCGAGGTTTGAATGAAAATGCGTGGGCCACGAATGCTCGACGTTACGGAAAACAGATACGTTCAGTTTTGCGTCGTAATTTTCAAAAAAAGCGTCCATCATATCTCCCTTTTGAAAAAGTTTTCGAGCGAAACGGGGTTTTTGCCCTTTGCGGGTATCTCTCCCGAAATAACTTTAAGCACCGCTTTCTGCGATTCCGGCGTGTTTGAATACGCGTTGATATATTCTTTAAGGTACGGATAATCGAACAGCTTATACGGATCGCCGAGCGATACGAAAATCATTTTCGGGTGCTGTAAAACGTATCCGCGCCAGAAGGTCATCATATTGTACCAGCCCACTCTCATACTCCCGCCGTTATAGTTTTTGGAACTCATATCGCACAAAACCACAAGCAGGTCGTAGTCGTTCATAATCTCTTTTATCAGCTTGTGTTTGGGGTTTATCAAAAACTCCGCGCTCGCGCCGTAACTTTCCGCCTGCTCCTTAAACGGCGCGTAGTCGGAAACGTTTACTTCCTTGTGCCAGAACGGTTCGGCGACGATAACGGCGAGAATTTTATCGCCTGCTTTGATTCCCGTAGGTATGATGTGCTTTTCGTCCCGAACGACGGTAATGCTTTCGTCCGCGATTTTCTGCGCCGTCGCCGAAAACTCCGCCGCGCTCGTCCGAACCGCGTTTTCCGCACCGCAAAAAAGCCCCGCGCGTTCTTTAAGGGTAAAGATTCTGTAAAGCGCGTCCTCGAATCTGTCTTTCGTAATCTCTCCCGAAGCGACTGCGGCTTTTATCGCGTCGAAATCGTCGGGTTCGGGGAATAGTACCATATCCCCGCCCGCTTTTACGTATTTTACCGCAAGCTCCGCGGGGTCGGTTGCGGAACACGCGCCTATCATACTCATCGCGTCAGAAACCACGCACCCCGTAAACCCGAGTTCGCCTTTAAGAAGGTCGGTCATAAGGCTCTTGCTCAATATGCAGGGAAGTCCTTTTTCTTCTTCCGTCATAAACGCGGGCAGGGCGTAATGCCCGACCATAACGGATTCCGCGCCGCGCTTAATCATCTCGCGGTAAACCTTTCCGTAAGAAGCAAACCATTCCTCGCGCGACATAGGATTCACGGTCGTGCAAAAATGGCTGTTTCTCTCGTCCGTACCCGCCCCGGGGAAGTGTTTCGCCCCCGTGACCATAAGTCCTTCGGAGCGAAGTCCGTCCGAATACGCCCCCGCGTATCTGATAACCGCGTCGGCGTCGTCAGAAACCGCGCGCACGTTCGTTTCGGAGGAACGGAAGGTATAATTTATATCGACGACGGGCGCAAAAGTCCATTGAATACCGTTTTCGCGGCAGATTCTTGCGGTAAGTTTTCCCGCCTCTTCTATCAAAGGAACGTTTCCGCACGCGCCCCACGCCATGGGGAAGGGCAGAAGCCCGCCGCCCTTAACGCCGTTTTCGGGACCGTTCTCCACGTCTGCGGAAACGATGACGGGTACGCGCGAATACTTGTTCGCCATATCGGTGTAAAGTTTAATTTTTTCCGCCGACATAGAAGAAACGAATATTCCGCCGGGCTTTATGCGGGAAATAATCTTTTCCGCTTCCGCGGGATCGTCCTTTTCGTAAACGTCAAGACATAAAAGTTGCCCGCAAAGCTCCTCAAAGGTAAGCGCGGCAAGCATTTCTTTTTTATTTCCGAACTTTTCTCCGTCGTTCAATTTGTAGTTTACCTTTTGCATAAATAAAATATATCACAAATATTTGTAAAAATCAATATTTATTTTGAAAACGAAAACGAAGTGGTCACAAAACGCAGTAAATATGCCGAACTAATCACAATTCGCTATTGACTTGCCGCCCTGAACAAGTTATAATTATATTGAAAAGCGGCAAAGGGTATATCTCGCGCAGAAAGCGGCGCGGTCGGAACGGCGTTTTTTTCGCGTACGGCGTGACGGGCGACGGTTCGCGGAAAGTCGAATAAAAACGAAAGAAAACCAACTTACGCTCCCGCACGGAAATTCGGGCGGGAGCGTAGTATTTTATGGTTTAAATATGGAAGAAAAGAAGAAAAAAGGAATAAGCAGGAACGTGTCGGCGATAATAATCTGCTGGCTCGTGTATACCTGTTCGTATTTGGGAAAGCTCGGGTATAACGCGAATCTGGTGCTTATAGAAGGCGAGTTCGGCGTATCTCACGCGGAAAGCGGCGCGGTCGGAACGGCGTTTTTTTTCGCGTACGGCGCGGGGCAGATCGTAAACGGGTTGCTATGTAAAAAATATAACGTAAAATACACCATATTTTTCGCGCTCATAGCTTCCGCGGCGTGCAATTTTCTTATAACCGTGATAAAAGATTTCGGGTGGCTGAAAATAATATGGCTCGTAAACGGCGCGGCGCTCTCGTTTTTGTGGTCGCTGCTGATACGTTTTTTATCCGAAGTTCTCGATAAAGAATATACCTCTAAAGCCGTTGTGGTAATGGGAACGACGGTCGCGACGGGAACGTTCGCGGTGTACGGGTTAAGCGCGTTGTTCGTAAGCCTTTCGGTGTATAAAACGATATTTTACGTTGCGGCGATGCTTTTGCCGTTAATCGCGGTTATATGGTTTTTCTCGTATAAAGGAATGCTTGCGCCAAGCGGTTCGGAGGTCGGCGAAGAAGAAAAAGAAGTAACCGCGCCGACAGGTGAAAAGAAGAAAGCGGATTTCGGGTTCGTGGCGCCGATATTGATACTCGCGTTTTTCGCCGTCGTGACAAACCTCGAAAAAGACGGAATAAACGTGTGGGTGCCGACGATACTGAAAGAACTGTACGATATGCCCGATTATCTGAGCATATTGCTTACGCTTTGTCTGCCGCTCGTTTCGATATTCGGCACGGCAGTCGCGGTGTTTTTCAATAAATACGTAAAAGATTTCGTGTTGCTGTGCGGTGTGTTTTTTGCGGCGACTACCGTTGCGCTTGCGATAAATCTCGCGTTTATGAAGAGTTCCGCGGCGGTAATGCTCGTATGTTTATCGGTAATATCGCTGTTTATGTCGGGAACTAACAACGTGATAACGAGTATGGCTCCGTTGTATTACAAAGATAAAGCGAGCGCGGGCTTGCTTGCGGGGGTATTAAACGGGTGCTGTTATATAGGAAGCACTTTGAGTTCATACGGGCTTGGCGCGGTGGCGGACGGTTACGGGTGGAACGCGGTGTTTTATCTTTTAATCGCCTGTTCCGCGGCGTGTATAATAATTTCGGCGATAAAAACGGTCGTCGGCAGGATAAAAGAAAAAAAATAACCGACAGATAAAAATTCTGTCGGCGTAACGCTTGCGTGCAGTAAAAACGATTATATTTTATAGTTATATTCGATAAATAGTAATAATTTATGAAAAATACGGTGAAAAAACTTGACAAGACGGATGACGTCGTTGTATAATAATATCGCTATAAGGGGAAAAGCAAGGTTATTTGCCTCGTAAAATCCTTATAAAAAACTTAATACTTGTCGGCAAAACCGTCGTGAGGCGGTGACGCAAAGCCAAGGAACTTTGTTACAAACGACGTATCGTCTTGCGGGTGACCGCGAAAAGGCGAGCCTGCGTTTGATAAAAAGAGTGCGCCCGGTTGCAATATAGTATTCTTTTCGGAATGCTAAGTTGCAACCTTTTTTTATTACTTAAAACCCCGCAAAAACATCGGAAGCCTGCGAAAAGCCAAAGAAAGACGAGAAAATGAACGGGGGAACTTAAACCACGAAAAAAGCGGGCGGATACTTCGGCGGAGAGCCGACGGAAAAAAGAAAGAAAAAACAAAACGAAAAACAGGACAAATCGGCGAAAAGCCGTTTGTAAATAAGAAAAAATTTTTTAATGGAGGGCGTCAGAAATGACACAACAGAAATCCGAAAGGAAGAACAACAGGAAAACAGCGGTTATCGTAGCTTTGTTACTTGCGTTAATCGCACTTATGTGCTTTGGGGGATACACCTTCTCCAAGTACGTGACGCACGGCAACGGCACGGGTACGGCGAATGTTGCCAAATGGGGTTACACCGTAAACGTAGACACTTCCGGAATTTTCGGCGAGAAGTATAAGAAAGAAGCGGGTGCTTTCAGCACGATAACTACCGCAACCGACGGACTTTCCGTTAAAGCGGAGAGTGTCGGCAGAAATCTCGTTGCACCCGGAACGACCGGTTCTATGACTTTTAAGGTCGGCGGCAAGGCGGAGGTTAGATCAAGACTTTACATGGGTATAACGCCTAACCAAGATGTCGTACTTAAAATAAAGAAAGGCGAAGAAGCGGAAATAGTTTATAATCCCGTTAAATGGACGCTTAAAAAAGGCGGTGTTGCCGTAACCGGTGCGGAAAACGTAACTCTTATTGAAATCGCCAATAAACTTAATCATGAACCCGTCAGCGTAGGCGGAACGTACGAAGCAGGCGTCGAATTACCCGAAACGATTTACGAACTCAGTTGGGCGTGGGCGTTTGAAGGAACGGAAACCTTTACCGGTATAACCGTTAACGAACTCGACACGATTCTCGGTCAGCGCGCCAACAATGCAGCTTTTACGTATGCGGGTTGGACGATTAACCAAGCCGTTACGAGCATTGAGTTTGTCCTTGATATAAAAGTAGAACAACTTGCTTCGTAATCGAGTGCGGTAAAAAAATAAAAGAACGTTCGGGGCGCGCCCGTTTTTTCGGGCGCGCCGAAAACCGAAAAACTTAAAAGTGATTAGGGTATTACCGAACGATTAAAGAAATCAGACGAATGAAATACGACTTTAAGCTTACCAAAAATCCCGACAGGGATAATCCGAAAACGGTGAAAGGCTCTAAACGGGTGTTCAACTTTAACGGGGGCTTATTGTGCTTTTTAAAAAGGGGAAAGCTTTACGACCTTAACGCGGAGGTTATCGCGCCCTGCGTGAGCGTGAAAGGGCTTTCCGAAGAGAAGATAGCCGAAATACACGGTTATTGCGAAGACGGGAAAAAGGTTTATTTTTACGGCGAAGAAACGGGAATAATAGAAAAGCGCGACCGTTTTATAGCGATATTGATATTTTTTATCGCGCTGACGGCGGCGGCAATAGCGGCGATGACGATAGCGACCTGCGTTTCAGACAGAAACGCGGTTAAGGAAGTGATCATTACCGATAAAGACGGACGGTGGGAAGCGGACGCAGAACTCGATATATTCGGAAAGGAGCTTTTAAAACCGAGCGCGAAGGGCGAATATCTGTTCGCCGTGTACAATCCGAACGACTTCGAGATGGAAGCGGAGCTTGAAATAGGGTTTACTTACGGCGGAGAGAAAAAAAATCTGCCCATAATTATATATTCGCTCACGGTAAACGGCAAAAAAGCCGAACTTATCCGCACCGAAAACGGATATTCGGTAAGAAACGTTAAAATAAACGCAAACGAGCGTAACTCTTTTATGCTCGCGTGGGAATGGGAGTTCGACGGCAACGACGAAGAGGACACCGAAGCGGGCGTTAAAGGCGGAAAATACGTTTGCGAAATTTATATAACAGCGGAACAAATTTAAGGGGCAAAAAGATGACGGAAACAAAAACGACAAAACCGACAAAAACGGTAAAAACGGTAAAAAACGACGACGGCGCGAGCGAAAAGAGCGGCGTCGCGGGAAAGGTTTTTTCCGTTATATGGCGGGGAATACTTATAATTCTCGTAACGGTTTTAGCGCTGACGGCGGGTGCGCTCGCGTACGATAAATTCGTTAAAAAATCTAAAATACCTTCCGTATTCGGGTATTCGGTTTTAGTGATAGCAACGCCTTCGATGTCGGGCGCGATAGAAACGGGCGACGCGATAATCATAAAAAAATCCGCCGCGTACGAGGTTGGCGACGTGATAACTTATTTCCCCGCGGACGAAGATTTTTCGGTTACGCACAGGATAGTGCGGATAGAGGGCGACAAGTTTTATACGAAAGGCGACGCTAACCCGAGCGAAGATCCCTCTCCCGTTTTTATAGAGCAGATAGCGGGAAAGGTTACTAAAAAGATAGACAAGGCGGGATATTTCATAGAATGGCTTAAATCGCCGACGGGCATAATTTTTGCGGCGATATTCATAGTGTTGTTGATTCTGATAATGGTTATAGAAGACAGGTGGCGCGGAAAACCTGATACTGCGGATTCCCAAAGCAAGTAAAAATATTTTTAAGGGATCGGGCGGAAATTCCGACGGGCAACCCCGAAAAAACAGAACCGCTTTAACGGAGAAAAAAGATGTCAAGAAACGAAGAAACGAAAATGAGAAACAGCGCAAGATTAGCTTTTGCGCTCGTTATCCTTTTTGCAATTCTTCTTGCGGCGGCGAGCGGCGTTTCTTTTGCGAAAAATCTTTCCTCCTCAAGCGGCGGGGATAGCGCGCAGGTTTCGGGTTTTATTATGGATTTAAGGGGAAGTTCTTCGGACAATCTGAAGCTCGACTGCGTACAAGGAATTACGACCGCCGCGTATAACTTTACGGTTACTAATACCAAAGACGGAAAAACGGCTGAAATTTCGTTCAAATACGACGTGATCGTGACGTTGCCGGAAGCGTTACCCGAAGGCGTTATTATAACCGTGGACGGCACGGCAGGCACGGCTTCTTCCGACAGAAAAAAGATTACGATTACGGACGTGGGGCGTTTTGCGGCGGGAACTTCGCAAACGCACGATCATACTCTGACTTTTTCCGTAGTTGACGAAAGCTTCTTGTTGAGGGATTACGTTTTTGCAAATACAAGCGTTTCGGTGCGTGCCGAGCAGATTTGTTAAACGGACGGAGAAGATATATGAAAGGTTTAACGAAAAAAATCAGACGAAAAAGTATATTCGTACTACTTTTTCTGCTTTTTGCGACCTCTCTTCTTTCCGTAACGTTCACCATGAGCAAATACGTGACGGAAAAGCAGGTGGGAAATCTTACGTTGAACGTAACGAGCATAGACGTGCTTTTGCCCGGTTTGCAGATCAGAAACACTTTAGGCACTTCCGTGACGGAAGTCGTATTCGGTAAAACGGTAGATTACGAGAACGAAATAGTCGGAATCGAGCCGATAAACGTCGACGTAAAAAGAACGGGTAAAATAAAACTGTACGCTAAGGGGACGAAAGCGTACGTTCTTTCAGACCGAACCATTTACGCTAATTCGGATTCCTTTCATACGTTCTATGAGCTTAAGGAGCTTACTTCCGTTGATTTTTCTAATTTCGATACCGGAATAGTCAAGAATATGCGCGGCATGTTTCGCGGCTGCGACAAGCTGACGGAGGTAAAAAACGTTTCTTCGTGGGATACCAAAAACGTCGAAGATATGGAGTTTTTGTTCCGCGATTGTCCTTCTTTGACGTCGCTTGATCTTTCCGACTGGGACACCTCGAAAGTAAAAATTCTCTACGGAACGTTCTATAAATGTAAAGGGCTTACTTCGCTCGACGTTTCCGGTTGGAATACTGCCGCCGTAGAAAACATCGGCGACACCTTCTATGGTTGCAGCAGTCTTATATCGCTTGACGTTTCAAAATGGAAAATCGATAAAGTCACGCAGATGCACTATATATTCTACAATTGTTCTTCCCTGAAGTCGCTTGATCTGTCTTCGTGGAACACCGCAGGCGTCACCGATATGAGCGGTACGTTTTTCGACTGTTCTTCCCTGACGTCGCTTAACGTTTCTTCATGGGATACCGCAGGCGTCGCCGACATGAGCCATATGTTCAGAAATTGCGGCAGTCTTACGTCTCTTGACCTTTCCGGCTGGGACACCTCGGACGTTACGGATATGAGCTATATGTTCTTCAGTTGCGGCAAGCTTACTTCGCTTGACGTTTCTTCGTGGGACACGGGTAAAGTCAGCAATATGCGCTTTTTGTTTCGCGATTGCAACAAACTGACGGAGATAGACGTTTCTTCGTGGAGCACCGAAAGCGCTACGAATATGTTATGTATGTTTTACGGCTGCTCCTCGCTTACTTCGCTTGACCTGTCTTCGTGGAACACCGCAGGCGTCACCGATATGAGTCACATGTTCTTTAATTGCGGCGGACTCGTTTCCATATATGCGGGGAGCGGGTGGAATACGGATAACGCTTCCTCTTCAGGTAAAATGTTTACGCTATGCAAAAAGCTTTCGGGAGGGAAGGGGACTTCTTACGACGACGCGCATACGGACAAGACTTACGCCCGCATAGACGGCGGGGCGGCGAATCCGGGGTATTTTACCGATATAGCGGATAAACCTTGATGGCAAACTCGATTATAATTGCATAAAACGGATATTCGGCGGGAGTTTTTTGCGGACTTTCGCCGTTTTTTTATCTGAAAAGCAAATAAAATTTGCAAAAATCGCTTGCGAATGTTATACTGAAAAAGAATAACTAATAAGTGGTTCGCCGAAAAGGAGAGACGTTTGTGAGCGAGAAAGGTTATAAAAGATTGACCGCGAAGGAAGCGGAAGAGGAAATACGGTTTTGCAGCGAACGCGGATACGTTTCGAGAGTGCTGTCAGAAAAGGATATTTCGGATATAAGGCGAGCGAGAACGGAGCGGTTCGGTCAGGAAAAGCTCGGCTGTTCGTTTTTTACGGAAGACGGGTTCGTGTGCGCGAACTGCGTTTCCATAATGGCTTTCGCGGAGAAAACGCAAAGGGCGAAGCTTGAATTTTCGGGCAAAGACGCGTACCTTGCCGTAGCGACTTTTATGGAGATAGACGGCAAGCCCTGCGTGCTGGAATCCGTTAAAAAGTTCGACGGGAATCTTCTCGTGGATTTCGGCGGCGGCAACGCGGTCAAGGGACTCGGCGATTATTACGAAAAAATGTATATCGACGTGCTTACGGGCGCGTTTAACCGTCGTTATTACGAGGAAAAACTCCGCCGTTACCCTCTGGACGCGGGCGTTGCGATGATAGACCTCGACGACTTTAAGATATATAACGACTTGTTCGGACATTCCGCGGGAGACGCGGTTCTTTCCGCCGTCGCAAGCGCGCTTAAAAAACACGTCAAAGCGAACGATTATATAATAAGGTACGGCGGGGACGAGTTTCTTATAATTCTTCGCCGCGCTTCAAAAGAAGCTTTCAGCGCGGAAATGCAGGAAATCGTGAGGGAAATGCGAGAGATAGACGTGAAGGACTTCGATACGATTAACATATCGGTCAGCGCGGGCGCGGCATGGGGCAACGGCGAACGCGCGGAAGAGCTTGTGAAGCGCGCGGACGAATTTATGTACAGGGCAAAGCGCAAAAAAAACCTGCTCGTCGGCGACAGCGTGAAAGAGCTTCCGGAAGAAGCGACAAAAAAACCGCTGCTTCTCATCGTGGACGACTCCGCTCTTAACAGAGAAATTCTTTCCGAAATGCTGAAAGGCGAATACTATATAGAGGAAGCCGCTTCGGGCGAGGAATGTATAGAAGCGCTGAAAAAATACGGTGCGGAAATTTCCGCCGTTCTTCTCGACATAATAATGCCGGGAATGAACGGGTTCGACGTGCTGGAATATATGACCTTTAACCACCTTCTCGAAGAAATACCCGTCATAGCCATTTCGGGCGACGAGACGGAGGATACCGTGAGAAGAGCTTACGAAGCGGGCGTTTCCGATTATATCAGCCGTCCGTTCGACGCGAAGGTCGTTTACAGAAGGGTTAAAAACACCGTAACGGTTTACGAAGAGCTTAAGCGGCTTATTTCCGCCGTCACGCGGGAAATGGCCGAAAAGGAAAAGGCGGCGAACACTCTTATAGATATTTTCGGCGAACTCGTCGAATTCCGTAACGGCTCAGGCGGCAACCACGTTAAAAATATAGGCAAAATCACCGAACTGCTTTTGGAAAAGCTTATCACGAAAACGCAGTCTTACGGACTGCACGGCAGAGAGATATTCCTTATAAGAACAGCCTCCGCACTCCACGACGTGGGCAAGCTCGCGGTGAAAGAAGAAATAGTGAACAAGCCCGCAAAGCTCACGGAAGAAGAGTACGAAGAGATAAAAAAGCACACCGTTTACGGCGCGAAAATCATAGAAAGCGTGGGAAATTCCCGCGGCGATTACCGCAAAAAATCGCTTCTGCGTTACGCTTACGAAATCTGCCGCTGGCATCACGAAAGGTACGACGGAAAAGGCTATCCCGACGGACTTAAGGGCGACGAAATACCCATATCCGCGCAGGTCGTGGGGATAGGCGACGTATACGACGCGCTCGTTTCCGAACGGGTGTATAAAAAGGCGTTCCCGCACGAAAAGGCGATAGAGATGATAGTCGGCGGCGAGTGCGGCGCGTTCAATCCGATACTTATCGAATGTCTTAACGAAGTCTCGGACGAGCTGAAAAATTTATAAAGGAGCGTGCGGAAACCGAATATGAAGAAAAGAAAATTTTTTAAAGTCGTTGCGGCGGTATTAGCCGCGGCGTTTGCCGTTCCGTTTTTTTCGGCGTGCGGCAAAGTCGGCGACGAATCGAATGACGAAGAGCTTGAAACAGTCTCCGTCGGCAGCGACGAATACGCCCCGTATTTTTATCGCGACGAGGACGGCGAGTTTGCGGGAATAGACGTGGAGCTTGCCAAAGAAGCGTGCAAAAGGATAGGGAAAAAGGCGGTTTTCACCAAGATAGAGTGGAGCAGAAAAGACGTGCTTATAGATAGCGGAGAAATAGAGTGCCTTTGGGGTTGTTTTTCTATGACGGGCAGAGAAGATTTATACGCGTGGGCGGGACCGTATATGAAAAGCCGTCAGGTGCTTGCGGTGAGAGAAAACAGCGGCATATATAAGTTTTCCGACCTTGCGGGAAAGTCCGTTGCCGTGCAGGCGACGTCCAAAGCGGACGAACTGTTATCTTCGGGTAAGGACGAACGGATTCCGCCGCTCGGACATATATATTGTTTCACCGATTTCGAGCATATTTTCGCCGCGCTCAAAAACGGGTATGCGGACGCGGTTGCGGGACACGAAACGGCTCTTCGCGAAAGCATGAAAAACAATACGGGCGAATACAGAATTTTAGAAGAAACGCTTCTTTCGGTAAGCCTCGGCGCGGCTTTTAAAAAGGGCGGGGGCGAAAACCTTGCGAGGCTTATAAGCGACGCGCTTAAAGTGATGAAAAACGACGGCTTTATCGCAAAGGCTCTCAGAAAATACGGGATAGATTACGAAACCGTGGCGGTGGGATTATGACAAAGAAAGGCACAAGAATCTCGCTCGCTAGGCTGAGCTTTATAATAGCGATAATCGGAGCGATGCTTTGCGTGATCATATTCGTGCTGGCGACGGGCGAGGATAAGCGTTCCGCGACGAAAACGATGACCGACGTCGCGGACTACGTTAAAGAGCAGTGCATAAGATACGACGAAATAGTTGCGGAATCGGCGGCAAGGGATCTTATCGCCGTCGCGGACAAAACGAGTGAAATGCGCGAAGAGATTACGTCGTATGCGGGCGACGAAAATCTGTTCCGCGCTATTGCGGAAAGAAAAAGGCTTACGGGAGTGGTTTTGTGGGATGCCGACAAAAAGGAATATGGCGGCTACGTTCCCGACGGCGAGTCTTTTGAGGAATGGGCTACCGAAATAAAGGTCTTTGCTTCGGCGGCGGACAATCCCGATAAAACGTATACCGAGCGGATATTCGACCAAGGCTATTATTACGATTACGCTGTCGTCGGAAGGTCGGACGTTTACGGCGTTATTCTCGGGTTTACACGCAGGGAAACAAGCAGTATAGAAAGTTCGCAACTGTCTGTCAGAACCCTTTTGGAAGGCTATAATTTTCAGAGTGAAGGTAAAGTCGTGGTGACGGACGGAACGTACGTCATCGCCGCAAACGACGAGAACCTTATAGGAATCGCCGCGGAGGATTGTCCCGTGGTGCAGAAGCTTCGCAAGACGGCAAGATACAGAGTTCTCGAACGGGCGGAAGGCGAAAAGGTTTACGCCATAAGAGAAAAATGCAAGGGTTATTTTATATACGTTTATATGTCCGAAGACGCGGTTTTCGCAAACAGGTCGCTCGTTTCGGCTTATATAGTGTTGTTCTATTTCGCCACGCTTGCCGCGATAACGGGGCTTCAATACAGATTCATGCGCACGCGGACCGCAGAACAAAATAAAAAGGATGCGGAATACAGAAAGGAGCTGGACAGGCTCGCAAACGAAGCTATCCGCGCGAACGAGGTTAAAACCGACTTTCTGCGCAGAATGAGCCACGACGTCAGAACGCCCATAAACGGTATTCGCGGAATGATAAAAATAGGCGAGTATTATGCGGACGACCTTGAACGGCAAAAGGAATGTCGGGATAAGATATGGAAGGCTTCGGGGTATCTTTTAGATCTCGTGAACGACGTTCTCGATATGACGAAGCTTGAAGCGAAGGATTTGCCCGTCAAAAACGAAAACTTCTCTGTCGGCGAGCTTGTGAACGATTTGAACGCGGTTATGAACTTTCAGGCGGGCGAGCGCGGAGTAACGCTTACGACTTCTGTGACGGACGTCGTACACGACGAGCTGTTCGGCGCGGCGACCTTGTTAAAGCGCGTCTGCACCAACCTTATATTTAACGCGATAAAGTATAACAAGCCGAACGGCAGAGTAGATTTCACCGTGCGGGAGATATGCGGAGAAGAAGAGCTCGTTACTTTGGAGATAACCTGTGCGGACACGGGCGTGGGAATGAGCGAAAGCTTTCAGAAGAAGATGTTCGAGCCGTTCGAGCAGGAAGATTCGAGCGCGGACGACAGAAACGGCGGCACGGGTTTGGGACTTGCGATAGTAAAAAAAGCGGTCGAGAAAATGAACGGCGAGATAGAAGCAAAATCGGAAAAGGACGCCGGCACGACGTTTACCGTAACGTTGCCGTTCAGACTTGCGACGAACGCGCCCGTCGCGACCGACGCGGAAGAGACCGAAGAGCCTCTCGCGGGGTATAACGTTCTCGTCGTGGAAGATAACGACCTTAACCTCGAAATAGCGGAGTTTATGCTTAAAACCGCGGGCGCAAACGTCTTTACCGCTCAAAACGGAGAGGAAGGGATAAATGAATTTCTTTCAAAATCCTCCGGATTTTTCGACGCGGTGGTTATGGACGTTATGATGCCCGTAAAAGACGGGTTGGAAGCCGCGCGGGAAATAAGGCTTTCCGGGCGTGCGGACGCCGCTGCCGTTCCGATAATCGCAATGACCGCAAACGCCTTCTACGACGACGAAGAACGAATTAAAGAAGCGGGTATGAGCGGGTGCGTAACGAAGCCGTTAGACGCTAAGAAACTCGTAAAAACGATAGTATTTGCAATAGAAAACGACGGGGGGGGGTACTTGGTAGCCAAAGATGAAAACGCGTGATTTTTACGAAAATATCGCCGAAAATTTCGAGTCGGTAAAGAACAGATTGTTGAGCGAAGAGATGATCGAGCGTTTTGTTTTAAGATTTGCAGAGGATAAAACGTTTGCGGCACTATGCTCCGCAATGAACGAAAAAGACGTATCGGAAGCGTTTCGCGCGGGGCATACGTTAAAGGGCGTTGCGGCGAACCTCGGGTTTACCGCGCTGGCTTCCGTTTCCTCGGGGCTTACCGAAATTCTGCGCGCGGGAAGCTTTGACGGCGCGGACGCGGCTTTTATAAAGGTCAAAGCGGAATACGACAGAATCATCCGCGCGATAAACGCCGCAAAATAAAAGTGAAAAAATACAGAAAGTAATAAAAAAGACGAATCGTCAGACTAAGAGTTGCGCTTAGTCTGACGATTTATTTAAGTACGCTATCTCCGTTCTGAGCCTTTGGTTCTCTGCGAAAAGAGATTCTTCGACCTTTTTATCAAGTTTAGGCGGGCGTCCTTTTGTCGCTCCGCTTGCTTTACAAACTCCGCCTCGTCTTTCTTTCATTAAACCTTCGTTTCTTCTGTCGGTAGGAGTTCCTGTATCTACGGAGGTCAATCTCGGAAAAGTATAAAAATTTTTCACGGAATTCTCTATTGCACAGGGAATGTTTTGGGTGTATAATTCAGTTGTAATAAAAATTATCCGGAGAATAAAAACGATGACAAAAAGGCGGCTTATCGGAATAATTCTTTCTTTAACGATAACTTTATCGTCGGCGGTTTTTTTCGCTTGCGGCGGCAACGACGGCGGCATAACGGACGCGGAAAAACCTTCGCCTGAACCGATTGAGCCGGAAACGCTGTTGAGTTTTGACGATTATTATCTCGATACTTACGTAAAACCTTTTTGGACGGGGCGTTTTTCTTATAACGAAACGGTTATGTTTCTCGGAGAAAACGACGTCGCGCCGCTTTTATACGATATAGAAGACGTCGTCGCGGTTACCTCTTACGACCTTGCCACCGTCTACGAAGCGGAAAAAGATTACGCGGTGAAGGACGGGAAACTTTTAAGAACCGCAAATTCGCGGATTCCGTATTTTACGGAAGACGAATATTATCCCAAGGAATACGTCGCCAACAAAATGATGCGTTGTCTTACGGCGGGGAAAGAATACGTTTTGTACGGCGAGCGCGATACGTTCACTTCCCGTCAGATTGCGGTGACTTACACGCACGAAGAGGGGTGGAGCGGTTTCGTTCCCGAAAGCGAAGCGGATAAGCTTTCCAAAACGATGCAAAAACTCGAAAGCGGGAAAGATATAAAAATACTTTTTTACGGCGACAGCATAACGACCGGCGCGAATTCGAGCAAAAAGGTGGGCGTAAAACCCTACGCCGAAACGTATCCCGAAATGGTCGTTTCCGCGCTTAAAGAAAAGTACGGGTACGACGAAATAAATTATACCGTAAACAACAATAAAGCGGACGAAAGCGTTTCTTATACCGACTCGCCCTCCCGCGGGGAAAAGAAGATTATAGATTATATAAATACCGCGGTCGGCGGACAGGATTCTTTATGGGCTAACGCGAATTACGCGGCGCGCGTTTTAGAATTTAAGCCCGATCTTCTTTTTATAGCTTTCGGAATGAACGACAAAACGCGTACCGCCGCTTTCTTTGCGGATAAAATCAAAACGCTCGTAAACGCGATAAAAAACGAGCTTCCAGATACCGAAATAGTACTTGTTTCCACTTCGCTCCCGAGCAGGGAAGCGGCGGCGGTAAATACCCGTACTCCCTTTTTCGGGCATCACGACGAGTTCGAGGCGGAACTCGTAAAAATAGCGGCGGAGCGTTCTGACGTTTGCGTGGCGAAAGTGACTTCTATGAATGCGGAGATTCTTAAAAGAAAGAGATTCCGCGATATGACGGGCAATAACGTAAACCACCCCAACGACTATCTTGCAAGGCTTTACGCGCAGACCATACTCGCGACCATGGGATATTGAAAAAAGAATGTGCAGAATTAAAAATTTTACAACGGAATACCGTATAAACCCGATAGACGTAGATACTTTTGCGCCGCGGTTCGGCTGGGAATACGAAGAGGAAGACGGACTTTTGCAGACTTCCTATCGGGTTATAGTATCGGACGACGCGGAAAAAACGGCGGCGGGCATCGGAGATCTTTGGGATTCGAGCGAGGTGAAGTCGGCGGAAAGCGTTTCCGTTTCGTATGCCGGAGCGCCGCTGAAACGCTTCGGAAGATATTACGTTAAAGTATTTGTAACTACCGTTAAAGGAAAAGCGGAAAGCGACGTAAATTATTTTGAAATCGCTTGCGGAGAAGAGAGTTTTATGCCCTCGTTCAGGATTTTGCCCTATTCCGCGGAGGGCGCGGCGATAGCGTTTCGCAGAGATTTTTCTTTGCCGAGCGGAAAAGCGGTGGAGCGCGCAAGGGCATACGTCTGCGCGGTAGGGTATCACGAGTTTTATTTTAACGGCAAAAGGCTCGGCGAAAATCTGTTGAATCCAGCGCAGAGCGATTACGACAAGCTTCGGTACATAAACGTTTACGACGTCACCGATTACGTAAAAGAAAAGAACGGCGCGGGGCTTATAGCGTCCGGCGGCTGGAACGGTATTGCGGAGTGTGCGGCGATTTTTTACGTTAAGTTTAAAGACGGCGAAGAAAAAATCGTTACTTCCGGTAAATACGAGCGCGGGTGGAAGGCGAGAAAATCTCCCGTAACGTTCTCCTCTGTGTTCGACGGCGAAACCTACGACGCAAGGCTGGAAGAAAGTATAGAAGGGTTCAGCGAATATCACCCCGAATGGGGGCTTACGGCGGGTTGGTATTACGCGGCGGTAAAGCTTCGCCCCGAAGGAATGCGCTTAAAAGTTCAGCAACTCCCCGCGATAGAGGTTACGGGCAGAATAAAACCCGTTTCCGAACGCACGGTCGGAGGAAAGAAAATATACGATTTCGGCGCGGAGCTTACGGGACGGGTAGAAATAAAAGTCGGCGGCAAACGCGGAGCAACGGTCGTTATGCGTTTTGCGGAAACGCTTTTAAATAGCGGGGAAATAAACGTTAAAAGCATGCGTAACGCCGCAAATACCGATCGTTACGTATTAAAGGGCGAGGGAGAAGAGGTTTATAAGCCGAAATTTTCTTACCGCGGGTTCAGATATGCGGAGATAACCGCAGAGGGCGCGGAAATTATTTCGGTTATTGCGGAAAAGCTCCGTACGGGTACGCGCGTTACGGGATATTTCGAGTGTTCGGACGAGGATTTGAACGCGATGCACCAAGCGGCGTTCCGCACCGAGGAATGTAATCATCATTCCATTTTGACGGATTGCCCGCAGCGCGACGAGCGTATGCAATGGCTTAACGATATGACTTCGCGGTTATATCAGACGGTTAATAATTTCGGAATGGAAATATTTCTCGAAAAAATCGCGGAGGACATAACCTGTACGATGGACGCGGACGGCGCGATAAAAGATACCGCTCCGTACTACATCGGCGGAGAGGTGGCGGATCCCGTTTCCGTTTCTTATCTGCTCCTCGGCAGGTTCGCGTACGAAAGGTACGGCGATTCGCGGCTTACCGAAAAGTATTACCCTTATTTCAAGCGTTGGACGGATTATCTGTATTCAAAAACGGAAGACGGGATATTGCCTCTCGGGCTTTACGGCGACTGGGTGCCTGCAATAGTGATAGAAGGCACGGAAACGCGTAAAAACCTTGCCGTTCCTATACCGATAATATCCACGGCGTATCTGTTCTGGCACTTGAAAGAAACGGAGTTCGCCGCTTCGGTAATCGGCGACGAAAAAGAAGAAAAAAGGTACGCCGAACTCGCTTTGCAGACCAAAAAGGTATTTAACGCGCGCTTTTACGACAGGGCAAACGCGCGGTATTGCAAGGGCGTTCAGGCGATGAACGCGATAGCCGTTTCGCTCGGTCTGTGCGAGGAAACGGAAAAGCCGCGGCTTATAAACGCGATAGTAGAGGACGTAAAGTCGCGCGGGTATCATATGACCTGCGGCAGTCAGTCTTACCGTCATCTTATCGCCGCGCTTGCGGAAAACGGCGAAAACGAGGTCGTTTACAGGCTTTTTAAAAACGACGAATATCCTTCGATAGGATATATGCTTAAAAACGGTGCGACGACGATTTGGGAGAGATGGGAAAAGGACATTTCCGAAAAAGAAGATAATATGCACTCGTATTGTCACCCGATGTTCGCAAGTTACGATTACTGGTTTTACGAGTATCTTGCGGGGATAAAAACGATAGCCGGCGAGCGCGGCATGCAAACTTTTCTGGTCGAGCCGCAATTCGTTTCCGGCGTGAAGGAGGTTCGCGCCGAATATCTTTCGTTTTACGGTAGAATCGGCGTGAAAATAAAGAATACGGAAGAAGAAAGGACTGTCGAAATAACAGTACCTCCCAACGCGCGGGCGGTAGTAAAAGTTTTCGGAAAAGAAAAAACGTTTCTTTCGGGTAAACACGTCGTAAAGGGATAAAGGAGAAAAATGGCTACTAAAACTGCTTTTGCGGGAGAAAAAAAGTTAAAACGGAAAATTAACGAAAGGGATATAACCCTTATATGTATGGCTTCCGTAAGTCTTGTGTTTCTGGCGGTATTTGCGTATCTGCCCATGGCGGGTATACTTTTCGGGTTCAAAAACGGCAACAAATCGCTGAACATAATAAAAGCGATGTTTAAGTCCGAGTGGACTCTCAATAACTTCAAATCGCTGTTTGCGGATCAGGATTTCTGGCACGTTTTCGGAAACACCGTCAAAATAAATCTTTTAATGCTTTTATTCAACTTCCCGATACCGATAATATTCGCGTTGCTTCTTAACGAAGTAAAGCACAAATATTTCCGCGGAACGGTGCAGATGATTTCCAACTTCCCGCACTTTATCTCGTGGGTGGTGTACGGCGGAATAGTGATTGCGCTGACCGACGCGAATACCGGCGTGGTAAACCCTATTTTAGAGGCAATAGGGCTTTCGAGCAAGGATAATCCCGTAGATCTGAATCTTGCTCAATATTTCTATCCGAAAATAATCATCGTAAGCATAATAAAAGGCACGGGCTGGGGTTCTATCGTATATACCGCCGCCATTTCGGGCATAGACCAGTCTTTGTACGAAGCGGCTATAATAGACGGCGCAAACCGTGCGGATCAGGCGTGGCACGTTACTCTTCCGCAGATAACGCCCACGATTATGGTGTTTTTGCTCCTTAACGTGTCAAGACTTATGAACAACTCTTTCGAGCAGTTTTACATATTTCAGACCACGGCAAACCAGTCCGCGACGCGCGTCCTCGCGACGTATATGTACTCGCTCGGATTTACTTACGGCAACTATTCGACCGCTACCGCGCTCAGTCTCTTCGAGGGGATAATTTCTTTGGTACTGCTTACTTCTACCAACGCGATAGCAAAAAAACTCACGGGGGAGGGTATTTATTAAAATGAAAGTCAAAAGAGGACTTGCAGGCAACAAATTCAACGCCTTCGACGTAGTTAATTATATAGTTCTTTCGCTTTTCGCGTTGCTTGCGTTTTATCCGTTTCTGTATACGATAGCGGGCAGCCTTAACGACGCGCAGGACGCGATGAAAGGTCCTATCTGGCTGATTCCGAGAAAGTTCACCTGGGCGAGTTATAACGTGGTTTTAAGCGATAAAAGACTGTATTCGTCCTTTTTTAACACCCTCTCGTCTACGGTGATCACTCTTTTCATCGCGCTGCTTCTAACGAGCTGCGTCGCGTACGCCGTAAGCAACAAAAGGTTAAGGTGCAAAAAGTTTTTCTGGCTGGCGAATCTTATAACGATGTTCATTCACGGCGGAATGATTCCCTCTTATATGGTTATCGTTTTAACGGGGCTTTACGACAGTTTCTGGGTGTACGTCGTACCCTCTTGCTACTCTGTTTTTAACATGATAGTTTTAAGCAACTTTTTTAAGAGTATAGACGACAGCTTATATGAAGCGGCGGTTGTGGACGGCGCGGGAGAAATCAGAATATGGCTTCAGATATTTATGCCGCTTGCAAAGCCCGCCCTCGCGACGGTGGGACTGTGGATAGCGGTTTCCAAATGGAATTCTTATATGCCTACCATGCTTTACACTTCTAAAAGAAACGATATATGGCTGCTTCAATATTACCTTATGCGCCTTATAAGAGAGGGCGACCTTTCGGGCGTGGACGGAAAATATTACGGGGAAGTCAGTTCGGGAACGCTTTCTTTTGCGGCGATTATAATTTCTACCATACCCGTTCTGCTTGCGTATCCGTTCGTGGCAAAGTTCTTTTCCAAGGGCATTATGATGGGTTCGTTAAAAGGATAGAACGTGCAAAAACGAAAAAATTTTTAAGGGGTATACCCCTTCGGTTTTTGTCTTCGCCAAAAACCAAAGAAACGCTTTAACGGTATAAAAAATAAAAGGAGAAAAGATGAAAAAAAGATTTTCGGCACTTTTTGCCGCGTTTATAATTGCGGCATGTTGTTTATCCGCTTGCGGATTAGGAGATTCCACGGGCGACGCGGATTATACCCGTTACCCCACGAATTACGACAAAAACGTGGATTCGTGGATGCAGATAGACCCCGCGGACGAGGACGTGGAGATAACGTGGCTTATGGACTTTGCGTGGGCAAGTCAGAACTACGAGGAGCTCATTTATAAAAGAACGGGCGTAAAAGTAAACTTCCAGACCGCGCTCAACAACGACCACGCGGAACTTAACACCGCGATAGCGGGTAACAAACTTCCCGACATAATATCGCTTAATAACACGAGATTGCGTATTCAGCTCGCGGAAGAGGGGTATTGCTACGCCATAAATAAATTAGCGGAAAGTTACGCGCCGAGTCTTTTAAACAGGGTTTCCGACGAGCATTGGGATTATTTCAAGTCTTCGGACGGCAATACTTACACCATCGCTTCCAACTTTTATAACGACGCGGATCTGAAAGAATTCGAGGAGATGGGCGGCAAGCAATATTCGCTTTGCGACGTTATCGTAAGACTCGATTGGCTTAACGACTATATCGCGTATAAAAAGAGCGAAAATCCCGCGTTTAACCCCGACAAAGAGATAACGAAGCCCTCCGGCTTTTTGGAGATGTGCAAATGGGTGAAAAAGGCGAAAGGTCTTTCCAACTCCAACCCCACGGTTTTGCTTTCTCCGTTTGAAAAGACCGCGGTCAACGACGTTATTTCTTCCAGTCTTACCGCGCTTAACGAGTTTTTCGGCGTCCCGTACGAAGACGCGGAAGGCAACTACGTTTATCAGTACGATACCCCCGAATTCAAAGAGGTTTTGTATTTCCTTAACGAGTTGTATACCGAAAAGCTAGTTTCCTCTTCTAACTTCGCGTACAGCATAAACGATTGCAAAACGCAGATATTAAACGGCAAAGCGTTCGCTTCTATCGGCAAGAATCAGGATAACCGCGTTCAGCTTTCTCAAAGAGAGGCTTCTGGGTACGACAAGGCGACCAACACCGTTTCCGCGGATAAAGATTACGTCAGCATAATGCTTACCAACGAAAAGGGCGACGCGCCGCTTCTGATGGACTATGCGGGGCGCGGACTTTATAACGTGATGATTACCAAAAACTGCAAGCGAGAGGACAGAATTATAAAAGTTCTCGACTACCTTATGAGCGAGCAGGGACAGCGCGAAATGATTTACGGCGAAACGGAGGGAGAATGGTATACCTATAAAGTTCGTCCCGGCGAGATAAATCCCAAAACGGGCAAAGTTTGTACGTACGGACTTATAGAACCCACCGCGCAACTCAAAAAAGCGGTTACGGAGGGCAACAACAGAAGCGTTATAACCCTCGGCATCGGCAGACTTTCTCCGCTCGTAAACTCTATGTACGCGAGAATGGTTTCGGAATACGACGATTACGCGGGCATAGTCGCGCCCTATTACTGGTCGAGTTATAAATTAAAGAAGACGTATTTTAACAGCACCTATTCGAGAACGCCTTTCCGCTTTCCGCCGGACGCATCCGATCGCAACGAACTTAACGCCTACGTAGACAGACAGGCGGATATAGAAGCGGTGTGGATAGAGGCTCTGCCCAAAATGATAATGGCAAAAAACAAAGCGGAACTCGATTCCGTATACGATCTCGCGTTAAGGCAGAGTTACGACAAGGGCGCAAGCGAGTGGCTCGCGTTCAGAAACAAGTGCTTTAAGGCTTATAAAGAAAAGATGGGAATAACTTTCGCATATCCCAAAAACGACCCGTCGTACGTCCCGCAGGAAGTAAAGCTTTTCGGCGCGGCGGCGGACTATATGTCGCTCCCCGCGTGGGTTTACGGCAGCACGGGTGACTGATATGAAAAAACTTAAAACGATAGCGTTATGCGCGGCGGTTTTTACCTGCCTTTCCGTTTTTACGGTAACGGGCAAAAACGAGGTTTTCGCAGATAAACCGAAAGTAAATCATACTCTCCGTGCGGAAACGGTAACGATAGTAGACGAAACGACCGACCTTAACGTAACGCTCGGAGAGGGAACTACCGAAACGTATAATCCTTCGGACAGAAAATGGTGCGGCGTTTCTTCCGTGATAGTCGCGGGCAAAAATATTTTCGCGGCGTGGCAGACGGGCGGCGATAAAGAGCCTTCTCCTTACAACTATATAACCGTAGCCGCAAGCACGGACGGAGGAAAATCGTGGATAGAGCCGTTTATGATAATAGATCCGCCGGAAGAGGTGATGATAACCGTTCCGATGTTCTATTATAACGACCTCGGACAGTTGTTTTTGCTGTTTTTCCACAGGAACGTCGGCGTGCACGCGATACCTCTCCACAACATGGACGGCGACCTTTCCGAAGCGTATTACGACGAACCGTTTTTTATCGGCGTAAAAAATTCGAGTTTTACAAAGCCCACTATATTTTCGGACGGGAGTATCGGTTTCGTTTCGGGTTCGGGCGACGCTTCCACCAACAACGCGGCGTTTTATCGTTCTACCGACCACGGCAACAGTTTTTCGCGCGTGTCGGTGCTTAATTCTTCCGTTACTTCGCTCGACGCAAAGAGATATGCGGAATCCACCGTCGTGGAACTTTCGGACGGCAGATACTGGGCGCTCCGCAGGTTAGAGAACGCCGCAAACGGCGGTATGGAACAATATTTTTCAAGCGATAAAGGCGCGACGTGGACGAAAGGCGAAGCGGACCTACCGAAGCCGTTGTTTACGCCGGGTAGCAGATTCGATTTAAAAAGGTTAAAATCCGGCGCGCTTATACTTATAACAAACGCAGAGGGTATGGGTTCTACCAACCGCCGCAAAATGACTGCGTATTTAAGTACCGACGACGGTAAAACGTGGGGATATTCTCTTCTTCTCGACAACTATATCACTTCTTATCCCGACTTTTATCAGACGGACGACGGCACGATTTATATCCTGTTCGATAAAAACAGGTACGGGGAAGGCGGCATAAGGCTTTGCGTTTTAACGGAAGAGGATATAAAGGCGGGCGAGTTCTGTTCGGAAAACGCGAAACAGCTTATCGTAATAACCAAAATACGTAAAGAGTATACGGATATAGTTTCCGTAAACGGCGCGTTCGACAGAAAAATTTCCGTTCCGCTCGGCACGGAAGCGAAAGACGTTATAAAAAATCTCCCCACCGAAATAGCCGTTACCGACGAATACGGGGCCGTTCACGTTTTGTCGGGGACTTATACCGTGAGCGGCTACGACAAAACCAAAACGGGTATTTATAACGGCACGTTCAGAACTACTCTGCCGCAGAAAGAAGACCTTATGTTGCAGGACTCTTTCGGACTTCTTAACTTTAAGGTGGAAGTAAAAGAAAAAAGCTCGGCGAGCGGCGGGGAAAGCGGCTGTAAAAGCGGGATTAACTCGTCTTCCGCAAGCCTTTTTGCGGCGGCTTTGGCGGCGTCCTTTTTCGTACTTTTAAAGTCGAAGGTTAAAAAAGAAAAAAAATAAAGTTCGGAACCATTCGGGAAAGAACTGTTTAAGGAGGAAAAAAATGACAAAAAAATTTAAGTTATCGCTCGTCGTCGCGCTCGTCGCGGCGGTGGCGGTATGCTTTGCGGCGTTTTGGACGCTCGGCATGAGAAAAGGAGGGGTGCTTGCGGAAACGGAACTCGATTATCAGGTCGTTACCGCGGGCGGCGCGTTCGGCGGGATTAACGTAAAAAGCGGCGTAAACGGAGCGTTTACCTTTGCGGGCAAAGTTCAGCCTTCGGCAAAGACCGATAACGCGCCCGTTATAAGTTATGCGCTCCAAAACGCGAGCGTTGCGGAAGCGGACGGATTTTTCGTGCAGATAGACGAACGCAATAATACCGCGGGAAATCAATTCGCGCAGATGTATTTTCAGACGACGGACGGCAATCTTTACCGCGTGAAGGCGGACGGGAATTTTGCGGTAAATACAAACGGTACCGCTCTTTCCGGTTATGGCAGCGGATATAATTACACCATACCAGCAAAACAGAACTTTACGCTGTATATTCCCAAAACTTCCGTGGTAGCGGCGGCAAAAATTATACCCGATTCGGGTGCGACGGCAGAGGCGATAAATACCGTCGTTCCGGACGGCGCGACCGTTTGCGCGTTTCACTTCGTTTTAAGGTCTAACGCTTCCGCGGCGGCGCTTAACCCTGCCCGTCCGATAACGGTGGGGCATATAGGTTACGTCAGGCTGAACGAGCAAACGCCTTCCGAATCGACCGCTGTCGCTTTAACCCCCGAAAATTATTCTTCGGTAAACGACGCGGCAAAAACGGCGGACATAAACTTTGCCGATATCGGTTCGGGAGAAAAAATCTACGCAAAATATTGCGTCAACGCAAACCTTACCTTTATAAAAAACGGCACGGAAATCTCACAGCTTAACTTCTCCCGCGCGGACGCGGCTATTACCGTAAGATATCTTAATCAGCGCGGAGAAGAGATGAAGACGGCGGACGTAAAAACGCTGTCGTTCGATTCGGCTTCGGGCGGATATCCTTACGATTTTTCGGATATGAAGGATTTCCGTTTAGACTACGGCTTCGTGTTCGATAAAAAGAACGCTTCTCTTACGGGCGTAGCCACGGGCGGGGAAGAAGTGGTTCTCCGGTACCGCGCGGCTTCTTCTATGGAAAGCACGAGCGCGGCTCTCGAAGGCGATATCGCGTTGCATTTCGGGTATTTTATCGCGGACGAGGTGAAAGACGCCGCCACGCTCGTTATAGCGAGGAACGGAAAGGAGAATATAGTTCTTACCGTAGCGGACGCGGCGTATGCGGACGAAGAAAACGAAACGTATTATTTCGAATACCGTATAAACGCGGCGGAAATGACGGAAGTCGTCACGCTCACTCTTTATAACGGCAACGGCACTAACGACAGCGCGAGAACCCGTTCTTTCGTTCAGTATGCAAAGGAGCTGTTAAAGTCGGAGAACGAAAGCCTCGTTACGCTCGTAAAAGACACTCTTAATTACGGCGCGCTTGCGCAAATCTATTTCGGAAAAAACGAAAACAGTCTTGCGAATGCCTCTCTTTCCGAAGAAGATAAACTACGTTACGATTCGGCTACCGTCGGCAACTCCGTAAAAACAGCAGAAGGCACGCTCCCCGAAGGGCTTAACCTTGCGGGCTTCTCGCTTGAATGTCTTGCGGGAACCAAAATGAACGTTTATTTTACCGCGGAGGAAGGTTTCGACGCGACCGCCGCAAGGTTTACCGTAAACGGAAAAGAAGCGTCGTTAAAATACGAAGACGGTTATTATTCGCTTTCCGTAGAGGGTATTGCCGCGGCAGAGCTTAAAAAAGAGCAGGTATTCGTTGCGGGGGACGCTACCGTTACGTTGAACGCGTACGCGTATATTGCGGCGCAGTTAAACAAGACACAAGACGAAAACCTTAAAAACCTCGTAAAAGCGATGTTTGTTTACGGCGAAAGCGCGGCGGCGTATTTCGCAAAATAAGGGAGGATAAGATATGAAAAAGGCGTATGTAAAAGCAAAAGTCGCCGTAATTTATTTCGGCGCGGAGGAAGTGTTGCTCGTTAGTAAACCCCTTTCCGAATTCGAGCTTCCTTCCGTGGGCTTCGACGACTGAGTTTTATCGGAATTAAAAAGGAGAAATTTATGAAAAAGAAAGTATTTATATCGGCGTTTTTATCGCTCGCGCTTACGGCGTTCTGTTCGTTCGCCTCCGGAGTAAGCGCGTTTGCGGAACATTCCCACACGATTGCCGTGGATAAAACGGGGGAATTTGCCGGAGTGAATTTAACTACGGCGGCGGGCGGATCTCTCGTGGTTTCCGGCGACGGCAGAACGGAAGCTACGGCAAAAGACGCGGTCGTGACTTACGAGATAGGTTCGCTCGAAAAGAACGTGACCAACGGCGTGGCGTTCCGCGTGGATAAAAGTTTTTCCGCCGCGGATTTAAGCCCGAGGTTTTTGCTGGAAAGTTCCGACGGGGTTTTGTACCGTTTGTTTTATAATCCGAACGACAAGTACGTTTCGGCAGACGGCACGGTTACCGATACTTCGACGTGGAAACAGAACGTTACGTTTACCGCAACGCGTCAGACGGACGGCACGTTTTTCGTACCGTGGGGTTCGGTGAACGCCACGGGTACCACAATGCCGTATTCGGAAGTCGCCGCAGAAGAAGTTCCGCAGGCGGGCACAGCCGTTCCTAACGGCACGGTGTTTACAAAATTCCATTTCATCGTGCAAACGCGTACCGCTTCGCAGCTTCAACCCGCGCGTGCTACGGCGATTTGCGAAATCGCTTCGGTAAGGAAAAACGCGGATAATCCCGCCGCTTCCGAAGTCGTTTCGCTGTTAGACCCGGCAACCCTCGTTTATTCCTTAAACGCAGAGGATAAAACCGCGGAAGTAAACCTTGCGGACATGAAAAAAGGAACTAAAATTTACAGTAAATACGCGTCCACGGGTACTTTCGTTATCGACGAGGACGAAACGGTTCTTTCCGCGCTTAATTTTACGAGAAGCGACGCGGCGCTTACCGTTTTGTGTACGGACGGCAACCAAAACGAGATAGCGGAAAGCTTCGTAGTAAAAGTGCCTTTCGATAAAGACCGCGGAGTTTTTCCGTTCGATATTACGGAGCAGGTAAAAACTCTTAACGGCTATAAATTCAACGCGGAGAAAAGCGACGCGCTCACGGGGGAAATAACCGGCAACGCGAAAGCGGTTCTCGCGTACGATATGGAAGAAGGACCTAAACTTACGGAAAAGTATCTCGACGAATCGGGTAACGAAATTTCCGCTCCCGCTCTTGCAAAAGTCGTTGCGGACGGGACGGGATACAAGTACGAATGTTCGCCAAAAAAGATTTTCGGATATAAATACTCTTCCGCGGATAAAGACCTTTCCGGCGTAATCACGGAAGACGGGGTTATAACGTATACCTATAACTCTGCGGCGATAAAAGATTACGACGCGATAAAAGACGAAAGCGGCGATTTCGTAGGCGTAAACATAAAAAATCCCACGATGGGCACGGTTATGATCGTCGGTACGAATACGGGCAAGGCGACTGCCGAACTTTCCATGACCACTTTCGAGCTCGGCGCGGTCAGCACCGCAGACGCGGACGGACTGCTTATAAAAATAGACAGAACGGTTGCGGCGGGCAATCAGATTCCGAGGCTTTTGTTAGAAGACGAAAACGGCTTTTTGTACAAATTCGGAGAAAGATATTTAAGAGAGGACGTGTTTATTTTGCCGGACGGCACCGTTTCCGTTCTCGAAAACGATTCTTTTCACTACAACATGGACAAAGAAATAGAGGGAACGCTGTTTATTCCGTGGAGAATACTCACCACTACGGGTACGGCTATGCCTTACGCCACGGAACTCGCGCCCGAAGGCAATCTCAGAGTCGCGGGGGAAACGGTGTTTACGAAATTCCATTTCTGCCTCGATTCCCGCGCTAATTCATGGCAGGGCGTAGACAGACCTACGGGAATCGGTACGATAGCGGCCGTTTCTTTTAAGGGCGAAAAGGTGGTTACCGAAGAACTTATCGATCCCGCAACGCTAAAATATTCTTACGACGAAGCGGACGATACCGCAGACGTAAATATAGCAAAACCCTCTCTCGGCAAAAAGGTTTATATAAGCCATTCCATAACCGGCTCGTTCGTGGTGGACGGCTCGGTATCCGATAAGGAGCAAACCCTTGCGGCGGTGGAACTTAAACGTCTTGCCGCAAGCATAACCTTAAATTTCGTGGACGAAAACGGAAAAATAGTAAAAACTTCTTCCACCGTTCAGGCGGAATATACGGACGAGGGCGCAACTTACGAAATAGAAACGCCTGCGATCGTCGGGTACGAATTCGTTTCTGCGGACAAACCTCTTTCGGGCGCGGCGGAAGGCGCGCTTACGATAACGCTTACCTATAAAAAGAAAGCGATTAAGATAACGGTAAAATACGCGGACGAAGCCGGTAACTCTATTAAGGACGATAAGATAATAGTCAAATTCTACGGCGACTATCTGGAAATCGATCCGGAAACGGAAACGATAGAAGGTTATACTTACGAGAAGTCGGAAGGAAGCCTTAAAGTCACGCTCGTCGGCGACAAAACCGTTACGCTGATTTATACAAAAGATAAAACCGGCTGCGGTTCGGGTATAAGAGGAGAAGAGTTTGCCGTTTGCGCCGTTATTGCGGCGGGCGCGCTTGCGATTACGCTTCTTTTAAGACGCAAAAAAGATAACTGAAAAAAAATATAAAAACGGATATTCGGGATACGGCAAAGCCGTATTCTGAATATCTTTTACCCGAAAACGAAAAAAAGAGGCTCTTGATGCAAAATCTTGTTACTGAAATCAAAGAAAAAAAACTGATAGCGATAATCCGCGGGGTGCGTTCGGAAAACGTTTCGAAAACGGTGGGAGCGCTCCTTTCGGGCGGGATAAATCTCGTGGAAATTACGTTTGACCAGACGCGTAAAATACCGTGGGAAGATACCGCAAAAGCGATAGAAATCGCCTCGGCAGAACATAAAAACGCCGTTATAGGCGCGGGTACGGTCCTCAATTTAACGCAGCTGGAACTTGCCGTAAAAGCGGGCGCAAAGTTCGTTCTCGCTCCCGACGTAAACGAAGAGATTATCCGCGCGACGAAAGCGGCGGGGCTTATCTCCATACCGGGCGCGATGACGCCTTCGGAGTGCGGCGCGGCGATGCGCGCGGGCGCGGATTTCGTTAAGCTGTTCCCCGCGGGCAACCTCGGCAGCGGTTATTTGAAGGCAATAAAAGCGCCCCTTTCCGACGTTCCCGTTTTGTGCGTGGGCGGAATAAACGAAGAGAATATTCCGGAGTTCTTAAAAGTCGGCGCGGCGGGCTTCGGAATCGGGAGCAATCTCGTTTCGGCAAAACTTGCGGAAAGCGGTGATTTTGAAGAGATAACCCGCAGGGCAAAAGCGTTCGTTGCAGCGGCAAGGGGTTAAAAAGGGAACGTTCAAAGGAGAAGTATATGAAAATAGTAACTTTCGGCGAAATAATGTTAAGGCTCATGCCGGAGGGGTATCTGCGGTTCTTGCAGGCGGATAAATTCGAGGCGACCTACGCGGGCGCGGAAGCGAACGTGGCGGTTTCGCTTGCTAACTACGGCGACGAAGCGGAGTTCGTAAGCAAAGTTCCCGAACACGAAATAGGTCAGGCGGCGGTAAACGCGCTTAAAAGGTACGGCGTGGGCGTAAAACACGTCGCGCGCGGCGGCGAAAGGCTTGGCGTGTATTATTGCGAAAAGGGCGCAAGCCAACGCCCTTCCAAAGTGATTTACGACAGAGCGCACAGCGCGATAGCGGAAGCGGATAAATCGGATTTCGACTGGGAAAAGATTTTAGAGGGCGCGGACTGGTTTCATTTTACCGGCATAACTCCCGCTCTTTCGGATACTCTTGCCGAAGTTTGTTTTACGGCGGTTAAAGAAGCGAAAAAACGCGGGATAACCGTTTCCTGCGATCTTAATTACAGAAAAAAACTCTGGTCCGGCGAAAAAGCGGGCAAGGTAATGGGCGGGCTTTTACCGTTTGTGGACTATCTCATCGCCAACGAAGAGGACGCGAAAGACGTATTCGGGATAGAAGCGGACGGTAGCGATATTACCGGCGGAAAACTTAACGCGGAAGGATACGTTTCCGTCGCGAAAAAGCTTACCGAAAAATTTTCTCATAAAGGCGTGGCGATAACGCTCAGAGAAAGCAAGTCCGCAAACGACAACGACTGGTCCGGAATGCTTTTTACGGGCGGCAAAGCGTACTTTTCTAAAAAATATTCCGTACATATCGTAGACAGAGTGGGCGGCGGCGACAGTTTCGGCGGCGGACTCGTCCATGCGTTGGTAAACGGCTTTTCACCGGATTGCGCCATAGAATTCGCGGTTGCGGCAAGCTGTCTTAAACATTCGATTCAGGGCGACTTTAATCTCGTTACCGAAAAAGAAGTGAATTCTCTTATCGGCGGCGACGGCTCCGGCAGGGTGCAAAGATAGGTGTTTTTAGATGAATATAAAATTTAAAACCGAACGCCTCGGCAAATATCTTACAAAAAAAAGGAAGTGGCAGGGCGTACCGAGCGTGGAGGTTACGGAAAACGGCAGGGTTTACGTAGCCTTTTACAGCGGAGGAAAAGACGAGCAGCTCGGAAATTTTTGCGTGCTTTTGGCGGGCAACGAAAACGACGGTTTTACGGAGATTGCCGCAGCGGACGCGGGGAGATTCGGCAGATGCTTCGATCCCGCGCTGTGGACGGACGAAAAAGGCAGGCTTTGGCTGTTTTTCGCCACGATGCCGAAAATGCGGACTTACGCTGTTATTTGCGAAAATCCCTGCGACAAACCGGAGAATCTCGTTTGGGGGAAGCCGTTTTTCGTCGCGGAAGGAATTATGCTCAACAAGCCGCTCGTAACGAGCGGCGGAGAAGTCCTTTTGCCCGTTTCCGTATGGGAAAAAACTCTTTGCGAAAAGACGGTTAAGGTCTGTAAAAAAATGAAAATTTCGCCCGCGACGGCGAATGACGGGGCTTACGCCGTAATTTATAAAAACGGCAGTTTTAAGGTCGGCGGAAGGGTGAGGAGCTATGCGCCTTCTTACGACGAGCATATGTTTTTAGAAAAGAACGGCGGCAACGTAGAAGTTTATATCCGTACGACGGGGGAGATAGAAAAGGCGGAAAGCGCGGACGGCGGAAGAACTTTTTCCGCGCCCGTAAAAAGCGGAATAAAAAACCCGAACTCGCGGTTCTTTATAAAAAAACTGCGTTCGGGACGAGTGCTTCTTATAAATCATTATAATTATAAGGGGAGAAACAACCTTACCGCACTCCTGTCCGAAGACGACGGAAAAACCTTTCCGTATTCGCTTTTGCTCGACGAGAGAAATAAAGTTTCTTATCCTGACTGCGCGGAAGGAAAAGACGGGTTTTTGTACATAGTCTACGACAGAGAGCGCGGCAGCAAAAACCAGTGCGAAGAAAAAAGCGCGAAAGAAATTTTGCTCGCAAAGATAAAAGAGGAGGATATACTCTGCGGAAGGCTTTCCGAAAAAAGCAAACTGAAAATTATAGTAAGTAAACTTTCTTAAGAAAATTATTGATTGTCCGGCAATTTCCTCGCGTTTTTCGGCGAATATCCGAATTTTTCCTTAAAATAGCGCGAAAATTGCGATTCGTACTCGAATCCGCAATGATAAGCGATTTCGTGTACGGGCATATCGGAATTTTTAAGCAAATCTACCGCAAGGTTCAATCTTTTTTCCATGATATATTCTTTCGGAGTTGCGCCGGTAGCTTTTTTAAAAACCACTCTGTAATGATCCGCGCTGTACCCGCAGGAAGAAGCAAGGTCGTAAATTTTAAGAGGAGTGGTGAAATATTCGTCTATATAAGCGACGGTATTACGCAGCAGGTAATCGATATTCACTTCTTCCTTTTCTTTGCCGGCGCGGTTGCGGATTAAAGTGAGTATAATCTCGTTTGCGAGCGCGTTTATCATCTTGTCGTAATTGATGGCTTTTTCTTCGAGTTCGGTGCGGATTCTGTTGCATAAACTGCTTATCGTTATGCTCGTGTCGCTTTCCGCGGTGGAGGTAAGGTCGGGCTTGTCTTTCGCCTCGAACCATACGATAAGACAGTTGCTTTGCTCCGAATAATAGTGGCTGTGAATAACCTGCGGTTCCATAAGAAAATAAGACCGCGCGGAAAAATCGAATTTTTCTTCGCCGTAGCATATAGTACCTTTGCCGCTGTAAAAATAAACGAACTCGTATTTGTCGTGCGAATGAGGTTTGATTATAAATTCCGAATCCCTTTTCTGGGTAAAAGAATAAGTATCGTACACAAGACTTTCCCCTTTATGAACTTTTAATATTGTATCATAAACGGCGGAAAATTGCACGTTTTTTCGGTTGTTTTCGTTCTTTTAATTATAAAAAACGGGATATTATATCCTTAAAGCGAAAAGAATAAAAGAAAAAAATTTGGAGGAAATATATATGAAAAAAGTAAAAGACAAATTTCTGGTAGTCGGAGCGGACTTTGCGGGCTTTCCGCTTAAAGAAGCCGTCGTCGCTCATCTCGAAAAGAAGGGTTGGAAGATTCTCGACCTCGGCGTGAAAAAAGACAGCGATCCGAAAGATACCGACCTTATGTTCCACAGAGTCGGTCTGAGAGTCGGCGCGGAAATATCCGAAGGCAATTACGAGCGCGCGCTTTTGTTCTGCGGTACGGGTATGGGAATACATATTGCGGCTTCCAAATGCCCGCACGTCCACGCGGGTGTGGTGGAAAGCGTTCCCGCGGCGAGAAGAGCAATAACGGGCAACGGGGTAAACGTTCTCGCGATGGGCGCGTTTTACGTTGCGCCGGCAATGGGCTGCGACATAGCGGACGCGTATTTATCCGCGGAACTCGGCAGCGATCAGAAGTGGTGGCATAATTTTTACGAGTTCCATAAGCTTGCGATAGACGAACTCGAAGCGTTTGATTACGAAGAGTATAAGAATAACGGCTATAAGGTAAAAAAGCAGGGCGATTTCGATCTGGTTTTAGAAGATAAACCCGAATAAGGCATAAACAACAAAATCATAAAAAACGGCGAGCGACGCGAGGTTTATCCTCGCGTCGCTCGCCGTTTGTATATCGCTCTCTATATTCCGAATATTACCCCATAACGACGGAAATTTCGGCTTTTTCGTTATCGGAAAGTATGTACTCGCCGTCAAATTTTTTGCCGTCGAGATAAATTTCTTTCACGCGGTTTCCGCAAGCGGCGGAGTTATCTATTCTGACGGTATAATCACAACCGCGGAAGCGGCGTCTGACTGTCGCTTGTTTCCATTCGTCGGGGATACAGGGCGATATTTTTAAGCCTTCATAACACGGTTTAATGCCGAAAATATATTCCTCTAACGCAATCATCATCCACGACGCCGTACCCGTGAGCCAGGAAACGCCCGCTTGCCCCGCGTTCATAGCCATAGGTGCGCGGATGTTGGAAGAATAAACGTACGGCTCGGCGTTGTAGCATTCTATTCCGAATTTCTTTATAATCTCGTGCGGGAGAAGTTCTTTATATATTTTATACGCTTCGTTGTTGTTTTTAAGCATACATTCCGCTATAATCGCCCACGTGTTTGCGTGGCAGAACACTCCGCCGTTCTCGTTCACGCCCGGTTGCGCGAAGGTAAGTTCGTGTTCTTTGGAGGGATAGTTGCGTTGGAGCGGGGGATATAGCTTTAATAAGCCGTAGCCGCAGTCGAGAGTGGAAAGAACGGTTTGCATACATTTTTCTTCGCGTTCTTTGGTAGAACACCCCGATAATATCGCCCAGCTCTGCGAGTTTATCCATAACGCCCCGCATTTTTCCTTTCGGTTGCCGATTTGTAAGCCCTCGTCCGAAACCGCGCGGATAAATCTGTCCTCGTTCCAGCAGTAATCGTTAAGAACTTTTTCCTGCGCCGCAACGATTGAATCTAATTCTGCGCTGTCTTTGCCTGTAACGCCGTAAATTTCCTTTAACTGCTTGCACGCAAGCACAAGCATTTGTGAAACGAACACGCTTTCGCCCCTGCCTTCTTTGCAGACGTTGGAAAGCATATCGTTCCAGTCGGAGCCGAGCATCAGCGGAAGCCCGTGTTCGCCGAGATGGGAAGCGGCGTATTCCACCGATTTCTCTATATGTTCCAAAACCGTGCCGCTCCCGCCGTCGAAGTACGGTACGGTTTTATAGAGGAAATCCGTCGAACCGCTTTCGCAAAAGATTTTGTAAACCGCGTAAACGAGCCATAAATGATTGTCGCTTCTGTCGCTGACAAGCGGCTCGCGCTTTTCGACGGGGTAGAAATAATGGTTGGTTTTGCCGCAGTTATATTGTTGTCCTAACAAAAGTTCGATTTTTTCTTCCGAGCCTTTTAAGTCGTATAAAACGTTTGCAAGCACGTCCTGTGCGGCGTCGCGCATACCCACGCCACGCACCGTACCCGTGGCGTAAAAGGAAATTTCCCTGCAAACGAGGAAGTTGACGTAAGCCTGCAACGGATTCCACACGTTAGCCATACGTGCCGTTTCCGCGTCGGGAACTTCCACAGAGAAATATTTCTGACGAGTTTTAAGTCCTTCTTTTACCGCGTTAAACGCGTTTTTCGCGTAGTCTTTTTCGCGGAGCTTTTTTAGAAGCGGGGCAACGCTTTCGTTCTGCCCGTAAGTTCCGAGAAATACGCTTAAATTTTTCGGCTTTTCGGAAAGCGTTAAATCGAACTGCATAGCGAAGAGCGCTTCTCCGCCGCGAAGGTCGCTGTTTCCGCACGCATCCCTTTCCAACGAAACGGGGTTTTTGAAGTCGCGGTAATTGCCGATGAAGCTTTTTCTGCTGCCGTCGTGAGAAGAGGAGGGAATATTGCCCGCGAAAAAGACCTTCGGGGTTTCTTCGGGGCGAGCCTGCGCGTCCACGAAATATTCGTAGGTAAGGCTGTCCGTTTTTTCGTCGTATAGCACGTTGTTGCTGTATTTGCAATAGCATTGCCACTGCACTTCGCGGAGATATTCCATAAGCCCCATTTCGCGGCAGGCAAACACGCTTATTTCGCGGTTATCTTCTGCGGAAAAGTCCATATCGTAAACGAGAACGTCGTCTTTTCCCACGAAACAGCGCAAATCGACGGTAACGCCGTCATTTTCCGCATGAAAACGTGTATACCCGAAGCCGTGCGCCGAGAGCCACTTATCGGGGCGGACGTCGCAGGGTATGACGGTAGGATTCCAGACCTTGCCCGTTTTACCGTCTTTGATATAAACGAACAAGCCGTTTCCGTCCGTCGGGAGATTGAAAAAATTATACCGACCTATACGCCATATTTCGGGGGATTTATACCACGAAAGCGAGCCGCCCGCCTGCGAAATCATGGTAAAAAAAGTGCCGTTGGTGAGATAGTTCATCCAGGGCGTAGGCATATCGTGGCGGTAAAAGGTTATTTCGTTTTCCGCGTCGTTAAATTCGTAATAATTCTTATATTCGTTCTGCATAGGGCTTTTCATTCTTTTTTCTTTTATTTTAGCATTTTGCGGAAATGCTTGTAAATGAATAGTTAAGAGAAAAAGATAAATAATCGAAATTCGTAAAAAATAATCGCTTTTAGTATGGATTTCGCGGGCATTTTAATTTATAATATCAAATGTATCTGTATACATAAAAAAATATGGAGAAAAGAAAAATGAACAATAAAAAAGGAATTATGCTTAAAATTTTGTCGCTCGCAACGTCTTTTATATCCGTTTTTTCGGTATACGGTTGCGGCGGCGAAAGCGCACACGTTCATTCATACGGAAACGAAATAGCCGCGGTGGCGGGGGATTGCTATAACTATGGCGTGGCGGCGCATTACGATTGTTCGTGCGGTAAACATTTTATAAAAAAGAACGGCGAATACGTTGAAATCACGGACGAAGAATTAAAAACGCCCGCCGTTCACGAAATGGGCGAGCGGATAGAAAGAGTCGCTCCTTCTTGCGAACAAGAAGGAGTCGCCGCGCATTACGACTGCAAAAGATGCGGAAAGTCTTTTATAAAACGCGGCTCGAATTACGTCGAGCAGAGCAAAGAAGAACTTGTTTTGCCTAAAACGGGGCATCAATACGTTTGCGAAGTCGCAAGCGACGAATATCTCGTTTCGGACGCTACGGAAGAGGCGCGCGCGATTTATAAGCTGTCCTGCAAATGCGGGCTTGCTTCAGAAGCTCTTACGTTTGAATACGGAGAAAATCTTGCGTATTACAGAAATCAGCCCGAAGAAGATTATGAACCGACTTCCGTAACGCTGACGTTATACGACGCAGAGAACGATATATACGGTTTTACCTATAATACGTCGAAAGCTGCGGGAAAAGCGCGGATAATATACTCCGAAGGCGAAAAACTTGATAAAAACGCAAAGACGGTTACTCCGACCGCTCGGAAATTCGATTCGTTTATTATGGACGGCAAGGAGGAAAATATATCTTATTACGTTTATAAAGCGGAAATAAAGCTCGAACCCGATAAAACGTACGTTTATAAAATAACGGACGAATATGCGGGGACGGAAACGGAAGCGGCTGTGATAAATACGCGCGATACGAAGGCGTCGAAGTTCAGGTTCGCTCACGTCAGCGATTCGCAGGTCGTCGGAACGGCGAACGGCAGCGCGGGAAACGCCGTAGGAACGGGCAAGGATTTCGGAAAGGTTTTAAGCGCGATTATCGAAAACGACGACGATTTTATAATTCATACCGGCGACGTGGTGGAATATTCCAAGTACGAAAATTACTGGACGCATATGCTCGGGGATAATTTTGAATATCTGTCCCGCATTCCCGTTCAGGCTATAAGCGGAAATCACGAAACGACGTACAGAAACGGAGAAAACGAAACGTTTAAGCATTTTAATTATAAGATGCCCGAGCAGTCTACGGCGAAAGGCATATACTATTCTTTCAGGTACGGCAACGCGAAATTTATAATGATAAATACTAATCGTCTCGGGGCGAACAGATTGACGACGGATCAGTATGAATGGCTTGAAAGGGAACTGAAAGAAGAAGCGACGTGGAAAATAGTTTCGCTGCATCATCCGTTGTATTCCGTCGGGAAATGGGGCGCAAATCCCGATAAAAACGAAATAAGCCTTGCGCTGCGCGCGCAGCTTGCGGGATTGTTTGCGGCTAGCGGCGTGGATTTGGTTCTTCAAGGTCACGACCATTGCGTTTCGAGAACTTTTCCGATAAACGCGGAAGGCAAAGTTTATACAGAGAATAAACAAACAGAAAACGGCACGGAGTATTCGGTAAATCCCGAAGGGGTTATATACGTTATGAACGGACCTGCGGGCAATCAGTCCGGTAATTACGTCTATAGAAACGACGCGAGCTTATACGCTTATGCGGAAATATCGCACAGCCGTTCTTATGCGGAGATAGAAATAGACGGCGGCATTCTCACCGTTACGGTGAAGTATTGCAGCGAGAGCGGAACGGAAACTCAAAAGCGTTGGGGAATAAAGAAAACCGCCTGAAACGAACGTGCGCGTATTATAAAAAACAGGTAAACCGAATTTAAACACACAGGCTTACAAGCAAATAAAAAACTCCTCGCGCTCGGGGAGTTTTTTTGCACGATTTTTTCCTACGGAAAATTCGTAAAGCCATAAAAATAGTCGAAATTCGTAAAAAATAATCGTTTTTGATATTTACAAACGCATTTTTATGACTTAAAATATAATCGGGATTTATGATAGTCGGAGAACCATCGCCGACGGATATATGCGGAAATGGTGGAATAATTTGCGGGGAGAGAATAGATGGGTGTAAGAAAAAGTCCTTCATAAAAAAGTGAAGTAAAAAGGTTAACGTAAAAAAAGTTTTGCAAGGCGTACGCCTTGCCCGATTTTAGAAAAAATCGGGCAAGCCCGTTTATCAGCCTAAAAAACAGCGTTTTTTATAAGGAGAAAAAACAATGAGAAAAGACAAAAAGCAGTACGAAGCGCCGAAGCTTGAAATGCTTCTCGCTTCAATAGGAATGTCCCTCGGCGCGTCGGCTACCGACAACCCGATAGACGATCCGTGGATCAGGTTGTAAAGGAGGGTGAGAAGAATGAAAAAGACGATAAGAATCATATCGGTTATCGCCATAGCGTTTTTCGCGCTCGCGCTTGCGACGTTAGGGTTATCGGCGAAGGTAAACGCGGCGGACATAGATTTCGAGCAGGGCGCTTACGTGAGGGTAGATACCTCCGAAGGCGGCTATTCGGGTTTAAGATTCGTTGCGACCATAAACAAAGAGGGTTTGAAAGGTCAACTTTTTAACGAGGACGGATCTTACAAGACGAATTGTCGGGTTTCTATGCTGATTGCGCCCGAAAAGGCGTTTGAAGCGTTCTCGACGAGAACCTCTGAAGAAGGCAGTAACTATCTTGAATTTTTCAAGATAAGATACGGATTTGAAAGGGAACAGATATCTGCCGATATACCGGCGGCAAATATTTTGGATTACACCGTTAAAGGCGTTCTTAAAGTGAAAGAAGCCAACTACGGGGTAAGATATCAGGCTGTTTTGTATTATACGACGGACGGCGGAGCTACCTATGCTTTCAGCGATAAATCGGCGGCGAGGTCTATCTCCTGCGTGGCTTCTGCGGCAGAGAGCGGCGGAGCGTTGCCGGAAGGAATAACCGACCGAGTGGCAACCTTTGTCAACGGTGACGAAGGCGTAACTTCCCATCAGTTCGAAAACGGAGTCTGCACGGTTTGCGGAACGACTCTTACCGTAGTAGAAGAAGGTCGCGGCGCGGCGATAAATTTAAACGTATCTTATGCCGACTTAAAAAAGCCCGTTGCGGAACAGACGACTTCTTTTATCGATAAAGACCAAAAGATAGATCTCGGCAAAGACTACGGTACGTTGAGAAACGCGACGTACGACGGCGTTAAAAATACGGGAATAACCCTTGCGGGGAATTACGTTACCCTTCCGCAAAACTTATTCAGCCCGCAAACGGCAGGCGAACACGAACTGACGTTAAGAACGAGTCAGGGCGTCGTATCCGTACCGATTTACGTTGCGACGAGAGTTATAACCGACACGAGTGATTTTAACAAGACTTTCAGAAGCTTAACGAAAGACGAAAGAGCTTACGGATATTTCGTACTCGGTAACGACCTCGATTACGGCGGGGCTAATCTCGGCGGTTCGGCAACAGTTACGTGTAACGGTCTATGCGGAACGTTTAACGGCAGAGGGTATGCGATAAAGAATCTCGATACCGGTCACAGAGACGGACTGTTTTCAAGCATACACGCAACGAATAAAACGGTTATCAAAAATCTTGTATTTACAGATCTCGTGCATAGCGGAAACGTGCAAGCGAATATCTTCGGTTATTTGGTTGCGGGTACTACTTTCGAGAATATAACGATAAACGTTAAAACGAGCGTTGTGGCGGAAGGTTCTGCAATGCCGCCCGCTTCCGGTTATTACGGATTCCTTACGGGTTATACCATGGATAGGTGTACGTTCAAGAACGTAACGATAAACGCGGAAGGGCAGGAAATATTCTGCTTGTTCGGGTACTGGACTCGCAGACCTAACGATGAAGGTCCGTATTATACTTGCGAAAACGTTGTTGTAAATGCTAAAAAGGTGCACTATCTCGGAAGAGACTGGTCTGGCGAGGTAGTATCCGGTGATACCGAAGTCGCGGGACTTACCATAAATCAAGAAATCGTTAAAGAAGAGATAGCGCAAGACTTATACGAAACGGGAACTACTTCTTATCTCGTAGATCTCGGTGTGACGGATACTAAGCCTAATCCTAACTATCAGACGGTAGGAAGCGGTAACGCGGCAATTTCTGTCGGTACGACTTACGGCGATTTCGTTTCGCTTACCTATAACGGAAACGCGGTAGAAGGCGCGGCTTATGCGGACGGCGTTCTTACTTTCCCCGTGAACATATTTGCGGCAACGGACAGAGGAACGGAAAAAACCGTCGTTCTCAAAACTACGACTAAAACCGCAAACTACACGTTAACCGTTCACTTATTCGTAGCGACGAGAGTTATAAAAACCACCGCAGAGTTTGAAGAAGTGTTCAGAGTTATAGCGGCAAGCAAATTCATTTGCGGATATTTCGTTTTAGGCGCGGATCTCGACTATGCGGGCAACGCGTTGCCTGCGCCGGGCGGCACGGTAGGCGACCTTAGCAAGATGAATGGTTTGATGGGTACGTTTGACGGAAGAGGTCATTCGATAAAGAATTTCAACACGGGAAATAGTTACGGCTTATTCCCGATAATAAAATATAACGACAAGTCGTACATTAAAAACCTTGTATTTGAAAATCTCGTTCATACGGGGAACAAAAATGCAACAATTTTCGCTAGCGGTATGCAGGGTATCACCCTTGAAAATATAGTCATTAACGTGGCGCAAAGCACTATACCCGCGGGAGCGACTATGGGCTACGGATACGGCTTGTTTGCAAGCAGTTATATTACGAAGAGTTGGATAAATAACGTAACCGTAAACGCAGAAGGGCAAGAAATATTCAGTTTGATTGCGCCGGAGATCGGAAGCGGCGATAGTGCGACTTCTTGCGATAACGTTATCGTAAACGCCAAAAAGGTGCAGTATATCGGCAGTACGGACGCAACACCGGAAAACGCGCTTACGGCATACAGCGGCGTTACCATAAATCAAGATACCGTTAAAGAAGAGATAACGCAAGACTTATACGAAACGGGAACTACTTCTTATCTCGTAGATCTCGGCGTGACGGACGTTGAAAAGACAACGAGCGATCAAACGACTGCGGAAACGGCTTCTTTAAATATCGGCACGACTTACGGCGATTTAGTTTCGCTTACTTATAACGAAAACGCGGTAGAAGGCGCGACTTATGCAGAAGGCGTTCTTACCTTCCCGCTCGGCTCTGTCTTGAACGCGGCGATTGCGGGGCAGGAAAGCACGCTCGTTATGAAGTCTTCTTCAGATACCGCAAACTACACGTTAAATATCCACGCGCTTTTCGCAACGAAGGTTATTAAGACGACGACTGACTTTGAAACGACTTTCCGTAAACCGCAAGAAAGAAAGGCTGTATACGGGTATTTTGTACTCGGCAATGACCTTGATTATGCGGGAACACCGCTTAAAAATCCGGGTACGTCAGGCTATTCGGTTGTTCAGTATATCAATAATTATGAAACGGGTTTTGCGGGAACGTTCGACGGAAGAGGTCATTCGATAAAGAATTTCGAGACGGAAAACGCGTTCGGTTTGTTTGTAAAAACTATTTACAGCAGTCGTGCTACTATAAAGAATCTTGTATTCGACGACCTTGTGCATAGCGGCAAACCGCAGGCAAACATTTTCGGTCATACGATTGCGGGAGTTGTTTTCGACAATATAACGATAAACGTTAAGAGCAGCGTTGTGGCGGAAGGTTCTACCATGACTCCCACAGATTATAGTAAAGACTATTACGGATTCCTTACAAGTTATACCATGGATAAGTGTTCGTTTAAGAACGTAACGATAAACGCGGAAGGACAGGAAATATTCAGCTTGTTCGGATACTGGATAAAACAGACGGCGAATATCATTGATTGCGACAACGTTATCGTAAACGCTAAAAAGATACACTATCTCGGCAGAGACTGGTCTAACGCACTTATCTCCGGTGATACCGAAGTCGCGGGACTTACCATAAATCTCCCCGTGAGCAGGCTTGTAGAAGACGGAGCTTCAACCTATTCGGTCGTCGTTCCGCAAAGAAATCCGGAAGGAGAAGGAAACACCATTCTTCCCGCGTACGGCATGGCGATAGGTGCTTCTAACGAGTTGCAGACGTTTGCGGAAAAGGCTATCGGCAAAAAACTCGGCTGGTTTTCGGAAGGTACTACTACGTCAGACAATTATAGCGGCAAATTCATTTCGATAGGCGGGACTTCCCGCCTATCGGCTGCTATCGGAACTATTCCCGATTTAAATGAAAACGAATATTTTATTAAAACTATAGACGGAAACGTGTATATAGCGGGTGTGGACTCTACGGGGCTTATATACGGCGTTTACGATTTTTTGAAAACGCATTTTAACTTTGAATATTTCGCGGACGGCGTTTATTATATCGATACCAACGTATCGAATTGCAACCTTAATAATTACAAGGGGGAGATAGTAAGTCCGTCTTT
The DNA here is from genome assembly GCA_934271275.1 of uncultured Clostridia bacterium. Lineage (GTDB taxonomy): Bacteria > Bacillota > Clostridia > Christensenellales > Borkfalkiaceae > UBA1259. The sequence goes on along the minus strand of CAKQRD010000007.1, from coordinate 45,340 downwards.
TACTTACAGACTTCCCGCATACGGTTTTGAAACTAAAAGCAATATGGACACTAACTATTCGTACCGTATGAAGTTCAATTCCACGGGCGGTCAGCTTGTGGGAGCGGACGGCGTAGGCGGCTCTTTACACAACTTTTTTTCGACTATTCCGTATTCGACTTATAGTTCAAGCTACTCAAACTGGTTTTATCGTTACAGAAAGTACTCTTTTAATTCGTATGAGTACAGACAGCTTTGTTTTTCCCGCGATTTAAACGGGCTTGCCGCAGAAGTCGCTTCTAAAATAAAAACGGTTCTTTCCGGCAATGCGAACGCGAAATACATAGTGTTCGGTCAAGAAGACAACGACTACTGGTGCGATTGCAGTTCCTGTACTTCTTATATCAACAGTCGCGGCGGGTTTAAGGCTTCGACCTACATACGGTTTATGAATAAGGTTTCCGATCTTATCGCCGATTATCTTACGCAGAACAACAGAGAAGCATACCTCGTTATGTTCGCTTATCACGCCACGCAAGACGCGCCCGTTTCCGGGAGCGCAGGCAATTACAGTCTTGTAAACGCAGATATGCAGCTACGCGATAACGTGTGCGTTATGTATGCGCCCATAGAAGCAAACTACTACGTTTCTTTTAACGATTCCGTAAACGCGGACGTGAAAAAGAATATCGAGGGGTGGAGTCTTGTAAGCAAGAACGTTTTTTACTGGTTCTATATGGAAAACTTTGCGTACTACCTCGATTTCTTTGATAACTTCGGTTCGATTAAAGAGAATTTACAGTTCGCGGCGGAGCATAACGGATTGTATCTTTTTAACAACGCGCAGTATAATCAGGTTGAATCTACCTGTTTTTCGCACTTGAAAGCTTATCTTAACGCAAAGCTTATGTACAACGTGAACGAAGACACGGATAAGCTTACGAACGATTTCTTTGCGCATTACTACGGCGCGGCGGGTGACGTTATGAAAAATATTTATACCGAAATTCGCGCAATGTTCGCCACGAAGTACGCAAGCGACAGAACGATAGGCTATTTAAGCACGAAAGCGCATAAATGCTCTAAGTCGGATTACGATTTGGATAAACTTGCAAAGTGGCTTGACGATATCGATTCCGCATACGCGGCGATTGCCCCGCTCGAAAGTTCCGATCCCGTCGAATATGCGAGAATCGCAAAGGCGATCAAAGTGGAGAGTATGGCTGTTCGCTACTGGACGTTATACTATTATCCAGAAGAATACAGAGCCTATAAACCCGGCGTTTCCATCGTCGCTATGAGGCAGGCTTGGAAAGACGACGCAAAGGCGCTCGGTATTACGCTATGGGGCGAACACAAGAGCATCGATGATTTGTACAAAGAATCCTGGACGGGTTTAAATTAAGTTTCTTGCAAGCGAAAAAGGAATTTATATATCGCGACGCTTTACCTTTTTAGTAATTAAAAAAAGGTAAAGCGTTCTTTTTTCGTAAAAAATAATCGAAATTCGTAAAAAATAATCGTTTTTGGTATTTACAGCGTATATTTTCGATGATAAAATATTAAATAAGAGAAGGAAAAATCTCTGAATTCATTCATTAAAAGGACGGAGGAGAAAAGATGAAAACTTTGAGAAAAGTTTTATTGACTGCTTTTGCTTTATGCCTTGCGGTTTGCGCTTGTTCGTTTGTCGCGTGTAAGTCCGGCAGCGGAACGGGCGGCGGCGAAACGCCCGAACACACGCATACGGCTTCGGCAACTTACGAAAGCAACGCTACCGAACACTGGAAAAAGTGTACAGGAGAGGGTTGCGATAAAAAGCTGGAAGAGGGTTCGCATATTTTCGGCAACTGGACGGAAAGCAAAGCCGCTACCTGCACCGAAAAGGGCAAGGAAGAAAGGGCTTGCAATATTTGCGGATACAAAGAACAAAGAGATACCGAGCCTCTCGGACACGTTGCCAAAGAAGAGTGGAAAAACGACGAAAATAAGCACTGGCACGAATGCGTAAGAGAGGGTTGTGACGTTAAGCTGGAAGAAACGGCTCACGATTTTAAGGAATGGCAGACAGAGAAAGAGCCTACCTGCACCGAAAAGGGCAAAGGAACTTCCGAATGTAAAATCTGCGGCTACAAGCACGACGGAGAGATAGACGCGCTCGATCACGATTACGAATATTCTCCCGCGCAGGACGGCGAAAACCACGTCGGCGTTTGCAAAAGGGATAAGTCGCACGTCGTTACCGAAAAACACGTTTACGGCGAAGAACTGAAATTCAACGAAAAAGGACATTATCTTACTTGTACCGTTTGCGGTTACGAAAACGTAGTTAAGCACGAGTTCACCTTTAACGGCGAAACGGGCGCGCTCGAATGTGCGTGCGGTTATTCGCAGAAAGCCGTAGAGAAAACCGTGTATGCGGACGAGGATAATCATTACGGGTTTATTCTTAATCATAACGTAGATAACGTTGCCGCAGAACTCGGCGATCAGACGATAGGCGAGGAGTTCTACGAAATAGATTTGGGAAGCGAATACAAGGGCGAAATCTGGGGATTCTATTATCTCGACGCGGATTTGGTTAAAGTCACGAACGAAAACGGCTTGATTCGTATTCCTTCCGAATATTTTGACGGAGAAACGGTCGGCGACAAAGAATTTAAGATGCTTTTAGTCGGCGAGCAGGCTTGCATTGTAACGATAAAGGTAACTTTCGTTACTAAAATCATCGAAACGACAGACGAATTTCAGAATATTTTCAGAGATCAGAAAAACAAGCCCGCGGTTTACGGATATTTCGTACTCGGTAACGATCTCGATTACGAAGGAAAAGCGCTTCCCAACCACTCGGGCGGACTTTCTTACGGCATGCTTTGGAACTGCGACGGGTTTAAGGGTACGTTCGACGGAAGAGGTCATTCGATAAGGAATTTCAATACGGCAAACCCGTTTGGACTGTTCGTAAGAATTTCTGCTAAAAACGGCTCGGTGATAAAGAATCTCGTGTTCGACGACCTCGTTCATGAAGGCGGTTACGGCGCGAACATATTCGGCTGGGCAACGGGCTACGTCAGATTCGACAACATAACGATAAACGTTAAAAAGAGCGTCGTTGCGGGCGGAGTTACGTTTGAAGGCACTCCGAACGCCGGCACTACGGGCGTAGGTTTCTTCTTTAACCTTTACGCGGATAAAAACACCTATAACAATATAACGATAAACGCGGAAGGACAAAAGATCTATTCGCTTCTCGGTTCTAACGTAAAATTACCCGAAAGCGGCGTTATATCCTGCAACAACTTTGTAGTGAACGCGAAAAACGTTTATTATATCGGTAAAATAGACGGCGGCGACGTAATTTCCGCAGACACGGAAATAAACGGGCTTACTCTTAATCTTACTTCTGCCGGAGAAGTCACGAAAGACGTTTACGAAAAAGAAGAAGGCAAAGTTTCGTTCCTTATAGATTTGGGCGTTAAGAACACCACCGCGGAACTTGCAAATCAGACGATAGCAAGCGGCAACGCTACGATTGCGGTAGGCGAGGGTTACGGCGTTCTTTCGAGCCTTATGTTTAACGGAAACGAAGTCGTCGGAGCGACTTATAGCGAAGGGGTTCTTACCGTTCCGTTAACGACGTTTACGGCGAGCGACGCGGGAGAAAGGGTTTTGACCATGACTTCAGAATCGAACGGCACGGAATACGACCTTTCCGTTCATATCTTATTAGCAACGAAGGTTATTAAGACGACGAAAGAGTTCGCCTCGACGTTCAGAAGCTTGAAGTCGGCTGAAAGAGCTTACGGATATTTCGCACTCGGTAACGACCTCGACTACGCTAAAGAGGACGGAACGGCGGGCACGTTCGGCGGCGCGTATACCGTTACTTGCAACGGTTTGTGCGGAACGTTCGACGGCAGAGGTTTTGCGATAAAGAATCTCGATACGGATAACAGAGAAGGTATGTTCGTAAGCATACACGCAACGAATAAATCCGTTATAAAAAATCTCGTATTTACAGACCTTGTGCATAGCGGCAACTCGAGAGCGAACATCTTCGGTTATTTGGTTGCGGGTACTACTTTCGAGAATATAACGATAAACGTTAAGAGCAGCGTTGTGGCGGAAGGTTCTACCATGACTCCCGCAGATTATAGTAAAGAATATTACGGATTCCTTACCGGTTATACCATGGATAGGTGTACGTTCAAGAACGTAACGATAAACGCAAAAGGACAGGAAATATTCAGTTTGTTCGGATACTGGATAAAACAGACGACGAACATTATTGATTGCGACAACGTTATCGTAAACGCTAAAAAGGTGCACTACCTCGGCAGAGACTGGAACAATCCTCTTATAGACGCATCTACCGTAGTCGCGGGACTTACCGTAAATGAAGGATTATAATAAAAAGTCGGGTAAATAACGTAGCAAGCAGAACCGCGTTTCGGTAAGGAACGCGGTTCTGCGTTATAAAGAATGAAAACGGGCGAAGAAAAAAGCTTCTTCGCCCGTAATATATTTGTTACCGATTCTCCGTCCAGACCGACGGCTCTTCCTTGGCGCGTACGCGATATTGCAAGGGAGATAAGCCCGTATTTTTTTTGAAAAAAAGCGAAAAATGAGAATAGGTGCTGAATCCGAGTTTTTCCGAAATAGCGTTCAGGTTTTCGTCCGTGCATTTTATCATTATAATTGCGTGATTTATTTTTTTCCGGCTGAAATATTTGCCTAAACTTACGCCCGTGTCGTGGATAAAAAGCTTGTTGAGATGCGTATAAGAATATCCCGTCATCCACACTATACGTTCAAGAGGAAGCGTAAGATTTTCGTTGGTTTCCACAAGCGAAATGAACTTTGCCACGGCAGGGTGGTAGTTATCTTTCATATCTTCGTTTGCTTGGGATAGAATCACTTCCTGCAAAAGTTTTTCCGTTAAAACGTGCAATAATTTGTAATATTCCACGGCTTTCGATATGAGAATGCGGTTTGTGATTTGCAATATCTCCATAGCGTGTTCGGAGGTTATTTCGCATTTGAAGCCGTGCTTATTTAAATCTTTTTTAAGGACGGGAGAAATCCAGTCCAAAAGAACGTCCATATGCTCTTTCGTTATCGTAAGACTGACGTATATGGCGTCGCTCGTAAGCTTGTGAAGGGAATGAGCATCCTGCGGCGAAATAAAATAAAGATCGTTGGCTTTTAAGGTTTCTTTACGATTGTTTATTTTGTGAAGAATTTTGCCTTGTAAGATGAATATGAACTCGTAAGTTTCCGTATGCTTATGCAGAGTCGGATAACCTTTATGCTGAATATGAAAAGAAAAATTAAGGTTTGTTATGGGAATATCCGCCATATTCTTTTTCCTCCATATCATATTTCATTCAATATACCACATTGCAGCCTAAATGTAAATCGAAAAGACAAAAATAATCGAAATTCGTAAAAAATAATCATATTTAGTATTTACAAGCTACCTTTTGTGTAGTAAAATTAAAGAAAAACTATAAGGGACAGAGTGCTTAAAACCGACTCGTTATGAGGTTTACGGCGTAATATCCCTTAAAGGAGCAAAAACAATGAGAAGAAAAAACAGATTGCTCAGCATTATCGTCGCCGTAATCCTTTCCGTTTCCGCGTTAGGGTTTACGGCTTGTTCCAAGCCCGACGGCGGCAAAGGCGGTCGCGATAAGGTTCTTGATCCCACGAAAACGCAGATTCAGGTGCATACTTATCTTGCGGGATTTAAGGACGAATGGTTATACGCTCTTGAAGATTCTTTTGAAAAAGAGAATGAAAATACCGTTTACGAAGAAGGTAAAAAGGGCGTGCAGGTATGGCATACCGGCGAAATGAAAAAATTCTCTTCGGACGACGTGAAAAACGGAGAGGTAGACGTTTATTTTATGGAGGGCGCGGACTATTATGCGATTAAAAACGGCAACGCGCTCGAAGATTTGACGTCAGTCGTCACGGAAACGAGTAAATACGAGAATAAAACGATTGCTTCAAAAATGACGGAGGAGCAGAGAAAGTTCTTCGGCGGGGTAACCGCGAAAGGTCAAACCGCAAAGTATTACGGCGTTCCGCATTATAAAGGCGCTGTGGGACTCATCTACAACGTAGAGCTTTTTGACAGTAAGGGCTATTATATTTCCGATTCCGAAACTCTTTCGTTGATTTCGTCCTCGAATCCGAACAGGAGCAAAGGTCCCGACGGAAAAACGGGAGTTATAGGCGGCGTCGATTATTCTCTCGACGACGGACTTCCCGCGACTTATAAGGAATTCTTGTTCCTTTGTTCGGAAATAGTTAAACGCGGCGATACGCCCCTTTGCTGGACGGGAAGTTTTGCCAGTTACTATCTTAATCTTCTCTACGCCGCGCTCGTTGTGGAGTATGAAGGTGCGGAACAGTCTAAACTCGGGCTTACGTTCGACGGGACGGCGGAAAATCTTGTCGTGATGAAAAACGGCGAACCCGTTATCAACGAAGACGGCACGGTGGAAACCGCAAGCCTTGAAATAACCGTTGAAAACGGCTACGAAGTATTTCGTCAAGCGGGCAGATACTACGCTCTCGATTTGATCAAAAAACTTTTGAACAACAAAAAATATTATAACGACAAGGCTTTTGAACCTTCCTATTCGCAGCTTATGGCTGAACGCGATTTTCTTAAATCGGGTACGGATATGAGTTCGGACAGCAAGGCTTACGCAATGCTCGTAGACGGGTCCTGGTGGGAATCGGAGGCGACGGTTTACTTTACGGAAATGGCTAAAAAAGACGCTAAATATTCCAAACAAAACCGTAAATTCGGCTGGATGCCGCTTCCCAAGGCTACGGAAAACGAAGTAGGAGAGACGAGCGTTTTCTACGATTACGAAGATTCCGTGATATGCGTTAAAGCGGGACTTGCCGAGGGTAAGAAAAAAGCGGCTTTAGATTTGGTTCAGTATGCCTGCGCGGACAGGTCTTTGACGGAATTTACCGTGACTACCGGAGCGCTTAAAGCGTTTGATTATACTATCGACGAAAACAGCGAAGAATACAAGAAGCTTTCTCCGTTCGCGAAGTCGCTTATCGAATACTCGCAGACTTCCGATTATTTCTTTGCGAACTCCAACGATTCTTTCTATCTTAAACACAGAGGCGAGCTGCTCTGCACGACGGTGAATACCAACGGCGATTTTGCCACTCCGATAGACGCTTTTACCGATCCGAAAGACGCTATGAGCGCAAAAGCTTTCTTCAAGAGTTCCTATGAATACTGGAAGGGCAGAAATACTGATAAATTCACATACTGGGAGAGCGTAAAATGAAAAACGGCTCGACGTTCAGACCCGGCGCAAAGAAAAAGTTGATTTTTTATTGCGCTTTTATGGCGTGGCCGATGCTTCAATTCGCCATATTTTATATAGGCGTGAATTTTAACTCGCTTTTACTGTCGTTTAAGGAAATAGACGTATACGATTACGGTAAATTTTCTTTTACGCCGAACAATTTTATAAAATGGTTCGCCGATCCCGCTTTGAACAAGCAGTTTACGGAGTCGCTGCAGGTATCTCTTCAGGTGTATCTGATAACGCTCGTGGTCGGCGTGCCGCTCGGCTTGTTCTTTGCTTACTACATTTTCAAGAAGATGCCTTTGGCGGGTTTTTTCAGGGTTATGCTTTTTTTGCCCTCTATGCTTTCGGCGATAGTTCTCGTTCCGATTTATGTTTGTTTCGTCGGAAACGTCGTTCCCGAATTTATGAAGGCTCTGAATCTGGAAAGCGTAAGTCTTTTGGCGGAGCATAGGTTCGCTACGGTAATGTTTTACAACGTTCTAGTAGGATTCGGTACTTCCGTTCTGATGTATTCAAACAAAATGACCTCTATCTCGCCGGAAATAATAGAGTCAGCCCACCTTGACGGCGCAAGCGGGTTAAAGGAGTTCTGGTATATCGTTCTTCCGATGGCGTTTCCGACCGTTTCCGTGTTTCTCGTGACCGGCGTCGCAGGAATATTCATCAACCAGATAAACGCGTTTATTTTCTTCGGAACGGACTGGAAGTCGGATATAAGAACGATAGGGTATCTGATGTACGTCAAAACGTATAACGCGAAGCAGAATATATCCGAATATCCGCAAATAGCGGCGCTCGGTATTATTCTTACGCTGATAGCCGTGCCGCTGACCTTCCTCGTAAGGTGGCTGCTGAATAAATTCGGACCTTCGGAGGATTGATATGAGCGATAAAACTTTAACTTTGAAACCGAAGAGGGAAAAACGGGAACGTTTTACCCCGCTTACCGTGATAATGCTTATCGTTCTCGCGTTATATTGCGTGATTTTGCTATCTCTTCTCGTCTGGGCGTTGACTATGTCCGTGAGACATCCTATGGACGACGAGGTAACGGGTTTTCCCAGGGAGTTTTATTTCGGTAATTTTTCCTACATATACAATAACTTTACGGTAGATAAAATTATAGACGGACATAAAACGCAGATAGCTACGAGTACGATGTTGCTGAATTCGATATTATACGCCTTGGGATGTTCGTTTTTTCAGACGCTCGTGCCGTGTATAACGGCTTACCTTTGCGCAAAATATACTTATAAATTCTCGGGCTTCGTATACGGCGTGGTACTCGTGACGATGGTTATCCCGATTGTCGGAAACCAGACTTCCGAATTGCAGATGGCGATAAATCTCGGCATATACGACAAGATTTGGGGAATGTGGATAATGAAGGCTAATTTTTTAGGGCTGTATTTCCTCGTATTCCACGAATTTTTCAAATCGCTTCCGCAAGCGTATTCGGAGGCGGCGGAAATCGACGGAGCAAGCGATTTTGCGGTTATGGTAAGAATCGCCGTTCCTCTTGCGAAAAACCTCTTCTTCACGGTTCTTCTCATAAATTTCGTGACTTACTGGAACGATTTTCAGACGCCGATGCTTTATCTGCCGACTCATCCGACGATTTCGGAAGCTCTTTACTGGATTAAGAGCAGCAGCCTGGATTTATTCGGCACGCTTCCCGTAAAGATGGCTGCTCCTATGCTTTTGCTCGCCCCCGTACTCGTATTGTTCCTTTGCTTCCATAAGAGACTTTTAGGAAACCTTACGGTAGGCGGAGTCAAAGGCTGACCCCCTCATTGAACAACGGAGGAATTATGACTAAAAAATTAAGAAAAGCAATCATATTCGCGTTGCTTGCCGTTTTTATTGCGGCAGGCTCGCTCTTTTATGCCGTTTCGGTAAACGCGGAAAGCTGGAAATACAGCGGAGAAATTCTTTCGTCTTATAATTTCGGCGATACGCTTACCGTGCCGGACGCCACGTTATCCGTCGGGGGAAAAGACATAGAAGCGTCTTTCTCCGTGACGATACCGGACGGTTCGGCGACGACGGAAAGAAAGGTAAAACTGGATTCCGCAGGCGAATATTCGGTGAAATATGCCGCAATCTCCGACGGAAAGGTTTATACGAAAACGCATAACTTCAAAGTCGATTACGTTGCGTATTATATAGACGGCGACACGGGAACGGCTTCTTACGGCAAGTATACGAAATTCGGCGCGAATTCGGAAGGGCTTCTCGTAAGGCTCGCCAAAGGCGAAACGCTTACGTTTACCAGGCTCGTGGACGTCGGAAGTCTTAACGATGCGAACAAGCTTATAGAAGGCTTTATTACTCCCGACGAAAGGGGAAGCGCGGATTTCGATAAGCTTACGCTTATGATTACCGACGCGAAAGATCCTTCGGTTTACGTCAGAATGGATATTAACCGTTGGACGACGAATAACAACGGTAAGCAACTTTCCTGGGTTTCCGCAGGCGGGAACGGACAGGATATGGTCGGCGTGGAAAACGCAAATAAAATTCACATAAACGACAACGTAGGCGTTTGCATTTCTCTGACGTGGACGGCGCAACAGACGGTAAACAATAACGGCTATCAGACTTGGGAAGGAAAAACGGTGGATTGCGTTCCCGATTCCAAGCTGTTTAATTTAACGTTCGATAACGAAAGAAAGATTGCAAGGTCTCAGGGAAATCTTATCTGCGACCTTACGAATACGAGCTATTTCAAGGACGTGTGGGAAGGCTTTACGAGCGATAAGGTTCGCCTTTCCGTATACGCTTCGGGTTATCAGGGACAGACCGCAAATTTCTGTCTTACGAGCGTTTTCGGAGCAGACCTTACGGGCAACTCGTTCGAGGATGAAGACGCGCCCGTTCTTAACGTAAAGCTCGGCGAGGACGAAATGCCCGAAGCCGCTTTGGGTACGGCGTATAAAATTCCCGAAGCCGAAGCCTACGACGATTATGCGGGAAACGTTAATGTGAAAGTTTCCGTAATTTACAATTATTCTTCAAACACGCCCGTGACGATAGGTGTTTCGGACGGAAAATTCGTTCCCGACAGAAAAGGATTTTATACTATCGTTTACGAATGCGAGGACTACGCCGGTAATTCCGCAAGAGCGGAGAGAACCGTACATGCGGGCGGAAAAATAGAAGAGCTTAAAGTGAATCTTCCCGAAACGAGGGAAGAAAACGTAACGCTCGGCTCGTTCGCGAACGTCGGAGAAGCTTTGGCGACGGGCGGAAGCGGAAATAAAGAAATAGTCGTAACGGTTACGCACGCGGGTAAAACGCAGGCGATAGATAACAGTTTTATGCCTGACGAGGTAGGGGACTGGACGGTAACCTATACCGCTACGGATTATCTCGGAACCGAGGCTTCGGTTTCTTACGTCGTAAAGGCGACGGCAGGCGACAAGCCGATTTATCAAGGCGTTCCCGCGATAGCTCCGATATATATTGCGGGGAGCGAATACGTTCTTCCGGAATTTTACGGATACGTTACGGAGAACGGCAAGCTTGTCAGAAAGCTTTGTTCCGTCAAGATAGAAGACGCAAGCGGAACGAAGGTTTACTCTGCCGGCGAAAAATTCGTGCCTGCGGTAAGTAAGACCGGAGACTCGGTAAAAGTTACTTATTATTGTCAGAGCGAAGAATACGCCGCGTCGGAAGAAAGCATACCCGTGGTTATCGCAAGAGAAGGCGACGAAGTTTATCAGAACAGGTTTTTTTACGGAGAAGGCGTTAAAGTTTCGGGAAGAACGAGCGACGGAATTCTTCTTGACAGCGGACTTATGGTAAGTCTGTCCGCACCCGCGGATAAAGTCGGCTGGACGTTTGCCAACGCGCAGCTTGTCGAAAATTTCAGCTTTTCTTTTGTCACTTACGAAAAAAGCTCCAAGTTCGGAAGTCTTGAACTTATTTGTACGGACGCTTCCGATCCGAGCGTTTCCGTATCTCTTAAAATAGGTATATCCGCTTCGGGAACGACGCTTACCAGCGGAAAGAATGTCGCTACGATTTCAGATACGCTTAAAGCGGACGCAGATTTCGATATTTCTTACGGAAACGGAAAATTTACTTTCAATAACAGTAACGTAAAAGTTACCGAGACGACAGACGGAAAAGAGTTCAAAGGATTTAAGAGCGACAAAATTTATTTTTCGTTCTATGCTTACGACGTGAAAATAGGCGCGGCGTACAGAGTGGAATCGGTCGGCGATAACAATATAACTGCCGATAACGCCGATTTCGGTTCTCCCGTGATAAACATAACGGGAGATTACGGCGGATACAGAAAGATAGATTCCGAATACGTCGTCGGCAGAGCGATATGCGGAGACGTATTTGCGCCCAACGTATCGGCGTCGGTTTCCGTTTACGGTCCGAATCAGGAGATTCTTTTCGACGAGAGCGGTTTGAAGCTCGAAAACGTTTCCGCGGACAGAGAATATCGGATAAAGCTTGCCGAATACGGCGTTTACAACGTTCGTTATACCGCAAGAGAAGAAAACTGGGTAGATAATTACAAGAATTTTACGGCGTATATAACCGTTGCGGACGAGATCGCGCCCGTTATCGAAGCGACTTCTTCTTACACGAAAGAGGTTAAGGTCGGGGAGAATATAATTCTTCCGGACGTAAAAGTAACGGATAATCTGACGGCGGAAGATAAAATGACGATAATGAGATACGTCGTCAATTCGGAAGGAAGATACGTTATTCTCAAAGGCGGATCAAACTCGCTCGTCGCAACCGTGAGCGGAGTTTATACGGTTTGCATAACCGCGATGGATGAAGCGGGAAATACCGCGACCGTTTCTTTTGAAGTGGTTGTGAACGATTAAAGGATGGATATAAAATGAAAAAATACAAAATTGCGGCAACCGCGCTCGCGTTGATTTCCGCCGTTTCTGTTTTCGGACTTGCCGCGTGCGACAAATCTTCCAAAATTCCGAACGCCAACGCTCCTACCGCTAACGTAGAATCTCATTCGGTTACCGGTACGTTGCACGATTTTTCGGTTAAATACGATACTCCCGCAGGCGATTTTATTAAAAACGGAAGCACGGCTTATAAAATGGTCGTGGCTGACGAAAACGCCGAGGCGGCTTCTGCTTTCGTCAATAAGCAGCTTGCAGCATTTTCCGGCGTAAGACTTGAAAAAACGACCGCCGAAGCGGTTACTTCAAACGATTTTTACGTCGTGTTCGGCGACAGCGAAAGCTTTACGGCGGCAGGCTTTACGATGCCCGATTACGATACTCTCGGCGTTTCCGGATACGTTATAAAAACCTATGGGAAAGCCGTGTTTATCGAGGCTTATTCCGATAAGGGCTATCAGCTCGGAGCTATATCCTTTCTGAGGTATACGATAGGTTACGACGCGCTTTCCGCGGATATGATAATTTACGAAAAGACGGGCGACGTGATGCCTTATATGGATATTACCGAGAGACCTGACTATGATTTCCGCGTCGCAAGTAATCTTATGACGAGCGAGCAGAGTTATTCTATGGGCTTTACCACGGGCAGCCTTGTCATAAATACCGGCAGCGGTACCGTTCATAATATAGGCGACTTTACTACCGAAGAAGAGAAAAACGCGCATCCGAAATGGTTCTCGTACGATGCGCCGGAAAAACGGCAGCCTTGCTTTACCGCGCACGGCGACAGAGAAGAATACGAAAAGATGATAGAAACGTATTCCGCCGCGCTCATAAGGTTTATGCTTGAAAATCCTCTCGCGTCTATTATCCGTATTTCTCAATTCGACGTTATAGACGGCGATCACGTTACGAATTGTGATTGCAAAGTCTGCTCGGCGAGTATAAGTTATTACGGCGATACCATATCGGGAGCGATGCTCACTTTCACGAACGATATAACGGACAGACTGAACGAATATATCGCAAGCGACGAAGCCCGCGCTCAGGGAATTTCCGAAAATAAGGAGTTTAACGTCGTTATGCTTGCTTACGGAACTTCCGTAAAAGCTCCCGTGACGAGAAATTCCTCGGGAGACATCGTCTGGAACGAGAAAGGCGAAGGTATTCCGATGAATCTCCGTCGTTTTTATGCGGACGAAAACGGCGAAATCGTTGCCGAAGAGCAAACGAACGAAGACGGCACAGCGGAAAAACTCGTTTGTCATAACCGCGTGTCTTTGGAATACGCGGCTTCCGCGGCGAACTATATTCATAGTTTTTACGAGGTCGAAAACAAGACTTATTCAAACGCGGTCAAGTCGTGGAAAGGACTTAACGGCAAGCTTCACGTCTGGCTTTACGAAATCAATTATTACGAATACATTTATCCTTACAACAGCTTTGAGACGATGACGGAAAATTTCCGTTATTTCAAGGAATGCGGCGCGACTTACGTTTACAGCGAAGGCACTTTCGAGAATCCGAACAATTCCGGATTTACCAAGCTCCGCGATTATATAGCGGCTAAATACGAAATCGACGTAAATACCGATTACGGGAAATTGCTTGACCGCTGGTTCGATAAATATTTCGGAGAAGCCGCGCCGATTATGCGCAGATACTTTAACGAGGTCGTTGCAAATTTGCGTTATAACGAAACCATAACCGGCGGGGGCGTTCACTCTTACGATATTGCCAAAGAGGAAGTGTGGAAGCAGGGAACGATTGAAAACTGGCTTTCGCTGATGGACGAAGCGTATGCGGCGATCGAGGTTTATAAAACCTCCGACGCAGAGACCTACGAGCTGTTAAAAAAGCATATTTTAATAGAAACTCTTTTTCCGAGATACGTTTTATGCACCACTTACGCTTCGGTTTACAGCACGGAACAGTGTAAAGCGCTTCGTAAGGAGTTTTATAAAGATTACAACGATTTGCAGAATACCTGTTTAAGAGAGCATTATAAGGCGAGTACGGTATTCAATACCTGGGATTTAACGTAAGGAGGAAGCGTAGATGAAAAAAAGCGTTTGTTTTTTGTTAGCCGCTTTAATCGGCATTTGTTCTTTCTCGGCGTGCGGAAAAACCGACGACGGCAAGAAGGAAGGAAATAAAGCTACCGTAACTATTTCTCAAAGCACGCTTGATTTATACGAATACGAAAGCGGCAGGCTTAACGCTACGGCGGAGAATACCGGAGAAAAAATCGTTTGGACGACTTCCGACGATAAAATAGCGACCGTCGGGGATGATGGCACCGTAACGGCTGTTTCGATCGGAAATACCGTCGTAACGGCAAGCGCGGGCGGAGCGGAAGCCGTTTGCAAGGTGTTCGTTGCGGCTTCGCCGTACGCGCCGATTATAAAAGGCGCAGACTCATTCGTCGGCGTTACGGCGGGTAAAAAATACTCCTCGGATATTTATGTTTCGTGGAACGGAGAAAAAATCGAAGGAGTCGCGTTTAACGCGGTTCTTACGGGAGAATCCGACGAGGGCGTTGCCGCCGTCGGCATCGAAAACGGAAAGCTTACCGTAGAAGGGCTTAACGCCGGCACAGCCGAATATTCGGTATACGCGACGGTGCGCGGCAAGTTTTGCGAAAAAACGATTAAAATAGCAGTTTATCGGGAAGACGTCGTTGTAGACGCAAAAACCGATGATTTCACGAGAGTCGAGAGCGGATTCCGTACTACGATCATTACGGCGGAAGACGATTCCGGCATGCCCGTAGAGGTCGCGCTCGATTTTGAGGTTACCGTCGGCGGAGAGGTGATAAAAAATCCCGAAATCGTATGGGACGTGAACGCCGATTATAACGCAGACTTCGATAAAAACAAAGCGTGCGTGAAAGGCGACGCCGCGAGCGGGTATAAACTTTCCGCACTTTTACGCGGAGAAACGAAACTCGTCGGCAAATACGTTACCGACAGTTCTGTTACGTTCATATCCGTGATCGTATCCGTCGTCACTCCCACGATTGTCGTTCCGAAAGACAAGTCGGTTTTTGTCGAAAGAAAAAACCCGTCTTATACGGCGGACGGTTCGTTCGAGGGTGAATTGCGGTTTTTGGAAATCGACGGAAAAACTGCGAGCGAATCCGTTTACGGCTCGTCTGCAACGATTAAGAAATCCGCGCTTACGGGAGAAGATAACGAACTTTCCGAAACGGAATTATACGTTTATACGGACAAGTATTGTTACGTCGTGCCGATAAAAATATGCACGGAAATCATAAATACCCGAGCTAAACTCGAAGGGTTGAAGCTTACGAAAGACGCGGACGGAAAAGATTCCGTAACCTTCGGATATTACGTTCTTGTCGGAGATTTGGATCTCGGCGGCGCGGAAATGACCGGAGTGCGAGGAAAGATTCCGTACGACTCCGACGTAGGGTTTAAGGGCGTTCTGGACGGAAACGGTTTTTCGATTAAAAACTTTATCGCGGGCAGGGGCGGCATATTCGGACACATCGGTTCGGGCGCGGTTATAAAAAACGTTAAGTTTGAAGACGTGACTTATAAAGCGATTTCGGAAGCCGCGCTGTTCGGGCATACGTTAATCAATATGACGATTGAAAACGTTACCGTGAACGTTAAACGGTATAACAAACCCGCCGATATTGCAAAAACAGACGTGGCGATATTCGGCGCAAGATTTTTTATGTATAACACGGTTAAAAACGTAACGGTAAACGCTGCGGGCGTCACGTTCCTGAACCTTTTCGGACACAAATGCGTGGATAACTCGACGGATAATTTCGTTATCAACGCTGCGGGATACGTCGTAATAGGGTATAACAGCGATTCTGCAAACGATTCAACCGAAATAAAAAGCTTGCCGGATGGCGTAATTTTCAACGTCACGGCTTAATTTTCGAGGAAAAACACAAAACAAAGAAAAATTAAAGGAAACGATAATGTTAAAAGTACAATCGAACGTTCGTCGCAGTGCTACTTCGTTGAACGGAATATGGAATTTTAAGACGACGGACGCGGACTATCTGCCGACGAAAAAGGCGGAGAATTGCGTTTTAATGCCTGTACCGGCGAGTATGAACGACGTGGGGACGAGCGCAAAAATTCGCGATCATGTCGGAAAGGTGTTATACGAAACGGAATTTTCCGTTCCTATTTGCGGCGGAAACGAGTACAGACTAAGAATCGGAGCGACGAGCCATAAGTGCGAAGTGTTTTTAAACGGCGCGAAAATCGGCGGAACGGATAACGCTTTTATGCCGATAGATATTCCGCTTAACGATTTAAAAAATAAGAACCGTCTTTCGGTGATTATAGATAATCGGCTCGATTACCACACCCTTCCCGTCGGCAGACTTGTGGAAGGAAACGGGCTTTACGTTTGCGACAGAACCGGCAAACACGCTATATACGGCGATCCGCAAAACTTTCAGAAAGAAAAACAGGTCATAAATCACGATTTTTATAATTATACGGGTATACACAGAGACGTGTTCGTATATTCCGTTCCGAAAAAACACATAGAAGACGTCGTGATAGAAACGGTAGTCGGCGGCGATTACGAAAAGGTAAAAGTAACGTTGAAAGGCGACGCGACGAACGCTCGTTTTAAAGTGACGGACGAAGAGGGCAAAGTAGTCTGCGAGTCCGAAAACGGCGAATTGAGAATTTCCGCCCCGAGACTCTGGAACGTTAAAGATCCGTATCTTTATACCCTTGCGGCAGAAACAGAAACGGATTATTACGAAGAGCAATTCGGGATAAGAAAGGTTTCGTTCGACGAAACGGGGCTTTATGTAAACGATAAGAAGGTTTACTTAAAAGGCTTCGGTATGCACGAAGACTTTACGATACTCGGAAAGGGAAACAATTCGGCTGTAAACGTTCGCGATTTCGAGCTTCTGAAATGGATAAACGCGAATTGTTTCAGAACGAGCCATTATCCTTATGCGGAAGAAATTATGGATTTGGCGGATAAATACGGTTTCCTCGTGATTAACGAAGTGCCTGCGGTAGGCTGCAACAACTGGCCCGATTACACCTACGGGAAAGACCGTTTAGACGACGTTACTCTCGCTTTGCATAAAAACGCTATGCGTTTGCTTGTCGAACGCGATAAAAATCATCCTTCGGTCGTTATGTACAGCGTGGCGAACGAAGCCGCTACATACGAAGACAACGCGCGCACATATTTTAAAGAGGTAATCGACTATACCCGTTCTCTCACGAGTCTTCCCGTGACCATCGTTGAGCTTACTCATTTCGTAGAGGGAAACAAGGTCGTGGATTTGGTAGATTTTATCGGGATTAACAGATATTACGGCTGGTACGACGAAATAGGCAATCTCGACGCGGTAGAGCCGCTTCTTCGCGCCGAACTCGAAGCGTACGCCGATCATTTTAAAAAGCCGATAATTATGACCGAATTCGGGGCGGATACCATAGAAGGATTACATTCTTTGCCGTCCGTCAGCTTTTCGGAGGACTATCAGAAAGAATTGCTTGCGGAAACTTGCAGGGTTCTGGACGAGCTTCCGTTCATATGCGGCGAACTCGTTTGGAATTTTGCTGATTTTATGACCAAGGAAGGCACGATTCGGGTAAACGGCAACAGAAAAGGAGTGTTTACGCGCGCTCGCCAGCCGAAAGCCGCGGCATACGTTCTTAAAGAGCGTTGGGAAAAGAAGAACTCAAAAGAGGACTAAAATGTTTCTTTATAAAGCCGATAAACGGTTGGTTCACGGCGCATACGATTTTATAGAAAAAGAAGGCGGGTACGTCGTTTTTTCGCATTTCTCGAAAGAGCAGCAGGAATATTTGAAGTTTAACGATTTTTTCTACGTTCGCGCTTATTTTACGAGTTCCGTTACTATAGAGGCGGAAACCGCCGCGACGAAAATTTCGCTTTTTTATAAATTTTTCGGCGGTTCTTCAAAGGACACGTTCGCGTTATACGTTAACGGCAAAAAAATCGCCGAAAACAAAATAGAAGAGTTATCGGAGGAAGGAACGCTTTTTTACGGTATGCCGGAGGGGAAAAAGCGGATAACGCTTTATTTTCCGATAGATACGGAGGTCGGCGTGAAAGAGATTTCCGCAGACGAAGAACTTTTTCCCATAACGAAAAAACCGAACGTGTTGTTTATCGGCGATTCCATAACTCAGGGGTATGGTACGTTTGAAACGGATATGACTTATGTAAACGTATTGAACAGAACTTTTGAATGGGAAATGCTGAATCAAGGCGTAGGCGGATATTATTTTGACGAAAAAGTTTTAACTCCGCTCAAAGATTTCGTTCCGGAGAAAATTATAGTCGCTATGGGAACGAATCTTCATTCGTGGCACGATAAAGATGAATATGTTTACGGTTTTTTTAAACGTTTCGGAGAGATTTACGGCGATATTCCCGCTTTGTTCGTAACGCCTCTTTGGAGAAACGATAAGGATTGCGACGAAAAGGGAATGCGCGAAACTTACGAGGAGATTTGTTCCGAAACAAAAAAATTGCCCAAAGCGGCGGTTATCGACGGATTCGGGCTTGTTCCGCACGATAGTAAATATTTTTACGACGGCTTACATCCGAACGCCGTCGGCGCGGAGATCTACGGAACGAATCTTGCAAAAAAAATCAAAGTTATGGGTTTTTAATTATTTCGGATTAAAAATTACGGGAACGGAATTATAATTATGAGCGAGCTTTTAAAAGGCGTAAAAATATGGAACGGCAACGTAAACGCAAAGGATACTTACGTTGATTTTAAAGGTAAGTTCAACGCCTTCGGCGGAGAAAAGATATTTTTACGCATATCCTGCGACAGTAATTACACCGTTTATCTGAACGGTCGGCTTGCGGGCTTTGCCGCGTGCGCGGACTATCCTTGGTACAGAAATTACGACGAAACGGATATAACGCGTTTTTGCTCGGCGGAAAACGAAATCGCCGTTACCGTGTGGCATTACGGCGATGACAGCCAGACTTATATAAATTCCGAGGCGTATTTGCTGTTCGATATAATTCAAGGCGATAACACGCTCTTAAAAAGCGATAAAAACATTCTTTCGAGAGTAAATCCGCACTATAAAAACGGGTATTGCAAGAGAATATCTCCGCAGCTCGGTCTGAGTTTTTTATACGACGCGACGACGGCGGAGACTCCGTTTTTTGCAAGCGACGAAACGGGCGAAGGCGTTGCCGTTTTAAGAAAACGCGGGAACTGCGAATTAAAAGCGAGGGCGAAAAGCTCGGTTATCGCCGCGGAAGACGGGTTTCTCGTCGATACTGGCAAAGAAACCGTAGGTTTTTTGGATTTGGAGTTTTTTAGCGACGCGGTTCAGAAAATAACCGTATCTTACGCCGAACATCTGACGGACGGCGCGGTGAGGAGAAAAATAGGAACCTGCGATTTCAACGCGGAATACGTCGCAAAGGCGGGCTATAACGAATATCTTAATACGTTCAGGAGAATAGCGGGCAGGTATCTGCTGATAGAAAGCGAAGCGCCGATAAAGCTTCGTTATGCGGGTATTCGCCCCGTCGAATATCCGTTTAAGGAAACAAAGCGGGCGTTTGCCGACGAGTCGCTTCAAAAAATATACGACGTTTCGATATATACTCTTAAATGTTGTATGCACGAGCATTACGAGGACTGTCCGTGGCGGGAGCAGGCTATGTACGCGCTGGACAGCAGGAATCAGATGCTGTGCGGATACTATGCGTTTAAGGGATACGTCTGCCAGCGTGAAAATTTGTTAATTATATCGAAAGGGTTGAGAAGCGACGGGCTTCTTACGTTATGCTTTCCTACGGGGAAGGATTATCCGATACCGTTTTTCTCGCTCGTATACGTTATGCAGGTGTGGGAGTATATAGAGCATACGGGTGATTGCAGAATACTGTTCGAAGTCGGCGAGACCGTGGATAAAATAATGCAGACGTTCGGCGCGAGAATGGAGGAAAACGGGCTTATCGCCGATTTTGAGTATCCGTACTGGAATTTTTACGAATGGACGGACGGGAGCGACAATTCGTGGCAGTTAAACCGTAAAGAAGGCGATTATTGCGAAAAGCAGTACGACCTTATTCTTAATTGTTTTTATATTATAGCCTGCGGATATTATGAAAAACTGACGGGCGCGCGGATTCCGACGGAAAAAACGCGCGAGGCGGTGAAAAAGACGTTTTTTGACGGCGGAAAAAATTCGTATAAGTTATCGACCGTCGGGGAAGCAAGGTATTCGCAGCTCGGAAACGCAATGGCGATACTTGCGGGAGTAGCGGACGCTTCGGTTGCGGAAACGACGATTTGCGATGAAACGCTCGTTAAAATAAGCCTTTCCATGAACGGTTTTTATTACGACGCGTTGCTTAAAACGAGCGAAAAATATAAAGAATTCGTAATAGAGGACATAAAGACGAAATACGGGAAGATGCTGAAAGCGGGCGCGACGACCTTCTGGGAAACGGAAAAGGGCTGGGAAGATTTCGGCGAACTCGGAAGTCTTTGTCACGGCTGGTCGGCTTTGCCCGTGGTTTATTTAAGCAGATATTGCAAATAGCGAAAAAAGGTAAGTCTCAAACAGACCGGAAAAGATTATACGACAAGCCGTCCGGCAGGGCGGCTTGTTTTTCGGTCTGATTTAAAAATTATAATAAGCTTAATTCTTTGTCGTTACGAGGGTACGTACCCGAAAAACAATAAAAACGGCGAAAATTATATATGCGTACAATTATTCGGCGCGTCGTTTCCCAAGCAAGGAAAAGACGCGCTTTTTTGCGATTTTCCGTAAGAAAAGCGAACGGCACATAGTAAACAAAAAAACAAATACAGAGCAAAAAATAGATAACTACGGGTATTTATCGCATACTAAAATAATGTTATAATTTTTAATGAAAAAAGCTATAAGCGGAAAGTCGGCGTTCTGCACGGGTTTCGAGCGCCGAAGACGCCGTAAAAAATGCGTAAGGTGAGGTATAAGGTAAGGTAAATGAATAAGATTACGAGAAAATTTATAGCGGGCGCGCTTGCTTTTGCGGTGACGCTCGGAACGGGCGCCGTTGCCGGCGGGTTAAGAGTCGCCGCGAAAGAAAACGCGGGGGACGTGATAACCGTTATTTCGCCCGCGCAGAAACAGGTTATAGACGCGGATAACGAGTTCGTTGCCGATTTTTTCATCAATTACGAACCGAATTACAGCAATAAATATTACGGGCGCGGGGAGAATCTTCCGATGAAGGAAGTAAATCTCAAATGGTCGTGCGAAAGCGGTAAATACTACGTCGTTTACGTAGATACTTCCGCAGATTTTTCGTCGGCGGAAAAGTATACGACGGTCAAGCCCGAACTTGCGCTCGGATACCTTATTCCCAACTCCGATTACTACTGGAAGGTCAAGGTTGTTAAAGAATCGGGAGAACAGGTTTTTTCCAAAGTATATACGTTCAGGTTTCAGGCGTACGTCCGTTCCGTAAAAATAGACGGCGTTATGAACGTGCGCGACCTCGGCGGCTCGGTCACGACCGACGGCAAAACGGTTAAGTACGGAATACTTTATCGTTCCGCCCAACTTGAAGACGTTACCGAAAAGGGGAAAATTCAGGTGCAACGCCTCGGCATAAAAACCGATCTCGACCTCCGCGGATATTCCTCTGCCGTTTCTCCGCTCGGAGAAGGGGTTAAAAGAATCAATTATTCCGCGCCCTGGTACGCTGACGAAATAGACGAACATACCGGCAAAAGCTGCGGAATAAACGGCGAAAAGGAGTACGTCGAAGCGTTTGCGAACGAAATTAAGGTTTGCGCCGATCCCGAAAACTATCCCATGCTGTTCCATTGTTCTTTGGGGCGTGACAGAACGGGAACGCTTGCCGCCGTGCTTTTGGCGGTTTGCGGAGTGGCGAAAGAGGACGTAATGCGCGAGTACGAACTTTCGTGGTTTTCGGAAATAGCGTGCAACAATTCGGGTATTCAGATAAGCGCGATAAGCAGACTGCTTAAATTCATAGAAGGACAAAACGGAGAAGACTTTAAGCAAAAAACGGCGAATTATCTTTTGTCGATAGGCGTTTCGCAGAGCGAAATAGATTCCGTGAGAGAGATATT
This sequence comes from uncultured Clostridia bacterium, assembly GCA_934271275.1. Lineage (GTDB taxonomy): Bacteria > Bacillota > Clostridia > Christensenellales > Borkfalkiaceae > UBA1259. The sequence goes on along the minus strand of CAKQRD010000007.1, from coordinate 22,997 downwards.
GTTGGGGTAAGGGATATGAAATCGTTTAAAAAGAGTTTTATATGCGCTTTGATTTTGTCCGTGCTTGCCGCGTGCGCGGTCGTTGCGCCGACCGCCGCTTTTGCCGCGGGAAATACCTGTTACGACGTTTCCGAAGCGGTTTCCAAAGTGGGCGCGCATAAACAATTCGAGATGAAGCACGGCGTGAAAGTAACGGGCGAAAAGAAGCTGGATTACGGCGATTCCGTTAAATTCGCGTATAAAGAAAGGTCGGAAGAAAACGAATACGGACATTTTTCGAGAACCGCGTTCGGAATAGGCAGCTACGGCTTGTATTTTTACCACAGCGCGGGCGATATAGACGTAAGAACGTGCAATATGCAGTCGGAAGATAAAAGCTGGGGCAGAGCGAAAAAAGGTTTTACCACAATCCCCGACAAAGCTTTTAAGGAGTATACCGAAATCACGGTTAAAGCGGAGCTTAAACCGAACGACGCCTCCACCGTGGTGTTCTCGCTTACGTATTCCGGCAAAACCGTGAGTAAGGAGTTTGCAAAGGACGCGAACAGCGATATGAAGTTCCGTTTCGGAGATCACGACGTAGACGGAAATTTCGTAAAATCGCTCGCACCGAAAACCGATAACGAAGCTCCCGTAATAACGGTTGCGGTTTCCGAGTTCGAAGTACCCGTGGGCGCGTATCCCGCGGACGACGCGTTTACCGTTACGGACGATTCGGGCGAATGTAAAGTTACCGTCGTCTGGACGGCGGGCGCGTTTGACGAGCGCGGCAGGCTTACCGCAGGCACGCACGTTTGCACGATAACCGCAACCGACGACAGCGACAACGTTTCTACGGCGAAGATAACCTATATAGTAACCGAAGAGATAGTTTCTTCAAAGTACAAAATAACGTTCAAAGCGGAAGGAAAAGTCGTAGGCGAAACGGAATATAACGAAGATACCGCAGAATATCTTACGCTGCCCGCAGTACCGAAAAAAGAGCATTATCAGGGGAAATGGAAGCCTTTCACTCCCGAAATGAACGATACGCAGGTAGTAGAAGCGGAATATACCCCGATTAAATATCTCGTGGTGTTCGTGGCGGATAAGAAAATAGTTTCCGAACAATACTATACCGTAGAAAACGTCGGCGTGACCGAACCCGAAGTTCCCGAAAAAGAGGGATACACGGGCGAGTGGGAAGCCTATGAACTGAACTTTAAAAACATACGGGTGACTGCGGTTTATACCGAAAAAACACCCGATACGCCCGACAAGCCCGACTTACCCGATAAACCCGACAATCCCGACTTACCCGATAAACCGGATACGCCCGATAATCCGCAGAGCGGTTGCCGCGGAAGTCTTTCGGGAACGGTTTTCCCCGCGGCGGTTTTGTGCGCGGCGGCGGTTCTGGCGATTTTCGCAAAGAAGAAATCCGACGAACGGTAAAAGTACCGAGCAGATTTAAAAAAAATTGCAAGGCGTACGCCTTGCCCGATTTTAGACTAAAATCGGGCAAACACGCTTATTTGCCTTGAAAATTTAAAAAACCTAAAAGGGAGGATGATTATGAAAAAACTTTTGACATTGTGTTTGGCGGCAGTTTGTTGCTTATCGATCGGGGCGTTCGCCGCGACCGCGTTTTCTGGTGCTTCCGGCGTTGCGGCGGCAAACGAAGATAAGCCCGCGACTTTAACCCGCGAGATAACCGAGGCTTATACCTTTACGAAGGACGATATGACAGACAAAACCCCCGCGTTAGATACGCCCGCGGTGCAAGCTTGGGTAGATACTCTTAAAATGAGCAAATTTTCCAAAACTTTTAGTACTTTGGATTCTAAATTCTACGTGGGTTTTGAAGGCGTTTCTGCAAGCGAATACTCTTTCGTAACGTTCAGAACGCATATTTGGGGAAGCGATCCTAAAACTTTGCATAACTACGTTGCCACGGAAATTTACACCGCGCAAAATGTTCCCGCGAATTATACGGTTATGGTTGATAAAACCTATATATCGAGCGGTTTTCCGATAGAAGAAAACATTGTCAGCATACCCACTTCGTTACTTAAAGACGAGAACGGTATGGTAAGCGGGCTTATAATCAAAAACCCGACCGTAGACGGTATAAGCGGCTGGTTTATGGTAAGCGACGTTACGTTTACAAACGAAGCGAGAATAGTAATAGATTATTCTGCAAGCAGCGGCAGTCAGGGCGAGACGACGGGTATAGTCGTTCAGCAGGACGCTTGGGCTCCGACCGCGCCGGGTTGGCAGACGGAAGCTTTAAGAAACCGCGTCGAACTGAAAAGCCGTACGGCAGCTTTCGACGTAACGATTAAATTCCCTACTCCGCTTTCGGCAAGCGAAGTCGATTATTTCAGTCTTAAAATGCTCGGTTGGGACGATGCCGCAACGGTAGGTTGTACGATAAAAAATCTCGACGGAACGAAAATAGCAGATAAAAACGTGTATTTTAACTGGAATACGGACAGCGAGCTTGAACAGCAATTTTTTGCGGCGGGGCTTGCAAATTCCGCAGGCAAAATAGAAGGCTTTATAATTTCCTCGCCGAACGGCGCGACGAACTTCTTGTTCTCCGATATAAAGGCTGTTAAGGGTTTTCCCGAAGTCATAGGAATAGACCTTCAGAAAAGCTCCTCTACGGCAGGTTATTATCAGAAAAACAACTGGGCGGGTATAGAGATTTGGGATAAAAACGGACTTTTATTTAACGGCAGAAATTTAGAGAACGGAACTCTTACCACCGTGTTCAAACTCCCCGTAGACGTTTCCGTTTATAAGACGATAGATTTCGACGCGCTTATATGGAGCGCGGGCGGCACTAAGAGAGTGCAGATAGAAAAGCTCGACGGCACTAAAACAGAGATAGTACAAATGGTTTCGGGCAGCGTGGAAGAAGAGGTTAAAAACCTCGGCGTGAAAATAAACGCAGAACTTCTGGCAGACGAAAACGGGTTTGTAGAAGGCTTTAAGATGACTATCCTTGACGATAACAAAGACGGACATCTCGTTTTCTCCGAAATGAAAGGCGGCACGACCGAGAAAGAATATTCGATAATTTTCAGGGCGGAAGGCGCGGAAGATATTGCGGTAAGCTTTACGAAATCTACCATAGACAGCGTTTCCGCACCGAAAGTACCTTATAAAGAGCATTACGACGGCGAATGGGAAGCCTTTACCGTCGAATTAGAGGAAGGAAAAATCGTAAACGCCGTTTACGTGCCGACCAACTATTCCGCTATCTTTATGGCGGACGGCAAGGTCGTTGCGAAAATCGAATATAACGTAGAAAACGTCGATAAGGTAGAAATTCCCGCAGTACCCGAAAAAGAACGCTATCAGGGCGTATGGGAAGATTTCGAGTTGGAATTCGGCTACGGTCAGGTGATCAACGCGGTTTACACCCCCGCGCAGTACAAGATAACCTTTAAGGCGGATGGCAAAGTCGTGGGGACGGTTAATTATTCGGCGGAAACGGCAGACAAGATAGCCGCGCCCGCAGTACCCGAAAAAGAACGTTACGAAAACGGCGCTTGGGAAGAGTTTACTCCCGCGTTCAACGATACGCAGGTTGTAAACGCGGTTTATACGGCAATCGTTTATAAAGCGACTTTCAAAGCGGAAGGCAAACTCGTTAAAGAGCTTGAATATACCGTAGAAAACAAAGACGACGTAACCGCGCCCGCAGTTCCCGAAAAAGAACATTATAAGGGCGAATGGGAGAAGTTCGAGCTTGATTTCGCGGCGGATAAAGAGGTAAACGCGGTTTATACGGCAATCGTTTATAAAGTAACTTTCAAAGCGGAAGGCAATACGGTGAAAGAGATCGAGTATACCGCGGAAAACAAAGACGGCGTGACCGCGCCCGCAGTTCCCGAAAAAGAGGGATATACAGGTAAGTGGGAAAACTACGAGCTTAATTACGGCGAAAATCAGGTGGTGAACGCGGTTTACGAAAAAATCGGCGAACCCGATGCTCCCGACAAGCCCGAAAATCCCAAACCCGAAAAAGGCGGTTGCAAGAGCGAAGTTATCGGCGCACCCGCGATTATTCTCATCGTTGCGGCGGCTTTCGCGCTCGTTATAAAACTTAAAAGAAAACGCGGATAAACTGCCGTAAGAGTTTATCGAAAAGACAAAACCAAACAGGAGCGGTTATAAATGTTCAAGAAATTAAAAATCGCAATAACGACTGTCGCCGTCGCATTGACGGCGACGGCTTCCGCGTTCGGATTCGCGGCGACCGACGGATTCGGCACGGTAAAAGCCGAAGAAACGAAATTCCTTATCGATCACGGAGTGTACAGTCTTAAAATGGACGAAGCCGTGTCGGAAGAAGTGAGTTACCGCCACAGCGAATCGTACCTTTTCAACACGCGCGATACCGACGGCGATATACGGCTTAAATTCAAAACGGTTTCCGTTTCTACGGAACTCGACGGCGAGGATTTTTACGGACTCGTAAGGGGAAAGTCGGAAGACGTCGCCTACGCTTATGCAGACACGAAATCGACGATGTGGTACGTTTTCGGTACGGGTAATCCCGGCATCGGCAACGTTACCGTTTATAGGGAGGGCGCGTATACGGATATAAAGTACGATACTTCCTCCCACGCTTTCGGCGTTACGATAGACGGGCAGGATCAATCCGCCGGAATGAACAAATTCGTCGGCTCGGCGGAAGGAAAGACGGCGGACGAGAAGGGCGCGACTAAAATTTGCTGGGACGTTACTAATACCAAAAAAGAAATAGACGTTACTTTAACGGATTTTGCGATTACCGACGCGGAAGGCTTCGACCTCGGCATGGAATTAAGCCCGAGAGCTTCCGTTCACGAAAACAAGAGGTTTGAAACGACTTTTTACGGGTTTGCCGGTAAAAAGGTTACTTTCAAACGCTTTGACGAGAGCGAAAAGGCTAATCCCTCCGTCACGGATACGGAAGGAAACGCGCTCGATATCGCCATAACCGCAGAGGGCAACGGCGTTTATTCTTTCGTTATGCCCGAACAGGATATAAAAATAGAGGAATACAAAGAAATAGAAGACGACCGCTTTTTCGGTACGTATTATAACGAGCAGGATAAGACGACGTATTTTTTAGGCGAAGAAAATTATAAAATCGCGGGAACGGTTAAAACCGAGTTGTCGGTTAAAGCTTACGACGTGGGCGTTCTGGCGATTACGGACGGAGAAAATCTTGTGAACGGAAGAATAGTTTACGGGAATTTAAGAGTATCCGGAAAAATTTATAAAAAACTTTTGAGCTACACCGTAAGTTTCGTGGTTGACGGCAAAACGGAAAAGACGGTGAAAATAGATTCCGGCGACTACGTTCTTACCGCGCCCGATTTAACCCCCGCAAAAGAGGGTTATACGTTCGTCGGTTGGAAAACGGGTAAAAACGAAAGCTACGAATTCGGGAACGTCGTTTGCGAATCTTTGACGCTTTACGCCGATTTTAAGCCTGACGGGGAACACAAAGATCCCGCGGGCGGTTGCGGCGGAAGTTTTTCTGCGGGCAACGCGGGTATAGTCGTGCTTGCGGCGGGGGCGTTGGCAGTTTTGATCAAAGTCTTCGGAAAGAAGGTTAAAAAAGAGATATGAAAAACGTTAAAACGGCGGACAAACTGAAAAGAGCGGGATTTATAATTTCCTTTACCGCTTTGCCTACGCTCACATTTTTGATATTTTACGTTTACGTCAACCTTAATTCGTTTGCGATGGCGTTTCAGTTTAACGCCGCCGACGGAACGATTCGTTTTACGCTCAACAATATGAAAACCGTGTTCGAGCGGCTGTTTCCGCCGGACGCGGAAATGGGCGAAGCCTTTCTGAACACGTTCAAGACGTTCGGCGTTAATATGATAATGTTTTTTATAGGGATATTCGTTTCGTTCTTTCTGTACAAGAAAATATTTCTTTACAACGCGTACAGAGTACTTTTCTATCTTCCGAGCATCATTTCGGCGGTAGTAATGTGTGCGGTCTTTAAGGATCTTATAGGAAGCTACAACGTGGGACTTTTCCTTAAAAAAACGTATAATCTTACCTACGTTCCGGACGTTTTTGCGGACGAAAGATTCGCTAATACGGCGGTTCTGATAAATATGGTATGGCTGACGTTCCCCGGTAACCTTATTATATGGGGCGGCACTTTTGCGAGAATCCCCGACGGCGTTATCGAATCCGCAAGGATAGACGGCGTAAACTGGATACAGGAAGCGTTCAGAATTATAATCCCCATGGTTTGGCCGACTTTCGCGCTTATGTTCATTCTTTCGATAGCGAGCATTTTCGGCGCGAGCGGACAAGTGTTTTTGCTGACGCAGGGGCAGGCGGGTACGCAGACTATTTCCAACTGGATGTACATGCAGGTGTACGGGGTTTCCATAAACAACTCTTCAAACGCGTTCAACTACATGTCCGCGCTCGGAATGTTTTTAACGGTTATATCCTGTGCGGTTTCGCTCACCTTACGAAAAATTTCTGGTAAAATGTTTCAGGGGGTGGAATACTGATGAAAGCGAAGAAAGGTTTTCTCGGCTGGCAAAGAAGAACGCCTTCGGAACGCGTGCTGTATACCGTGATTTTTATAATTTTTGCGGCGTTCGCGCTGTCTTACGTATACTGTTTGTGGTGGTGTTTTTCTTCCGGAATGAGAACGCACGACGAAATAGTGGACAGTCCGTTTTCTCTTCCGACCGTGTGGCACTTCGAGCATTTCGGCGAGATGATGCGCCTGATGTCCGTTTCGGAAACGAGCTTTTGGGGAATGCTTTTTAACAGCGTATACTTTTCGGTTATAGGCGCGCTGTTTTCGGCAATGAGTACGGCGACTCTCGCGTACGTTACCTGTAAATATAAATTCCCCGGTGCGGGAGCTTATTTTATCGCCTCGCTCGTTACTATGATTTTGCCGATTTACGGCAACGGCGGCAGTATGTACGTTTTGCTGAACGATCTCGGCTTGCTGAACAGCAGACTTATGATACTTACGAGTTTTACGGGTATCGGCGTGAACTATATGTATTTCTACGCGTTTTTTCAGAACGTGAGCAATACTTACGCGGAAGCCGCGGAGATGGACGGAGCGGGCGACTATACCGTGTTCTTTAAGGTTATGTTGCCGCAGGCGCTTCCTATGTTCGGCGCGGTGTTCCTTCTTATATGGATGGCGGAATGGAACAACTACGCTTCGGCGGTGTTGTATCTGAATAAATTACCCACGCTGTCTGCGGGTATTTATCTGTTTCAAACGGAAGCCACGAATATGGGCAGGTTCGACATACTTTATCTGGCGTACTTCGTAACCTGTATTCCGCCTCTCGTAATATTCGCGTTCTTCAATAAAATACTTATGAGCAACATTTCCCTTGGAGGAATAAAGGAGTAATATGAAAAAACTTATAAAAGCGGCAACCGTGGCTCTTGCAGCGGTAATATCCCTCGCGTCTTTCGCAGGGTGTAAAAAACCTTCCGCCAACAGCTCTACGGATATCGAAATATCCTTTTGGATTGCGGGTTTCGGCGAAAAGTTTATAGACGATATAATCGCCGGATTTAACGAAAAATATCCCGAATACAACGCGTATAAAAAGGGTTCTACAAATTCTACGACTCTTGTCAATACCCTTCGTCTCGGCAAAAACGATTCCACGGATATTTATTTCAACTCGCAGGACAATTTAAAAAATTATCGCGATTTGTTTATGAATCTCGAAGACGTGGTGAACGAAAAAATCGACGGAGAGGACAAAACCATCGCGGAAAAATACGACGAACAGCTTTTCCGTTCGCTAAAAAATCCGGACGGCTCTCTGAATATGCTCGGCTGGGCGGGCGGTATCACGGGAATTATGTATAACGCCGATATTATAAACGGAAAAGATTACAAAGTTCCCAAGACCTCGAAGCAGCTTCAGATGCTGACGCAGTCGCTTCTGAACGACAAAAGATACGATCACGAAAATTTCACTCCGTTCGTAACTTTCGTTGACGGCGGATACTATTCTTATCTTGTAAAAGCGTGGATGGCGCAGTATTCCGGAATCGATTATTATAACGATACGTGGCTTATGCTTAAAGACGCGGACGGTAAATCGCCCTCAAAAGAGGTTTATACCAGCAAGACTGACGGTAAATACGCCGCGCTCGAAGCGATGACGGCGATTTTTAGTGACGAAACGTTATTATATAAATCTAACTCCACCAAGAAAGACGAGGCGCAGACCAAGTTCGTGCAGGGTAAGGCAGCAATGATGGTAAACGGAACCTGGATGTATAACGAAGCGGAGGGAAGCGGCAGCAAAACCAAAGACTTCAGAATTATGCGCACGCCGGTTATCAACGCGATAATAGATAAATGCGAATCGATCGAGGACGATGAGGAGCTTGCGGCGGTGGTAACGGCGGTAGACGAAGTTCTCGATAACGGCGCGGACGTCGTTTTGAGCGGAGACGATTACGAAATAACTCAAAAAGACTGGGATACCGTTTTCGACGCGAGAAGATTGACGTACCAGAACGGCAGCGATCACTCGCTTATAGTGAATAAATATACCAACGCGAAAGAAGGCGTTAAAAAGTTTATTAAGTACTATTATTCGGACGAAGGGCTTTCCAGATTCATAAACGCGACGCACGCTTCCGCGACGGCGAGAATCACCGACGAGTCCAAGATAAATACGGAAGGTTGGACGGAAAACGAAAAACGGTTGTACAACGATTCCTCGAAGCTCGTTTACGTTACCGACGGAAACGCTGTAAGTCCGATGTTTACCAACAACGTTATGAAAGTTTACGGCGAGCTTAACGTAGTGTTGCTTATGAGCCGCGGCGATAATCCCAAGAGCGCCGCCGAAATCTGGAAAGATTTCGAGGGCAACGTAACGCAAAACTGGTCGAAGTGGCTCAACGCAGCGGGGTACGAAGAAATAAAACCATAAAGGATCGACTTCGATAAAGGAGAATAACGATGAAAAAAATAGTAAAGACGTTATGTCCGCTGATTGCGGCGTTTGTGCTTTGTGTCGTTCCGATTCTTTCTCCCTCGGCGGCTCACGCAGGGTCGTCTACTCTGACCGTTGCGGATAAATCGAGCATATCTTCGGGAATAGACGTAGCTAAATGGCTTAATTACGGGCAAGTTAAAGGCAAGGACGGAAAAATCGTTTTCGACAACGACGTGAGAAGCAGCGGCAGATTAGTGGCAACCACTAAAATACAGGATTATTCCGATTACGGGATGGAAGATATTTTCAACGCGGAATATACGATGAAAATAGACGATATACCCACCGAGGAAGGAAACCGCTTCGCGCTGGCGTTCGGCATAAACGACATAGAAGGCAAGCTCGGTTCGACGGGCAGTACGGAAATTTATTTCGTAAAGACCGAAGACGCGTTGAAAGTCGGCGTTTCGAGATTTTCCGAAAACGGCGAGGTGAAAATCGCAGAGCCGATTTCGGTCGACCGTCTTTCGTTCGGGGCAAAGTTTACCGTTAAAGCTTCGCTTAAAGCGGACGGCGTTATGGCGGCGGATATTTCCGCGGCGGGCAGTTCTAAAGTCGCGCTTTTAAACGACGAAAACTCCCCGCTGAACTTCGGACACTCGACCGAAGGTTATACGGTTATCGGGCAAAACGGAAAATGCACGGCGGAAATTTCCTCGATAAAAATCAAAGCGTTCCGCTATTTTAACGCGGAAACGCCGCTTGAGATAACCGAAAATTTCGATAACGGACATTATAACAGGAACGCATTTTTCAGCCGTGCGCTGAACGAGGAAACAGGCGGTTATTCGGGCGGTTGCTACGTTGAGAACGGCGCGCTTAAATTCGACGTTTTATCCAGCTTTATAAGCACCGTTTACCGCTATTCCAACTTCGAGCTGACCTTCGACCTCGTGGACGCGCAGAGAGAAGACAAGTTAGACGATAACGGCAACGTGCTTACCCCCGCGGTAAACAATTCGTGGTTCGGTATATCTATCGGAGCGGAAGAAAACAGAGGCGTTTTCGATAACCACGCACGTGGCAGCGTGCTTTTAACGATGCTTGCAAGAGAAGACGCGATGAGAGTATATAATCCTTATCCGGACTTGTATGCGGTGGACGGGAACTTTTTAGTATCTTATCCCGAAGCTTATAAAGCTCCCGAAATGCAGATTTTAAACAAGGACAACGCAGGCAGAATTTATAACTATAAAGTTACCATGCAGGACGGGAAATTCGGGCTGTGGTATAAGCTTTCCGACAGCGAATCTTTCCCTGCGGTGCCGCTTGTAGAATTTGATCTGGGGTATACGCCTTACGGCAGCGTTGCGATAATATCCTACGTTTACACGGGCTATACGATAGACAATATCAAAATCGTGAACAAAGACATCGCACCGAAAATCGTTACGATAACTTACGAAGAAAACGGAATGAAACAAGCGGAAGACTTTAAGTATACCGACACGTGGAGCAACGAGGACCTTATATCCGTTTCGGAATCGGGCGGCGGTTGCGCTTCTTCGCTTGAATCTTCCGATATTGCGTTGATTGCCGCGATAATCGCGGTCGGCGCGACGCTGATATTTTTCCGCGCGGAAAAGAGGAGGAACGGTTAATATGAAAAAAAGATTGATTTCCTGCATAGCGGCGTTCGCCGTTTTCGGCGCGACTTTCGCGGGGTGTTCTTCGGTAAAAGTAGAACCTCTTAAAAACGACAATTACTATATTACCGAAAAGGGCGAGCCTGCAAAATATGCGACGCTTTCTTTCGACTACCTCGGCGGCGCGGACGTTATGCCTATCGGCGGATTCTACGGTCCGTACAATTCGGGCGGAAGCATAGACGGGTATCAGTTTCCGCAGCTTGTGGACGATAAATATTTCAGCCTTATCGCAGATGCGGGGCTGAATATGATAGTTTATTCGGCGGACGTTCAGGAGGCAAGCGTAATGCGTTCTCTCGAACTCGGCGAAAAGTACGGTATCGGGCAGTTCGCAAACGTTGCGATCGTCGATACTTTGGTAAGAAGATTAAGAGATGAAGAACCGCTCTCGAAAGCGTACCGTAAAGGAGATCCGCTCCCGTTCGATACGCGCGAACTTTACGAAAGCGCGAAAAGACTTTTCTCTTACGATTCGTTGCTCGGCATACGCGGCACGGACGAACCGTTCTGGTATCAGCTGGACGGGCTTGCCGAAGTCAGCAGAATGGTGCGCGAAATAGGGCGCGGTGATATGCAGATGTACGTCAACGCGCTGGGCTACGGCGGCGGAGATCTCACATACGGCGGCTGGAGAGAAAACATAACGCAGGAGCAGTATTTCGAGAAGATTTTCAGCGATGTAAAAGTGCCGTTCCTGTCGTCAACCGGTTATTTCTATACTCAGAAAGATACTCCGGATAAAGATTTGAGCATAATGTTCCCGACTCTTTCTTCCGTGCGTTCTCTCGCGCAGAAAAACAACATACCTTTGTGGAGAATGTTGCAGGCAGGCGGGCAATGGAACGACGAATCGATAGAAAAGGAATCTGTGGATTACTACCCGAACGAAGGCGAGCTTTTGTTCGACGTAAATATCGCGCTTTGCTACGGCTGTAAAGCGATACAGTATTTCCCGCTTATATCTCCGCTTCACTTTGCTTACGCGCCGGACGGAACTTACGATTTTAACCGTAACGGACTTATTTCTGCGGTCGGCAGCGTGACGGAATGGTATTACTACGCGCAAAAAGCGAACAAACAGATAAAAGCTATCGACCACGTTCTTATGAACAGCGCGAATATCGGACTGATCGTTCACGGCGAAAAAGCGAACGCGCTTGCGAGAACTACGGACGAGAACAGAGAAGAACTTATCCGCGACGGAAAATTCCGCCAGCTTACTTCGGTATCGGGAGACGATTGCTTTGTGGGTTGTTTTGACTACCTCGGCGGCACGGCCTTGTACGTCGTGAACTATTCGAGAAAAGAAAAGGCGAACGTAACCCTTAACTTTGACAAAAAATACGGATATGAGGTTATTCAGCGCGCCGTTTCGAGCGAAGTGGCGGCTACTAAACTTCCGCTTACGCTTGAAGCGGGAGAAGGCGTTCTCGTAGTCCTTAAATAATTTTACTTATGCTTACCATTACGAACGAACAACTTAAAAAATATTTCGTAAACGCGGTAGGGCTTAACGAAAAGCCTCGCCGCGTTGCGGTATCGGCGATAAAAAACTATTTATACGCCGTGACGGGCGTTGCCGTCGGAGAAAAAGAAAACGAGCGCAAAATTTCGCTCGTGGTAGATTCCGAACTCGATACTCCGTATACGGACGGTTTTAAAATTTTACACGACGGCGAAGACGTGCTGATAACGGGCAAAACTCAGAGAGCCGTCGTATACGCTTCTTTCGCGTTTGCGGAAGAATGTCTCGGCGTAAAGTTTTTGACCGCGGACTGCGAAATCGTTCCGAAAAAAGAGGCGTTTACCGTTAAAGAGTATTCTTACGAACCGCTTTTCGATATGCGCACGTATCTCGTGGGGGATACGTTTCAGCAGCTGTCGAATCAGGATTTTATGGCAAAAGTCAGGATTAAAGACCTTTTTACCGAACCGGACGAAGCGCACGGCGGGAGAGTAGAAGTGTACGGCAGAAACGTATGCCATAATTTTCACTACTACGTTCCCTACGAAAAGTACGGCAAAACCCACCCCGAATTTTATCGGCACATAGTCGTGAACGACGAAAACATGACGACGGTGGATATCACGAACGGTTTGAAAGACGACGGAACGCTTGACGAAACGAAGGAAGAAAGCGTCGTCAAATCGGTTATCGACGAGATGTATAAAGACGTTCTCGCGTTTCCCGAAGTTCGTGTTTTCGCGCTTACGCAAGAGGACGGCGCGGATTTTTTCGACGACGACAAGAACAGAGAGCTTGCGGCAAAATATAAGCGAAGCGGCTTGCTCGTCAGGTTTTGCAACGCGGTTGTTCGCGGGGTGAACGAGAGGGCGAAAAAGGAACTCGGCAAAACGATTAAAATAATGACTTTTGCTTACCACTATACCAAAGACGCTCCCGTAAAATACGAAGACGGAAAAATTTTGCCTATAGACGATACCGTTATCGCGGACGAAAATCTTATTATGCAATTCGCGCTGTTTTCAAACGCGGCGCACGACTATTTCGATCCCGAACAGGACGAGGGCATAGAGAAGATAATGAACGAATGGAGGGTAATAGCCAAAGAGTTCTGGTTCTGGGCGTACGACATAGCTTTTAACGATTATTTCGCGTTTTACGATTCGTTCAAGAATATAGACGCCAACGTAAAGGGTTTTAAGGATTACGGCATAACGTATATGTGCGTACAGGGTTCTAACGACAGCGCAAAGAACTGGCAATGCAACGCGCGCGCATACGCTTACCGCAAGATTATGAACGGCAGCCGTTTGCCCGCGTCGCAACTTATCGACGAGTATCTTGACGGGTATTATTCGGTCGCGGCGGACGACGTGAGAGAACTTATAAACCTGTTTTCCTCTAACTACGCAGAAAGAGTAAGTCGCGACGAGGATATTAGGTTTACGACTTTCGGGAATTTCTCGAACGGCGAAAACAATCCGTACGAGATGCTCGTAAAGGCGATAAAGGCGATAGAAACGGGCGAAAAGAAGATTACGGAAAGATACGACGGCGAAGAAAGAGAAAAATATCTGAAAAGGCTTGCCGGCGTAAAAACCACGCCGCTCGATATATTGTATCTGAATTATTATTATTATTTCCCGCAAGGTAACGAAACGGACAGGGCAAAAGCGAGGGAAGCGTTTGTCGAAACCGCGCGCTTTGCGGAAATAGACGCGGCGCGTGAACACTACACCTTAAAGCGTTACGTAGAGTTTACCGAGTCGGAAGTGAAAACGGAAGATAAAAAAAGCATAAGCCAAGCGGCGGGCGAGTGAAAAATTTCGCCCGTTTTAAGTCGATAAAAAAACGATAACGGAGGAGAACAGAATGAAATTATTAAGGAAAGCCGTTCTGGCGTGCGCGCTGTGCGTGATTGCGGTCGCCGCGCTATCGGCGTGTTCCGGCAAGAACGCGGCGGACAGGTGCGTTCACGTTTTCGGCGCGTGGCAGGAAGGCGTAGCCGCAACCTGTTCGGGAGACGGAATAAAAGGACATAAAGACTGCAAAAAGTGCGGCAAGCATTTCGACAGGAACGAAAAAGAGCTTTCCGACCTTGAAATAAAGGCTTCGGGACATAAATTCGGCGAATGGAAAACGGTTATAAAACCGAGCGTTGGCGAGGACGGCAAAAAAGAACGCGTATGTTCCGTCTGCGCCGCGGTCGAAACCGAAACCATACCCGAACTTTCGCAGGAAAAAAGCTTTACGATAACGTACGAAACCGACGGCGGCGAGATATTCGGAGAGGCGAATCCCGTCGCGTACAAAAACACCGACGACGACGTAGCGATAAAAAATCCGTACAAGGCGGGCTACGTTTTCGAGGGTTGGTCGGACGGCGTTGTTTCCGCGGTAAAAAACTACGTTATTCGCGGCGGTTCGGAAGGTGATATAAAACTTATGGCAAGCTACAAGCGGGATACCACCGCGTTTTATAACGGCGGCACGGCGAACGTTCTGCCCGAAGAAGTGAGAGGTTATCTCGAAGCGAACAACAAAGCCGAATATCTTTACGAATATCATTCGGAATACAAAGTCGCTTCCGATCCTTCCGGCGTTAAGCTCGAATGGGAGAACGTGTACGGAGCGGATAAATTCACGGTGACGTTCGCAAACGAGAGCGGCGAGGAAACGTTTTCGATAAACGCGAATAAGCCCGAAACGAAATTTTATAATCCCGTACCGCAAATCGTTTACTCATACACCGTGCGCGACGAAGACGGGAACGTTTTGAAAAAAGACGCCTTCAAAGTGACCGAACCGCTTCGCGCGATTTATTGCGGGAACGTCAACAACGTGCGCGACGAGGGCGGAAAGACCACCCCTTACGGCACGATCGGATACGGTTTGATATACCGTTCGCCGGAAATATTCACGGCAAACGACGAGGCGAGGAAAATACTTTCGGAAGAGCTCGGAATCAAAACGGAAATAGATTTAAGGTTTGAAAGCACGACGCCCACGATAGACAAAAACATTACGAAATACAAGCTCGGCATACTGCAATGGGACTATCTTTTTCCCGATATGACCGATTCGCGACCGTGGCAAAAACAATACACGGACAATCTTAAAAGCATTTTTAAGCTGTTTGCGGATAAACGCAACTATCCGATAGTTTTTCATTGCTCGGCGGGAGCGGACAGAACGGGAACGATAGGTTTTTTGCTTAACGGTTTTTTGGGGGCTTCTTACGAAGACCTTGCCGCGGATTTTGAGATAACGTCTTTCTACCAAGGCAGAAGATGGCGTGCGGATATAACGGAATCGAACGGCACGCACGCGTTTTTCGGCGACGGGGCAATGCAGGACAATACGGATAACCTCGTTTCGTTCGACAGAACGTATAATTATATACTGAAAAAATACGGAACGGAAAGCGGCGAACTGAAAGACGCTATCGAAAACTATCTGAAAACGGTAGTTGGGCTGACCGATTACGATTTGCGTTCTATAAGACACATAATGTTCGCAACGCAAGACCACGAGTACGGCGAATGGGAAATCATCGATAAAGGGAGCTGTCAGAGAACGGGCGAAAAACGTCGTTATTGCGCGTGCGGCATATACGAAACGGAAATTATCCCCGTAAGCGGTCACGTTTTCGGCGAGTGGCAAACGATTAAAGAGGCTACCGAAGAAGCCGAAGGGCTGGAAAAGCGGTTTTGCGAATGCGGCGCGGAGGAAAGCAGAATAATTCCGCGATACGTTAAACGCACGTACGATTTGGGCGGCAAAAATTTCGACGCAACGGTAAATACTCCCGCAGTAAACAGATTAGCCGCGACGGCAGACCAAAATCCGTCGCTTTTGCCGACGGGTTACGGCGGAGTAGTGTTTTCGAGAAAGTCCGATAATTTCGTGTCGGTAGGAATAGGCTTTGCGGACGACTACGATATAGACAAGCTCGAATCGGTGAAAATAAGGCTGTGTATTCAGGGCGACGGAACTATGCCGAAGGGCAACGTGCGCATATACGACGACGATACGAACGCCATACGCGCGGACGAAAAGTACGGCTCGCTTTCCGGCGTGTATAACGAATGGGTGGAAATAGACCTGTTGCCGCTGATAAAGACCGCTCGCGAGTATATCGAAAAAGACGGTAAACTGCAAAAATTCGTGCTGGTTATAAGAACGGGTGCGGAATTTACCGTAGCTTTCGACAGCGTGACCGTGTTGTCGCGGTGAAAGGGTTATCGCCCGTAATCAGAACGTACGGTAATAAGAAAGTATAGTAATAAGAATGTACGGTAACAAGAGCGTATAGTAACAAAAACTTAAAGTAATAAGAACGAAAAACGCGGCAAAGGCGGGTTTAACCGCCTTTGCCGCGCGTATTATATAAGAGTTATCGTGCCGCAAAGCTTTCGCCGTTTTAAGGTTTTGCGTTTTCGGAAACGTTTTTCCCCGCAAACTGTTCGCTGTTGGTTTTAGCGGCCTGTCTTCGGAAAAAGCCCGGCGCCACCCCGTATTTGGTTTTAAAAAGTTTGTTGAAATAAGAAACGCTTTCAATGCCGACCGACTCGCAAATCTGTTGTTGAGTATAGTCGGTGGTTTGCAAAAGGTAGCTTGCGTGTTTAATGCGCAAATCGTTTATGTAGTCGGTAAGCGTCATATTGAAAACGCTTTTGAACCGCTTGCACAGATACGATTGATTGAGGCATAAATCGTCGATTATAAGCTGCATTGCGTTTGCGTGCGAAAAATAGATGTTGACGACGGCTATGCACTTTGCGCGGAAGTCGTTGGAGGGCGTTTCCTTATCGTTTTCCGAGAATAAAAGATGCCCCAAAATAGACGCGGCGAGCAGCTTTTCCTGAATATGCCTGAGCCTTACGTCGTAATAAGAAAGGAAAGTGGTGATCTGTTTTTCATACGCGAGAACGTCTTCTTCCCGCATACGAAATCTTACGAAGCCTTTAAGAACGAGATCGTCGTAAATTTTATCGTCTATATAGAAGCAGGCGGCTTTCATAAGCTCGGAAGAAAAGAGCAGGTCGCGGTGAATGCACGTTCCCTTGCGGACAAACGAATGATACGCGCCGGGGCAGATAAGACACGCGTCGCCTTCGGAAAGTTCTTCCGTAATGCCGTTGCATTTGTGAGTGATTTTGCCCGCGGTAATATAAAAGAACTCGAAAAATTTGTGCGCGTGCTTGTATTCGTCCTGCGCGGCGGTCAGCTGCGTGGCGAACGGAAGCAGCATAGGCTCTATTACGAACGATTCGGAACGATCTTTTCTCATACGGGTATTTTAGCACAAAAACGGCACATAGTCAACAAAAAAACAAATACAGAGCAAAAAATGAACAAACATAGGTATTTGAGCAAAAGTCTTTTAATGATAAAATATAGGTGAAAACGGCAAATAACGCGAGAAATTTTAAAAAAATTTGCAAGGCGTACGCCTTGCCCGATTTTTGACAAAATCGGGCAAGCCCGTTTATCGGCTTTTAAGAAAAATTTTTACAGGAGGAAATTTTATGGACAAGATGAGAAGCTACGAACACCCCGACGTTTTTTTCGTTAAGATAGACGAAAACGACGTTATAATGGTATCGCCCCTCGGCGACAACGACAGGGACGATTTCGATATGTGGAGGAATCAGTAATATGAGTATAAGGATAAAGAAGGCGTTGCTTATAGCGTTTAGCGCGCTGCTTGCGTTAAGCGTCGCGGTTTTCGGCTTATCGTTAAAGACGAAAGGCGCAGAAGCTGCCGAAATCGTCGCGGGAGAAAGCAAAACCGTTTCTATAACCGAGGCTTATACCTTTACGAAGGACGATAGGACAGACAAAACCGCCGCATTATCTACGGGAGCATATTCAAGTTGGATTGAAACGCTCGGAATGACGAAATTTTCAAAAACGTTCAGCACCGCGGACTCTAAATTCTATATCGGGTTCGAGGACGTTGAAGCAAGTAAATATTCGTTCGTGACGTTCAGAGCGCTTATCTGGGCGGAAGGCAAAACTTATTCGTTTGCCGATACCGAAATTTATACCGCGGCAAACGTTTTGGCGTATAATACCCAAATAGCTTATTCGTGGGCGGACTCGACGTGCGCGGCGTATCCGCTCGACGTAATTACCGTAAAAGTACCCGTTTCCGCTCTTAAAAACGAAGACGGAAAGGTAAACGGGCTTATAATCAGAAACTCGGTGACGGATAACATAAGCGGGTGGTTTATGGTAAGCGACGTTACTTTCGTTTGCGAAAACGCAGCTCCGATAGATTATTCTTCGAGCTACGGCAGTCAGGGTACGACGACGAATATAGCTATTCAGCAGGAGTCTTGGGGACACGCAAGTTGGCAGACGGCGGCTTTGAGAAACCGCGTCAAGCTGGAAAGTCGTGAGAAAGCTTTTGACGTAACGATTAAATTCGCTACGCCCGTATTCGCCGCAGACGTTACGCACTTAAAGCTCAAAATGCTCGGTTGGGAAGATGCAAAAACGGTAGGTTGTACGATAAAGAATCTCGACGGAACAACCGTTTCTACGGCGGACGTATATTTTAACTGGAATACGAACGGCGAGCTTAATCACACGATTCCTGCGGCGGGACTTGCAAATTCCGACGGTAAGATAGAGGGCTTTATCATTTCGTCTCCGAGCGGAGCGACGAACTTCGTTTTCTCCGATATAACGGTGATTAAAGGAGTAGAACAGCTTACCGAAGCGGCTATCTCGGCAAGCAACGTTACCTTCAAAATGGGCGGAACTTACGGAATGAACGTATATTACGATTTTGACGGGGCGTGGGGATATAAAGAAGGAGATCATAACTCCGGTTGGATAGTAAACGCAACGAAGACTAAGGGCGACGTTAATATGCGTTTAAGCATTTCCGAAGAAACCTCTTCCGGCGGAAATTCTTCTTCGCGCGTGGGGACTGTTCGTATACCCGATCTGGATTCTCCTTACGGTAATGAACGCGGTTTGTTTAATGCAAATACGAAAGGGGCGAAAGACCAGACCTTCAGCACCGGTGTATGGCCGGGGTACAACGAGTTTTTAATGGCGTATGATTCCGCAACCCCCATCGCTACGGTTTCGATAATCGGGACTTCGAGCGTAGTACAGCAAACGAGCGGTATTATCGGTAAGCTTACAACTTACGAAGCGGCGAAAAACTGCGAATACTTCGGTATAGGCTGGATTGCAAGGGCATATGGTCTGAAAGCCAAAATTCAGATTTACGACGCTGATAATGACGACCTTGGTATTACAACCTCGATCTGGGGAAGAACAAAAGTTTCCTGCAACCTTACGGGTAAAGTAGGGGAAACGATATACTTCACGCCCGCAACTGCGGGTACTCCCACCGTCACGACGGCGGGCGGAACGAACGTAGAGGTAACGGCGGGCGCAAAAGGCGTGTATTCGTTCGTTATGCCTGCAGAAGCGGTCACCGTTGCGGCGGCTCCCGAAGCAGAGACCGAAGTCACTTTTACCGTCAACGGCGAAACTAATAAAACCGAAAAAATTACTTGGAACGAAGAAAACTTCGTTGCGGCGATTCCCTCGGTGTCGATTGCGGATACTAAGGTCGTAGGTTACGAATACGAAGGAAAACTCTATAAAACGGGCGCGGCTCTTTTTGCGGCGATAGGAACTCCCGCGGAAGCGATTACCGTAAATATCGTTGCGCTTCACCTCGAAACGGTTGACGGCGCGGAGGTGAGAGCTTCCGGAACGGCGGGCTTACGCTTTACGAGCGCGGTCGCTAAATCCGCTCACGTTTCCGCTTACGGTATGATTTTAACGGTTAAAACCAACGTGGATAACTCCGGCGAGAACGACGGCGTGGGACTTGGTAATTTCACGAAAGAAAATCTCGATACGGCGGGCTATAAATATCTCGAAACCAACTCTTCGGAAAATGGTTTCAAGAGCTACGAGCAGGACGGGAACGTGATATTCAGTCTCGTTCTCACGAATATCAGAGACGCTCACCGCGATTTGCAGTACGTCGTAAGGACTTACGTTACGGTAAGTTACGAAGGCGGCGAAACGGTTACCTACTATTCGGACGTAGATTTCGAGAACAACGCGAGATCGGCGCACGACGTTGCGACGAGCGCGATAGAAAACAAAGATATTAACGGTCTTACCGAAGAGCAGATTGCGTTTCTGGGGGAAAACTACTTAAAAAAAGCTTAACGCTGGCTGCGTATTACGGACCTGCGGTAGGCGCGTATATGGAAAACGGCACGCTCGTGAGTAACGTTACGGGCGGCGCCGTTTACCGTATGGCTACCGTAGAAGACGTAAAGTCGTACTTTGACGCGGGGTTCACCTACGTTATGAGCGACGACGCCGATTATATGACTTATCGGTCAATCGGTCACGCGGTCGGCGACGGTTACAGCGAAATCGACTCTAACGGGTATTATCTCAATTCGGACGCGATAAAACTCCTTGACCTCGTTGAAGAATATTGCAACGTTTATAAAGTGCCGTATTATAAAGCGAAAGTTTTTATTCCGTCGCTTTATTTAAATGGCGTGATGAGCGGGGAGTCTACGCACGCGGACGGACAGATTAAAGAAAATCTGACCAAAATGTACAACAAACTTAAAACTTTCCCTTGTTTCGGCGGACTTATTCTCCGCGACGAGCCGAGGGGACGTATGTACGAAACTTATAACTACTGGTATAAGTGGCTGGTAAACGACCTCGGCGTGTACAGAGACGGGTATATGCTTTACGGCGCGCTTCTCGGTATGAACGCGGCAGAAGTTCACGTTAATCCGAACGCGAGTTCCGATACGGACGGCAATTTCGGCGCGACGTTCGGGCTTACCGAAGCGCAGTACAGAAATTATCTGGATTTGTATCAACAGGGGCTTACGGGCGCGGAACAAGAATCGCTTTGTTTCGATTATTACCCGTTTTTGGAAACGATTACGAGAAAGAAAAGCGGTATAGTAAATCCCAAATACAGCCACACTACCTCGTATTCTATGCTCGATAAATATTTTCAGAATCTCGAATTATTTGCAAAGCATTCTGAAGAGAAAGGGTATAAGCGCAGTTTGTGCGTTCAGTCCATTGCTTTTTATAATAAGGCTCAATACGAAGAGATACAAAGAAACGGCAGTAGTTCTTCTTACACCTATCACGGCAAGGTTTCGGAACAGATGATGACCTATCAGCTATACAGCGCGCTCGCCTACGGATACGAAAAAGCGGTTTATTTTACCTATATGCAGCCGATGAATCAACTAAATTCCGAATGGTTTGCGGACGGCGCGTATATGTGGCAACAGCAATCGGACGGAAGTTATAAGGCGGTCGCGACAGATACCTATACCGCGATGAAGAACGCCAACGCGGAGATTATAAAGGTTGCGAGAAGAACGGCGGGATATAACTGGCTCGGGACGAAGTATTCTGCGGGAACTTCCGCCTCGGCGAACGTTTTTAACGGGACGAGTTCTTATTCGAGCGCGGTGCTTACCTCCGTTTCTTCTTCTTACGACGCTATAGCAGGGTGTCTTAAAGACGGCAACGGCAATTTCGGATTTATGGTAGTGAACGCCGATGATCCGAGACTTGCAAGGACTAATACGGTGACTCTCACGTTCGGCGAAGGATTCGATAAAGTGATTTATTATGAAAACGGCGTTAAAAAGACCGCCGAGCTTGCGAACGGTTCGGTAACCCTGAACGTAGGCGCGGGCAAGGGCGTGTTCGTTATTCCCGAAGCCGCTGGCGTAAGCTTTGAAATAACCGCTCCGACAAACGGCGCGACGGTATATCCTTATGCGGATAACGTTAAAAACTATCTTTCCGTGAGCGGCGCGAACGTAGCGGGTTCTATGATTTCGGGACAAAAGGACGCGGTTGCGCCCGTCGTGGTAAGTTGGAACGGCAAGCTTTCGGGCGTGACGGAATACAGAGTCGAATATTCGGTGAACGCGGACTTATCGAATGCGGTTCTCATCGAAACGAATCCCACGCAGACGAGCGCGGAGCTGTATAATCTTTATAAAGCTACAAAATATTACGTTCGCGTTACGGCGGTGACGAGCTTCGGCAATAAATACGCGTTCTCTACTTTCGAGACGGCGGATTCAGGTCCGCGGACTATGAAAATAGACGGAATTTACAACGTGCGCGACCTCGGCGGGTATATGACCGAAAGCGGCGAAAGAACGGCGCAGGGCAGATTTTTCCGCGGCGGCGCGGTTTCCGAAAGCACTTGGGCGGCTTTTGCGGGCATTGCTCTTACAGAAGACGGCAAGTCGTATATGAGAGACGTTCTTAAAATCAAGACGGATTTCGATTTAAGGGGCGCGGCGGAAAACCTTAACCTTACCGAAAGCGCGATTCCGAACGCCAAACTCGAATATTATAACGTCGGCGGGTATCTGGAAGCGTTTAACAATACGGCGGGGTATAAAAAGGTGTTTTCCGCGCTTGCGGACGAGAGCCGCTATCCCGTGTATATGCACTGCACGGGCGGCGCGGACAGAACGGGTACGGTGTCCTTCCTTATAAACGCGCTTTGCGGCGTTGACGAGGCGACTCTTATTCAGGATTACGAAATCACTTCGTTTTCCGTTTACGGAGAAAGAAATTCAAAAACGACCGAATACGATTTCGCAAAGTTTTTGGCGCAGTTGAAGACTTATGAAGGCGATACTCTTTCGGAAAAAACCGAAAGCTATATGAAAGCGATCGGCGTGACGGATACTGAAATATACAATATCAGAGCGATAATGTTCGGAAAAGCGGTTAAATAAGCTTTTGACGGCAATCGCTTGCGAAAAAGAATAAAAACATAAACGCCGCGAGAGGCGGGGA